>NZ_CP109560.1:0-1180806 GCF_045040035.1 Streptomyces sp. NBC_01384
ATATGCCCCGGCAAGCCGGGGCATAGAATGCGAATTGCGCAAGCGCAATTCGGAATTCCCGCGTAAACGCGGGAATTGAATTCCGTAAACGGAATTCTGATGGGATGTCAATTCGCGCAAGCGCGAATTGAGGGAGTCCCGCAAGCGGGCCTCCTGAGGCCCGCTATGAGGGGTGGTGCATCAACGCTGGGGCCTGTGTAGCGACTGGGAATCCCAGCTACTACCCCACATTGGATGTGACAGATCGTCTGTCTGACGGGGTGCCGGCCCACCGCAGTGACGGGCTCCGCTGCGCTCCACCCGAACCCCTCCCCCACCCTCAAGTGCCCGTCAAGCAAGTCGAGTAGTCCGATGACACCCCGTCAGCATACACACTAAACGAACGCGATGGGGCGAGAATCGGTCACGTATCGTCCTAGGGTCGGAGCTTGACTTAAGGATGATGCATCATGGTGATGCACTGTGTAGAATCTGGGATCAGACAGCATCACCCCGGAACCCTTCCTCGCTCCGGACTTCCCCTTCTTGTTGCGCGCCAACATTCCGCGAAAAGGAGCACACGGGAATGCCCCTGAAACTGCGTGACCACCAGATCGAGGCCGTTGCCGCCATTGTGCGCGGACTCGATATCCCGCCGGGCGGCATTCCCGCCAATGGCCTGCGCGGGCAGGTGCACGCCGCGTGCGGCACGGGGAAGACCATCATTGCTGCCGCGTCGGCAAAGCGGCTTGTGCCCAAGGGGCGCGTTCTCGTTCTGGTGCCGACGCTGGACCTTCTGTCCCAGACGGTGCAGGCGTGGCACGCGGCCGGGCATGCGGGGCCGGCGGTTGCGGTGTGTTCGCTCCAGGACGATCCGGAGCTGTGGGGGCTTCGGGTGCGTTCCACCACGAACCCTGTGCAGCTGGCGCTGTGGCACGGCTCCGGGCCGGTGACCATCTACGCGACGTACGCCAGCCTCGGTGTCCTGGCGGAGGCGTTCGAGGGCGTCTACGGGCAGCAACTGGCGCCGGTGGACCTCGCGGTGGTCGATGAGGCGCACCGGACTTCCGGGTCGATGGGCAAGGCGTGGGCGGACATCCACGACCAGACCGTCATCCCCGCACACCGGCGGCTGTACCTGACAGCGACGCCGCGGATCTGGCAGGAGCGGCTCAACCGGGAGGTTGCCGAGGGGGTGCGCGATCCGCTGCCGAGGGAGATGGCAGCTTCCATGGACGACGAGGCCGTTTTCGGGCCCGTGCTCTACAAGCTCTCGCTCGCATCGGCCGTATCCCGCGGCCTGCTGGCGCGGTACCAGATCATCGTCCTGGAGCTCCAGGACCCGATCGTCACCCCGGAACGGCTGATGGGCGAGGAACGGCACACCGAGGAAGTCCGCGGGCAGCGCCTCGGAGCGCTCCAGGCCGCGCTCCTGCACACCATGGCGCAGCACGACCTGTCGACGTGCATCACCTTCCACCACCGGACGATAGAGGCACAGGCTTACGCGGAGGGCCTGGAGCGCGTCGCCGCCAAACTGCACGCCGACCAACCCGAGACATACCCGAAGCGGATCTGGGCGGACTGGCTCTGCGGCGAACACGTCCCCGAGCACCGGCGCGACGTCCTGGGCTCGTTCGGCACCACGGCGCAGCGTGCTGTCCTGTCGAACTGTCGCGTGCTCGGGGAGGGCGTCGACATCAGAAGCGTGGACAGCGTCGCCCTGCTCGACCCCAAGGGCGCGCCGCACGACATCGTCCAGGCCATCGGACGCGCGCTCCGTCAAAAGCCAGGACAGGGGAAGCTCGCCTCTTTGATTGTGCCGGTATTCCTCCAGCCCGGGGAAAAGCCCGAGGACATGTTCACCTCCGGCTCTTACCGCCCATTGGTTAAGGTTCTTGAAGGTCTGCGGGCTCACGATGAAGAGGCCGTGGAACTGCTCGCCATCCCGCAGGAACCGCAGAAGGACGTCGCGCAGCCGTCCGAGTACATCGGCCCGCCGCCCGAGGAAGGCGAGGACGAATCCCGCCTGCTGCTGCGGTTTGCGGCTCCGCGTGACCCGGTGATGGTCGCGGACTGGGTTTCCTTCAACGTGATCGACACCGAGAAGCAGGACTGGGCCCGCGGCTGGGCGGCGCTGAAGAGGTTCACCGAGCGTGAGGCTCACGCCAGGGTTCCGTACGGCCACAAAGAGGGGGCGTACCCCCTCGGGCAATGGGTCGCGGAGCAGCGACGGGCCTACGGCGCCGGGCAGATGACCGGCCAGCGCGCGAGGCGACTCGAACAGCTCGGCATGGTCTGGTCACTGGCAGACGAGCGGTTCCAAGAGAACCTGGAAGCCGCCCGCGCCTACCACCAGGAGCACTGGACACTGTGCGCACCCCGCTCCGCGACCGCGCTGGACCGGCCGGTAGGACAGTGGCTGTCCAACCTCCGCCGACCTGGTGCGCTGGCCGAACACCCCGAATGGGACGCCGCGTTGAAGGCCATCGACGAGGACTGGAACCCGTCATGGCCGGCGGACTGGCAGCGGCACTACGCGGCACTGCGCGAACTGGTACGCGACGAAGAGGGCCAGCCGGAAGTCCTGCCCGGCTTCACGGTCCACGGCATGGACATCGGGAAATGGCTCGCCAAACAACGCAAACCGGAGATCTGGGCAGCGCTGACGGAGAGGCAGCGCGAGCGCCTGGAACAGCTCGGCATCGTGCCGCTGGCTCCAGAGCCGGAGGCACCCGCGAAGGCGCCCACAGCAGCCGTGAGCGCCTTCGAGAGGGGCGTTACGGCCCTGGCGCAGTACAAGGCCCGCACCGGGGGCGTGAAGGTCCCCAGAAGCCACGTAGAGCGGCTTGAGGACGGCACTGAGGTGCGGCTCGGTGTCTTCCTCTCGAACACGAAGTCGAGGCGGGCGAAGCTCACCGCCGACAAGCTCGCCCTGCTCGCCGCACTCGGGCTCGACTGGGCATGAGGCCGGTTCGGTCGTCTGCCGGGGTGGATTACGGGCGGAGCGCTGCCGAGACTCGGGACAGACGGTCGGGCGGAAGAGCGAACGGGTTGGCGGGATTGCGGTAGGAGTAGTGGCCGTCATTGGTGCGGGTGCCGTCGGGGCCGGTCGTCCAGCGAGCGGGGCCGTGCTGCCCCTGCTCGGTAAGGAGAAGACCGGCCAGGTGGTGCGGGTCGTCCACCATGGTCCGGGCGGCCAGCGCGGCCGCGAGGACGGAGGCGGCCGTGTCGGGCAGGTCCTCATCACCCACGGCTGGCAGCAGGAGCAGCAAGCGGGCATCAGGGTCGTCGCTGCTGCCACCGGATGTTCCGCTCCGGGCTGCGGCGCCCAGCTCGGTCCAGGACAGGGCCGGGCCCATGAAGTGCCCCTCGTCGCGGGCCAGGACCTCTGCCTGCTCCCAATCGGGGTGGTGCAGCAGGTAGTCGGTGCCGGGGTCGTCCGCGAACGTGCGGTAGACCACGTGGAGGCGGTGGCCGGCGCGCAGTGGAACGGTGAACAGCGGCCAGTCTGCTGCCTCGTGTAGGTGGCGGTGGAACTCTCCGGCGGCCTCCCAGTCTGGGCCGAACAACGCCTGGGCGGCTTCCTCGTCGTGGGCGCAGGAAGCCAGGTGACTGAGCCAGAAAAGGTGCTCGTTCAGCAAACCGCGGTGGTCGGTGAACGGGCCGCCGTCATAGCCGGGAATCTGGACGGGCTGGAGATCGCTGCTGCTGAGGGTCACGCGCGTCATCATGCCGCCGGTCTGTTGTCGGCGAAGCGGAGGGTTACGGGTTGTGGTTCTCGTCGCGGATCATGCGGCGCAGGCTGGTGCGGGCTGCGGCGAGGTCGTCTTCCAATTGGGCGACACGGGTGCTGAGAGTGGTGTTCTCGGTGGTGGCCTGCTGAAGCTGGTCGGCCAGTTGGTGGTTGTGCTGGGTGAGTTCGTCGATGCGGGTGGTCAGGTCCTGGCTGCTGAGGGCGTCGAGTTGCTGTCCGAGGTGACGGCTCAGGGCGGTGCGGAGCCGGTCGCGTTCTTCGCGGAGCGTGGTGATCTCCTGGCGCGCGAGTTCCAGGTCCGTGCGCAGGGTGGCCGGGCTCAAAGAAGCGGGGCGATGACCGGTTGGGGGTTGTGCGTTCTGTCGGGCCTGTGCGGCGTGGATGTGTTCGCGGACGCCTTCGGCGTAGGTGAGCCAGGTGGAGACGCCGGCGGTGCGGGCAATGGCGGTGTGGGTGATGGGAGTGCCGTCGTGCTCGAGGCATTCGATGGCGGTCAGGACGCGGCGGCGTTTGTTGATGCTGTCGCGGTGGCGGGCCTGTACCAGCGGAGTCGGGTTGCCCTGGCGGTTCATCGTGGGTTGGCTCGGGGTGGGTTGAGGACGGTGAGCGGCAGGTGGGGGCGTGTGGTGCCGGCGCGGGTTTTACGCAGGATGGCGCTGGCTTGTTCGAGTTCTTCCTGCTCGGCTGTGGGCAGGGCGGACAGGCGTCGGCGCATGCGTTCGACGATCTGCTCGAAGGCGGTGATCTGCGCGGTGAGGGCGTTGATGACGAAGTCGGCGGCGTCCATCGCGCGGGCGGTCTCGCGGTCGGCGCGCAGTTCGTTGATGTGCTGCTCGATGGCGGGGAGGTAGGAGGGGTCGGGGCGGTAGTAGCCGCAGCCGGCGCACTGGAAGCGGATCGGGCAGGAGTCGCCTCCGGCTTTGACGTTCGACGGTTCGGTGCATCCGCCGTAGGGGACGGCGACCGAGCGCAGGTCGTAGCCGCTGGGTGAGCTGGGGGTGGGGTGTCCGTGGCGGTCGACGACGTGGGCGGTGAGGGCGGCGACCGCTGTGCGTTTGCGTTTGAGGGAGACCTGGTAGTAGCGCTGCGTCATGGCGATGGAGTGGTGGTCCATCAGCTCACGGAGGACGTCGACGGGGGTTCCGGCGTCCGCGTGGCGCTGGGCGTAGGAGTGGCGGAAGGCATAGGGGTAGATCAGGGAGCGGTTGAAGGGGAGGCGGCGGCCGGTGACGTCGGTGCCTTCGGCGTGGAGTTCCGGCAGGGAGTCGACCCAGGTGCGCAGGGTCTCGCTGATGTAGTTGGCGCTGAGGTGCCGGTCGGCGCTTTGGTCGCTGAGGGCGGGGAAGAGGTAAGCATCGCCGCTGGCAGGGAGCTGGAGGTGGTCGCGGCGGGCCTGCCAGCGGCGGATGTCCTCCGCGGTGGAGGCAGCGATCGGCAGACGGCGGCGGTGGCGGCGCCGTTTGCGGTTGTCCCAGATCAGGGAGGTCTGGTCGTGGTCGGTCTCCAGGCAGTCGCGGGGCAGGGAGGCGATTTCCAGGGGGCGGCGGCCGGTGTCCCGCAGGAGGATGTAGACGGTCTGGTAGAGCAGTTGGAGGTCGGCGGTGGGGATGTCACGGCGGCCTTGGACCTCGCCGAGGCCGAGCGTGTGCAGGTGGGTGTCGAGCTGCCGGATCACGGATTCGGGGACGGCTTTGCCGATCCCGTCCTCGTCGACCTCTTCCAGGCGGATGCGGTGCTCGACGGGGTCGCGGGTGAAGGCTCCGGCGAGGGTATCGAGGTGTCCTGAGCGGCGGCCGTAGTCGATCAGCTGGAAGAAGCAGCCGGCGAGGGTGCGCCGCTGGGAGGAACGGTAGAGGGTGCCGTCCTGGCGGACGGCGGTGCGAATGGCGTCGACGACCGCGGAGGCGTCGGCGAAGGCGAGGGCGGCCGGGTCCAGTCCTTGTCCTTGCCGCTGGGCCAGCGTGCGGGAGGCGAGGGTGACCGCGCGCATCGTGTTGGAGAAGACGTCGGTACGCGGGGAGCTGGTGGTCGCCCAGTGCCGTACCAGGTGGCGCAGCCACGGCTGATGGAGGCTGCGCAGGTCCGCGGTTCCGGACATGTGGCGGGGGGCGGATCCCGTCGTGGTGCGCAAACCTATGGTGCGCAGGTCCAGGACGTCGGGATCGGCCAAGGGGCGGCCGGTGAACTCCTCGAAGCCGGTCCGGGCGGCGGTGCACAGCCGCTGCAGGATCCGGGCCGCGCCAGCGTCGCGGCTACTGAGGCGGTCGGGTCCGACGTCGTCGGCCAGGAGGGTGGTGGCGTCGGCCAGGTCGCGTACGAGGTGGCGAATGCGGTGGGGTTCCAACATCCGAGTCCACCGGTCGGCCTGCTGCAGGGCGAAGAGGAATTCGTGGCGCAGCAGGTCGCCCAGGGGCAGCAGGCTGAACTGGTGGGTGGCCAGGTAGGGGCTCTGGCGCGGTGCCCACTCGTGGGCGTCAGTGGGATGGGTGCGGTTGTGCAGGCTCCACTGGCGGGCGTGGTAGTTGCACAGGCCGCGGGAGTTGTAGGACGGGCTCGGGCAGGCGGGTACCAGACAGGGAATCACCTCGGTGTAGGGGCGGGCTCGGTCGCGTAGCCACGCCTCCTCGGTGCCCTTGACGGCGTGGTACTTCCAGGCTCCGTAGTGGGTGCAGCACATGCCCTTGCAGTGGCGGGGGCGGACGCACTGCACGCCGTCACGGGTGATGGAACACCGGACGGTCACCATGCCGGGGGCGCTGCGTTCCCTCACCGGCTGGTGGGTCGCGGCGAACTGGTCCGAGTCCAGGCCGGAGGCTTTCAGGCGCTCGGCGCACAACGTACAGAAGATGTTGCGGCTGTTGACGATGAGATCGCACTTGTGGGTGCGGCATGTGGAGGAGGAGGTACGCGGGTCGTCAAGGTCGCCGGTGAACAGCCAGCGCGGCATGTCCCACTCCCCCGCCCGCCAGCCAGGGTCAAGGCGGTCCTCCAGCCAGGTACACCAGGCTCCGGTGTCCCATGAAAGGTGGTTCGGCGAGCCGGAGGGCGCCAGCGTACGCAGTGCCAGGCTCATGGGTGCTCCCGCAGGGCCTGGACGCGTTCGACGACCTGGCGGGTCTCGGTGTCGTCGACGTGCCGGTAGCGCTCCATCGACAGCGGTGAGACATGTCCCAGCAGGCGCTGGACCACGTCGCGGTCCGCGCCGCTGCGCAGCCAGGTGGTGGCCGCGGAGTGGCGCAGCATGTGGGGACGGAAGGGGTGGTCGGCGGTGCGCGCCAGGCGGTCGAAGAGGTCCTTGGCGTTGGGGTAGGACATTGCGCGTCCGAGGGGCGCGCGGAAGAGATTGACGAACACCATCTCGCTGTCGGCCGCCGGGCCCGCGGCGTCGCGTTCGTACTGGTAGTCGGTGTAGAGGGCGACCAGGTCCGCGGTGACCGGGATGATGCGCGAGCGGCGGGACTTGGCCAGGGCGCCGTTGGGGTTGTCCGTACGCCGGCGGACATGCAGATGCGGGCCGTCAGTGCCGCAGCCCAGCACGCGGGACGAGGCCAGCAGGTGCATATCGCCGCGGCGCAGCCCCAGCGCCTCGCCGATCCGCAGCCCGGTACACGCCAGCAGCGCAATCAGGAACCGGTCCCTCGCCCGCCCCGCAAGAACGATCACCGCGGCGATCTGCTCGGAGCTGAGGTCCTGGTAGCCCGGATCGGTCAGCGCGAACCGGAACGCGGCCGCCTCCACGGTACGCAACTGGCCCGCCTCGCCCGGGTCGTAGCCCGGCGGCAGATGGAACAACTGCTTCGGCTCCGACAGCACCGCCACCGTCTGCGGCGCGACCCAGCCGTGCACGGCGCCGAACCTGAGGAAGCCGCTGACCACGGTCATCACCGCGTTCGCCGTCCCGGGCGAGCGGAACCGCGGCTCAAGCGACGGCCGCCGGCCAGAACGCGGAGCGAGAGGCTCGGCAACCAGCCACCGCTGCAGACCCGTGAGTTGAAGAAACCCCGGAGCAGCCCAGCCGATCCCCCGTTCCTGGCAGTAGTTCAGGTACAAAGCCACCCGGCCCGCGTAAGCACGCTCGGTGTTCGGTGAACAGCCCCGGGATCGCAGCGAGGCCAGGTAGGCCGTGGCCTGCGGGTGCAGGGCGTAGGTGCCGGCATCGACCACCACCCACCGCACCCCACCATCCGCAGATACGGACCGGAAGGCGAGGAAGGAATGGGACACGTGCCGAACGTAACTACCGCCCAGACCGCCGGTACCGGGCTTCCCGGAACACCCCTCCACCCCAGGTCGGGGCGCGTACCCTACGTGCCCCACAGGCTGGGCGACCCTAGATAAACCCAGATCCTGCAGCCGATGCCCTGGCCCTGACCGGGCATCCCCGGATTCCACGACCGACGGCGCCGCCGTATCAGACGCCACGCGCGCCTTCGAAGTGCGACAACGCATCCGTCGTTCACAGTGCTGCCAGGACGAAGGTCAACAGTGCCAGGGAGAGGGTGGCGCTGCCCGCGAAGGCCAGGGCACCCCGTAGCAGGGCGCTGGCGTAGGTGGCTCCGTCGATGCGAGCAAGCAGGCCAGCCGCCGCTCCTACGAGGGTGCAGAAGAGCGCGACAACCGCCAGGAGCAGGACCAGGAGCATCAGGTGGATGGATGAGGTTGTCATGGCTTCTTCCCGGGACGTTCGACGACGGTGACTCCCAGCAATTTCGCGGCTTTGGTGTTCACCGGGGTTCAGGGCGAACAAAGATGAACGAAGACGGTCGCCCGGGGGACGGAGAAGCAGGACATGGGGGACGTACACGAGGATCCGTTGGCGGAACTCGCGCTGCGGCTACGCACCCTCAGGGCGCAGCGGGGTCTGCAGATGGGCGGGTTGCAGCAGCGAACCGGGCTGGGGCGGACAACGGTCAGCCAGGCGCTGAACGGTAAAGCGGTGCCCACCGAGGCCACGCTGGTGGCCTTGGCGAGGGCCCTGGGTACGGATGTGGGCCCGATGCTGGCCCTGCGCGAAGCCGCAGTGCGCCAGCCTGGTATCTCACCGGTAAGAGTGGTGCGCAGGCCGCTGCGGCCGAAGGTGGAGCCGTCCTTTGAGGAGCGGTATCTCAACTACGTGGCAGAGCGGCATTCCCAACTGACCGTCGTGGGTCTGGACCTGAGTCGGCCGGAACGTGCGCGCTGGCCACTCGACGCCGCCTACTTGAGCCTGGAACTGGCGGAGCGGCCGGAAGGCTGGCCAGGCGGTGAGGAAGCGGACCGGCCATCCGTCGTAGTGAAGCGTGCCGAGCACGCGTTGGCCAACTGCCGACGGGTTCTTCTGCGGGGGCTGGCCGGCAGCGGAAAGACAACACTGTTGCAGTGGCTGGCCGTCGCCACGGCACGCGATGAACTACCGGAGGAACTGGCGGACTGGCGGGGGCAGATTCCGTTCTTCCTGCCGCTGCGCACGCTGGTGCGGCGCGGACCCCTTCCAGAGCCACATGACTTCCTGTCCTCGGTCGGCACCCCCCTGGCCGCCTCACAACCTGAAGGCTGGGCCGATGCTGCACTCGCCAGGGGTGAGGCACTCGTCCTGGTCGACGGCATCGACGAGGTTCCTCAAGAACACCGTGGTGCCACGCGGGACTGGCTCGAGCGGCTCTTGGCGGCCTACAGGGACGCACGCTTCGTGGTCACCACGCGCCCGTCCGCTGTGCCGGAAGGCTGGCTGGCTTCGTCGCGCTTCACCGAACTGTCGGTACGCCCCATGAGCGCTGTCGACACCGGGGTGTTCGTTGGCCGGTGGCATACCGCCGCCCGGCACGGTTCGGCAACCGAGGCCGAACGGTCACAGCTGCGTGATCTCGAAGCAGCGCTCCAGGTCACAGTGCGTGCTCAACGTGACCTGGCGCAGCTGTCCAGCACACCCCTGATGTGTGCACTGATTTGTGCGCTGCACCGGGACCGCCGCGGTCATCTGCCTCACAGCCGTATGGAGCTCTACGAGGCAGCTCTGTCGATGCTGCTCGTGCGCCGTGATCTTGAGCGCAGCATCGATGTCCCGGAAGGTATTCAGCTCACCGAACACCAGAGCGTCCAGCTGCTGCAGCGTCTGGCCTACTGGCTCATCCGCAACCGCCAGACCGAGATGGACCGAGCTACCGCGCTGGCCCTAGTCGGCGATGCACTGCCGGCCATGCAGGCCGTGGCCGAGCAGGGCACTGCCGACCAGGTCCTGGCGCACCTGGTCGGCCGCAGCGGACTCCTACGCCAGCCCACCATGGACACCATCGACTTCGTCCACCGCACTTTCCAGGACTACCTCGGGGCCAAAGCAGCCATCGAAACCCACGACTTCCCCCTGCTGGTCAACAACGCCCACGACGACCAGTGGGAAGACGTCATACGCATGGCCGTCGCACACGCCCGCCCAGCTGAAAGCGCTGATCTGCTTCGCCGCCTCGTTGAACGCGGTGACGCCGAGGACGAGTACAGGAACAGGCTCCACCTCCTAGCGGCCGCCAGCCTGCAGTACGCCACCGAAATCGAGCCCGACGCCCGCAGGCTGGTCGAACAGCGGGCACACCTCCTGATGCCTCCCCGCTCCCGTGAGGAAGCGGAGGCACTGGCCGCGCTCGGGCCGGGCATCCTGGATCTTCTACCAGGGCCCCAAGGCCTGGAAGACGACGAAGTGGGCCCCGTCGTCGAAACAGCGGCCGCCATCGGCGGCGACCAGGCATACGGCTTCCTCCGCCGCTTCGCGCAGTCCCTACCTCCTGACTCAACACCCCACGAACTATTTGAGGGCTGGGAGCACTTCGAAGCTGATCAATACGCCCGCGACATCCTGCTCCCATGCCGAGGACAAGACCGTCTATATGCGGAAGTACACACCCATGATCAGCGCAACGCATTGCGACTCCTCAAACCCATCACCGGCATCCACTTTCAAGGAGAATTTACAGAAGATCAGATCTTCGAGCACCTCTCGCCCGAGCACACCCACACACTGCGTATCTCCTCAGGCCGTTTGCTCAGGGATCTGAAATTCATCCGCAAACTCCCCGCCTTGAAAACACTCGAACTATCAGAGTGCACCCAACTAGCACACCTTGAAGATCTCGCAGGGACTCCTCTCACCAACTTGAGATTCACTAACCAACCACGCGAATTTTGCTTCGACGCACTGGATTCCTTGCCGGAGCTCACTAGTCTCTCTTTTTATACACACCTACCGTCAGAGAGCCTTTCGGACGTGCCGGCGCCGGAGGGCCTGACCTCCTTGAATCTGGGCTGGACCGACGCTTCTCTGCGTGGCATCTCAAGGTGGCAACAACTGCAAGAACTGGCAATAGCCGATGGGCTAGACAACGCAGCATGGCAAGAAATTGCGACGCTCCCCAACCTGACGGAGCTGTGCATATCTGGTTACGATCTTAAGCAGGCCGTACCCCTACCAGGGGTTAGCTATCTCCGACTTATATCCACGTCAGACCCACAACTAAACTTGGTTCCGAACCTATTCCCCAACCTCCAACGCTTCTTCATCAACTGCCAAGGAGCGCAGCCAGACACCACTGACATCACTCCCCTGAGCCAGATCAAGGGCCTTCAGATCTCCATCAGCTACGCAAGCAACGTCACCGGCCTCGAACGATTCACCCCAGAGGCAGTCGGGCTGTACCCGCGCCCACGGACAGCGAGCACCTGAGCCGTCCTCAACCCAAGTTCCGCACCGCATCCGACCTCGGCGCCCATGCCGCCGCGGCCAGAACAAACGTCTCTCACACTCCACCGCCTCTAGATAATCGATATCAGGGCGGTGGACAGTGTCGCCCTGTTGGACCCGAAGGGGGCGCCGCACGACATCGTGCAGGCCATCGGGCGTGCTTTGCGGCAGAAGCCGGGGCAAGGGAAATTGGCCTCACTGATCGTGCCGGTATTTCTCCAGCCGGGAGAGAAGCCCGAAGACATGTTCACTTCGGGATCGTATCGGCCTTTGGTGAAGGTGCTCGAAGGTCTTCGGGCTCATGATGAAGAGGCCGTGGAATTGCTTGCGATTCCGCAGGAGCCGCAGAAGGATGTGGCGCAGCCGTCGGTGAACATCGGTTCGGCACCCGAGGACGGCGAGGAAGAATCCCGTCTCTTGCTCCGCTTTGCGGCACCGCGTGACCCGGTGATGGTCGCGGACTGGGTCAGCTTCAACGTGATCGACACGGAGAAGCAGGATTGGGCGCGTGGCTGGGCGGCGCTGAAGAAGTTCACTGAGCGTGAGCAGAACGCCCGATGCCCCTACGGACACCGGGAGGGGGCGTTTCCGCTTGGGGCATGGGTCGCGGAGCAGCGAAGGGCGTACGGGGCGGGGCAGATGACCGGCCAGCGGGCGCGGCGGCTGGAGAAGCTCGGCATGGTGTGGTCCGTGACCGATGAGCGGTTCCAGGAGAACCTGGAGGCCGCCAAAGCGTACTACGAGGACCACTGGACCCTCTGTGCTCCGAGGTCCGCAGTGGCCCTGGACAGGCCGGTGGGACAGTGGTTGAGCAACCTGCGCCGCGCGGGTGCGCTGGAGGGGCACCCGGAGTGGGAGACGGCGCTCAAGGAGATCGACGAGCACTGGAACCCGGAGTGGCCGGCGGACTGGCAGCGCCACTACGCCGCGCTGCGGGAGCTGGTGCGCGATGAGGGCCAGGCCGACGTCCTGCCCGGCGTCACCGTGCACGGGATGGACGTCGGACGGTTTGTCGCGAAGAACCGCCAGCACGCCGTCTGGCAGGGGCTGATGGACGGGCAGCGTGAGCTCCTGGAGGCCATCGGCGTCGTGCCCCTGTCGCCGGAGCAGGAAGCACCCACCAAGGCGGCCTCTGGCGCCTTCGAGCGGGGCGTCGCAGCCCTGGCGCAGTACGTCGAGCGAGAGGGCTCTGTGGGGCCTGTCAGCCGTTCTCACGTTGAGGTTTTGCCGGATGGGACTGAGGTGAAGCTGGGGGTATTTCTCTCGAACACGAAGTCGAGGCGCGGGAAGCTCACCGCCGACAAGCTCCAGGCGCTGGCCGACCTCGGGCTGGACTGGGCAGCCTAGGAGCCAACACGTCCACACCGAGCCGCATCGCTTTGTCTCCGAGCTCCACCCGCCGATCGGCACGGCTGACACACCGCACGCGCCCAATTGTTCCGCCGCGACATGTGGATCCGTCACCGCGTGGAAGCCGAAGTCGGCGGCCACCTGCTCGAGTGTCACGTCCGGACCGCGGTTCCTCGCGACCCGCGCGACGTCCCCGCGGAACTCCTCGGGATAAGGCTTGGGCACAGCGACATCCTTCCGACCCGCCCCACAGGGCAAGCCAGTTCAGATGTCACCCGGTCGTGCACCAGACCCTCACGTCCGATAGCTTGTCATGCCTTGAGCTGCCGACCTATGTTTCGATGATCATGCGCACATCCCCAATGATCAGCGTCATAGTCGCCGCTCACGACCTGCAGGGTCAGCTGGAGAGCTGCCTGCGTTCAATCCTGAACCAGTCCTTCCGGGATCTGGAGGTCGTCGCGGTCCTGGACCAGTCGCCTGAGTGCCCTGCGAACGTGGTGGATGACTACGCTCAGCGTGACGGGCGCGTGTCCGTCGTGCGCTTGAAGGGTGTCGTCGGCATCGGCCGGATACGCAACGCAGGCGCGGAGCACGCCGCCGGTGATTACCTGCTGTTCCTGGACAGCGATCACATCGTCAGGGGTACAACACTTCAGGCCATGGCCGACCAGCTGCAAGCTACAGACGAGCCGGACGTTCTTCTCTTCGGGCATACGCGTCTGCATCACCGTCGCTCCTGGCACGGTGCCGCCGCCGAGCTGATTGCCCAGCAGGGGCGTGAGTCCTTCGCCCCGATCGATCTGCCTGAGTTGTTCGGTGCCCCCGCCTACTCCTGGGACCGCTTGTTCCGCCGCGACATGTGGATCCGGCAGCACCTCTCATTTCCCGACGGTCTCTACGAGGAGGTCTCGGCCGTCCACCGCGCCATGCTCGCCGCTGACCGGATCGGCGTTCTGAGATGGAACTGCGTGCAAATCCGCCGCCGGCTCACCCAACACCCCGCAGACGCGCCAGGCGGCACCCACTTCGACGTCTTCGCCAGGTACGAAGAGAGCTTCGGTCTGCTGCAGGAGCGCACCGCCCTGGACGCTCTGGCTCCCTTTCTCTTCACTCGCATGATTCGTCACTACCTCTTCCTTCTCAATCTTGAGGGGTGCCTCTCCCGCGCCGAGCGCCCGCAGTTCTTCCAACGCGCCAGCGAGCACTACCGCCGATTCCTCCCCGACGGCTACGAGCGCCCCGATGGCCGCGAGGGCGTCAAGTTCCAACTCGTCGCGAGCGGGATGTACAGCGCTTTCGAGGCCGCCAGGCTCCCTCAGCTCGCACGCGGCTTCGTCTCCCGGGGCGCCACCGTCCGCGGAGGGTAGCGCAGGCTGAGCGGCACCGACCGGGACACTCAATGTCAGGACGTGGCCTCACGCCCGTGACACGGCTTCCCGCCGCGCCGACGGGTGAACTCACCGAGCAGCCAGTCCTGATCCTCGACCTCCTCGCCAAAGTGGGTCTTCAAAGTTGAGCGGTCCTAACTTGTTCGTGGGTTGGACGGGCCATCGTAAGGTCCAGAGGCCCAGAGACACCGGGTATGGCTTTTGAGGGCGTTGTCACGTTGCTGGGTGTGTGGGTGCCTGATGGCGCGTCGGAGCGTGGTGGGGCCCGGGTGCCGGCCTGTGGTCAGGCCGTGGTGGCTGTGGCGACGACTCCGGTGACGTGGTCCCAGACGGCGAAGGGGTCTTTGGCTGCCCCGGGCCAGCGGCATCGCACTGGAGTGCGTGTAGGCGCTGGCATCCCGGGCCGCTCCCCTGTGGGCTATGTGGCGGCCGGGAGGGGTTCTGTGAGGCGGTCCAGCCGTTGGTAGAGGGCTCGCACGAGGCGGGCGCGGTTCTGGGCGCAGCGGGCGGTGCCTTCCAGCGGTGCGGCCAGGCGTCCGTCGGCTTCGCGAAGGAGGACTTCGACGAGTGCGCCGCAGCCGTCGTTTTTGGGCAGTGCAGTGGCTGGGTGCGTCGGTGTCGTTCGACGCTACGGAGGCCACCGATCGTTCCTCAACGAAATTGCGGGTAATTGCGGAGGTTCACTCCAGGGCGTCGATCGCGGCCCGGATGCGCGCGCGGGCGGCATCGCCGTAGACGGCCATCTCCGCGAGTCCGGTAAACGCCTTGGTGTAGTCGGCGAGTTCGCGTGGCTGCGTCACCTTGACCTCCGCCGTCAGGACTCCACCACGGCCACGTCGTCGTGGAGGTAGAACGCCTCCAACGGCCAGACGGTGAGCTGCGCGGTGAACGGGATGATGCCGAGGAAGACGGACGCGCGCGGCATCACGGCCAGGAGGTGGCGCAGCTGGCCGCGCATGGCGTCGGGGCCTGCGGTGCGGTAGCGCAGGACGGACTCTTCCATGAGGACGACGTAGCGGTGTCCGCCCTCATAGAGGAAGCGCGAGCGGGCGACCCGGGCGGCGACCGCTTCGGAAACGTCGTTGGGCGTGCCCTGGAAGGCCGTGATCTGCCCCATGAGGGCGGTGGCGAAGCCGGGTGCCTGACCACTGACATACCCCTCCGAATTCACACCAGCAAACCAATACCTGTCATCAGGCCGGGAAGTCGCCACGATACCGGGACGCGATGCCATCGCCTCCGCCTTTCTCTACGCGGATTTGCTGCCCGGGTCCGTCTCTGGGATCTTGTCCGGGGCGGCGACGTCAAGCGACGCGCCCAGCGGCCGGCACCACTCGACCCGAGGTCACCACTAGACCGACTGGTGGGCCGTGGCCGAGCCACGAGCAGCGGCTCGGCAAACTGTCGCCATACGAAGAAGGGGAATAGCGTGAACACCGAGAAGGTTACGGCCCGACGCCTTACGACTGAGGAGGTTTCAAAACTGAACCTCCAGGACAATATATTCGTTTCGGCAGAGATGGACGGTCTTCCTCTCGACTGCTACGCCCCGGCTTTCCTCGCGAAGCCAGGTAAGAATTTCGAGGGAGGATCCTTCACCGCAAGGACGATCTTCGGTAAGGACATTCACGTTCTCCCGGACAATACCGAAGAACGCGGGATCTGGGTTGCCGACGAGGCAGGGGAAGAAATCGAAGTTCTCCAGAGTGCTGGAGTCCTCCTAAACCTCGCCCTCTTCGTGCCCAACGGGAACAAGGAATCTCTGGAGTCGCTCTACACCGCCGCAAGGGAAGCGTTCGGCGCGGGAATCGTTCAGCGCTGGAACGAGGAAGTCATCCCGGTGCCGGACGTCAAGGTCGACCTGTACGAAGAGCCGACCCGCGGGCGGAAGAGCACGAGCAGCCAGATCCGCGACCGCCGCGCCTTGGACATCTACCCCACCCGAGTGCGGTTCATGGAGCCCAGCGATGGCTGGAGGTTCATCCTCGAGCCGCACAAGGACGTCATCGACGACACACCGACGATCTGAGCTGACAGCAGCCCAGAAGAGACACGGCAGCGGCACAAGGCCCCCTCCATGCCGGAGGGGGCCTGCGCGTTTCTACACGTCAGGCGGCCATCTCCGATTCAATATTCGTGGTCACCCAGGAGACACGGCCTCCGCCCCGGCCTCCGAGCCGAGGGCCGCACCCGGCCGGGCGCCGCGTCCTGGGCGCCAGCCCCGATGCGCCGCAATCGCTCGTCCAGCCGGGCGCGGGCTCGGCGGGCCTGCGTGTAGTGCTGGTCGCCCTCAGAACCTGTGTCTGAGCCCCGCATGACAAGTTGAGCGGGGCTTCAGCACAGGTCAGGGCGCTATCGCAGGGACGGATCCCCGCTGACCTACTGCCGTGTCAACGGGCAGCAACGGCCAAGCTGACCACGTAGCGCTCCTCGACCGTCCCGTTCGGGAAGGCTTCAGTCAGGAGGTCGCGCTCCGCGGCCAGGAACGTCTCGGTGGCGTTCTTGCCGAGCACGAGGAAGTCGGAGTAGCTGGCGAGATTCGCGAGATGCGTTTCGAGTGGGACGCTCCTCGTCCATGACACCTGCCGGGTGGCGAAGCTCAGTTCGGGCGGCAGGTGGCGGAATCGGGCCATGGGGTCGGGTTCGCTGTCCTCGGCGCCGAAGAGGCGGCGCAGGCGGGCGTCTTGGTCGGCGATCCAGCCGACGGCGCTGTCCGAGTCGTTCCACCAGAGGGCGAGTGCGCCGCCGGGGTGCAGTACTCGGAGGGCTTCCGGGACGGACTTGTGCGGGTCGGTCCAGTGCCAGGCCTGGGCATAGGTGAGGACGTCGATGGACTCGGAGGCTAGTGGCAGGTTGTTGCCGTCACCGAGCACGACGGGGACGTCGGGCAGTGTGAGGCGGAACTGGGAGGCCATTGCGGGGCCGGGCTCGACCGCGATGACGCGCGCGCCGCGGGCGTGGAGGGGGGCGGTTGCCAGTCCCGTGCCGGCGCCGATGTCCGCGACGCGGGCGCCATTTAAGGGGCGGTCGGCGAGTTCCTCGACCGCATCGAGCAGGGCGGGCGGATACGAAGGGCGGTTCGCTGCATAGCTGGCGGCAGCCTTGTCGAAGGAACGGGCCTGCGAAGTGATCGTCATTCGACCATCCTCGGCGGTTCCGAAGGGCCTGGCACAGCATTTTCCCGGCACGGCGTCACGAGGGCTCCCGACGGCCTCCCTCGCTTCGTACGGTAGCGGCATGGGAAGGGACGGGGTGCTGCGGCTGCGGCTGGTCGTGGTCGCGGACGATGACACCGGGCCCCGGTTGTGCCGTGGGTGCGGCGGTCCGCTGATGCCGTCGGCGAAGGCGACGGCGGTGTTCTGTTCGTCGGCCTGCCGCGCGCGGCACTGGCGCCGGCTGCGGCGCACGAGAGCGAGGACCGAGGCGGTCCAAGCCGCCCGGACCGCGAACTGCCTGGAGTGCGGCACGAGTTGGACCGTCGGGGTGGACCATCCCGCCTCGGCACGGTACCGCTCTCCCCACTGCCGCAAACGGGCATGGCACCAGCGGCACAAGGAAAAGGGCGGGGTGTGAGACCGCGCGTTACACCGGACCGCAACCGCTCCACGCGCCGGGGTGTGCGCTCTGGCAGGCGGCCGGAGGGCGCCGGATGGTGCCAAGTAACGGGTATTCGCGGCGAGTTGATGGCATGAAGGGTGCCGCGCCGGATGGTGTCCCGCTGGTTGGTGCAGCCGATCTTGGTCAGGGCGTGCGCCCGGGGGCGCATGCGCGCGTAGGCTCCGCTCCCTGCTCATCAGACGGGCCACCGTGCAATTCTCCCTGGTAAACGGCGTGTTCAGCCCGGGAGGTGCACGATGGCCCTGACCCAGCATGACTTACTCCGCCTGCTTGAGTCACTACGTTCAGCGGACGGCCTCGAACTGGTCCGCTCAGTGGCCGAGCGGATGCTGCAGGAGCTGATCGAGGCCGAGGCGAGTGCGAAGATCGGCGCGGAGTGGAACGAGCACGCCGATACCCGCACCGCCTACCGCAGTGGCCACCGCGAGCGGACGCTGACCAGCCAGGCCGGCGACCTGGACCTGGCCATCCCCAAGCTGCGGTCGGGCAGCTTCTTCCCGAGCCTGCTGGAGCGGCGGCGCCGGATCGACCAGGCCCTGTACGCGGTCATCATGGAGGCGTACGTGCACGGCGTGTCCACCCGGTCGGTCGACGACCTGGTCAAGGCCCTCGGCGCGGACACCGGGATCTCCAAGAGCGAGGTCTCCCGGATCAGTCCACCCGGTCGGTCGACGACCTGGTCAAGGCCCTCGGCGCGGACACCGGGATCTCCAAGAGCGAGGTCTCCCGGATCTGCGGCGACCTGGACGTCCAGCTGACCGCGTTCCGCAACCGGCCTCTGGACCACGTGCGCTTCCCGTACATGTACCTGGACGCGACCTACTGCAAGGCCAGGGTCGAGCACCAGATCGTGTCCCGGGCCGTGGTGATCGCCACCGGGATCACCGAGGACGGCGGCCGCGAGGTGCTGGGGGTGATGGTCGGCGACAGCGAGACCGAGGTGTTCTGGACCCAGTTCCTGCGTTCCCTGCGCGAACGCGGCCTGAGCGGGGTCCGGCTCGTGATCGGCGACCATCATTCGGGACTGGTCAAGGCCATCCGGAAGGTCATGCTCGGGGCCGCCTACCAGCGTTGTCGTGTTCACTTCCTGCGCAATGTCTTCGGCGTGATCAGCAAGGAGTCGGCCGAGATGGTCGCCGCGACGATCCGCACGATCTTCGCCCAGCCCACCGGCGAGACGGTCCGTGCCCAACTCGACACCGTTGCCGACATGCTCGGCGGCCAGTTCCCCAAGGTCAAGGCGATGCTCCTGGAAGCGAAGGAGGACCTGACCGCGTTCGCGGTCTTCCCCGAACGCCACTGGAAGAAGATTCAGTCCACCAATCCACTGGAGCGGGTCAACCGCGAGGTCAAGCGCCGCGTCGACGTCGTCCAGGTCTTCCCCAACGACGACGCGCTCCTGCGACTGGTCACCGCCGTCCTGTTCGAACTGCACGACGAATGGATCGCCTTCCCCCGCCGCTACCTGCCCGAGGGAAGCATGGATCAGCTTTACCCCGCCGAGCTCCCCGACAGCGCCCCCGCGCTACCGAACACCACCAACACGCCCTGACCAAGATCGGCTGCACCAACCAGCGGGACGCCATCCCGCGCCGGGCCCGTGGGGGTGGGTGCGGATGTCCGTAATGGTCGGCAGTGTGACCCGGGATCGCTACGCCGAGCTGGTCAAGCTGGGGCGGGACTGGGTGGCCACGATGAGCAGCGCTCAGTGGCGTCTCGGTGACGCGGCCATGGAGATCGAGCCGATGCGCTCGTATGGGGGTGCGAATCCGTCCGGGAAGGACGACCTGTTCACCGTCAGCGAGGCCATCCGGATGTTCGCCGAAGACGTCGGCCTGGCTTACACGACGGTCCGCAGTTACCGGTGGGTGTCCTCACGCTGGCCAGCGGAGCGCCGACGCGCGGATGTCTCGCACACCATCCACAAGGTGCTGGCCAGCATCTCCGATGAGCAGGAGCGTTTCGAGGCGGTCAACAACCCCCCCGCCCAACCCGCGCGGGGGTCCGGCGAGGTGGACGCACGACAGTGCGAAGCGGGTCGTGGGCTGGAAGGTCGACTCCCCGGAGAGTGTCCAGGAGAAGGTGGAGGCGATCCATGACCTGGCCGCCGACGACGCGGTCGCGGCGGTGGTGACCACCGACTTCTTGCGCCGTCCCGCGGTCGCCTCGAAGGCCATGGCCGATGACACGGCCCGGCACGCCGTTAATGAAGCCCAGTTCCACCGGTTCCGCCAGCAGGCCCAGTTCGTGCAGGAGGAGGCTGCCCCGCAGCTGCAGCGCATGGAGCACAGCGCGCAGTTCATGGATCTGGTCGCGGCTTGTGCGCAGTTCGTGGCTACGTCGGGGCGGATCGTGCCGAACCTGCGCGGCGAGCACTACGACGACGGCGAGCGGGAGACGATCGGGCGAGGACTTTCGCGAGTACGCGCCGCGGCCGACTGGATCGAGAACGCCGTCACCCGCGGCGAGGTCGACCTCGACGAGCAGCTGGAAAAGCTGCTGAAGGGCTCGGGTGAGTAGGCGATGGGGCGGGGAGTCCCCGCTCACGTCCACGCCGAAGCGATCCTCAGCGCCCTCCAGGAAGCCCGCCCCGCTGGCCTGACCATCGCCCAGCTGATGTCCGCCACCGAACGCACCTGCGCGCAGGTCCACACCGGGCTCGCGCACCTGCGCAAGGTCGCGGCCGCGAAGGGACTACCGCCCGTGACCTGGGACAGGACGTGGGGATACCGAATGCTGGACGGCGCGCCTGAGGTGTGGATCGGCTACGAACGGGCGTTCTTCGAGACCGTCCACCACCGGGTGGCCAACTTCATCGCCGGGACCCTCCTCCCGCACCAGAAGAAGACCCCCGAGGACCCCTACGTCCGCACCGTCATGGCGCAGATGGGTGCGATCGAGTCCACCCTTCAGCTCCTGGCCAACCTGGAATGAACCCGAAGCACGAGAGGCAACGGGCCGCGACCGCCCCGTAGTTGGCCCCACCCACCGGTCGCGGCCCGGCACTGTCATGCTGCTGCCCCACTACCGCTACCCCTCCGACACCAGCGACGTCGAATGGGCCCTGCTCAAGGCCCTCCTCCCGACTCCCGCCTGCCAGACCCCGAAGGGCGGGGCCCCGGAGAAGTGGCCCCGGCGCCGCGTGGTCGATGCCATCCGCTACATCACCGACAACGGGGCGAAGTGGAGGGCGCTGCCCGCCGACTTCGGCATCCCGTGGCGCACCGTGTTCGGGTACTTCGCCCGCTGGGCGAAGGCCGGCGTGCTCAAGCAGATCCTCGACCAGCTCCGCCGACGGCTGCGGCTGCGCCGCCGGCGCTGTGCCTGGCCGGTCCGGGTGATCGTGGACTCCCAGTCCGTCAAAGGCGCGGAGACCGTGTCGAACGCGACACGCGGCTACGACGCGAACAAGCATATAAATGGGCGGAAGCGGCATCTCCTGGTTGACCAGGACGGCCTGCTCGTCGACCTGCTCGTCACCCCCGCCGACGTCCAGGACCGCGACGCGGCCCGCATCCTGCTCACCCGTCTCCACGCCGAACACCCCGAAATCGTCCTGGTCTGGGCGGACAACGGCTACGGGGGCGAGGAGTTCGCCGCCTGGGCCCAGGACACGCTGGGCATGACGATCAAGGTCGTTCCCCGCCTCAAGGACGCCAAGGGCTTTGTTCTGCTGCCGAAGAGGTGGGTGGTGGAACGGAGCAACTCGTGGACGATGCGGGCCCGGCGAAACGCAAGGGACTACGAGCGGCTGATGTCCCACGCTGAAGCCCACATTCAGTGGGCGTTCATCACCCTCATGTCCCGCCGCCTGGCCCGCCCCCGCCGCCAGACCGAGGCGTCGACGGTCACCCTCGCAGCCGCCTGAAGACCAGCACGCCGCCGCTGCCGTTCGGAACGGCGACCATCGACGCCCAACCGAACGGCAAACGGGATCATTACCATCCCTCACGCCCCCGTGACCTGCGAAAAGAGGATGTGAAACAGCTTCTTACGGCGGTCACTGCCATCGCGGGGTGTGTCGAGCACTTTATGTGATGCGCCAGACGGCGGTTCGGACGGCTGGTTGGGCAAGCAAGCCCGGCCGCGAATAGCTCGGCCGGACTCGCCTGTAGCCCCGCATGTGGGCCTGGCTTCGGGGGGCGCCCGGAGCCAGGCTCTATGCGTGGTGCGGGAGCCTTTCGGCTCCATGCCGAGGAAACCTCAAGTCACCGGGAGCATCAAGCCTTCCAGGGCAAAACCATGATCCAGATCAGTAGCGAAACCTGTGGTGAACCGTGGCGTTGAGGGGTGGCGCAGGCCCTGTCTGACATAGATCGTTTAGAACTGCCTGGTCAGCGCCTTGCGGGGGGTAGCGAAACCTGGCGAACGGTGTCGGTGTCCGGTGAGTAGATCCGTGTCGTGCCGCGGCCCGCCTCACCCGTGCGTCGGCCCCTGTCCGGCGCGAGCGCGGAGGGCCGCCGCCCGACGCGCAACGGGTGACAGGCTCGCCCCCGAACCCTCGCTTCCGATCCGCCGTGTGTCTGCGTCCCCCACCCAACATCAGATACACCCCAAGAGGCAGACAGGACAGAGGAGAGGGAAGAGGGTTGTCGCGGTGCGTGGTCGGGCCTGGTCAAGGGGTCTGACCTGCACAGACAGCAAGACATCCGCTGTGCTGGCCGGTAGGGGGTTTGGTAGGGGGAACGGTAGGGGCGCCGGTAGGGAGATTGGCGGCTTGCCCGTGGAATTCGCCCTGTTACCCGCGCGGCGTGGTCTAGGCGGTCAGGCCTCGATGTACGCGACAACCACGACGGTGCGCAGTGCGGTGACGAAGTACAGGACGCGGACGCGTTCGATCTCGTCTGCGTACTGGCGCAGTTCGGGGTGGGAGGTGTCGCCGGGGATCGGTTCGCCAATCTCGGGGTCGACGGAGATGGCGACCAGGGCGCGGTCCAGGGCGTGGATCTGGTGTTCGTCGGTGAGGTTCTCCAGCTGCTTCGCGGCGGAGTCACTGAAGGCGATCTGAGCGCGGCGCCGTCCGGGCATCAGGCGACGGCCGGGCGCTGGGTGGTGAGGCGGGCGAGGTGGGCCTCGCGCAGTTCTTCCCAGGGCGTGCATTCCTCGACCGCCGGCAGTCCGTTGGCTGCGATGTCCTCGAGCGCGCTGGCGAACCGGTCGGCGTCGGCCCGGGTGCGGGCGGCGTACGCGCGGACCGCGTCTGCGGCCGCGGGCTCCAACGGCTGGCGTGCGGCCGGTTCCTGACTCATGACGGTCTCCTGCACATCGTGGTGAAGTCCACGGTAGTGCTGGCCAACGCGGACCGGGAGGCCTTCGACCCAGGCGGGGATGTGGAACGTCACTAATTCGGCTCTGTCGCTGATCTTGTGATCGGCGACAGAGCCCGTAATTCCCCAGGAGCTGGCCGACGTTCGGAGCGTCCGTCCTGTGGGCAGCGGAAAACCGTTCGACAGGCCTGGCCGGGATGGAGCATGATCCGCGCTCGTGACGACGCCGAAGCAGCTCCTGATCCAGGCCGCCGCCCGCAACAACGCCGAGTGGTGCGCGGCGATGAGCCGATCGCACGGCCTGGCGGGTGAGTTCAGGGCACAGGCCTGGGCCGCTCCGGCCCGAACGCCGTTGTATTACCCCGACGCGGTGACGCTGGTGCCGGGTGCCGACTCGGCCGTGCTGGCAGCCCGGATCGACACCACCGCGCCCGGCGCCTCCGTCAAGGACAGCTTCGCTGACCTTGACCTGACGGAGGCCGGCTTCCAGGTGCTGTTCGAGGCACAGTGGATCCACCGCCCGGCGAGTGTGCCCGCCGCCGCATCGGACCTTGCCTGGGACGTGGCGGGTGATCCGGACACGCTGCGCGCCTGGGCGCTCGCCTGGGACGACGGGGGAGGGAACGCGGACCTCTTCCGGCCTGAACTGCTGGACGACCCGGCCACCTTCGTGCTCGCCGGACAGTCCCCTGACGGCCGGGTGGTTGCCGGAGCGGTGGCGAGTCGCAGCGACCAGGTGGTCGGAATCTCCAATGTCTTCGCTCTGGACGGCGGCCCTGACGCGGCCTGGCCGGTCGTACTTGACGCGGTGCACTGGCTGTTCCCCACCCTGCCGGTGGTCGGCTACGAGCACGCCGATGACCTGGCGGTCGCCGTCCGTCATGGCTTCGAGCCGGTCGGTCCGCTGCGGATCTGGCTGCACGTCTAGGCCGGCTCCAGGGCTGCCCGAGCCGCCGCTCGCGACCACGGCCCCCATGGAAAACGTCGCTGATCTTATGATCGGGGGTCAGGTTCTGTGCAGGATCCGCTTGCGTAGGAGGTCGAAGTTGGCGCGGCCGTATCCGGCCCGCTTGAGAAGCTTCACTCTCGTGTTCTGTCCCTCGACCTGGCCGGAGCTCCATGGGCTGGACAGTCCGGCGACGACGGCGTCCTGGTCGCGACGAAGGCCGTTGACCAGGGAGTGCAGTGCGGGCAGGGGGTCCTGTTCGACTCGCTCCATCCACTGCGGCAGTTGGTCGCCACGCAGGTCGCGCATCATCTCGGCGAAGTCGCGGACGTGGTCGGTGACCGCGTCGAGCTCGGGACAACCGACGCGGATCTCCTTGAGGGAGAGGGCGTCCGCGTCGGGGAGGTTGCCTGGATTGGTCATGATCCATCGGACGACGCGACGGGGCCGCGGCGCGGGCCTGGGCGCCGGCGTGGGGGCGGACGGCGTGAAGTTCCGTAAGTAGCGGCGGACGGTCTGGATGCCCCCGGTGAAGCCGAGAGCGGTGATCTCACGGTGCAGTTGGGCGGTGTCGTGGCAGCCCTCGTTCCACCGTTGGTGGAGATGGGGCCGGTGGGCGTCCAGGATCGTGGACCGGTTGATTGTTTTGACCAGGAGTTCGTCGATGCTGGTTGCGCGGGCGAAGCGTCGCACGGTCGAGCGGTCCAGCTGCAGCCGGTGGCAGATCGACTCCAGCGAGGCCCCCTCGTGCAGCAGGTCCTGGACCAGGGCGAACCGCTCCCGGGTGCGGACTACCAGGCGGCGCTCGCGCCCGCAGACGTCCAGTGTCCCGATGGATGCTGCGAGGGGGCCGTCGTCGCCAGTGGGCGCGGTGGTGGGTTCAGGGACCGGTGGCTTCTCGAACACGGCCCGCACGCAGGTGTAGTGGGCGGCGACGGTCTTCTCGACCGCCTCGCCGACGTTTTTCCACAGGTGCCAGGCGTCGGCGACCTGCACAGCTTGCGGGGCGCCCGTGCGGGCGCCCTCCGCGTACGCTCCGGCCCGGTCGCGGCAGATGATCTCCACCTCGGGGTGGTCCAGGAGCCAGGTGGCCAGGGGGTCGGCGTCGCGTCCCGGCAGGACGTCGACGGGGCGGCGCCGCTCCAGATCGACCAGGACGGTGGCGTATGAGTCACCCTTCCGTAATGCGAAATCGTCGACCCCGAGCACCCTGACCTGCCCGACGGGCTCCTCCGGGAAGGCTCTGAGCAGGCGCAACAGTGTGTCCTTCGCTGCTGGTGCCCCCAGTGCGACGGCGAGTCGGCTGCCTGCTCGCCCGGCCAGCGCGAGGGCGATCGAGGTCAGCGTCCCGCGCATCAGCGGGGTGTAGCGGGCGTGTGGGCTGGTCAACCCGGTCACCTGCTCGGCGAACGTCACTGCTGGACAGGCGTCGTTGAGGCAGCGGAACCGGCGTACCAGCAGCTCGATGACTACCCGGGTACCGCTGACCGCCGCGTCGGACAGGCGTCGCAGATATCGGCCGTGCACCCGCGCCGAGGTGCTCTGACAGCGCGAGCACGGCGCATCGGTGCCACGAACACGGGCATGCATCGTGATCCCGTTCACCGATCGCTCTACCAACTCCACCACGACACCAGACAGATGAGGAACAAGCGCCTCGAAACTCCGCGAAGTACACCGGGGACACGATGGCAGGCGCCACCGACACCAGCCCCGATCACAAGATCAGCGACAGAGCCGAATTACGTGATCGTCGACACTTTCATCTGCATCCAGAACGTCAGCACCTCGACTGAGCCGAAGCACGGTAGTTGACACATAGGCACGCTTGTTGGCAGCAAGATCGGGCCTGGCAAACGCCGACAGTGAGCTGCTGCAGCTCAGCCAGAGGGAGACATGACTGTGCGGTGAGCGGGTGGTCGCGGCGGGCGCGGTCGCCACGGCTGGGGTCAGCCGGTCCACAGCTGCGGTGGCCGTATTGGTTCCCGGGCCCGTCGACCTGCCGTTGTGCTACTGCCTACCGCTTGGATGAGTCCGACGGCGGCAGGCGTTTGAGCCACCACCTGGCGAGCGGATAGGCAGCCGCTGCGGCAAGGAATCCCGTCAGGGCGGTGACGGTGTGCTCATACTCGGGAAGCATCTGGCTGACGGGCTCGAAGACCAGCGTTTGGGCGCCCCAGAAGGCCGCAAAGCCCGCGAACGCGCCTCCGGCCGACTCCTTGGTCCACCGCCTCCTGCCCGCCGGGGCGGGCGTGGCTGGCCGGGTGAGTTGGCCGTCTGGAGATGGCGCGAAAGGGTCGGTCACGGCCCTGTTGTACCGGTCATCGATCAGCGTGACAAGGGGCGCTCCCCGCCTGTGGAAAGGCCCGCGCCCGACGCCCCTCCCAGGCAGCGTTCGCCTGTCAAGGAGCAAGTGACGGCGTCCTCTGTGGTCTCGGCGTCGGTGCGACTTCCGCCGTGGATGGCATCGGGTCGATCGAACTGACACCAGCCTGCGCCTGCCGAAGGCGTCTGTGCCCCTTACCCGCCCGCGAACCTGACGGGCAGACTGCGCTCATGCAGCTCCCCGCCGAAGCCGTTACCGCCACCGTGCTGATCGAGGTCGTACGGATCTCCGCCCTTCCCACCAGGCGGGACGTCCCGTACCCCGGCACGGCGGTTGCCCACTGGGCCGGGAGCGAGGCCGCCGCTGCCCTGGCCTTGATCGAGAGCCTGCCCGGCAGTGAACAGCACCGCTGCGGCTTCTCGCCGGGCTGGAGCGTCCGGGCCTACGACGACTCTCTCGATCTGGCGCTGTTCGAGGCGGCATTCTGCTTCACCTGCCACGAGGTCCGCATGCAGGGAACGGCGGTGCCGCCCGCTCTGGCCACGCAGTTCTTCGACCCGGGCGCCCTGCCGGCCCGGACCCTGCTGTCTCTCTTCCGCAAGGAAGCTCCGTAGCCGACCTCCCGTCAGCAAGTCCGGCCGCCCCCTCGGCCTTCCCCTCACCGAGAACGCCTCGCCGTGCCCGGGTGTCGTAGCCGACGGCGGTCGGCGCTGTCACGAAGACACCGAAACCGGCGGGCAGGAGTCGCCGGGTGTGCGAGACCTGACACCACGGGCCGTGGGGAGGAGCCCCGCAGGCCGATCAAGGGAGATGGACGTGGGAGAGATCGCGCAGGGGCTGGAGCGCACGCTGCGCACCCGGCCCGTTCCCCCGGACACTGAGACCCGCTTGCGGTTCCTGCTCGCCGCGCACCAGGGCTCCACCCGGCAGGTGGCCGCCGTACTGGAGGTGTCGCAGCGCACCGTGCAGCGGTGGGTGACGAAGAAGCCCGGAGCGCGGCGTTCGCCGGGGCCTGCGCAGATCCAGGTGATCGAGGAGGCGGTCTCGGCCAGGTGGCAACCTCGGGTACGGGCCCGCCGACAGACCCGGGCCGAAGCGGAAGGCTTCGTCCTGCACACCAGGGCGCGGTTCGGATTCGCCGACGCGGCCCGGTCCTCGGACGACCCGCGGGTGCGGCATCACCCAGCGCCTGTCCGGGGAGGTCGCCCGCGAGCTGTTCGCCGCGCGGGACGCCGGCGCGGGCGAGCAGCAGCAGATGGTGATCCTCGCCCGCGCGCTGGGACACGCCTACTTCCGCGACGGCGGCCGGCGTGCCCACGCTCTCGGGATCGCCTTCACCGACGTGGAGTTCGCCGATTTCTCCATCGGCTGACCGCGCCCCCGGCTCGCTGTGCCGCGCGGCGCCGTCTTCCCTTGCCGGCCCTGGGTGTCGGGGTCTGGGCTCAGGGCGAAGGCGGGGTCTGGTGCCGCGTCAGCATCGTGTCGTAGCGCCGGGCCTCCTCGCGTTCGCGCCAATCCCACTGGATACGGCCGGTGCGCTGGCCGGCGGGCGGTTGTGGCGGGCGAAGCCTCGCTGCTTCGGCCATGCGCAGCAGGTGGGTGCGGTCGTGGGGGCCGGCCAGCAGATGCTGGTCCTGGCCGGGGGCGAGCCGGGCGAAGCAGACGGCGGCCTTCAGGAAGGTGCGTGCCCACGGCGGCACGCCGTAGGTAGCGCAGCCGTCCGTGTAGCGGGCGCGGTCATGCAGGGCCAGGCTGGCCGCCGCGTCGTCGTAGTCGCCGGGGCGGGCGGTGGCGAGCTGCTGGAAGGAGCCGCCAGTGAATGACGCGGCGGCGAGGGCGGCGGCCAAGCGAGGGTGGGCGGTCACGATGGCCAGGCGTCGGGCGATCTCCCGGGCTGTCTGCTCGGTGAGCGGTGCGGGTGGCGGGCGGTGCCGGAAGACGATCGGCGGCGGCGTGCACGGGCCGGTACATGGAGCGGGGCTGTCGTAGGAGACCAGGCGCTCCAGCACGGGCAGAGTGAGCCACCGGTCTGCCGGCCGGGCGGGCTCGTCAACAAGCGGGGGTACGGGAGCGGTTGCGCCGTAGTAGTGGCAGCGGGCGGCCTGGAAGTCGGCAGTGACGCAGTAGTCGGCCGTCTGCAGCGCCTGGTGCAGGGCGGCAGGCAGACGGGGGCGGTGGCAGACCAGGGTCAGGTGGATGCCGGTGAGGGCGCGCATCTGCAGGAGGCGCATCGTGCGGCGGGCGGTGAGGCGGTGGGCGCGCAGGACGGTCAGCCGGGTGACGGGCAGGGCCGTGATCCAGGCGGTGGCGGCTTCCCAGGCGGGCTGACGGCCGGCGGGGAAACGCCCCGGGAGCAGGGGCGGTTTACCCAGAGCGGCGAGAAGGTCGTGGGCGAGACCAGTCTCGCTGGTGGTGCCCGGGCCGGGGTGCAGGGTGATCCGCCCGGAGGGCGGATGGTGGGCGGCCAGGGCGGTGTGCGTGTGGATCGCATCGTCGCCCGGGTCGATGACCACGGCGACGGACGGTGGCGCGGCGGGCGGCACGGCGGCGTGGTGGTCAGGCGAGGCGGCTGAAGGCCCAGCGCAGCAGCTCCTGGTCCACGCGGGGGCGGCCGGTGCGGGTCAGGGCGGTGCGGGTGTGGGCGGTCAACTGCGCCCACGCGCGGAAATTGCCGTGCGCGGCGTGCTGGTCGGCGAAGGCGATGTCCTCGGGGTCGGCGTCGGCCCAGACGGGGTGGAACAGGGGGATGGCCTCCAGAACTTCGCCGGGGGTGAGGCGCGTGAAGTGCTGCCAGATGAAGATGCGGGAGGACAGCATCGGTTCGCGGCGCAGCACGGTGTGGCAGCCCTCCCCGCCGACGAAAATGACCGCGAGCTGGGTAGCGGGTTCGTCCCACAGGTAGCGGAAGTATTCGAACGCCTCCCCGTTGAGCCACTGGGCCTCATCGACCAGGAAGGTGCGGGGGCGTTCGGCCAGCGCGGTTTTCAGCAGGCGGTCGAACTCGCTGGGATGGCGCGGTGGTTCACCGGCCAGGTCGAGCGCGGTGAACAACTCGTAGCGCACCGCGCGGGCCGTAGGACGGGCACGGAAGGTGATCTTGCGGACGTCCTCGTGCGGTTCGAGTGCGCGCAGGCAGATGTTGACGGCGAGGGTCTTGCCGAAGCCGGCCCCGCCGTGGATGCACATCATCGCGCGGGCGGCGACCGTGTCGGAGATGTTGTCCCGGGCGGTGAGCAGGGCCCGGGTGGTGACCACCGACGCATCGGGCAGATCGACGTACTGGTAGGTGGCCGCGGTCACGAGGCATCTCCGTCTTCAGTGGTCTGTTCAGCCGGTCCGGGCGGGCGCCCGGGGGCAGGTTCGGACGGAACGGGAGGAGGCCGGCCGGGCGCGGTCCGGGTGGCGAGGGAAGGCGGGGTACGCCAGTCGGCCGGGGGCGCGGCGGGCGGAATGAGGTCCGGCATCGCCAGAGCCGACAGAGCGGTGCCGGCGGACTGGGCGAGTTCGGCCTCGGCCTGCGCGGTGGTCAGCGCGCCGAGCCGCCGGGGCGCCTCGGGCTGGTTCACGGCGGCGTAGCGCTCGCGCTGGGATGCCTCCAGGTCCTTCTTCAGACGGCGGGAGCGAGCGGCCCGCGCTTTCCGTACGGCGCTGATCTGTTCGTCGGTGGCCTGGTCGGCCAGATCCGCAGACCCCAGGTAGCGGCCGGTGGCCGCGTGGTAGACCTCGATCCGGTGGTCGTGGTGGGGCATGAAGCGGACGCGGACCTGGATGCCGGCCTGGCCGGTCATCCACGGGCCCACGTAGTCGCGTTTCCTGAAACGGACCCCGCGGGTGGTCAGGGTGCGGGTGCCGGCGTCCTCCAGGGTGAACGTCCACAGATCCGTGGCCGGCACGTCCCGCAGCGGGGTGGGATCGTCCTGCCACGCCTCAAGCGGGGTCCTGCCCCGCAGCGGCGCGGGGCGGTGCTCGGTGTTCCACCACGAAGTCCAGGCCAGCAGCCGGGCGGTGAAGTCCTCGAAGCCGAGCAGCACTTCGTCCTTCGGACGGGAAGCACGCTTACCGGGACGCGGCTGGCGGGCATAGCCGGGCAGCGCGGCCAGGAACATGCTCTCCACCGCCCGGTTCAGCCCCTCCACGGTGCCCTTGAGGTGCGGGGTGTAGGCGGGCAGGTCTTCCACCGTCACGTCCAGGAGATCGAACGCCGCGGTCACCGTCCTGGACAGGAAGTCCTTGCCGCGGTCGAGCCGTACCTTCTCGGGCAGGCCGCCGATCGGGCCGTAGGGGTCCTCGCGCAGGACCGCGGAGCGCAGCGCGGCCAGTACCGACTCCCGCGACGGATGCACCGGCGTGACGGCTACGCCGGTGATCGCGTTCGTCGCGCAGTCGGTGAACCACGTGATCCACGGCCGGCGGGCTTTGCCGTCGACGTCGACCAGCACCGGGGCCTGCATGTGGTCGGTCTCCCATGCCTGGTTGCGCCAGAGGCGCGGCCGGGCCAGGAACACATCGTGCTTGCGCGCCGCCCGCTCGCCTTTCGCAAGTCCGGCCCGCTCCCCCGGCGTCAGGTCCCGCTGGATCGCACGGTGCAGCGTCGGAATCGACGGAGGCGGCTCTCCCTCACCCCTGACCGCGCGAGCGGTCAGCTCACGATGGACCGCCGCGACGTTGCCCTTCCACAAGGCCAGCAGGCGGCGCACCTCCGAGGTGACGGTGAAGCGGTCCTTGCTCTGGGCCCGTGCCCCAGGCTCCGCGGCCGCGGACTCGTCACACTCGGCGGCGGCCAGCCACCGCCACACCGTGCGCTCCGTCACCTCCAACGACTCCGCCATCAGCCGTACATGACGGGAGGTCAATTTCTGTTCCTGCCGCAGGGCGAGCAGCCGGCGCACGGCAGGACCGCGCAGCGCCGACAGGGAGGAAGAAGGCAGGCCTCCCCGCGCGTCCGCACCGTCCCCGTGCACGCCGGAGCGGGAAGCGCCCCCTCCCGGCCCGGAAGCGCCGGTCACAGCGGCCCCATCAGCCGTGCGCAGGCCCGCTCCAGCATCCGGCGGTCCACTACCGCACGGCTCTTGCCGTAGATCTCGGCGGTCAGGTGCGAGGTGAGCTTCGCCCAGGTCCGGAAATTTCCGTGGCCCACATGCTCGTCCACCCACACGACATCGTCCTCGGCCACCTCCTCCCATAGCGGGTGGAAGGCCGCCATCGCCGCTGCCACCTCACCCGGACGAAGACGCGGCACCAACTCCCAGGTCAGCACCCGAGAGGCCAGCGCAGGCACCCGGCGCAGCGCCCGTTCACTGCCCGCACCCGCCAGCACGAGTGCCGTGTCCGTGTCCGGGTGGTCCCACAGCCCCCGCAGAAACTCCAGCGCCGGTCCCGGAAGACGCTGCGCCTCGTCCAGCACCAGCACGCGGGGCTGTCTCAACGCGTTCACCAGCATCAAGTCGGCCTCCCCCGCCCCGCGCGGCAGACGCCTGCCCAGCTCGAGGGCGTCCGCGAGTACCCGGCGCAGTTCGGGAACCGTCGGGTGCACACCGACGTGGACCCGGCGGACCCTGGCCGGGTGCGGCAGCTGGGACAGGGCGTACTGCAACGCGACGGTCTTGCCCTGGCCGGCGTCGCCGTACAAACACACCACCGCCCCCACCCCGGCCGCGTGCGCGACCGTCCGCAGCACCGACCGCACAGCAGGCGTGTGCACCACCTGCGCACCCGGCACCAGGACCGGGACCTGCGCCAGATGCTTCTGCTCCCGCAGAAACACCTGCCCACCGCCACCCTTCTCGGCCACCACGTCCAGGCCCAGCTCGCTGAGGGGATCCGGCCGACGCGACCCGGCAACCTCAGGCTCCCGCCCGGTCAGCAAAGCCCGCCCCGCCCGACGGTCCCTGCGGATCACCCGGTGCAATGTCGACGCCGACGGCACCGACCCCCCGCCACCTGCAGCGGTCAGCCGGCGTTTCAGCTCAGCGACGTTCCCTCCCACCTCGCCCAGCAGCTCCCACACCTCGTCCGAGACCGCGTACCCCTGCCGGACCGGCGCCTCCACCCGCCCCGTCGCCTTCGCCTGCTCCAGCCAGCGCCACACCGTACGCTCCGAAGCACCCACCACCTCAGCGACCGCACGCACATGCCGCGTCGACAACTCCCCCGCCTGCTGCCGCTCCAGCAAACGACGCACCACCAACGCCCTCGGCAGCCCAGCCCCCCGGCCGGCTCCTACACCCTGATCCACCCCACGATCACACCGGCCCAGCCCACCGCATCGCATCAGAACTCACGAAACTGAGACAGCATCAGCTGCCATGAGATAAAGCCCCACGACAGCAACACCCACCCGCGACCTCTCACCTCATGACAGTGCCTGTCCCGCCCCAACACCCCACTGACCAGCGCCGACACAGCACACCACCAGACCAGCACCACCGACTCTCACCATTACTGACCCCAAACCGAGAGATCGCACCTGGAGCCGGCCTAGACGTGCAGCCAGATCCGCAGCGGACCGACCGGCTCGAAGCCATGACGGACGGCGACCGCCAGGTCATCGGCGTGCTCGTAGCCGACCACCGGCAGGGTGGGGAACAGCCAGTGCACCGCGTCAAGTACGACCGGCCAGGCCGCGTCAGGGCCGCCGTCCAGAGCGAAGACATTGGAGATTCCGACCACCTGGTCGCTGCGACTCGCCACCGCTCCGGCAACCACCCGGCCGTCAGGGGACTGTCCGGCGAGCACGAAGGTGGCCGGGTCGTCCAGCAGTTCAGGCCGGAAGAGGTCCGCGTTCCCTCCCCCGTCGTCCCAGGCGAGCGCCCAGGCGCGCAGCGTGTCCGGATCACCCGCCACGTCCCAGGCAAGGTCCGATGCGGCGGCGGGCACACTCGCCGGGCGGTGGATCCACTGTGCCTCGAACAGCACCTGGAAGCCGGCCTCCGTCAGGTCAAGGTCAGCGAAGCTGTCCTTGACGGAGGCGCCGGGCGCGGTGGTGTCGATCCGGGCTGCCAGCACGGCCGAGTCGGCACCCGGCACCAGCGTCACCGCGTCGGGGTAATACAACGGCGTTCGGGCCGGAGCGGCCCAGGCCTGTGCCCTGAACTCACCCGCCAGGCCGTGCGATCGGCTCATCGCCGCGCACCACTCGGCGTTGTTGCGGGCGGCGGCCTGGATCAGGAGCTGCTTCGGCGTCGTCACGAGCGCGGATCATGCTCCATCCCGGCCAGGCCTGTCGAACGGTTTTCCGCTGCCCACAGGACGGACGCTCCGAACGTCGGCCAGCTCCTGGGGAATTACGGGCTCTGTCGCCGATCACAAGATCAGCGACAGAGCCGAATTTCGTGATCGCTCACAAGGGCCACGTCAGCTCACCCGGAGTGAATCCTGACGCATGAACCTGAACGACTACATCGTTCAGCGCTGCCTGCGGCTCGGGCCGCTCCACCAGCGTCATCCCGGCCGTTCCGGCGGCCTGATCCGTCACCACAATCGCCTTCATCCGATGCCTCTCTGTATCCACTCCACGCCTGCACGGCCCTCTCGGTTCGACAGTAATAGCAGCGCCAGACCTCGGCGTCTGACGGTCCCTTCTTGTCAGCGCCGCCCCAGGAGCGGACGACTTGCTCGGGAACGGCGTGACGGGGGCCGCCCCACGCGGTGCGGATTCCCAACGTGTAGGCCGGACGGCCGCGGGAAGAGCGGGTCAGGCGCCGCGCGTGCCCTCAGGCGCGTCGAACAGGCTCAGGTACTGGTCGTACCCCTCCTTCTGGAGCTCCTCGGCGGGTATGAAGCGCGGGGACGCGGAGTTGATGCAGTACCGCAGTCCTCCCTTGTCGCTTGGCCCGTCGGGAAATAGGTGCCCAGGATGGCTGTCACCGTGCGCCGAACGGACTTCGACACGAACCATGCCGCGGTTGATATCCGGGTTCTCGACGATGTATTTGGGGTCTATAGGCCGCGTGAAGCTGGGCCACCCAGTCAGGCTGTCGTACTTGTCCACCGAGGCGAACAGCGGCTCCCCGGACACGGTGTCCACGTAGATCCCGGGCGCCTCGTTGTCCCAGTAGGCATTGACGAACGGGCAACGGCGGCCACGGCTGCCCGTGAAGGTGCGCCGAGGCGGGTGACGCCCGGCCCGACGTGCGCTGCGAGGGCGGCATTCTAGACTGGGGGTGATAGGCGCTGTCCCTGATAAGCCCGGACCGCCCTCGCCGGAGCCGGCAGAGCGGGAGGACGAGAAGGCCCCGGCCCCCGTCCGCCTAGATCGGCCCCCTGTGCGGCAGCATCGACCCGATGGAGCCCGCCATGCTCGCGGTCTTGTTCGAGGCACACCCGGAACCGGGTCAGTTCGACTCCTACCGCGACTACGCCGCAGCACTGCAGTGCACAGTGGGAGGCGGCGAGCCCGCCGAGCGCAACGAATACCGCAGCGCGACCCGTGATGGCTGGCTCATGTCACTCGCCGTCTGGGCCGGTAAGACGGTTCAGACAGGCCGTGCGGCCAGGACAGAACATCCCGGTAGTCGCAGGGAGGCCCTGGGCTCGCTCCTCGACTACCGCCTGCGGACGGGCGAGGTGGCCTTCGATACGAGGGCGGCGCCGTCACCCCACACCCCGCAGCCTGACAGTGCTGGTGAGGAAGGCTCAGCGGTGACCGTGCTGAGCATGGCGGGCCAGGAAGCATGCCACGCCTTGGACAACCCACGGCAATGCGCCGAACGCCTTGGCCTGGGTAGCACTAATCAAGGCCTGGCCGCCTGGGACCTCTTCGAGTCATTGGACCAGCCCGGCGAAGCCGTCATACTGCTCTCCTGGCAGAGCCAGCAGGCCGCACGGGCCTTCGAGCGGGAGCATGAGCTACCCGCCGGCACCAGGCTGCAGCGCGTCCACGTGTCCAGCGACCGCCGAGCCACCGGCACCCCGAGCAGCGCCGCCCAGCGGCACCTGACACTCCAACCTCTGCACGGTCAGACCGCCGACGACGGCGAGCGCGAACGGCTGAGACTGCTAGCGGACGCTGGCGCCACGGTAGGCGCCACTTTGGACCTGGTCAGCACGGCACAAGCCCTAGCCGACGTCCTGGTGCCTCGCCTGGCCGACGCCGCCACCGTTGATGTCCTCGACGACGTCGTCAGAGGAGAGGCATGCCCTCTGGCACGGCGCACCCTGCGCCGTGTGGCCTCGGCTATGGCACTGAAATCCGGCAGTGCCCTCGACGGTCAGAGCCGCAGCACGCCGCGGTGCCCCCCTCTTCCCAGCACCAACACCCCACTGCAAGGGCCTGCGCTCGCGATGAGCCCTACAGGGGGGATGTTCACCGAGATCTTCGGCCACGACGCGCGTAACTCCCGTTACATAAGAGACCTGGCAGTCCACTCGGTGACCGTCGTGCCCCTGAGCGCACGTGCCGCCGGCCTGGGACTGCTGACGGTCTACCGCTGGCGCGAGCCTCACGGCCTCCTCCAGGAAGGCGACCTAGACCTCCTGCAGGAGCTGGCGAGGCGCGCCGCGACCGCCCTGGAAAACGCCCAAACCTATGCGTGCGAGCGGGACACCGCCGTGGCCTTGCGCCGCGCCACCTTGCCCCTCTCGGTACCGCATACGCCAGCGCTAGAGGTGCGGCACGGATTCGACCCAGCCTGCGCCGACGGCCGCTGGTACGACGTCATACGCATGCCCGGTGCCCGGACAGCCCTCGTCGTCGGCGACTCCACCGCGCTGGGCGCGTCCGCCGCCGTGGCGGCCGTCCGCCTGCGCTCAGCGATACGAGCGCTAGCTGCTCTGGAGACGCCACCCCAGGAGCTGCTGACCCGGCTCAACGACCTCGCCGTCGACCTCGCGCCCTGCCCGCCAGACGACCAGGAGCGCTTGCGCAGCACGTGCCTGTACCTTGTCTACGATCCGGTCCGGACTGATGTCACCTTCGCCAGCGCGGGCCACTGCCCTCCAGTCGTTGCATCTCCGGGATCGGGCCCCCACGCGCTGCACGAAGTACAGGGGCCGGGGCTCGGAGAACCCGGAGCGAAGTACTCAGAGGTCCGGCTGCCCGTCGAGCCGGACACCCTGCTCGCCTTGGCCGCCCTCCCCGAGCCCGGCGACCCCTCTGCCGCACTGCAGGCTGCTCTTGAGGCGCCGGGTCTGGAACTGGACGCACGCTTCCAAGCGGCAGCACACGCCCTGGCGCCGTCCTGGCCAGCCGCGGCCCCGCTGCTCATCGCGCGCACTAGCCTGCTGGGGCCAGACCAGACGGCGTCTTGGGCCCTCGCAAGCGACATCGCCATCGTCGCCACGGCACGCGCCCTTGTCGATCGGCAGCTGGACGCATGGGGCATCGGTAAGGACATCAAGTTCGTGACTGTACTAATCGTCAGCGAACTCGTCACCAACGCTGTGCGCCACGCCTCAGCGCCCATCATGCTGCGGCTCATACGGCGGGAGACACTGTTCTGCGAGGTGTCAGACGGCAGCAGTGTGACTCCTTACCTGCAGCACGCCCAGCCCAGTGACGAGAGCGGGCGCGGCCTGCTCATCGTTGCGGAGACCGTCCTTCGATGGGGGGTACGGCACGACCTGACGGGCAAGACCATCTGGACGGAGCAGGAGCTGTCGCATGATGGCCCCAGCGGGCTTCGAGCCCCTTGACGGATTGAGGGGCAGGGAGGCGGCTGCACGCCGGGATCGCGGACGAGCAGGAACACATTGAGGACCGCCCAGAGAGTCGTCGTGTACTGAGGGCACTCTTCGGCCGTGGACGATCCGCAGGAGGATGTGCCGGAGCTACTTGTCCGGCTGCGTTGCTTCGACCCTGATGTTTTTGGCAGCCACAGCCTCCTCGGCTGTGACCTCCTCTGCGATGTCGATGACCCGGTGCAGGCTCGCTGAGGAGATCACCACGCCCCCCCGTTACCTTTTCCGTGGCCCCGCAATGGGGCGCCTGGCCCCCGGGCCCGGTATGGCTGTGTGCCCCCTGTCGTACGGATGACCTGGGGGGTGTTGCCGCCGGGCTTCGGGGCACCGCTTGACCGCTGATGAGGGGCCTGACGACCGCTTGGTCCGGCGCAATGCCGGGCCGCTTCACGGGCGGCATGTCTGCGTAACGTGGTTGCCGGCGTGTGGTGCCGCAGGGACGGCCGGGAGTTTCAGGAGACGAGGGGCGAGGGGCACGCGCATATGGTCGATACGACCGCGACAGATCTCTTCCTCGGCCTGGACCTGGGCAAGGAGTTCCACCACGCCCACGGCCGGACCGAGGACGGCAGAACCGTGCACGACAAGCGGCTGCCCAACACCGAGCCGAAGCTGCTGGAGCTGTTCACCAGGCTGGTGGCGAAGTTCGGCACCGTTCTGGTGATCGTGGACCAGGTCGCCAACATCGGTGCGCTGCCGCTGACGGTGGCCCGCGCGGCCGGCTGCCGGGTGGCCTACCTGCCCGGGCTGTCGATGCGGCGGGCCGCCGATCTGCATCCGGGCGAGGCCAAGACCGACGCCCGCGACGCGTTCGTGATTGCCGAGACCGCCCGCACCATGCCACACACCCTGCGCGCGGTGGACCGCGACGACGAGGTGCTGGCCGAGCTGACCATGCTCACCGGCTACGACAACGACCTGGCCGGCGAGGTCAACCGCGCCACCAACCGGCTGCGCGGCCTGCTCTCCCAGATCCACCCCTCTCTCGAGCGTGTGCTCGGCCCGCGCCTGGCCTACCCCTATGTCCAGGCCCTCCTTCAGGGCCACGGCTCCCCGGCCAGGCTGAAGAAGCTGGGCCGTGCCCGCTGCGAGGCCCTGCTCAAGGTGCACGGTTCGCGCAAGGCCCGCCACCTGACCGCAGAGATCTTCGACGCGCTCGCCGAGCAGACCCTTGTCGTTCCGGGCACCGAGGCCAGCGCGCTGATCGTGCCGGGACTCGCCGCCCAGCTCGCCGCCGCCCACGCCCAGCGTCGCCAGGCCGAGCAGGAGATCGCCGCCCTGCTGGAGGCCCTCCCTCTTTTCCACCTCCTGACCTCCCTGCCCGGCCTGGGCGTCAGGACCACAGCGGCCGTGATCGTCGCGATCGGTGACGGCATGTCCTTCCCCACCGCCGGACACCTCGCCTCCTACGCCGGACTCGCGCCCGCCACGAAGTCCTCGGGCACCTCCATCCGCGGCGAGCACGCACCCCACCGCGGCAACCGGCTCCTCAAACGCGCCCTGTTCCAGGCCGCGTTCGCCGCGATCGGCTGCAAGTCCGACCCGTCCTCCCGGATCTACTACGACCGGCAACGCGCACGCGGCAAGACCCACACCCAGGCGATCCTCCGCCTGGCCCGCCAGCGCGTGAACGTCATCCACGCGATGATCCGCACCGGGGCCCTCTACGAAGCACGCACCCCGGGCGGCGTCGACCTCGCCGCCTGACGACTCCACCACCCCTGCCCTCCAGGCCCCATCACGCCCGCGCACCGGCACGGCCACTCCGGCCCTGCCGGCCACAGGGCTGCCCATCAGCCACCCGATCCGCCGGGAACATCCCGCTTCGCGGGACGTTCCCGAAAACCAGGATCAACCCCTACAAGCCGACCACACCGGGGTTGACGAAACAGATAGGGGCACCCCCCCGCGTTGTCCATGTAGACGTAGTCGCCGGAGTTCACGCACACGCCTGAGATCTCGACGGTGATGCCGAAGTCATGGGGCATCACCGTGTCGCCGCCCCGGGGGACGGCCTCTCCTCTGGACCACGTGGCGAAACTGTAACCGCGCAGCTGGTCGAAGTCCCGCAGCCGGCCGTCGGCCAGGACGCCGGCGAGTCCGTGGCCGTCTCCTCTGGAAAGTTTGGTTCCCCCGCCGTGCGACACATCGGGGTAGCCCCCGCTGGAGAGCACGAGGACTTGGCCCGGAGTAGGCGCCCGTCCGCCGAGTAGGGCTTGGTCAGGTCGGCTGTGGTGGTGCGTGTCCTTCGGGTTCGGTGTGGCGTTGAGTGTGTGTGACACCGGATGAAATTGCGTCTGTACGTGGTGAGTTGGAAGGCTTCGCAGCGGAGATCTTCGAGCCGTTCGCGCGCGACGATCAGCGTCGGTGGGGGCAGGTCTACCTGCGTGGACTGCTCACCGACGGGCGGCGTAAGTCGGTGGAGCCGATGGCAGCGCGACTCGGGCAGGACGGGAACCGCCAGGCCATGGCCCATTTCGTGACCACCAGCCCGTGGGATCCAGCCCATGTGCGCGCCCGGCTGGCGTGGATGACGGAGGCAGCGATCCGGCCGACTGCCGTGGTCTTCGACGACACCGGGTTCCTCAAGGACGGTGACGCCTCGGCGTGCGTGTCGCGGCAGTACACCGGCACCGCGGGCAAGGTCACCAACTGCCAGGTGGGCGTTTCGCTGCACCTGGCCTCGGACCACGCGTCGGCAGCGGTCGACTGGCGGCTGTTCCTGCCAAAGACCTGGGATCCCGGATCCGCACAGGCCGATCCGGGCAAGGTCGCCCGCCGCGCCGCGTGTGGCATCCCCGACGGCACCGGACATGTGGAGAAGTGGCAGCTCGCCCTCGACATGCTCGATGAGACCCGCTCGTGGGGGATCGAGGTACCGCTGGCCATCGCGGACGCCGGTTACGGCGATGCGGCGGCCTTCCGGCTCGGTCTGCAAGACCGGGGCCTGAACTACATGGTGGGAATCTCCAGCACGCTGTCCGCCCAGCCCGGCGAGGCAGTACCCGTGACCGAGCCCTACCGCGGGATGGGACGGCCGCCGGTGCCGAAATACCCGGACAAGCCACAGTCGGTGAAACAGCTGGTCATCGCGGCAGGCCGGAAGGCGGCCAAGCCCGTGCAATGGCGCGAGGGCTCCCGCCCCGGCAAAGGCCGATCCGGCCTCAGGCGGATGTACTCGCGGTTCGTCATCCTGCGAGTCCGGCCCGCCGGACGCGAGATCCGCAAGGTTGTGGACGGCCCGGAACTGCCCGCGTGCTGGCTGCTGGCCGAGTGGCCCGCCGGCGAAGCCGAGCCGGTCCAGTTCTGGCTGTCCGACCTGCCCTCCGGCATGCCCCTGACCACACTCGTGCGCCTCGCCAAGCTCCGCTGGCGCATCGAGCACGACTACCGCGAGATGAAACAGGCCCTCGGCCTGGCCCACTTCGAAGGCCGCACCTGGAACGGCTGGCACCACCATGTCACCCTCGTCTCCGCCGCCCACGTCTTCTGCACCCTGCAACGACTGGCCAGAGCCCCAAAAGCAACGGCGCCGGCCTGAGCCTCTACAAGGTCGTCCGCGAACTACAGCTACTGCTCGCGATCTGGACCGGCGCCTGCCCCACCTGCCACCGCGACATACCAAGCGGCATACCGACCTGACCAAGCCCTACTAGTGTCCTGCGCCAGTAGTTGATCGTTAGTTGTGTGTGACTTCTGCTGCTGGTGCGTCAGTTCCTCGTCGGGGCCCGAAACTGGAGCCGTTGCTGCTGTCTGATGACGAGCGGGCGGAGTTGGAGCGGTGGACGCGTCGGGCGACATCGGCCCAGTCCCTGGCTCTGCGGGCGCGGATCGTGCTGGCGTGTGCGGGGCCGGAAGTACCGCCGATTGTCACGGTCGCCCGAGAGTTGCGGGTGACCGCGGACACGGTCCGCAAGTGGCGGAGGCGCTTCCTTGCCGAGCGGCTGGACGGACTGGTCGACGAGCCCCGGCCGGGCCGACCGCCCACCATCAGCGTCGATCAGGTGGAAGCGGTGGTGGTCACCACGCTGGAACAACTGCCGAAGAACGCCACTCACTGGTCCCGGAAATCGATGGCGCAACACAGTGGTCTGTCGAAGTCCACGGTCGGCCGGATCTGGCGGCAGTTCCAGCTCAAGCCGCATCTGGCGGACACCTTCAAGCTTTCGACCGACCCGTTGTTCGTGGAGAAGGTCTACGACGTCGTGGGCCTGTACTTCAACCCGCCCGAGGGTGCGGTGGTGCTCTCGGTGGACGAGAAGTCGCAGATCCAGGCCCTGGACCGGTCCCAGCCCGTGCTGCCGATAATGCCGGGCATGCCCGAGCGGCGCACCCACGACTACGTGCGCAACGGCCTGACCACCTTGTTCGCCGCCTTCGACGTCGCCACGGGTGAAGTCATCACGGCCCTGCACCGCCGGCACCGGGCCGTGGAGTTCAAGAAGTTCCTGATCAGGATCGACAAAGAGGTCCCCGCTCACCTGCAGATCCACCTGATCGTCGACAACTACGGCACCCACAAAACCCCTGCGATCAAGGCCTGGCTGGCCAAACACCCACGGTTCGAGCTGCACTTCACCCCGACCGGCTCTTCCTGGATCAACCAGGTCGAGCGGTGGTTCGGCTACCTCGCCCACCAAATGATCCGCCGCGGCGCACACAAGAACATCCAGGCCCTCGAAGCCGACATCCGCGCCTGGGTCAAGGACTGGAACGAAGACCCCAAGCCGTTCATCTGGACCAAGACCGCCGAAGAGATCCTCGACTCCCTTGCCCGCTTCTGCCGACGGATCTCTGGCGCAGGACACTAGTGCCCCGTAGAAGAAGTACGCGAAGTCGCGGCCCGGCTCTACCAGGTCCTCGCGGTATGGCATGAAGGAAATGGTGGCTGCACGTCCGAACAGTGTGCGGCTGGGGTCGGGACTCGCCATGGAGGGAATGTGGACCCGGTGACTGTGAACTCGGCCTATGGCATCGACGAGCGTGGCGCACCCCAAGCGGGCGGTTTTCGCGGCCAGGGTCTCGTCCTTCATGTCCCGTCTCTCCTCTACAGTCATCCGTCGCGGACCAAAGATTAGAGCGCTTGCCGGGCCGTTTTCGCGGCGAATCAGGCGACGCACCTTCCCTCATGAGCGCTACGCCGTGGCACCCTGCCTCGCCTCTGCGCGCGTCTAAAAAGGGTCTATCAGGAATGAGGTCCTGTCTCACATTCGGTGGTGACAGAGAGGGCAGACCCGTTTTCAAGAATCGCTATCACCTCTGCCACCACTTGCTCCACCAGCACCCCGTCGAGGTGCCGAAACACCGTCTTCAGCAACTCCTCACACTGACCGAGCATCCCGCCATCCGTGACGGCGTCACTGGCGCACGGAAGCATGACCGGCTTCACGGAAATCCTGTAAGAGCCTCGCTTCACCCGTTGCCGAGAGTGAGCCGTCCGGCAGGCCGACTGCAGGAGAGCCGGCGTCACAGGCGCTGGTGTGCACTCCGACTAGCGAGGCGGCCCGGCCCCCTCGCCCCTGAAGGCTTCCAGACCCGCCCAGGGAGTTGTCGGTGGGCGACCAGATGGCGACACGGCGTCTGTATGGGACGTAGACGGCCTGTAGATCGCGCACTATTCGACTGGAAACAGACCTGCATCAGAAGACTCGTGGGGCACGAAGCAATCCGACACCCGCCAAAAGGGCGTCGCGTGCGACGGGCTGCCAGCGATGAAAACCAGCCCATAGAGGTAAACGTGACAGCAATCCAAGAGATCGAGCCGCTCAGCGAGGCTCCGCAGCCAAAGGCCAGAGCCGGAGCTGTAGTTGCATGGCTGACGACGACCGACCACAAGAAGGTCGGCTCCCTCTACCTGGGTACGTCCTTTGCCTTCTTCCTCCTGGGAGGCGCCTTCGCCCTCGTCATGCGGGCGGAACTGGCTCGGCCGGGCCTCCAGTTCATCTCGAACGAGCAGTACAACCAGGCGTTCACCGCGCACGGCACCATCATGCTGCTGCTCTTCGCGACACCGCTGTTCGCAGGGTTCGCGAACTGGATCATGCCGCTCCAGATCGGGGCGCCAGACGTCGCCTTCCCACGGCTGAACATGCTCGCCTACTGGCTTTATCTGTTCGGCTCGCTAATCGTCCTCTCCGGCTTCCTCACGCCCGGCGGTTCGGCGGCATGGGGCTGGACCGGCTACACCCCCCTGTCCGGCCCCCTGCGGTCGCCTGGCATCGGCGGCGACCTGTGGATCATGGGGCTCGCCCTGTCCGGGGTCGGAACAATCCTCGGGTCAGTCAACTTCATCACCACGATCGTCGGCATGCGGGCACCGGGCATGACTATGTTCCGCATGCCGATCTTCACCTGGACCGTGCTGCTCACCGCCGTGCTGGTACTCGTCGCCTTCCCGACGCTGGCTGCAGCCCTCCTCGCACTGGAGGCAGACCGGAAGCTCGGCTCGCACATCTTCGACCCTGCCAACGGAGGTGCACTCCTGTGGCAGCACCTGTTCTGGTTCTTCGGCCATCCTGAGGTGTACATCATCGCGCTGCCGTTCTTCGGCATCGTCTCCGAAATCCTGCCGGTCTTCAGCCGGAAGCCGATCTTCGGCTACATGGGCCTCGTTGCAGCCACGATCGCCATCGCCGGGCTCTCCGTGACCGTATGGGCGCACCACATGTTCGTCACCGGCGGGGTGCTGCTCCCCTTCTTCTCCTTCATGTCATTCCTGATCGCGGTGCCGACCGGCGTGAAGTTCTTCAACTGGATCGGCACGATGTGGAACGGGTCGCTCTCATTTGAGACGCCCATGCTGTATTCGATGGGCTTCCTCGTCACCTTCCTCCTCGGAGGCCTCACCGGCGTGCTGCTGGCTTCGCCGCCCCTTGACTTCCACGTGTCCGACACCTACTTCGTCGTGGCGCACTTCCACTACACCCTGTTCGGCACAATCGTCTTCGCCATGTTCGCGGGCTTCTATTTTTGGTGGCCGAAATTCACGGGGAGAATGCTCGACGAAAGACTCGGGAGGATCCACTTCTGGACGCTCTTCGTCGGATTCCAGTGCACATTCCTGGTGCAGCACTGGCTGGGCGCGGAGGGCATGCCCCGGCGCTACGCGGACTACTTGGCAGCCGACGGATTCACGGCGCTCAACACCGTGTCAACGATTGGCGCGTTCCTGCTGGGCCTCTCGATGCTTCCGTTCCTGTACAACGTGTGGAAGACCTCCCATTACGCGCCGAAGGTGACCGAGGACGACCCGTGGGGCTTCGGCCGGTCCCTGGAGTGGGCCACGGCCTGCCCCCCTCCACGACACAACTTCGTTGTGCTGCCCAGGATTCGCTCGGACGCCCCGGCCTTCGATCTACACCACCCCGAAATCCGGGAACCAGAACTGCCCTCTTCCGGCCAGCAGGCGGCCCAGCGGTCTGACGGGCCTCCGGCGTCGGCCGGGGGGTGAACGTGCAGCGGACAGCGCAGCGCGACCCGGCGTGACCGGCCCGGCGGAGGAACGAGGCCAGGGTGGCGCCGTAGGAGCCGGTGCCCTCGACCCCGAATGCGAGCACCTTGCCGAACGAGGGTGCCCAGTCCAGGAGTTGCTGGAATCCGCCGGTGTCCGTGGGGATTGTCAATGTCGCCAGGATTCCGCCGATGGTGTCCATACTGACTTCGCCTCGTCAGGGTGATCTTTCGCGAAGTTCCTGGTGAGGGCGGGTTGTTGGCCGTATCCAGTGGTGTGTGAGGTATGCGGATGGGGGCGGTCTGACCGCTGCGGGGCGTCAGCGCCGGGAGACGGTACGGATGCAGGTGGCCGAGCTGTTCGAGCAGAGGATCAAGCCGCCGGAGGTCGCGCGGCGGCTGCGAGTGAGGCGCCCCGAAGTTCTCGGACAGCGGTCCCCATAGAGCTCAACACCGTTGCGTTTACTTTCGGGAGCGGTTCGCAAGTCCGTGCTCGAAGAACGTGATAGCGGTGTGGGTGGTGCAGTTCTGGCTGGTCGTGGGGTGTTGTCCGGCGTTCGGTCCGTACTTGCTGGTGGGGTTCTTGCGGGTGCGGGCCTTGACGCGGTGCCGGTGGCGGGCGGGGTGCAGGGCCTCGAGGGCGGCCCTGCCGATGGCGCCGACGAGGTCGGCGGGACCGGCCGGGGGGCAGGATTCCGGTCGCGGTGGTGACGGTGTCGGCGGCGGTGGTCTGCAGGACGGTGAAGCTGATGCGGTCCATGTCCAGGCCGGGCCGGGTGCAGGCGGTGTCGGCGGCGGCGCGGATCAGGGCCTGGTAGGTGGTGAGCAGGGCGTAGACCTCCTGGTCGAGGCCGGTCAGGCTGCGGGAGCGCAGGACACGGCCGTCCAGCATGGTCGCCTTGATCGAGAAATACGTCGTCTCCGACTGCCACCGCTCGTGATAGAGGTCCACCAGCCTGGCGGCTGGGTGGGCGGCCGGGTCGAGGAGGCTGGTGAGCAGGTGCCACTGCTCGGTGCGGACGGTGCCGTCGGCCAGGGTTGCGGTGACGGACGCCTCGATGACGCGGACGCTCAGTAGGACGGGCAGGACTCCGTAGCCGATCCGGGCCAGGTAGGAGCCGTCGCCCAGGTGCCGGAATGGGGTGGGGATGCGGCGGGCGGAGGAGCGCACCAGGAACTGGGCGCCGGTGGCCTGGACGTCCCGGGCGAACTCGGCTCCGTCGAAGCCGGCATCAGCCAGCAGAAGCATCGTGCGGTCCAGCACGCTCAAAAGGCGTCCTGTGTACGTGAGTTCGCCGTCACTCTCCGGGCCGAACGCGGCGGCCAGCACGGCACGGGTGCCGCACTCGACCAGGACCACGAGTCGCAGCAGCGGGTAGCCGAACTCCACGATGTCGCCCGTCCGCTTTAGATAGCGCCAGGTGAGTGCCTCCTCGTCGGGCACGTGCAGCAAGGTGCCGTCCACGGCCACGGTCCGAAGCCCTCGATAGAACGAACCGGGCTGCCCGAGGTGGGCGACGGGCCCGGCGAGGATCTCGAACAGCCGCCGCAGCGGTGCCGCTCCTATTCGCCGTCGGGCCCTGGACAGCGAGGAGACCGCAGGACGCACCAACGGCAGCCCCTCCAGGCCCGCCGTCAGCTTGCCCCACACGCCCCGGTAGGAGCAGTCCTCGAACAGGGCCAGCGCGAGGATGAAATAGACCACGACCCGGGACGGCAGCAGCCGCAGCCGCTTCTCACGCGACCCGGTCTCCTCGATCACCGCGTCCACCAGCACGAAGTCCACGATCTGGGTCAACTCGCCCAGGTGACCGGGCGCGTACACACCCCCGGCCGCCTCGACCGTGCGCGTGATGACAGACTTCTCCTGCAACGGGACTCCCGACGATCTTCTTGCTCGACACAAGTTGATCTATCAGGACGTCCCGTTGCGTCATTCACCAGGGCTTGACCTGCGACTCAAGACTCAAACGCAACGGTGTTGGTGTCGAGAACATGACGTGATTCGCAGCCCGGTGCGACAGGACGGTCAGGGCCCTGCGACGACTGGGCCGGCGCGCCTGAACCGTCCCCCTTCGGTGTCAGGTGGCGGTGGTCTACGGCGTCTCCTGATCGTGCTGGTAGGCGGCGAGGAGGAAGAGCCAGATCTCGCTGACGGTGGGGAAGGGGGCGATCGCGTGCCTGAGCCGTTTGAGCGGGATTTCGCCGGCGACTGCAATGGTTGCCGAGTGCAGGAGCTCGCTGACGCCGGGGCCGACGAAGGTCACTCCGAGGAGGACTTCCCGGTCGAGGTCGACGACCAGCCTGGCGTGGCCCTGGTAGCCGTCGGCGTAGAGGTTGGCGCCCTGGGCAGCGTTGAAGTCAAGGTCGACGGTCTTGACGCGGTACCCGGAGCGCTCCGCCTGCTCGGCGCTCAGGCCCACCGCGGCCGCCTCGGGGTCGCTGAAGAAGACCTGGGGTACGGCGTGCTGGTCGGCGGTGGTGGCGTGGTTGCCCCAGGGCGTGTCGTCGAGCGGGCGGCCGGCGGCGCGGGCGCCGATGGCGTCGCCTGCGGTCCGGGCTTGGTATTTGCCCTGATGGGTGAGCAAGGCACGATGGTTGACGTCGCCGAGGGCGTACAGCCAGTCGCCGTCGACCCGCTGCACCAGGCAGGTGGTGTCCACATCGAGCCAGGAGCCGGGGGTGAGGCCGACCGTGTCCAGGCCGATGTCGTCGGTGGCGGGGGTGCGGCCGGTGGCGCACAAGACCTCGTCGGCTTCCAGCTCGCCGCCGTCGTCGAGGGTGAGGGTGACCGGCCCCTGCGGGTCCGGGCGGCGCAGGGCGGTCACCTGCACGCCGATCCGCACATCCGCGCCCGCCTCTCTCAATCCCTGAGCGACCAGTTCGCCGGCGAAGGGTTCCATGCGGGGGATCAGGCGGCGCCGGGCGAGCAGGGTGACCTGGGAGCCGAGGCCCTGCCAGAGGGTGGCCATCTCGATGCCGACTCCGCCGCCGCCGATGATGGCGAGGCGAGTGGGCACGGTGCTGGATTCGGTGCCCTGCCGGCTCGTCCAGGGACGGGCCTCGGCGATGCCCGGGATGTCGGGCAACGCCGGTCGGCTGCCGGTGGCGATGGCCACTGCGTGCCGGGCCGTGAGGGTCTGCCGGGCGCCGTCGTCACGGGTGACGCTGACGCGTCGGGGCCCGTCGAGACGGCCGTGGCCACGGAAGAGGTCGGCTCCGATGGACTTGAGGAACAGAGCCTGTCTGGTGTCGTCCCAATCGGAGACAGAGCGGTTGCGACGGGCGAAGACGCCATCGGCGTCGACCCGACCGGTGACAGCCTGCCGGGCACCGTCCACGCGCCGCGCGTCGGCGAGCGCGATGACCGGCCGCAGCAGCGCCTTACTGGGCACGCACGCCCAGTACGCGCAGTCACCGCCGACCAGTTCCCGTTCCACGACCGCTACGGAGAGGCCGGCGGCGCGGGCGCGGTCGGCGACGTTCGCACCGGCCGGGCCTGCGCCCAGCACGACCACGTCGTAAGGCACTCCTGTCCGGGTTTCGTGCGATTCGCTCATGTTCTTCCTCGCATTCCTGGGAGTGCCTGACGACGGTCGAGGCGGTGGCGATGCTGCCCGTGGGGCCTGGTGGGTCGGGCCTGCGCGGGGGCTCCCCGACCAGGCAGGGGCACGTCGGTCAGGCGTCGGTGTGCGGGGTGACGACCGGCCATTCGGTGTCGGTATCGGCGAGGACGTTGAAGTAGTTCGTGAGGATGTTCAACGCCAGATTGCCCGCGACCTCGGCGATCTCGGCGTCGGTGACGTCCACGGCCCGGGCAGCCTTGAGCTGCGTCTCACCGATGTGGCCGCGGGCAATGGCGTGGGACGGGTCCGGCGCTGCGGCGGCGTGCGGGTCGGCGGACTCCGCGTGGCGGGCACACTCCAGTCCCCCGGCGCCGACCTTGGCGACGCGCGCCCTATGTAGGTGTGGGCGGAGAGGCAGTAGGTGCAATTGTTGTACTCCGCGGTGGCGATCGCCAGCCGTTCCCCGACCGGGGCCGGGGTCATGGTCCCCGGTCCGCCGCGAGGGCAGCATCCTCCCGGCGATCACCCATGAGCAGCCGGACACCATCACCCAGACCGGCGGCCGACCCGTCTACCCATGGCCCAGCGGGATGTCCGCCTCGGAGAACCACAGGTCACACTGGGCCGGCTCGCCCGGCCGATAGGTCGTCCGGGACACCGGGTCCACCGGCAAACACGCCGGTCCGAGCTCACGCACAACACGTTCCTTGAGGATCGTCCTCCCCCGCTGTCAGCCGATCCGCTCCACAATCACCGTCGCCGGCATCGTCGGCGTCTCCCGCAAAAGCTTGCGGATCTGCACCCTGACCGCGTCCGCCGCCGAGCCCTTCAGCGGACGCTCGTACTTCGGCGGCCGGCCGGCCCTGCGGGACAGGTGGTCCGATGTCGCATCAAAGGTATGTCACACCGTAGTTGGCGGCCCACTCATGCTTCAGGTCATCCTCGTTCGCGTGCCCGAACGTGTACGCGGGAGAGTCCACCCGCAGCACCCGGTCCACCCTGATCAGTACGGCCTCGTGGCACGGGTAGATGGGATCGCCGTGGGTGTTCAGCACCCACTGGCGGGACCAGTCGTACACCGGGTCGCCTTCCCCGCGGATCTCGGCTGTTCCCTTGAAGCGGTACCCCCGCCGGAGCAGGAAGTCGATCACGTTGACCTCAACCCGCGGATTGTGCCGCAGGTTCTCCACCGTATTGGGCGAGGCCATGTTCATGAATACCAGGTGATCGTCGTCGTAGACGCGCACGGACCCCTTCGGGGAGAGGTTCGGAGAGCCGTCCTCGCAGACCGTCGCAACGAACGCCAGCTTGGCGCTGGTGACGATCTGCCGCATGTCCTCAGTGATTATTCCCATCGCTCCTCAACCTTTCCTGCCACGTCTGCGTGCCCCGCCCTCCTGGGCCGTCACGACGCAGCCTTTTTCGAGTGCCACAACAGGCCGATGGCCTGGTCCGCCGAAGCCTCGGCCGCTCGCTCTGCGCCGTTGGCCGGGCTTCCCGATCGCGTTGGACGCCCCTTGTCCGCCGACACCCCGGTCAGTGATGACATCCGCGCCGACGGCCGTTCCGGCGACCGTGTCCCGGAGCCCGACCGGCGGTCGGCCTCCACGGTGCCACCGTGAACCGGCCCGACCGCCTGATTCGCGCCGCGCCTGGTGGGTACGGCCGCGCACGCGGCCGTACCGTGTCCGGCGGGTGCCATGAGTCGGTGTCAGGACCGGGCGACACCCCGCGCTGGACGTGCTCAGGTCAGCACGATCTTCTTGCCACCGGCCTGCCCAGCGGACACCCGGGCGAAAGCGGCCGGCCCCTCATTCAAAGGGAGCGCTTCCACGTTCTGCTTCAGCTTTCCCTCCACGACCGCCTCCGCCAGATGGGCAAGCTGAGCGCTATCAGACCGGACGTAGAGATCCGTACTGGTGATACCACGCTCCCCCGCCGGCGCGTCCGAGGTCAACGACACCAGACGCCCACCGTCCCGTACCAGCGACAGCGCGGCCCGCGCCGTACCACCAGCAGCGATCAGCACACCATCGAAACCACCACGAACCCGACCCGCCCAATCCGAGTCCTGGTAGTCGACGACCGCCAACGCACCCAGACCACGCAGGCGCTCAGTAGCCGAAGCGGACGCCGTCACCGTCACCTCGATCCCCCGAGCAGCAGCAATCTGCAACGCCAGCGCACCGGTCACCCCACCACCATTGGTGATCAGAAGCCGCTCCCCCCGGCTCAGCCCCAGTGCCTCCAGCGACTGGTACGCCGTGAGCCCGGCAACCGGCAGCGCCCCCGCCTGCGCCGGATCCAGCCCCGCCGGGCAAATCGCAGCACTGGCCGCAGTGATCAGCACCCGCTCAGCCCAGAAGCCACTGCCACCGGGCAACGGGGCCTCATGCGCAAGCACCCGGTCACCGACAGCAAAGCCCTCGACATCAGGACCCACAGCCACAACCCGGCCCACGCCCTCCACACCCAGCGCCGCCGGCGGACGCAGCCCCACATCCCAGCCCGCACCGTTCAGCAACCGATCCCACGGACCGACACCGGCCGCCTCCACATCCAGCAGAAGCTGACCAGCACCAGGAGTCGGCGGCTCAGGCACCTCCAGGAGGACGACGTCCGCGTCGGGTCCCGACACTCCGCTTGCCTTCATGGTTTTCCCTTCACTCGGTCCGGCCGACAGGTCGGCCGCCATATCTTCAGTCTGGGGTTTCGGCGCTCAACCGGGCGTACCGACCGAGCTGGCGGAGGGGATGTCGATGTCGGTCTGGTTGACGTTGTTGAGAAAATTGGTCAGCAGGGCCTGCACTGCGACCGTGACGATCGCCAAGATGTGCGGGTCGGTGTAGCCGGCGCCGCGCACAGCCGCGAGGTCTGCGTCGCTGACTCGCCCGCGGCTCTCGACCACCCGTTGAGCGAAGCGAGCGGCTGCGGCGCGCTTGGGGTCCACCGAGCCCCCGGCGCGAGCCAGGTCGATGTCGTCGCTCGACATTCCGCTGAATTCGGACGACACATACGTGTGAATCGCCAGGCAGTAAGCGCAACCGTTGGCCTCCGAGACCGCGAGCGCGATGGTGTGCCGGGTCTTCGCATCCAGAACCCGGCTCAAGGTGCCTTGCAGAGTCGTGACGACCTCGAGAACGGTCGGGTTCGACGCAATGGTCTTGAACATGTTCGGGACGAAGCCGAGTTGCGCACCAAGGTTGTCGAGTATCCCCTGGGCGCCGGCGGGTACGTCCTCTATAGGGGGAACGTTCAGTCGTGACACAGCGAATCGACCTCCGGTCGGGGTGTGAGTAGTTGTCATCGAGCCCAGGTCGGGCTCGTAGTGCTTGAGAGCTCCGCCGCAGGCCTTACCTGCACTGGCCGTAACCCGGCCGGTGGCGTCGGTTGCGCCGGGCGCCTGGTGACCTGCATGGCGAGGGGTGACTCCGTCGGCGCCGAGTTCCGGATCGCTTCGCAACGGGGACACTATGCAAGAAGGACTATACAGACCAGTAATTTCTGCGCAACCCCTCCCTCGGGCGGGCCGAGTCGGCCGCGCTCGATGTAAGCGGGTCAATGTCGCAGCGGATCAGTAAATCTGCAGCTCAAGGCCCTATCTAGGCTGCATCGTGAGCCACTCGGCTGGCCGGAACGAACGAGTTCAAGCCGCCTCGAGCCTGGCCCGGCCGACCGTGATCGATTGACTTTGAAAGGACTACTTAGTCCAATCTTCAGGGGGCTGGACTGAAATGAACGCAAGATCTCTCGGATCTGCCTGCGCCTCCACCTCGCGCCGATCTACGAGAGGGTTTTCGCTGACATGACCGCCGTAACACAGTTCATCGACGCCACGGTGTCGCGCCACATCGGCACCTACTCCGATGCGGTCGCGATCCCGGCCGCGCCACGCACCTCGTCCTGTCCGGCACCCCGGGATTGCGACCGGACGGAACCCGGCCGGAAGATTTCGCCGAGGAGGCCCGGCAAGCCTCGGACAACGTGTGCGAGGCGCTGCGGTGCGCGGGCGCCGAACCGAGCGACATCGTTCAGGTCCGGTCCTGGCTCACAGCCCGCGGCGACATCGACGCCTACGTGAAAGTTCGCAAGGGCGTCATCTCTCACCGACCGGCCAATACGCTCGCAGTGGTGCCACAACTGATCCGGCTCAGTCTCCGCTGGGAGAGCGAGGTCACCACGGTTGTGACGCACTCCGCGGCCGAGCAGTACGAGTAAACATGCGAGAGGGAGACACCGTGCCCGGAACCAGCGGTACACGCCGGACGCCACGCGGCCTGGAGACCCGTTCACGGATCCTTGATTCGGGCCAAGGAGCAATTGTCAATACCTGTGGATCATGCAGGGTTCATGGGCGCTCTGGTGTGCTCCGGCGACCGGCATCCAGGTGCTCGCGGAGGCGCCTGATCTCGTCGATGAGCCGAGAGTCGAAAACCCTGTCGTTCTACGCCGTCCAGCAGTACAGGCCCTCTTCCCCCTCGCCGATGGCACGGGCCAGGCCAGCCAGACCGCCCAGGATCCACGCTGCAATCTCCTCGGCGACGACCTCGCCGTCCGCCGCTCGCTCCGCAACCCACAGCCGACTGACCTCGACAAGTCGGCGCTCATCGGCGGCCGCAAGCGCGTCCTGGAGAACCCGGGAGGCAGCGAGGACCACCGGGCCCTCACCGTCGCCAGGGTCGGCAACGGATTCGGGTTCGTCAGCGGCGACGAGTTCTTCGAAGCTCCGGCCCGTGAAGATGCTCTCCCACTCGATGAGTGCCTCTTCGGCGTCGAAGTTGCCGAACGTCAGCGACTCGAAGACCCCATCGGGACCGCCTTCCACGACGGCAGAGGCAGCTCCGTGGTCCGGGGCCATGAAGAACTTGACGACGATGCTCACCGGGGCATAGTGCCCACTCAACGAGCCCTGGTCCACCCCTGCCGGAGGTCACCGGAGCACAGCCGCCAGACTCAGGAATTGCGCAGGGTCGGAACACCGCCCCTTCACCAGTCGTCTGGGCGGGCTGACCTCTGCTCCCTACCCGGACCGCCCGGTAAGCGGATCTGGAGCGCTTCCTACTAGGGCGCGTATCTGGTTTCGATCAATCTGCCGGATCTGGCCCGCGCGGTGGGGTGGATCCGGTAGATCGTCGTGTATGACGCGTGCGCAACTGACTGATGCCGAGTGGGCGTTGATCGAGCCGTACCTGCCGGTCGGCGAGCGGGGTCCGTACCCGGAGCGGCTGCGGCAGCAGTTCGAGGGAGTGATCTGGCGGTTCAGGGCGGGTGCGCAGTGGCGTGAGGTGCCGAGTGAGTTCGGCGCCTGGACGACTGTGTCCAACCGGTTCCGGCAGTGGCGGGACGCCGGGGTCTTCGAGGCGCTTCTGGAGGGGATGATCGCGGAGGCCGCGAAGCGGGGTGAGGTGGACTTGTCCCTGGTCAGTGTGGATTCCACCACCGCCCGGGCTCACCACGACGCTGCCGGGATGCACCTCGGCCAAGAGGTCATGGCCGCCTTGGAGAAGGCGGCCGCCGAGGAGGAGAATGCCCGCCAAAGGGGGCAGTCCGGAAGGACAAGACGGGCAGGGTGCTTTAGCTGATCCCGAGCGGGAGGAACGGCGACGTATCCGGCGCCGGCACAAGGCCCGCCTGAAAGCAGCCCTGCTCGGACGCTCGAGGGGCGGGCAGACCAGCAAGATCCACGTCGCCGCCGACCGCAAGTGCCGCCCGCTGGTCTTCGTCCTGACCGCCGGCCAGGCGGCGGACAGCCCGCAGTTCATCCCGGTACTCAAGAAAGTCCGGGTGCCCGGGCCGGTCGGCCGCCCCCGGACCCGGCCCGACGCTGCTGCCGGCGACAAGGCCTACTCGTCCCGCGGCAATCGCTCCTACCTGCGCAAACGACGCATCAAGGCGGTCATCCCGGAGAAGAAGGACCAGGCCGCCAACCGCAAGAAGAAGGGCAGCCGGGGCGGCCGGCCCGTCAGCCACGACACCGCGCTCTACAAAGAGCGGAACACAGTCGAGCGTCTGATCAACAAGCTCAAGGCGTGGAGAGGCATCGCCACCCGCTACGACAAGACACCCAAGAGCTACCTCGCCGGAGTCCACCTGCGCGGCTCGATGATCTGGATCAAGGAGCTCGCGCGGGCCACCCCTTGATCAAAACCAGATACGCGCCCTAACCGAGGCGCTGAGTCTTCTTCGCTTCCGCCTTCGCCTGTAGCGCGAGTGCCTTCGGAGAGTCACCGTAGAACCACCACGTGTACCAGGTGGTCACGGCGAAGACCACGGCGAAGCCGGCCGCCCATGGGACCACCTCGGCCAGCGAAGCACCCTGACTCATCTGGAGTGCGGCAAGCACGAAGACCATCACGGACCCTCTGGCGGCGGCCACCCAGGTGCGCTTCAGACGGTTCGGCGTGCTGCGCACTGAAACAGCAGATGGCGCGATGAGCCTCTTGTGATCTGTCACTTCAAGCTTCTGCCGATCGACCGAAGCGGCGCCGGCCTGATCCTTCTCATCAGCACGGCGCACACACCAGCCCACCCACAACCTGACGAACACGAAGAACACGCTCACGGCAGCAAAGCAGCACGCCATGAAGATGTGACGCCGGGGTGTCCGGTCCAGGTGGCTGTGGCCGTACCCCCAGAAAGCGAGGGCAAGCAGTGCGAACACCAGCGGCATTACCCAGCCCTTGAGCCTCATGTGGGGCAAGAGGGGCCGCAGGTAGGCGGGGAGCGGTATCTCCACTGACTTGGAGGCGGGTACGGGTTGCTGAGAGTCGTCAAGCATGGCGCGGATCATAACCGTTAGTACAGTACGGCCGTCAGCAGGTGCAGCCCAGGTATGGCTTCTCGCGATGTTCCAGGAAAGTGCTGGAGCCTGAGCCGTTGAGTGTGGCGCATCGGCAACTGCTCGATCTCTTCGGGCGGTACGAACCGCGGTGGGTGCAGATGTTCTGAGGGCTGGGTATGAGTTCGCTTGATCAGCAGGGACCCGGGACGTGCCATTTCGGCACCCGAGCCTTCGAGCTGCGGTGACGGGTCGCGAGTAGTCGGGAGTGATTGTCAAGGACCTGTGGATCAGTTGAGATGGATCATGCTGTGAGGTCCTCGTTTCGTTCGATGAGGTGACCGTTCTCGAAGCGGGCGCCGGCTCGTACGAGGGCGACGAGGTCGGGTGCGGTGACCGCTCGCCATCGGGCCTGGGCGGACTCGACGAGTTTGAAGACCATCGCGAGGGCCGCGGCCGGGCTGCCGGCGCCGCGGGTGACCTTGGTCCGAAGCTTCACGGTGGAGAAGGTCGACTCGATCGGGTTCGTGGTCCTCAGATGGACCCAGTGCTCGGCGGGGAAGTCGTAGAAAGCCAGCAGCTCCTCTGCATCGTCGGTGATCTTCGCGACGGCCTTGGGCCACTTCGCGCCGTACGCCTTCTCGAACGCGGTGACCGCCTTCTCGGCGTGCGCACGGTCCTCGGCGTTGTAGATCTCCCGCAGAGCCTTCTTCGCGCCGGGCTGCGCGGACTTCGGCAGCGCGTTCGTGATGTTCCGAGTTTTGTGTACCCAACACCTCTGGTGTCTGGCCTGCGGAAACACTTCTGCCAGTGCCCTCCACAATCCCATCGCGCCGTCGCCGACCACGAGCATCGGGTCGCGCATCCCGCGCCGCCGGCAGTCGCGCAGCAGGTCCGCCCAAGACTCGGTGGACTCGCGCAGACCCTCGGCGATCGCGATCAGCTCCTTGGCGCCGTCGACGCGGACGCCCATCAGGACCAGGAGGCAGGAGTGCACCTCGGACAAACGGATCTTGGGGTGGACGCCGTCGGCCCACACGTAGACATAATCGGAATCGGCCAGGTCACGACGCTGGAAGACGGCGTGATCGGCGGTCCACTGCTTCGTCAGCCGGGTCACCGTGGCCGGCGACAGCCCGGCCGAGGAGCCCAGGAACTGCTCCATCGCAGGCACGAAGTCGCCCGACGACAGGCCGTGGAGATAGAGCAGCGGCAACACCTCACTGATCTTCGGGGACTTCCGGCACCACGGCGCGAGGATCTTCGAGGAGAACCGCTGACGTTCACCCGTCTCCTCGTCAACCCGCTTGTCGTTCACGCGCGGGACGGCCACCTCGATAGGCCCGGCAGCCGTGGTCACCGTCCGCGGCCGGTGGCGGCCATTGCGCACCACCAGCCTGCGGCCGACCTCGTCACGCTGACCGGCGAGCTCGGCTATGTACTGGTCCACCTCCGCCTCCAGGGCGGCGGCCAGCATCCGCCGAGCGCCTCGCGGAGCAATGCTCAAGATCTGTGGATCGTGCTCGGGTTGGACGCGAAGGGCGTACCTTCCCGAGTGATCGATTGAAGGTCACCGAGTAGGCCCGCGTTGGTGCGCGGGTCGGGAAGGCACGCCCGTGCTCAGCGTAGTCACCGAAGACGGCACCACCGCCACCGGATCCCTGATCGACGACATCGTCCGCGAAGGTGCGCGTCGGATGCTGGCCGCCGCTCTGGAAGCGGAAGTCGAGCAGTACATAGCCGAGTTGGTCGATCAGCGGGATGAGAGGGGCCGCCGGCTGGTGGTTCGCAACGGCCGTCACCGTCCGCGTGAGGTGACCACGGCGGCCGGGGCGGTCGAGGTCACCGCGCCCCGCGTGAACGACAAGCGCGTCGACGAGACGACCGGGGAGCGCAAGCGGTTCTCCTCCAAGATCCTGGCCCCGTGGTGCCGGAAGTCCCCGAAGGTCTCCGAGGTGCTGCCGCTGCTTTACCTGCACGGCCTGTCCGGCGGGGACTTCGTGCCCGCACTGGAGCAGTTCCTCGGCTCGGCGGCCGGCCTGTCCGGGCCGACCGTGAACCGGCTCACCAAGCAGTGGACCGACGATCACACCGCTTTCCAGGCCCGTGACCTGTCGGGTTCCGACTACGTGTACGTGTGGGCCGACGGTGTTCACCCCAAGGTGAGGCTCGGTCAGGCGCACTCCTGCGTCCTGGTCCTCATGGGTGTGCGAGCCGACGGCCGCAAGGAACTCATCGCGCTCGCCGAGGGCTTGCGCGAGTCGACCGAGTCCTGGGCCGACCTCCTGCGCGACTGCCGCCGCCGCGGCATGACGGACCCCGCCCTGGTGGCCGGGGACGGCGCGATGGGCCTGTGGAACGCCCTCGCCGAAGTCTTCCCCGCCGCCCGGCACCAGCGGTGCTGGGTCCACAAGGTCCGTAATGTCATGAACGCGTTGCCGAAGTCCGCGCAGCCCGGCGCGAAGAAGGCCCTGCAGGAGATCTGCAACGCCGAGGACCGCGCCCACGCCGCCAAGGCCGTGAAGGACTTCGCCAAGACCTACGGGGCAAAGTGGCCCAAGGCGGTGAAGAAGATCACCGACGACGAAGACGAGCTGCTGGCGTTCTACGACTTCCCCGCCGAACATTGGATCCACTTGCGCACCACGAATCCCATCGAGTCGACCTTCTCCACGGTGAAGCTCCGGACCAAGGTCACCCGCGGCGCGGGCAGCCCGGCCGCCGCCCTCGCGATGGTCTTCAAGCTCGCCGAGTCCGCCCAGGACCGCTGGAGGGCGATCACCGCACCCCACCTCGTCGCCCATGTCCGGGCCGGCGCCCGCTTCGAGAACGGCCACCTAGTCGAACGGCCCGAGGCCGCTGCAGCATGACACCGGCCCGCTGCGCACCGTTAACAAGTAGGCGTCCCGGAACCGGCCTGGAACTATGGCGGCCATGAAGCGAGTCGTGATCCTGGGGCGTGGCGGTTCAGGGAAGTCAACCCTCGCGGCCCGCCTGGGCGCAATCACCGGGCTTCCCGTCATCGAGCTGGACAAGCACTTCTGGCGACCCGGCCTTGAAGCGACACCTCTCGATCAGTGGGCCGCCGTCCAACGTGAACTCGTCCGAGACGAGGCTTGGATCATGGATGGCGACCTCGGGCCCTACGACGTCCCTGCCGTCCGGCTCCAAGCGGCGGACACCGTCATCCTGCTGGACTTCTCGTTCTGGCGCTGCGCCTGGCGAGCGATCCGACGCTCTCGGGAACGCGGCGACTTCTGGCGGTGGGTATGGGCCTACCGACGCCGGAGCCGACCGCTCCTCCTCGCGACGATCACGACCCACGCCGGTGATGCGAACCTGCACGTGATTCGGAATCCGCACGCTCTGAGACGCTTCGTAGCGCAAGTCACGACCGGCCAGACCCCCGGCCGACCATAACTCCGTCCTTGGCAGCTACACCGCGCAACCTCGTCTGGTCCACAGGATTTGACAATTACTCGCCCTCCGGACGATCTCGTCGATCAGGGAACCGGCCTCGGTCGTGCCGTCTTCGTTGACTACGCTGAGCACGGGCGTACCCTCCCGACCCGCGTTCACAGCGCGGGCCTACTCGGTGACTTGATCACTCACTCGGGAAGGTACGCCCTTCGCGCGCCCTCCAGAGGAGCTGATCCACAAGTCCTGAGCATTGCTCTCTTGCAGCCAAGCTGTTCTATGTCAAGGGCGTCAACGCCACCACCCTCGATGACGTCCGGCTGGCCAGCAGCACCAGCAAGTCCCAGTTGTACAACCACTTCGAGGACAAACTCGCGCTGATCCACGCCGTGATCGACGTGCAGTCGAAGTTCGTCCTCGCCCGCGAGGAACAGCGCCTGCGCGGCGTGAAGACCCTCACCGGTCTGCGCCGCTGGCGTGACGCCCTGGTACAGGCCAACTCGGTCGCCTACGGCAAACCCGGTGACACCCGCGCCGACGGCCAGCACCTTGCCCGCGCCCTCCACTCCCAGCGCAGCCGGGGGGCGCAGCCCCACGTCCCAGCCAGCGCCGTTCAGCAGTTGGTCCCACGGGCCGACCCCGGCCGCCTCAACCGTCACCAGGATCTGACCGGACCCGGGAGATGACGGTTCAGGCAACTCCAGCAGGGCTACTTCCTTCCCGGCCCCCGACACTCCGCACGCCTTCACAGCAGATCTTTGTCCTCTCACTCAGTCCGACCGACCAGGAGGTACGCGCCGGAAACCCAAAGCAGGCATCAGTGCCGGCCCGGACACTCCGCACGCCTTCACAGTAGATCTTTGTTGTTGAGGTCAAGGGCGTGCCGCGGAGGCCGCGGCGCTCGACGAGCGGTACGCCGTGGACGTAAACGGGCCTCATCCCCTCGCTCACATCAATGATCCGGACGACTCGGGAGAGTGCGTCGGCGTCGTTCACCGCCCAGGCTGTGGCCGAGACCCCCAGAACAGCCGGAAGCAGTACGAACGCCGGTCGGAGCGGATCAACGCTCGCCCAGGCCCTGCACACCTTGATCTTGTGAACTACGCAATTGGTGATCTGCCGGTCTAGGACTTGGGGTCGAACCGTCGGGTGCAGGAGCGGAGCCCGCCGCGTAGCGGCGCATATTGGGCGCCGCCTGATTGAGATGTGGGGTCAGACTGTGATGTGGTGGCCTGGCCCGGAGGGACGGGCGAGGCCACCGATGGCCATGACGGCAAGCACGGCGCCGTCAACCGTCTCCACGGCGTCGCCGTCTGTACGGCGAGCTGTCACCCAGGTCGGTGGCTCAACTGGGCGTGGCCCGCAGAGCGCCGCAGATTGCGGGGGCGGTCGCGGTCTGAGGAAGCTTGGGGTCGAGTTCACTCGGGCCGAGTACGTTGGTGAACTTTCCGCTGCCGTTGTAGTCAATGCCGTGGACGACGACGACGGCGTTGCCGCGGCGGATGCTGGCGGCCGCGTCGGCAGTGACCTTGAAGGTTCGCTTGTAGGTGTAGGCGGAGCCGGTGGGGAAACGGGTAACGGCCACCTCACTGTTGGGGCTGACGTCGCCGCGTGTGGTGAGTGAGGCGCCGACTTTGCCGTATGCCTTTGCGCCGTCGGTGGTACTGAGCGCCCGATGTCCGTTGAGTAGGGTGGCTTCCGAAGCGATGGGGCATCGGCCTTGCCCGTCGATGTGGATGTGCGCAGCGTGCGGGACGCCGGCGAGGAGTCCGGAGACCATGACAGTGACGGTGGCCTGGTTGCCGGTGAGCTGGACGCGGGCGGTACCGGAACCGGTGGCGTGGTTGGTCGGGACCGGGCTGAGTACGGTGGAGAAAACTTGCGTCTTTGTGGGCTGGCTGTTCGAGCCTTCGGCGGCTGTCGTGGGGGCCGTGGTCAGGGCGACACCGCTGACGGCTACGACGGCCAACGTTCCTGCGAGTGCCTTGTTCACTGCCTGCTCCTTGTCCGGCCCGGCGCAACCGCGCCAGGCAGCAAGCACCCGTTCCTGAAAGCGGGTGACGGATGGGCGTGTACTGACTGCACGCCCATCCGTCACCCTAAAGGTCTAATCCGATGGAATGCCCTGATAAGTAGGCCATTCGGGTGACATGGGTTCCCCCCACGCGGTGTGCGTCTGCTGGCGTTCACGCAGTTCACATAGGGTGTTCCCTTTCCCGGATGGCTCTGGTGATGGGAGGCGGGACGGTTAAGCAGCCGCCCGTCGAGGTAGAGGTTCACGTGCTCGTTGTAAAATGCGAGGCTGGCGAAGGGTGACACCTGACGGGTCGGAAAGTCGTAGGCCCAGGCAAGATCGGCAAGCGGTCGCCGTCGTGTGCCCCAGTACGGCGTCCCGCACTTGGGGGCCTTCCCCCTCGGGGTGCGCGAACAGGAAGTATGCGGTCAAGCCCAGCGTTGTTTCCAGCAGGATCCAGCCGATCACGTGACCAATGAAGCCAGGACGGGCCGCTCGGCCCTCACTCGTCACGGGTACCAGCGTTCCTGTGCGGTCGCCTCACCCGGTGGTAGCAGCCTCGATCGTGGTCAGTTCGTGGTCATTGGCGATGCCCCGTCGCCGGTGCCCGGCCGTGGTGGGCATGATCAGGAAACGGTCGCCTTTCAGCGCGCAGGCGACGGCCTATGCCACCTCGTCCAAAGCCCGACGCCTGCTCCGACGCAGAGTCTCCGATCAGGTCTTCAAGGCCCTCATCGCCGATGAACAGCGGCAGAGTCGACCCGCCACCAACCCCAACAAGCCGCTACCGCTTACCGCTTGACATAGGAGTATCCGAGAGGTGCAGTGAGCCCCCGCCGCTGGGACTTCATCTCCGAGAACCGCGCCGACTTCGGCGTGCAGCGGATCTGCCGGGTGCTCGGGGCGTCCGGCGCCGGCTACTACCGGCATCTGGCCACCGAGCAGGCCCGCGCCGGGCGCCGGGCCGAGGAGAAGCAGACCGTGAGCGAGATCCGCGCCATCCATGCCGAACACCAGGGGGCATATGGGGCTCCGCGCGTCCATGCTGAACTGCGCGCGAGAGGACGGCGGATCAACCGCAAGCGCGTCACCCGGCTGATGCGGATCAACCACATCGTCCGCCAGCACCTACGCAAGAAGAAGCGGACGACCATCGCGGACAGGACCGCGCCGCCCGCGCCGGACCTCGTCATGCGCCACTTCACCGCGGACACGCTCAACACCAGGTGGTGCGGCAACATCACTTACATAGCCGTCGGCGCGACATGGCTCTACCTCGCCACGGTGATCGACATCTGCTCCAGGAAGGTGGTGGGCTGGGCAATCGCCGACCACATGCGCACCTCGCTGGTCACCGACGCGATCGAGATGGCCGTGGCCGCCCGCGGCGGCCGGGTTCGCGGCGTCGTTTTCCACACCGACAGGGGCGCTCAAGGCGGATTCAACTGGTCGTCGCAACACCTTGATCACGGAGGTGCGCGATGGGGCGAGACGAGAAGAAGGTGCCGAAGTTGCCTGCGGGTGCGCGACGGCAGTGGGCGGCGGATCGGGCGTTGCGACCGTCGATGCGTTCGCCAGGCCGACCGGAGCCGTCTCGTGCGGTGCAGCGGGACTTCTGGCGGCGGATCGCGTCGGGAGTGACGACGGCAGAGGCCGCGGTGGCTGTTGGCGTTTCATGGCCGGTCGGATCCCGGTGGTTCCGTCACGCTGGCGGCATGCCGCCGATCAGCCTGGATGAGCCCACGGGCCGCTACCTGTCGTTCGCCGAGCGTGAGGAGATCGCGCTGCTGCGCGCCCAGGAGATCGGCGTGCGCGAGATCGCCCGCAGGATCGGACGCGACCCGGGCACGATCTCACGCGAGCTGCGCCGCAACGCGGCGACCCGGAGTGGCAAGTCGGTTTACCGGGCTCTGGTGGCGCAGTGGAAGGCGCAGCAGGCCGCGAAGCGTCCGAAGACCGCGAAACTCGTAGGCAACGACAGGTTGCGTGAGTACGTGCAGGATCGGCTCGCCGGCAGTGTCCGTCGACCCGACGGCACGATCGTCACCGGGCCTGAGACCCGCGCGCCTGGAAGGGCTTGAACAAGCCGCATCGGCAGGACAGGCGATGGGCGATGGCGTGGAGCCCGGAACAGATCTCGCACCGACTTGGTGCCGACTTCCCCGATGATGAGTCCATGCGCATCAGCCACGAAGCGATCTATCAGTCGCTGTTCATTGAGGGCCGTGGCGCGCTCAAGCGGGAACTGGTCGCATGTCTGCGCACTGGCCGGGCGCTGCGGACTCCCCGTTCCCGGTCGCAGAACAAGCCGCAGGGGCATGTCACCGCGGAGGTCGTCCTCAGTGAACGCCCCGCCGAGGCTGCGGACCGTGCGGTCCCCGGACACTGGGAAGGAGATTTGATCATCGGGACGGGACGATCTGCGATCGGCACGCTTGTCGAGCGCAGCAGCCGCTCCACGCTCCTCGTGCACCTGCCCCGGCTCGAGGGCTGGGGCGAGAATCCGCCCGTGAAGAACGGTCCCTCGCTCGGGGGCTATGGCGCCATCGCGATGAACACGGCGCTTACGGCATCGATGGCGCAGTTGCCCGAGCAGCTGCGCAAAACCCTCACCTGGGACCGCGGAAAGGAACTCTCGGGCCACGCCCAGTTCGCCGTCGAAACCGGGACGAAGGTGTTCTTCGCCGATCCGCACTCGCCCTGGCAACGACCGACGAACGAGAACACGAACGGGCTGCTGCGTCAGTACTTCCCGAAGGGCACCGATCTGTCCCGGTGGTCGTCCGCAGACCTCGAAGCCGTCGCCCTGGCGATCAACAACCGGCCCCGCAAGACCCTCGGTTGGCGGACACCAGCCGAGGTCTTCGAGGAGCAACTACGCTCACTACAACAGCCCGGTGTTGCAACGACCGGTTGAACTCGCCCAATACAGCGCGGCCGCCTTCGCCGAGGTCTGCCGCCGGCACGGCATCCGCCGCAGCTGGGCCGGGTCGGCTCAAGCTATGACAACGCTCTCGCCGAGTCCTTCTTCCAGGGTCTCAAGCGCGAGTTGCTCCGCGGAAGGCGCTGGACCTCGAAGGCACAGACTCGGCTGGAACTGTTCCGCTGGCTGTCGTACTACAACCGGCACCGTCGGCATTCCGCGCTCGGCTACCTCACACCAGCCGAGTTCGAACAGCAACTGACCACATCACATACGCTGTCACTCGTCGCATGAAACCCGGTGTCCACTCCCGGGGATCAACCTCAGTCCCGCATCCGACGTCTTGGCTTCACCCGGGTGAAACGCTCGCCCACCCGCAGCAGCAACGACTCCAACTCGGCGGCTCACACCCCTGCTTCAACATCCGTCACCATGCCAGGTTCAACGCACTCCGATCAGGTGAGTAACGAACGACCGCCAACCTGACGAGACATCAACCCGCTAGACTCCAAACAGGCGCTCTGACCAGCACAAATGGAGAAACGCTGCTGGAGTACTAGACGTCATCTCATTTGGGTGTCTGGGTAGGCTATCGGTCGTGGTGGGCATCGTTGAGCGACTGGTGCCGGACGAGCTGTGGGAGCTGTTCCAGCGAGTGGTGCCGGAGGCGCCGGTGCGGCCTCAGGGTGGTGGCCGTCGTCGGCATGGTGACCGGGGGCGATCTGTCAGACCTGCGTCCAGGTGAGGGGCTGGGCGGTGCAGGGGCCGCCGGGGTGGACGGCGAGGTGGCCTGAAGTGACGTCGAGGGACACGGTGGCCAGAGTTTCCCAGCGCTGGCCGAGTGGCGCGGTCGGGGCCGCGTGGCAGCACAGGGCCGCGCCCTCGGCGAGGTGGACGGTGAGGGCCTGCAGCAGGGCACCGCGGTCCGGGGCATCCAGCGGGCGGGTGCGTTTCTGCAGGGCCTCGAAGCGGTGGTAGGTGTCGGGGTCCTGTGTTCCGATGGTCTCTCCGGGGGACAGGTTCGGGGCGAGGAAGTGATTGGTGTGGAGCAGGTAGCCGTCGTCGCCGGGCTGGATCAGGTCGGGACCGGCCGGGCTGACTTCGACGGTGGCGGCGCGGGCGCGGCCTTCCTCGTAGTCGCACAGGGTGAGCGCGGAAGAGGCCGCGACCGGGATGCCCATGGCCAGTGCCTTCGCCTCGTCGAGGGTCGCGCAGCGGTCGAGTACCAGGCGGGCCAGGACGTGGACTGGGAGCCATGGGCCGTGGTGTTCGGGGGACTGGTCGGAGCGGTGGCCGAGGATGTTGAAGTGGAGGCCGAGTCCGCGGGAGTTGACTCCGATCTTGCCGACGATGCCGTATTCGGTGAGCGTGCGCACCACCCGGCCGTCCGGGTGCTCGATGCTCCACACGAACCAGTTGTCGCGCATACCGTCGTGCCAGTCCCAGGTCTGGGTGGTGACCGGTGGGCCGCCGTCGGCCGGGATGTGGACGACGGTCGAGCACTCCGGGTGCTGCTGTCCGAGTCGGCCGAGGATCTCCGTGCGGGCATTGAGCGCGGCGATCTGATGCGGCGGCAGGCCGGAGCCGCGGGCGATGCCGTCGATTTCGGCGGCTAGGTCGGGGGCCAGCGCGCTGATGTGCTCCAAGGCCTCCTCGCCCCACTTGGTGACGTCTTGGCGAGCCGCCCCGGCGGTAGCGAGGAGTTCGTTGTAGAACTCCCAGGTCCGCCGGATCTGGTCGGGGAAGGCGCGGCCGAGGAGCAGTCCTTGGTCGCCGGCGGCGGCAGCAGCTGATCGGAAGACCGTGGGGCTGGGCATGAAGTGGGTTCTCCTAAGCCGAGAGTCGACGCGATGCACGCAACGATCACCCGTGTTGCCAAGCTGCGTCATACCGTTCTTTCCAGAAGGTCGCGGCTCGGATAGGCGTCTGGTCAGTTACTGATGGGTCGGCCTGTGCCATACGTGAGAGCCAGGTCGTGAGCAGCGTTTCGAGTGCTGTGGTCTCGGTGGGCGTCAGCAGGTTCAGTAGGCGGCGCTCGTTGTGCATTTGGTCGGTGGAGGCCTGGTCAATGAGTTCACGTCCAGGTCCGACGGCGAGAACCCGAGACACCAGCAATGCGGCAGCGGTGCCCTGCAGGATGCGTACGCAGACCAACACGTCCGGGCTGCGGGGGAGGCTGCTGAGAGTTCGGCGGCGTCGCGGCCGAGCCGCTGCATCTCGTACACCGTGAGGATGACCCGCCAGTGGGACTGTGGCCATCGGCTCCCTACGAGCGTACGCGGATGACTGTCTTCCCGCCGCGTCGCGTGGTCGCGTTAAGGGCACCAATGGCATCATCGAAGCTCGCGACGTCACCGACGTTTGTCCGCAGCCGCCCGTCCCGCGCTCGCTGCACGATCTCACCCAGTTCGGCACGATCGGCCTCGACGACGAAGTTCACCGCCAAGCCGTCAGTGGGCATCGCCGGTGCTGTGTCGCGCGCTCTGTCCTGGAGCTTCTCGCCGCTGATGGGCATGACGAAGGTCAGGCGCGGCGGCCGTAGGTGTGCGGATCCACGGGCTGCTCGGACTTGGGAAGCCCGCCGACCACGAGACGGTACGAGTCGATCACGAGCTCCTTCACTAGCTTCTCGTCGATGGTGCCCCCGCCTTCCACCGTGATCCAGTGCCTCTTGTTCATGTGATAGCCGGGAGTAATGTCTGCGTGCTGCTCACGCAGGGCTGCGGCGTCGTCCGGATCAGCTTTCAAGATCACGACGGGGTGTCCCGGCATGTCGGTCATGAGCATAAAGACCTTGCCGCGCACCTTGTAGACCCCCCAGTCGGGGCCGAAACGATGCTCCAGGTCGGCGCCAGGCAGTTCCACAGTGCAGTCGCCCGCGATCTTCTGCAGCTCCTGTCCGTCCAAGGTGATCAACTCCGGGTGTTTAGATGAAGGTGAACAGCTGGTCGGCGTCGAATCGCGAGATCGGGCTGGTGTACACCCTCTCCGGGTCGGGGTAGCCGAGGGCCAGCAGCACGGTCGTGCTGTGTCCGGTTTCACGGATCTTGAACGCCTTGTCGACACTAGTCGGGTCGAAGCCCTCCAGCGGTGTTGCTTCGACGCCGAACTCGGCGGCCGCCATCATGGTCAGGCCCACCGCCATGTAGGTCTGCTTCTCCATCCAGTGGTTCAAGTCCTTGTAGCCGTAGTTGCGCAGGTTGAGGAAGTCCCGGGTCATCGACTCCCAGAGCTCCTGCTTCGCCGGGTCGGGGAACCGGCCGTCGGTCCTCTCCTTGCTGAACACTGCCTCGAGGTGGCTGTCAGGCACGTCAGCCCGGGTGGTGAGGATGATGGTGTGCGACGCGTTCAGGATCTTCTCGCCGTTGTCCTGGAACCGCTCGCCCAGATTGTCCGCGAGGCGCCTCTTCCCCTCGGGTGTGGCGAGGACGTAGAAGTGGTTCGGCTGTATGTTCACCGACGTCGGCGTGGAACGCAGGAACCTCAGCAACTTCTCCAGGGTCTCTTGCGGAATGGTCTTGCTGGGGTCGAAATACCTGGTGAGGTGCTTGTTCATAAGCTTGTCGAGATTCATGTCAATCTTCCTTCTTCTTGCAATCAGTAGATGAGAAGCAGTGGTTCGCAGGTTGGGCTACTTCTTGCCACGGGCAAGCAGTTCACCGATACGGTCGAAGCTCATACCTGCCGTCGCCGAGGCGAGGTCGCCCGCGACGAGCGCCTTGGTGGCGTGTTCAAGGGACCCCATCGCGTTCGCATAGAGCATCGGACCCACGCTGATCCGCTTCACCCCGATCTTTTGCAGCTCCGGGACGGTCAGCACCTTGTCCGCCGGCGACACCAGGACGTTGACCGGTGTTGGCGCGACCGCGGTCACGATCGCGACGAGCGCGTCGCGGTCGGGCGGGAACGGCGCATAGAGCACATCCGCGCCGGCCTCGGCGAAGGCCGTCAGACGCCGGATGGTGTCATCGAGATCGGACCGTCCCTGGATGAAGTTGTCGGTCCGGCCAGTGACGACAATGCGTCCCTTGGCCGCGTTGACGGCACTACGTACGCGATCGACTGCCTCGTCGAAGTCGCGGATCGGTTGATCGGGATTGCCCGAGGTGTCCTCGATCCCGATACCGGCCAGGCCGGACGCCACGGCGGCCTGAACGGTCGCGGCGACGTCTTCAGGCGTGTCGCCGTAACCGTCCTCGAAGTCTCCGTTGACGGGCAGCCCGGTGAGTCGGTCGAGCAGCCGCGCATGCTCGAGGTGTTCTTCGCGGGTGACTTCGTGACGCCCGTCGGACCTGCCGAGCGTGAAAGCGAGCGCCGCCGACGATGTCGCGATCGCCTTGAAGCCGGCATCAGCCAGCATCAGCGCCGAGAGGCCGTCCCATGCGTTCGGCATGACGAACCCGCCGTCACGGGTGTGCAACGCCATGAATTTCTCGTAGAGCTCAGAGCCCGGCATGTGAAGCCCCTTCTTGAAAGATCATCGGATCGGTGAGAGGGGTACCGGGCCGCGTACACGGCCCGGTACGAGGGTTGGAGCGGTCAGCCGGACGTACCGCCCGAACTGGCAGTGGGGATGTCGACGTTGGTCTGGTTGACGTTGTTGATGACGTTGGTAAGCAGGAATTGCACCGTCACCGCGACGATCGCCAGGATCTGCGGGTCGGTGTACCCGGCGCCTCGCACACCCGCGAGCTCGGCGTCGCTGACCCGCCCGCGGCTGTCGACCACCCGCTGCGCGAAGCGAGCGGCCGCGGCGCGTTTGGGATCGACCGAGCTCCCGACGCGGCCGAGCTCGATGTCTTCACCTGACATGCCGCCGAATTCGGTCGCGACGTAGGTGTGCATCGCCAGGCAGTAACTGCAGTCGTTGGCTTGCGACACGGCCAGCGCGATGCTGTGCCGCGTCTTCGCATCGAGAACCCGGCTCAAGGTGCCTTGCAGAGTCGTGACGACCTCAAGAACGGCCGGGTTCGACGCGATGGTCTTGAACATGTTCGGGACGAAACCGAGCTGCGCACCAACGTTGTCGAGTATCTGCTGCGCGCCGGCGGGCACGTCCTCTTGAGGGGGAAGGTTCAGTCTTGACACGGCAAATCGACCTCCGGTCGGGGTGTGAGTAGTCGTCGAGCCCGGGTCGGGCTCGTAGCGCTTCAGAGCTCCGTCGCAGGCCTTAGCTGGGCTGGCCGCAACCTGGCCCGTGGCGACGGTTGCGCCGGGCGCCTGGTGGCCTGCATCGCGAGGGGTGACTCCGCCGGCGTCGAGTTCCGGATCTCTTCGCCATCCGGACACCACATAAGAAGGACTATACAGACCAGAAAACTCTACGCAACCCCTCCCCTGGGCGGGCCCAGTCTGCCGCGCCGAACGCAAGCGGGTCAATGTCGCATCGGCTCATGAACCCGCAGCTCAGAGCCACACATAGAGGCTGCACCGTGAGCCACTTCGGCCGATCGGCGCGAGCGAGTTCAAGCCGTCTCGAGCCAGTTCGACTCAGGCCTGATCGACCGAGTTTGATGGACGATTTGGTCCACTCTTAGGACTCGACTGGGACGAACGCAAGATCTCTCGGGTCTGCCTGCCGCCTCCATCTCGCGTCCGCCTACGAGGGGGTTTTCGCTGACATGACCGCCGCAACACAGTTCATCGACGCCAGGATGTCGCGCCATATCGGCACCTTCTCCGAAGCTGTCGCGATCCCGGCCGGCGCCATGAGGTCGTCGTGTCCAGCACCCCGGGATTGCGGCCGGACGGGTCCGCCGGAGGATTTCGCCGAGGAGGCCGGGCAAGCCTCGGGCAACGCGTGAGAGGCGCCGCGGTGCGCGGGCGCCGAACTGAGCGACATCGTCCAGGCCCGGTCCCGGCTCACGGATCGCGACGACACGGACACCTAGGTGAAGGTTCGCAAGGACGTCATCTCTCACCGACCGGCCTATATGCTCGCAGTGGTGTCACAACTGATCCGGCCCAGTCTCCGCTTGGATATCGAGGCCACCGCAGTCGTGACACGCAGGGCTGCCGAGCAGCACGAGTGAGTAACATGCCCGAGGGAGACACCGTGCCCGGAACCAGCGTTGCTCGCCGCACGCCACGCGGCCTGGAGACCCGTTCACGGATCGTTGATTCGGCGGCCAAGCTGTTTTATGTCAAGGACGTCAACGCCACCACGCTCGATGACGTCCGGCTGGCGAGCGGCACGAGTAAGTCGCAGTTGTACAACCACTTCGAGGACAAACGCGCGCTGATCCACGCCGTGATCGACGTGCAGTCGAAGTTCGTCCTCGCCCGCGAGGAACAGCGCCTGCGCGGCGTGAAGACCCTCACCGGTCTGCGCCGCTGGCGCGACGCCCTGGTCCACGCCAACTCACTACAGGACGGCTCCTACGGTTGCGCACTGGGCGCGATGTCGATTGAGCTGTCCGACAACGATGAGCAGTCCCGCCAAGCGCTCAACGCATCACTCGATGCCTGGCAACGGATGCTCGTCGAAACGCTGACCCGACTCCGCGTCCTCGGCGTACTCGCCGAGCACGCGGACCCACAACGCTTGGGTACTGGTCTGCTGGCTGCTCTGCAGGGTGGTTACGTGCTTGCACAGAACGCTCACAGCTCAGAGCCGGTGGCTGTCGCACTGGACATGGCCCTGGACCACATCGAATCCTTCGCTCGCAGCTGAGCCCACGTTCGCAGCTCCACGATCGCGTTCGTTCCACGACACACTTCTCAGGCGGCCGCTGCCTCTTGAGGCCTGTTCGGCATGCCTGCTAGACCCAAGAACACGGCGGACCATACACACCGACTTCGGCACCTGCTATCAGGCGGTCACAGACAAGGCCGACGCTACGACGGCCAGTTCGTCACCGCGGTTCACACCACTGGCATCTATTGCCGGCCTTCCTGCCCGGCCCGGCTGCCACATGCCGAGAACCTGTCCTTCTGAACCGCCCCGGACACCGACTACAACCCCCCGAAACGACAACGCGGGCACCAAGCAGTTCACGCGGGGACAACGCCAGCACGACTGCCAGGCCCCCGGGACGTGTGCGGCTGCGGTGCGAACCCCTCGGTCAGCGCTGCCCGGGCCGACGTCGCCGCCGCTGCATCAGCCCGCGGCGCTGAGATGTCCACTGGCTATTAGCTGAGCTCGCAGTTTCTTACGGGCGTCGAACATCGTCTTGTAGAGCGCGTTGCGGTTCGTCTCCAGCTCACTGGCGAGCGTTTCCAGGGAGACCCCGTTGACGACGGCGGTGAAGACCTGCCGCTGGCGGGCGCTCAGTGCTGTCTCGACTGCGTCGCGCGCAGCTTCGACCAGCTCTCGCGCGTGCCATTGGCTGACGGGGTCGATACCGGAGCGGTCGGGCACTTGCGCCCATTCGTCCAAGTCGAACCGGGTATTTGAAACACGCCAGAAATGGCGGCTCAGCTTGCTGGACACTTCAAGTACGACAAATCGGAACGCCCATGTGGTGAACCTGGCGTCGCCTCGAAATTCCTGGATTTTGTGGGCGATCCTCATCAGTGCGTCGGCGGCCGCCTGATGGGCGAGATCGTTCAGCTCGGGCCCGGCAATTCGGTAACGAGGACCCCGGCGGAACACTTCATCCATGGCAATCCGCACCAGCAGTTCGTGCAGCCGCGTGCAGGCTTGCTCGTACTGCGACCCACGGCCACCCTCGAGCGCGTCCACCCAGGCAGCGGACTCCGGGTCGAGCTGCCCTCGGCCCTCGGCGGGCCCTGCGGCCGGGGCGCTGCCGCTGGTTCCGGCATGTCCATCCGTGGCCGAGCGGCACGTTTTTCCAACATCCACACAGTGCATGGTTCTCAATCCCCAGGTCATCTTGTGCGGACAAGCCAATCACGAGATCATCTACAGGCCGTCTACGCGAAGTCGCTGTTTATTCGCCCTGCGCGCATCCCGGGATTTCACGGACGGGGTTTCCGGCGTATTTCGACGAGCGACTCGCGCGCGGCGTGGGGCGCGCTTTCCCGTACTGTCGCGAGTGGCTGGTAAGCAGGCCGGCCGCGGAGGCCCGCAACCCTCCACGCCAGCGGCGGGCGGTCACGCTGTGCGCAGCCCGGGCGTGTACTGCGGCAGCAGCCAACGGAGCTGCCGGCGCCCCCTGTGGATGCGCGACATCACGGTGCCCACAGGGGTCCCCATCGTTTCCGCGATCTCGCGGTAGGAGAGGCCCTCGACGTCTGCGAGGTAGACAGCGAGGCGGCGCGGAGGGGAGATCTGGCGGAAGGCTGCTTTGAGGTCGGGATTCACGATGCGTTCCAGCGCGTCCGCCTCGGCCGACTTCGACACTCCGGAAGCGTAGGCGCCAAGACGCGCCAGCTGCTGGTCCCCGACCTCGGAGGAAAAGCACAGGGGTGGTCTGCACTGCTGTCTGCGACGGCTAGATATGTACTGATTGACCATGATCTTCTTCATCCAGGCCGCGAAGTTCGTGCCTGGTCGAAACTGGTCGAACGATGCGTACGCGCGCGCGTACGCTTCCTGGACCAGGTCTTCAGCGTCTGCTGCGTGGCGGGTCATGCGCCAGGCGGCGGCGTAGAGGGTGCGGCGATGCGGGAGGGCTTCCTGCTCGAATCTCGCACGGCGCTGAGCGGGGCTCTCTTGCTGGCTGCTGATGCCGAATTCCGGTGGGAAATGCATTGTTTTCACGGTTGCTGCCTCTCTCAGGGCCCAGACACGCCGGCTGCAGCCGGCGTGCGGTGTCAGCCCGCTTCATCCAGTCCAGACAAGTCAGCCCGGCTCCTGCGCAGCGGGCCTGGCAACTGGTCTGGGTGCAGCGACGGGTCCGACCGGCCCCAACGCCTGCAGAGGCTGCTCGACGTGTCTGACCTGGCAGCCGCTGTCAGGCCGAAAGTGCGGGGAACGGCGTATACCGTCCCGGCGACGGTGGGTCTTCCGTGGATGCGCCCGTCCGGGGCGGGCCGACATACAGCCTGCTGGACCGGCTGCGGAGGGACAGGGAATCCTCCCTGGCTCAGCGCCCCTCCGGTCCGGGCAGTTCGGGACTCACCCTGCCCCCCCTTGCCCGGATGAGGGGCTGGCGGTCGCTCAGGAATCCTCTCGGGTGTCAGGCACCACATGGACAGCCGCCTCCTCGGCGGACGCGGCACCGTTGTCGATGCCCACGTCCCGCGCCCAGTAGTCGTCGCCGCCGTATCCTGCGGCGACAACGTCCGTGTCCCAGTTGAGGAGGCGTCCCGCGCGCTCGTCGCCGACCTGGTCGTCGATGAGCTCTCCGTCCGTGCCGATCGTGTCGCCCAGCCCGTCACCCTCGTCCAATGCACTGCCTTCCGGCACCTCGCGCCTGAGCCGATGCGCGAGGTCCTCGTGGGAGGCGCCCTCCCTCGCGGTGACGCCCCAGTCGTTGACGGCGAGGGGTGTATTGGCGGGTGAGTAACCCCGGTCCAGGACATCCTCTCCCAGCTCGTCCTCGTCGTACTCCTCTTGCGAGCGCAGGGGGTTGGAGGCGGCCAGGTCTTCGTAGGGTGGGAAATTGTCCGGTGAAGTCATCACGGCCTCCATGCCGTCGGAGCCCCGCGGCATCTCGGTGCTGGCGCCTCGGTGACGGCGCGGCGGGAGAAGGCCATTCAAGCGGTCCGGTATCGACGAGGCGTCTATCCGGCATAGTCGCCCGGCCGGCCATCGGCTCGAGCCGAGTAGTGAGGGCGCCCCTCAGGGCTACCCCGCCGCACTCCTGCCTTCCGGACCGGCCCCAGTTGCCAGGGTGATCGAGGTCGATCAGCTGCGCGTATCCGGGTTTCTCCTCGATGAACCGGTCCACTACCGGGCAGTAGTTGGTGATCGTCGCTCCCCTGGCAGCGAGGTCGTCGAGGGCGAAGCGAATCAGGAGCTTGGACCAGCCCCGGTCGCGGTATTCCTCCCGGATAGTCGTGTCACGCGTCGCGAGCCGGCCGTCTCGTAGACGAGCATGCGCATCCCCTGGTCGCATACCGCAACTCGTAGAATCGCCCGCCGGGATTGTCCGCGATCTCGATGTGACAGTCGTCTGCTAGGCCCGGTTCCCTACTGGTCATGGCTGTCTCAGTTCTCGGTTGCACGGCTCGACGCCGCTGCCGAGCAGGTACACGCATGCTTTTGTCTCGGGGAAACGTCCAAGGCAGCGGCGTATGCCTGCACGCAACTGGCTTCGGACTATGTCCGGGTTGTCCCGGGGTAGCCGCCGGGACACGGGACTGCGACGCAGCCCGGGCAGGTTCGGAACCCCCTGCAGAGCGTCCCGGCCTGGCACCTGCAGACGCCGGGTAAGGAGTCCGCCACCAAGGCAGCTAACGGTGGACGAGCCAGCGATTCGACGCCGCTGAGTCGAGGCCCCTGTCCAGCTGCCGTGACCAGGCGAAGGCGCGGCCCTCGCCCGTCGAGGCCGGTCTCGTGTCGGACTACCTCAGTCGATTACGGCCTCACAAAAGGGGGAACACAACGTGGTACCGGCAAAGCATGCCGTGTTGGCGGGCGGATGCTACTGGGTCATGCAGGAGCTGTTCTGCAGGTTTCCAGGTGTCGTGGGCACCCGTGTCGGTTACACCGGCGAGGTGGTGGAACCGACATACCGAAACCACGGGAACCATGCGGAGGCGGTCGAGATCACCTACGACCCGTCCGGGACGGACTACCGCAGCATCCTGGAGTTTTTCTTGCAGATCCACGACCCCACCACGTTGAACCGGCAGGGCGACGACATCGGCTTGACCTCCAGGTCCGCCATCTTCTACCTGGACGAGGAGCAGCGACGCATTGCAGGGGCGGTGATCGCGGACTCCGACGCGTCTGGATTATGGCCAGGGAAACTGATTACCGAGGTTGTTCCGTCCGGCACGTTCTGGGAAGCGGAACCTGAGCACCAGGGCTACCTCCAGCGCCATCCAGACGCGCACATGAGCCAGTACGTCCGAAAGCGCTGGAAGCTGCCCCGACCGCCGGCCTAACCCGCCCGCGCTCGCGCTTACCGGAGCGTGTCACGGCAAGCGGGTCACCCCTTCAGGTCCCGGTCACCTCAGGAACTCCAGCAGGTCCTGTTCCAGGGCCGACCTGGGCTTGGCCCCGATGACCGTCTTGACGACCTTGCCGTTCCGGTAGACGTTGAGCGTGGGGATGGACCTGACGTCGTACTCTGCAGCGGTGCGGGGGCTCTCGTCGACGTTCATCTGGACGATCGTGATCTTGTCACTGTGGTCGGCGGCGAGCGACTCAAGGACCGGTGCTACAAGGCGGCAAGGCCCGCACCACTCGGCCCAGAAATCGACGAGCACAGGCTTGCCGCTCTTAAGCACCTCATCCACGAAGGTCTCGTCGGTCACGCTTCTCAGATTGCCTGCCATATGGGCTCCTTCACGCGCGGGCGGCATCGATCGATGTCTTTTGGCCGCCCCGCCGGGGCAAGTGACAGGTCGCGGTCCCGGGCGGGGCGTGAACGGGGTGCGTCTAGGGCGCGTATCTGGTTTCGATCAATCTGCCGGATCTGGCCCGCGCGGTGGGGTGGATCCGGTAGATCGTCGTGTATGACGCGTGCGCAACTGACTGATGCCGAGTGGGCGTTGATCGAGCCGTACCTGCCGGTCGGCGAGCGCGGTCCGTACCCGGAGCGGCTGCGGCAGCAGTTCGAGGGAGTGATCTGGCGGTTCAGGGCGGGTGCGCAGTGGCGTGAGGTGCCGAGTGAGTTCGGCGCCTGGACGACTGTGTCCAACCGGTTCCGGCAGTGGCGGGACGCCGGGGTCTTCGAGGCGCTTCTGGAGGGGATGATCGCGGAGGCCGCGAAGCGGGGTGAGGTGGACTTGTCCCTGGTCAGTGTGGATTCCACCACCGCCCGGGCTCACCACGACGCTGCCGGGATGCACCTCGGCCAAGAGGTCATGGCCGCCCTGGAGAAGGCGGCCGCCGAGGAGGAGAATGCCCGCCAAAGGGGGCAGTCCGGAAGGACAAGACGGGCAGGGTGCTTTAGCTGATCCCGAGCGGGAGGAACGGCGACGTATCCGGCGCCGGCACAAGGCCCGCCTGAAAGCAGCCCTGCTCGGACGCTCGAGGGGCGGGCAGACCAGCAAGATCCACGTCGCCGCCGACCGCAAGTGCCGCCCGCTGGTCTTCGTCCTGACCGCCGGCCAGGCGGCGGACAGCCCGCAGTTCATCCCGGTACTCAAGAAAGTCCGGGTGCCCGGGCCGGTCGGCCGCCCCCGGACCCGGCCCGACGCTGCTGCCGGCGACAAGGCCTACTCGTCCCGCGGCAATCGCTCCTACCTGCGCAAACGACGCATCAAGGCGGTCATCCCGGAGAAGAAGGACCAGGCCGCCAACCGCAAGAAGAAGGGCAGCCGGGGCGGCCGGCCCGTCAGCCACGACACCGCGCTCTACAAAGAGCGGAACACAGTCGAGCGTCTGATCAACAAGCTCAAGGCGTGGAGAGGCATCGCCACCCGCTACGACAAGACACCCAAGAGCTACCTCGCCGGAGTCCACCTGCGCGGCTCGATGATCTGGATCAAGGAGCTCGCGCGGGCCACCCCTTGATCAAAACCAGATACGCGCCCTAGGGCGTGTTTGAGATGTTGATCAAGGTCGTGAAACGATCTTGATATGTCTCCTGGCGATCTGACGGATACACAGTGGGAGCGGCTGGAGCCGCTGTTGCCGCCGATACCGAAGATGGGTCGGCCTCCGAGGGATCGACGGCAGATCTTCGACGGGATCTGGTGGCGGGCCCGGACCGGCTCGCCCTGGCGGGACGTGCCCGAACGGTACGGACCGTGGGAGACCGCATACACGGTCTTCCGTCGGTGGCAGATCGATGGGACCTGGCCCCGCATTTTGAAGAAATTGCAGCTCAAAGCGGACGCCGACGGGATTATCGAGTGGGAGGTCTCCGTCGACTCCACGGTCTGCCGGGCCCACCAGCACGCCGCCGGGGCCCGTAAAAGGGGGCTGACGATGCGGGCCGGACGCGTTCGGATGGTCTGGCGGCCGAGCCGGACAACCACGGCCTCGGTCGCTCTCGCGGTGGCCTGACCACCAAGATTCACCTGGCCGTGGATGCCTCGTTCCACGTCCTCGCGGCTGTCATCACGGCAGGCCAGAGAGGTGACGCGCCCGTCTTCGAGCAGGTCATGGACAAGATCCGTATCCCCCGTCCCGGCGGCGGACGTCCGCGCACCCGACCGGACCATGTGCTCGCCGACCGCGCCTACTCCTCCCGCCAGATCCGCGCCTACCTGCGCAGACGGCAGATCCCGCACACCATCCCGGAGAAGCGCGACCAGGCCGGACACCGGCTCCGCCGAGGCTCGGCCGGTGGCCGCCCGCCCGGCTTCGACCGCGAGACGTACAAGCGCAGGCACAAGGTCGAGTGTCGGATCGGCCTTCTGAAGCAGGCAAGGGGCGTCGCGACCAGGTATGACAAGCTCGCCGTCCGCTACGAAGCGACCGTCCAACTCACCCTGATACGGCAGGCGCTGTGAACACATCTCAAACACGTCCTAGTAGTTGCGGCCTGCCGTGACCCCGCCGTCGACGTTAAGGATGGCGCCCGTCGTCCAGCTCGATGCCGACGAGAGGAGGAAGACGATCGCGGCGGCCACATCCTGCGGGGTTCCGACCCGGCCGAGGGGGTGCAGCCCGCTCAGCTGCTCCATCGCGCCGTCCAGCTGGTCTGCGGGGAAGACCTTCTCGAACAGGGGGGTCCTCGTGACGGCGGGAGCCACGGCGTTCACACGGATGCCCTCGCTGGCGAGCTCGATGGCCAGGTTGTGCGTGAGGGCGTGCAGGCCCGCCTTGGCCATCGAGTAGGCCGACGACGGTGTCACGGCGAGGGCCTGGTGCGCCCACATGCTGCCCACGTTCACGATGGCGCCGCCCTGACCCCCGGTGACCATGCCCCGGACGATGGTCTGAGTCAGGAAGAAGGTCGCCCTGTTGAGGTCGTGATAGGCGTCGTAGTCCGCGACCTCGTAGTCGAGGAAGGGCTTGGGCTTGAAGAACCCTGCCGAGTTGACGAGGAGGGTGGCGTCGGGGTGATCCTCCGACAGCTGCTTGTGCGCCTCGACGACCTGGTTCCGGTCCGCCAGGTCGGCCGCGATCGACCACGCGCTGCCGGAGCGCGACAGGCTTGCCACGGCGTCGTCGAGCTTCTGACCCGGGCGGCCGACGATCACCGCGCTGCCTCCCTCCGCGATCACGTCTTCGGCGACCTTGAGACCCATGCCGCTGGCGCCGCCGATCACGACGAGTTTCTTGCCTTCGAAGTCCATGGCCACGTGAATCACTCTCCATTGTGTGGTGAACGCTTCTTGTCTCTGTCGCATTCGACCTTGCCATTGCAGTGTCTACGGGAGCTCTACAAGGCCTCTACGGTGCCAATTGCAGTAGCCTCGTGGTCCGACAAGCGGAAACTACATGGATCTGTCCTGCCTGCCGCTTCTGCCCTCTGCGCCTTGCTGCGCGAAAACGGCCCGAGCGTGAGCCGCGAGATAGTGGCGGTACGGTCTATTGCCATCAAGGCAGTGTCGACGCTGAGCGCAGGACGCTGCCGTCCGAACGCTGCCCGCCGGGCGGCCGGCCAACTCTGTCCACCGACTCGGTGGTTAATGGGAAGTCAGGTGATCACGGACGTGTCCAGTCCTCCAGGCCCGCCGCATCGCGTGAAAGTGGAAGTCTCTCGCATCCAGACGACCAGGCTCGTAATGCGGCCGTGGTCGCCGGACGACGCCGCAGCGGCCCTGGCCGTGTACGGCGACGTCGACGTGGCCCGCTGGCTGGCCCCCGCGATGGCAAGAGTGCCCGAAAGGGACGCAATGGAGGGGATCCTCCGCCAGTGGATCAGCGAGTGCTCAACCCTGGAGGCCCCGGCAGGACGCTGGGCCATCGAGCTGGCGGAGACTGGCGAGCTCATCGGCGGCGCCGCGATCCTTCCGCTGCCGCCGGACGGCGTCGACCTGGAGATCGGCTGGCAGCTCGCGCGCCCCTTCTGGGGCCGGGGTCTGGCGGCCGAGGCCGGTCACGCCGCGGCGCACTACGCGTTCGCGACAGGGGTGGACGAGGTCTTCGCCGTGGTGCGGCCGAGCAACGCGCGCGGCATTGCAACGGCCCAGCGAGTGGGCATGGAGTGGGTGGGCGAGACGGACAAGTACTACGGCCTCACCCTGCAGGTCTACCGTCTCCGGGAGGGGGACCTTGACGTCGTGCCTCTCGCCGAGCACGGCTCAGAAGCGAACGACGCGTAGCCGGCTCGGCGGACACTCCGTACGCCGCCGTGCCGGAGCCGGTCGGTTCCGGCACGGCGGCGGCCAGGTCCCGCTCCGCCTCCCGCAGTACGTTCACGCGCTCCTTCTGCGACCCGGGGCGGCCCTCAGGCGGCTCTACCTTCTTGACCGGGTTGATCGATCCATTCGTAGGGGTGGGTCACCCAGGGGTGCTGAGTGTGGCTCCCTCCAGGGACCGGCCGAAGCCCCATGGGTCGTCCACGGCCACCTTGGGCGCGTAATGGGAGGTCTTCCACACGTTGTACAGGAACGGAAGCATCGAGAGGCCCGGCAAGAACGCGCCGATCGTTGACACTGGGTTGATCGCCGTGAATCCGCGGCTGCCAAATAGTCCGCGTAGCACTATGCCCTCCGCACCCAGCCGGTGCTGCATCAGGAATGTCCAGTGATATCCGACCAAGAGCGTCCAGAAATTGATCTTCCCGTGTCTTTCGTCGAGCATCCTTCCCGTGAAATTCGGCCACCAGAAGTAGAAGCCCGCGAACATGGCGAAGACGACTGTGCCGAACAGGGTGTAGTGGAAGTGCGCTACGGCGAAGTAAGAGTCGGACACATGGAATTCAAGGGGCGGCGAAGCCAGCAGTACGCCGGTGAGGCCTCCGAAACGGATCGCCGCCGAGACCGGGCGAATGCAGCGGACCGGGCAGGGGGGTGTAGCCGGTCCAGCCCCAGGCCGCCGGGCCGCCTGGCGTGAGAAACCTGGGGAGGACGATGAGCGAGCCGAACAGATAGAGCCAGCAGGCGAACATGTTCAGCCACGCAAAGGCGACATCCGGCGCCCCAATCTGGAGCGGCGTGATCCAGTTCGCCCTGTAGTCGGACTGCCGGACGGCTCGTTCGTATCTGCCGGCAACAGGGCTCCCGTACTGGGCTCGGGCAGGCGTCTGCGGAGGCAGATGCACACCGGGCACACGATTCGGGAGAGCCGCGTCCCGTCGTGGGGGGACCCAGCGGTGAGGCACCACTGTCCATTCCACGCTCCGCACCGGATGTCCCGTTCACTCAACGTGCTGACAAGATGCCGAAGCCGTCGGGACTCCGGCACGAAAGGGGCACAGCGCCCAGTCCCGCGCCGGGAGTCGTAAGGGCGCTCCTGCGCCCGACTCCAACTGTTCTGCCTTGGCCGCCGACAGGCCCGAGCGGAGCGTTGCACCCCCACGGACAAGTTGCTTTCTGGCAGCGGAACCCTCTGGAGGGCCTCAGCTCGCTGGCCGACTACGTGCAGCAGCACGGCGGCGAACAGGCTGGACCCGGTCCACCCGCCGTCGAACCACACAAAGGGGTCGGGGCGCTCATATTCTCTGGTCAGTTGTATCTCGTATGACGGCGCCGCCCCGGTAGGGCGTGCCCCCTTCGGGAACCGCTCGGTCTCGGCTAATGGCCGTGACATCGCCTCCGCAGGGTGCCTGTGACAACAACATGGATGCTGGCGCCTGCTCGCACTACCAACGGGCCAGCTTGCCCTGGTCGAGGAACCCCTGCCCCGCCTGCTCCACTGCGTACGCGGCCACAAGCCGGTTCCAGCTGTACCGACCCGGGCCAATCTCCGAGACGAGGTGCGCTCGGGTGAGGCTCGACAAGACCTTGCGGACCCGGCACTCGGGCCGTCCGGCCAGCTCCGCGACCTGCGATGCCGCGAACATGGGGTCTGGGCAGGCGCTCAGGTCGCGGAAGAGCGCGGCTGTTTCCGTGTCGAGCAGGCGGTACGAGCGGGTGATGGACTCGCGGACGTCGAGCGCCTGGTCCTCGTCGCTCGCGAAGGCGTCCAGGGTGCTGTGCTCCGGTGCCTCGTACTCGTCGGCCAGGCTCGCCAGGCGCAGCTGCGGTCGATAGGCCGCGCGGGCCGCGACGTTGGCCAGGGCCAAGGGGAGCTGCCCGGCCAGCCGGATGATGCGGTCGACGGCCCCTGGTTCAGCTGCTGTCCTCGCTGCGCCGAGTCGGCGCGCGAGGAGGCTGCGTGCGTCCGCTTGGCTCAGGGGCATGAGTGTCACGGGAAGTGCCTGGTAGGCAGCGACGAGCGCGTGCAGTTGCATGCGGCTGGTGACAAGGGCCATGGAGCCCGGGCCTCCGGGGAGGAGATGCTTTAGCTGGTCCGTGTTCCATGCGTTGTCGAGCACGACGAGCACTCGGCGGTTGGCCAGCAAGCCGCGGAACATGAGCCCCCGTGCCTGCGCGGTCTCGGGCATGTCCTCGAGGCGGACCCCCATGGACTGCAGGAAGTCCTCGAGCACGTGCGCGGGGTCCCTCGGCTCGGCCTCCGGTCCGGCTCCCTGCAGGTCTGCAAAGAGCTGGCCGTCCGGGAAGCGGTCGGCCAGACGGTGGGCGACGGTGGTGGCGAAAGCTGTCTTGCCGACGCCGGCCAGTCCGCCGACCGTGCAGATGGCCACAGCTGACGACGCCTCTGCATCGGCGACCAAGCGCTCGACCTGCTCCTGCTCTCTCTCGCGGCCGACGAGGCTCGGCAGGGCGGCTGGGAGCTGAGCCGGGGCTTGAGGCGGGGGCGTCTGTGGCGCGCTCTTCGGGCGGTCGGCGGCTTGCGGGAGCTGGAATCGCCCGGAGAGGATGCGCTCGTGGACTTGCTGCAGTTCCGGCGACGGGCTGACGCCGAGGCGTTGACGCAGCAGGTGACTGGTCGTGTGGTAGATCGTCAAGGCCTCGGACTGCCGCCCAGCACCGTAGAGCGCAGTCATGAAGAGGCCGCATATGCGCTCTCGAAGCGGGTGCTCGACAAGCAGGGCGGACAGTTCTGCGGCGGCCTCGGTGTAGCGCCCTCTCTCCACTTCGCAGGCGAGTTGCTCCTCCGCACAGGCGAGGCGCAGCTCGCCGAGGACGCTGCGCTGCTGGCCCGCGAACGGCCCCGGGACCCCGGCGAAAGCCACTCCTTTCCACATCTCGAGGCCCTCGGTCAGCAGGCTTGCCGCGGACGCCAGGTCGCCGGTGCTTCGGGCCTCCCTCGCCCTTGCCGTCGTCTCCTTGAACCTGTTCAGGTCCAGAGCGTCCGGTTGGATGCGCAGCAGGTAGCCCCCGTCGACCAGGCTCACGGAGCTGTCACTCTGCTCCCCCAATGCCTGCCTGAGCCTGTAGACGTACGTGCGCACGGAGCCTACGGCCGACGGTGGGGCGTCGTCGCCCCACACGTCCTCCACCAGTTTCGAGAGGCTTACAGGCCTGCCCGCCCTGAGCAACAGCGAAGCGAGCACGGCGCACTGCCTCGGCTGACCGGCTCCGGCCTCGACCCCCTGTTTGTGTAGCCGGACTGGGCCGAGCACTGAGAACTCGACGCCTGCATGCATAGTGCCTACCGCCCTGAAGATCCTTGTGAGGCTTGGCTGCTTGGCTGCCCGTAGGGGACCGCTCTCCCCAAATGTACCGCAGATCGGGCCAATTTTCAGGACCAAATAGTCCCCTCCTGCACATGAGGAGACCTGCCTTTCATGCAGGGGGCCGCCGCTTTTGGTTGGCGGCTGGGGGCACAAGCGCAGAGCGTGTAGATGAACGCGTCCCCCCGCCGTCACGCCCCCGCCGGGCCGCCTGCGCCCGCCGGGAGGGCGGTGAAGTCCAGTCCGGTACGGACACCGCAGTGGCGCCGCACCGGGACCTCTCGGCGCCACCTCGCCCCAGACGGCTTAGCGCCCTCCCGCGCCCCGCTCCGGCGGATTGACGTCCTCGGCGAGCACGACATAGGCCTTGATGTGGCCGATCGCCATGTCTAGGGCGATCCTCATGGGTTTGACGTCCTGGGCCGTCTGCGCAAGGAGGTAGCCGCCTTGAAGGGCGGCCATGAGGCCGGTGGCGAGCTCTCCGGCGTCCGCGTCGGCACGGAGGACTCCCGAGGCCTTCATCCGCTCGAGCCCGGCATCGAGCAGTCCCTCCCAGGTGTCAAAGTGCCGGGCGATAGCCTTGCGCGCCTCTTCGTCCTGATCGGCCAGCTCGCTTGCAAGGGAGCCGAGCGGGCAGCCGTACGCTCCGTTTCGCAGCGCGTTGTGTTCGATCAGCGCGTCCCGCCAGCGCTCCAGCCCGCGGAGGGAGTTGAGCCGCTGCAGTAGCTGGTGCTGACGTTCGAGCAATTCTGCGGCCTGCAACGCGACAACGTCCCGCACCAGTGCATCCTTGTCGGGGTAGTGGCGGTAGAGCTGGGATTTGCTCGTTCCGCTGGCCGCCCTGACCTCGTCGAGGGTCGTGGAAGACACGCCCCTGACGTACATCATGTCGCGGGCAGCCCTCAAAATGCGCTCTCGAGTCGCCCGCCCGCGTGCAGTCAGCTGGGAGTCGTTTTTCTCGCGCGCCTGTTCCGCCACATTGGCCAGATTACCGCTGCGCACGCTAGCAGGGTTCAGAAGGGACCTCAAGGTCCCTTTCTGATACCCGCCCTCCGGCACTTGGCCCATCCCATCCGGAGCCATGTCCCGGGCCTCTCGATGCGGCACCGGCGTGCCAGAGCCGCGCACTCGACCGAGTGCGCTCGGGCCCGGGCCGGCTACTACCAGGGACAATCGATGCCTCCGGCGCCGCCCCCTCTGAGGACTGAACGGTCCCCGCCCCTCCTCGCCGGCCAGGGACACCTTCCCGGCCAGTGAAACGCATCGAGTCTCATACGCGTCGGATGACCAGCACGGCCACGTCGTCGAGATTGTCCACCTCGGCCACCGCGTCGAGTATTCGGTCTGCGGTCGCCTCGACGCCGAGCCGGTCCTGGAGGGCTCGACCGGCCAGCGCTCCCGCTCGCTCCAGTCCGGCTTCCAGGGTCAGGCGCGGCCCTTCGACCACACCATCGGTGACCATGACCAGCGCGGTGCCCTCTTCCAAAGTGAAGGTCTCCTCGAGGTACTCGGTGCCAGGCACGATTCCCAGGACCGGCCCGCCGGGAAGTGTGCGGATGGTGTGGCTGCCGTCGTCGCGTGCATGGAGCAGCGGCACATGGCCTGCGCTGGTGCCGATGACCTGTCCGTCATGCGGATCGAGGTGCAGCATGGTGCAGCTTGCGAAGCGTGGCGCGTCCATCGCGACGAGCAACTCGTTGGTACGCGTCAGCACCGTTCCCGGGTCAGGCTCGTGGGCGGCGATCGCGCGCATGGACGAGCGCACCTGGCCCATGAAAACCGCGGCATCCACGTCGTGCCCTTGAGCGTCGCCGATTTCCAGTGCGACCGCACCGTCGGGTAGGAAGAACGCGTCGTACCAGTCTCCGCCGATATCCAGGCCATCCCGGCTGGGCTGATAGCGGGCGGCGATCTCCAGGCCTGGGAGGTGCTCCGGCAGCGTCGGAAGCATGCTTTGCTGGAGCGCCGTGGACAGCTCGACGTGGGCTTGTTGCAACCTGATGCGCCTCAGTGCCTGGCCTGCCAATTCGGCCAGAGCCGTCATGAAGGCGAGCTTCTCTGGGGACGGGGGGTGCTCACTGTCGTACGTCACCAACCAGGCCCCGAGCGGCCGGTCGCCCACCGGGCTGAGGGGGGTGATCGACAAGGCGGTGCCGGGGGCGGGGCGCGGCAGGGGCAGACCGTCATCATGCAGCCACCGGCGAGCGAGCTCCTCGTGGTTGCGGAAGAACTGCGCCTGACCGGTACGGATCACGTAGGGCAACGGCCGGTCCTCGTCCAGCGACAGGCCGAGCAGAGCATCAACCTCCCACGTGGGGATCCCGGCATCCGAGGAGACCCGCAAGCGACCATCGTCGACGAGTGCGAAGAGGGCGCCGGAACCTCCGACGGCAGCGGCGAGCCGGGCCAGGACAACCTGCTGCAGTTCCTGCTCGGTGGCGGCGCTGAACAGGGCGGAGGAGAACGCGGTGATCCCGTCGGCGCGCTCCCGCTCCGCGCTCACCTCGGCCAGCGTCTCTTGGTGGTGTGCCTCCGACTGGGTGTCGTCGCGGATCACCGCGAAGATCCGTTCGGGGCCGCCGTATCCCAACTGGATCCGGCGGACCTGGCTTGCGAGAACACACCAGCCATCGTGCTCGGTGAGGAACCGCGACCTGATCCACGGGGACTGGGCGGCGGACGAGCGCACAAGCCGCTGCACATCCTTCCGGTCATCCGGGTGCACGCGGCTGATCATCTTGGACCGGGGCACCGACGCCTGCGGGAAGAGCGCGGCCAGAGCGGGTGCGCCACCCAGCCACTCCACCTGGTGCTCATCGGGGGAACACATGCAGAGGCCGAGGTCGGCAGCCTTCGCCGCAAGCTGGAATGGGATCAGCAGACCGCCGAGGTCGTGTCTCGAGTCCAACGAATGCACCCACACCAGCCGCTCGCCGCTCGATGGATCCGTCACCGGTCGCGCCTCGACGAGGCAGACCACAGATGCCGTGCTCGTGCCGGGAAATTCCAGCACACGCATCGCAAGCCTCTTCGTCGTGGCCCCGTGCGTCAGCAGGCCCTCAGCCGCGACGCGCTGGTCCTCGGGGAGTAGATCACCGAAGCCATGACCCACGCACTGTTCCCTCGGCCGGCCCAGTGTCGTGGCCATCGCGGCGTTGAGGGAGCGGATGACACCGTCCAGGGTCAAAAGAGCCGACGGTGTATCCCTCTGAAGAAGTTCGTCCGAGGCGTCCATTTGCCGCTCACTATCCATTGTCGAGCGATATGACCTCGTCGTCCTTCAACAACAGTATCTGCCGCGGGAGCAGGTCGCGTCCGCCAGCCGTGGCATGCGGCAGGGCGCAAAGCGGGACACCAGCGGGTGGCCGGGCTTGAGGACGCCGGCCGTATCGGCCGGCCGAAGGCCGACCTGGTCCTGAGCGAGGCCGAGCGGGCCCAACTGACACGGTGGGCGCAGCCGATCCGCTCGGGAATCGGCGTGCGGCGACGAGCTCGGGTGTCGCCCTGCTCAGGGTCGGGTGAGGTCTGGATGACTGTGAGGGTCATCATGGTTACTCACCGTGCTGCTGTTCCCGGTCGTGTCGGTGTGCGGATTGCATGCAGCGACGACAGTGAACAGGGTGGCAACGATGGCAAGTCCGCCGTATCCGAGGGCGATCTGTGGTAGCGAGAAGGCATTCGAGAGTTGGCCGGAGAGGAAGCTGAGGAAGGCGGCGCCGCTGTAGCAGAGGAGGTAGATCGCGCTGAAGATCGGCGCCCGGTCGGCGAGGGTGCTGCCGTACAGCAGGCCGCGGGTGGCGGCACTGATGGCGATGCCGTTACCGGCACCGGCGACGATGGTTGCGGCGATGAACAACGCCAGTGTGCCGATGGCGATAGCTGTAATGATGCCGATCCATCCGGTCAGGAAGATGATCATGCCGATGCGTTGGCCCGCCGCGGATGTGAACCGGCCGCCGATGGGAGCGCCGAGAACGCTGGGGGCCATGTAGGCGGCGAACACCAGTCCGAGGATGAGCGGGCTGTGGGTGCGGAGACGATCTGCGACCAGCGCGGGCATGAAGGCCTGGTAAAAAGCCCCGGTCGCCCAGGTGGCCAGGAACACCGCGGCCGCGACAGGGAGCAGGTGCCTGACCCTGGCTGGTACGCGGACCCGGGGTAGCAGTGACCGCCAAGCACCCGGCGTCGACTTCGCGGTTTCGGGGCTGATGGCGATGAGCGCGGCAGACAGTACGAGGAGACCGGCGCAAACCAGGTAGATGAGGTCGCGTGGCCAGGGGGCGAACTGGACCAGCGCGCCGGAGGCGATGGCGCCGAGGGTGAGACCGAGCATGGGTCCCTGGCTGGACGCGACGGAGGCCAACCATTCCGGCCTGGTGGGTGCGGCGTCGACGATATAGGAGGTGAGGCTGCTGCTGGCCACCCCCGTACCGACGCCCATCAGTATCCGACCGGCCAGCAGGGTGCCGATGTCGTGCACGTTCGCCAGCAGCAGACAGCCCAGCAGGAGCAGGCCGAGGCTGGCGATCGCGGTGAGCCGTCGGCCCAGATGATTGGACAGTCGTCCCAGCACCAACAGTGCGGCAATAGTGCCGACGGAGTAGGTGACGACGGCCAGCGAGATGCCGGCGTTGGTGAACCCGTCCTCGGCCCGGTAGGTGTTGAACAGGGGGATCGGTGCGGCCGACGCAGCGAACGAGGCCACCAGGGCGACCACCGCAGATGAGAATGCCAGCCGGAGCGTTCTGCCCCCGCGAGCCAGGTTGATCACTGGTGCCACGTCTTGCATCGAGCCGTGCCTTTCTATTGCTCTGAACCACCCCGGAGTTTCTGGAAGTCCCGGGCTGTGTCTCTGCCCAAGGCAGCGACGCCGGGCAGAGCTAGGCCGGCACACTCCGGCCAAATGACGCACCACGCGACACCCGTAAGCAAGAAGGCACAACGAATGGTGTCAACGTCCGTCTGATTAGTGCCGATCCGCAGCGCCGTCTTACCAACAACGTCGCGATCTCGCCCGTTCCTCGTCGACCTCCCACCGCTGCCTGCGCCGGTGAGCGTGGTACGACGCCGAGGGGCGGTGCATCTAAAGGATGGTGAGCCGACGAGGCGCCAAGTCGGTCTGGGACGAATGACCCGTCGGCACTACCTTCCTGGTCGTGCTGGGGTCAGCAGCACAACGCGGCCGCCCGCGAACCCGTACGAGAGCTCGGCGATCGCTTCATCACCGAGGGGGCGATCCAGCGACCGTGCTCCGCGTCGTTGAGGACATCGAGCTCCCAGCTGAACTCCACCTCGCTAAGACTGGGCCGGTCAAACGAACGGTGTAACCAGGGTGGTTGGGGTTACTGACGTGCTGCCGAGAGGCGGCCGTCGAAGGTGATGTCGAAGGCGTTCAACGCGGTCTTCCACCGGCTGGTCCAGCGGGCCTGTCCCTTGCCGGTGGGGTCGATCGACATGATCGCCATGTAGATGCACTTCATCGCGGCCTGCTCATTGGGGAAGTGACCGCGGGCCTTGACGGCCCGACGGATCCGCGCGTTGACCGACTCGATGGGTGGTTTCGTTTGTGCCTCGTTGCCAGAGGCTGTGCGGGTCGCCGAAGTAGACCTGCAGCCCGGTGATCTGGACGGCGCCGACCGGCGGCGTGCATCGATGGCCGCGTGTCGCTCACGGACGAACATTGATGATCGTCTTTCCGGTGATCCGCTCGGTCGGATTGAAGGCAGCGACGGCGTCGTCGAGGGTCGAGACGTTGCCGATGTTCGTCCGCAGCCGTCCGTCCCGCACCCGCTGGACGACCTCACCCAGTTGGGCACGATCGGGCACGACAACGAAATCGATCGCCAGGCCGTCCGCGGGCCGAGCCTCGGGCGGCCCGGCGATGGACACCAGCGTCCCTCCGGCATGGATCACGCCTGCGGACCGCCTCCCGATGTCTCCGCCGATGACATCGAATACCAGATTGACTCCGCCGACATCTTCCAGGGCGTCGTTCTCGAGGTCGACGAACTCCCTCGCGCCGAAGCCAAGCGCCGTCTGTCGATCGGCGGTACGGCCGGTGCCGATGACGTAGGCGCCGGCCTCTCGTGCGAGCTGCATCACCATCGACCCGACTGCTCCGGCCGCGCCGTGCACGAGGACGCTTTGCCCCGCCTGAAGGCGGCCGTGCTCGAACAGTCCCTGCCACGCAGTCAGGCCCGGCATCGGCAGACTCGCGCCCACCGTGAAGTCGACGTCGGCCGGCAGCGGCGCGAGGTTACGCGCCTCGATCGCCACATACTCCGCCAGGGTGCCGCCCCGATGCCCGTCCGCAAGACCGAACACCCGCTGTCCCACCGACAGCCCCGTCGTGCCATAGCCGAGGGCGGTGACCACTCCGGCCAGCTCTTGCCCGGGAATCGACGGTGTCCGGTCGCGGCCGAAGCGATCGGTCCAGGTCGAGGGCCACGTCAGCTCACCCGGAGTGAATCCCGACGCATGAACCTGAACGACTACATCGTTCAGCGCTGCCTGCGGCTCGGGCCGCTCCACCAGCGTCATCCCGGCCGTTCCGGCGGCCTGATCCGTCACCACAATCGCCTTCATCTGATGCCTCTCTGTATCCAGTCCACGCCTGCACGGCCTTCTCGGTTCGACAGTAATAGCGGCGCCAGACCTCGGCGTCTTACCACGCTGATCGATAGGGGGCGGGGCGCAAGGAGGTCGAGGAACAAGCGCAACAGCGAAATTTCGGTAAGACGGCGCGAAGGATCGACGCTCATCACATAGGTGCAGACGCAATCCGGTAGACCTTCTCGCTCATCGGAGTCGCGTGGCGCGCCACGGGGCGTGGGAGAGCCCATCCCACACACCGCGTTGAAAGGAATCTCAATGATTGTGTCAAGCCGCCTGCGTGACCGGCGAGGCCGAGGTGAACAGTCTTCCTTCACGCAGCATCGCCCAGAGCACGTCGACCCGGCGACGGGCCAGCGACAGCAGGGCCTGCGTGCGCAGCAGGCCCTCGGATCGCTTCTTGAGGTAGTAGTCGCGGGAGGGGCCGGGCCGCATCATCGCGGTCTGTGCGGCCAGGTAGAAGATGTGCCGCAGGCGCCGGTTGTAGCGCTTGGGCCGGTGGTAGTTGCCGGTGCGGCGGCCGGAGTCCCGGGCGACCGGGGCCAGGCCGGCGTGCGAGGCGAGACGGCCGGCATCGCGGTAGCCGGACAGGTCACCGACGATGGCGACGAGCTCGGCACCGAGGATGGGTCCCATGCCGGGCATCGACTCGATGATCTCCGCGCGGTCGTCGGATCGGAACGTCTCACTGATCTTCCGGTCGTTGTCCTTGATCCGCTCGTCCAGAGCCAGCAGCTGCTGGGCGAGATCGCGGACCAGCTTCGCCGCACGCTTCTCGCCGGGCACACCCGGTCCTCCCGGACCGCTCAACATTCTTAGGGAACCCCTCATGCATGACAGCTGGGCTTGTTGGCAAGACCGCACTGATCACCGGCTCTGGCCACGACATTGGCGCAGCGATCGCGACCGGACTTGCCCAGGCCAGAGTCGATGTCATCCTTCTCGCCCGCACCGCCGACCAACTCGACGAAACCGCCAACGCCATCAGAGCAAGTGCGTCGAGTGTTGAGGTTCGCATCGTGGCTACCGATCTGACCTACGACAACCAGCGCACCACGGCCATCGACGACCCGCTTGTCGGCAGCCCGGTCGATGTTCCGATCAACAACGCGGCCGCTGTCGAGCCTCTCGGCTCCCGCACCACGATCAGTCCAGCGCAGCTACGGCAGGCCTTTGAGAATGATTTGATACGAGCTGGACGAGGTGTGCGCCGTGCGCTGGCCGAAGCTGTGCGCGAAGCTGTCCGCACCGGCCGCCTGGCCCCGGGGACACGGCTACCCTCCTCCCGCCAGCTCGCCGCCGGCCTCGGCCTTGCCCGCAACACCGTGGCTGACGCCTATGCCGACCTGGTCGCCGAGGGATGGCTTACCGCGCGCAGAGGCTCGGGCACACTCGTGGCAGACAGGACAATCACTCGGCCGATCTTGGCGCGCTCGGTCGCCGAGCCGTCCGGCGCCCCTTGCCACGACCTGATCCCAGGTAACCCTGACCTCACCGCTTTTCCTCGTGCAGCCTGGCTGAAGGCCATGCGCCGCGCCGTGGCCGCGGCTCCCGACGACGCGCTCGGCTACGGCGACCCCCGCGGGCGGCCGGAGCTACGGGCCGCACTCGCGGACCATCTTGCTCGAGCCCGGGGCGTGAACGTGAGTCCGGAGCACATAGTGATCTGCGCCGGCGTCTCCCACGGTCTACAGATCCTGAGTGGAGTCCTGGCCGGGCGGGGGGCGAGGAACGTCGCCGTCGAGTCCTACGGCCTAGAGAGGTACTGCGGCCTGCTGGCGGCTGCTGGGCTGAAGACCCTCCGGCTTCCCTTGGATACCCGCGGGACCGACCCGGTGCCGCCCGTCGGCACCGATGCGGTCCTACTCACACCGGCTCACCAGTTCCCTCTGGGCACGGTGCTGCAGCGCGATCGCCGGACGGCCGTCGTGGACTGGGCCAGACGGACCGGCGGGCTGGTCCTGGAGGATGACTACGACGGTGAGTTCCGGTTCGACCGCCAGTCTGTCGGGGCGCTCCAAGCACTCGACCCCGACTGCGTGGTCTACCTGGGTACCGCCAGCAGGACCCTGGCTCCTGGCCTGCGGCTGGCCTGGATGGCGCTGCCTCCCACGCTCGCGGAGGAAGCCGTGGCGGCCAAGGGGCAGATCGACTCGTGCGAGGTATTCAGCCAGCTGACGATGGCGGATTTCATCACCTCCGGCGCCTATGACCGTCACGTACGTGCTGCCCGTCGGCGCTACCGCGATCGACGAGACGCTCTCGTCACAGCCCTGGCCCAGCACGCCCCTAAGGTGCGCGTCATCGGGGCAGCGGCTGGCCTGCACACCGTGCTCGGTCTGCCGCCAGGGACCGAGCAGCGGGTCCTTCAGTCGGCAACCCGGCAGGGCCTCAAAGTGGCTAGCCTGTCTCGATACCGCCGTGAACGGTCCCTGAACGCCATGGCCGATGCCATCGTCGTTGGATACGGGGTGCCCTCCGACGCTGCGTGGCCTCAGGCGCTCTCCGCCCTCGTGCGGATCCTTTCCTGACGCCCCTCGAGTAGCTGAGCACCCGAACTGATCTCTTTGTGGGTACGGCGTCACCTCACGCCTGCCTGAGAACGTCACTCGAGGCGGCAGCGTATATGCCCGCGTTGTCGTCGGTGACGACGGTGCGCTGGTCACCACGGGCGGCCAGGGCGATCCGGCCCACCTCGTCGAGCGTGAAGACCTCGGGGCCGGCGACGTTGCGAGTGCCCCGCAGCGGGGCTCCCACGCTCCAGCCATTGGCCTCCGCCGACGTCGCCCAGGCCGTGGCCGAGGTCTGTGCGCGTGGCGGGCAGGCGGACGGTCTTGTCGTCGGAGGTCCACGACATCACCAGCGTCCATGAACTCGAAGAACTGCGTGGCGCGGACGATCGAGTACGGCACGGGACCGGCCTTGAGGATGTCCTCCTGCAGCACCTTGGCGCGGTAGTACACCAGGTCCGGCACCAGGTCGGCGCCGACAATCGAGAGGACCACCGCGTGGCCGACGCCGACGGACTTGGCGGCCGACAACAGGTTGTCCATCGTCGTCTGGAAGAACGCGGGCGAGGCCTCATCGAAGGTCGGCGAGTCCGTCAGGTTGACGACGACATCGGCTCCCGCCAACGCCTCGTGCAGACCCTTCCCGCTCAACAGGTCAAATCCGGTGGACGGCGAGTGTGGCACCGCCTCGTGCCCGCCCGCCTTCAGGATCTTCACCACCTGCGATCCTAAGTCCGGTCCCGCCGATGACAGCAATCTTCATGTGTGCCCTCCCCCCACTCAACGACGGATTTGTTCTGCTGGCAGTGATCGGTGTGCCTTGTCAGTTCTCGATCCTGACCTGGCGTACATCGAAGGCGACGTAGCCGCTGAAGTCGCGACCGACACGGGTCGCCGCCGACTCCTTGATGTTCGGGTAAGACCAAGCCCCGTCCCTGAGCGCCATCTTTCCGACCACAACGTCGTGATACTGCGCCCTCCCCTTCCAGGGGCAGGTGTAGGGGGTTGGGCTGTCGCGGAGCGCGCCGGCCGCAATTGAGTCCGGCGGGAAGTAGATATTTCCCTCGATACTGACTACCGCCTCGCTCGCGGCCTCGGCCACGACGGTCTCCCCAACCACTGCCTTCATCAGTCTTTCCCTTCATCGATCTCTTTGCTTGGGCCGCATCCGCCCTCGCGTCCGGCCGCGTTAGCCCAGAGGCACCAATGCCTTGCGCGATGGCTGTTCAAGTCGCGATCACCGGTTGAGACGGCGGGCTTCAGTCGGGCGTCCGGTTGGTGCAGTCAGAGCCAGCTCGCGTATTCGGGCGGAAGTTGGCGTCGGGTGAACTCGGCTTCTTACCCGTGTCTTGACGCTCCGGGCGATCGGGGAGACGTGAGCTCATCGGCGTTGGCCAGCCGTGCCGAATCACCCTGGTCTGCGGCTGGGTCGCTGTACTCCGCCACCGGGAGCTCGAGGCAGCACGTCGTGAGGCCGCGATGGGGCCGTTCCGAGGGCATTCCTGATTGCGGCCCGGTAATCTCAGCCACCGGCCGCCACTCGCGCCGACTCGGCAGCAGCACGATCGGAATAGCCCGGGTGTCGGGCGTCGACCAGATCGGCATGCGCGGTCGTTCTCGAGAGGTAGTCGACCACAAAGGGGCAGATTGCGGTGATCGTGCCCCCGCGGGCGCGGATCTCGTCGAACACGCGCCGCACCAGCGCGCCCCCCACACCCTCGTGCCGATGACTCATCTCGACCTCAGTGTGCCGAAGAGCGTACCGGTTGGGCTTCAGGTGGGTGTAGTAGAGCCAGCCGACCAGGTCGTCGTCACGGCAGAGCTCAAAGCGGCCTTGATCGATGTTGTCGATCAGCTGCTCGGTTACCGGCACCTGCTCTTCGCTGCTCATCGCCTTACCCCTCCAACGTGTCGTCACGCCAGCCATTCAGACGGCACCACTTCGGACCTTAAAGTCCAGTATGGTGTTTCGCTACTGGCAAGTCATGTGTAAATTGGACTTGGTGGTCCCTTTTTCCTGGTGAGGACTGATCGGGACCACCGACCGAAGACGAACAAGGCGAGAAGAGAACATGGAGCCATCACCGGCCGCCGTTGAGGTGCGCAAGGACGAAACCACCCGCCTCTACGAGGCACTGATTGATGGCCAGGTCGTCGGTAACCTGGCATACGAGACCGCCGGCGGACGTGCCACGCTCACCCACTCTTACGTGGACCCAGAGCAACGGCATCGGGGCATCGCGTCTGCTCTAACACGCTACGCCCTGGAAGACCTGACTCAAAGTCCGGCCAAGGTCGGCATCTACTGCGGTTTTGTCGCCGACTACGTCCAAGACCACCCCGAGTGGAACGACGCCGTCGACATCAGCCGCTCGGCCTTCATCGCCACTCGCACCGCGCGAGACACGACCAGCGGGCACTGACGCTACGGACGACCTGCACGTTGCCATCGAGGCTGAGTGGTGGGGGGCCTTGCGGTCGGTCGACGCGTCGAAGTGACGAGCGGCGGCAAGGTCTCTGCGGCGCGCAAGCTCATCCACGGCGGCGAGCGCGTCGCCGAGGTCATGGTGCGTGTAGGGCGCCAGTGGCAACCGGACCGCATCGACTTCGCTGAGGTCGGCGGCGAGCTCGCCCTGATGTTCTACCGCGAAGGCCGGGTCTACTCCGTCGACACGGTCCAGATCACCGACGATCTGATCACCGCGTACCGCCGGGTCATCAACCCGAACAAACTCGTGCACGTCTGAGCTGTCACACCCGGAGGGGCTGCCTCGTCTCCCTGATAGAACGCACGACGGGCGACGAAGGAATACACGATCATGCGGCACGGCATACATCCACCTGCTGCGTGTTCCCGATGACCAGCCGCTATGAGCCCTGCGTGTGAATGGGCTGCGCGCTCGAGTCGCCCCTCCCAGTAAGGACCTGTATGCAAGCCATCACTGTGCGAGACCGTGACGCTGGTCTTGCGGGGATGTCCGTGACGGACACGCCCTACCCTCATGCGGCCGAGAATGACGTCATCGTGCGGGTGCACGCCGCGGGCTTCACCCCCGGCGAGCTGGACTGGCCGGGCACGTGGACTGACCGCGCCGGCCGCGACCGGACCCCGAGCGTGCCCGGGCACGAGCTGTCCGGTGTCGTCGCAGAGCTGGGCTACGGCACCACCGGCCTGAGCGTCGGACAGCGGGTGTTCGGCCTGGCCGACTGGACCCGCAATGGCTCGCTCGCCCAGTACGCCGCGGTGGAAGCCCGCAACCTCGCTCCGCTGCCGGCGGACATCGACCACACCCTGGCCGCCGCGCTGCCGATCTCCGGGCTGACCGCCTGGCAGGGCCTGTTCGACCACGGCCGCCTCACCACAGGCCAGACCGTCCTGATCCACGGCGCCGCTGGCGGCGTCGGCTCGATCGCAGTACAGCTCGCCCGCGAGGCCGGCGCCCGTGTCATCGGCACCGGCCGCTCCACCGACCGGGACAAGGCGCTCGCCCTGGGCGTCGACACCTTCTTGGACCTGCAGACCGAGGAGTTGGAAGACGTCGGCGAGACCGACGTCGTGTTCGACGTGATCGGCGGCGACATCCTCGACCGCTCGGCCGCCCTGGTCCGCCCCGGCGGCACGCTGGTCACCATCGCCATGCCGCCCAAGGTCCAGCCCAAGGACGGGCGGGCGGTCTTCTTCGTCGTCGAACCCGACCGCGCCCGGCTCATCGACCTCGCCCAGCGGGTAAGGGACGGCCGGCTCAAGCCGGTCGTCGGTGCTGTGCGGCCGCTCGCCGAAGCACCCTCCGCGTTCGCCCGCGGCAAGCGCACCCCCGGCAAGACGATCATCTGCGTCACCGAAGACTGAACAGGAGACCGATCATGATCGGAATGCGGATCGCCGGTGGCCTGCTGGCCGTCGCCACACTGACTGCGGCCACGGCCTGCTCGACCTCCAACCAGCCCGCCCACGCCACGCGGCCGGCCGCGGCCGTGGCATCGCCTGCGGCCATGGCATCAACGCCCTCCACCGAAACCCTCAAGCAGCTGCTCCAGCAGGCCCTTCCGAATGTGAAAGGCAAGACGTTCACCTCGGCGGTCGTCGACTTCCCGCCCAACGCACGCGCGCTGCCGCACCGGCACGGCCAGGCGTTCGTCTACGCCTACGTCCTCGAAGGCACCGTGCGCAGCCAGCTCGAAGGCAAGCCCGTGACTACCTACCACCAGGGCGAGAACTGGGTCGAGCAGCCGGGCGCCCACCACCTCCTCACCGAGAACACCAGCCGGACCAAACGGGCCAAGCTCCTGGTCGTCTTCGTCTCCAACACCGGAGACAAGCTCAAGGTCGACGACCCGAAGTCATAGCCCGGGGCACAGCGGGCGGCAACGCTCCGCACAACCTCTGCCCCTGCCGCAACACACACCACCGGCCACCAAGACGCGCCTGAAGTGCGCGACGCAGGCCACACCAACCGGCGGTCTACGACGGCGAGTTCCGCCACGAACGACAACCAATGGGCGCGCTACCAGGCCTCGTCCGCGCTGGTCGGGAGCGTGTCTGAAAGATCGTGTGAGTCCGTGATGTGAAAGCCTGGCCGGAGCCCAGGCTCGGGCCCTGGTCAGCTGGGACGGACATGGCATGACGGACAACGAGAACGCCTCGGCTGTCGAGTCGGTCGAGGACAAGCTGGTGGACGAGGTCGTCGAGCGGCTGATGGACCGCGCCGACGCCTCGGGAGCCGCTCTGCTGGGCCAAGGCGGGCTGCTGACCGAGGTCACCCGGGCCGTGCTGGAGCGGGCCCTGGATGCCGACCGAACATCTCGGCTATGAGAAGCATGATCCGGTCGGCCGCGACTCGGGCAACAGCCGCAACGGGACCTCGCCGAAGACCGTGCTGACCGACGCAGGCGCGGTCACCGTGGCGGTTCCCCGGGACCGCAACGGCTCCTTCGAGCAGAAGCTCGTGCCCAAGCACGCGAGGCGGCTGGCAGGCTTCAACGAGTAGATCCTGTCGCTGTATGCGCGGGGCATGTCGGTGCGGGATATCCGCTCCCACCTGGCCGGCATGTACGGGGTCGAGGTCTCACCCGATCTGATCAGCAAGGTCACCGACGCGGTCGCCGACGAGCTCGCCGCCTGGCAGAACCGGCCGCTGGACGCCATCTGGCCGATCATCTACATCGACGCACTGTGGATCAGGATCCGGTCCGGATCAGTCGCCTCCAAGCCCGTCTACCTCGCCGTCGGGGTCGACATGGACGGCTGCAAGGACGTCCTTGGCCTGTGGGTCGGCGACGAGGGCGAGGGCGCCACGACCTGGATGAACGCCCTGTCCGAACTGCGCAACCGCGGAGTGGAAGACGTCTGCATCGTCGCCTGCGACGGCCTGAAGGGCCTGCCGGATGCGGTCACCGCGACCTGGCCCAAGGCCACGGTCCAGACCTGCGTGATCCACTTGATTCGCGCATCGCTGCGACTGGCCGCCAAACAGCACCATCCGGCGGTGGTGTCGGCGCTCAGGGCCATCTACACCGCGCCCACCGAACAGGCCGCCGAGCAGGCCCTTGCAGACTTCACCGCATCGGAGTTGGGCCAGCGTTACCCGGCCGCCGTGCGCACCTGGCGGGCCGCGTGGAACGAGTTCACGCCCTACCTGGCCTTCCCGCCCGAGATCAGGAAGGTCGTGTATTCGACGAACCTGATCGAGTCAATCAACGCGCGGCTTCGCAAGACCACCCGCAACCGAGGGCACTTCCCCTCTGAGCAGGCCGCGCTGAAGGTGCTCTACCTCGCCGTCCGCGAGCTGATCACCCCCAAAGCCCGCGATGTCAACCACGTCGCGGCACACTGGAAGAAGGCACTGAACCAGTTCTCACTCTTCTTCGAGGACCGGCTCAACACCAGGTGAACCCCAAGGACTTACACAAAGCTACTGACACGCCCACATCCGCCGCCGCGGCCGCCTCGGCGGACCGAGGGGCTCGACAACAACCAGCGACCCGCGATCCGCATCCGCTTCGCCACCGAGACCTGCGCGCCCTGCCCCTCCCGCGGGCAGTGCACCAACTCGACACGCTACGGTCGCCAGCTCACCGTCCGTCCGCAAGATCAAGACTCCGTTCTCGAACACGTCCGCGCCGAGCAGTCCACAGAGGAATGGAAGGCCGTCTACGCGATCCGCTCCGGCATCGAGGGCACAATCCACCAGGCGGTCACAGCCACCGGCGCACGCAGAACCCGCTACGCAGGACTGGGGAAGACCGCCCTCGCGCACATCCTCACAGCCACCGCCGTCAACCTACTCCGGCTCGACGCCTGGTGGACCGGACAACCACTCGCCCCCACTCGGACATCACACCTCGCTGCCCTCGACCTCGCCGCATAAGCAATTGGGCAACGGGGTCATCGACGGCTTCTACAACAGCCGGCGGCATCCAGAAACGGCTCGGCTACCTCAGCCCCGTCGAGTTCGAGGAGAAGCACTACGCCGAGCGGGCAACGGCCGAACGAACGAACCTGAAACCCGGTCAACCCGCCCTGACCAGCTGATCAGCACCTCCCGCACGCCGGGGGAACCTCACGGGTAGAGACCTTATAGAGCTGTTGTAGACACCGCTGTGGCAGGGTCTAAGCAGCACAGGAGAGAAATGTTCACCGCTCAATAGAGAGGGACCGCGTGGCGATGGACTTCGAAGGCAAGAAACTCGTCGTGATCGGCGGCGCCAGCGGCATGGGTCTCAAGGTCGCCGAAGACGTGATCGCGGAGGGAGGCAGCGCGGTGATCGTCGGCCGCCCGGGTCAGAAGCTCGACGACGCCGTGGCAAGCCTGTCGCGCTCCGGCAGCGCGTGGTCGATCGCGGCCGACCTGGCGGACCGGAACCAGGTCGTCGAGGCGCACAAGCAGCTGTCGGAGGATCACCCCGACGCCACCCTCCTCGTCAACTCGGCAGGGTTCTTCAAGCCCAAGCCCTTCCTCGACTACGAGGTCGCGGACTACGACGCCTATCACGACCTCAACAGGGCGACCTTCTTCCTGACTCAGACCATCGTCCGGGGCATGGTCACCGGGGGTCAGGGCGGCGCCATCGTGAACGTGGGCAGCATGTGGGCGCACCAGGCCCTCGCCGTGACACCGTCGTCGGCCTACTCGATGGCCAAGGCGGGCCTGCACGCCCTCACGCACAACCTGGCCATCGAGCTCGCCAGCGAGGGCATCCGTGTGAACGCCGTGGCTCCCGCCGTCACCAGGACCCCCCTGTTCGAGAAGGTCTTCCCCGCAGACCAGCTGGACGGCGCGATGGAGCAGCTGAGCGGGCTGCACCCCCTCGGCCGGGTCGGAACCCCGCAGGATGTGGCCGCCGCAATCGTCTTCCTCCTCTCGTCGGCATCGAGCTGGACCACGGGCGCCATCCTTAACGTCGACGGCGGGGTCATGGCAGGCCGCAACTAAGAGTTGTCCCGCAACACTGGGCTCGTCCCCAGCGCCTGCTGAGCTGCCTGCTCGCGCCCCTTCGCGCTGGGGCCTAAAGGAAGGCGCTCAGTCCAGAGCAGCGGTCACCGCCTCAGACACGATCGCTCCCGCCTCCTGGATCCGCTGGCGCATGTTCCCTTCGTACAGCCAGGCGCAAGCCTCGATCGCTGGAAAGAGTTCGGCGAGAATCAACGCCGCACGCTTCGGTACGTGGGTTCCTTCCCTCCACGCCGTCCCGCAGCGATCGATCTCCTCCTGTAGCTGAAGGAGCGCCTGCTCATCGAACCCCTCGTTCATGCGCAGGGGGGTCACGAAACGATTCGTCGCCTCTTCCAGACGACTGACCAAGCCTGTCTCCATGTGTGCCTCCTTCTCGGGCAGTTCGTAGCGCGGTGGGAGGATCTTCTCGTGGCTGGTGTGATCACGGCGTCACAGCCGTCCTGGATAGGCCCGTTCACTGGGCTGAGCCCGCGCTGCTTCGGCAAGCTGGTGACCGCCCTGCGCCGCGAGGGAGCGGACACGGTCCGCCGAGGTCGGCCGTGGAGCCTGCCTCTGGAGGACCGCGTCCTGCTGGTCGCGGCGTACTGGCGCACCAACTTGACGCTGCGCCAGCTCGCGCCGCTGTTCGGAATCTCGAAGTCTGCGGCCGACCGCATCATCAACCGAATCGCACCGCTGCTCGCACTGCGGCCGCGCCGACGGTTCCGCAAGGACACCGTGCTCATCGTGGACGGCACCCTGGTACCCACACGTGACCATGCGGTGGCGGAGCAGTCGAAAAACTACCGGTACTCCACCAACCACCAGGTCGTCATCGACGCCGATACACGGCTGGTCGTCGCAGTTGGCCGGCCTCTACCTGGCAACCGCAACGACTGCAAGGCATGGGAGTTGTCCGGAGCCAAGGCCGTCGTCGGCAACACCACGGTGATCGCTGACGGCGGCTACCGCGGCACTGGCCTGGTGATCCCGCACCGCCGTGAACCAGGCCTGGTCGAACTCCCGGCCTGGAAAGAGGAGCACAACCGCTCACACCGCAAGGTCCGCGCCCGCGTCGAACACACCTTCGCCCGCATGAAGAGCTGGAAGATCCTCCGCGACTGCCGATTGAAGGGCGACGGCGTTCATCACGCCATGCTCGGCATAGCCCGACTGCACAACCTCGCGCTCGCCGGATAGAGACCCAGGTGGGCATCGTCGATACTGACCATGCCGAGTCAGTTGATCATTGCGGGACAGCCTTTAAGCGGACATCCGCAGGATCGGGGGCGGAGGACAAGCCGGATTGATGCCCAGAACGACGCCGCCGGCTCGTCTCGAGATGCTGTGCTGCGCGATGTCCTGGAGAATGGAAACCGCATTGTGCAGAGAATGGGGGCACTTTTATGCCCATCGTTTCACGAGGGTTCCACGGCCGAGCACGGGATGCACAACACAGACTGCCTCCTGGGCAGTATGAGACCACCGACTTCCCCGTTCTATCGGCCGGACCCACCCCTGCGGTGGACCTTGACCAGTGGGAGTTCACTATCCGCGCAGAGACCGGCGCACGGCACATCTGGGATTGGGCGGAGTTCATGGCGTTGCCCAGCCAAACGCAAACCGTTGACCTGCACTGTGTCACCAAGTGGTCGAAGTTCGAGACGGAGTGGCAGGGAGTCTCCTTGGACGTCCTTCTGGAGAACGTGAAGACCAGTGCCGAGTACGCGCTCGTTCACTCCTACGGCGACTACACCACCAACGTCCCCCTGGAGGACCTCCTCGACGGGCAGGCATGGATCGCTTACCGATACAACGGCGAGGAACTCGCGCCGGAGCACGGCGGCCCCGCCAGGTTGCTGATTCCGCACCTGTACTTCTGGAAGTCCGCGAAGTGGGTGCGCGGCATCCAGCTACTCGACAAGGAAGAGCGGGGCTTCTGGGAGAACATCGGCTACCACGACTATGGGGACCCATGGCGCGAGCAGCGGTATCAAGGCGACTGAGCGACCGGCTGCGCTGGAAGGCTGCCCGTTTGACCGATCGGCGCGTCGCGTCCCAAACTGCGCACACCCTCGTCTTCGAAGTGCCCGACTGGCCGGGTCATCTGGCGGGACAGCATGTCGATGTGCGGCTCACGGCGGAGGACGGCTACAGCACGCAGCGCAGCTACTCACTGGCGTCGGCACCCGACGGTGAGAGCGTCGAACTGACTGTTCAGCGTGTAGATGACGGCGAGGTCTCCCCGTACCTGACGGACGAACTCGCCGTAGGCGACGTGGTGGAGCTGCGCGGACCGGTTGGCGGATGGTTTGTGTGGCGTCCCGAGCAGAAGGAGCCGATTATGCTCGTGGCCGGCGGCTCCGGCCTGGTGCCGCTGATGGCGATGATCCGCACGCGCCGCGCGATCGGCAGCCGTACGCCCTTCCGGTTGGTATATTCCGTGCGCAGCCCGGAGTACCAGCTCTTTGTATCGGAATTGAGACGGGACGACCCGGGCCTCGACAAGACGTACCTCTATTCCCGCTCCACCCCACCACAGTGGCCACGGCCCCCCGGGCGGTTCACCGCTTCTGACCTGTCAGGCGCCGGGTGGCCACCGGATTTCCAACCCACTTGCTATGTCTGCGGTTCCACCGGCTTCGTCGAAAAGGCCGCCGGACTGCTGGTCGCCTTCGGCCACCACCCTGGCCGTATCCGAACCGAGCGTTTTGGACCCAGCAGATGACGAGAGGCAGGTGGCGTGCGCGGCCATGGGTGTACCCCGCCAGCGGCCGGGCACCAGCGGCGACGACTCTCCGGGTGCATCGACACAAAGCGAGGTGAATTCCATGACCCTGACGCCCGACTTCCTTGACGGCAACGCCGCCGCCGGGGACCTCGAGTCTCTGTTCGGAACCGACATGACCATGGCTTCCGGACGATGCCGTGGCTGCGGCGAACAGATGATGCTTGCCCAAACGCACGCCTACCTCGGTGGTCCCGGGATGGTGCTGCGCTGCCCCGGCTGCGACAGCGTCCTGCTTCGCCTGGTCCGCTCCCCCACCCAGACGTGGCTCGACGCCGGCGGACTGGACTACGTCAAGATCCCCGCACCGGCCTGACGTTACGACTGCATGACCGGACGGGAGGCCTCATGGCACACAAGAACGACCTGCAAGGTCTCGCCTCGCGAGTGCGTACCCCCGACGTCGCCGACGCCATGGGACGAATGCACCGCCACCGGTGTCACATCAACGACCTGGTGACCCCAACCCCGGGTCGTATCCTCCTGGGCCCCGCGATAACGATCTCGTTCTTCCCCTCGTGCGAGGAAGCACTCCCACTTGAGCATTACAACTTCTCCCAGCTGTTCCATGACGCCATCGAAAACGGCGCGCAGGGGCGGGTGCTGGTCCTGGCCGGCAACGGGCATTCCGGGGTATCGCTCGGAGGCGGATCAAAGCTCTCGCTGGTGGCAGCACACGGTCTTGCGGGCGTCCTGGCGGACGGGCGTCTCCGGGACTTCACCGAAATCGCGACCTACGACTTCGCCGCCTACTGCTTGGGACAGACAACCAAGTGGGGCGGCGATGTCGTGACACCTTTCGAGGCCAACCGGCCGGTCGTCGTGTCCGGCGTGACTGTCCACCCAGGTGATTACGTGTTCGCGGACGCATCCGGCGCTGTCGTCATCCCCGCCGCACAGGTCCTCAGCGTGTTCGAAGAAGCCAACCGCATCGCACAGGTCGAGGCAGCCTTCGTCGACAGGATCCGTAACGAAGCCCCCGCCGCCGAGTAACCAGATCGCGGCGACCTGCCGTCGACGGCCCCCGGCCGTGCGTCTCGGAAACCCGACCACCCCCGCTCACGACGGTTACTGACTTCGGCTCGTCAGGGTGATCTTTCGCGAAGTTCCTGGTGAGGGCGGGTTGTTTGGCCGTATCCAGTGGTGTGTGAGGTATGCGGATGGGGGCGGACTGACCGCCGCAGGGCGTCACCGCCGGGAGACGGTACGGATGCAGGCGGCCGAGCTGTTCGAGCAGAGAATCAAGCCGCCGGAGGTCGCGCGACGGCTGCGAGTGAGCCGGAAATCCGCCTATCAGTGGCACCAGGTGTGGCGCGATGGCGGTGTGCAGGCCCTGTCGTCCCGTGGCCCGAGCGGATCACGGTGCCGCCTCTCTCCACGCTGCCTGGAGAAACTCGCCGCGCATCTCGAACAGGGGCCGGCCTCGCACGGCTGGGTGGAGGACCAGGTGTGGACCGCAGCGCGGGTGGCCACGCTGATCGGCAGGAAGTTCCATGTCTCCTACAGCATCTCCGGGGCCACCAGGTTGATGCGCAGGCTCGGCTTCAGCCCGCAGGTGCCCGCACGGCGGGTGGCCGAACGCGACGAGCAGGCCGTGAAGGTGTGGAAGGAGGCGATCTGGGCCGAGGTAAAAGAGCCAGGGCGGCCTGCGGAGGCTACATCTGCTTCGAGGACGAGGCAGGCTTCACCCGACGGCCGCCCAAAGGACGCACGTGGGGCCGACGCGGCCACACGCCGGTCGTGACGGTCAGCGGGCGGCGCTCGGATGGCGTCCCGCTGGTTGGTGCAGCCGATCTTGGTCAGGGCGTGTTGGTGGTGTTCGGTAGCGCGGGGGCGCTGTCGGGGAGCTCGGCGGGGTAAAGCTGATCCATGCTTCCCTCGGGCAGGTAGCGGCGGGGGAAGGCGATCCATTCGTCGTGCAGTTCGAACAGGACGGCGGTGACCAGTCGCAGGAGCGCGTCGTCGTTGGGGAAGACCTGGACGACGTCGACGCGGCGCTTGACCTCGCGGTTGACCCGCTCCAGTGGATTGGTGGACTGAATCTTCTTCCAGTGGCGTTCGGGGAAGACCGCGAACGCGGTCAGGTCCTCCTTCGCTTCCAGGAGCATCGCCTTGACCTTGGGGAACTGGCCGCCGAGCATGTCGGCAACGGTGTCGAGTTGGGCACGGACCGTCTCGCCGGTGGGCTGGGCGAAGATCGTGCGGATCGTCGCGGCGACCATCTCGGCCGACTCCTTGCTGATCACGCCGAAGACATTGCGCAGGAAGTGAACACGACAACGCTGGTAGGCGGCCCCGAGCATGACCTTCCGGATGGCCTTGACCAGTCCCGAATGATGGTCGCCGATCACGAGCCGGACCCCGCTCAGGCCGCGTTCGCGCAGGGAACGCAGGAACTGGGTCCAGAACACCTCGGTCTCGCTGTCGCCGACCATCACCCCCAGCACCTCGCGGCCGCCGTCCTCGGTGATCCCGGTGGCGATCACCACGGCCCGGGACACGATCTGGTGCTCGACCCTGGCCTTGCAGTAGGTCGCGTCCAGGTACATGTACGGGAAGCGCACGTGGTCCAGAGGCCGGTTGCGGAACGCGGTCAGCTGGACGTCCAGGTCGCCGCAGATCCGGGAGACCTCGCTCTTGGAGATCCCGGTGTCCGCGCCGAGGGCCTTGACCAGGTCGTCGACCGACCGGGTGGACACGCCGTGCACGTACGCCTCCATGATGACCGCGTACAGGGCCTGGTCGATCCGGCGCCGCCGCTCCAGCAGGCTCGGGAAGAAGCTGCCCGACCGCAGCTTGGGGATGGCCAGGTCCAGGTCGCCGGCCTGGCTGGTCAGCGTCCGCTCGCGGTGGCCACTGCGGTAGGCGGTGCGGGTATCGGCGTGCTCGTTCCACTCCGCGCCGATCTTCGCACTCGCCTCGGCCTCGATCAGCTCCTGCAGCATCCGCTCGGCCACTGAGCGGACCAGTTCGAGGCCGTCCGCTGAACGTAGTGACTCAAGCAGGCGGAGTAAGTCATGCTGGGTCAGGGCCATCGTGCACCTCCCGGGCTGAACACGCCGTTTACCAGGGAGAATTGCACGGTGGCCCGTCTGATGAGCAGGGAGCGGAGCCTACGCGCGCATGCGCCCCCGGGCGCACGCCCTGACCAAGATCGGCTGCACCAACCAGCGGGACACCATCGGCGCTCGGGACGCCTGTCAGTCGCGGGACTGATCGCCATGCGGCCCGGCTCCCGCACCCGACTCTGCCACCGCCTGCGCACCCACCCCGCCGGCAAGGGCAAGCGACGCAGCCTGGGCGAACGCGACTTCATCGCCCTGATCGACGGCGCCCACCAGCTGGTCAAGGCCCCGATCGTGCTGGTGTGGGACCGGCTGAACACCCACGTCTCCCGCAGGATGCGGCAGTTGATCACCGAGCGCGAGTGGCTGACGGTGTTCCTGCTGCCTGCCTACTCGCCGGACCTGAACCCTGTCGAGAGCGTGTGGGCCCACGTCAAACGCAGCCTGGCCAACCTCGCCGTCGTCGCACTCGACCGACTCGAAGTCCTCGTTCGCAACCGCCTCAAGCGCCTTCAGTACCGACCCGACACCCTCAACGGATTCATAGCCGGAACCGGCCTGGACCTCGACGCGCCAACGTCACCCTAACCAGCCGAAGTCAGTAGCGGACCCGAGCGCGGTTTCCTTACCCGGGAGGGAGTGCCTTGCCGTGCTGCTTGGGCGTGGTCCCCGTGGCGTCAGGATTTTCGGCGCGAACGTCCCTGGCCGCGGACCGATGCCGACCGGTGTCTGCGGACGTCCGCCTGGCATGCAGTCTGTGGCGAGAGGCCGACCGCAGTGGGGCTTTCGGGCCCCATGCCAGTTCGGGGCGACGTGCGCCCGTCACGCCGTCGGCCCGTCGCAGTTCGCCCGGATAGGGGTGAGGAGGCCGTGAACAATGCGGACAGTCGGTTCTACGAGGTCCGCTGTGACGGCGAGGCAGCGGGCATCCTCGTGTGCGAGGAGATCGCTCACGCGGCGTCCTGACCCCATACGACGGTGCGGACGGTGATCTTCGAGCCATTGGCCTCAAGGTCATCGAGGGCATGACGGATCAGGGCCTGCCCGCGGCCGCGAAACTCCTCCCACCGCCCAGTGGCCGACCGGTTCATCGACGAGAACCCCCGGTGCACCTGATTGACCCAGAACACCGGGGCCCGGGGGCATTGACAAGTCCCTACGGTGAGAGAGGCCTCCCCCGCGGATGGCACGCCGTCGCCGCCGTCGGGGCGGCAAGAACGGCCATCCCTTCCGCTCGGTGGTGCCCGCCACGACCGGATGGCGGGGCCGCTGGAAGCTGGTGGGCCACCGCTCGCGTCTGCCACATCAAGCGGAACCTGGGGCTACTGGAAAAGGCCGTCGAAGCAGGTACCGCTCCTCAGGTCGGAGAACCGAAGGCCGACGACTGCTCCCCCTTCCACCACCCAGCGCAGATCGTAGGACGCTTCCCTCTCTGCCAAAGTAGACCGAGTCAGGCATACTGGATGATTCATTGAGTCGAGGGCGGAGAGGGAGTAGTGCCCAGGTGGCCAGCACCAACGACCACGGGACCCCTGATCCGCAGGTAGCAGCCCGTTCGACCGGCCCACGCCGGTACACAGCGGAGTACAAGGCGAGGATTCTCGCGGAGTACGAGACGCTGGACAAGAAGGGCAAGGGTGCTCTGCTGCGGCGGGAGGGCCTGTACTCGTCGTTGATCACGACGTGGCGGCAGCAGCGGGACAAGGGTGCTCTGGACGCGCTCGCTGCCCCGGCGGGACGCCCGAAGGCGGACCCGAGGGACAAGGAGATCGAGAAGCTCAAGGCGGAGAAGGCCCGCCTGGAAGCCGATCTCGCCAAGGCCCGCACCGTCATCGAGGTGCAGGGAAAACTCTCCGCGCTGCTCGACCAGTTCGCCACGGACAGCGCCCCGACCCGGAACGGCGAGAAGAACCAGTGACCGAAGCCCAGCTTGCGGCCGCGGTGTTCGACACCGCCCGCGACCAGGCCCTCGAAGAGCTCACTGCGGTGGTCGGACGGGTCCAGGCATGCGCGGCGCTCGGCTTGAGCCGGGCCACCTACTACCGCCACCACCGCCAGAGCCCCGCGCCCCAGCGGCCGCGGCGAGAACGGCGCCGGCATCCCCGGGCGCTGTCGCCCGAGGAGGAGATACGGGTCCTCGACGTGCTGCACTCCCCGGAGTTCGCCGACATGGCCCCCGCCGAGATCTACGCCGTCCTCCTCGACCGTGGCGTATACCTGTGTTCGGAATCGACGATGTACCGGCTCCTGCGCCGGCGCGGCGAGGTCCGTGAACGCCGCCGCCAGGCCATCCACCCGCCCCGGACCGTCCCCGAGCTGGTCGCCGAGGACCCCAACCGCGTCTGGTCGTGCCGAGTAGCCGGGAGGAATCTCACCTCCCGGCCCTCACAGAACCGTGCGTAACAGTCGCCCGTTACACGGCTCTTGTCGCCCTGATCGTCAGACCATCCAGAGCGCCATCGTCACGCGCCAGTGCGCGAACATGCCGGGGTATCGCTTCGCGATCTCCTGGAACTTCGCGATGGCCTTGCGCTTCGGCGCCAGCCGCTTGTACTTCTGTCGGATCCAGCGCACCAGATAGGCGTTGATGCGCCTCAAGACCGGGTTCATCTCCCACGGCCGGAAGCGGCCGTAGTAGTTGACCCAGCCCGCCACCACAGGATTGATCCTGCGGGCGAGCTGCACGAAGGACAGGTCGGAGCGGGTGTGCAGTCGCCAGGACCGCACCTCCTGCCCCATCCTTTTCAGGGCTTCCTTGCTGACGGCCGGCGTGAACGACAGGAACTGAACACCCTGTCGGTCACGGCTCAATCTGGCGCGGAAGGTGTAGCCCAGGAACGTGAACGCCTCGTGCTCGTGCGAGCCGCGGCGCTTGTCGTCCTTGCAGTACACGATCCGGGTCTTGTCCGGGTGCAGTTCCAGCCCGACCTCGACCATCCTGTTCCGGAGCGCGTCCAGGACCTCGTGGGCCTGACGCTCTGTGACGCAGTGCATGACCGCGTCGTCGGCATACCGCTCGAACTGGATGGTGGGGAACTCCCGGTCCACCCAGGTGTCGAACGCGTAGTGCAGGAACAAGTTCGCCAAAACGGGAGATACCGGAGCCCCTTGCGGGGTTCCGCGCTCCCGTTGCCGCAGGGCTCCGTCGGGCATGACGAGCGGGGCGGCGAGCCACCTGCGCACGTACAACTTCACCCAGACGGCGTCGGTGTGTGCTTCCACGGCCTTGACCAGGAGGTCCCAGGGCACGCTGTCGAAAAAGCGGGCGATGTCGAACTCGACGACCCAGTCTCGTTTCCAGCTGCGTTCCCGGCATTTCTCCACGGCGTCCAAGGCCGACCGTCCGGGACGATATCCGTAGCTGTCCGAATGGAATACTGGTTCCACTCGCCGCATGAGATGCCGCGCCACAACGGTCTGCGCCACACGGTCCGCGACAGCGGGAATACCGAGCATTCTCATGCCACTTCCGTGCACCTTAAGAATCCCCACCGCACGCACCGGAGGAGGAAAGCAGGAGCCCGACGACATCCGGTTCCAGACCTTATAGAGATTCCCTCTCAGGTCCTTCTCGAAGTCCTCGATGCTCTGCCCGTCCACTCCGGATGCCCCTTTGTTCTCCCTAACTTCCTCCCATGCTTCCTTGATTTCCCACTTGGAGATTTCAAACGACTTGGCCTTCGACTTCAACTGGCTCACCGAACTCCTCCCGGAATACTCCCGGTTGATGCGATCAACTCAGTCACGAGCGACCCGCCCCCTTCGCTCCACCCCGATTACAGGGGCTTCAGCACTACTACGAGACGGTCCGCCAGCAGGGCCACGGATCGGTACTCAGCTCCTGGCAGTTTCTGCTGCTCGGAGTCCTCCCTCTCGCCCACCATCCGGCGGGCAGTACCGGGCCCTGCCTTCTCCTGTTCCGTACGGATGCCGCAGACCGGGCTCACGTCGCCTATATGCCGGACGCCACCTGACCAATAGACGGGCTCCCGTCAGGCTCATCCCGAGACCTATCCCATACCCCGGTTTCGACGTCGTCTGATTGTGTTACGACACGTCAGCAGCGATTCACTTGCGTTCGTCTTCCCGTTCCCCACCTGACACCTCTTCCGATGCCTTTTCCTCATCGCTCACCACGACGGTCGTTAACCAACGCAGCATGAGGTGGTTTGAAGCCTCCCCCCGCAGGGCGGCTTCGAAGGGCCAAAACCTTCATCATCCGTACAGCACCGCTTACTTGAAGCTGCCTACCGACACTTCCTTTCACGTTCAGGACACAAGGGACATCACCAAGCTGAAGGGGCCGGTCAAGGGCGTCTACTACTGCCTCTACACGGTCATCGACATTTTCAGCCGCTACACCGTCGGCTGGATGATCGCCGCCCACGAGAACAAGGACCTCGCGGAGCGTTTCCTGTCCGAGACGATCGCCAAGTACGGCATCGAACCGGGCCAGTTGACGATCCACTCGGACCGCGGGTCACCGATGGTCGCGCAGAACGTTGCCCAGATGATGGCCGGTCTCGGCGTCACCAAGTCGCATTCCCGGCCGAAGACGTCGAACGACAACCCCTACAGCGAGAGCCAATACAAAACCCTGAAATACCGGCATGACTTCCCCGACCGTTTCGGCTCCCTCGAGGACGCCCGCGCGTGGTGGACCCGCTTCTTTACCTGGTACAACCAGGAGCACCGACACTCCGGGATCGGCCTGCACACCCCCTACGACGTGCACTTCGGCCTCGCCGGACAACTCCGCGAGATGCGTGCCGACGTCCTGGAGGCGGTCTACGCGAAGCACCCCGAACGCTTCGTCCGCAAACCACCCGAGCCTCCAAAGCTCCCCGCAGCGGCCTGGATCAACAAGCCGGCAACAGCAGGCCCGCTGATACCAGCGCAACGTTAGAACGACCTACCTGCCTTGATCGCTTTGACAGGTTCCGCTTGGTAGGAGGCGGCCAGAAGGAGCAGAGCGCCCATTCTCGTCGACGGACCAGGTGCCCTCCGTCTGGCGTCCTGCCTCGAAGTAGGACGTGCTCCCGTCGGGTTGGAAGATCTGGGTCGTGCCATCGCCGTAGGCCAGGCGGCCTGCGGTGACAGCGGTGGGGATCTGCTCAGGCGGCACGGTGGCGCCGTCTTCTGGTTGCAGGCTGTCGATGTTCCTGGTCACTGTGCGGTCCTTCTTCCGGGCCCGACGGTTCCGTTGCTCGTGAGGTCCGGCGGGCGTCTTCTGGCTCAGCGCAGCGGAAGATGACCCGTGGGAGGGGGTCTGCTCTATTGTCCTGGCCGCCTCCGCTCCGTGGAGGTGACCCGACCCCTTGAGCGCCGCAGCACATGAGCGTTTTCCGTACTGCTGTACACGGGTATCGGCTGGGGCCCTGCTGGGCCCCGAGCCACAGGACGGGACGCCGAGCCGCCATGCTGTTCGGGCTCCGGGGCCCTGCCCTGGTTGCCGGTCATCGGCTCTCGGCGGCGTCCTCTTCCCTCGTCTCGAAGACGCTCAGGTACTGGCCGTAGCCCTCCTGCTCCAGATCCTGCAGGGGGACGAAGCGCAGTGAGGCGGAGTTGATGCAGTACCGCAGTCCTCCGCGGTCGTCGGGCCCGTCCGGGAACAGGTGCCCGAGGTGGCTGTCCCCTTGAGCCGACCGTACTTCGACACGGACCATGCCGTGGCTGATATCGGGCCTCTCGACGACGTGGCCGGACTCCAGAGGCCTCGTGAAGCTGGGCCAGCCGGTCCTGCTGTCGTACTTGTCGACCGAGGCGAAGAGGGGCTCCCCGGACACGATGTCCACATAGATACCGGGTGCCTTATTGTCCCAGTAGGCGTTGGAGAACGAGGGCTCCGTCTCGTCTCGCTGGGTCACACGATACTGCTGGTCGGTGAGCTGTGAGATGCGCTGTGGGCTCTTGCTGTACTCCGGCATGACTACCTCCCAGACCGTGCTGGAGTGTCCCTTCTACCCTATTCGCGTCATGCCTCGCCCGGACTCTTACTGTGTCGCAGGGGTGCAGGGGCCGCGGGTGAGGGCCTGCCCAGGGCGCAGTGCGCGGGCGGACCGTTGAAGTGGTGGTCGGAAGCGGCCGCCCGACGCGAGCCCGGCTGCCTCCCCCTCACAGCCGGGACGGAAGGACGAGGGAGGGCCGCTCAAGCTGCCGCCATCGCTCGCGCCCGACCCCAGGGGCAACGCTGGGTGCCCGCCGGCGTCACCTCCGTGACGACCTTGCCCGGTCACAGGCCTGAGGCGTCGAGCTTCGTTGGTGCCGCGTTGCCAGGGGCTGTGGGGATCGGCAAAGTAGACCTGCAGCCCGGAGTCGATGCGCAGTTGGGCGTGTTGGGCCAGTTCCGTGCCGCGGTCCCAGGTCAGTGACCTGCGAGGTGTCCACGATCAAGGTGGAGGGCCCTTCAGCTTCTGCTGGGACACCTGGTTCGCCCCGCCCCCGCCCACTCCAGCCCACCAGTCACACGGACCTGACTTGCTGTCAGGCCCGTTAGAGAGGGGGAGAACCGGCACCCCAGCAGCCCCAACCGGCCTGCTGGCCTCAGGCACTCCGGGCCGTCCGTGGCTGGCTGACGCCCTGGGCCACGCTGCAAAACTACTGGCGGGCATGATCGACGAAGCCCCCGCCCGCAGCACTCCAGGAACTGATCAACACCGTCGGCACCGGCAGACCTCTCAACCTCTACTGCCCGGTCTAACAAACTACCGCTAGTGTCCTGCGCCAGTAGTTGATCGTTAGTTGTGTGTGACTTCTGCTGCTGGTGCGTCAGTTCCTCGTCGGGGCCCGAAACTGGAGCCGTTGCTGCTGTCTGATGACGAGCGGGCGGAGTTGGAGCGGTGGACGCGTCGGGCGACATCGGCCCAGTCCCTGGCTCTGCGGGCGCGGATCGTGCTGGCGTGTGCGGGGCCGGAAGTACCGCCGATTGTCACGGTCGCCCGAGAGTTGCGGGTGACCGCGGACACGGTCCGCAAGTGGCGGAGGCGCTTCCTTGCCGAGCGGCTGGACGGACTGGTCGACGAGCCCCGGCCGGGCCGACCGCCCACCATCAGCGTCGATCAGGTGGAAGCGGTGGTGGTCACCACGCTGGAACAACTGCCGAAGAACGCCACTCACTGGTCCCGGAAATCGATGGCGCAACACAGTGGTCTGTCGAAGTCCACGGTCGGCCGGATCTGGCGGCAGTTCCAGCTCAAGCCGCATCTGGCGGACACCTTCAAGCTTTCGACCGACCCGTTGTTCGTGGAGAAGGTCTACGACGTCGTGGGCCTGTACTTCAACCCGCCCGAGGGTGCGGTGGTGCTCTCGGTGGACGAGAAGTCGCAGATCCAGGCCCTGGACCGGTCCCAGCCCGTGCTGCCGATAATGCCGGGCATGCCCGAGCGGCGCACCCACGACTACGTGCGCAACGGCCTGACCACCTTGTTCGCCGCCTTCGACGTCGCCACGGGTGAAGTCATCACGGCCCTGCACCGCCGGCACCGGGCCGTGGAGTTCAAGAAGTTCCTGATCAGGATCGACAAAGAGGTCCCCGCTCACCTGCAGATCCACCTGATCGTCGACAACTACGGCACCCACAAAACCCCTGCGATCAAGGCCTGGCTGGCCAAACACCCACGGTTCGAGCTGCACTTCACCCCGACCGGCTCTTCCTGGATCAACCAGGTCGAGCGGTGGTTCGGCTACCTCGCCCACCAAATGATCCGCCGCGGCGCACACAAGAACATCCAGGCCCTCGAAGCCGACATCCGCGCCTGGGTCAAGGACTGGAACGAAGACCCCAAGCCGTTCATCTGGACCAAGACCGCCGAAGAGATCCTCGACTCCCTTGCCCGCTTCTGCCGACGGATCTCTGGCGCAGGACACTAGCGCCAGTCGCGCGGCCCGACCACCTGGAAACTCGCCCTGCCGACGCGGAGCACGCCGTCTGACAGCGGCGTGCACCGTACGCCGCCCTTGCCGCGCAGCGCGCGCTGCGCCCCGGGTCCGATGAGAGTGTCCATCCACGCACAGGGCCGTGCAGCGCGGTTGACGGCGAACGCAATGGGGCCGTCGCCGGTGTCGAGTTCCACGGTCCAATCGACGTAGGCGTCGATGTCGATGCCTCGAAGCAGGATGTTCCGTCGCGTCTTTTGGAGGTCGACAGTGGGATCGATGCTTGTGGGCAGGTTCTCTTCCGCCATGATGGTCACGGCCGCGTCCCGGTGAGCCCGCTGGGCGAAGTACCGGTCGCCGACGATTCCGAGATGACGGCGCACACGGATCTGCTGCACCAGCCCGCCGACAGGATCCGCTGACGGCCCCTGGGTGGGCCGTCCGGAGAATCGGTGCAGTGGCGATACGAGGAGCTGCACGACCTGCACGTCGTCCTGAGGGACGTGTGGAAAACCCAAACCGAGTCAGATCCTTTCTTCCACGCGAATTACGCTGCCGCTGCGTGCTCAAGCCTTTGACGCGGACGGCCGGCTCCGTCTCAGGCGTCAGGCCGAGAGCTGGACCGTTTCCGGGGCTGAGGCGTTTTCTCCAGCGGGCCAGGACCGATTCTTCCTGTCGGCGGACAGGACACGGCGTGCACACGGCCTTCGCTTTGTCGGCCTGATGTCGGCCGGGGCCCTTCGGGCTTATGGGGGAAGAACAGTTCGGTGTCGAGATCCCGGCAGGCCGCGCTTCCGAGCCATGTCGGAATGCCGCTGCCGTTTCCCTGGACGCGGTTCACCCCGCTCTCCCGGGAAGAGGGAGCAGCGTGCGGGTGGTGCGCCGGCCCGGGGATCGGGGTGTTCCGCAGGGGCGTTTCTCATTGCCGTGTGTGCAGCCTGTGTGTGCCGGTTTCGAGCTGGGCCGCGGTCGCTGTCAGAAGGCTGTCCCAGGACTCCCGGAACTTCGCCACGCCCTCGTCCTCCAACTGCTGGACGACTTCGGTGTAGGGGATCCCCAGGCGCTCGATCGCTTCGAGGTCGGCCCGGGCCTCGTCGTACATGCTGCGGATGTCGCCGCCTGCGGCCAGCCCCTGTGCTTCGACGGCGAGTAGCGTTGCCTCGGGCATGGTGTTCACCGTGTCGGGGGCGATCAGCCCGGCGACGTACTTGGTGGCCTCGTACGCGCTGTCCTTGACGCCTGTGGAGGCCCACAGCGGGCGCTGTCTGTTCGCCCGCGAACGGTGCAGGCGGTTCCAGCGCTCACCGGAGAAGACCTCCTCGAAGGCTTCGTAGGCCAGGCGGGCGTTGGCGACGGCGGCCCTGCCCCGGAGGGCTCTGGCCTCCGGCGTGCCCAGGGCGTCGAGGCGCCTATCGACCTCCGTGTCCATGCGGGAGACGAAGAACGATGCGACCGAGGAGATCTGCGACAAGTCGCGCCCAGCGGCACGCGCTTTCTCGAGGCCCGTCAAATAGGCGTCAGCAACCTGCTGGTAGCGTGCCAGCGAGAAGATCAGGGTTACGTTGACACTGATGCCCTGGGCGATGGTCTCGGCGATGGCGGGCAGGCCCGCCTTGGTTGCAGGGATCTTGATGTATGTGTTTGGGCGGTCTACGAGCCAGGCCAAGTGACGTGCCTCGGCGATCGTCGCCGCGGTGTCGTGAGCCATGTGGGGGTCGACCTCGATGGAGACGCGGCCGTCCTGGCCAGCGGAGGACGCGAGGAAAGCGGGGCGAAGGATGTCGGCGGCATCGCGTACATCCGACGCGGTGATGGTGCGGACCGCCTCCTCGGCTGACACTCCGCGAACCGCGAGCTCGGACATCCGGGCCCCGTATTCCGCTCCGTGCGTTATTGCGTCTCTGAAGATCGTCGGGTTCGTTGTGACGCCCACCACGTGGTGGCTGCTGATCAGCTCCGCCAGGCTGCCCGAGATGATCCGCTCGCGCGACAGGGTGTCCAGCCACACGGACACACCAGCGTCCGAGAGGTCCTTCAACGCGCTCGTCATGTTTCCCGCACCTTCCAGGGGTGGTGAGGCGGGCCGTGTAGGCCGCCCGACCGTGCCCACGTCTGCGCAGCGGCGGCCCTGGCGGTGTGCCCTACGCCCACCAGACCATCCCTACGCCGACCCGGGCCGGGCCGGACCGCCGGTCGGGACGCCGCACCGGAGCGTCCCGACCGGCGCAGGAGCCGGTTGACGGGGGACGTGCCGTCGGCGGCTTGTGGTCCGACCCCGGGCCGAAAGCACCTTGGCACAACCCCGATCGTAGTGCGCCTTCCCGAACAGGGGCAGGCGGTCGAGCCGCACGTCGACACGTCGTAGAGGCGCGGTAGACGGCATGCTCGTCCGAAGAGGCGCCGGATACAGCGCGGTGGCGTCTTGGTTTCTGCGTCGCGCGCCGTCCGTGTTGTCACCGCGACGCCCCAGAGCCCGGGCCCGTAGGCTGCGGGGTACGTACGCCGCGCGGCGACAGCGGCGAACTAAACTGGTGGCGAAGGACGCCGCCAGTGCGCGAGGTCCCTGCCGTCGCTGCCGCGACCGGAGCCGGGAAGGGCGGGGAGGCCCGCTGGCCGCTTCTCGTGCGGCTCCGTGCCGCGCCGCGGGCGGCCGACCCGGGCTCGCTGGCGGTCGTAGTAGGTGCGGGAGGCGGGATCGGTGTTCATGCAGGCGAAGGCGGAGAGGAACATGGCGTGTTTGAGCTGCCGGTTTCCGCCTCGGGGTGCGTGTTCGCCGTGGATCGAGGTGCCCGACGACTTCGTGGTCGGGGCGAGGCCGGCGTAGGAGGCGAGGTGGGCGGCGGTGGGGAAGCCGGTGCCGTCGCCGGTTCGACGTACTCCGTGCGTCCGGACGACCCCGCCAGCATGGTCCTACTCAGCGATACCCGGGGGCAGTGGTCGACCACGTGTCACAGGAACCATTGAAGGCAACCACCCCCAAGCCATACCTGAGGCCCCTGGATCCTCCGGACCGTACGACAGCCCATCCGACCCATCAACAACGTAGGCCCCCCAGGTCATCCGTTCGACAGGGGGCAAAAGTCATACCGGGCCCGGAGGCCAGCGGCCCTCTTGCAGGACCGCGAAAAACATAACTGTGAGAGTTCTTCTGCGGCCCGGGATGGGTTGCTGCCAGGCTCGGCGCCGATGATCCGGCATAAACCGGGCTATGCACACGATCACCCTGATCCGCATGCGGCTCGACCCCACCACGAAGGCGTACGTCGCCCGCAGAATCACCGAGGGGAAGACCTCCCGCGACGCGCAGCGATGCCTCAAGCGCACCATCTGCCGCCAGATCTTCAAGATCCTCGAACGGACTCACCGAACCAAGATCGGAAGCGTCGAGGAACTTGCACAAGCTGCTTGACACGACATAGCAGCCTCGGGGCCTCCCCTGAGTGGTGGACACGCCGATACTGGATCTGCTTGATCCGGAGAAAGCGAGAAGACCGCCGATGGCGATGAAGGACTACTCGGACGAGTTCAAGGCCGACGCCGTGGCCCTGTACGAGTCCACACTCGGGGCGATCTACGCGGTCGGATCCAGCGCGGACAACGCCGCCGCGGAAAGCTTCAACGCTGCCTTCAAGAGAGAGACGCTCAAGGGCCGTAAAGGCTGGTCGAACGAGCACGAGGCGCGACTCGACGCCTTCCGCTGGCTGACCCGATACAACACCCGACGCCGGCACTCCCGCCTTGGTCAGCGATCCCCGATCACCTACGAGAACGACTTGCAACCAGCAGCAACTACCCTGGCCCAAGCCGCATAGACGTGTTCAACATCCGGGGTCAAGGCCCCTGGATTCCAACCCCATCGACCAACCCCATCGAGTCGACGTTCTCCACGGTGAAGCTGCAGACGAAGGTCACCCGGGGCGCCGGCAGCCCGACCGCTGCCCTGGCGATGGTGTGCGGTGACCACCGCCCAGGCTCACTGGCGGGCGGTCACCGCACCCCACCTCGTCGCCCCGGTCCGCTCCGGCGCGCGCTTCGAAAAGGGCCGGCCGTCGCCGGGCGCCTACATGAGACGCCGGCGTCTGGTGACGGCGAACCACGACCTGGGCCGGCACTGCTCCGAGGCCGCTCGAGCGGGTTCCAGGATCGCTGCCTGGAGGCGTTGGACGACGTCGATGTGGTCCGCCGTCCAGATCATTCTGACGGTCTCCGCGCTTCCGGGTTCGTTTGCCGCGACCACGTCGCAGCCGACCGCCTCGAACAGTCGGCCGGCCAGGAGCCGGGTTTCGATCGGGGCGGGAACCATGCCCCTCCCTTCAAGGGCGCGCGCCGTACCGGCGTACCACTCGAACACCAACCCACTGGCGTGAAGGACCTCCGCGCTCGCCGCGCTCTGCGCTTGCCCAGAGATACGATCGGCACACTGCCAGAGCCGTAGAACGGCCTCGGCAGTGAAGCGGAGGACCACCACTGCGTTGGTCAGAGCCGTCACCCCTGCCAGAGGGACCTGCTTCGTCCCGCGTTCTGCGAGGAAGTTGCGCAAGGCGTCGTCGAGGCGGGTGGCCGCCGAGGCCGCCCGTCGGCGCTCGGCGCTCGGCACGGAACCCGACCGCACGAGCCCGTCGTCACCGGTCAGCGCGAACTCGACTGCGCTCTGAAGGTAGAGGGCGCCACAGAAGAAGGCTTCGGCCAGTGCCTTTCCCAGGGCCGAGTTCGCCCCGCGCGGCCAGAACAGGACCCCGACAAAGAGGCTGACCGCACAGCCGATGGCTATGTCCGCGATACGGACGAGCCCGAGTTCCCAGCCTCCCGGGCTGATGAGGCTGTACAAGATCAACGACGCCGTGGTGAAGCCGGCCTGGCCCAAGGTGAAAGAAACCATAGGGTCCCCCAGGCCGGCACAGGCCACGGCCACCGGGAGCAGTAGCCAGTAGACCGTGGTGCTGGTACCGAGAGCAAGAACGAGCCCACCACCGACTAGGAACCCGATACCAGCTCCCAGCAGCCCGCGTAGAGCATTCCGGCCCGTGTTCAATGCAGTCGTGCGAAGTACGGCCAAGGCGCCGAAGACAACCCAGAACGAATGGAGTACGCCGGTCAGTTCCGCCACCAGCACGGCCAGGCCCAGGGCAGCCGCCCCGCGCGCGCTGTTGTGGAACCACACCGAATGCCGCTCGGCATGTGCGCGGAGGTCCTCCCGCGCAGAGGCGAGCGCGGACTTCGTCCCACCGAGGGGGCGCCCCAGAAGCCGTCGCCGCCAACCACGCCGACGGGCGGCGACAAGGAGTCCGGCCTGGGTAGCGATGACGGAAACGGCACAGGTCATCTCCTGTGCACGGAACGCCGGCTCGAGCGAGATCATGAACTCGCTCAGTTCACTATCGGAGGACATCCCTGGCCGGACCCGGGCGGGGTGCAGGGGAAGTGCCGAGGTGACAGCATGCTCCATATGCTGGCGTGCCCGAAAGAGACGTCTCAGCTCGGCGTCCAACAGCCGGGGGTCGTCGGCTGCCGATTCCAGGAGGACCGCGCTGTGTCCGAGCAGCGTCGCGGCTTCCGTTTTGACCTCGCAGACCGCGAGTGCGATCGACCTCGGCCGCGGGTTCAGCGGCATTCGCCTCAGGATCGCATCCAGCCATACCACCTGGTCGATCAGGCGGACGAGGGCCCGCTCGGCCTCGGCCAGCCCGGTCGGCTGGTAGGACGCACCGGAGAACGCCAAGCGCAACTCCGTCGCCGCTGCCGTCGCCTCATCGGCCTCTACTTCAAAGATCGCACCGCCGGCCAGCACGAAGCCGTTGCTCACGCAGTCGGCCTCCGCACGCAAGCGAGAGGCCTGCAGGGCACAGGCCCGAGCCGCCGACAGCCGCAGCGGCTCGAGAACCGGAGCCGGCCACAGGACGGTGATCGCCAACAGTGATGCCGCGCCGGCCAGTAGCCAGCCCCCGAGCCGGTCGGGTATCGACTCCACCGAGCCCGGCAAAGTGACCGGCAGGATGAAGCTGACCAGCAGCGCTGTGCCCGCGCTGGCCAGCACCGAGCTGACCAGGCCGACGAACAGCACGACGAAGGAGACGATGAAGGTGGAGCTCGTAGCGGTCCAGACGGTTCGGGACGCGAGAGTGCCCAGGCAGATCAAGACGGCCCCGGCCAGCACCAGCCCGAGCTGTGCCGAGATCCGGGCTCGCATGGGACCGGCGAACTCGACGAAGAGCAGTGTCGCGAATCCGCCGAACGCCGCGAACAGAGCGAGGTCCCCGCCTCCGACGAGCTCAACGGCCACGGCGACCACCGCAGGCACGACGGTCCCTGCCCTGCTTGCTCGGCGAAGTGCCGAAAGGGCCGCACCGCCTTCGCGAAATCGCCCTACGATCCGTTCGTGTGCTCTGCCGCGACGTCTCTTGCCGTCCGAAGGGCCGCACCTACGGGAAGCCTCGACCATCCGTTCATTGTCGGCGCAGCCGCGCCGTCCCGCATCAGGCCAACACCCCCACACCAGTCTCTGAGAACCAGCGCTCCCATCGAAGAGGCCAGCGACGCCGTCTCGGTCGCCGGCCCGACGTGACCATCACCGTTGCCCCTGATCACGATCCCCGAAGGCGGCGGCCACGGAGTCCTCGGCCGCCAGACAGTCCGCGCCGCTCGCACCGACGGCGAGGTAGACGGGCTTGGAGGCGACTGATCCGGACCGGATCCACCGTGGTTCCGGCGTCCTCCACGTCCGTGATCAGATTCTTGATCGCTTGGATCAGGGGACGGACGGGTGGGCGGTGGCGCCGAAGATTCGGACGCGGCGGGTGGCGTGCACGATGGCGGCGAGGATGTGCTGGCGCTGCCCGCGTGGGAGTCATTCCTTTACTTGAGGGGGAATCCGTCTCGCAGGAGATGGGGTTCAGCGCGGCAAGAATGCATGCCCACGCAAATGGTGCGTACGAGTTGTCGGTCTTTTCAGGGCACAGTCACTGGCTCCAAGCGCTTTAGTCGGGCGGTAGGTGGTTTCACGCACTGGGTGGCAGTTGCTGATCAGCCCAGATGAGTTTGCCGTCCGGGACGTCGCGGGTTCCCCATCGGCGGGACAGTTGAGTGACGAGGAAGAGGCCACGGCCGTGTTCGTCGGTGGTGCGGGGGCGTCGCACAAGCGGGTGGCTGTGGGTGGCGTCGAAGACTTCGCAGGTCAGCATCTCGTGCCGGATGAGGCGTAGGCCGATCGTGCGGTCGCTGTTGCAGTCGCCGTTACAGTCACCGTTGCTGTGGATGATGGCGTTGGTGAGCAGTTCGCTGACGATCAGCTCTGTGGACTCGACTAGGTGTTCCAGTCCCCACTGGGTCAGCTGCCGGGCGGCGAGAGTTCGGGCACGGCTGACGACGGCGGGGTCGCTGGGGAACTGCCAAGAGGCAACCTGGTCTGCGCTCAGCGAGCGGGTCCGTGCGAGAAGCAGAGTGACATCGTCGCTCGGCGGCTTGGCCCGCAGTGTGTCCACCGTCGAAGAGCACAGATCGTCCAGTGTGAGGTCGGGCCGTGCGAGGGCCGCGCGCAAACGGTTCATGCCGGCGCTGATGTCCTGGTCGCGGGCCTCGATCAGACCGTCGGTGTAGAGGGCGAGCACGCTTCCTTCGGCGAGTTCCAAAGTTGCGGACTCGAAGGGGACCAGTCCGAGGCCGAGCGGTGCTCCGGTGGGCAGGTCGGGGAAGGTGACGTGGCCGTACGGGTCGATGATCGCGGGCGGGGGGTGGCCGGCCCGTGCCATGGTGCAGGTGCGGGTGACCGGGTCGTAGACGGCGTATAGGCACGTGGCGGCCATCGTGGTGGTGGCCGGGTGCCGCGGGTCTTCCGCCTCGGTGAGGCGGATGACCTGCTCGTCGAGGCGGGACAGTACTTCGTCGGGAGACATGTCCATGCCCGCGAGGGTCCGCATGGCGGTGCGGAGTTGGCCCATCTTCGCCGCCGCATTGATGCCGTGTCCGACCACGTCGCCGACGACCAGGGCGAGGCGGGCGCCGGAAAGGGGGATCACGTCGAACCAGTCACCCCCGATGCCGTGGTGGCTGTCGGCCGGCAGGTAGCGCCAGGCCACATCAGCGGCGGAGCCACCCGTGGGGCGGTGGGGGTGCAGCAGGCGCTGCAGGGCGAGAGCCGCGGAGCGTTCGCGCGCGTATCGGCGGGCGTTGTCCAGGGCCAGCGCTGCCCAGCTGACGAGTTCCTCGGCCAAGAGCAGGTCGTCCTCCTCGAACGGCCTGGGGTCCTTCGTCCGCACGAAGACCGCCACGCCCAGCAATGCGCCTCGGGCGTGGATCGGGACGACCATCAACGAGTGCATGGTGTGCTCGCGGATCTTCTCCGCCCGCGCCGGGTCGTGGTGGTCGAGCCATGTGCCCAGGGATGTGTCCAGCATCGGCTCGAAGTGGGATTTCCCGGAGCGCAGGACACCGGTGAAGGGCGAAGTGGGCGGGACGAAGACCGGCTCTCCGCGAGCAAACAGGGACTCCGGCGTTCCGGGGTGGATGGAGGCCAGGCCCGCGCGGCGGAAGGCGGAGATGCGCCCGTCCTGCGGGCCGAGATGGGTCAAGGGCTCCCTGCCGAGTGGGACGGACTCCGCCAGGTCGACAGTGGTGTAGTCCGCGAGGAACGGCACGGCGAGGGCGGCCAGTTCCTGCGCGGTCTGCATGACGTCCAAAGTGGTGCCGATGCGCCTGCTGGCCTCGCCGAGGATTGCCAGACGCTCTCGCGCCCGTCGGCTGTCAGTGACGTCCACGCTCACACTGCACACGCCCAGCGCGCGACCCTGCGCGTCGTCGAGGCGGAAGAAGGACGCCGTCAATATGCGGTTGCTCCGCACATTCGCTGGCAGCAAGGCCTGGTAGTCCACGTCCATCGCCGGGTCCCCGCTCTCCAGCACCTGGTGCATCACTGCCTCCAGCGCTTCGGCCCCCGTCCCGGGCGCCGCCTCCGTCAGCCTGCGTCCCAGCCGCTGAGGGAGGGGGATGCCGTCCTTGGAGCCCTGGGTGTCGTTCACCCGGATGCAGCGCAGGTGCGTGTCCCGTATGACGACACCGATCGGCAGGCGGCTCGGCAGCGGCAGCGTAGCGAGGAGAGGCTCCACTGTGGCCTCAGCCGGCCACGCGGGAAGCAAGGCCTTGTCGGTCGCGCATACCACCCACCAGTCCCGGCCGTCCTGCCCGGACAGCGATGACACGCACAGGCGGACGTCAATGCTGCGTCCGTCGCGGTGGCGCACCTGCGCGAGGTCGGACCAGCGGCCCCCGAGGGTGCTCTTTTGTGCGGCTTGCGAAGCCTTTACCCGGTCCTCAGCGGCCACCAACAGGACACCGGCGGACCGTCCCACCACCTCCACGGCCGAGTACCCCACGAGCCGCTGAGCGGCCTGCGACCATCCGACCACCGTCCCCTGCACGTCGAGGAGAGCTATCGCTGGGCACACTGTCCCGATGGCCGTCTGAGCGTCCGAGACCGCTGTCTCTGCAGAACTGCCCATTACTCTTCCCTTCTATGTCCCCCCGGCAATGCGGTCCCCCGGCTGCTCGGCTGTCTGGTGGATGGATAGGTCCAGGGCAGGGAGTGATCGACCTACCAGGTACGGCAGGCCACAGCCCATTCACACTGCCCCGACGGTGGCTGCGGCGGTGGTGTCGGCCCGTCAGACCTGCTCCGGCGGGGCGCCTGTCGGGGCCGGGGTGCGGCCAACGGGCCGTCCGGTGGCTCCCCGCTTGCTCTCAACCGCACCTCACGCGTCAGTTGGCGACGGCTGAGAAGGTGGTGCAGCCAGGCTCCGAGGGCCGCTCCCTGGATCGGCGCGACCAGATAGATCCGCAGTTCGGTGGTCTGCCTGGCGAATGCGGCAGGACCGAACTGGCGGGCGGGGTTGATCGAGCCCCCGCTGAGCGGCGCCCCAGAAAAGCGATCGCCAGCGCGACGGCTGGCCCGATGACGTACGGCACCAGGCGCACACCGCGGCCATGAGCCATGCAAAACCCGGCCGGCAGCATGATGACCGTCATGCTGCCAGCCTCGGCGACAAAGCAGGAGGGCGCGGGCAGGATCGCCGCGTAGCCGATCGACGGGAAGGAGACCGCGGGCCCCACACCAGCGGGGAAGGCGCCCATGAGCCACAGGGAGACCATCACGGTGCCGTGTCCAGGCGGATCATCGCCTGAAGCCCCGGAGCGAGCTTCGCCCAGTCCAGACGGCGCGTGTGTCGGTGAGGCGAGGCGGGCTTCCGTGGGCTTCGTTCGTGCTCATGCCTGCAACGCTACGAACCCAGCGGCACCGGAGTGTGGTCCATTTCGATGACAGATTCCCAGACCAATTCTGCGGACAAAGCAAGATCGCGATCTACGGAGCGGGGACAGTAACCCGCTCCCGAGCGTGGCGACCCCCGCATACGACGTGGCGCTCCGGCTTCACGGTGCAACTGGTCTAACAGGCGGCACCCAGGGGCTCGCCTGACCGTTCGGCGCGAAGTGGTCCGGTCTTTCGCCCGGACAATGGTCCACACGCATGGGCGGACGCGCGCATACGATCAGGTCAGTGCTGCCAGCGCCCACTCCGATGAACATCGGTGTCCTCCTCTCAGCCAGTGACCTCGACGAGCTCTACACCCAGCCGACCCGCGAGTTCGGGGAGCTCATCGGCAGGGCTGGCCACCCCCTGGTGGGGGCCAGGTTCGATACCGGGCTGATGAAGGTCGTCGCCGACGGAGTACAGGCATCGGGAGGGCGGCTCGCCGGCATCTCGGTCGATCCCCGGAATTGGGCCAGGAAGGACACCGACGAAATGACGTTCGCCAGGGATCTCGCCGAACGCAAGGCACGGTTACTCACCGTGTCCGACGCAATAGCGGTGATGCCCGGCGGCGTGGGCACGCTGTACGAAGCGACCGAGGTCCTGGAGCTGAGGAAGCACGGACTGTACGACAAGCCCGTGGTGCTGCTGGATACGACGGGCTGATACTCCAGCTCCGGCGATTGGACGAGCAGGAGTTCCTGCCGTTGCCCCTTGCAGAACTGGTCTTCATCGCCGGCACGGCCGCTGGGGCACTCGCCTACCTGGAGAAGTCCGTTGGAACGGATGACGGGACCGTGACGGTACGGCTTCCCGCCCGACAGATCGCGCCGACTCCGGCCGGGCCGCCTGGCAATTGAGGCTGACGGCCCCAGCACCTCGAAACTCCGCAGGAACGCTCCCGGCCCAAACAATGGCGCGCCCGATGCGGCCTCGGAACTCCGTCTAGGGCATCACCCTGCACAGCGCGTCCAGTGCGCCCGCCCACGCACTGTCCGAGGACGCCGCATAGTTGACCACCAGGGCGTCCCGCTCGGGAAACTGCCACCCATAGTCCGCCACTTCATAGCCGAACTGCGTCAACCCCCGGACCGCCAGCCCTTGCCGAGCGGCCGCCTGGACCACCGAACTCTCGGTGCCCCGCGGAAGCTCGAGGACCGCCTGCAGTCCTGCCGCCATGCCGGCCACACGAATGCCGGGAGCCCTCTGGCGCAGGGCAGTGACCAGCTCATCGCGGCGACGCTGGTAGCGCAGCCGCATCGAGCGCACATGACGGCCGTACGCACCCGAGGCGATGAATTCCGCGAGTGTCAGCTGCTCCAGGGCGCTCGTCATGTAGTCACCGTGACCTTTGACCGTCACGATCTCCGGGACGAGTTCCTCCGGCAGCACTATCCAGCCGAGCCGTACCCCCGGCGCCAGGGACTTGCTCGCTGAACCGAAGTACACCACCCGCTCCGGATCGAGGCCCTGCAGGGCCCCCACCGGCTGACGGTCGTACCGGAACTCCCCGTCATAGTCGTCCTCCAGGATCAGGCCACCAGTGGCGCGTGCCCACTCGACGGCCGCCGTGCGCCGCTCCGGGCAGAGCGCGACCCCCGTCGGGTACTGGTGCGCCGGGGTCAGCAGCACGGCACCCACTCCGTGCAGTCGCGCGAGGCCGTCGATGCGCGCGCCATGTTCGTCCACGTAGAGGGGCGGAGTGTGCAGACCGGCATTCCTCAGCAGGTCGCGATACAGGTCGAGGCCGTAGGCCTCGACGGCCACCGCCCGCACCTGCCGCACCCTGAGCGCCCGCGCCATTAGCGCCAGGCCGTGATGGAAACCGGAACAGATGACGATCCGCTCCGGCCCGGCGTACACCCCGCGGGCCCGCGCCAGGTAGTCCGCGAGTGCGGTGCGCAGCTCCATCCGGCCGTGGGCGTCACCGTAGCCGAAGGCGTCGTGTGGCGCGGCGGTCAGAGCCCGGCGGGCCGCAGTGAGCCACTGCGTGCGCGGAAAGTTCGCGAGGTCCGGTGCACCCGTCCACAGTCCATACCTGGGACGGTGCTCGTCCGGCCTCGCGCGAGGAGCGGCGGGCGCGGCCCTGTGCGGCTCTACCCGGATGGCCACCCGGGTCCCGGACCCCTGCCGGGCGGTGAGCCAGCCCTCGGCGACCAAGTCGGCGTAGGCGTCGACGACGGTGGTTCGGGAGACGCCAAGATCCGCGGCCAGTGACCGGGAGGACGGCAGCCGGACGCCGGGCGTCAGACGCCCCGTGCGCACGGCCTCCCTCAAGGCGTCCGTGAGCCCTGCGCGCAGCCCGGGTCCGCGCAGCTCCAGATGAAGGTCGGCGCCGAACGCAGGGGGCGGACCAGCCGCGGAATTGGTCCGGGAATCTGCCATGCAAACTGACCATACGCCCACACCACTGAGATGTGGCGTTTCTGGCATAAAAATGAACGAAACACGTGAAAGCACCGCACGTCTCCCGGAGCACACGGCGCGTATGGACTGGGCGAAGCTCACCCCTGAGCTTGACTCTGACGCGTAAATAACAGCAGGTGGGGGCTCTTTCGGGCAGGGGCGTCGGCCCGGTCGGGTCTGTCCGCCGGGCCCCTCCCCCTGTTCACCCGGCGGCCTCCATCGGGTCGAGGGTGACGCGGTATCCGAGATCGTTCAGTCGGGATACGGCTCGGCGTGCGGCTCGTTCGGGGTCCCGCCGGGTGAAGTAATCGCCGCCGAGCTCGTGCTAGGGCACGTTGTCGCTGAGCATGTGCCAGACCGCGATGATGATCGAGTGCTCGACGGCGACCAGTGCCTTGATCGGGCCACGGCGGGCGGTCAACCGTTTGTAGCGTGCCTGCAGGACGGAGCCCTTGGTCCGTGCCGCTCCGATCGCGGCCATTCCGAGGGCTCCGTTGAGATGGGGGTTGCCGGGTCGGACCCGGGTGCTGCGGACCCGGGCCCGCCGATTCATGGCGCCCCGGACACAACCCGGCCCAGGAGGCCAGGTGTTGGGCCGAGCGGAACCGGGTCATGTCACCTCCGGTCTCTGCCAGGATCACCTCGGCCACTGCCTGGTTCACCCCGGGAATCGTGTCCAGCAGGTCCAGCGCCGGGCGGAAAGGGCTCATCGCCTCCTCGATCCGGACGGTCAGCTGTTTGATGGCGCCGGACAGCTGGTCGTACTGATCGAGATAGAGACGGGTCAGGAAGGCGTGATGCTCGCGGAAGCGGCCGGTCAGCGCCTGGTTCAGCTCGGGAATCTTGCTGCGTATGCGGCGTTTGGCGAGGTCGGCCAGGATGTACGGATCACGTTGCCCGTCGATCAGCGCCTGGAGCATGGCGCGGCCGGAGACCCCCATGGTGTTCGTCCACGACCACGACGCATCAGCGGACTTCTACCAGGAGCTGCTGAACATGGAGGTCACAGTACGCACCGCCACTGCCGCCCTCCTCGTGAGCCACAATGGTTTCCAGGTGTATCTGCGCGCCGTCTGACCGCACGCGCCCCACCCGGCGGGCCATGTCGGCGCGCAGTACGTGATCTGGACGGCGGACGGCCCCGACGACTTCCAGCGCTGCGAGCGCGTGCTCAGGATGGTGTCCCGCTGGTTGGTGCAGCCGATCTTGGTCAGGGCGTGCGCCCGGGGGCGCATGCGCGCGTAGGCTCCGCTCCCTGCTCATCAGACGGGCCACCGTGCAATTCTCCCTGGTAAACGGCGTGTTCAGCCCGGGAGGTGCACGATGGCCCTGACCCAGCATGACTTACTCCGCCTGCTTGAGTCACTACGTTCAGCGGACGGCCTCGAACTGGTCCGCTCAGTGGCCGAGCGGATGCTGCAGGAGCTGATCGAGGCCGAGGCGAGTGCGAAGATCGGCGCGGAGTGGAACGAGCACGCCGATACCCGCACCGCCTACCGCAGTGGCCACCGCGAGCGGACGCTGACCAGCCAGGCCGGCGACCTGGACCTGGCCATCCCCAAGCTGCGGTCGGGCAGCTTCTTCCCGAGCCTGCTGGAGCGGCGGCGCCGGATCGACCAGGCCCTGTACGCGGTCATCATGGAGGCGTACGTGCACGGCGTGTCCACCCGGTCGGTCGACGACCTGGTCAAGGCCCTCGGCGCGGACACCGGGATCTCCAAGAGCGAGGTCTCCCGGATCTGCGGCGACCTGGACGTCCAGCTGACCGCGTTCCGCAACCGGCCTCTGGACCACGTGCGCTTCCCGTACATGTACCTGGACGCGACCTACTGCAAGGCCAGGGTCGAGCACCAGATCGTGTCCCGGGCCGTGGTGATCGCCACCGGGATCACCGAGGACGGCGGCCGCGAGGTGCTGGGGGTGATGGTCGGCGACAGCGAGACCGAGGTGTTCTGGACCCAGTTCCTGCGTTCCCTGCGCGAACGCGGCCTGAGCGGGGTCCGGCTCGTGATCGGCGACCATCATTCGGGACTGGTCAAGGCCATCCGGAAGGTCATGCTCGGGGCCGCCTACCAGCGTTGTCGTGTTCACTTCCTGCGCAATGTCTTCGGCGTGATCAGCAAGGAGTCGGCCGAGATGGTCGCCGCGACGATCCGCACGATCTTCGCCCAGCCCACCGGCGAGACGGTCCGTGCCCAACTCGACACCGTTGCCGACATGCTCGGCGGCCAGTTCCCCAAGGTCAAGGCGATGCTCCTGGAAGCGAAGGAGGACCTGACCGCGTTCGCGGTCTTCCCCGAACGCCACTGGAAGAAGATTCAGTCCACCAATCCACTGGAGCGGGTCAACCGCGAGGTCAAGCGCCGCGTCGACGTCGTCCAGGTCTTCCCCAACGACGACGCGCTCCTGCGACTGGTCACCGCCGTCCTGTTCGAACTGCACGACGAATGGATCGCCTTCCCCCGCCGCTACCTGCCCGAGGGAAGCATGGATCAGCTTTACCCCGCCGAGCTCCCCGACAGCGCCCCCGCGCTACCGAACACCACCAACACGCCCTGACCAAGATCGGCTGCACCAACCAGCGGGACGCCATCGTGCTCAGAGCCCGGTCCGGCCATGTGTACACAAGGAAGGCTGAGGGATTCACCCTTCTCGAGGGCATGGACCCCAGCGGTCCGCAGGTACTGGTGGCCTATCCGGGGCCGGACGAGGTGGCACGGCTTGAGATCATCGCCCGCTACTACGTGTGATGCCGAAAGAAGCGGAGTACCCAGCTCACCAGGAGGTTCCTCCATGGCACGCAAGAAGACCGTGCACGTCCGCAGGGTCTACGAGGCTCCGGAGCAGGCCGACGGCACCAGAGTGCTGGTCGACCGCATCTGGCCACGGGGAATGACCAAGGAGAAGGCCCATCTCGACGAGTGGTGCAAGCAGGTTGCCCCGTCCACGGAACTGCGCAAGTGGTACAGCCACGACCCGGAACGCTTCACGGAGTTCAGCCATCGCGACCCGGTCGCCGGACCGCCCGTCTACGGCCCATGGGGATTATCGTCACCCTTGCCGTTCCGCTGCCCATCCGTCCAGCTGAGGCCTGCCCGCTGCTCGCCTCGCGTTTTTCGCGGCATCGTCCAAGAGGTCAACGAGCGTCCGAAGCGGGGTGGCCGCTGGCGGGACCATCGTGAGGTGATCGACGCGATCGCCTTCAAGTTTCAGACGGGTACCCAGTGGGTTCATCTGCCGGAGAAGTATGGCAACTGGCGAGGTGTCTACAACCGGCTGCGGATGTGGGCCGTCGATGGCACCTGGGAGCGGGTGTTCTGCCCTGGTGGCCCAGGCCGACGCGAACGAGGATCTGAGCTGGGCCGTTTCAGTGGATTCCACGATCGTGCGGGCTCACCAGCACGCGGCAGGCGCCCGCAAAAGGGGGCTCCGGCCCATCCGCTTACTGCTGAATTCCGCTTTCGGTGGGTATAGCTGCTGGTAGCGGGGCAGTTGCGGGTGCTCGGGGGCGGGTGCTGAGTAGTGGTGCTGAGGGCACGGCCGGGCCGTGACGAGGACGAGCAAGCGGTGGTCCACCGCCTGGCGTCGGCCAGAAGGGCGCCGAAGGTCGTGGTGGAGCGCTGCCGCATGGTGGAGCTGAGCTGGGGCGGCTGGCTGGTCCCGCAGATAGCCGACGAGCTGCGGTGCAGTCAGAAGACGGTGCGCCGCTGGCTGCACCGCTTCAACCGCTGCGGGCTGGAGGGACTGGAGGATCTGGGCGGGCAGGGCCGCAAGCGAAGGATCACCGAGGCCGAGCGCTCGAGGATCGTCGGCCTGGTCAAGCTGACGCCGCCGGGTCGGCTGGAGGTGCAGCCGTCGAACGAGATGTGGGCCGCGGACGAGTCAGGGCCCTCGGAGTGGACTTTGGACGCGCTGGCCGCCGCGGCCCGGGACCTGGGCATCGAGGTCAGCCGCTCCCAGGTGCGCCGAATCCTGCTGGCCGAGGGGGTGCGCTGGCGGCGCACGCGCTCGTGGACCCGCTCGAAGGATCCGGACTTCGAGGGAAAAGGACGCGGATCGTCGAGCTCTACACCAGCCCGCCCGACGGCGCGACGGTGGTCTGCGCCGACGAACTCGGCCCGGTGATCCCACGCACCTTCCCGCCGGCACCGGGCTGGTCGCCGGACGGACACCGCATCAAAAACGAGATCGACTACTCCCGCGGACCGGAGAAAACCTGGGTTTACGGCGGCTTACGCGTCCGCGACGGTCAATCGATCACGATGACCGCCACGTCCCGCAACAGCGCCTTCTACCAGCAGTTCCTCCAATTGATCGAGGAAGCCAACCCCGCCGGGGACATCTACGTGATCACGGACAACCTGTCCTCGCACAACAGCGTGTCCACCCGCACCTGGCTCGAGGACCACCCACGCATCAAGCACGTCTTCATCCCAGTCGGCGCCCGCTGGCTCAACCTCCAAGAAGGCTGGTGGCGAATCTTCCGCAAGACCGCCCTGGCCGGACGCTCCTTCGGCGACCGCGACCACATCACCCACGCGACCAGCGTCGCCACCGACCAGCTCAACGCCCGCGCCCGACCCTGGATCTGGGGCAGACCCGCACCACCCACCAGGCGCTTACGCCGCCGCTATGTGTACTTCCTTTGAGGAATTCAGCATTACCGGTAGTTCGTTAAATCCGGCAATAGAGGTCAATGCCGTGTCCGGTGGTGACCGCGTCGATCAGGGCCTGGAGCTCGGAGGGTGGGTCCGTGTCCGTCCAGGCTCGCCACCATCGGGTGAGGGTGACGGCGGGGGTGAGCCAGGAACGGATGGCCCGTAAGGCCCTGGGCCAGCAAGGCTGTTGGGGCTGGTGGGGTATGGCTGGGCCCCCTCTCTGGCCCCTGGTTGGGGCACGGGTCCGGTGCGGTGGCATCCAGGGGTCCGGGTGGGGCGAACCACTGGTTCCAGCAGAAGGAGAAGGCGCAGTTGACCAGGGTCTGGTGGCGGCGGATGGCGCGGTCGGAACGGACTTGGAAGTCGGCCCAGCCGAGTTCGTCCTTGACCTGCTTGTAGCTCTGCTCGATCCACGGCCGCAGTCCGTAGAGGCGGACGATCTCGGTCAGGTCGGCCGGCGGGTGCGGGCTGGTGGCAGCGTGGGCTGCGTCGGGGTCGGGCAGGTTGGTGGCCAGGTACCAGGTGGCCTTCTCCGGCAGACTCCTCGGGTCGGTGGTGGCCACGACCAGCCGGCAGGGTGAGTCGGGTCCGTAGCCGCCCAGGCGGGAATCAGCGGCCCACCAGGTCTCGGTGTGTCCGTCGCGGAAGTGACGCTCCACGGGCGTCCAGTCGCCCGGACGCTTGGCATCCTTCCAGGTCAGGGCGTGGGCAGCTTCGATGGGGGTGTGTGGCTGGTCTGCCGGAGCCAGGTGCCGCGGTGCGGCTTGAGGGCCACCACGTAGGCCAGGCCGGCGTCGCGCAGTGCGAGGTACCAGTCGTCGCTGACGGAGTAGGCGCAGTCGGCGACCACCGCCCGGCAGCCGAAGCCCGCCTCCTTCCCGCGGGCCGCGAGGGCTGCGGACAGCTGCGGTTTCGTACGGAAGGCCGGATCGGACCGGCCGCGGGCGAAGTGGTGGGCGGGGGTGTAGGGAGTCGCGTGCAGCGGGTAGTACACGCGGCCGTCGGTCCACACCGTGGTCACCGTGACGATGCCGTTGTCCGTCTTGCCCAGCCGGCCCAGCCACTGCCGGCCCACGTGCGCGGTCGCCGTGCCGTCCTTGCGGTCCCCGGAGTCGTCAATCACGATGACCCCGCCATCGTGCGGAGCCGTTGCCGGCTCCTCACGCAGCAGCTCAAGCCGCCGGTCGTTGACCAGCTCGGCCTCCCAGGGTGACTCGGACAGGAAGAACTGCAGCCGCTGCACCCCCGGCATCCCCGCACCCGCCACCGGCTCCGCCCCTGCCAGGCAGGTGATCGTCTTGTTCCGCTCCCGCGGCGCCAGCAGCCCGGTCAGATACTCGCGAAACCCCCGCCGCTGGGCCAGGCTGAAGAAGAGGTCGTCGAACCGGGCCGCGTACTCCTCCAACGGCCCCGGCGCAGGCGGACACGGACGGCGAGCGGTCATCTTCAGCCCCCAGCAGAGCAGTTGACTCCTACCACCGGCCTACGACCAACCCGACCTACCGTCAACCCACACCACCACCGGATTCAACGAACTACCGCTACTGACTTCGGCGCATTAGGGTGACGCTGGGTCGTCGAAGGTCAGGCCGGTGCCTGCTATGAAGCCGTCAAGAGTGTCGGGCCGGTACTGGAGGCGTTTGAGCCGGTTGCGTACGAGAACTTCGAGCCGGTCGAGGGCGACGACGGCGAGGTTGGCCAGGCTGCGCTTGACATGTGCCCATACCCACTCGACGGGGTTCAGGTCCGGCGAGTACGCGGGCAGCAGGAATACCGTCAGCCATTCACGCTCGGCGATCAACTCACGTATGGCGTGGGAGACGTGGGTGTTCAGCCGGTCCCAGACCAGCACGATCGGGGCCTTGACGAGGTGGTGGACACCGTCGATCAGCGCGATGAAGTCCCGTTCGCCCATGCTGCGGCGTTTGCCTTTGCCCGCGGGATGGGTGCGCAGGCGGTGACACAGCCGGGTGCGGGAGCCGGGCCGCATCGCGATGAGTCCGGCCACCGACAGGCGGCCCGAGCGTCGCCCGCTCACCGTCACCTGCGGGGTGCGGCCGCGCCGGCCCCAGGTGCGTCCTTTGGGCGGTCGTCGCGTGAAGCCCGCCTCGTCCTCGAAGCAGACGTAGCCCCCGCACGCCGCCCGGGCTCTTTTACCTCGGCCCAGGTCGCCTCCTTCCACACGGTCACGGCCTGCTCATCGCGCTCGGCCACCCGCCGCGCGGGTACCTGAGGACTGAAGCCGAGCCGGTGCATCAGCCTCGTGGCACCCGAGACGCTGTACGAGACGTGGAACTTCCTGCCGATCAGCGTGGCCACCCGGGCAGCCGTCCACACCTGGTCCTCCACCCAGCCATGCGCGGCAGACCCCTCATCGAGGTAGGCAGCCAGCTTTTCCAGACAGCGCGGGGACAGGCGGCATCGCGATCCACTCGAGCCACGAGAGACCAGAGCCTGCACGCCACCGTCCCGCCACATCTGCTGCCACTGGTAGGCCGACTTCGGGCTCACCCTCAGGCGCCGTGCGACTCCCGGCGGCTTGATGTTCTGCCCGAACAGCTCCGCCGCCTGCATCCGTACCGTCTCCCGGCGCTGACGCCCCACAGGGGTCAGGCCGCCCCCATCCGCATACCTCATACACCACGGAATACAGACAACACTCCAGGCCCATCAGGGACTTCGAAGAAGATCACCCTAACGAGCCGAAGTCAGTAGACACCTGCTTGCGCAAGGCCGCGATCTCCGCGTCCTTCGCCGACTCCGCAACTGCCTCGGGCCACGCGGCCTCGTCCGCCACCTTGATCCACTGCCGCAGCGTCTCGTGATTCACACCCAGCTCGGCGGCCACGCGCGAGACAGGCCGGCCCGACGAACGAGCCAACGCCACCGCGTCGGCCCGAAACTCCGCCGAGTACTTGTAGGTCCCCACCCGGGACTCCTCTCCCTGGACTCAAGATCCAGTGTCGAGGTGTCCACAATCAAGGTGGAGGGCCCTGTCTCGCAATGTGCCGACAGTCATCTGCACCTCGTCTCGTTCTGGCGATTACTGCGTGACCTGTACGTGGCGGTCGCGTTCATCGGCTGTGCGAAAGATCATCACGTGTGGCCGCTGGATCTGGTGTGCTCCGGGGGCCGGCATTCTCGGTAGCGTGACCATCTGCTGCATGGAGTGGAGTGTCCATGTGTCCGGCTGGTCCGTGCGACGGCTTCCGACGGAGAGTGATGAGGTTGCAATGAGTGAACTGACGAAGCCCGAGGTCGACGTTCCGGAGGGTGACGCTCCTACCGAGCTGACCATCCGGGACCTGGTCGTCGGGGACGGGGCTGAGGTGAAGCCGGGCATGGTGGTAAGGGTCCACTATGTCGGGGTGACCTTCGAGTCCGGGAAGGAGTTCGATGCCTCCTGGGACCGGGGCCAGCCGTTCAAGTTCGCCCTGGGCAGCGGCAAGGTCATCAAGGGCTGGGACCGGGGGGTGAGGGGGATGAAGGTCGGCGGTCGGCGCGAGATCATCGTTCCCCCGCGTCTCGGCTACGGCAATCAGTCGCACTCGCCGTTGATCCCGGCGGGCTCGACCCTGGTCTTCGTGGTGGACCTGCTGGACTCGTATTCCAGCACAACCGGGTGGAGCAACGCCTAATGACCCTGGCCGCTCCTCCCCTACGACGTGCTGCGTCGTCCCTCGGGGTTGGCGCCGCCGCGCTCCTCGCTGCCGCTCCTGCTTCCGCTTCCGCCTCCGCCTCCGCCTCCGCAGCGTGAACCGCCCCGGGTTCGGTGGATTCGAACTGGGGTGGTTCGCCTGGCGCACCGTCAGTGACGAGGTCGAATGCGCTCACCGTGCCGGCCCCCTCCGGAGTTCAAACGTGGGGACGCGCTCCTGGGAGGTCCGTACCATACGGCGGGACGCAGCAGACTGGGATATCTGTCCGCGAGCTTCACAGGCTGTGCCCCGTGGCCACCATGAGCACCATGGCCTCGATGCAGCAACGTGCGGCGAAAGCGTCCTGCTGGTCCTCCAAGAGCACGGTCGGCATGACGAACAACAGGCACCAGGAGTTGAGCTCCTGTTGGATCCACCAGTCGAGCCCCATCAAGGCGGCGACCACCATGGCTGATTCTCGTGTGCGGACTCTCATCGGGTTCCTCGCCTTTCTCCTGGGGTGGTCCAGAGCCTTTCGGCGTCAGGAACGGCGATGGCCGCCAACGTGGGCGTTCTTCAACGGTGTGCCGTGTGCGCATTGCTGAATCGCCGTACCGCGATCACACACGTTCAACGCTTCCACCGGCCAGCCGCTCGGCGGAACCCGGACGAACCCGGACGGGCACGGAGGGGCTGAAGGAGGGCTGCCCCTACACTGATGGGCACGTTCGCACACGACACCGTGGAAGCCGAGGGGCGCAGGTGGCGAGTCCAAAGCCGGTAGATGCCTTCCCCTTGCCCCAGGACGACATGGACGTGGCGGACTTCGTCCGCGGCCTGCGCTCGATCAAGTTCTGGGCCGGCGACCCATCGCTCGAAGTGCTGTACCGCAGGACAGGCGTGGCCACTAGCACACTGTCCGACGCATTGAATCCGCAGCGGCGGCGCCTTCCTTCACTGGAACTGGTCCGGTCCCTGGTGCGTGCCTGCGGCGCCAACGCTGTACAGGCAGCGCAGTGGGAGCGGGCGTGGCGTTCTGCAAGAGCCCGTGACAGCCACCTTGCTGCAGCCGGACCGCTGGCAACAAGCCGCTTGCTTCCGCTCGCCGAGGACTGGACGCCCCGTCAACTCCCCCCAGATATCAGTGGGTTCACCGGTCGCACCGACGCCCTCGTGGCACTCTCCGGGATACGCCGGGACGCGCCCGCCACCGTGATCACCGGCACGGCCGGCGTCGGCAAGACTGCGCTCGCCGTGCATTGGGCGCACCAGTTAGTCGGCCACTATCCGGACGGCCAGCTGTATCTCGACCTACGCGGACACGCCACCGATCCCGCGCTCACCGCCTCCGAGGCATTGTCGGTGCTGCTGCAGTCCCTGGGGGTGCCGGGTGAGCGGATCCCCCTGGACCTGAACCTGCAGATGGGCCTGTATCGGTCGGTGCTGGCCAACCGGCGGGTGCTCGTAGTTCTGGACAACGTGCTGGACGTGGCGCACGTTCGCCCACTGTTGCCCAGCGGCCACGACTGCCACGCCCTGGTGACGAGCCGTGACACCCTGACAGGTCTGGTTGTCCGCGAGGGCGCGGCTCGGATCTCGCTGGACATCCTCCCGGCTGCGGAGTCCCTCGAGCTGCTGGCGGTCCAGCTGGGCCGGGACCGCGTGGACGCGGAGCTGGGGGGCGCCGAAGAGCTGGCCGAGCTTTGTGCCCATCTGCCGCTGGCTCTCCGTATCGCCGCCGCCAACCTGGCGGCCCGCCCCGCGCAGAGTTTGGCAGGCACGGTTGCCGAACTGGGTGGTACGGATCTGCTGGCACGGCTGCAGGTGGTCGGTGACCCGGAGAGCGCGGTCGCGGCGGCCTTCGATCTCTCCTACCGTTCTCTTTCGGTGGAGGCACAACGCCTGTTCCGCCTCCTGGGAGTGATCCCGGGCCCGGAAGCGAGCCGCGAGGCGGCAGCCGTCCTGCTCGGCCGCGAGTTGTCGGCGCCGGTGTTGGAGCTCGACGAGCTGTTGGCGGCGCACTTGCTGTCCGAGCCGATTCTGGGACGCTACCGCAGCCACGACCTGCTGGCGCTGTACGCAAAGCAACTGGCGGACACCGAGCCGCAGGAAACGCGCGAGCCCGCACTGCATCGGCTGCTGTCCTGGTACCTGCTCAGTTTGGATGCCGCCAACAGGATCATCATGCCGAACGGCTGGGTCCTGTTCCCCGACGAGTTCCCGCTGACCGGTTCTCCGCAGACATTCTCCGGCCCGCACGACGCCCAGGCGTGGCTCGCCGCCGAACACGCGAATCTCATCACAGCGGCCATCCACGTCTCGGAGTATGGGCCCGCCCCCTTCGCCTGGCACCTGGCCCACGCGCTGCGCGCAAACTTCGATGCCCACCGCTCGGCCGGGGGCGCGCTCGCCGCCAGCCAAGCTGGACTACGTGCAGCCGAGGCACGCGACCATCCGCTCGGGCGGGGAATGTGCCACATGTGTTTCGGCTTCATCGCAATGGACATAGGAGACCTGGACGCGGCACTGGAAGAGTTCAACTCCGCGAAGATCCAGTTCGATCGGATTGGCTTCGCCCGGGGACTCGCGGCCGCCTGGAACGACTCTGCTGAGGTTTGCACCAGATCCGGCCGCATCGTAGAAGCCCTCCATCACGCCTCCACAGCCCTGACTTTCCACACGGATTACGCTCCGAGTCGCGCCGTGCATCATGCCAATCTCGCCGAGATCTTCCGGATACAGGGCAACTACACGGCCTCCCAGCGGCACGCCCAGGAAGCCCTGGCCCTCGCCGCCGGGAACGGCAACCCGCAGACAGCCGCGGTCGCCAAGCGCGTAGCAGGCATGACGCATCTGGCCATGGGCCAATTGGTCCCGGCGGAAGAACTGCTGTCCGAAGGCAGGGCCGCCGCCGAGGTGGTCGGCAGCCAGAACAACCTCTACGACGCTCTCTCCGCCCTGGCTCTCCTCTGCGTTCGCGCCGGGCGTGTGGCCGAGGCACTGAACTGGATCGAGCCGCTGCAGGATCTGCTGGACCTGGGTACACCCGGCTTCGCACCGGAGGATCTCGCAGAAACGGCGATCGTCGAGACGTACCTCGCCGCAAACCGAATCCAGCACGCAATCGAATTCGGTGCTACCGGGCTGGCCCGCCGCGTGGCCGCGGGCCACGGTCTAACGGTCACGCGTCTGCGCGTGGTCCTGGGACGCGCGCACGCTGCCGCAGGCGACTTCGTGGCCGCCCGGTCACTCTGGGAGGCCGCGCTCCCTCACACCATCGAAGAATCCTTACCCGAACGCGCTGACATCGAGGGCCTGCTGGCAGATCTACAGAACTGTGCAGGTGCCGAATAGTCATCCGACTTGGTCAGGCCGCATGTTGGTACTCGTGCAGGGTTCCGCTGAGTCGGTCTCGTCGGTGGATATCCAGGTGCCGGACCTGTGCCGGCACATGAAACGGTTCGGGTAGCGGGTTGAACGGAGCGGCCTGTTTGAGCGTTCGGTGTGGGCGATGCCCGTTGTAGAGGTCCTCGAACTCGCGGAGCGCGTGGAGGAGGTGGCTCTGGTTCCAGATCAGGGTTCTGTCCAGGAGCTCGCGCCGGCAGGTTTGTATCCAGCGCTCGATGAGGGAGTTCATCCGCGGTATCCGGATGCCGGTGGTGACGACCTTCAGTGCGGCGTCGGACATCAGGGCGTCGAAGGCGGCGGTGAACTTGGAGTCACGGTCGCGGATCAGGAACCCGGCCCCGCTGCCGGCGTCCTGGAGGTCCATGAGGAGAATCCGCCCGAGCTGCGCGATCCAGTCCTCGGTCGGGTGCGCGCCGGCGCCCAAGATCCGCACCCTGCGGGTGGCGTGCCCGATGACGGCGCAGACGTAAGCGTGCCCCGGTCAGTGCGGACTTCGAAGAGGTCGCAGGCGAGCAGGGCCTCGGCCTGGCCGCGAAAGAAGTCGGCCCAGGTGGCGCTCTGCCGTTCGGGCGCGGGCGGGATGCCGTGCTCGCGGAGGATCTCCCCGACGGTGGAGGCGGCGGTCTTGATGCCGAACGCTGCAAGCTCGCCGTGGACCCTGCGGTAGCCCCAGGAGGAATTCTCTCGCCCAAGGCATAGGACCAGGACGCGGACCGAGCGGACGGTGGGCGGGCGTCCGCGTCGTTTCGGCACACAGGTCGCAGCGTGGCGACGGTTGAGCAGGTCGCGGTGCCACCGCAGGATGGTGTCCGGGGCGTACCAGCAGCAGGAGGCGCCGCAGTCTCGCTGCCGGGAAGCGGTGGAACAGGCCGGCAAGGACCGCGCGGTCGGTGCCGGCGAACACAGGCCGGCCGACCTGGCACTGCAGAACGAGCAGCAGGTGCCGCAGCGCAAGGATCTCAATGCCTTTATCGCGACCGCTCATCGGCAGCAGGCGCAGGAGCGTCAGAGCACTGGCCGCGGCGAGGAAGGCCAGGCACAGCAGCACGACAGACCGTGATGCCGCCCGTGGGCCCGTGCAGATGAAAACCCCGGGCGAGAGTCGCAGGCAGCCACACATCCAGCGATCAAGGCCTCGGCCAACACGGATGCCTTACCAGCACCCGCAATGCCGGGTCGCCTGGTCCACCGCGCTGATGCGGCCTGACGTCGTCCGGGGGTTGTGGGCTTCGGTGTCCCGCCGCCGCAGCGTGGGCCGGTTCCTCCGCTGCAGGCGATGCGCGAGCGCTTCGGCGGTCAGTTCTCTGGAATTACTTTAAGGCACCCGGCGTCGCGGACGCCGAGCTCGCGAAGGACCCGCACCGCACCTTCCGCCGCGTGATGTACGGGCTCTCCGGCGACAATCCGCACAGCGACCCGCCGGTCGAGCCGTTCGTCCCACCGGGCAACGGATTCCTGGACCTCTTTGAGGACCCTGAGGAACTTCCCTCCTGGCTCGCCGAAGCCGACATCGACACGCTCGCGACCGAGTTCACCGAAGCTGGGTTCACCAGCGCTCTCAACTGGTACCGCAACTGGCAGCTGACCGCCCCGTGGGAGGGCGCGCAGTACCGGATGCCCGGCCGCTACGTCACCGTGACCTGGTCTACGGGTTCCCGGGGATGGACCAACTGATCCCCGCCCTGCCCACGCTTCACCCGGGCATCGGACCGGCACACATCCTGCCCGGCTGCGGCCACTGCATCGCCGAGGGGCACTCCGACCAGGTCAATGCGACGCTGCTGGAATTCCTGGGTTCGCTGAACAGTTGACCCCGGCTGACAAGTTGACGGGCACCGGATAGATAGCACGCTTCCGGAATACCGCCTCTCCACCAGTTCGCCAGTCACCCCGACCGCGAGGCGATCGTCGATCGCATGTGCGAGCCCGGAGCGCTCACCGCCGGCAGGGCCTGCCCCATGGGCAGGTGCGCCGCCGCAACGACTGCCGCGCCCTGGATGGTCGCGGCTCCGTGTCAGCTGCATCACCGCCCGAGGTCGGTTACGTTGATAAAGCACCTGGTCAGAGGGGGGTAACAAGCCGTAACCCACCCGGGACACTCCATGACCGGCCTGACCGTCATCCTGCTGCTCGTGGTTCTGGCCACCGCCGTGGCGACCGGTGCCCGACGCTGGAGCTTGCCCGCCCCCTCGCTCCTCGTAGTTGCCGGTCTGGTCGTGGGGCTGATGCCCTGGGTTCCAGAGGTGCGCCTGCCGCCTCACGTGATCAACGTGCTGGTGCTGCCACCGCTGCTCTACGCCGCGGCCGGGGAAATCTCCGTCCGCGACCTGCGCACCGTGTGGCGGCCTGTGACCGGCCTGGTCTTCGGCCTGGTCCTCGCCTCGGCCATCGCCGTCGGGTACGTGGCCCACGCGATCACCCCGCTCACGGCCGCAACCGCGTTCATCCTCGGCTCTGTCCTGGCCAGCACCGACCCCGTGGCCGTGACCGCGCTTGGCCGGCGCCTGTCTCTCCCACCGCGCGTGCAGGCCATGGTGCAGGCGGAAAGCCTGTTCAACGATGCCACCTCACTGGTCCTGTACAAGGTCGCCGTGGCCACCGCGGTGTCCGGCAGTGCCATCAGTGTGCCCGGGACCGTTGAGCAGTTCCTGATCCTGGCAGGCGGAGGAGGTCTCATCGGCGCGGCGGTCGCCGCAGTGGTGGCCCTGATCCGCAGACGGACCGAGGACCCCATGCTGGAGACCGTCATCGCATTGGTCACGCCGTACGCCTCTTACGTCATCGCGGAGCAATCGCACACCTCCGGCGTGACGGCCGTCATCGTGTCCGGGGTCGTCCTCGGCAGCACCGGCCACAAGCTCAGCAACGCCCCCGTCCGGCTCCAGGTCCACGCCGTCTACGACACCGTGACCTTCCTTCTGGAGAGCGTCGTCTTCGCCCTGATCGGCCTCGAGCTCCCCTCGGCCGTCCGTCATCTCGCGCGCGACGAGCACGGCTGGCCGCTGTGGGTGCCGGTGATCGCCTTCACTCTGCTGGCGATTCGCCTGCTGTGGATCTTCCCGCTGTCCGCCTTGATCCACCACCGGCACAGGGAGGTCGACAACCGCCTCTCCTGGCGCGTCCCGGCTGTCCTGTCCTGGGCGGGCACCCGAGGCGTCATGCCGCTGGCAGCCGCGCTCTCCATCCCCCTGGTCACCCACACAGGGGCGCCGCTGCCGCACCGGGCGCTCATTCTCACGCTCACCACCGGGACCATCGCGCTCACTCTGATCTTCCAGGGTTTCACCTTGGTCCCCGTCGTCCGCCGCTCCGGCATCGCTCTGGAACCGGAGCGCACCGCCCGCGAGGAGGCCCGGACCCGCCGACACATTGCAACCGCCGCTCTCGAAGAGCTGAAACAGCTTGGCGATCTGGATCAGCTCGCTGATCTGGGTGCCGCCGCCGAGGCCGCCTTGAAGCAGGCCCGTCGTCATCTGGAAGCGCGCATCCACCAGGCTGAAGACGCCCACTACAGCGACCCGGACGCCCGTCCTGCCGACGCCTACCGCGAGATACGCCGGACACTCATCTCCATCGAGGCGGCCGAGCTCCAGCGCCTCTACGAAGCGAACAAGATCAGCAACGTCACCCGGCGCCGGATCCAGCACGAACTCGACCTCGAAGAAGCCAGCCTCCGTGACCGCGGCTGACTGCCAGTCCCGGTAACCCCTAGACGATACGCGCATCCATCCAGGCCAAGGCCGTCAGGGTACGCCAGTCGTGCCACTAGGCGATTCTGACCTTTCACGCTAGGCCCAGCCGCCTGACCTGCACCGATACCCCGCCGCACCCCCGCGAAGCCCGCTCAACTGTGGAACGCAGGTGGGCGGGGTGAGCTCGCTGGGGTTGTTGTATGGCCTACGGGCTGGGGCGGACGGCGGCCGTGCCGTACGTCGAGGTGTCGTGCGTGGACGCCGCACGCGAGCGTCGGCGGCGTCCGCTGCTGGACTGCGCGCCGGCCAGGTTCGAGGGCACGGTTTCGGTAGGGCCATGGCGGTCCGCCCCCCCTGCTGTCTCTCGCCCGAGGTCGCCGGTCGTTTTGCGACGCTCGGGCAAGCAGACGACTTCGAAGGGGCAGACGCGGACGACCCAGCGAGCCGCGTTCCCCAGTTGCGCGTTCGCGCGTCTACAGCAAGGGCTCATCGACCTTGTAGATCATGCTGCGGATTGGGGTGAGTTCTTGGAGGTGGGCCGTATCGGCTGCGGTGGTGCGCCCTTCGGGGGACGCGAAGGCTGCACGTAGTTCCTCCATCGTGTCCCATTCCAATTCGGCGACCAGGTAGTACGGTTCGCCGCCGCGGACGGGGACCGCGTCGCGGCCGAGCGTGTAGCGGCGCAGCCCTGGGAGCTGGCGTGCGAGCGGAAGGTGGACGTCGCGGTAGTGGCGGTCGAATGCTGCGGGGTCAGCCGGCGTCGCGAACAAGACGATGAGGCGGGCGGTCATGCGGCGGCCCTGCGGTGGCGGGTGAGGACGGCGGGGCCGACCTGTTCCGCCGACAGGCACTCCAGCGCCGCGTGCGGGCAGCCCGCCGAAAAGAGCCGGTCGCCGGTGCCGAGGACGGTGGGAAACGTCAGAAGCCGGTACTCGTCGACCAGGTCCCCGGCCATGAGCCGGTGCACGATGCTGAGGCTGCCGATGACGACCACATCGCGCGGTTCGTGCTTGACGGCATCGATGACGTCGCCCTCCAAAATCCGCGAGTTTGCCCACGCCGCGGTGTCCGTGCCGCTCAGCGTGCGGGAGGCGACCAGTTTCGGGGCGGCGTTCATGCGCGCGGCGAACGGGCCTTCACGTCCGGGCCACAGGCGGGAGAAGATCTGCCAGGTCGTGCGCCCGAACAGCAGCACGCCGTCGTCCAGCGTGCGGCCGAGCCGGAATTTATCTCCGTCGATGGCTTCACGGCCGTGCCGCAGCGCCCAGCCGCCCAGCGGCGTCCCCTCCGTACCGGTGGGGTCGGACATGATCCCGTCCAAGGTGACGAATCCGATTACGATGATGCTCACAGCGATGTTCCTCTCGCTCAGGTCGAGTGCTCACCGGTACATACCGGCGGCCCCCGCCCGACTCATCGCTCCGGCGCGAAATCCCCCGCAGGAATGTGCCGTGGCAGCTCGAAGACGTCGAAGACACCGGGATCGGCGAAGACGACGTTGTGCGCCACCAGGCCGCCGGTGACGGTGAGCACCTGGAGGGTGTGCAGCCTGTGCCCTCCGCCGGTCTCCGGCGCGTACGCCGCCAGCGCCGGCTGCCCGTTCGCCGTGAGCTCCCGCACGGCCCAACCGGTGCCGCGCATCCGGAATACGCGTTCCATGAACAGGCCGTAGTCGCTGCTGCCCCGGAACCACAGCGGAACCGGCGGCATCTCCAGAACCACGTCCTCGGCCAGCAACTGCACCAGCGCGGGCACGTCGGCGGCCTCGAACGCCCGCACATACCGCTGCACCACAGCCCGCACCCCGGGATCGTCCGGCTCACGCACCGCATCGACACCGCCCGCGCCCGCCAGGGCGGCACGGGCGCGCTGCAGCGCGCTGTTGACCGCCGCCACCGTGGTCCCCAGCTGCTCGGCGACCTCGGCCGCGGTGAACCCCAGCACCTCTCGCAGCACCAGGACGGCGCGTTGCCGGGCCGGAAGCACCTGCACCGCAGCCACCCACGCCAGGCGCAGATCGGCCCGCGCCTGGACGTCCAACCGCGCATCAGGAAAGGGCTCCAGCCAGGGGACATCGAGCGCAGGTACCACCGGAGCCTCAGGATCGTCGCTCGGCGCACCCAACCCGGACGGCAGCGGGCGCCGGCCGCGCCCCTCCAGCACGGTCAGGCACGCATTCGTTGCGATCCGGTACAACCAGGTCCGCACCGACGCGCGCGTCGGGTCATACCGATCCCGGGCCTTCCAGGCACGCAACAGCGTCTCCTGAACCACATCCTCGGCCTCGTGGAACGATCCCAGCATCCGGTAACAGAACGCGAGAAGCTCGCCCCGGTACGACTCGAAGTCCACCGGTTCATCATGCCGTACGCCGGTCTCAGCCTGACATCCAACGCAGTCCGCCCAGATCAGCACGCTGCACACGACTAACTTCGCTGTCGAAGGACAAACTTGTCCGCTGCCATCGTGTGGGGTCTCAAATCCCGTGTCATTTTCTCGGGCGCAGTCTCACGCCGATGTCACGTCGCGGGTCAGCGGCTCGCATCGAACACGAGAGCTGAGGAAATGACACGGAAGCTGAGACAACCGACGGATGACACAGCGTGAGACGCCAGACAGAACTGCAGGTCACGGCGCCGCCGTATGACACGGAGCCTGAGAACCTACAACCAGCCTATGAGCCCCCGCCACGGAACGCTTCCCGACGACACCGACGGGCGCCGCGGCCACGGCCGCCGCAGGCTGGACGGGTGGACTGGCCCGTCTCCGTCGCCCTCGCCCAGTCCGTGCCGGAACTCCCCACCGGAACGGACTGGAACTACGAGATGAAACTGGACGGCCACAGAATGATCATGTGGCGGACCGACGACGGGGTCCGGCTGCAGGCCCGCTCCGGACGCGACGTCACCGCCGCATGGGGCGACCTCGCCCTCGCCGGCCACCACCTCCCGGCCGGAACCGTCCTCGACGGCGAGGCCGTCATCACCACCGAGGACGGCCGGATCAGCTTCGAGGCCGCACAGGCCCGAGCCGCCTCCTCCCCCACCCGCGCCCACCGCCTGGCCACCCAATGCCCCGCGCACTACATCGCCTTCGACGCCCTGCAACTGCCATCAGGCGATGTCCGGCCGCGCCCGTACAGCGAGCGCCGCGCCGCTCTCCTCAGCCTCCTGGCAGGCCTGCCCGCGACCACCCCCATCCAGGCCGTCTCCGCCACCACCGACCGCGACACGGCACTCACCTGGTACAACACTCTCCACAACAAGCACGGCGTCGAAGGCATCGTCGCCAAACGTGCCACCTCTTCCTACCGGGCCGGCCGCACCGGGGCATGGCAGAAGATCCGGCATGCTGAGACTGTCGATGCCGACGTGATCGGCTACACAGGGCCGCTGACCCGGCCCCGCGCGCTCGCGGTACGTCTTCCGAACGGACGTACCTCACTCACGCAGACGTTGTCGGCGCCGCTCGCTGCGCAGATTGCACAGGTCCTGGTTGCGGCCGGTCCAGCAGAAAAGGGCAGCACAGACACCAGTGAGGCCTACACCAAGATTCCTTCTGGCCTCGCCACCGTGGAAGTCCTCGCGGGCACCACCCGCCACGCCGTCGTGACCCCGCTACGCCTTCGATGAGCGCCGATGAGGTCCAGAGTGTGGCCGACGGCATCAAGACCGCATTCGACGAGTCCACCCAGTGACCGCGCCCCGGCATGGGCACAACCCCGCCCCCAGCGCCTCCGCAAGGACCACCAGGGCCCTCTCCCGCGCGCACCACTTGCAGGCGTCGACAGGTCAGTCAGGGATGCGGAGGTGGGTGTCAGGCTTGCAGTGGGGGCAGGCGCGCACCCACGCGCTGATCAACATCACTCCCACCGGACGCGGCCCACCGGGCGCCGAGCACAGGCCCCGAGGCTTATCCGCGGTTCGCAAAACCGATCTCGGCTATTCGGACATGGATTTGCTTGCCACAACAGGGAGTTGCGACGGGGGTCACCTGTCCCCGACACGCCTCACTAGCCGACTTTCCGAACGGACCGGGCTGCACATCAGTTGATGGCCACCGGGTGACTCGCTGCCCGAGGCTGGACCCGCGGCCCGCCGCGTGCAGTCGCGCGAGCGTCCAGAAGCTGCTCCTCGGGGTACGGCATGACCCAGCGCAGGTGGTTCTTGTCCGGCGCCTCGCACCAGTACGCGGCGTTTACGCCCTGGAGCTTCACGGTCGGGATGGCGGCGGCGTTGGCGCGCTCCATGGAGGCGGTCGCCTTCGGCGTCGCGTTCTCCGCCTCCGGGACCCAGAACTCGAAGCCGGTGTGCACAACGGGCTCGAACGCGCCTTCGGGGTTGAGCAGATCCTGCAGGCGCGGACTGTCGGCCGGGGCGCGGCGGGCCTGCACCGGAGTGCCCGGCTCCGCGATCAGCGCGCGCTGGAGGGTGTCGGCGAGGTCGCGGCTGATGTCGCCGGACGCCGTGTCGTTCTGCAGGCCGAGCGTCGTAGGTGGCCACGCGCTCACGGAATGCCCCAGATCACGGCGTTCCGTTGATTCGTACCTGGCCACGGCGTTGCACGGCAGCTGGCCACTCGCTGCCCCGGAATCCGATGTCCAGATGGGGAAGCCGCAGGTCGCACCGCGCTGCTGACGTCACTGGCCAACTACGAATCAACGTGGCCACCTACCGCGCAACGTCGCAGCCGAGGGCGACGCCAAACCAATCTTTCGAACACTTGCGCGATTATGGCTTATGGTGGATACCTGGAGAGGTCACAGGTCAGGGGAGGGACACGCGGAGACATGAGGTGCGGAGCCGTGGATTTACTCATCTGCACGTCGCCTCCGGCTACTCCGCCCGCCATGGCGCCGCCCTTCCCGATGCCCTGGTCCGACGCGCAGCCGAGCGCGGGATGACGACGCTCGCGCTGACCGACCGGGACACCGTCGCGGGGACGGTCCGCTTCGCCGCGGCCGCCGGTATCCGCCCCGTCTTCGGCGTCGACGTCGCCGTCGCGCCGCTCGTCTCGCCGGTCCCGGCTTCCGGACGGCCGCGTACGCCCGTGCGCGGCGGCGCGCACGTGATGGAGCCGCCCCTGCGGATCACTCTGCTTGCTCAGAACGCGGCCGGGTGGGCGCGGCTGTGCCGTCTGGTGTCCGCCGCGCACGCTGAGACTGACGGAGTTCTGCCGGTCGTGTCCTGGCCGGTCTTGCGCGAGTACGCCGACCAGGACCTGGTGGTGCTGCTCGGCCCCTCCTCCGAGCCGATGCGGGCCCTGTCCGCGGGACGATCCGACATCGCCGAGCAGTTGCTCGCGCCGTGGCGTGAGCTGGCCGGGGAACGGCTGCGCCTGGAGAGCGTGTATCTGGGCCAGCAGGGCACCGGTGCGGGTTCGCTGCGGCTGGCCGCGCGCACCGTGGGCCTGGCCGACCAGATTGGCGTACGCACGGTGCTGTCGAACGGGGTCCGTTACGCCGACTCCGGCCAGCATCGGCTGGCCGACGTGCTCGACGCGGCCCGGCTGCTGCGGCCCGTCGACCGCCGGCACCTGGACGGCGGAGAGCGGTGGCTGAAGGACCCGGCCGCCATGGCCGCAGTCGCCGAGCGGATTGCCCAGGCCGTCGGCGACGACCGTGGCCGGGCCGTGCGCCTGCTGGCCGAGACCGAGGCCACCGACCAGTCCTGCACCCTCACCCCGGCAGACCTCGGGCTGGGACGGCCGCACTTTCCCGAGCCGTCCGTCGTTGGCGCGGGAGCGGAGTCCGGGTCGGCGATGCGGCTGCTGCGGCAGCGGTGCGAGGCCGGCATGGTTGCCCGCGGCCTAGACACGGACGAGCGCGCCGTTCAGCAACTCCGATACGAGCTGGACGTCATCGGACGCCTGGGATTCGAGCCGTACTTCCTGGCTGTGGCCCAGGTGGTGGCGGATACCCAGGCGCTCGGAATCCGGGTCGCCGCGCGCGGCTCCGGCGCCGGGAGCATGGTCAACCATTCGCTGTTCGTCGCTACGGCCAACCCTCTCGAACACCGGCTCCTCTTCGAACGGTTCCTCAGCGAGCGGCGTACCTCGCTGCCGGACATCGACCTCGACGTGGAGTCCGAACGGCGCCTGGAGGTGTACGACGCGATCATCAAACGGTTCGGCCGGGAGCGGACCGCAGTCACCGGCATGCCCGAGACCTACCGGGCCCGGCACGCCCTCAGGGACACCGGGCTCGCCCTCGGACTGCCGCCCCAGGTCGTCGGCGACATCGCCAAATCGTTCCCGCACATCCGCGCCCGGGACATCCGCGCCGCCCTGGCCGAGCTACCAGAGCTGCGGCAACTCTCCGCGCAGGCAGGGAAGTTCGGGCCGCTGTGGGAGCTCGCCGAAGGCCTGGACGCGCTGCCCCGCGGCTACGCCATGCACCCGTGCGGGGTGATCCTGTCGAACGCGTCGCTCCTGAACCGGCTTCCGGTGCAGCCGACGCCGGCCGGTTACGCGATGCTGCAGGCCGATAAAGAGGATATCGAGCTTGGGGGCTTCGGGCTGGTCAAGCTCGACGTGCTCGGCGTGCGGATGCAGTCCGCGATGGCGCACGCGGTCGCCGAGATCCGCCGCACGACCGGACGCGCGATTGATCTCGACAACCCCGACCACGTCGACGTCAACGACCAGCAGGCCTTCGAGATGATCCGGGCCTCGGACACCGTCGGCCTCTTCCAGCTCGAAAGCCCTGGCCAGCAGGATCTGGTGGGCCGTCTTCAGCCGCGGCACATGCAGGACGTCGTAGCTGACATCTCGCTCTTCCGGCCCGGCCCCGTGTCCGGGGGCATGCCCGCGCTGTACATCGCCGCCCGGCACGGCGCCGCCCCGAAGTACCCGCACCCGGACCTGGAGCCGGTGCTCAACGACACCTACGGCGTGGTCATCTGGCACGAGCAGATCATCGCGATCCTCGCCCGGATGACCGGCTGCGACCGTGCCGCCGGCGACGTCGCGCGCCGCGCACTGGCCGACCCTGACCGGCTGCCGAAGGTCGAGGCCTGGTTCCGTCGTACGGCCGGCGAGCGCGGCTACGCCAAGGACGTGCTGGACGAGGTGTGGGAGATCGTCTCCTCCTTCGGCGCGTACGGCTTCTGCCGCGCGCACGCGGTCGCCTTCGCCGTCCCCGCTCTTCAGTCCGCGTTCTTGAAGGCGCACTTCCCGGCGTACCTGTACGCGGGGCTGCTGGAGCACGATCCGGGGATGTGGCCGCGCCGGGTCATCGTTGCCGACGCCCGCCGCCACGGCGTTCCCGTGCTGTCTGTCGACGTCAACTACTCCCGCGGGCAGCACAGTGTGGAGCAGACCGAGCAGGGCTGGGGCGTGCGCCTGGCGTTCGCCACGGTCAAGGGCATCAGCGAGGCGGAGACCGCCCGCCTGGTGGCCGGCCAGCCCTACACCGGCCTGCAGGACCTGTGGCAGCGCGCCCGCCCGTCCCTGCCGCTCGCGCAGCGCCTGATCCGTATCGGCGCCCTCGACGCCCTCTCCCCCGGCCTGACCCGGCGGGACCTGCTGCTGCAGGCCACCGAACTGCACCGGCAGTCCCGCAACCGCACCGCCACCGACGGACAACTGCCGCTGGGCGGCGAGCTGGTGACCGCCGGACCGAGCGGGCTGCCGGAAATGACCAGCCGCGACAAGCTCGGTGCCGAACTCGACACCCTCTCCATCGACGTCACGCATCACCTGATGGAGCACCACTACCGGCTGCTGCGCGAGCTCGGCGCGACCGACGCCGCGCACCTGCGCGGCATGGTGCCCGGGCAGAAAGTCCTCGTCGCCGGCGTGCGGGCCTCCACACAGACCCCGCCGATCCCGTCCGGCAAGCGCGTCATCTTCACCACGCTCGAGGACGGCTCCGGCCTGGTCGACATTGCCTTCTTCGAGGACTCCCACGAGGCCTGCGCGCACACCGTGTTCCACTCCGGTCTGCTGCTGGTACGCGGGCAGGTCGAGGCACGCGGCCCGCGCCGCACCGTCGTCGGAGAGATGGCCTGGGACCTAGACGAGGCGGCTACCGCCCGCCGTGACCACGGCCCACAGGCCGCCCTCGACCTCCTCGGCCGCACCACCCCGGCCCCCACCCCGGCCCAGCCGACCGCACCGCAGCGCACGCTCGCCGACGGCACCGCCGGGGCCCGCCTGCACCCGTACGCCGACCTCCAGCCGGCCGGCACCCACTCGGCCGACCTGAAGAAGTTCGGCCATCGCAGCCCGGGTTCTCCAGGCTGATATGTGTCTCACGAGACACATCAACACCCTCCGCGGGGGCGTCCTCGAACCGACGGAGAGGTGGCCAGAGTTGGGCTGACACCCGCCTGCCCCCTTCCTCAAGTCGGGTCGAGCACGGGGCTGTCCGTTGCCACACGCAAGCGTTGAACCGTTCACGCAAACGGATCTTGGAGTCGCGGGTGTGGTCCTGGCGAAGGGACTCATCCTGTGGTGCGGAGGTGCTGGCGGCGGTACTCGCCAGGGGCTTTTCCGTACTCGCGCTTGAAGGCGCGGTTGAATGCGGATTCAGAGGTGTAGCCGGTCAGCCGGGCGATGGTGTGCAGGGGCGTGTCATCGAGGCGTAGCAGGGTGCCGGCCGAGGTCATCCGCCACCAGGTGAGGTAGGTGAGTGGTGGTTTGCCGACGAGGGTGGTGAAGCGGCGGGCAAATGCTGCTCGTGACAGCCCTACGCGTGTGCCCAGCTCTTCCACTGTCCAGGGGTGGGTGGGGTCGCGGTGGAGGTGATGCAGTGCGGTGCTGACCGCCGGATCGGACAGGGCTGCTGCCCAGCCGGTGGTGGCGCTCTGGGCCCGCTCCTTGTACCAGGTACGCAGGATGTACAGCAGCATCGTGTCCAGCAGGCTGGAGACGATGGCGTCGGAACCGGGGTTGTGCTCGTCGAGTTCGTCGCCGAGGAGGGCGACGACGGTTGAGAGGGGAGCCTGCCGGCTTACGCGTGCGGGCAGGTGGATGAGGTCCGGGAGCTCTGCCAGGAGCGGGTGCGAGCGGGCGCGGTTGAGCTGGTAGGAACCGCAGATGAGTACGGTGGCAGGCTCCGTGCGCTGAATTTCGCTACGGGGGATCCAGGCGTCGTCCAGGTCCTCAGTGGCGTCGACGAGCGCACTTGAAGGGTGGTCGGCGAGGGCCATCTCCTGCCCGTGAGAGACGAAAACCACGTCGCCCGCCGCGAGAGCCACCGGTGCGGCGTCGCGCGACAGCAGCCAGCACCCGCCCTCAAGCACCACGTGGAACCCGGGGCCACTGGTCGGCGCGAAGCGTAGGCCCCAGGGCGCGGTGAGATGGGTACGTGCCGAGTGCGGTCGGCCGGTCCGGATCGTAGCTACCGCGTCACTGACGACGTCCATGAGTGAAAGTCTACATTGGATGGCTCACATGAGACGCACGGTCAAGGGAACGAGACTTTCAGGCATGGATCGTCTTTCCAGATGCCTCTAACGTCGGAATGCGTCAGGTGCCCCGGGTCCGCCGGCCACTGACAGCATCCCGAGACTGAGGAACCATGACCACCATTGCTTCAACCGCTTCCCTTTTTGCTGCAGAGAGCGGCGAGTTCGCTGGAAAGCGTGCCCTGGTGACAGGAGGGACGCGTGGGATCGGCGCAGCGATCGTCGACAGGCTCACCAGTGCCGGTGCCGCGGTTGCCTTCACTGCCCGCTCTGCATCCGCGCAGGAGAGCGAGCTGTTCGTGCAGGCCGACATCGGCACCCGGGAGGGGATCGAAGTGGTCACCCGGCATGTGAACGAGCATCTGGGCGGGGTCGATATTCTCGTCCACAACGTGGGCACCGACGGAGACCAGCATGTTCCGCTGCTGACGCAGGAGGACGCTGTGTGGCAGTTCGTCATGGACGTCAATCTCTTCGCTCCCGCACGGCTCGACCGGGCGCTGGTGCCCGGCATGGTTGAGCGTGGCGCGGGAGCTGTTGTCCATGTCTCCTCGCTCTCCCGCTCGATCCCGGGCGCGAACCGAGTTCCGTACGGATCGGCCAAGGCTGCTCTGTCCCACTACAGCAAGGGGCTGGCCAACGAAGTCGCCCCGAGGGGAGTTCGCGTCAACAGCGTCACTCCCGGTTTCGCCGAGAGTGACTGGGGCCGCTCCTTCGTCGCGACCTTCGCCAACCAGGCGGGAGTCGACTACGAAGAAGGCCGCCGGATGATCATGAACGGGATCGGTGGCATTCCCCTCGGCCGGCCGGCTCGCCCCGAGGAGGTAGCCGAACTGGTGGCCTTCCTGGTCTCGGACCGGGCGTCATCGATCATCGGCGCCGAACACGTCATCGACGGCGGCACCAAACCCACTGTCTGATCTGACGCCCAGCACTATCCAGCAAGGAGTTGCAACTCCCATGAACGCCACCCCCATCGAACTGCCCGACACGGTGAGCCGCTATCTGGAGGCTCACCGCGTCCGGAACACCCCGACCGCCCTCTCGGCGTTCCACGAGAGCGCCACCGTCACCGACGAGGGCGTCACCCACACCGGCACCGCCGCCATCGAGACGTGGCTCAGCACAGCAGCGAGCGAGTTCACATTCACCACCGAACGGCTCGGCGCCGAGCAACTGGACGACACCCACTGGATCGTAACGAACCGGCTGGAGGGCGACTTCCCCGGCGGGCGCGCCGATCTCCGCTACCGCTTCACGCTACGCGCCGGCCTGATCGAGGACCTCACGATCGCCCCCTGACCACGGCCGCTGCCTGAAAAACTCGCTGCCGGCCGACTCCTTGGCCATCACGATCGACTAGCTGTCACGATCGACCGACACGGAATCGAGGGCGGCCCTGGCAGCGCTTCTCATCTGCGTTTTCGCCGGGCAGCATGCAGGCCGAGATCGACGTGCCGGCGAGCCCGGCGTCCGGTCAGCGGGTGGCGAGGAACTCGAGCGTGTCGATCACGCGGTTCGAGAAGCCCCACTCGTTGTCGTACCACGCGACCACCTTGACGTGGCGGCCGTCGACCCGGGTGAGGGCCGAGTCGAAGATCGACGAGGCGGGGTTGCCCGTGATGTCGGACGACACGAGCGGGTCGTCCGAGTACTCGAGGATGCCGGCGAGCGACCCCTGTGCTGCGGCGCGGTACGCCGCCAGCACGTCGTCGCGCGTCAAGTCGCGGGCGCCGGTCGTGTTGAGTTCGACGAGCGAGCCCACCGGCACCGGCACCTGGATCGAGTCGCCCGACAGCTTGCCGTCGAGGTTCGGCAGCACCAGGCCGATCGCCTTGGCGGCGCCGGTCGTGGTCGGCACGATGTTGACGCCGGCGGCGGGTCCTCGCGGTCCGGGAACCGGTAGCCGGGGACGAAGACGATGTCGGCCCAAGCAAGCGCGTCGAGGCCGTCGGCGACGTGGTACGCCAGGCCATCGCCGCCGGTCACGAGACCGAGTGTCGCCCCGCACACCCGCACCTCGTACGGCATGCTCGCGCGGGTCGTGAACACCTGCGCGGGAATGCCGACATCGAGCGGCTTCGCACCCTCGAGCACAAGGACGGCGACGCGATGCAGGCGGGGTGCAGGCACAGGAAGAGGTTACGTGGGGCGTGGCTTCGATACGCCCACGCGGACCGGGCAGACGACACACCGCACCTGCCAAAGGTCGCCTCGTTCGAATTACGTTCGATATATTGTTCGTGGAGCGGACGTACTGCCCCTACGACTGGAGGTGGGCGGCACGTCACGAAACGCGTGCGTCCATTTTCTCCGCATTGAGGAGCCCGGCATCAAAGCTCCGCCCCCGACGCGGCGGCGAGACAGTTTGAGGCGTCTGGTGAACCCGGGAAGCGCGGGGTGACCACATGAGCGGGCGCCATCTCCTCCACCTCCGCTTCGACGTTCCGGCCGAGGAAGCCGAACTCCCCGAGGGGCTACGCCGCTTGCTGGAGGACGTCACGCCCCGCGTGCAGATGATCGTGCCGGATTCGGCTGCCCTCGACATCACTGGAGCGATTCCGTACTGGAAGCGGGACGCCCGCGGCCTGACCGAGCTGGTCCAATTGCGCGCGCTCGCTCACTTCGGCCTGCGCAGCGCGGCGGGCTGCGCCCCCAACCGGATGCTCGCCGCGATGGCCTGCGCCCTCACCCTGCCCGGACAGCGCACCGTCGTCCATGACTCCCCCGAGGCGATCTCCGTCTTCCTGCGCCCGCGTCTGGTCCACGAGTTGCCCGGTGTGGGCGTGCGGACCGCCGCGGCGCTCGGCGAGTACGGTCTGCACACCGTCGGCGACGTCGCCGATGTCCCCCAATTCACGCTGCAGCGTCTGCTCGGTGCCCGGGCCGGCCGCGCCCTCCATGAGCACGCCCAGGGCCGCGACACCCAGGTCGTCGACCCCACGCCGACCCCGGCGAACATCGGCGTCGAGCACCGCTTTGACCGCGACGAGCTCGACCCGGCCGCCCACCGGCGCGCCCTGCTCGCCCTCGCCGACGACCTCGGTGCCCGCCTCCGCAACTCCGGCCAGATCACGAGCGGCCTGACCTGCACCATCCACTATGCCAACCAGAGCTCCACCCGCCGCAGCCGTGTCCTGTCCGAAGCGACTCAGCACACGGTGCTCCTGGCCCGCGCGGCGTACGCGGTCTACGAATCCCTCGGGCTTCAGCGCGCCCGGGTCCGCAGCATCGCGCTGCGCGCCGATGCCCTTCGGCCCGTGGGCCTGGCCACCCGACAGCTCACTCTCGACGCGAGCGACGACAGGCCTCTCGCGATCGAAGCCGTCGCCGATCGTGCCCGCGCCCGCTACGGGCACCAGGTGCTCTACCCCGCGGCCCTCGCCATCGGCTCACGTCCTCCGTCAGCTCGGCACCGGGAGCAAGGCAGTCGTCCAGATGGACCGCGTGCGACATAAGAAGCTGGGCTTCGCGTTCCTCCGCTACATGGAGGTCGTGCTGACCATGCTGCACGCCTTCGGCGGCGTGTGCGCATGCCGGTCGACCGGCATGGCATGCGTCCCGTCATCGATTTCGGAGCAGGCGAGAACTTCCCTCCGCGCTGGGCAAGTTCGCGGTCGCCAAGGAAAACGATGGTGATCCCCATCACTTTTGACCAGCGCATTCAGGCTCCCAACTCGCTGGGCGACTAGGGCGCGTATCGAGTCGTGATCAATCTGCGGGATTCGCTCTCGTGGCGGGGCCTGAACCGGTAGATCTTCTCGCATGACGCGAGCGCAACTGACGGACGAGGATTGGGAGTTCATCGGGCCGCACCTGCCGATCGGCGAGTATGGCCCGTACCCCGAGCGGCTGCGGCAGCAGTTCGAGGGGGTGATCTGGCGGTTCAGGACGGGCGGGCAGTGGCGGGAGATGCCGCAGGAGTTCGGCGCCTGGTCGACCGTCCACAACCGCTTCCGGCAGTGGCGGGACGCAGGCGTTTTCGAGGCCCTGCTGGAGGGCCTGATCGCGGAGGCCGCGAAGCGGGGTGAGGTGGACCTGTCCCTGGTCAGCGTCGACTCCACCACCGCGCGCGCTCACCACGACGCTGCCGGGATGCACCTGGGCGAGGATGTCATCACCGCCCTGGAGAAGGCCGCCGCCGAGGAGGAGAAGGCCAGGTCAAAAGGGGCGACCTCGAAGAACAAACCGGGCAGGACGCAGAAACCGATCCCGGGCGGGAGGAGCGACGACGCATCCGGCGCCGGCGCAAACTCCGGCTGAAGGCCGCCCTCCTCGGACGCTCCAGGGGTGGGCAGACCAGCAAGGTCCACCTCGCCGCCGACCGCAAGTGCCGCCCACTGGCGTTCGTCCTGACCGCGGGTCAGGCCGCGGACAGCCCGCAGTTCATCCCCGTGCTGGGGAAGATACGGGTCCGCGGCCCCGTCGGCCGCCCCCGCACCCGCCCGGACGCGGTCGCCGGGGACAAGGCCTACTCGTCCCGCGGCAACCGGGCCCACCTGCGCAGACGCCGTATCAAGGCAGTGATCCCGGAGAAGAGGGACCAGGCCGCCAACCGGAAGAAGAAGGGCTCCAGGGGCGGCCGGCCCGTCAGCCACGACGCCGACCTCTACAAGGAGAGGAACACCGTGGAGCGCCTGATCAACAAGCTCAAGGCCTGGCGAGGCATCGCCACCCGATACGACAAGACCCCGGACAGCCACCTCGCCGGCCTCCACCTGCGCGCCTCGATGATCTGGATCAAAGACCTCACCCGGACCACCCATTGATCACGACTCGATACGCTCCCTAGCAGGCTCAAGTTCAGGCCGTCTCCGAAGCGAGTCCATCTTTTCTCAACTGGCAGGGAAACGGAGGTGCCGTGCTCTCTTCTGGAAAGAAGTTCTTGCAGCATCGGCAGGATCGGGGGCAGGTCTGGAGATGAGCTTCCCCCGAGATGCGGAGTGAGTTGACAGAGGGTCAGATGGGACTCATGAGAGGAACATCGACCATGGCTGCCCCCAGAAAGTACTCGCTGGAGTTGCGTGAGCGTGCGGTGCGGATGTATCGCACCTCCGACCCGAAGCCCCAGATCAAGAAGCTCGCCGTCGATCTCGGTGTGCACCCGGAGGCACTGCGCGGCTGGATCCGCCAGGCCGAGGCCGACGCCGGCGAGCGCGACGATCGGCTGACCACCGACGAACGCGCGGAGCTCACCGCGCTGCGCAAGGAGAACGCCCAGCTCAAGCGGGCGAACGAGGTACTGCGGACGGCCTCGGCTTTTTTCGCGGCCCAGCTCGACCCAACCCGGCCCAGGTGACGGCGCTCCTCGACGAGCATCCACGCCTGGGGGTCGAGCCCGTCCTGCGGGAACTGCACATCGCCTCCTCCACCTACTATCGCTGGCGCCGTGCCGAACGCGAGCCGTGCGAACACCGGCGCCGCGACGCGGAACTGACCGAGCAGATCAAGGAGATCCACGCCGGCTCGGGCGGGATCTACGGCTCGCCGCGCGTCCACGCCGTCCTCAGGCGCGAGGGCGTCCACGTGGGCCGCAAACGGGTCGAGCGACTGATGCGCGAGGCCGACATTGCGGGCATCAGCCCGCGCCAGAAGGGCTTCACTCGCCGGGACCCCAAGGCCACGCTCGCCCCGGACCTGGTCGAGCGCGACTTCACCGCGCCCGCGCCGAACCGGCTGTGGGTCACCGACCTCACGATGATCTCGACCGGCGAAGGGCCGCTGTGGCTCTCGGCGATCCGGGACGCGTTCTCCCGGAGAGTGGTGGCCTGGGAGACCTCCGCCCGCGCGGACGCCGACCTGGTCCTCACCACACTGGAGTACGCCCTGGCCAGCCGGGAGGTCAAGCCCGGACAACTCGTGCACCATGCCGATCACGGCTGTCAGTACACGTCCGTGAAGCTGACAACTCGCCTACTGAGAGCGGGAGTTGCGGCGTCCATGGGCTCGGTCGGGGACTCGTACGACAACGCCCTCGCGGAGAACCTCTGGATGCTCATCAAAACCGAAGGCATCCGCGGCCGCACCTTCACCACCCGCTCCGAGGCCAACCTCGCGCTCTTCGAGTACATCGACGGCTTCTACAACTCCCGGCGCATCCAGAAACGGCTCGGCTACCTCAGCCCCGTCGAATTCGAGGAGAAGCACTACGCCGACCAGGCAACGGCCAAACGAACGAACCTGAAACCCCGTCAACCCGCCCTGACCAGCTGATCAGCACCTCCCACACACCGGGGGAAGCTCAAGATCCGGGTGTCAGGTTTGCATGTCTGCCGTCGAAGTGCTCAAAGATCAGGAGGTTCCACTCGCCCGTATCGACATGATGGAGCAGCCTAGGGGAGATTCCATGAACGCTTGGCCCGATACTCGCCTCATTATTCTGCTTAAAAGTGCTTCTATGGTTACTGGGAAGTCCCTTGATGAACACCTTCCCTTTGGGTACGTGCAACGTGGACGCGAGGGGTGAATTGAGCCCTGCTTCACTGGAGACGGAAGTGTTGACGTGACCTACCAGCGACTCGACGACGGATCGCGCATGGGCAGGCAGATCTTCCCAAGCTATGCGTTTCGCGCGAGGGACTTCCTCGGACATTCGCGAGGCCTCCGGGACAGCGGTAGTGGCCTACTGGCCTATGGTGTGGACCTCTCGATCCATCTACCTTGCGAACCCGATTTCTCTTGCGGTACGGAAGAGCTCGGCGTATTCCAATCCCGGCGGGAAGCGCTCGGCGACCCGGTGGTGTACATGTTGCCGATACGCGACCTCGGCAAGCTTCCGGAAGACGTCCATGTCGAGTTGCTGCTGGGAGGCGAAGCGCTTCAGAGCGGCTGCCTTGGTGTCCAGGAGCTCCTGGGTTCCCACGAAGACTCTGGTGGGTTCGAACCCAATGCTGTAAGGGGAGCGGAAGTAGCAGAGGTTGTTGGCCTCGCGCAGGGCGACCGTTGTCACCTCCTGGGCGGTGATGCTGTGGTCGAGGTGCTGGTCGTCAGGGAAGTGGGTGTAGACGATGTCCGGGCGTGCCTCTCGGAAGACCCTGAACAGCTCGGCGTTGATCTCCCCGCGGTGCTCGACGAACCGGGTGTCGGGTATGTCCGAGAAGGTGTACTCGGCCACGCCCAGGATGGTGCCGGCGGCCAGGCACTCCTCCCGGCGTGGCGCCGTGCCGTTCGGGCCGGGGGCTCCGGTGGTCAGGCAGTGCACCCGGACGCGGGCGCCATTCAGTACGTACCATCGCATCCGCATGGCCATGGCGATCTCGGGGTCGTCGGGATGGGCTCCCACTACGAGCACGGTCGTCATCTCGCTCCTTCCAGATGGTTGCTCCTGACCACGAAGGCGCTGCGCAGGACCCGGCCGTCCAGGCCCTTCCAGCGGAACGGTTCGCTCGGGCTGCGTGGCCATCGGAGGTAGTGCATGCTGCCGACCACCTGGGTCTGGCTCTCCCCGGTGAAGGCGATCTTCGACGATGCCCCACCGTCCAAGTGGTAGACGCTGCGGGGATCGAGGCCCCCGGCCGTACAGAGTTCGGCGGTCTCTGTGGGGGAGACGCCGCGGAAGGTCTCGCTCAGCGGGGCGCCGTCGAGCACCTGGAACCACAGCTCCCGTCCGTGCAGTCCGATCAGGGTCCGGGCGCAGCGCTTGTCGTGGAAGGGCGAAGTGCCCAAACACTGGTCGTAAGCCGGGGTCCGGCCGGCCGCTGCGTCGGCGACGCTGGGCCCGAGCGAGATGCCGCTGTTCAGGTGCCGCACGTTCAGCCCGCTGATCCGGGTGATCTGCACCTTCGCGCCTGTCCGTAGGCGGTCGGCCCGCGAACGCTCGGCGCGCAGCACGAAGTTCCCGGCGAAGAGTCCGGCGCCTCCGCCCGGGTGCACCGAGGTCACGCAATGGCCGCCGTCGGGGGTCCAGGACACGACGACGTCGACGGCCGCAGGATCGGGTGGAGTGGTGTTGGTGGCCCGGTCCACATCGCGCACGAAGCCGGTGTGCGGATCGTCGGTGTAGCGGACCCGGCAGTTCGCGGCGCCAAAGACGGTAAGGACTCCGGGGTCGTCCCGGGCATCGGGGCGCGGCTCCTTCGAGCCCACCCATCGGTAGGTCTGCCCTTGCACACTCAGCGTCCCAGAGGCCTCCAGCATGCCGATCACCGCCTGGCCGTGGTCGTCGAGGAAGGCGGGCTTGGAGGCCGTGGGCAGGCTCATGACCTCTCCGGCCTGGCAGTAGAAGTCGAGACAGGGCTCGGTCGGCTGGTAGGACGGGTCGTCGGAGATGAAAGAGAACGAGCCGCTGACGGCCGCGAACGTGCCATCTGTACCGACCAGATCGCGGAGGTGAAAGCCGTCCGCGTGGGAGACTGCCTCGGCCCGGACCTGGTCCAGGTCGAGGCGGAGCGTGAAGACGTTGGTGAAGACCCCCCGCCCCAGTTCCACGGGCCTGGCCTGGAAGCGGGCCCCGGGGGCGATCTCACGGCGGAGTTCGGGGACGCGTACGGCGAACGCCTGTTGGTCCCTGGCGAGGGACTGGATGTCCAGGATGCGGTAGCCGTGCGCGCGCAGGACGGCGATGGACGCCTGATCCTCCTCGCGGGGTGGTTCGGAGACGAGCGAGGTCATGCCGCTGCCTCCAGGGGAGTCACCACGGCCTGCACCAGCTCCTGCACGGTGAACGCTGCGGTGTCGAGGAGCCGCAGTACCCGCGCCCGGTACCGGTCGGCCAGGACGGCCGGTACCGGCAAGGGGTAGGGCACGGTTTCGTCCAGCCGGTACAGGACCACCCCGGCCACGACCTTGGCCATCAGCAGTGCGTCCGCAGCAGGCAGGCGCTGTGTTGGCGGGGCGTCGAAGTAGGCGGTGAGCAGGGCGGGCACGAGTGTCCGCAGGTGCTCGGGCTGGCTGAGGTGGTGGATCAGTAGATGCGCCAGGAAGTAGGCGACGTCGTACAGCGGCCAGCCCCGGTGGACGTTGTCGAGGTCGCAGAGGGCCACGGTGCCGGCGGCCAGGCTGAGGTTCTTGGGGGCGAGGTCGCCGAGGACCAGCTGCTGGTGGGGCAGGGCGGCCAGTTCCTCGCACGCCTGCGCGAGCACGTCGTGGCTGGTGGCGCGCAGGCAGAAGAGGAAGGAGCGCTCCCGGAACCACTGCTCGGTGTGGGCCCGGAAGTCGGTGTCGGTGTCCCGGGTGGCGTGGTGGATGCGCCGTAGTGTCCTGCCCAGCCGGGTCATCTCCTCGGGGGTGGCGGGACGTTCGGCGAGGTGCTCGTGGTAGCTGCGGCCGTCGGGGAAGACGTCGGCCAGGATCATGGCGTGGGCCTGGTCGTGGAAGCCGAGGACCTGAGGGAGGACCGACGGCTCGACTCTCCCGTAGACCTCCAGGGCCCGGCGCTCGTCGTCGATGAGAGTCGGGTCGGTGCGCAGCGTCGGGATGCGGGCGTAGCGGTCTCTGCGGACCTTCAGGATCACGCTCGTGTGGTCTCCGCGGATCCGGAAGACGTGGCTGACATTGCCGCCGTGGACGCGTTCAGTCCCGGTGATCAGTCCGACATGCCGCCGGCAGGCGGTGAGGAGGTCGGGCAGGGCAGGACCCAGCAGGTCGGACAGGCTCGGCAGCGGGATCACTGGTGACGGCTGGTGGAGGTTCACAGCGCAGCCTCCACCCGGGCCTGGGGTGCCGGTGCGGGCTTCGGCGCAGCGCGGAAGTCCAGTCTGCGCACGGGAGAGGCGCCGATCCACTGCTGTGCCATCGACAGGTAGGCACCCGCCATCAGCGTGGCTCCGCGGCGATGGCTGGTGAGCTCGGAGGACATCTCCTCGCGGGTGCGCCGGCCGTCCAGGTATGCGAGGAACTCCCACGTCGCGCGGCGCCGGGAGGACTCCTGTGTCGGCAGCGCGGCCTCGGAGTCCGAGGCGGCGGTCAGCGCGCTGAAGTCGAGGCTGGCGTATTTGCTCCAGCCGGGGCGGAACCTGCTGTTGCGGAAGACGTGCACCTGGATATGACGTTCGTGGCCTAGTGCGGTTGGGTCCGTGCTGGGCGTTCCGTCGTTGAGGGTCTGCAGGGAGTGGAAGTGGAGGGCCTGGAAGGGGCCCTGCATGATGATGTGGTTCTCGTGCCGCACCCGGCCGTTGCCTTTGTAGAGGTTGGCGTGCGCGGGGGTCAGGCTGCCGCGCTGCGAGAAGCCGCTATGGACCAAGTTGATGGTTCCCAAAGTCATCGTCCGGCCGCTGCTCTTGTAGGCCATGGATATGAAGGCGTCGACTTCCCCGAACAGCCTTGTCGCCGCGCGCAGTTCGGCCTCGGTGTACGGGTTGCGGGCCGCGAAGCCGGGGAAGAGCTGTTCGTGGTCCTGGACGCCCAGCTGAGTCAGGACGTCGTCGGGACGCGTGACGTGGGCGTGGATGTCCACGGCATCGAGTTCCTTCCCACTCGTCTCGCCGCCCTGCAAGAGCCACGGCACGATGTCGAAGAAGTGGTAGCCGCTGTGGGCTGCCTTGCCGTACCCCTGGTCGAAGCCGTGATACGAGATGTCGAGCAGCTCGTCCGGCATCCGCCACTGCCCGTCGCTGTAGAAAGACTGGACGCTGGTGACCGGGCAGTTGGTCTCCGCCGTGACCTCGGCGATGCACTCCCGCATCCGCCGGAAGGCCGGGTGGTAGCGGCGCTGGCTCTGGACGGTGACCATGATCTGCGGGAACCTGCGCCGGGCCTGCCGGTAGCACTCCAGGAGCTCGTCGAAGTCGGTGAGGATGGCTTCGGCCTTCTCGGGATTCACCGAACAGCCGGCGTGCACGCTGAGCGGCTTGTCCAGGAGCACGCTCAGCCCCCAGCGCCCACCGTGCGTACACCATGTGGTACGCGGGCTCGGTGGACACCACGACGGCGTCGATGCCGCGGCCATCCACCACCGTGTCCAGGGCGCGCCGGACCGCCGCAGGCAGGGCCGGAAGGCGGGAGTCGAACGGTTCGATCAGCGTTACCGGCAGCGACCGGGGCCCGTCGTCGGCTTCGTAGGGCACCAGCACGTCCGTTGCCCCCAGGAGGTCCACGCCGCAGACCGTGCCGACGAGGCCGGCCGCCTGCCCGGCCGCCAGCGCCGGCAGGTGACTCCTGCGGGCATGGGGGCCGACGCCGACCACCAGGAAGTTCTTCATAGAGTCGTCCTCTCGTGCGCGACCGCACAGGGTGCGTGATGGTTGACGGGGTTACCGGTGTTCCGGGGCTGTCAGGCCTCGTCGGCGTAGTTCGGGCAGAACGCCCTCGCCGACCATGTACGCCTCCTCCAGGTGCGGGAACCCGGACAGGATGAACTCCTCGATCCCCAGGTCCGCGTACTCGGCAATACGGTCGGCGACCTCGGTGTGGCTGCCGACCAGCGCGGTGCCGGCGCCGCCGCGCAGCAGCCCCACCCCCGCCCAGACGTTGGGATAGATCTCCAGATCAGAGGTTTTCCAGCCGTCACGGAACCGTTCGTGCAGCGCGCTCATCCGGGCCTGGCCCGTCGATTCGCTGGCCGCCAGGAGGGTCTGGACCTGGCTGACGTGGGCCGGGTCGACTCCCTCGATGAGGCGTTCGGCCGCCGCCCAGGCCTCCGCGGCAGTGTCCCGGGCCACGACGTGGAAGCGGATACCGAACCGCATCTCCCTGTCGTGCTCACGGGCGAGTCCGCGTATCCAGGCGAGCTTCTGTGCGGCCTGCGCGGGCGGCTCGCCCCAGGTGAGGTACGTATCCACGTGGCGGGCCGCGACCGGGCCTGCTTCCGGGGAGGACCCGCCGAAGTACAGGTGGGGCAGCGGATCGGGCGGGGCCAGGACAGTCGCGCCGCGGACGTCGTAGTGCTCGCCCTTGAAGTCGAACGGCTCGCCGCTCCAAGCCCCCCGCAACACGGTGAGGAACTCGTCGGTGCGGGCGTAGCGCTCCGCCTTGGCCAGGTGGTCGCCGAAGCGGGCCTGCTCGTCCCGTTCTCCGCCGGTCACCACGTTGAGGAGCAGCCGGCCACCGGACAGACGCTGCAAGGTGCTGGCCTGCTGGGCGGCCAGGGTCGGGGAAATGAAGCCCGGCCGGAAGGCGACCAGGAACTTCAGCCGCTCGGTCTCCCGCGCGAGCGCGGCGCAGGTCAGCCAGGCGTCCTCGCACCAGGTGCCGGTCGGGGTGAGCACCGCGTCGAAACCGACGTCCTCGGCGGCCCTCGCGATCTGTGCCATGTAGCGGATGGTCGGCGCCCGGAACCGGTCCGCGGTGGGGTGGAGCGATTCGGCCGCTTCGGCCTCCGGGCCGTGCGTGCCCCGGGTGCCCACGGTCAGGGACCGGCCGTCGCTCGCGGTGGGAAGGAACCAGTGAACCTGCATGCCGCACTCCGTCCAGGACGGTTGTGTCGGGGCAGTCAGTCGGAAGCGAAGTCGCCGGCAGCGCGCGCTCGCAGCCTGAGGTACACGGCCTCGTCCAGCTCGACCGTCCCGGTGTCCAGGGCGTGGTCCGCGCGCTCCTTGCTCGCCTGTCCGGGCACACGCACAGCGCCGCCATCACGCGTCACCGCGCTCCTCACCGCATTGCGGAACTTGGTGTTGCTCTCGGCGAATCCGGCGACCTGCCCACCGAAGGACGGGTCCAGGGCGAGGAACGTGTAGCCGGTACTCCAGGTGGAATCCACCTCGGCGCCCATGGGGAATCCGAAGAGCGACCCGGTGAGGATCTGCACGAGCAGGGAGATGGCGAAGCCGCGGTGCTCGCCGAACACCACCGCCGAGGTCGCGGCGGCGGGAGCGTCGGTGAGGTTCCCGCGGTCGTCCACGAAGCAGCCGTGCGGGAGCGGGCCGTTTCTGCGCCGGGCCTCCCACAGGACTCCCATGGGCGCCAGGGTGGTGGACATGTCCGCGACGACCGGCTCGTCGAGCGTGGGGAAGGCGAAGGAGAGCGGGTTCACGCCGAGGAAGGGGGTCCGGCCGCCGTGGACCGTCGCCTCGGCCCGGGAGGTGTTCATGGCGATGCCGATGAAGCCGTGCTCGGCGATCCGCTCGCTCCACTGCGCGAGGATGCCGTACCGCTGCGTGTTGATCATCCCGACGATGCCGGCGCCGACGTCCGCCGCCTTGTCCAGGGCGACGTCGACGGCGTAGACCGCGCTGATCGGTCCGATCTCGCGGCGGGCATCGATGACCGCCAGTGCCCCGTGCTCCCGCACGATCTGCGGTGAGCCCTCGCGCTGCGGGAAGAGCCGGGACTCGAAACAGAACTTCGCCACGCCGTGCGAGGTCCTGCCACGCAGCTCGCCGGCCAGGTAGTGGTCGACGACGTACCCGGCCTTGTCCATGGGAACGGACGCTGCCCGGCAGGCCTCGACCATGAGTTCGCGCAGGGACTCGATCGCCACCTTCACCGGCAGTCTCCCCCCACCCACTGCGGAAGGCTCGGCGCGGCCGCGAGGGCCGCGGCCGTCGGCCTCAGCCGTCCACCGCACGGGTTCACGGTGGCGGCGTGGACGAGACCGGCGAGGGTCGCCGCGCTGGGTAAGGCGCGGGTGGAATCGTGAACGATGCCGCGTTGCGGGGGCATGCTGCTCTCCTGTCGCAGAGACGGGTGGCAGAGACGGGTGACGCGGACGCGCAGGCGGTCGGCGGGCACACCACCAGGAGGCGTCCGACGGAGGATGTCGACGCGTTGAGCACTCGGTGGCCGGGGCCACCGCCTCTATGGCAGTAGCCCGGCTGCGGACGGCTGGCTCGTACGGCTACCGATACTCGTGCGTCATGCGCGCGAGGATGAGGTGACCGCGCTCGACGAGCACGGGCTTCTGCTTGGTGAGGCCGGAGTGCAGGTAGGAGACGCCGAGCCTCGTGGTCAGCAGGCGCAGAACCCGCTCCTCGCTGACCGACAGCGGACGGCCATAACCGGAGAAGTAGGCCGCCTTGAGGTCGGGGCGCACGGCCCAGACCGCACCGCACAGCCACACGAACTCCTCGACGGCGATGCCGTAGGCGGACATCGCAAAGTCGATCACTCCGTGGCCGTGCCCCCGGTCCCACATCCAGTTGCGGGTGGAATAGTCCCCGTGCTGGTACACGGCAGGGAGGTCCTCGGCCAGCTGCGGCAGCTCCCGGGAGACGCACTGCACCAGGGCGCGCTGCTTGGCGTCAAGGTGTCCGGCGGTGCTCTCCAGGCAGGCGGCGGCCTCCTGCGCCTGGTCCGCCATGGAGGCACGGATGTCCTCGAGGTTCTGGCCCGAGGCCGGGTCGGAGTGATCGTGCCAGCGCCGAAGGAGATGACCGGCGAGCTCGTGCACGCGCCGCTCCTCTTCCGCTTCGAGGGGCAGGTCCCGCACGACGTCGCCCGGCTGCGGCGAGGTAATGATCGCCTGGAGGTCCGGGTCCGAGGCGAGGAGGCGGGGCGCCTCGTGGGGGGCGAGTGCACGCGCCGCGTAGGCGTAGCCATGGATCTCGCGCTCGTAGTCCGTCGTGCTCGGGCTGAGCTTCACGAAGGCCACGTCCGCGCCCGCGGCCACCCGCCAGACCCTGGAGCTGCCCCGGGGCCAGGACACATCCGTGACGTGATCCGCGCCGGGCAGGCGACTGGTGACCCATCGCCGCAGGTCAGAGGGGATAGGAGTGTTCTGGGCCATGAAAGGTTCTTCTCCGAATCGCGTGGGAGCAGCGGGAGCCCGCAGGGGCTGGGTGAGCTGCGTGGTGGCCGCGGCGACGCCTTGACTGTACTCACCGAGGAGCGGTCGGCGTGGCGAGCATGGCAGCGCCTGCACGCCGGGCACGCCAGGTTCCCGAGCAGGATCCGACTCGAGCGCTGGTGTCGGCTGGGTGGTACCGGACAATGCCGGTCTCCTCTCGGTCGTTCTGTCCACTCAACGCTTCGGCGATCGCTGCGGGCACGGAGTCCGTCTGCGCAGCGGGCGGTGCGTTGGTGCGGAAAGGGGTCAGAAGTAGTCCGCCAGCCACGGTTCACGGTCTGCGGTCGCCTTCAGGAACTGGGCGAGCGCCCGTGGACTTCCGCCCACCCCCGCCAGTCCGGCGCCAGCCACACTGCGGTATCCGCCGGCGTACCAGACCGCGATCTGGCCCCTGGTCAGGGTGAGCTGCCCTTCGCGCGTGGTGGGCGTCATGTCACCCTCCCCGCCCGCGATCCGGAGGATGAACCGGTCCGTGGCCTTGCCGTCCTCGCCGACGACTTCGATCGGGAGGGTGAGATCCACATCGTCGGGCCAGCCGCGCAGCTGCACCGCCTGGCGCAGGTCCAGGATGCGCAGCATCCACGGGTGCCAGGCACGTGCGGTGAGGGAGCCGGAACGGCGAAGGTGGTGCATCAGCAGCGGTGCGGGCGGCAGGCCGGTCCGCTGGAAGGCGACGGTAGAGATGCGGCTGTTGTGCCGGCCGAGGAAGGCGAGCATGGCGGCGGCCACCGCCTGGTCCCCAGCCCAGAAGTCGTAGACCACCAGCTGCGGTCCCTCGGTCGGGTGGCGTTCACCGGCCACGGACAACACGCCGCTCGGCTCCTGGCCGGGCAGGTTGAAGGCGTACGTGGCCATGCCGGGGTGCTGCCGTTCCTGCCAGGTCTCCCACCAGTCCGGGCGCTGCCACGGGCCGTTCCACCGTGCGGCCAGGTCGTTGCACAGCGTGCGGCACTGCTCAGTTGTTTCATGGATGATCTTGAAATCGGGCTCGCGGAAGCTGTGCCGCAGCTCGTCGGCGGGGACGGTCCACGAGTAGACCTGAGTCGGCGCCTCCCACCCCAGACGGCGGACGTAGCCGGTAGAGGCGGTCCACAGCGTGGCCACGACGGCGCCCTGGTCCTGCAGGGGCCGTAGCCGCTCGGCGATCAGTTCGCCCGCGAGTTGACCACCGCGTTCCTCCGGGGCCACGCATCCGCAGGCCATGCTGGCGCCGGGCACCGTCCGTCCGCCGAAGAACTGCGGGATCAGCAGGCCCAGGCCGCCGGCGACGACCTTCCCGTCGCGGACAGCGACGCGACGGTCGGCGTGTACGCCGAGGCGCAGGATGTCCTCCACCGGGTGGCCATACGCGCGCCGGGCCAGTGTGTCGTACGTTCGCCACAGCTCGTCGTCGGCTTCCACGATGTCCAGTGCCGGAGTAGGCATGCCGCACCCTCCTTCCTTCAGTAGCTGGTCGCGTCCCGCACGACGCTCGCGTCGGCGGGGACGAGGAATGTACGAGTGCAGCTGAAGACCCGCTGGTCGTGCTGGTTGTAGCCCTCGATCCGGCACGAGACGATCCCGTTTTCGGGGCGGCTCTTGGAGCGGCGGGCGGCGAGGACCTCGCTCTGCGCACGGAGGGTGTCTCCGACGTACACGGGCTGCTCGAAGCGCACCTCGTCCAGGGCGAGGTTCGCGGTCGTCAGGGCGCTCGTGGTGCGGACGGTGAGGCCCAGGATGATGTTCATGGTGAGGATCCCGCAGACCAGGACCTGGTCACGGCCGGTCCGCTTGCAGAACTCGATGTCGGAGTGGACCGGTGCCTCGTTACCGGTGAGCGCCAGGATCTGGACGTGTTCCGTCTCCGTCACGGTCCGGGCCGACCGGTGTTCGATGACCGTGCCCACGATGCCGGCGAAGTCCTCAAGCCCGAGACCGACAGATTCACGGATCCGGTTCTCGCTGATGCGGCGAAAGCCCTGCGGGACGCTACTCACTGCGTGCCTCCGTGAGCGTGGCGGATGCGGGGACGGCGCCCGCCCGGGCGGTCACGGCTCGGGCCGCGGCTACGAGCGGCGGCCCCACCATGTGGCCGTCAACGGTGGTGATCTGTCCGTGGGCGGCGTCTGCGGCGGCCACCACGGCTCGCGCAGCGGCGAGTTCCTGGGTGGTCGGCCGGAACGCCTCCTGAATGACGGGGAGTTGCCGGGGGTGTATGGCGGCCTTGCCGAGGTACCCGAGTTCCGCGGCTTCTTCGGCCTCGCGCTTGAGACCGTCGGCATCACGCAGGTCGAAGTACGGGGAATCGATCGCGGGCAGTCCCGCGGCGGCGGCCTCAGCGGAAAGGACTGACCGGGGGTGCCACAGGGCCCGGCTGTTGAGACGGCAGTGGGCGGCGGCCGCGTAGTCGGCGGCCCCGAACAACACCCCTGCCAGCGCCGGGGTCTGCAGGATCGTGCTCAGACGCTGGATGCCCAGCGGCGTCTCGATCAGTGCCCAGACGCGGAGCTGCCCGTCGTCGGCACCGATGATCTTCGCGACCATGTCCACGTCCCGCGCGGACTCGACCTTGGGCACGAGCAGCACGGCGGGCCGCACACCGGACTCGGCTATCGCCACCAGGTCTTTCAGGCCGTGCACCGTTCCTGGAGCGTTGATCCGCACCCCGAGCACCGTGCTGCCGGGGCCAACGCTCCCCGTGCTCTGGGACAGACAGCCGATCACCGCCGCCCGGGCGGCGTTCTTGCCGTCAGGCGGAACGGAGTCCTCCAGGTCCAGCAGGGCGACGTCCGCGTCCGAGTCGGCGGCTGCTGCGAACCGGCCGGGTGTGGATGCCGGGGTGACCAGCCACGTGCTGCGGCCGTGGGTGGGTGCACTCTGGCTGCTGTTGGGGAGAGATTGGGAGCACTGCACGCCGCCTCCTGTGGTCCGGTGCCGCCCCGTCTGCTGCGACTCCATGAGGATGGGCTCAACTGTTCGACCTCGTCGACCAGTTGGAGGGGGTCCCGAGGGGGTCCCGCATTGCAAAGGAGTGACCAGGCGGGTGCACTGGAAGAGACCACCCGTCACCCGCTGGTTCTGGCACGTCTCGCGTGCGGCATGACGATGGAGGAGTTCGTCTCCGGCATCCGTGCCGCGGCCGCCCGGCGTGGTCTGCGCTCCGGCACCGACGAGGCGCGGGTGCGTAAATGGCAGCGCGGTGTCGAGCCGAACGAGGAATCCCAGATCTACATCGCCGAAGCGCTCGGCTGGCCCGCGGACATCGTCCGTGCCGACGACTGGCCGAACTGGCTGCCACTCACCGCCGACGGCGTGGTCCCGCTCGGACCCCACAGTTCCGTGTCCGCCCTGAGAGAGGCCCTGCGAACAGCGATGGACCGCCGCGCGTTTTTTACGATCTCCGGGGCTGCCCTGTCCGCGCTGGCCGCGGACTGGGCCGTCGGCCCCTCCGCCGCCCTCGCCCAGGCCCACGGCGGCAAACCGATCGGCGAGGACTTCGTCACCTTCTTAGAGAACTCCACCCAGCACCTCGCCACCCTCCCCACCGAGCAACGGCAGCACACGGCCATGCTCCTCGATGCCCACCTGTCCACGGTGACCGAGCTGCTCGAACACGGCCGCTACAGCTCGGCCGTCGGGCTGCGTCTGCACACCCTGGCCGCTTCCCTGTCTCAGACTGTGGCCTGGCACCGCTTCGATCTGGGCAGCCACACCCACGCCAGTCAGAACTGGATCGCCGGCCTGCACAACGCCCACGCCGCCGGCGACCACGACATGGGCGCCGGCCTCTTGGGCGACCTCGCCTACCAGGCCGCCTGGCGGGGCGACCACACCACCGCGGCCAACATCCTCAACCACGCCCTGGCCCGCGCCCACAACCCCGCCGCCCGCTGCCTGCTCCAGCTGCGTCTTGCCCGTACCCTCGCCGCACCAGGGGACCACGGCGAACGACGCGCTGTGCTCCGTGCCCTCGCCGCGGCCGAGCAGCACCTCAACGACGCCGGCTCGGACCGGCCCGCCTGGTGCGCCTGGGTTTCCGAGGCCGACTTGGCCGTGGACTCCGGCCAGGCCCTCCTGGACCTCGGCGACACCAGCCGCGCCCACCGGCTCATCACTGAAGGCGAACGCCTGCTGCCCACGGCCCGGGACAAGACCCGTGGCGTGTTCCTCGCCTATCGGGCGGCCAGCTACCTCGATCTGAAGGAACCCGAGCCCGCCGCAGCCGCCGCCACCCAGTCCCTCCTCCTGGCCCGCCGCATCGGAGCACCCCGCTGCGTGCAACTCGTCGACAACCTGCTCCCCCGCTTCCAGCCCTACGCCCGCGCCCAGGGGGTTCCGGAACTCCTCGACCTCGCCGCCGCCTAGCACGTTTGCAACGCCCCGCTGCGGAGACGATCCGCTCGATCGAGGGACTGACCAGGCCCTCGACTGGCTCCTGTCGTTGGGCGTGCGCTGCGATCGTCAGTCACGGGGTGTGGGAACCCAGGAGGATCCCGACGAACGCTCCGGCCACAAGGAACGGGCCGAACGGGATAGTTGACTTGCGTCCTGCGCGGCGCGTGAGGATGAGGCCGACGCCGTACAGCGCGCCGAACAGGTACCCGGCGAAGGTGCCGATCAGCAGGATTCCCCAGCCGTACCAGCCCAGGACGGCCCCGAGCGCCGGGGCGAGTTTCACATCGCCGAAGCCGAAGCCCCTCGGGTTGATCAGGAACAGCACGAAGTAGCAGGCGCCGAGCGTGAGGGACCCGAGCAACGCGGTCCGCCAACTGCCGCCGGCAGCGGGCATCAGCGTGGCCCCTCCGAGCCCGATGAGAGCGATCGCCGCGAGCGGCAGGGTGACGATGTCGGGCAGCCGGTGCACCGTGAAGTCGACGGTCGCCAGCAGCAGCCCGACCGGGACGAGCAGCAGCCACACCACCAGTTCGGGGCGGGGTCCGACGGCGGCCGCCAGAATCGTGCAGGCCATGGCTGAGACGGCGGCGAGGACGGGCATGCTGGGGCCGTACGAGTCGCCGTCCGGGCAGCGGGCCCACCCCAGCCATCCGTCCCTAACGCCGATGAGGGGATGTCCTGCGGGACACGCGGTTCGCCAGGATTCCTGGCCCAACCCGGCTCTCCCGTCAGGGCACTGCCGCCCCAGCCTCGCCCCGACCGTTCCCGTGATCACGTTCAAGGGCCCGCTGGATCTTTCGAAGGCCGAAGGTGTGGTCCCTCACGCGCGCCAGTCGCCGCCCCGATGAGAAACAAGGGTGGAGCGAGGGCGCGCACTCGCACGTCTGGCGGGACGCCATCTTGTGCGCGGCGGATGCTCTCAACTCGGGGATTGGGCGGCATCGGTCAGGTGGTTCCACAGGTCCAGCAGCAAGGTCGGCCGGCACGCCGGGAGCGGGGCGGAGCCGGCCGGTTCTGTTGGGTCAGCTGGTCAGCGGGCGGAGTGGGCGCCAGCGGGAGCGACGGTGAGTACGGGGTGCAGGACTCCGGTGCGCAGGCGGGCGACGAGTGGGGTAGCGAGGCGGCCCGTGAACAGGCTGGCCAGGTAGGCGACGGGCAGGGCGAGGAGGGCGGCGCCGAGGACGTCGTGGGGGTAGTGGGCGCCGACGTAGACGCGGGTGAAGCCCTCCAGTACCGCGAAGACGGCGGCGATGGCGGACAGGCGCCGGTCGAGGAGCCACAGGGCCGCCACGGCGGCGAACGCGGTGGTGCTGTGGCCGCTGGGGAAGGCGTAGTCGGTGCGCGCGGGGCAGGCGTCAACGAAGTAGGCGCGGGGCAGCGAGTAGCACGGCCGCACCTCCGCAACCAGCTTCTTGGCCACCTCGGCGACGGCGAAGGCAGCCACCACGGCGACCGGCGCGGCCAGAGCCAGGGCCATCGACCGGGCATCGCGGCGGCGGGCATTCCACCAGCCCATCAGCATGAGCACCGCGAACACCCCAAGGCCGGCGTTGGTCCACAGCTCGATCGGGGTGTTGAGCCATGGGGTGTCGCGGGCGAAGTCGGTAACGGTTTTGAACAGCGAGCCGTCGACGCTGGAGCCGTCGAAGGCGAGCTGGACCGCGGACTGCACTGTCATCAAGCGTGGTCTCCCAAGGTCGGGGCCTGCTGGCGGGCAGCACCCCTGACATCTACAGGCGTGTAAAACTTCAGGGCGGTGTGCGCCGTTTCCGGGGAAGTGGGCGTTGACCGCGCGTGCCGCGTCCGGAAGGCGTGACAGACTCGGCACGGCAACTTCTACGAACGTGTAGAAGTTCTACAGGACTGTAGATGATGAACGAAAGGTATCCAAGTCATGAACACGGGCCCTGCCCCGGGTGAGCGCAGACCAGGCGGCACGCTGGAGGCCGAGGTCCTGGCCCTGCTGCAGACCTGTCGGCAGGCGCAGACCCCGGGAGAAGTACTGCAGCGGCTGGGGGACGATCTCTCCTACAGCACGGTGGTGACGGTGTTGTCGAGGTTGTTCGACAAGGGGCTGCTGGCCCGCAGCAAGCAGGGCCGCGCCTACGCGTACGCGCCGGTCGCCGACGCCCATGGACTGACCGCACGACGCATGCGCCAGGTACTGGAGTCCGACCCGGACCCCGAAGCGGTCCTTTCCCGGTTCGTGGAGGACCTGCCTGCCCGGGATGAGCAGTTGCTGCGGCAGCTTCTCGGCGATCTTCCGGACCAGGAGTGAGCCGGTGGTGATGCACTTGCTGATCTACCTGCCCCTCCTCTTCCCCGTCCCGGCCGCGCTGGCCGCACGGCCGCTGGCCGCACGTCTGGCACCGTGGCTGGCCACGTGGCTGCTGACCACCTGCGCGCTGGCGCTGGCCGCGCTGAGCTGCGCGGCCCTCGGGGTGCTGGCCGTGGCGGGCTTGGTGCGGCTGCCGCTGGCCGCCCTGGTGGGCGACTGGTCGCTGGCCACCGTGCGCGCGGGTGACTCGGTGTCGAAGATCGAGGCCGCCGTTGCGGGCGCGCTGCTCGTGGCCGCGGTGCTGGCGGGCGTTCGGATGCTGTGGCGCCGGATGCGGGCGCTGGCCGCCGCGGCGTTCGATGCGGCCTGCCTGCCCGGGCACGGCCAGCTGGTGGTCGTGGACGACACGGTCCCCGACGCATACGCGCTGCCCGGCCTGCCCGGCCGGGTAGTGGTGTCCACCGGCATGCTGGACGCTCTTGACGACGCCGACCGCAAGGCCATGCTCGCGCACGAACGAGCCCACCTGGCCTGCCACCACTACGCCTTCGTCGCCGCCGTCCACCTGGCAGCCGCCTGCAACCCGCTGCTGCGGCCCGTGGCAGCCGCCATCGCCTACACCGTGGAGCGCTGGGCGGACGAGCGCGCCGCGACCGAGTGCGGCGATCGCCGCCAGGTCGCCCGCGCGGTGGGCAAGGCCGCCCTGGCCACGACCCACCATCCCGCCCGCCGACGGGTCCCCGGGGCCGTCCTCGGACTGCTCGGACGCCGCCGCTCCGCACTGCACAGCGCCGGTCCCGTGCCACGCCGCGTCGCCGCCCTGCTCGCCGAACCGCACACCTACTCCCCGCCGCTGAACTACCCGATCCTGCCCCTGGCCGCAGCCGCCGCCGTGGTCGGCGCCAGCGCCCTGTGCGCCTTCGCCGCCGCCCACGACCTGCACCTCGTCCTCAAACTCGCCGGCGCCGGCTGACCCAAACCCCAAGCCCGCCGAAGCCCCAGACGACCAGGAAGGACCCGCCGGTGCCGACCACCGTCCCACGCCCCGAACAACGGTCGGAGCGGGCCCAGCTGTGGCCCCTGTACGCGGCTGGTTTCACCACCGCGTTCGGCGCCCACAGCGTCGCGGCGAACCTGGGCCGCTTCACCACTGGCCACCACCAGTCGCTCCTGGTCCTGGGTGGCCTGCTCGCCCTGTACGACGGCGCCGAGGTCCTCCTCAAGCCCGTCTTCGGCATCCTGGCCGACAAGGTCGGCCCCCGCCCGGTACTGCTCGGCGGACTGCTCGCATTCGCCGCCGCCTCGGCCCTGTTCGCCTTCGCTGACGACGTCTCGCTGCTGTGGGCGGCTCGTCTGGGCCAGGGCGCGGCAGCCTCCGCCTTCTCCCCGGCCGCCTCCGCCCTGGTCGCCCGCCTCAACCCCGTCGCCAAGCACGGCCGGGCATTCGGCTCCTACGGCTTTTACAAGAGCATCGGCTACACCGCCGGACCCCTGCTCGGCGGGGCACTGGTGGCCGGTGGCGGACTGCCGCTGCTGTTCACCGCCATGACGGCTCTGGCCGCAGCCGTCGCTGCCTGGGCGGTCGTTGCCGTCCCAGCTGTACCACCACTGCCCAAGGCCCGCCAGACGGTCGTCGACCTCGCCAAACGGCTCGGCCAGGGCAGTTTCCTGCGCCCGACCGCAGCACTGGCACTGGCCACCGCGGCCCTGTCGGTCGGCGTGGGCTTCCTGCCGGTCACCGGCGCCGCCGCCCACCTCGGGCCGGCTACCACCGGGGCAGTCGTCTCCCTGCTCGCGGCCTGCGCGGCCCTGGTCCAGCCCCGGGCCGGAGCCGCCCTCGACCACGGGCGCATCACCACCGCGACGGGACTCAGCACTGGGCTTGCGGTCACCGCCGCCGGACTCGCCGCGGCGATGCTGCCTGGCCTGGCAGGCGTCCTTCTCGCCGCGATCCTGATCGGGGCCGGCACCGGCATGATCACCCCGCTCGGCTTCGCTGCCCTGGCCACAGCCAGCCCGGCCGGACGGCTCGGCCAGACCATGGGTGCCGCCGAACTCGGCCGCGAACTCGGCGACGCAGGCGGCCCCCTCCTCGTCGCCGGCGTGGCCGCGGTGACCGCCCTCACCGCAGGCTTCGCCACCCTCGCAGCCCTGACCGCTGCAGCAGTCCTCGCCAGCCGGGTCAGCGACGAGCGCGGCGTCCGCCAGCCCCCGTCGTAGAACTCGTCGTTCTTCCAGTCGGCGTCCATTCGCACGCAGTTCCTCCGCCGCACTCGGGCCCGCGAGGAAGGCCCGGTGCTGTCGGAGCTCGTGCACATTTTGGAACGGCCCCAGCGGCCCAGTGCCTCCCAAACCGCTGTCGAGGTGTCCGCACACCTCAATCCGAGGCATTCCCAACGCTGGCCGTCACGTGGTCTCGAGACGCACCGACGTAGCCACCCTCAGATGGGGAGTCAGTCGTCGAGTTCGTGTTGGACGCGGCGCGAGGGCTGGAAGGTGTAGAGGTCGAGGATGTCGGGCGGCTCGGCGAGACCGGGGCCGCCGTTCTTGACCCAGGCGGTGATGTCGGCGGCGGCGTCGGGGTCGTTGACCTGTCCGAGCCAGACGGGTCGGCCGCCCGCTTTGCGGCCTTCGGCGGAGGGCTGGATGACGATGACGTTGGCTCGCTCGCATGCGTCGAGGCAGTCGGTGCGCCGGACCATGGCGACACCGGCCAGCGAGGTGCGCAGGTCGGTGAGCTGGGCTTCGTGGTCCAGTCGCGGAACTTTGACCGGGGTGCCGCAACAGCAGCCCCGGCACACGGTGACCGTGGGCCGGGCCGCCCCTGCCTGCGCCGTGCGGGCAGTGCGCCGGGTGCGCTTGCTCACTGGGCGCCCTCGGTGCCGGCGCGCTTCCAGGCCGCATCGCGCAGCAGGCGCAGGCCGTTGAGGCCGACGATGACGGTGGAGCCCTCGTGGCCGAGGACGCCGAGCGGCAGCGGCAGAGTGGCAACCAGGTCCCAGACGACCAGCCCGGTGATGAACACACCGGCGATGACCAGGTTCTGGACCACTAGGCGCCGGGCCGCACGGGACAGCGCAACAACCCGGGGTACGGTGGCGAGTTCATCGCGCACGATGACCGCGTCGGCGGTTTCCAGGGCGAGGTCGGACCCGGCGCGGCCCATGGCGATCCCGGTGTGGGCGGCGGCCAGTGCCGGGGCGTCGTTGACGCCGTCGCCGATGACCAGCACCTTGCGTCCGCGGGCCTCCAGGCGGCGCACCGCCTCGACCTTGTCCTGCGGCAGGAGCCCGGCGTGGACGTCGTCGGCCACGATGCCGACCTGGGCCGCGAGGCGGGCGGCGGCGCGCGGGTTGTCGCCGGTCACCAGCATCGGGGTGGTGCCGGTCAGCGTCTTCAGGGCGGTGACGGTGGCGGCGGCGTTCGGGCGGAGCCGGTCGGCGATGCCGAGGATTCCGACCGGGATGCCGTCGCGTTCGACCAGGACGGCGGTGCGGCCGCCGTTCTCCAGCTCCTCGGCAACGGCCGCCGTCCTGGCCGACCGCGGGTCGGTCGCGCCGCCCAGGAGCCGGGCCGGGGCGCCGACCGCGATCGCGGCGCCGTTGACGGTGGCGGTCACACCGATGCCGGGGGCGGAATTGAAGTCCCGCGTCTGCGGGATGGCGAGGCCGCGTTCACGGGCGGCGTCCACGATGGCGCGGGCCAACGGGTGTTCGCTGGGGTGCTCGGCGGCCGCCGCCAGCGCCAGCAGCGCACCCGCGTCGAGGTTGCTGCCGGTCAGGGGGCGGATGTCGGTGACGCGGGGGGTGCCTTCGGTCAGGGTGCCGGTCTTGTCCAGGGCGACCGCGTCGACCTGTCCCAGGCGTTCCATGACGACGGCGGACTTGACCAACACACCGTGGCGTCCGGCATTCGCGATCGCGGACAGCAGCGGCGGCATGGTGGCCAGCACTACGGCGCACGGCGATGCAACGATCATGAAGGTCATGGCGCGCAGCAGCGAGCTGGTCAGGTCGGCTCCGAAGCCCAGCGGGATCGCGAATACCGCAAGGGTTGCGGCGACCATGCCCAGGGAGTACCGCTGTTCGACCTTCTCGATGAACAGCTGGGTGGGCGCCTTGGTCTCGGAGGCTTCCTCAACCATGGCCACGATCCGGGCGATCACCGAGTCGGAGGCGTCCCGCTCGACCTTGACCCGCAGCGCGCCGGTGCCGTTCAGGGTCCCGGCGAACACCTCGTCGCCGGCCTCCTTGGCGACCGGCGGCCTGATCGACTGGTGCCGCGAGAAGCTCGCGCTCACCCTCGAGATCGTCAAACGCACCGATGACACAGAGGGATTTGTGGTGCTGCCGAGACGGTGGGTGGTCCTACCTTGTTCATGGGTTGGACGGGCCGTCGTAAGGTCCAGAGGCCCAGAGACACCGGGTATGGCTTGTGGGTGGTTGCCCTTGATGGCTCGCTCTACCTGGCCGCCCGGTGTCTCACGACGACTCGGCCACTGATTAGGAGCTGCGAGCGCCTCGTGCGTATCGCTGAGTAGGACCACGCTGGCGAGGTCGTCCGGGAGAACAGCGCAACATCGAACGACCGGAGGAACTGGTGGCCCAGATCTGGGCGGGTACGGACATCGGCAAGACGCACCACCACTGCGTGGTCCTGAACGCCGAGGGTGAGCGGCTGCTGTCGAGGCGGGTGCTGAACGATGAGCCGGAACTGCTGGCCCTGCTCGCCGACGTGCTGGCCATCGACGAGGACGTGGTCTGGGCGGTCGATGTTGCCGACGGCATGGCCACCTTGTTGATCAGCGTGCTGCTCAACCACGGACAGCACCTCGTCTACATACCCGGCCTGGCGGTCAACCGGGCCTCGGCCAGCTACCGGGGCATGGGCAAGACTGACGCCAAGGACGCAACCGTCATCGCTGACCAGGCCCGGATGCGACGTGACCTGACGGTCCTGCGACCGGACGACGAGCGCGCCATCGAGCTGCGGGTCCTCACCAGCCGCCGGGCCGACCTGAACGCCGACCGCACCCGCAAGATCAACCGGCTGCGCGGTCAACTCACCAGTATCTTCCCGGCGTTGGAGCGAGTCCTTGACCTGGGCAACGCCGGCCCGCTGATCCTGTTGACCGGCTACCAGACCCCGGCAGCCCTGCGCCGGACCGGCGGGAAGAGGCTGGAGACCTGGCTGCGAAACCGCAAGGTCCGCGGTCCCGAAGCTCTCGCCGCAGCTGCCCTCGAAGCGGCCACGCGTCAGCACACCGCCGTTCCCGGGGAGAAGATCACCGCGCAGGTGATCCAGACCCTGGCCAAGGAGGTGATGGGCCTCAACGAGCAGATCACCGAGATCGACAAGCTCATTGCGGCCCGGTTTCGCGACCACGAGCTCGCCGAAGTGATCTCCAGCATGCCCGGCATCGGACGGCGTCATTGACTTCGCGAACGGCCAGCTCGAGTCCAGCGAGCAAGTGCTGGCCTGCCTCGACCCAGCCAGGCCGGGTAAGCGGAACGAGAGCGCCGATCTGCACTGATGATCCGTCAGTCCGCCCCGTTTCAGATGCCGGTGGTGGCGTATTCATGCGTGGGCGTCTCCCTCGTGACAACTCGGTCGCAGGTTGCCCAGATCGCCGAGTGGCAAGACCCGGTGGTACGCGTCCATCTCATCTCGCCGTGGCGGGCGCACCTGCGTGATCATGCCGGACATTGCATCCACCACCATCGCCAACAGGCAACCGATTATTTGTTCAGGTGCCCGGACTGCACCTGCGGCCTCTATCTCGCCGGACCGAACCTGCGATCCGCACTCCGCACACGGCCTGACCTCGCGTCAACCCCCGAAGGACTTCCAGAGCGGACCACTTAGGGAACCAACGAGGCTACTGAGCCGGTGAGTTGAGACTTCGAACACCTCCCGCAACGGCGCCTCGTGCGTTGCGGACGCCGACGCCCTCACCCGATCGGTGGCCACGCTGAAAGAGCTCACTGATCGCGGACCCGACGCCAGGGGCGTCAGCAGCGTATGAGGCCGACCTGTTGCTTCCCCGTTGTAGTCGTCATCCTGCGGCCGAGGCGTCCGACGTGTGAGCCGCAGACCCACGGCACGTTGCGTGCCGACGGAACGGCCACTGGTGGACGGAGCGCAGCAGTAGGTCGTCCGGTGGGGCGGGCAGGGGCGGCGGGGCGCTGGTGAAGTGAGCGATGAGCACGACCCTGTCCTGGCCGCCCAGGTAGATGCCCGCGTCGAGGCAGGCGGGGTCGGCGATGACGGTGGGCAGCACGGTCTGTTCGATGTGGGAGAGCAGGTCGGCCTGTCGGCCTGCTTGGGCGCGTGCCTCCCACATGAGGGTGTCGGGTGGCGATGTGATGGTCATGCCGGTTTCCGGGAGGGCGGTGCCCGGCGGATTCAAACCGCCGGGCGTCGTGGTGGGCAGGGGGGAACGGGGTCAGGAGTGGCGCAGCGGCGGGATGACGGGCAGTTCCACCGCGTTGCGGATGTCCTCTACGGTCATCTTGAAGCTCTCCGGGTAGGCGTCGCGCTGGGTACGGCGGGCCGGCTCGGACGTGCGCCAGCAGTACCGGCACTGCTCACAGTGGTAGACGTCCCAGACACCTTCGACGGGGGAGGTGTAGAGCAGGTCCAGGGTGGTGTGCCCGCAGCGCGGGCACTCGGTGGGCGCGCTGTTCTTCGTGGTCTTGGCGGCCATGGCGGTGGGGTCTCCTTACGTTGTAGGTGGGTCAGGGGTTGGTCATTGTTTGGCAAGCTGCTGCAGCTTGGTGAGCCACTCGCCCATCTCGGGCAGGTCGTGTACCTGGTTGCCGTAGTTGCCGCGGTTGTCCGGCCTGGCCGGGGTGGTGGCGTCGATGATGAGCTTGGCGCCGGTGCCGGGGTTGTCCGACTGGGGAGCGAGCTCCATCAGCGACAGGTGCGGCACGACGACGAGGTCGTCGCTGGGATTCATCTTGGTGGACAGCGCCCACATCACCTGGGGGAGGTTGAACGGGTCGACGTCCTCGTCCACCACGATCACGGTGGCGGCGTAGCCGAGTCCGTGAGGCGTCGTCAGCACCCGCATGCCGACCGCCTTGGCGAAGCCGCCGTAGCGCTTCTTGGTGGAGACGATGATGACCAGTCCGTGGGTGTACATCGCGTTGACGGCCTGGACCTCGGGGAAGTCCTTCTTCAGCTGCTCGTACAGCGGCACGCAGGTGTTGAGGGCCATTAGGTAGTCGATCTCGGTCCACGGCATGCCGAGGTAGAGGTGCTCGAAGACCGGGTCGGTGCGGTAGGAGATCTTGTCGATCCGGATCACCGGCATGTTGCGGCCGCCGGAGTAGTGCCCGGTGAACTCGCCGAACGGGCCCTCGATCTCGCGCTTGCGACCTTCGATGACGCCCTCGATGACCACTTCGGAGCCCCACGGCACCGGCAGGCCGGTCAGCGGCGCCGTGGCGATGGGCGCTGGGGCGCCGCGCAGCGCGCCGGCCATCTCGTACTCGTTCTGGTCGTACTCCATCGGCGTGGCGGCCACGATCGAGATCACCGGGTCGTTGCCGAGGGTGATCGCGATCGGCAGGTCCTCGCCGCGCTCCTCGGCCTTGCGCAGGTGCAGGCCGATGTCGTGCACCGGTCCGGGCTGGATGGCGAGCTTGCGCCGGCCCTGGACCTCGATGCGGTAGATGCCGACGTTCTGCTTGCCGGAGTTCTCCGGGTCGTCGGGGTCCTTGGAGACGATGGCGGCCTTGTCGATGTAGAAGCCGCCGTCGCCGTCGTTGAGCCGGAGCAGGGGGAGGATGTCGAAGATGTTGACGGCCTCGCCCTCGGCGGAGTTCTGCGCCCACAGCGGGTTGTCCCGCCACTCGGGCTTGACCGGGAACTTTGCCCAGCGAGCGATGAACTCGTCCACCTGATCCTTGGTGCCGGTCGCCTTGGGCAGGCCCAGAGCCAGGGCGTGGTTGGCCCAGGAGCCGTGGACGTTCATCGCGATCCGGGCGTTGTAGAAGCCGGAGACGTTGTCGAAGTACAGCGCCGGTGCGGCATCCCCCAGACGCGTGACAGCGTTCGCGGCGGCGGCGACATCAGGCTCGGGCATCACCTGCTCGGTGATGCGCAGCAGTTGTCCTTCCCTCTCGAGGGTGTCGAGGAAGCTGCGCAGATCGTCGTAGGCCATGTCTCTCCTCCAATGGTGGTGGCAGGTGTCAGGAAGCGTGAACACCGTTGGGTGTGGGGGCCGCAGCGGGCGTGGTGGCGCGCGCGGAGCGCATTCCCTCCCAGCGTTTGGCGGCCGGGAACGGGAGGTCGAACTGGTCCAGTACGCGGGCGGTGACGTGGTCCACGATGTCGTCCACAGACTGCGGGTGGTTGTAGAAGGCGGGCATCGGCGGCACCATCTGCACACCCATCCGGGACAGCGCCAGCATGTTCTCCAGATGGATCTCGCTCAGCGGGGTCTCCCGGGGGACCAGCACCAACTTGCGCCGCTCCTTGAGAACGACGTCCGCGGCGCGCCCCACCAATCCGTCCGCGAATCCCGCGCGGATGCCGGCCAGGGTCTTCATCGAGCAGGGCACGATCATCATGCCCTCGGTGCGGAAGGAGCCCGAGGAGATCGTGGCGCCCTGGTCCTCCGGGTTGTGCACCTCGTCGGCGAGCGCGGCCACCTCGCGGGCCGAGAAGCCGGTCTCCAGCTCTATGGTGGTGCGCGCCCAGCGGGACAGCACCAGATGGGTCTCCACCTCGGGAAGCTGCTTGAGCGCCTGCAGCAGCCGCACCCCGAACGGTGCCCCGGTCGCCCCTGTCATCCCCACGATCAGCCGCATGCCGCTGCCCTCCTTCACCAGTCAGTCGAATCCTGCCTCGCTCTCCACGCTAAGACGTGTTCGCAGGTCATTCGGGCTACGATCTGGACTGGAGGTGTTCAAAATCGGACAGCAGAGGATTACCCAAGTCCCGTTCCGCCCGGCGGCCGGGGCGCTGCCCGGCCTGGACGTGCTGCCGCTGGCCCGACTGGCTCGGCGGGCCGCCGAGCACGGGTTGGATCCGCGGACGCCCGCGCGGGCCGCCTTCCACCATCTGCTGACGGTCGAGGAGGGGACCGTCCGGCTCACCGTGGACGGAGAGCCGCTGCCGGTGCCGCCCGGCGCCTGGTTGTGGATCCGGCCCGAACAGGTGTACCGCTTCGACGAGAGTCTCGAGCATGCGCAGGGCACCCTGATCCTCTTCCAGCCCGGCCTCCTCGACCCGGCGACCATCGCTGCGGCCAGCGTCGATCCGCCCTATTCGCAGGGCCCGCTGCTGCCGACCGCGCAGGAGGCCGAGCCGATCGACCGGACGCTCGGGCTGCTCATGGAGGCGTACCGGGAGACGGGCGCGCTGCGGCTGGACGCGCAGATTGAGCTCGTCCGGCACCTGCTGGCGGCGCTGGTGCTGCGGCTCTCGCACCTGTACGTCCGCGAGCAGGGGGCGCGCGAGGCCAGTGAGGCGTTCCGTGCGTTCCACGCGGCGGTCGAGCGCGACTTCGCCGAGAGCCGCACCGTCGCCGACTATGCCCGGGCGCTCGGATACAGCTCGCGGACGCTGACCCGCGCCTGCCTCACGGCGGCGGGGGTCACCGCGAAGCGGTATCTGGACGAGCGGATCGTCCTGGAGGCCAGACGCCTCCTCTTCCACACCGAGTTGCCGACCTCGGCGGTCGGCGAGCGGCTCGGTTTTCCCCATCACACGGCGTTCTCGAAGTTCTTCCGGCACCACACCGGGGAGACCCCCAGCGACTACCGCTCGCGGGCCTCGGGACGGGGCTGACGCCGTGCGGCCGATCCGTGACGAGATCGGCCGTCGTGTCCAGGCCCTCGTGGACGAACTCCTGCCCCGCCACGCCTGAGCTACCGGGCGGCTCCGCGCTGGTTCACCGCCCGGGTCAGCTCCCGGTTGGCCGCGCGGGCCGCCTCCAGCTCCGCGTCCCGCGCCTCCAGCCGCGCGGTCAGCTCAGTGTTCATCTGCTCCAGACCCACGACCTGGCGCTGGAGTTCTTCCACGTCGGCGGGGGCGCCGAGCCCTGATTCACGCCATGCCTGCTCGCCCATGAGCTCCGACAGTCGCCGCTCCAACCGGCGGATCTGCGCGAGGAGGCGGGTGTTGCGGGCCTGGGAGTTGGCGAGGTCGGCCTGCAGCGACGCCAAACTGACCGGCGGACCGGCCGAGGAAGGTGGTCCGTGTGGCTCGCGTTCGGCGGCATGGATCAGTGCGAGCAGGTCACGATGGCGGTAGAGGAAGGTGCGGTCAACCCCGGCCTGCCGGGCGATGCCGCTCACGCTGATCACCGTGCCGTTGCGGGTGGCCTGCGCGAGGGCGGTTTTCACGCGCTGGCGGCGGCGTTCGCCGTCGGCGCGGCGGCCGTCGGCCATGGTGGTGCTCATGCGGACCTCGTGGTGTGGACGTCGGGCAAGGGCTGGCCGATACGGGGCATGCCGAGCATCACGCTCCGGCTGCGGCGTACGACGGCGACGGCCTCGCCGATCTGCGCCTGCTCCTCGGCCGTGAGGTCACCGAGATCGGCCTTCACCCGCTCGATCAGCCGGCGCACCCGGCCGCGCGGACGACGTCCACGAGCACGGCGAAGGTCCGGTCGTGCGCCCCGCCTGCCCACGATGATGAGGCTTCGTGAAATTGATTCTGACCGCAGTTCCGTGAACTCGCTTGATCGTCAAAATCTGGCCGGTGGCACGGGCCAGGGGTTTCCATCTGGTGAGTTGTTTGCCGGCCGTCCGGCCACCACGTAGTCGTGATACTCGTCTGGACCAGGCCAGCGTTGGAGGGCAGCCGGAATACGCCGGAAAGGTGCCGTAGTGCGTCAGCGTCGGTGTCCTGGAGGCGGGTGAGCCCCGCCCTCAGGACCCGGTACTGCAGGAGTTACAGCGGGTCCCCGAGTGGCCCGTGCTCCTCCTCCAGGGCACTGGCCCAATGAGAGGGCCAGTCTGGTTGCCTGCCGTCTGCATCGGTGAACCCGTACTCCTTATATAGGCCCCAGGTGGCCAGGGCCCGCCCGGTCTTGGCCATGACGCCGGGGTCCGCGGCCAGGGCGGCGACGGCCCGTCCCAGGTAGGTGGGGGTTTCAGAGTGGGCGAAGTTGGGGTCCTTGGCCGCGCCGTCACGCCAGTTTGCCTCGGTGACACCGAAGCCCTCCAGCATGGCCTCCGAGCGCAGGAAACCGGGAGTGATAGCCACCGCCGCGACGCCATGCTGCTCCAGCTCCGCAGCCTGGGCTACGGCGAGGCGGATCACGGCAGACTTCGCAAGGTCGTAGAAGAACGAGCCCCGGTACCGGGCGGTGTTGCCGTCGGTGACCTCCACCACCAGACCGCTCTTACGGGCCACCATCAGTGGAAGCGCGAACCGGCTGGTGATCACGTGGGTCTCCACGGCCTGCCGGAGCAGCCGCAGGCCGGTGTCCAAGTCCTGCTCCCACAAGGGGTGCTCCCAGTCGGTCAGCGGGTCGCCGCCCCACACGGAGTTGACCAGGATGTCGAGCCGACCGCTTTGCTGTGCCGCGATCCGGTCGACCAGCGCGCGGACGTCCTCCGGGCGGCTGTGGTCGGTGCGCACGGCGATGCCGGTGCCGCCGGCCGCGGTGATCTGCTCGGCGGTCTCCTCGATGGTCTCCGGACGCTCAAGGTCGGAGCGTCCGGCCCTGCTGCTGCGGCCGGTGACGTACACGGTGGCGCCCGCCGACCCGAGTGCAACGGCGATTCCCCGCCCTCCGCCCCGGGTGCCTCCCGCGACCAGGGCGACCTTCCCGGCCAGCGGCTGTTTGGCGCTTGTCATGATTCCTCCGAGCTGGGGCTGTTACTGGACGAGAGGTGAGGCGACACAAGGGTGTTGATTTCTTGCCGGAGTCGCTGCGGCAGCGTGCCCTGACGGTCCAGCGCCCAGGTCAGACCCGCACCGGCGATGATTGCCTGGACGGACCCGGCCAGTGCTGCCGTATCTGTTCCGGTCCGGAGTTCCCCCGAGGACACGGCAGCGGTCAGCAGTGTCTCGATCGCCCTTCCCTGGGCCTGGTGGACGGCCAGGGCATGCTCGTGCAACTGAGAATCGGTCAGGTCCATGCACAGGAAAGCCAGGTGGTTGGCGAAGCTCTCCGGCGTAGCCAAGGGAGTCATCGACTCCACAGCCAGCGAAATCAGCGCGGCCAGGGCGGAAGCCTGCTCCGTCCGCACCTGCTCGTACCGTGCGTCTGCGTCTCGTGCCGACTGCTTGGCCAGTGCCACCAGAAGGCCGTGCTTGGAGCCGAAGCGCTGCACGAGTGTGCCGGCCACCAGTCCCACCTCGCTGGCTACAGCCGCCAGAGTCAGACCTGCAGGGCCCACCCGGCCCATCACATCGGCCGCCCCACGCAAGATCACCGAATCTTCGACCCCTCGAGGACGTCCTGCCACTAACGCCTCCCAATAAATAAATGATTGTTCATTTATTAAATCACCTGCTGGCCCCATTGTCCCTTCTCATTCGATCTTGCCGCTGGGCGGCGCCCTGACCTGCGGAGAGACAAAGTCGAGTGAGACGCCGAAGCCTTGCCGTGTCACTTGACGTTGTCGGCCAGGCACGTTTCCAGGACCGACGGCCGCCGGGGCGGCAACGCGTTGACCTGGGGTGTCTCACTTGGCCTTGCCCCTCACCAGCGAATCGGAGAACGCCCGGTGAGACGGAGGCAAGGTCTCGCGAGACGGGACACCCATCCGCAATCGCCGGCAGGAGCCGGGGCGAGTGTCGATAAACGAACGTCTGTCGACACTCGGGGCCGTGATCACGAACCCGCAGGTGGGCACTGTCGACAACCCGCGTCGGAAATCAACGTCGGTGAACGGTCGTTGAGATAGTTTTCGACAATGCTCCTTGGCTACTGCCGCACTTCGACGGCCGAACAGAACCCCGATCATCAGATCGACTCACTTCTTCGCAACGGCGTCGACCGCGATAACGTCCATGTCGACGTCGCCAGCGGTGCGAAAGCCTCCCGCCCGAAGCTCGACCTCGTCATGCAGCTGATGCGCGAGGGCGACACGTTGAAGGTCACTCGGCTCGACCGGCTGTCCCGCTCCGTCCTGCACTTGGTCACCCTCGGCGCCGACCTGCGTGAGCGCGGGATCGGCCTGCACGTCATCGAGCAGGGCATCGACACCTCCACCATGGAAGGCCGCGCCATGTTCGGCATGCTGTCCGTGCTCGCCGAGCTCCAGCGGGAGCTGATCGTGGCGAATACGAACGACGGGCTCGCCTCCGCGCGGGCGCGCGGCCGGGTCGGCGGGCGCCGCCCCAGGTTCACCGCCGACCAGGCCGACCTCGCTCAGCAGCTCTACGACGCCCGCGAGAGGACCGTCCAGCAGATCGCCGACATGTTCAACGTGCCGCGCTCCACGGTGTACGGACACCTCGACAAGTCCAAGACCGTGCCCCGCCAGCCGAAGAAGACCACCGCCGTGAAGCCCTGACGGCGCCAGGCTCCACGGGGGGCGGTCACGCGGCCATCCGCAGCCGGCCCATGGCTTGTCCCTCGGGCGGTTCCATGTCCAGGTGCCAGACCCCGAAGCGGCGGATCTTGCTGGTGATGTACAGGGTGATGGTGGCCAGGTCCGCCGGGTCGATGTCCCGGCCCTCGTCGATGAGGTCGTTGACCACCTTCGTGATGTCCACGGCCGTATGGAAAATGAGGCAGTTCGCGAGCAGCTCGTTGAACTTGATGAGCTTCTCCTGGTCGTCGGGGTCGTTGTCCCGCATCTCCTCCCCGGCGAACCGGAGCCAGTTGGAGAACTTGTGGAACGCCTCGACCTTGTTCGTCATCGACTGGATCGACTCCCGCAGCTCAGGCTCCGACAGGAATCGCAGGAGCACGATGGTGCGCATCACCCGCCCGAGCTCGCGGTACGCCTGGTAGATGCGGTTGCGGCGGGACTCGTTGCCCAGGCGCCGCAGCAGCGCGGCGGAGGAGAGCCGGCCCTCCCGGATGGAGAGGACCACGCGCATGAGGTCGATCCAGTGGTTCTCGATCAGTTTCCAGTCGATGACGTCCTTGTCGGGGGCGCCGAACAGCGGGTCGATGTGCTGGTACTTCACCGTCGAGCTGGGCCGGTAGAAGACCAGGTCCTTCCAGTTGCGGATGCGCGGGAGCAGTTCGATGCCGAGCATGTGTGCGAGCCCGAAGACGGGCAGCGACTGGCCCTGCGTATCTTCGTGGACAATGTCCACGGTTACCTCGGACTCGTTCTTCAAAAGGCCCTCGAACAAGTACACCGCCTCCCAGACACCACACGGGATGAAGTGGGAGAAGAGTGCGATGTAGGTGTCGGAGATGTGCCGGTAGGCGATGCCGCCATAGCCGCCGTACCGGATCGAGGTCTCGGCCAGGAGGTTGTTCTCCCAGGTGTCGATCTGGGAGCCGTCGACCCCGGCCTTGGAGACGTCGCCCCAGACGTGCGCGAGGTCGAGCTGGATGAACATGTCGATCACGTCCGCCGACGCCATGTTCAGCTTGTCGGTGGTGATGTGCTGGTTGCCCGCCAGCGACAGCTCGTGCACTGACACCTTCTGCCGCATGTGCCGCGCGACCTGGGCGGGGCCCGCGTTCCTCCCATAACAGAAGACCGTCAGGACGTACCGGGCGAGTTTGTCGCGGATCTTCGGGTCCGATCCTGAGGCCGGCCCGAAGTGCCGCCACCACTGAAGCCAGTACGCGGTGCGCGCGAGCACGTCCAAAAGGCTCCACTCCGGCAGACGCCTGAGGATCTCCCGCTCCAGGTCCTGCGCCGAGGACTTGCGGTCCTTCCCCTTGCGGGGGCTGAGCACGATCTTCCCGGTGTCCTTGTCGATGGTCAGATCCGCGTTGTCCGGGTACCCCGCATCCACCCTGGCCGCCACGGCGGTCAGCTTTGCCTTGAGGGCGGCCGTGAACGCCCCCGCGCTCGCGGGCAGCCCGGCCTCCTCGCAGTACTCGGCCACCAAAGGCTGGCACGCCTCCCAGCTCAGCAGCTGGTCGTGGAGGTTGGCGTACGACTCCGAGCCGATGACCGCCACGTCGCCAGTCCTCAGCTCGTGCGTTAAGGAGAACAGGGTGCACACCTCTAGGTGCCGCCGGTTGATCAGACCCGGGCGCCGCTTGTCGAACAGGATGCGCTTCCACATCTGCGCGGCAAAGTCGGTGCTGACAGTCTTCGTCTCCGCGGTGCCGTTCTCGTCCGTGGCGGTGTAGGTGATCGGCACCCACTCACCGGTGCGGTGCCGCATGGCCTGGCAGAACTCCACCGCCTGCAACACCGTGTCGTCGGTAGAGGTCGCGACAATCTGAAGGACCTCGGTCAAATCCAGCAGGACCTTGCGGTGGCTCTTGAAGTGCCGCCACAGCAGCGGCGCGTAGTTGTCGCCGTGGTGGGCGGAGACCAGCTCATGGTCCTCGGACAGCTTCGCAAGCCCGCCGGCCCTTTCCAGCCGGGCCAGCACCGCCTCGCCACACTCCTTGTGCACCTTGTTCCGCCCCCGCGCCGTCGTGGGCAGGGTGACCGACTCGCCGTCGAAGCCAACCGCGTCCTTGGCCGCCTCCAACACCTCGCCGAGCACGGCGATCAGCCGCTCGGACTCCGCCCGGTGCCGCTCGCGGATCTTCTCCAGGTCTTCCTTGGCCTTCTTCGTGACGGCCCCCATCCGCTTGCACAGCATCGTCACCAGGTCGTCGCGGGCCCTCACCTTCGCGCTGTGCAGCAGGCTGGCCAACAGCGCGAGCCGCTTCACCGCGCCGACCTTGGACATCTCGGCCGCGTCCAGCACCTGTGCCTGCCCAGCGAAGTGCCCCACCTTGCCCGGCGGCACCCCCTCCAGCCACGTCACCGTCCGCCCCAGCAGCTCCAGACCGTCCAGAAACTTCAGGTGCTCGCGCAGGTGGGAGACCGTCGGCGACTTCGCTGGCCGCTTCAGCTCGTCGAACCGGCTGCGGGCCCCCGCGGGTACCCGCAGGAGTCCCAGCAGCCGGGCCTGCTCGACCTCGTCCATCCGCGACACGATCCGTGCGAAGAACTCCTCGTTCACCTCGGTACGGATCGCCGCGGCCATCTCGTCCAGCGTGGTGTAACCGGGCAGCTCCAACCGTGCCTTGACCAGCTGCTCCAGCGCCACATTGATCAGATCAGCCGGATTGTCCTTGGTCTGCACCGCCTCATAGATCGCTGCCGAAGCCACCTTGCGAGCCCGCTCCCGGTCGTAGACCACGCCAAGCCGCTCACGTACGAAGTCCCGTTGCCGCGCGGCCGTACGCGTCGAATCGTGCCCCGGCTCCACCTCGTCGCCCAGCTCCAACAGGCCACGCACATGCTCGACCACCAGCTGCGGTACCTCGTCCAGGTCCGGGAAATAGCCGAGCTTCTGGTAGCTCTTCAATAACACCACCAGCGCGAGCAGATGCTCCGCAGACCGGGCCTTCCCCCGCGCCCACATCACCTCGGCCGTGCCCGGCGTGAACGCCTGATGCAACTCTCGGGAAGTGATCGTGCGCTTGAACCGCGGGTACGCGGTACGTTCCACCGAAGCCATGCCCGGCATCCTCCCGAGCCGTCACCCGGACGGAGCGCAGCAAGCCGACCACGATCCGTCCATTCCAGGCTCATGACCAGGGGAAAAGCGCTTCCGACAGTCACTCTGGAGGCGTCGGCGAAGCACCCAACCGGGTGATCCGCCAGCGAGGCTTACCAGCCCCAGATCACCGACGCTGACGCCTACGGCACGTTTCCGGCGTATTCCGGCTGCCCACCAGCTGGGGGCAGGGCCGGTGGACCCGGTCGATCCACCGCGAGCAGTAGACAGTGAACATCTGATCACGCGGGACGCGCCAGAGCGCCTCGTCCTGCTCCCTCTCCCCCTCAGACGGCTGCTCGGCGACGCGGACGACGTCGCCCTCGGCGAGGCTCAACTCGACGCCGCTGTCGAAAAGGATCCTGTAGGGAAACGGGGTGACGTACGTCCGGACCAGCGTCACCCGGCCGAGCGTCCCGGCCGGGCGTCATCGGTTTTCGCTGCTGGTCGCGGGGTGTGGGCTGGAGTCTTGGGTGCGAGGGAGCGCCGTCGGGCGTCGTTTTCATGGTGAAGCCCCGCGCCGTTTCCCGGTGTTGTCTTGATGTCTTTGACCACATAGCCGAGTTGGCCCGCCGGTCGGGTCGTGCGGCGCTGGTATCGCTCCAGCAGTCCGGGGACCTGTCGCGGCGGGTCTGCCGCGGACAGCCCAGCACCGGGCGGGCCAGGCGCCGCACCCGCACCGACACCGCGACTCGCCGACCGTCCACCGGCAGGTCCGCCACCGTACGCTCGTGGAAACTGTGCACTCTCGCGGTCGGCGTCCCGCCCTTCGGACACGGCACCACCTCGTGCCGGGTTCGCGCCGACAGGCGGATCACCTCACCCTGGTCCGTCATGTCCTCAACGACCAGTGCCGACAACCCAGAAAGCACGCTCCCCACAAGGGAGTTGACGTCACGCATGCGACGCCGACGATCCCGGTCACGCTTCGCCACCACCGATTACGGGAGCAGAGCGGCGACGGCCTGGTTGATGACGGCGTGACTACGCGGGTGACGCGCACTGGGCGGGGCACTCGGCGCGTGCGTCCCCACTGCGAGGCGGTGGTCCGGCCGACCGCGGCGCGCGGCCGCCGGTGCCGTGGGGGTTCCTGGTGGGATTGCTGATGCATGGTCACGTCTCTCGGATGAGATCCCGCAGAAGGCCGTACCGGGTATCGGCGGGCGGAGCCCAGCGCCGGGCAGGCCCCGAGGCCACGGATAGCCAAGGTGGCAGCGGTGGCGCCGCCAGAGGCCACGGGCGGGAAGGGCGAAGGGCCGTCCTCGGGCGGTGGCGCAGGTGGCGGTCGGGCGATGATGCCCGTAGTCGTGCCTGCGGCAACTGATCCGGAGTCGGTCCGACCACCGCGTGCCCCGATTCCGGCGCGGCAGGCCCCTCGTGGCGGCTGGCTTCCTCGCAGGACCAGATCCGCTTCAGACGGTACCGGCTTTCGCGATCCCAACCTCGATGTCCATGACGACGATGCTCTCCAACAGCCGTCGGCGCGATGAGTCTGCGAAGAATCAGATACTTCGATCACGCTGTCACGATGTCAGACATCGGATCTTCTCGCGAGAGATCGCTCCTACATCTAGGAGATGAGGACGAGGTTCCGTACATTCATTGGATGTCTTGAACTCGCCCCTTACTGCTGGAGATTCACGATGCGCAACGCCGTAGCCGCAGGCCTTGTTGCCGCCGCCGCTGCCTGTTTCGGCTTCACCGGTGGCCCACCCGGAGCCGCCGTCCCGCCACCGGACACCTTGCACGTCGCGCCCGACGGGCGTGGTTCGGCCTGCAGTACGCACCAACCCTGCGCCCTGACCACCGCCCGCGACCGCGCGAGAGCCCTGGTCACGGATGCCACCGGGGATGTCGTGGTCGAACTGCAGGACGGGACGTACCGGCTCACCGGTCCGTTCCGGATGGGGCGCCAGGACTCCGGCCGGCCCGGCCACCCGGTGGTATATCGGGCGGCCGCCGGACAGACACCGGTGCTCAGCGGCGCCGCCCGGATCACCGGGTTCTCCCGGGTGGACGCCGCCAAGAACATCTACCGCGCCCGGGTCCCGGCGGGTACGGCCGGCCGGGAACTGTTCGTGAACGGGGTACGCGCGGACCGTGCGCGAGGGCCGAGGAATCCGTCCGGGTTCTCGGTGACCGCCACCGGGTTCACTACCAGCGACCCGTCGTACACCTCATGGACCAACCCCGCGCAGGTCGAGGTCGTCGAGAACAACGCCTGGAAGCAGATGCGGTGCCCGCTGGCGTCCATCACCCGCTCCGCCTCCGGCGGTTCCGACCTCACCGTCGACCCCGCCTGCTGGAACAACAACCACACCGCGGTGCCCAACCCGAGTTTTCCGTTCAACGGTGCGGGACTGCCCAGCATGGACGGCATCACGTGGCTGGAGAACGCGCACCAGCTGCTCGGCACCCCTGGCCAGTTCTACCTCGACGACAGCGCCGGCTACCTCTATTACGCGCCCAGGGCCGACGAGGACCTGGCAACGGCGGACGTCGAACTACCCGTGGCCCCCGAACTGCTCGACGTCTCAGGCACCCCGGGGCACCTGGTACCGGTGAACGACACCGACTGGCGAGCGGTCTACACCGGAAGCTGGGGCCACTCCAGCGGCCGGCACCTCGGTGACCTGGGCGCCGACGTGCACTACACCTCCGCCGACGGCGACGCCGTCAGCTACACCTTCAACGGTACCGGGATCCAGGTCCTGTCAGAGACCAACTCGGACGAAGGCGACGCTGACGTCTACATCGACGGCAAGAAGGTGTCGACGGTCTCCGGCAAGGGTCCCGAGCGTCTCGCCCAGCAGGCCATGGTCTCCGTCACCGGACTGCCCAAGGGCACGCACACGCTGCGTCTGGTCAAGACCAGCGGAACGTATCTGCTCGTCGACGGTTTCACCGTGATCCCCGATGTGGTCGCGCCCGTACACGACCTCGTCTTCTCCGGACTGACCTTCGCCTACACCACATGGAACGCCCCTACGGCCGAGGGCTACGTGGACAACCAGGCGGGGGTCATCTGGGATCCGACGACGCGCACGCCGGCGCGTATCCCCGCCGCGGTCCAGGTGCACCGAGGTACGCGGATCACCTTCTCCGACGACGTCGTCCAGCACACCGGAACCAGCGGGATCGCCTTGGCCGACCAGACGCAGGACTCCACGGTGAAGGCCAGTTCCGTCACCGACACATCCGGCACCGGAGTGGCGATCGGCGAGGTGGACGACTACTACCAGACCGAGCCCGCGCTGATGACGAGCGGCAACACCGTGTCCGGCAGCGTCGTGCAGTTCCCCGGTCAGGAGTACCAGGACGCGGTCGGCATCTGGGTCGGGCACGGCAGGTCAACCGTCATCTCGCACAACGATGTCGGCTACACGCCGTACTCCGGCATGTCCATAGGCTGGGGCTGGGGATGGGCATCGAACTGCACACTGCAGGCCGCACAAGGACTGCCCAACCCGTGCCTGCACGGCACCACCTACGCCGGGGGGAACAAGATCATCGGCAACCACGTGCACAGCGTGATGGGCGCGCTGTTCGACGGCGGCCCGATCTACACCCTCGGCGGCCAGTCCGCACCCTCGGAGTTCGCCGGAAACGTCCTGTCGGAGTGCATCGACGGTTGCAACATGGTCTACCACGACGAAGGAAGCTCGCTCTGGAACACCCACGACAACGTGGTGCGCTTCAGCAACGGGTCGCTGTGGACGAACCTGTGGACGCCAAGCATCCACGACGACTCGATCCACGACAACTACAGCGACACCGCCGCCTACAACAACAACGGCACCAACATCTCCTTCGAGCAGGCCACCGTGGTGACCGACGGGAACTGGCCGTCGGCAGCGCAGACGATCGTGGACGCCGCGGGTCCCGGCACCATGCCGGGCAAAACAGTCGATGACGACGACCTGCGCGTCTCGTACACCGGCAGTTGGTCGTCGAGCGGGTCCCGCGGCGACGGCGACCTCAACAACGGCGTCCACTACACCCAACACGACGGTGCCGCCGCCACGATCACCTTCACCGGCACCGGGATCAGCTTCCTGACCGAGACCAACTCCGACGAAGGCGACATCGGCATCACCCTGGACGGCGTCTCGAAGAAAACGGTCAGCGCGAACACCGAGCAGAGGCACGCTCAGCAGAGCCTGTACGCGACGTCCGGACTGACCGCCAGCCAGCACACATTGACGGTGACCAAACTCAGCGGCAGCTATCTCCTGGTGGACGGCTTCACGCTGAGCTGATCGCCCCTCAGCGTCACCCGTCGCAGCCGATCACCACTGACCACCGCGGGATCCGCCCCGGACCCGAACGCACAAGCCATCAGCCCGGCTGACTCCGGGTGCCCTGACGCCTGCGTCAGGGCACCCGGTCACCGGCCGGGAGAAAAGGTGAACCATGCTTGTCACGAAGAGAAGAACGCTCCGGGTCCTGCTGGCGGCGACCGTCGCCGCCGCCGGACTCATGGGAGGCGCGCCTTTCGCCGCAGGGCACTCGGACACCTCCCGTCCGGCCAGGACTCAGTCGCTCGATGCGCGGCGGGTGACGGCATGGGCGCCCAGCATGACGATCGGCGGACCGAACTTCCACGACCAGACCATCCGGATGGTCGCGCACTCCAGTGTTGAGGGAACCGCACTCCGTATCCACCTGTCCAATCTGCGCAGCACCATCCCGCTGACCGTCGGAGCGGTCAGCATCGCCGCACAGGCCGACCGGGCCACGGCGGTCGCCGGATCTCAGCGCGCGGCCACCTTCTCCCACAAGAGGTCCGTGACCATCCCAGCCGGGGCGGAACTGGTCAGCGACCCCGTACCGATGTCCGTCAAAGCCGGCCAGAACGTCCTGGTCAGCATCTACCTGCCGCACGCGACCAGCTCCGCCACCTGGCACTCCGACGCCTTCGACACCAGTTACCTGTCCGTTCCGGGCGACCACACCGCCGACGCGGCGGACGGCAACTACATCGCGGCGACCACCTCCTGGTACTACCTCTCCGGGCTCGACGTGGCCTCGCCCGACGCCCGCGGCACCGTCGTGGCCTTCGGCGACTCCATCACCGACGGCTACAACACCCCGGCGGGGGCGTACCACCGCTGGCCCGACGACCTGGCCCGCCGACTGACCGGAACCCACCCGATGGGTGTGGTGGACGCCGGTATCGGCGGCAACCGGGTCCTGACCGACGTGCCCAACATCTGGCAGGGCATCAGCGCCACCCGGCGTTTCGCCCACGACGCACTGGGTCAGCCCGGGGTGCGGGACGTGATCCTGCTGGAGGGCATCAACGACATCGGCAACAACGCGGGCCCCGGTGGTGCCCCGCTGACCGCGCAGGATCTGATCAACGGCTACCGAAATCTGATTCAGCAGGCCCATGCCGCGGGCGTCCGGATCATCGGCGGCACCCTCCTTCCCGACAAGGGCGCCGGTTACTACAGCGACTCTGCCGAAGCCATACGCCAGGCGGTCAACACCTGGATCCGGACCAGCGGGGCCTTCGACGGTGTCGTCGACTTCGAGAAGGCCGTCGCCGACCCGGCCGAACCCGGGGCCCTCAGCCCGGCCTTCGATTCCGGAGATCACCTCCACCCGAACGAAGCCGGCATGCAGGCGCTGGCGAACGCCGTCGACCTGTCCCTGCTGAAGTAGGCAGCCGTCTCGCATTGTCGGCCCGGGGCGACCCGCCGCGCCAGCAGCCGCCGACCCGGGCCGACGAAGCAACGTCCACCGGCCGACGCAAGGCCGGTGGACGCGGACGGGAATTCCTGACATCCGTGTCGCGCCGACGCTGCGCCGGACTGGTAGGCCCCGGAGTCCTAGCCCAGACGCCAGCCGCAAGGCTCCCCATGAGCTCGCCGATCTGCTGTCGTTGGGCAAAGACCTCCTTCTGGGTTCGGCCGAGTTCGGCCTCCGCGTTCAGCGCGCGTTCGCGCCAGGATGCTTCGATCTGCTCGTGCTCGACCTGGGCCGCTCGGAGCTGGCGGGTCCGGCTGGCGTCGACCGCGTTGCTCACGAGCGCGCGGGCCTTGGAGTTCTCGTAGTCGAATACCTGGTCACCGGGCACTACCGGCAGGCCGCGAAGCTGGTGAGGGCAACCGCTTTCGGCAGCGGCCCGGATGCCGCGCTGGCCTTCTATCTGTCCAAGGCCGACCCGCTGCTGGTGCTGCGCGACCTCCTCGGCCATACCTCCACACTCACCACGGAAAAGTATCTCCGGCGCCTGGATACCACTCGAATCTACCGGGAGGCATACGAACAGGCCGGACTCGCGGACGGATTGCTCACCGACGTGGACGCCGAGCGTGAGGCGGACGCCGAGTTCGCCGATGACACGGCGGAGGCGGTCTGATGCCCGCGACGGTACTTGAGGGCCCTGCGGGCATCCGGTGCATGTTCAGCGACGGGTCCACGGCAGAGTTCAGGCTGGAGGGACTGCCTTGCCCGCAGTTGGTCAGTGACCTGCTGACCGGGCTGGTCGAACTGATCCACCCGCACGGCAGCCTCGACACGGCGAACTCGGTCGACCTGTGTCTTCCCCCGATCCGGAACCTGGCCCAGGGACTGGCCGCGCTGGGCTTCAGCGGCGGGGCCGCGGAACTGCGACGCGGTCTGCTGATCGAATACTGGATGGCTACCCGCAAGTTCCGCTGGGAGGGGTTCACCCGGCGGATGCTGAAGGGCTTCGATACGGCGACGGGCCGCCTGGATCCTGGAGTGCGGGAACTGCTGACCGGCCGTGCCTACAGTCCGACTCCGCACCGGCAGGCACTGCCGCCGTATTCGGAGACCGAGTGGAACGACCTCACGACGACCTGCCAGACGATCGCCAGTGAGTCGTTCGACGCCCACCGGCAGGCGCTGGAGGCTGCGGCCCGGGGAAGGACGCCCACGGTTGAGGAGTGGACCAGTGACAATCTCGTCTGGCTGCTGGCCCGGCTGGGCCCCGTGGGGACTCCGGGCGTCGCCGAGCATCTGGAATGTTCCCTCAATGCGGTGCAGAAACGGGGCGGGGTTCCCGCCGCGAGCGCTGCAGTGTTTCCGCACTTGACCGTGGTGGTCGCCTACCGGCTGCTGTTCGGCATCTACTCCGGGATCGTGCCCGACGGCATCGACGACCTGGGCGTCGAGGACATCGACTGGGCCGGGGACTCCACCATCCTGCTCTCCTACGTCAAAGGCCGGACCGCCGGCGAGAACGTGAACCTGCCGAAGAGGGCGGTGCGGCTGCTGGAACAGTGGCTGGCTCACTCGGCACTGCTGCGAAGCCACGCCGATCCTGAGACGGCGCGTCAGTTGTGGCTGGGCGTCACCCGGCCGGGAACCGCAGGGACCTTCAGCGGTGCGATCCACCGCAACACTGTCAAAGCGTGGACCCTGCAGCGCGGTCTGACCGGCGATGACGGCAAGCCGCTGAAGATCCACCGGGGAAGAATCCGTACGACGCATCTGGCGATGCGCGACCGGCGGGCCTGGAACGGCCAGGGCCGGGCGACCATCGACCCCAACCACAGCCCGCAGGTCGAGGGTGACCACTACCTGACCGCGACGACGCCGTCCCAGCAGCGGGCCGTGGACGCGCTCGTCGAGGACGCCCAGCATGACCTGCTGCGAAGAGCCCACCCTCCGACCGTGGTCACGGACGAGGACGCCGCCGCCTTGGCCCGGGACTACCCGCAGCTGATCAACGCTCTCCAGCTCGACAACACGGTGATCGCCGAGCTGGTCGGCGGAGAACGCGATGTGTTCACGGCGGCCTGCGCTGATCAACTGTCCGGGCTTCACGGCCCGAAGGGCAAACCGTGTCCGGCCCGGCCATGGGTGTGTCTGCTCTGCCCACTGGCGGTGTTCGCACCTCGCCACGTCCCCAACCTCCTGAGGCTGAAGGCCTTCTTCTCCCGGCAGTGGCAGCAGATGCCCGCCGCCCACTTCATGGCCGTGTTCGGCCCGTACTCCCAGCAGATCGGTCACGTCCTGGACCGGTTCGACCCGGCGGCGGTGGCGGATGCCGCCACAGCAGTCGGTGACCATGACGACGAGCTGCCGCTGCGGCCCGAGGAGACGACACGATGACCATCCTGCATGCGCTCACCAGTCCCACTGCGGCCGCCGGCTCGGTCTTCGCCGGCGTCGATGTCTGCCGAGAAGCCGGTCTCCCGCTCCCCGGGGGAGTACGGCGCCCCGTCTTCGAAGACGATCTGTGGGATCTGGCCGAGGTCGTCGGCCTCCCGATCTCGCTGGCACTTCAGCACCGGCGCTTCAACTTCGCTGCCATCAGCAATCCCCGCTGGCGGCTGGTCGCGAAGGAGCTGATCATGGCCCTCCTTGCTCCCCGTCACGAGGCGGTGGCCTCCCTGGCGCGGGCCTACCGGACTCCGCTGCACGTCAGCACCAGTCACGGTCGTCTCGCCGAACTGATCCGTTTCATGAAGTGGCTCCCCACACACGATGTGACCAGCCTCGAAGATCTGAACAGCAACGACTGCGACGCATACCTGGCCCATCGCCGCTACGAGCGGGACGGGGACGACATCGTCGTCGGTGAGCGGAGCTCGGGCACCCGGCGGCTCGCCGCGCTGATTGTGACTGACCTGCTCAACTACCGGGAACTCTTCGCCGCCGATCGCGTCCCGGCGGACCTGCGCCCCTGGAGCGGGGCCGCACCCTCGGCGATCGCCGAGGACAAAAGCGGTGTCGGACAGAACAAGACCCCGCCGGTCTCCGACACAGTGCTCCAGCCGATGCTGGCCGCCGCCCTGCACCTGGTGAACGTGCTCGGCCCGCACGTCGTGGAGCTCGCCGGCCAGATCCGCGTTGCCGACCGGGGCTGGTCGACCAAGACCGATGACCTCAAGTCGTCGGCTCGGCTTCCGCTGGCGGAGATCAACCGAGTGCTGGCTGAGTACGAACGGACCGGCGAGCCGCTGCCGGTGATGCGACCGCACCATATCCAGGACAGGATCGACGCCGGCTGGCCGGCTCAGGACCCGTTGACCCCGATCGCCTTCAGCGTCCTGACTCGCCAGGCCGGGTTCCGGCAGTTCCATACCGCATGGCTGCCGGCCCTACGCGGCCCGGTCGAGGCGACGTTGAAGGTCGTCGGGGCGGAGCGGCCCTTCGCCAGAGCGGCCACCCACATCGAAAAAGCCGACGGCAACGGCACCCTGCCCTGGACGCTCCCACTGCACCGGGAAGGGGCGACCACCCTGATCGGCGTCGTCCGCACGGCGGCGATCCTCACACTCGCGGCGGTCACCGGCATGCGTGCCAGCGAACTCATGGAACTGCAGGTCGGGTGCCGACGTCTGCCCGAAGAGTACGGGCCCGACCTGGGCCGCTACCGACTGGCGAGCAAACTCGTCAAAGGCCAGCCTCTCGGCGGCACCCGCGACGAATGGGTCGTGGTCCACGATGCCTATCAGGCGGCCGCTCTTGCCGAGCAACTTCACGACGACCCCGTGGAAGGAAACCCGCTGCTGGGCCGGTTCCACTTCAACTCCCGCTACCAGTGGTTCCGCGACTGGGTGAACGGCCCACACGGGCAGAGGGTCGGCCTCGCCCCGATCCCCAACGAACGTCTGACCCTGAGGATGCTGCGCAGGAAGCTGGCGATCGAGATTGCTTACCGACCTGGCGGTCTCCTGGCGACCAAGATTTACCTACGCCATGTGAGTACAGCAACTACAGAAGGTTACGCGTCTCGTCCCGGCGGAGCGCAGGCTGAGCTGCTGGCTGAGGTCAACGACCATGAGCAGCAACGGAATCTGGAACTGGTGCTGGCCGAGTTCCGTAACTACCAGGAGGGCATCCTGCCCACGGGCCCCGGCGCCCGCAGCCTCACCGAGTTCTTCGCGAGTATCGACGGCAAGCTCGGCCAGGCGGCACCAGCCCCGAAGGCTCAGCGCAGTGACCGCGACGTGCTCAACCTGCTGACCAAGCGGGCCAAGGTCCTCCACCTCGGTCCGGCGAACTACTGCTGGTTCACCGACCCCTCCCGGGCCCTCTGCCTCAAGCTGGCCGGCACCCCTACCGCGGACCGGCCGTTGGTCGGGATGTGTGACTCCGCCCGCTGCCCGCAGGCCACGCACCACCCCTGCCACCGCCCTGTCTGGGCCGAACACGCCGAACGCACCGAGACGTTCATCGGCCAGCTCGGCACCACACGCAAGACCGAACGCACCCGGCTCCAGGCCGACTACGACCGGGCCCTCCGCGTTGTCGCCGAGATCGACGCCACCATGGACGAGGAGTCCGCATGAGAATCTCCGCAGCCCAGCGGACCGAGAACGAGAACCGCATCCGGGCCGCCATGGACCGGCTCCTCCGAGGCGAAATCCCGCCTGGCGGAAAGTGCGACATCAAGACCCTCGCCAGCGAGGCCGCCGTCGACCGCACCGCGTTCTACGGCACCCGCCCCTACACTCACCTCCGCACCGAGTTCGAACGACGGGTCCAGGCACTTCAAGACGCCGGTGAGATCCCCGACCCTCGCGAGGCCCAGATCACCCGGCTCAAGGCAGAGATCACCAAGCTCCGGGAACGGCTGGCCCAGTCGGAGCAGACGGTCGAAGAACTCACCGACTTCCGTGGCCAGGCCCTGGCCCGGCTCGCCGCCCAGCACGAGGAGATCGTCCACCTGCGAGCCGTCGCCGCCGGGACTGGGACCGTCACGCACCTGCCGAACAGCCGGACCGTTGTGATCGGCTCATGCAGCTGACCGCAGGCTCCCCACTCGATACGGCGTCACCCCAGCGTGATCCATCGGATCCCGAGCCGCTCGATCAGGGCGGTCTCCGTCGTGTCGAGCGGGGCACGACCGGTGACCTTGCGCAGGAAGGTCGGCCTGTCCCAGCCGAGTTCACGCGCCACGTCTGCCTGGTCCGGCCCGAGCAGCAGTTCCAGCACCGCCGCCCCTGCTTCCGGAGTCAGCCACGGCTCGCGTCCCAGTGCGTCCGCCAAGTCCAGGCCGTGAACGGCGACCTCCACCACCCGGGTGAGCAGGAACTCCGAGAGCAGCATCGCGTCGCCGTGACGAGTACGCACGACACGGTCTTCCGGTTCATCCCGGCACATCTGATCCACTTGCTGCCACGTCGCGGCGAAGTCCTCGGCGAACGCGGCACCGTTGGCATGCCCGGCCGCGTGGTTCTGGGCCAGGCCGATGCGGGCAGCGTTGGTCTGCGGACTGAACCGATCGTCGGGCCGGTAGTACTCCACTGCGCTGACCTCAGCCTTGTCCGAGGCAGTGCCGTCCAGCATCTGCGGCAACCACGCGATCACCACCCGGACATGACCCAACAACTCGCGCACGGACCAGGGTTCACACCGCGTCGGACGATCCCACTCGGACTCGGACAGCCCGGCAACCGCCCGGGAGAGCTCCCCGGCTTCGAGGCGGAACGCTTCCAGCACACGACCTTGATCCATGCCGATCAAGCTATCAACGGGGGAGGATCCCGGTGGGAGGGCGGGATGAGGCAGGCGATGATCTCCCCATGAACGAGATCATCCTGATGTCGGACCCCAAGATCGCGGCCATCCCCGTCCAGGAGTGCGGCGAACGCCTGGTGGATATCCGCCGCGACGGCGCCCTGCTCGTCGACCCCCGCAAACAGGACCCCGCAGGCGCCTTCGATCGGCTCATCACAGCCCAGTCACTGCTGCCCGACGGCCTGCGACTGCTGTTCGTGGAGGGATACCGCCCGCCGTCCCTGCAACGCCGCTACTTCGAGGAGTACGCCACCCAGTTGCAAGCCGACCACCCCGACTGGACCGCCGGCCAGATCCACAGGGCCGCCAGCGCTTACGTCTCCCCACCCGAGATTGCCCCGCACAGCGCCGGCGCCGCCGTCGACCTGACTCTCGCCGACGCCCACGGACATGAACTGGACCTCGGTAGCCGCCTCAACGCCGACCCGGAGGAAAGTCACGGCGCCTGTTACACCAACGCCGACAACATCACCGGCCAAGCCCGGGAGCACCGCAAGATCCTGGGAACCGCCCTGACAGTCGCGGGCCTGGTCAACTACCCCACCGAGTGGTGGCACTGGTCCTACGGCGACCGCTACTGGGCCCTGGCCACCGGCGCGGCAGCTGCCTGCTACGGACCCCGCGAGCTGTCCTGAACCGCACACACCACCGCAGCCGACGGGCAATGATCTCCGCCACGACGGGAAGCGATCTTCAAGACCCCGGGTTACCGCAGGCCGGTGCCTCCCGTGAACACCCCGCCACCCCATACCCGAGAGGGTGATCCCCATCACACCGACGAGGCTGGAATGCAACACCACCGACCATGAGCGTCGCGAATTTCCCCTCGGCGAGGATGCCTGCTCAATGGCGACACGGACTCCACTACACACGGCCTCTGCGGACACAAGCCGCACCCTCGCAGTGGAAATGGCGCACCGGCCCGGTGGTCTGCTGGCCGCCAAGATCCATCTCAAGCACATTTCCGTGGTCACCACCGAGGGCTACGCGGACCGCCCCGGTGGGGCCCAGTCGGTGCTGATGGCCGAGTTCGGCCAGGAAGAGCAAGAGCACAAGATGCGCGTCGCCCTCAATGCCTTCCACAACTACCAGAACGGTATCCGGCCGGCGGGGCCCGGCGCCAGCGACCTCCTGGACTTCTTCGCGTTCGTCGACGAACAGTTGGATTCGTCCGGGGCACCGAACATCAAGCGCAGCGACCAGGAGGTGACGAACCTGCTCGCCAAGAGGGCGAAGGCTCTGCATCTGGGGCCGGCGAACTACTGCTGGTTCCTCGATCCGTCCAAGGCGCTGTGCCTCAAGCTCGCTGGGGCCCACGCCCGTGGGGCGACGGAGCCCTTGATCGGCATGTGCGATTCGGCGCGGTGCCCCCAGGCCACCCACCATGCCGGGCACCGCCCGGTGTGGGCGGCCAGCGCCGAGAGCAAGAAGGTCTTCATCGCCACCATCGGGCGCGCGCAGCGGACGGAGAAGGCCCGGCTGAGTACGGAACTCGCCCGCGATGAACGGGTGCTGGCCGAGATCGACGTGCAATCCGGAACGGGGGCATGACGTGGCCCGCATCAGCGATGAGACCCGACGGGACAACGAGGCGGCCATTCGGCACGTCGTGGACCGGCTCCTTGCCGGTGAAGTTCCGGCGGGCAGCAAGTGCGACGTCAAGACCCTCGCGGTCCAAGCCGGGGTCGCCCGCACCGGCTTCTATCCCAAGAAGAATCGCGACGGCTCGCCTCGGCCAGGTCCCTACCAACACCTGGCCGAGGAGTTCGAGCGCCGGTTGGGCGACCTTCGGGAAACGGGCGTGATTCCGGACCCGCGGGCTGCACAGATCGAGCGCCTCAAAGAACAGGTCTCCGGGCTGAAGGAGCGCCTCGCCACGCGTGACGAGCAGATCGGCGGTCTCACTGACTTCAGGGAACGGGCTCTCTCGCAGATCGCCGCCCAGCGGTTGGAGATCGAGCGGCTTCGCGATGCCTTGGCCGCAACGTCGAATGTCCGGGCTCTGCCGAACAGTCCAAGAGCGAGTGCGCCGTACGGATCGTGTAGCTGACCGCCCGCTCCAGCACCGGTCTCCGCCGTCACCTACGAAGCCAAGCAGGTCTCGGGGCGGTTGACGTGGGCACCGGCAGCGAGACGGTCATCGGGTGTGTCGGCGGGGTAGGCGGTGAGCAGGGCGTAGACCTCCCTGTCGAGGCCATCGATGCTGCGGGAGCGTAGGACGCACCCGTCGAGCATCGTGGCCTTGATCGAAAAATACGTGGTTTCCGCCTGCCACCTGCGGTGATAGAGATCAATGAGCTCGGCGGCCGGGAAACGGACGGGGTCCAGCAGATTTGTGATCAGCGCCACTGCTCGGTGCAAACGGTGCCATCGGCCAGGGTGACGGTGAGGGTACGTCGCCTCGATCACGCGCACCGGCGCAGATAGCCGAACTCCAGACTCTCCCCGGCCCGCTTGGGGCAGCGCCGGGTGAGCGTCGCGTCGTCGGGGATGTGTAGCAGGGTCCCGTCGACGGCCACCGTGCGCAGGCCCCGGTAGAAGGACCCGGCCTGCCCGGGGCGGGCGACGGGCCCGGCAAGCGTCTCGAACAGACACCGCAGAGGTGCAGCCCCCACCCTGCGCCTGGCCCGCGTCAGCGAGGAGACCGCAGGACGCACCAGGGCAAGCGGGGTCAGGGCGGCGGTCAGCTTGGACCATACCGTGTCGAACAGCGCGAGAGCGGGCACGAAGTACACCACCACCCGTGACGGCAGCAGCCGCAGGCGCTTCTCTCGCCGGCCGGACTCCTCCAGCACCTCGTCCACCAGCGCGAAGTCTACGATCTGGGTCAACTCCCCCAGATGGCCCGGCGCGAACACACCCCGGGCTGTCTCGATCGTGGACGTGATGACAGACTTCCCCTGCAACGGGACCCCTGACCTTGATCGACTTTCTTCGCCGATCGTTGATCTATCAGGTGGTCCCGTTGCGCTGTTCAGCAGGGCTTGACGTACAACTCAGGGGCCAAACGCAACGGTGTTGAAGAAGGCTTTCTCCGGGGTTGGATTCACCTGCGGGGAACCCAGCCGTTGGCAGCTCCTGTGTGGATCAGGTCCTGTGCGTATCGCCAGAGATCCGCGGAGGCATCCTTGATCACAGACTTCCGGGCGAGCACGTCATCCTCCGTGACGCCCGGGGTGCGCCATGTGCCGCCGCGGTTGCCGTAGTTGAGCAGCAGCGGCTGGAGCCGGTCCATGGCCTTGGCGAAACGTGCCTCGGGGGTGACACGCGCCTCGAACTCGTCCCACAGGGCTCTGAAGTGCTTGCTCTGGTCGGGGGGCAGCAGCGCGAAGAGCCTGTCCGCCGCCTGCTGTTCCCTTGCTTCCTGGTCAGCGGCGGCCTCGGTGTCGTACAAGAAGGTGTCTCCGGCGTAGATCTCCACGAGGTCGTGCAGGACGACCAGCGCGAGAACCTTGCTCGTGTCGATGGGTTCGTCCGCGTATTCGGCGAGCACCAGCGTCATGAGCGCAAGGTGCCACGAGTGCTCGGCGTCGTTCTCCTTCCGGTTCGCGGCCAGCAGCGGGCTCTGCCTGAAGATGTTCTTGAGCCGGTCAACCTCGATGATGAACTCGATCTGACGGTGCAGCCTTTCGGGGGTGCCGTCAGGCTGGCGGACCGATTCGGCGAGCAGGGGGAGGTCATCTTTCGGCATGGAGAATTCCTTTAGAGGTGTATGGGTATCGCGTTCAACGGTTTTCAACGGTTGAGGTACTGGAGCACGACGCTGGCTATCAGTACCAACGCCGTCACCCATAGCGCGGGATGCGGCCGACGGCGGCTGATGACGATCGCCACCACGCACACCACGAAGGCAGCCGCCATGGCTTGATCAATGGCGAGGGTGGCGACAGTGACGGCCACGGCGGTCGCCGCGACGGTCAGGTCCAGCCGGTCGGCGCCGTGCGGTCGGCGTGCGATCAGCATCTTGACCGCCACAAAGACCAGGGCGCCCGTGGTGGCTTCCACCGGGACATGGACCAGGACCGGGCCGAGGAACAGGCAGGAGAACAGGAGCAGTCCGGTGACCACTGCTGCGATCCCGGTCCTGGCACCGGCTCGGATACCGACCGCACTCTCGACGAACGCCACGAAGCTCGACGATCCGGTGGCGGATCCGGCGACGGTGGCGCCGGCGTCGACGAGCAGCGCCTGGCGCATGCCGGGTACCTGTCCCCTGTCGTCCTGGAGCGGTGTGTGCGCCGAGAGGCCCACCACCTTCGCGATGCTGCCGAAGAAGTCGAGTGCGAACAAGACCAGAATGACGCTCCACGCCCGGGGATCGGCGATGACGCCGAGGTCGAACCGGAAGAGCGCTGCTCCGCTTCCGTGGACACCGTTGTGGACCGCTCCGGTTTGGATGTCCGCGACGGCGCAGTACAACGCGGCGGATGCGATACCGCCCAGGACCGCCGCGGCCCGTGCGCCGAGTGCGTCCAGGAGCAGAGTGACCCCGAGGCCGATGTACATCGCGACGGCGGGTGCTGCCGTCCAGTCGCCCAGGCCGGACAGCCGCCCGTCCGACGTGCGAACGAGGTGCGCGATCTGTAGACCGACAAGGCCGATGAAGGCGCCGACTGCGGCGGCGAGTGCTGAGCGCAGCTGGGGAGGGATGGCGTTGATCACAATCTCGCGCAGTCGCAGCAAGGACACTGCGAGCATCGCGACACCGGACCAGAACACCATTCCCAGCGCCTGGGGCCAGGTGTACGCGAGGGTGCCGACCACGGAGAAGGCGATCATCGCGTTCATCTCCATGCCCGGTGCCACGGCGAAGGGGAGCCGGGCCCACAGTCCCATGGCGATGGTGGCGAGGCCGCCGACCGCCGCCGTCGCGAAGAAGGCGGCGGCGTGGGGTATGCCTCCCTGGCCGAGGATAGCCGGGTTGACGATGACGATGTAGGAGAGCGCCAGAAACGTCGACGCCCCGGCGAGGATCTCACGGCGCCATGTCGAGCCCCGCGCACTCAGTGAGAAGTACCGGTCGACGGCTCCGTGACCGGCAGCGGGTTCGGGGCGGAGCAGTTCCGCGCTGCGCCCCGAGCCCTCAGGCGTGATCACGGTATTGTCCCCGCTGTGGGGAGGCCGGTGCGACGGGGCTGATCGTGTCCCCGACATCGCCCAGGAGCACGCGCTCGGGGGCATCCGGTTCCACGGCGTAGAACTTTCCGTTCAGTGCCCCAGACACGTGACCGACGTGGAGTGTCAGTGCCACGTTCAGTTGTTCGGCGTACCTGGCGAGGGCGAGTGCGCCCTGCTGGGTCGAGTGGCAGGTGAAGATTTCGACGACGGCTCCCGGCCGGACTGTCAGCTGCATCATCGCCATGAGCGTCACCCCGCTGGCCACGACTCCGTCGACGATCACCAGCCGGTCGGCCTGGGAAGGAAGCCACTCGTCGACCCCGACCAGCAGTCCGCCAGCCACCGGCATGCGCTTGGCCTGCGGCGTCCAGCCCTGTCGCCGGGGCATGACGCCGAGTCGCTCAGCGAGGATGCGGCCCTCGCGTTCCGGCGCTACGACGGCGGTTCCCGGTTCGGATGCGCTGTGCGTCGCCTGCACGGGGAGCATGCCGTAGATGTCAAGCAGGGCCTGCAGGTACTGGCTGCGGTCGGCATCCCGTTGGTCGGGAAGATTGGCAACCGCCGTGACGGTGGCCATCCGGTCGGCCACTCCCGGATGGTCGACGGACGCGACGCGCACGTTCCCCGGCAGGAGCCCCGGAGCGTGCAGTAACTCCAGTAGCTGTGGGTTGAATTGGACGAGGTGGCTGAAGTACGTGTTGTGTTCCTTCTCGAATTCCTCCACCGTGCGACGGGCGTCCGGGGGGAGTCCGGGCCTGTCGGGTAAGCGAGCGGTGTTCATTGATGACCTCCGGTCCTGTGCTCGAAAGGCTGATCTTGTCGCGACACGGGGGCGGGTTCTCGTCCCGTGCGTGCGAGGAGGAACAAGGCAAGCGGCGCGGCTGCCATGGCGATGGCCGCGGTGACGCAGAACGTCCGTACGAAGTCCGGGGACGCCGGGTGCTCGCCGTGGAGCAGGACCAGCAGCGCCAGTCCGATGGAGCCGCCGGTGTACTGCGCCGTTGTCACCAGGGCACTCCCGGTTCCGTTGCTTTCCTGCGGGAGGTCCCGGGTGCCCGTGATGAACATTCCGGTGAACGCCATTCCCTGTCCGAAGCCGCTGAGCAGCAGTCCCGGCAGGATGCCCGGCGCGTATCCGCCGTCGTTGCCGACGGCCAGGGCGAGCACCAGGAGCCCGACCGCTCCAGTGAGGAAGGCCGTGGACAGCAACCGTCGCAGCGGCAGGCTGCCGGCCAGCCGGCCGGCCACCGTGTTGCCTACGACGATGGCCCCTGCCAGCGGAAGGAACGCCATGCCTGCGGCGAGCGCGCTGTACGCCCGCACGTCTTGGAGGTACAGGGTGACGAGGTAGAACTCGGCCCCGAAGCTGGCCATGTACAACGCCGCGACCAGGCAGGCGACTTGAAGGGTTCGTACGCGTAGCAGTGCCCGGGGCACGAGAGGGCGGCGCCGGCTCTGGCTGAGCGCGAGCAGCCCTCCCGCCAGGACCGTCACCATCAGTGCGGCGGCGACGACGGTCGTGTTGGGGTGTGCGCGGGAGAGTTCGGTGAAGGCCAGGACGACGGCGACGACCGTGGTGCAGGCCGAGAGCGTGGCCGAGGTGGCGACGGGAACCCGCTCTTCGACCGCGGTGGAGCGGACCGCGTTTCCGGCGGCGAGCAGGCAGACTGCCACGATGGGGATGTTGACCCAGAAGATCCACTGCCAGGAGGCGACCGCGAGGATGCCTCCGCCGGCCGTGACGCCGAGGGCGAGTCCGACCGCCCCCGTGGTGCCCCACACGCTCACGGCCCGGTCACGCTCCGGCCCGGCCGGGTAGGCGGAACTGAGGAGCCCCAGTGTCGCCGGCACCAGCAGGGCCGCCGCCACGCCATGCCCGACGCGTGCCGCGATCAGGGTTGCGGCGGATCCCGAGAGCGCGGCGCCTGTCGAGGACGCGGCGAAAAGCAGCTGGGCGGCGAGGAATACCCGACCGGCGCCGAAGACATCCGCCAACTGCCCGCCCAGCAGCAGGAATCCGGCGAAGAAGATCGCGTACGCGCTCACGATCCACTGGAGTGCGACCGCGGAGAAGTGCAGGCTTGCTCCGATGTCGGGAAGCGCGACGTAGATGATGGAGAAGTCGAGCGCCACCAGCAGCTGCGCACCGGCCAAGGCCGTCAGCAGGCGAGCACCGGGAGCCGGTACGGGAGAAGCGGGCAAGGTCGGTCAGCCTCCACAGGTCAACAGGTCATCCCAGAGCGACGAGCGCCTTCATAAACACGTCCCAGAACCGCTCCGTGTCCAGGTGCGTCGCCACCAGGGCGTTGGGGGTCCTCCCCGTGACACCGTAGAGGTCGATCACGGTCGCGCCGCGGGTGAACTCGCCACGCAGTTCGATCGAGACGGGGGCCTCGACGCATTCCACGAGGCTCGGGTCGAGCACGCGGGCGATGGCGACGGGGTCGTGCAGCGGCGCGTCGGGCAGGTCCCAGATCTGGTCGTAGGTACTGGAACGGAATTCGAGGAGGGCAGCGGACACCTTGCCGATGTGCGTGCCCACGTCGAGGATGCGCCGCAGCACTTCGCGGGTAACCGGCGCCTGGTGGGTGACGTTGAGGCCGCAGTACGTCATGGGGACGCCGCTGGCCAGTACCTCGTGGGCGGCCTCGGGGTCGACCAGAATGTTGTACTCCGAGTAAGGCAGGGTGTTGCCGCGTTGCGTGGCCCCTCCCATACACACGATTTCCTTGATCTTCTCCTTGTCCTCCGGGTGGAGGGCGAGGAGTCCCGCGATGTTCGTCTGTGGTCCGGTGACCACGAGGGTGATGGGTTCGGGGCTGTCGGAGAGCATGCCGTGGATGAGGTCCACCGCGTGCGCGGACTGGAGCGGCACCTCCGGCTCTGTGAAATCCCAGCCGTCCAGGCCGGTTTCGCCGTGCACATCGTCGCCGATCAGCAGTCTGCCGGTGAGCGGCTTGGGATATCCGGCGGCGACGGGTACGTCAAAGGCCATGGCGTCATCCGCACCGGGCACGCGGTGCGGATGCTGAAGGAGTGCCACACTCCGTGGCGTCTCGAGGAGCTTGCCCGAGGGCTTGGCTACTGGGCCGCCCGCTACCAGGAACTCCCAGAGGAGCCGTCGACGCCGCGCAAGCGGGATCTGGAACAGGCATGGGAGGCGATCCCCAGGCTGCGCAGTGACCAGGGCATGGGCATGATCTTCAGGATCCGGCTCGAAACGATGTGGCTCGAACCGGACTTCGCGCCGGCCGTGGACTCCCTGCTCCCCGAGGACGACGCCGACCAGGCGGTCAGCCGGCTCACCCGGGCCGCCGCCGGGAGCTATCTCAGCGATGACCACAAGACTCCCATGGCCTTTGTGCACGCGCTCACCACGCCCGCCGCCGTACGCCTCGTCCTGCCGAGCCTCCCCGCCGAACTCCACTGGCCCAGCCTCGCCGCCGCGGTCCGCTTCTCCGCGGCCATCCGCAGCGCCTACGGCACGGGGCGACGCGAACACCACCCAGAGGAACCGGTCCAGGACTACGTCACACTCGCCGAACGCGCTTTGGCGACCGAGGACCCGCACGCCATCAAGTACGTGGAGGCATGTCGCCGTGAGGACGGGCTGAGCCCGGATCCGTCGTACGCGATTGCCGCGACGGACTGGGTCCGGCGCTGTGAGACCGGATCCTTCTGAACGTGGACGGGTGCGGATGCAGACCCATGACGTCAATGACGTCGCGGCCCTGGTGGCGTGACGCCGTGATCTATCACGTCTACCCGCGGAGTTTCCTGGACACCAACGGTGATGGCGTCGGTGACCTGCCCGGCATCAGCCAGCGGATTCCCTATCTCTCCCGCCTTGGAGTGGACGCGCTGTGGCTGTCGCCCTTCTTCTCGTCCCCCATGGAGGATTTCGGGTACGACATCCGGGATCACACGGCTGTCGATCCCCTCTTCGGAGATATGGCGGATTTTGACACGCTCATCGCCACGGCGCATGGCCATGGTCTGCGCGTGCTGATCGACTACGTCCCCAATCACACATCCGTCGAACACCCATGGTTCCAGAATTCTAGAACCGGGCTGCTCAGTCCCCGGCGCGACTGGTACGTATGGCGCGATCCGGCACCCGACGGCGGACCTCCCAACAACTGGATCACGCTGTTCGGGGAATCCGCATGGACCAGGGACTCCGAAAGCAGCCAGTACTACCTACACTCCTTTCTGCCTTCGATGCCGGATCTCAATTGGCGTAACCCAGCTGTCAAGGACGCCATGTTCGACGTGGCGCGTTTCTGGCTCGACCGCGGTGTCGACGGGTTCCGTGTGGACTGCGCCCCTCTCCTTGCCAAAGACCCCGAGTTACGGGACAACCCGCCGGCGTCCAAGGGCGCCATGGCCCACCACCGGCCCATGGGAGGTTACGACAGTCAGCGGCACGTCTACGACCAAGGGCACCCCGATATCCACGAGATCTACCGCGACTTTAGGAAACTACTTGACTCCCACGGAGGTAGCCCGCGTGAGCGCATCTCCATGGGAGAGATCCACGAATACAACTGGTCGACCTGGAGTCGCTATTTTGGCCCAGACCTCGACGAAATTCACCTTCCCATCAACTTCGGCCTGCTCCAGACGCCTTGGCAGGCACGCGCGGTAGCTGAACTTGTTCGCGACATCACCCGCGTGCTCCCCGACGCAGCGGTACCGGCCTGGGTCATGGGCAGTCACGACGACCCGAGGGTCGCCTCACGAGTCGGATCGACCCAGGCGCCGAACGCGATGATGCTGCTGCTCACGCTGCCCGGCGCGGCGATCCTCTACAACGGTGACGAGCTTGGCCTGCTGAACGTAGACATCACGTCTGAAGACATCCGTGACCCTTGGGGGCTGCGAGCTCCCGGACTGAGCCGCGACCCTTCACGATCCCCCATGCCCTGGACTTTCGGTCCGGCAGGGGGTTTCACCAGCCCCGACGTCAGGCCATGGCTCCCTCTGAATACTCCCCCCGGGGGCGACGTGGCGACGCAGGAAGGCGATTCCGGTTCCCTACTCAGTCTCACCAAGGCGCTCTTGACTCTGCGCCGGAACCATTCGGCGCTCGGATCCGGAGCGATCGAGTTCTCTGACAGTCCCCCTCAAGTTCTCGCCTACAAGCGATACGGGGATACGGATTCCGAAAGCCTCCTGACCACACTCAACTTCACGGACCGCCCGGTCCGCATCGACCAGGTTCTCAGCGGTCGTCCCTGGGAACGGGCCCTGTCGACCACCCTCTCGGAGTCGGAGCCCACAGATGGCCACCCTCACGTCCTGGCGCCCGACGAGGGGGTGATCTGGACGCCGAGGTAGGCCCCGCCCGTGGGGTGCCCCTCAATGCCAGGTAAGCCTCCTGGAGCACCTCGCCGACACCGCCGGGCCCAAGGGCTCCCACAGGCAGGCCGCAGCAATGCGCCTTCGCTCGTGCCCCCTCCGGCCGCCCAACCAGGGACAACGGGGCAGCGAAAGGGGCATCGCCGCCACCGCGGATCAGGCCAGGAGCGTCAGCAGTCGCTGCCCTTGACGGTGTCAGAGCCGTCGTCGGTTCTGGACAGCAGGGCTGCCGCGACGGGGCCGGCGGTGACGATGATGACGCTCAAGTCGAGTTCGACCATGCCCGTGGTCGGGACAGCAGCCTTCATCTCGATGGCGTGGATGTTCACGGCAAGTCCTCCTGCCGTAGGGGTGTGCTGGTAGCCCTGGACCGCTCTGCTCGGCCAGCTCCACAGCGACCGGCTCGCGAGGAATAGTCAAGACCTGTGGATCAAGTCAGTCGCTGTGGTGTCCCTGACGTAGTCGGCGACTGGCGTCAGCGCGGACGCGTCGGGTTCTTCCGGCCCCGGCAAGCAGGGTGAGGACGGCGAGTGAGGGCAGGATCTCGACGGCCTTGCGCTGGAACCAGTCGGAACCGGTGGTGACTTCCTCCGAGCCCCACGGCTCGCCCACGGTGATGGACCGCAGCAAGGTCCATTCGCGCAGACGGCGGGCCAGGAACTCCCGCTCCGTGCTGATCTCGGCCATCGTGCGGGCCCAGGCGGTGAACCCCTCGTCGGTCAGCAGTAGTGCCGCTCGACGGTCGAGGTGGCGGACGATGGCCGACTGCGCCATCGTCGTGTCCGAGTCGCGCAAGATCCTGGTCACCAGACCGGCTTCGTCTTCGTCACGGACGACGGCCAGCTCGTGCAGGTAGCGGGCGAATCGCCGGTGCTCGTCCTCGGTGGAACGGGCATCGGCGCCGTTGGGGCCATTCACGCGGCGGCCCCCTCGGGGCGCTCGACCAGGTGGCCGCGTTCAAAACGGGCGCCGGCCCGCACCAGCGCCACGAGATGGGGTGCGTTGACCGCGCGCCAGCGGGCCTGAGCGGATTCGATCAGCTTGAAGACCATGGCGAGGGCGGCTCCCCGGCTGCCGGCGCCCTTGGTGACCTTCGTCCGCAACCGGACCGTGGCGAAGGTCGACTCGATCGGATTTGTGGTGCGCAGATGGACCCAGTGCTCGGCGGGGAAGTCGAAGAACGCCAGCAGCTCGTCCTCGTCGTCCGTGATCCGCTTGACGACCTTGGGGTATTTCGCCTGGTAGGCGCGCTCGAAGGCGCGGACGGCCCTGGCCGCGTGCTCCTTGTCCTCGGCGTTGTAGATCTCCTGGATCGCGCGCTTGGCCGCGGGCTGGGCCGACTTCGGCAGCGCGTCCAAAACGTTGGCCGTTTTGTGAAGCCGTAAAGAATCAACTTGTCGGTGTGTTGGTTTGCTCGTCCGTGGCGGCGAGGAGATCTGGGGCGGTGCGGTAGCGGGTGGCAGCCGGGGGTGGGAGGAGTCCGCCTTCCGCAAGCAGGGGCCGGATCTCGCGGACGACGTTTCCGATCGAGGACCTGCTCACGTCCCCCAGCGCGTCGGCGAGGACGTCCAGGGTGCACAGTTTCCGCAGGTAGAGCAGGGCGACCACGACGCGCTCTCTGTCACCCAGCTTCTGGGGGAAGACACCGCCGCGGCTGCCCGGCTGGCGATCGGCGCCCCGGCGCTGGTAGGAGGCTCGTTCGACCTGCGCGAGCTGGCGTGGGGCGAGGCGGCGAGTGAGTGCATCCAGGTCCGTGCGGGACATGCCGGTAAGCCGTGGGTGGGACAGGCTCTCCATGATCCGGGTGCGGGGCGGGGCCTTGTCGGTGTCGAGGAAGGACATCAGCGCGTCCGCCGTGGTGAACCGGCTGGGGGCGTATCCGGACTGGTGGCCGTGATCCTCCAGGACCCGGCGGGTCTCGGCGACGAGGTGGCCGATGCATTCGGGGGTGACCTCCAGCATGTCGGCCAACAGCTTCATCGAGCACACTTGCCGCTGGTAGAGGAGCGTGAGCGTCACACGGGCGCCGTCGTCGAACAGCGGCTTGGCCCGCTGATTGCCGGTGGCGCGCCGGGCCCGGCCACCGCGCTGCTCGCTGTAGCGTTCCTGGGACCGGGCGGCCTGCATCGGGGCCAACTCGGCGCATAGATCGCCGAGTTCCGCGCTGCTCAGCCCGGTCAGACGGGGGTCCGTCAGTCGGGTCAGCAGCTCGCAGCGCCGGCCGGAAACGCCGTGCGCCTCGCTGGTGGGCAGAGTCTGCGGCGTGGAGGACTCGGGCAGCAGGGCATAGTTCCACTGACCGTGGACCTCGTGCCGGACCAGCGGCAGCGCGGCGAAGCGGTCCTTGCTGATCGCGATGCCGGTGGGGTAGTCGCCGGGATCCAGATGGGCCTCGACGCGCAGACCGGCCCGGGTGCGAGTGGCGGCGATCGTCTCAATGACGACTTCATGGCTGGTCAACGGCCTGCCGCGCCAGCTGTGGGTGATGTGGGAGAACAGCCGGTGCTCGATTTTGTTCCATTTACTTGTGCCTGGACAATGCCGTTGCTTGATTACTGGACTATCGCGGTGTGCAACGTGATGGCCTTGGCTGTGATCCGCCGTGTCGGTTGCCGGTCCCGGGTGTTGATCCGGTAGGAGAGCTTCGAGGAGTACTTCGAGTCCGGCCGTTTGAGGTGCCGGTCCGCCTCACGCAGGCGCCTGGCGCCGTTGTCGAGCTTCCGACGCACCTTCGCCGCCAGCACGGCCAGGAACTTCTTGATCTTCTTGGGCGTATCCGCGCACTGGCGGACCACGCTGCGCCGCGTGTGCTTGAGGACCTTGACGAACGAGACCCGGTCCGGGTTGATGCCGTTGTCGTCGGCCAGACACATGATGACCCGCGTGACGCAGTGGTGCACGACCAGGTGCGCCCAGACCTCCTGACGCACCAGATCCGGGTCTCCCGAGCGCAGGACCTCGACCGGCCCGCGCTGGAACGTCTTGATCTGCCGGAACGCCGACTCGGCCTCCCACCTGGCATGGTAGAGCTCTGCCAACTCCGCCGCCGGATACGCAACCGGGTCCAACAGATCAGTCAACAGCCTGACCACCTCGCCGCCGTCGACGCGGTACTCGATCACCCGGACCAGCACCCCGCCAGGATGAGCGCCCTTCTGCCCGCCCAGGTTCATCCTCCCCAGGTAGGTCCCGTCGGGCAGATACTCAACCGGCCGGTGCGCCACCGGCGAGCGAGCCCGGATCAGCAGATGGGCCCCGAATCCGAGATAGGCCTTCCATAACTCGACCCCGGGGAAGCCCCGGTCCATGATGACGAGCATCTTGCTCGCCGAGGTCGCCAGAGTGATCGCCAACTCCCGCTCACCGCCGTTGAATCCGCCCACCGCCGCGTCGATCTGCGCGTGCGTGCCACACTCGGTCAGTGTCACCACCCGCACTTGAGGGAACCCCGCCGGCTGGCCGTTCTTGACCGGCCCACCGAACGCGGCCCGGTTGGCCGGTGTGTCCGGCGCGTCCAGCACGAACCCGTCCACCGCGGCCAGCCGCATCCCGCGGTAGAAGGAGCCCTCCAGGCCGACGGGGGCCAACGGGTCGGCCAGCTCGCGGAAGACGGCCTCCAGGACCAGCGGTCCCAGACGCCTGCGCGCCCGCGTGAACGAGGACTTGTTCGGGATGCTCCCGCTCAACTCCCGAATACTGCCCACCAGTTGCTCCGCCACATCGTCATAGGAGTCCTGCTGGAACAGCGCCAGGGCAAGCGTGAAGTAGACCATGAACCCGGCCGGCAGCGCGCCGGGCTTCTTGTCCCGGACCCGGCACTTCTCCAGCACCTCTGCGATCAGTTCCGGAGTCACCCACCGGGTCACCACCCCTAGTCGCACATGATCGGACAACCCCACCCAAGGATGCATGCCGGGCCCAACGACCGCGCTCCTCCGGCGTCACCGCGAACTGCTTGACGAGTTCAAGCAACGGCATTGTGTGCCTGGAGGAAAGTGACACACCGTGATTGTCAGTCCGGTCTCGGCTGCCAGGGCAGCCAGTTCGCTCTTCCAGACCCGGTAGCGGTAGCCGTTGGAGCCGCCCGCGTCCGAGGTGATCAGCAGCCGTGACGCCTTCGGGTAGTCGAGGCTGCCGCGACAGCGCCACCAGCGGCGGATGGACTCGACCGCGAAGACTGAAGTGTCGTGATCGACACCCACGTTGACCCAGCCGGTGTTGCGGGCGATGTCGTAGATTCCGTACGGGATCGCCTGCTGAACATCCGGGCCGCTGAAGAAGAAGTGGTGGTCCTCCACCTCGACCGGCTCGCCCTTGGGCCGCCACTCCCGGCCGGCCATCGGCAGCCGTCCGATCTGCTCCCGCTTCTTCGTGTCCACGCTGATCACCGGCTCGCCGTCGCCCTGGTGCTGTTTCACCTGCTCGTTGATGTAGCGGAACTGGGCATCCCGGTCGGGATGTTGGGAGCCCTCAAGGGTCTTCACATTCGCCTGCAGACTGAAGCCCTCCTGCTTGAGCAGCCGCCCCACCGTCGGCGCGGAGACCGGGTGCCCCTGCCGGGTCAGCTCCTCGGCCAGGTTCCGCAGCGACTTCGTCGTCCACCGCAGCGGCGACATCGGATCACCCCGCTCGTCCGGCTCGACCAGGCCCAACAAGGCTTTGAGCAAGGCGGGATCGTTGGCGTCGGCCCGCTTGCGGCCCCCGCCTGGCGCACGCACCCGGCCGCCCGGCAGCGGCCCGGCCCCCGCTTCCAGTTCCAACACTCCACGACGCACGGTCGTCTCGCTGACCTGCGCGATCCTCGCCACCGCCCGTACGCCGCCATGCCCGATCAGCCGGGCCTCGGTAGCCAAGGCCAGACGCCGCTGCCGCTCGTTCAGATGCGGCAATAACACCGAGAACCTGCACTGAAGTTGGGAACAGATCTCCTTCGGAACCGCCATACCCTGACAACGAGCCCGCACCTGTAAAGCAGCACCTTGATTCTTTACGGCTTCACAAAACGGCCAACGTTTTGGACGCGCTGCCGAAGTCGGCCCAGCCCGCGGCCAAGCGCGCGATCCAGGAGATCTACAACGCCGAGGACAAGGAGCACGCGGCCAGGGCCGTCCGCGCCTTCGAGCGCGCCTACCAGGCGAAATACCCCAAGGTCGTCAAGCGGATCACGGACGACGAGGACGAGCTGCTGGCGTTCTTCGACTTCCCCGCCGAGCACTGGGTCCATCTGCGCACCACAAATCCGATCGAGTCGACCTTCGCCACGGTCCGGTTGCGGACGAAGGTCACCAAGGGCGCCGGCAGCCGGGGAGCCGCCCTCGCCATGGTCTTCAAGCTGATCGAATCCGCTCAGGCCCGCTGGCGCGCGGTCAACGCACCCCATCTCGTGGCGCTGGTGCGGGCCGGCGCCCGTTTTGAACGCGGCCACCTGGTCGAGCGCCCCGAGGGGGCCGCCGCGTGAATGGCCCCAACGGCGCCGATGCCCGTTCCACCGAGGACGAGCACCGGCGATTCGCCCGCTACCTGCACGAGCTGGCCGTCGTCCGTGACGAAGACGAAGCCGGTCTGGTGACCAGGATCTTGCGCGACTCGGACACGACGATGGCGCAGTCGGCCATCGTCCGCCACCTCGACCGTCGAGCGGCACTACTGCTGACCGACGAGGGGTTCACCGCCTGGGCCCGCACGATGGCCGAGATCAGCACGGAGCGGGAGTTCCTGGCCCGCCGTCTGCGCGAATGGACCTTGCTGCGGTCCATCACCGTGGGCGAGCCGTGGGGCTCGGAGGAAGTCACCACCGGTTCCGACTGGTTCCAGCGCAAGGCCGTCGAGATCCTGCCCTCACTCGCCGTCCTCACCCTGCTTGCCGGGGCCGGAAGAACCCGACGCGTCCGCGCTGACGCCAGTCGCCGACTACGTCAGGGACACCACAGCGACTGACTTGATCCACAGGTCTTGACTATTCCTCCCCTCGTTTCGGTGGTAGTTGCCAAGCAGGCCCAGTACATGAAGCGCGGTAAACCCGCGCGTCGGCCCCAACTGCTGAACCAGGACGATCACGTCATCATCAGCACGTACGGGTCCGAGTACCGCGGCATCGTCCAGTACTACCTGCTGGCCGGCGACGTCTTTCGACTCGCCCGGCTGCAATGGGCCATGTCGGCCTCGATGTTGATGACGCTGGCCAACAAGCACCGGTTGTCGTTCTCGAAGATGGCCCGCAAGTACACGGCCACCATCGAGACACCGTACGGACCGCGCAAGTGCTTCGAGGCACGCGTCGAACAACCCGGCAGGAAGCCACTGGTCGGACGGTTCGGCGGGATTCCGCTGAGACAAAACAAGAAGGCGGTCGTCACCGACCGTCAGCTGGCCCCGGTCAACATCAAACGCAAAGAGCTGGTCACCCGGCTCCTCGCGGGGCGATGCGAGGCATGTGGGCGCGTCGACGAGGTGGAAGTTCACCATGTCGCCAAGCTCGCTGACCTGGGCAGATCGGGAAGGCGGCCGCCGTGAGCAGATCTCATGGCCGCTCGGCACCGCAAGACCTTGTGGTCTGCGGGACTTGCCACGCGGACATACACGGCAAGAACCCTGGCTCAGCACACACGGAGTAGTCACTGGAGAGCGACGTGCGGTGACAAGTCGCATGCGTCGTTCGGACTGGGGGTCGTTGGAAAAGGACCTGCTCAGCAGGCACCTCGCCGACGGCCCACCAGTACCCTGTGGCACAACCTCGGCGAGGCCGTCCTCAAGGAGGTCCACGCGCACGCCGGCTGCTGGGCGAAGTGCGGGCCGCCCTCCCAGGCCCGCGTCCGCGAGGAGACCACCCGCGAGCGCTGGCATCAGGTCCACACCCTGCTCGACCAGGGCGTCGGCCTGCTGGAATGCGCCCGCCGCCTGCAACTGGCCCTGAACACCGTCAAGCGCTATGCCCGCGTCCCCGAGCCCGAGCAGCTGAAGAAGGCCCCGCAGTACCGGCCCACCCTGGTCGACCCCTACCGCGACCACCTGCGACGGCGTCGCGAGGACGATCCTGCCGTGAGCGTCAGGCAGCTCCTGAAGGAGATCAGGACCCTCGGCTACCAAGGCAGCTCGAACCTCCTCTACCGCTACATCAACCAAGGCCGTGTCGAGTCCGACCGCCCCGCCGTCTCGCCCCGCCGCTTCAAGAGCCTGCTCTGCACCGCCCCCGATCAGTTGAAGGACAAAGACCGTGAGCTCCTCACGGCCCTGACCGGGTCCTGCCCTGAGATGACCGCCCTGACCGGGCACATCCGCACCTTCGCGGACCTCCTCAAACCCGCCGCGGACAACAGCCGTCGCCTCCACGAGTGGATCTCCCGTGTCCGCGAGGACGACCTCCCCCACCTACACGCCTTCACCCGGGGCTTGGAACGCGACCACGACGCCGTCGCCAACGGGCTCACCCTCCCGTTCCACAACGGCGGGACCGAAGGCGTCAACACCAAGACGAAACTGATCAAGCGTCAGATGTACGGCCGGGCCGGCTTCCGCCTCCTCCGCCACCGCATCCTGCTCAACTGATCCATCCCGGCGAGCGATCAACAGCTACGAAAATCTTGTCAGAGCCTGATTCATGACACTCCCTCAGGATTCAGTGGTCCTCGGTCGGAGGCCAGGTCTTCGAGACTTGTTCGAGGCGGTCGTAGGCGTCGTCGAACCAGGAATCGGCCATCGGTACCGTCACGGTCACCGTTGTCAGGGTCGTCATGTTGTCCCTGATAGTGACGCGGAGGCGCTCTCCAGTTTCGTCGCGTTCCATGGACAGCGCGGGGGCTCGTGTGGCGTCACGCCAAGTGATGTCCTGTCCGGCGTCGAGAGCGTCGAGGCATTGCTGCCATTCGGTCAAGTCAGCAGGAAACAACCAGGTATTGAGGGTTCCGCTGATGAACGGCGTTTCGACCACGAACTCGCTCGTCAGCACGTCGGTTCTGCGCGCCCCTCGTCGAGTCTCTTTCCCCTTGATCCGAAGGACGACGCTGTTACCTTCGCCGACCAGGCGGATCAGGTCGATCGGCCCCTGAGTCATCCTTGCCCCTTCCAGGACGTTCGTAGTGCCCGGATTCTAGCCCCCGCAGGTGGTCGGCAGGCCGGAGGCCAGCAGTAGCCTCCGGCCTGCCGCCGCTTCACGCGGTCACAGTCGCTTCACCTCGGGCCCTTTACGGGTACACGCCGCTCGCCACGAAGGTCGAATCCGTGTATCCGCTGCTCGTCATCATGAACATTTCGACACCGGTCGGGCGGATGGAGCGCACGTTGTAGGCCGGTATGGAGGAGTAGAAGACTCGCTCATCCTGGGCCAAGTGGTCCTCGATGTCCCTCTCGAAGTCGCGCATGTCCACCTGATTCGCCGTCGGGCTGGTGGGGACGATGTTTTTCCTCAGGTGGGTGCCGCCGAACTCCCTCGCTATGAGGTGCGCCCGATCCGTGCCTGCCTGCCAGCCGACCGGCGTCTGGGGATCAGTGGTGTTGAACCCCCTGATGGTGGGGCTGAGGCAGGCCCATGCGCCGGTGGCGCGGCCCTTGTCATCGGGATTGTTGTAGAAGATCGTGCTCGTTGAGGAGGTGTCCGACAGACAATTCTTGCCCTCTCTCTTGTTGTCCAGATTCCAGCTCTGGTCCTGTGGTGTGTCCCCGGCAAGAACCTGGGACATAATGGTCAAAATGGCGTCGAGTTCCCCTCCGCCTCCCCGGGAACCTCCTTCTGGAGCCCCTCCTTCCATTGGTGGCGCCTCGGGGAGCGTCTCGGGTGTCAGCACGCGAACCGACGGCGCAGGCGGCGCAAGGAGTGACTGGCTGGTGCTTCCATAGGCGGAGCAGTTCAGAACCACCAGCGGACAGCTGCCGCCCGATCCGCTGGTCCCGGTCTCCGCTTCCTCGTGCTGGATCATCGGGGTTTCGCGGTAGGTACCTCCGCACATCCCGGTGATGTCACAGCTTGTGTGGCCGTCGGCCTCGATGAAGCTGGTGGGGTTGCCGCTGGCGAAGGCGTAGCGGTTGCCGGTGAGGGGGTCGGTGGACAGGTTCATGTCGGCGAGGGCGCCGTTGTACATGTCCCTGCTGGTGAAGGTGTTCAGGCCGGGGTCGTAGTTCCGGAAGCCCATGTCGTAGGTGCCGGAGGTCTGGTCCCAGCGTTTGGCGTTGAACCGGTAGGCGTTGTAGGGCTCCTTGGTCGGGTCCTGGGCGTCGGGTTTGTCGATGCCGGTGAACTCGGTGGTGTCGTTGTTGCCGTAGGCGGTGTAGCCGTAGGTGGCTTTGGTCTGGCCGGTGGAGTCGGTGAGGGTTTCGACGTCGGTGTGGCTGTTGTAGCCGTAGTAGGAGTCGGTGGTGGTGTTGTCGGTGTTGTGGGTGACCTGGGACAGGCGTTCACCCCAGGGCGAGTACTGGTAGGACTTGGTGAGCTGGCCTGCGACGCTCTCGTCGAGGATCTGGCTGGTCAGGCCGAGGTAGGAGAAGTCGGTGGTTTTGCCGCCGACGGTCTTGGAGGCGGTGCGGTCCAGGGGGTCGAAGGTGTAGGTCGTGGTGGCGGTGACGCCGCCGGTGCCGAGTTTGGTGTTCTTGGTGATGTGGTCGAAGCCGTCATAGGTGTTGCGTTCGATGACGGTTCCGGCACTGGTGATGGTGTCGAGGCGACCGTAGGGGTCGTAGTTGTAGGCCGCGGTGGTGCTGCCGGAGAGCGACGACAGCAGGCGGTTGCGATCGTAGTTGTAAGTCGTTGTGGTGTTGTTGACCGTCTGGCTGATCACGTTGGCGTTGTCGTCGTGGACGTAGGTCTCGGTGTCCGCGCCGTTGCCGGTCTTGACGGACTTGGCCAGGCGGTCGACCGGGTCGTAGGTGTAGTCGGTGGTCGAGTTCAGGTATGCAGTGTGGTTGTCGGCGTTCTGCTTGCTGGCGATGTCTTCGGCTTTGTTGCCGTTGGGGTCCCAGGTCAGGGTGTGGTCGTCGACCAGGGTGCCGCCGGCGGTCTTCTCCGTCTGGGTGTGGGGTTTGCCGGAGGGCCAGTAGGTGAAGTCGACGGTGTTGTTGTTGGCTTTGGTCTGCCGTAGTTGCTGGCCGCGGGGGGTGTAGGTGTAGGTGGTGGTCTTGGGTGACGGGTCGGTTGCGGAGGTGCCGACCTTGACGGTCTGGACGAGTTCGCGCAGGTCGTAGGTGTAGGAGGAGTACTGGCCGGGGTGGTCGACGGTGGCGGGCTGGCCGTCGGGGTCGTAGGTGTAGGAGGTGTGGGTCTTCTCCGTACCCGACGCCGATTCGGTGACCTTCTGGACCTGGTTCAGGCCGGTGTAGTCGATGGTGTACGTGTCGACGGCCGTGCCCGGCGAGGTGTCGCCGATGGTGGTGAGGTTGCCGTTGGGGTCGTAGGAATAGGTGAAGGCGTGCTTCTCGTTGTCGGTGTCCGCGCTGTTGTCGCGGACCAGCTTGACCGCGTCCGCGGACACGGTGCCGCCGGTGTTCTGGGCGAGGGAGACCGATGAAGTGCCGCCCTGCGTGAAGCTGTAGGCGCCCAGGGACACCCACGTGCCCGCGCCGGTGGTCTGGTTGACGGTCTTGGCGGTGTTGGTGCCGTCATGGGTGACGGTGTACGCAGCCGCTGTTGCCGCGCCGGTGACTTGCGGGTATTTGGCGTAGACGGTGTAGGTGCCGTCCTGGGGCACGTTGAGCTGCCAGGTGAAGGCATCCGTACCGCTGCCGGCGGCGTGAGTGCGGTAGTCGTAGCCCTGATGGTCCGTGCCCGTGGACGCGGTGGCCCAGGTGCCGGTCGTAGTGGTGTTCTGGGTGTCGGAGTTGTCGACGAGCACCACCTGCAATCCGACGGGCACACCGTCGTCATTGCGCGAGGCCAGCGACCCATCCGGGTAGTACGACCAGCCCATCGTCCGCGACGACGACCCGCCGGCCGAGGTCAGTGTCCGGGAGGTCTGCTTGCCGAGTTCGTTGTAGTCGTAGGAGGTGGTGATGTCCCACGGGTCGGTCGAGGTGTGGACCTGGCCGTCGTCGTAGTAGGTGTAGGTGGTGTCGTTGCGGACACTCTGCCCGTTGGACGGCGGCGCGGAGGTCTTGGTGACCCGCCCGGCGTCGTCGTAGTAGGTGTACGTGGAGACCGGGTGGTTGTACTGGGCGTCGGCCGGGTCGTACGGCTGGATCGTCTCCTTCGGGCGGTTCAGCTCGTCGTAGACGGTCTGGGAGATGAAGGCGGTGGTGCTGCCCGCGGCCGTGGCGCGCGGTGAGTAGACCTTGGTGGTGTTGCCGACCTGGTCGTAGTCGTACTTCGTCGTCCGGTACGTCGGCGCGCCGGCGCTGCCCTGGTAGGGGGCCTGGACCTGGGAGACCTTGCCCCGCTCGTCGTACGAGGCCGTGGTGGTGTTGTTGTCCGCGTCCGTGGACGTCGTCTTCAGACCGTCCTTTTCGTAGCCGGTCTTGGTGACCTTCCCCGCCGCGTCCGTGACCTGGTACGGGCGGTGGTCGAAGTCGAAGTCGGTCTTGCTGGTGTAGTCGGTGGTGTCGGTGGTGGCGTTCTTGACCGGGTCGATGACCGTGGTGGCGTTGCCGACATCGTCGTACTGGTACGACACCTTGTCGCCATTGGCGTTGACGACGTCGGTGAGCTCACCGACGGAGTCGTAGGTGTTGGTGATGACGTAGTCCGTCGGATCGGACGTGGTCAGGGTGCCCTTGGCCTCGGTGGTGGTCTTCAGCTCGCCGATCTTGTCGTAGGTGTAGCTGGTGGTGCGATCGGGGTCGGTGGTGTGGTCCTTCGGCGCGGTCGCCGAGGCGACCTCGTCGGCGTTGTCGTACACGGCCGTGGACACGGCACCGTTGGGCGCCGTGGCCTGGGTGACGTTGTCGTTGGCGTCGTAGACCGGCGCCGGCGTGGTGATGTACACGCCGCCCGCCTGGTCCTTGGGCACCTTCTTCACCAGCGGCCGACCGTACACGTCATAGGTCTGCGTCGTGGTGTGGCCGAGCTGGTCGGTGACTGACAGCACCTGCCCGAGCGGGTCGTATGCGGTCGTGACCGGCTTGTTGTACGGGGCCGGGCCGGTGGTGGTCTGCGGGTAGCCGTTCGGGTCGAACGAACTGTAGGTGCTGGTGTGCTGGTTGGCGTCGGTGACCGAGCTCAGCTCGCCGTAGGAGTCGTAGGCGTAGGTGGTGGTGTAGTCCCCGGCGGTCGGGGTGGACACGCCCTTGGGGTCGGTGACGGAGGTGAGGTTGCCGAAGGTGTCGTAGCCGAACAGCCACTGCGCGAAGCTGGAGCCCTTGCTGCCGGCCGGGAAGAAGTCCGGGCGACCGCCGGTGCACACCAGGCGTCAACTGGTAGACGGCATACGGTGGCGCACCCGCGCTGGTGCTCCCTGGCGGGACGTGCCCGAGCGGTACGGCCCGTGGGAAACGGTGTGCGGCCTGTTCCGGCGTTGGCAGCGGGACGGCACCCGGCATCGCGTTTTCGAGCAGTTGCAGGCCCAGGCCGATGCCAAAGGACTGATCACCTGGGATGTCTCGGTGGACTCGACCATCGCCCGTGCTCACCAGCATGCGGCGGGTGCCCGCAAAAAGGGGATCTGCAGATCGAGCCGCCCGGCGGTGTGTTCAGCGAGCCCGACGATCACGGACTCGGACGTTCCCGGGGCGGGTTGACCACCAAGCTCCATCTGGCGGTTGAGCAGGCCCAGAAGCCGATGTCGCTGGTGGTCACGGCCGGACAGCGCGGTGACTCCCCGCAGTTCCAGGTGGTCCTGGGCCGCATCCGGGTGCCCAAGCTCGGGCCGGGTCGTCCACGCACCCGGCCTGACAAGGTACGTGCGGACAAGGCGTACGGCTCCCGAGCGAACCGCGCCTACCTGCGCAAGCGCGGTATCCGCTGCACGATCCCGGAGAAGCGCGACCAGATCGCCAACCGCAAGAAGCGCGGTTCTCACGGCGGCCGGCCCCCGAAGTTCGACCCGGCCGACTACAAAGAGCGCCACGCGGTGGAGTGCGGAATCAATCGCCTCAAACGCCACCGCGCAGTCGCGACGAGACACGACAAGCTCGCCGTCCGCTACGAGGCGACCGTGCTGGTCGCGGCCATCAACGAGTGGCTGTGACCAGCACTTTTAAAACACGCCCTAGCGCCGCCCGCGACTCCAAGCGCCCCGCAAGCCGAAGCCCTCACCGTCACCCCGGAGGCATTCGGTGCCTTCGTCACGGCGGCTGCGGACAGTTTCTTCGGTTGATTCGGCCGTCCATGGGTGGTCCGCCGACCAGCATGACGAGCAGCATGACGAGGCAGTAGAGACGGTGCGCGCGGGCCCGGGCGGCCAGCTCGCCGAGTTCGTGCAGGAAGCCGACGGCCCCTTCCGGGTCGGTGTCCGGCGGGAACTCCTCGATGCGGGCCCAGGGTTCGGCCAGGTCCCGGGGCCGGTCCGGCGTCGCGGTCGCGAGGGCGTCCCGCAGTTCGTCGGTCAGGGTGAGCAGCCAGCGGCTCTCGACCTCGGGGGCGCTGAGGAGGCGGTTGAAGCGGGGCCATCCGAGCAAGCCGAGTACGAGGACGCCCTTCGCCTTGCACACGCACCGCACGATTCGAAGCCAGCTCTTCGGGACGGCGCGACATCGGACTTTCTTCTAGCGAGCGCGCAGCCGATGGGCCTTCTGGCGGCAGGCGTCGCTGCAGTACCTGCGGGGACGACCAGTTGCCGCGACCGGCAGCGGGCTGCCGCACACAGGGCAGAATCCCTCGCCTGTTTCGTTACAGGCTGACGTGTCATTTTCGCTACGGTCGGGCGCGCTCGGTGTCGATTCAGTTTCCGACACGGGTTCCGCTTTGGCGGCCGGCAGCTCGGTCGCGGCTGCCGGGCGCAACGCGTCGCAGGCCAGGGCCACCATGCGCCCGGCGGAGCCCCGGCCGGCTTCCATGGCGATACAGCCGGTCGCCAGCGCGACCACGTCGGCGTCGTCTACGTCCGCACGCACCGCCCCTACCTGTTGGGCCCGCAGCAGCAGCGCGGCGACTGCCTCGCGAAACTCCCGCTTCAAACCGGAGGCCACCGCGGGGCGGATCTGCGCTCGGCCGTCCAGCGCTGCAACCAGGGCCTTGTTGAACGTGACTCGCTCAACCATCTCGGTGAAGAACGTGAAGAACGCCGCGCCAGGATCATCAGCCGCGGTCATCGTGCGGGTGTCCGCGGCCATCCGCGCGATGCGGTCAACGATGACGGCCTCGAACAGGGCCTCCTTACTGGGGAAATGACGGTAGACGGTGCCCGCGCCGACCCCGGCTCGACGGGCCACCTCGTCCAGCGGGACGTCAGCCCCCTCGGCGGCGAATGCGGCCTCGGCGGCCCGCAGCACCCGGGCCCGATTGCGACGGGCGTCGGCGCGCGACTGCCGACCGGTCTGAGTGTCTGCGTCCGCCATGGCGGTCGGCCTCTCTTCTCCTCTAAATCCTCGATTGACAACCGGGGCGATCGTTCCGTAACTTCAATCGGGCTGTGCGTTCCGATTCTAAGCTCTGGAGTCCACCATGACCGAAGTCAGCGCACCCAGCCCGCGCGAGGTCGCCGAGCGCTTCCTGCGGGTCGCCTCGGAGGGCACCCCCGACGAACTCGCCGACCTGTACGCCGAGGACTCTGTGATCGAGATGCCGTTCGGACCGCAACCCGGCGTCCCGCTGCGTTTCGAGGGCCGCGAGGGGCACCGCGCGCGGTTCAAAAACTTTGCGCCGTCGATACGGGTCGAACGGATCGACCCCGTCGCCCTGCACGAGACGGCCGACCCGGAAGTCGTGATCGCCGAGTACGACTACCACGCCACAGCGGTCCCCACCGGACGGTCGTTCACCAACCGCTACATCATGGTAATGCGCATACGGGACGGCCTCATCGTGCATTCCCGCGACTACGCCAGCCCCCTTGGCAGCGCTGCTGCTTTCGGCAACTTCGACCGCCTGCTCCAGGCTGCCCGGCAGTCCACCGCCAGCTAAGTGGTCGGCTCCGGAACTCCTTCGGGGGTTGAGTCAGGCTGCCTGGGCGGGAGAAGATTCTTCCTGGTGATCGGCGGTGTGCCGGTTGAGTCTGGCCAGCAGATCGTCCAGGTCGGAGGTGGTGAACCTCCACTGGAACGGCTGTGCTGTGGCGTTGTAGCGGTCTTCGAAGCCTCGAAGCCGGTCCCTGACCTGGGTCAGGTTGGTGAAGTCGTTGGGCGAGACGACCTTGCGCTGCACCACGGAGAAGTAGATCTCCACCTGGTTCAGCCAGGAGGCGTGGACCGGGGTGTGCACCAGGACTGCGGTGGGGAATGCCGCGGCTAGCCGGTCGGCGGCCTTCTTGCCGCGGTGGGAGGAGCCGTTGTCGACGATCCAGAACACCCGTTTCGCGCTGGCGTAGGGCTCCTGGGTCATGACCTGGGTGACAAGGGCCATGAACGGGTCGATGCCGGTGCGTGCCTCGGTGTGGCCGAACACCTTCGCGTGGTGAACGTCGTAGGCAGCCAGGTAGGCAAGTGCGCCGCCGCGCCCGTAGGTGTGGTTCACCCGCATGGCGCGGGCTGCTCCGGGGGCCAGCGTGGGGTGGCAGCGGCACCGGGCCTGGATGGAGGTCTTCTCGTCGGCGCTGACGACGTACTCGTCCGCGCCCAGCGGAACATCCTCGAAGGTGCGGGCATACAGGTCCAGGACGCGCTGGGCCTTTGCGCGGAAGTCCGGGTCGCGGATGAAGATCCAGGACTGGTGCTGCCAGGGCTTGATCGTGTCCTGGCGCAACCAGCGGCGCACGGTCGATGCCGAGACCGGGCCGGTGATGCCGCGCGCCGTGAGTTCAGCGGCCAGTTCGGGACACGACCAGCGCGACAGCGGGGCGCCGGTCTCGGCCGGTAACTGGCAGGCCAGGGCCTTGGCCTCGACGACCTGCACCGGGGTGAAGCGGGCGGGGCGCCCGGAGCGTCTGCAGTCGGCCAGGGCCGGCAGGCCGCCGCGGGCGAACCGGCCGCGCCACCGACGGACCGTGTCCAGGTGCAGGCCCGTCTCCCGGGCGATCCGGGCATTGGTGTGTCCCCGCGCGGCGTGTAGTACGACCTGCGCGCGTATCCGGGCCTGGTGAGGGGTCTTGTGACCGTAGGCCGCCTTCTTCAGGCGCTGCCTTTGCGAGGCGGTCAGGAATATCGGGCAGGCGGCGGCAACGGGCAAGGCAGGCAGGCCGATCAGCAGAAGTGGATCTTACCGGCAAAAGTCTGCCGCACGCCCGCCATGGCGGACGGGCAGGACGGGCCCGTGCCGCCGCTTGTCCGGCTACAGCTCGGGAGGGTTAGCAGACGGCGGGGTGGGCTCCCAGATGCCTTGACGAATCAGGCGTCGCTGACGAGCCCGCTCGTAAATCGCCGTCAAGTAGTACGTCAGGCCGAGGAGAGCGCCGAAGGCGATCCCAACCTCAACGTCCACGGTCTGCGTGCCAGGGGGCGCAGCAACCAGTGCAAGGAAGAGCAAACCGATTGCGACAGCCGGGGCCAGGGGGTGGCGCCCGACAAAGCGCTGGAAGCGGGTTGGCGGTTGATTGCCTCCCATGTAGCGATCAAGTGCCCAAAAGCCCCTCACCAGGGCTCGCAGTATCTTCGGCATGCCGGTGAGGGTAGCGAAGCGGGCCCAGCGCACCCGCACCGCACCGCTCTTGCCTTGCCTTGGGAGTCTGCCCCACCCCCACCACGACGGACGGGCAGGATGGGCCCATGCCCACAGTGCCGGAGTCGACCAGGTCCTCCCTCGCCCAGAGGCTCACCGCCCACGCTCGCACCTCCTGGCCCCGGCTCGCCGGCCTGTACGTCCGCCACCGTGGCCAGTTCGCCTATGTCGACGGCGAACTGGCCGACGGACAGGCCATCAAGCTGATGCGCTTGCGCTACGGCGGTAGCGCCAGCACCTGGGGCTTCGCCCTCTACCTCGCCAGCAGCGACTGAGGTTCCCCCGAGATGCGGAGTCAGTTGACAGAGGGTCAGATGGGACTCATGAGAGGAACATCGACCATGGCTGCCCCCAGGAAGTACTCGCTGGAGTTGCGTGAGCGTGCGGTGCGGATGTACCGCACCTCCGACCCGAAGCCGCAGATCAAGAAGCTCGCCGTCGATCTCGGCGTGCACCCCGAGGCCCTGCGCGGCTGGATCCGCCAGGCCGAGGCGGACGCCGGCGAGCGCGACGACCGGCTGACCACCGACGAGCGAGCGGAGCTCACCGCGCTGCGCAAGGAGAATGCCCAGCTCAAGCGGGCGAACGAGGTTCTGCGGACGGCCTCGGCGTTTTTCGCGGCGCAGCTCGACCCGACCCGGCCCAGGTGACGGCGCTCGTTGACGAGCACCCGCACCTGGGTCGAGTGCGTACTCCGGGAACTTTCCATCGCCTCCTCGACGTACTACCGCTGGCGCCGGGCCGAGCGCGAGCCGTGCGAACGCCGGCGCCGGGACATGGAACTCACCGAGCAGATCAAGGAGATCCACGCCGACTCGGGCGGGATCTACGGCTCGCCGCGCGTGCACGCCGTGCTCAAGCGCGAGGGCGTCCACGTGGGCCGCAAACGGGTCGAGCGCCTGATGCGCGAGGCTGACATCGCAGGCATCAGCCCACGCCGAGGCGGCTTCACGCGCCGCGATCCCAAGGCTACGCTCGCCCCGGACCTGGTCGAGCGGGACTTCACCGCACCCGCGCCGAACCGGCTGTGGGTCACCGACCTCACGATGATCGCGACAGGCGAGGGACCCTTGTGGCTCTCCGCGATCCGCGACGCATTCTCGCGCCGGGTGGTGGCCTGGGAGACCTCCGCCCGCGCGGACGCCGACCTGGTCCTCACCACGCTGGAGTACGCCCTCGCGAGCCGGGAAGTCGAACCCGGCACGCTCGTGCATCACGCCGACCACGGCTGCCAATACACGTCCGTGAAACTCACAACTCGCCTGCTGCGAGCAGGCGTTCAGGCATCCATGGGCTCAGTCGGGGACTCCTACGACAACGCCCTCGCGGAGAACCTCTGGATGCTCATCAAAACCGAGTGCATCCGCGGCCGCACCTTCACCACCCGCGCCGAGGCCAACCTCGCGCTCTTCGAGTACATCGACGGCTTCTACAACTCCCGGCGCATCCAGAAACGGCTCGGCTACCTCAGCCCGGTCGAGTTCGAGGGCTGCCGCCGTCGGCTCCGTCGCGGCCGTCGCGGCCGCGTTCGTCGAGAACATCCACGTCTACCCCGGCGAGAACGTCGGCGACGCGGCCCAGTGGGCCGGGCAGTTCGCGTTGTGGTTCGCGGTCGCGTGGGTCTTCGGGGGGGGTGTATCGCAAACGCCGTGAATACCTCGGAGCCTTGCATGAGCAGAGGGCGGCCCGCGCCGTCATAGCCCGAGCAGACGCGGCAGGCGCTGACCGGCATCGAGACCACCAGCCGGGAGACGCTGCTCGAGCTGCAGCGCATGCTCGGGGCGCTCCGCCGCGCCGAGCCGGACGACGCCATGCCGGGGGCCGCTCCGCTGGCGCCGGCCGGCAGCCTGGCCGATATCCCGCGGCTCGCCGAACGCACGGCCGACGCCGGGGTGCGGGTCCACGTGGCTTGGCAGGGCGAGCAGCGTCCGCTGCCGCCGGAGATCGAGCTGTCGGCGTTCCGGATCGTCCAGGAGTCGGTGACGAACGTAGTGCGGCATTCCGGTGCGCGGACGTGCCGGGTCGCGGTGGGTTACGAGCCGACAGGAGTGACGATCGAGGTGGTGGACGACGGGGACGACGGTCCCGGCGGGCCCGGCCGGCCGAGGCCCTCGGCGGCGGCCGGCGGGAGCGGCTTCGGCCTGCTCGGCATGCGCGAGCGGGTGTCGCTGCTGTCCGGCCAGTTCAGCGCGGGCCGGCGTCCGGAGGGCGGGTTCCGGGTGACGGCGAGGCTCCCGGCATGAGCGTGCGGGTGCTGCTGGCCGACGACCAACCCCTGATGCTGGTCGGGCTCGGGATCCTGATCGGCGGCACCGCCGACCTGGAGGTGGTCGGCGAGGCCGGCGACGGCCACGAGGCGGTGCGCCTGGTACGTGAGCTGCGGCCGGACGTCGTGGTGATGGACATCCGGATGCCGGGCATGGACGGGATCGAGGCGACCCGGCAGGCGACCGCCGAGCCGGACCCGCCCAAGGTGCTGGTGCTGACGACCTTCGACGACGACGAGTACGTCTACGGCGCTCTGCGCGCCGGCGCCAGCGGATTCCTACTCAAGAGCATGGCCCTGGACGCGATCCTGGACGCGATCCGCGTGGTGGCGGCCGGCGACGCGTTGATCGCGCCGAGCGTCACCCGACGGCTGATCGCCGACTTCGCCGGAACCTCCGCCACCTCCGCGGCCCCCGCACCGGACACCGAGCCCGCCGCGGACTCACGTCTCATCGCGGGGATCACCGACCGGGAGCGCGAGGTGCTGGCACTGGTCGGACAGGGACTGTCGAACGGTGAGATAGCCGAGCGGTTGGTGATCAGCGTGGCGACGGCGAAGACCCATGTCGCGCGTCTGTTCGCCAAGCTCGAGGCCCGGGACCGCGTCCACCTGGCGATCATCGCCTACGAGAACGGACTCACGCCGGGTAGACGGTAGGGCAGAAGAACGATCGCCGACCACGAGTTCGCCGCGTTCGCCAGATGCGCGAGCTCACCCACCTGGCCGCGGCGGGGCGCTGTCACGTTGGCTGACCGGGTGGGATGATCTTCGGGTTGATCTGCTGGAGGGGGGTTGTCGGTGGGGAGTGCGTCGCCGTCGTACAGGGGGCACCGGTACCCGGTCGAGGTGATCTCGCACTGCGTGTGGCTGTACTTCCGCTTCCCGCTCAGCTTCCGCGAGGTCGAGGAGCTGATGCTCCAGCGAGGCGTCATCGTCTCCTACGAGACAGTGCGCCGCCGGTGCGCCAAGTTCGGCCAGGCCTACGCGAACGGACTGCGCCGCCGCCGTCCCCGGCCCGGGGATAAATGGCATCTGGACGAGGTGTTCATCAAGGTCAACGGGGAGCTGAAGTACTGAGCTTCCCCCGGTGTGTGGGAGGTACTGATCAGCTGGTCAGGGCGGGTTGACGGGGTTTCAGGTTCGTTCGTTTGGCCGTTGCCTGGTCGGCGTAGTGCTTCTCCTCGAATTCGACGGGGCTGAGGTAGCCGAGCCGTTTCTGGATGCGCCGGGAGTTGTAGAAGCCGTCGATGTACTCGAAGAGCGCGAGGTTGGCCTCGGAGCGGGTGGTGAAGGTGCGGCCGCGGATGCCTTCGGTTTTGATGAGCATCCAGAGGTTCTCCGCGAGGGCGTTGTCGTACGAGTCCCCGACCGAGCCCATGGACGCCGCAACTCCCGCTCTCAGTAGGCGAGTTGTCAGCTTCACGGACGTGTACTGACAGCCGTGATCGGCATGGTGCACGAGTTGTCCGGGCTTGACCTCCCGGCTGGCCAGGGCGTACTCCAGTGTGGTGAGGACCAGGTCGGCGTCCGCGCGGGCGGAGGTCTCCCAGGCCACCACTCTCCGGGAGAACGCGTCCCGGATCGCCGAGAGCCACAGCGGCCCTTCGCCGGTCGAGATCATCGTGAGGTCGGTGACCCACAGCCGGTTCGGCGCGGGCGCGGTGAAGTCGCGCTCGACCAGGTCCGGGGCGAGCGTGGCCTTGGGGTCCCGGCGAGTGAAGCCCTTCTGGCGCGGGCTGATGCCCGCAATGTCGGCCTCGCGCATCAGTCGCTCGACCCGTTTGCGGCCCACGTGGACGCCCTCGCGCCTGAGGACGGCGTGGACGCGCGGCGAGCCGTAGATCCCGCCCGAGCCGGCGTGGATCTCCTTGATCTGCTCGGTCAGTTCCGCGTCGCGGCGCCGGTGTTCGCACGGCTCGCGTTCGGCACGGCGCCAGCGATAGTAGGTGGAGGAGGCGATGTGCAGTTCCCGCAGGACGGGCTCGACCCCCAGGCGTGGATGCTCGTCGAGGAGCGCCGTCACCTGGGCCGGGTTGGGTCGAGCTGGGCCGCGAAAAAAGCCGAGGCCGTCCGCAGTACCTCGTTCGCCCGCTTGAGCTGGGCGTTCTCCTTGCGCAGCGCGGTGAGCTCCGCGCGTTCGTCGGTGGTCAGCCGATCGTCGCGCTCGCCGGCGTCGGCCTCGGCCTGGCGGATCCAGCCGCGCAGTGCCTCCGGGTGCACACCGAGATCGACGGCGAGCTTCTTGATCTGGGGCTTCGGGTCGGAGGTGCGATACATCCGCACCGCACGCTCACGCAACTCCAGCGAGTACTTTCTGGGGGCAGCCATGGTCGATGTTCCTCTCATGAGTCCCATCTGACCCTCTGTCAACTCACTCCGCATCTCGGGGGAAGCTCATACCTGTGGCGGGCCGTCGACCAGGACGGCAACGTGCTCGACATCCTCGTGCAGAACCGGCGGGACAAGGGCGCGGCCCGGCGCTTCTTCCGCCGTCTGATGAAGAGGACGCGTGCGGTGCCGCGGGTGGTCGTCACGGACAAGCTGCGTTCCTACAGCGCGGCCCACCGTGAGGTCATGTCCTCCGTCGAGCACCGCTCGCACAAGGGACTGAACAACCGGGCCGAGAACAGCCACCAGCCCACCAGGCAGCGTGAACGCGTGATGAAGGGCTTCCGCAGTGTGGGCGCGGCCCAGCGGTTCCTGTCCGCGTTCAGCGGCATCTCACCCCACTTCCGACCCCACCGCCACCTGATGACAGCCTTCGACCACCGAGCCGAGATGACCATCCGCTTCGCCATCTGGGACCAGATCACCGGCACTGCCAGCCGGCCCGCCACGGCCTGAACACAGGCCCGGACCGCAGACCCACCACACCCCGACGCACCATCAGACAGTCACGCACCCAACAACGTGACAACGCCCCTTGAGCCCCTACCGAGTCCGGCTGGGGTTTCGCCGCCTCCGCGCGAAACTCCCGAGGCTGTCGCACGACTTCCGCATGAGGGGAGTCAAGAGCGAGTTTCGGCTGTGTGGTTGAGGAGCTTGTTGAGGTTGTGGACTGTGCCGAGAAGCTTGATCTCGGTGTCCACTCTGTCGGTGCTCCGGTAGTTAAGGTGACGTCCGAATCGTTGGAACAGCTGGGCGAAGCCTGGCTCCACCAAGGCGCCACGCCGCTTGTAGAGAGTCCGGCCCGCAGGGGTGTCCAGCCGGTCGGCCATCTCGCGCTGGCCTGCGGGAATGGTGCTCTTGTCTTGTGGGACGGGGCCGCTGTCCGATCCTTCCCGGGCCACTGCGACGAGCAGGGGCAGGCCGGCGAGTGCTTCGAAGTTGGCGGCGGAGGCATATCCGCAGTCGGCGAGCCATGCCTGGACCTCGTTCACGATCCCGGCCGCGATGCAGTTACGCTGGATCTGCGTGACCATGGGGACGAGGGCCGTCATGTCGGAAGGGCTGTCCTGAATTTCGATCGCGAGCAGTAACTGGTTGCGTGCACAGGCGAGTTGCAGGTTGTAGCCCTGCAGGTAGCCTCCGCGTTTGCTGAGCATCAACCGCGAGTCGGGATCACTCAGGCAGGCACGGGACTCCGGTGAGGGGACCGGCCGCGGATTGCGGGCCCGCTCCAGCCAGGCCCGCGCCTTCACCAGCCTGGCCCGCTGCCGGACGAGGGCGGTCTTGTGCTCCATCGAGACCGGCGGGCGGCCGTTCGCCCCGCGGCGGCCTGCTGTCAGGTCTGCTGCCGCCCGCGCTTCGTACTTCCTCAGCTTCTCCTGGTGAGCAGCGGTCTCCGCGGCCAGGCGCTCCTTCGCCCGGGCCACCATCCGCTCCGCGGCCTCGACCTTGATCCTGATCTCGCCTGGTGAGGGCAGGGCTCGGTCATACACCTTGTCCCGGGCCGACCGGGCCCGCGTGAGCCGGTCACACAGGCGGGACAGACGAGGCCAGCCATCTGACCCGGTACCGCTCTCGGTTCCTTCGAAGTCGTCGGCCTCGACGGTTCGCGCATGCTCGAGTGCGTCCTCCAGCAGCGCGTCGATCTCGCCTTCGCACTGGGAGATGATCGCCTCAAGGCGATGCAGGCGCCGGTTGGAGTCGCGGGATGCGTTCGCGTCCATCGGTGAGCCGTCCACGGCCACTGCCGAGAGATCCACCAGACCGTGCCGGTCGCACAGCGCGAGCACCTGCACGAACATCGACTTCAAAGCAGCACGGTGGCGCCCGACGAACCGCGCGATGGTGGAGTGATCCACTCTGCGGTTCGCGGTGATGATCCGGCAGCCCACATCATCCCAACAGGATTGCTCGATACGGCGGGTGGAGCGCACTCCCTTGCTGTAGCAGTACAGGATCAGCGCGACCAGGTTCGCCGGAGGGTAGGCCGCCCCTCCCTGCCCGTCGGTGCGATAGCCGCTCTCGAACGCTGAAAGATCGAGTTCTCCAACGACGTCCAGCACCTTCCAGCACAGGTGCTCGGGAGGCAGCCACTCCCGGACATCCCGCGGCATCTCGAGGTCACGTTCACGGTCGCACAACAGGAAGTTCCGCCCCACGAGCCAAGATTCCAACACCCGCGTGAGAGCCGGAACCGAACATCAAATCGCTCTTGACTCCACCCATGTGGAAGTTGTGCGACAGCCTCTCCCCGCGATCACCAAGCCGCCGAAACCCCGGCCCGCAGGGCCCGGCCGCCCCAAAGGCTCACGGAACAGACCGAAACATCCCCGCCCCACCTACAGACCCCCGACCAGCCCCTGTCCCCCAGAGTGACCGGGAACTCAAAATGCAAGGAAGCCGAACGCGTTGCGGGCGACGAGCTTGATCACGCGGTTGATCCCTTCGCTCTTGGCGTTGCTGTGTCCGGTATCGATGAACGCGGCGACCTCGGGCCACCAGCGGTCGACGGTGGCGGCGAGGGTACGGACTTCGGGGATGTCGGCGTCCGCGCACCAGGTGAGGAACTTCCAGCGGGCGTTGCCAACTTGGTGGCGGTCGGCTCCGGTGCGGGCCAGGGCGAGGAGGGTGCGCAGGTTCTCCTTGGCTATCCAGGCCGTCAACAGTGTCTGCCCCATCTTCCCCTCGCCCAGGAGCGTGTTCCACATCGTGGCGAACTGGTCGTCGGTGAGGTCCTCGCGGCCCAGCAGAAGCCGCCGTCTGGCCTTCCACTCCGGGTCGCTCGCCCGTCCGCGCCGGCCGCGGGTCTCGGCGGTGGCGCGGCGCCTGACCATGGACAGCATCTTGTTGGCGAGCTGGACCACGTGGAAGTGGTCGACCACGACAGTGGCGTGCGGCAGGCCGATACGGATCGCGGCGCGGTAGGTGGCCGACATGTCGAGGGCGATGTGGCCGATGCCCCTTCTCCAGTCCAGGTCGGTGGTGGCGAGCCAGGCCAGGACGTCGGCGACGGTGCGGCCCTCGACCTGTCCGAGCAGTCCGCCGTGACCGAGGGCGTCGACGAAGCCGGTGTGCCACCGGTCCCGGGTCAGGCGCCACTTGCCGGTATCCGCATCCCGTTCCCAGCGGGGCCGTCCGCGCCGGGTCTCGTCGATGCCCAGGACTGTGACCTGCGGCAGTGGTGCCTCGGCGACGTCGCGGGCCTGCGTGCGGAAGGCTTCCATCACGGTCGGCCAGGACAGATGCAGATCCCGCGCGGCCTGGATGACCGTGGAGCCGGCATCGCGTATGCGGCGCCCGGCCGCACCCCGCAGCCGGGCGGTCAGCCTGGCACCGGCCGGGATCTGCGGGATCTGCTCGGTGAAGGACCGGCGAGGGCAGCCGGCCTCGCGGCACCACCAGCGGCGCTTGTGCCAGCGCAACTCCAATCCGCTCTCGCCGTAAGGGAGATCGCGCGGGCGGGTCACCGCCGAGCCCTTCACCCGGGTGGCGAACACCCCGCAGGCCGGGCAGGCCCTGGCTGTCTCGTCGGCCGTGACCAGGTGAACTCGGCGCCTTCCGTCGGCCAGCCGCTCAACCCGCGCGACGGACACCCCGTCGAGGTCGAGCAGCAACGTCGTATCGTTGAGCAAGCCCGTGGCTCCTGCATGATCGTTCTGCGTCGAGAACAGGGATGATCACGCAGGTCCACGGGCATCCTGCATCCGGGGCCGTGCCCGAATGCGTCACGACAATCGGCCGGGTGTGGTTCGCTGCTGGGGTGACTCAGGACTTGGAGATCGTCGCATTCGAATCCGCCGAGGCATTCCAGGCATGGCTCGGCGAGAACCACGCCGTCTCGTCCGGCATCTGGCTCAGGCTTCGCAAGAAGGGCCCCGGAATCGTCGCGCTGGACTACGCCCAGGCGCTCGACGTGGCACTCTGCTACGGCTGGATCGACGGCCAGAAGGCCAAGTTCGACGACCAGTGGTGGCTCCAGCGGTTCACCCCGCGCAAGCCGCGCAGCAAGTGGTCCAAGGCCAACCGGGACAAGGCGGCCGCCCTGATCGAGCAGGGCCGGATGCATCCCCAGGGGCAGGCCGAGGTCGACCGCGCCAAGGCGGACGGCCGCTGGGAGGCGGCCTACGACGGCGCGAAGACCGCCACGGTGCCGGACGACCTCGCGGCGGCCCTGACCGCCGACCCGGCCGCGGCGGAGTTCTTCGAGACACTGGACCGGCAGAACCGCTACGCGATCCTGTACCGGGTCCAAGACGCCAAGAAGCCCGAGACCCGGGCGCGCCGGATAGAGAAGTACGTAGCGATGCTGGCGAAGGGCGAGAAGCTGTACCCGTAGTCCCGGAGAGGGACCGCAGCCGTGTAGTGCCCCGGGGGCCCGGCGCGCCTGCGGCCCCGGCCGCAGCCACAAAGTGCCCTCACTGAGCGTAACGAAACGTCAGAGGCCCTGAGCAGGCGCACCGCTCAAGATCGAAGACCCAGATAAGGGGCGCCCTGCCGGAAGGTTCCGTTCCCGGGATCCACATCGCGATGTGCGAGCGGCTGGTGCCGAGCAGCTCGTCGGCGCCGACCTCGGCCGCAACGCGCACGAAGGCAGCGGCGACTTTCGGCTGCGCCCAGCGGGTTTCCGCGATCACAGCGGCCAGTTTCTCGTTCCGCTCGCGCCTCATCGTGCGCCCCTGTCCACAAGACGGTCTTTGACGGGTTTGACGGCATCGCCGACCGGTCGGGGATACCAACCCACCGTGATTCACGGTTCGCTCAAGGTCAACGAAACCATGAACGTCTGACCACGGCTGGGACAGGCCTTGGGCGCCTGAGAAGCCTGCCGCACGCGGCTTGTGCCGTACCCACCGACGGACCGCCGCTTTTCGTCCGGGGCGGGCGAAAGATGTGCGGCAGGGGGTGGTGCGCCGGGCCGGAGCGGGGCATGTTCCTGCGGATCCTGGCGGGCCCCCTGGGCATGGGGCCGTGGTGGGTGTGCTCATTCCGTCCCAGACGGAGGAGTGCTGCTGTCGTGGCACTCGTGTGCGGTGAGGGACTGGCAGGCCTGGCACAGTTCGTGCCGCCCCTGGAAAGTAATCACGCTTCCCCAGCCGTAACACAGCTCGTATCCGGCGGCCAAAGCGGTGTTGGCGCGGGGGTTGGAATCGGGAGCGGCCATCGCTCCGTAGGTCATGAGTTCTCCTGGCGTCGAGACTGTGCCGGTGGCGCACACCCTTGCTACACAATGCCCACTCCATACCGTTTCATGCCCGATTATGCAGACTTTATGACCGTTTTGCCTGTAGGTAGTGGCAGCCGGGCTCGCCTACGGCCAGGGATTCGACCCCTGAAGTGGTGCTGCGGCGGGGCGGTCGGCCGGTGGCCCAGGAGGTCAGGACGCCGATGGCGGCGAGGACAACGGACTGACATGCGCGATGAACGTGGCCCTTGCCACCGCGTGCCGCACCGGCACCCCGTTCACCACCGACCGCCACTTCCGCATGATCCGCCCCTGCCGGCCACACCGCCTTCCGACTCCCCGCCGGAGGGCCTGTAGCCAACCGACCCGTCCCTGCCGACGGGTTCGAAGCTGGGGATATGGACGGGCGGCAGGGTAGTGTTTAAGAGCATTTGCCTGATTTGCGGAGCCGTCCGTCACCGCTTGTACAGGTCCGCGAGCTATAAGAGTGAGTAGGAGACGAGTTGGCACCTGGGGCAGCCAAAGCCGGGAGTCACTCTCAGCCGTCAGGGCTGAGCTTTCCTGCCGCCTCGTACAAAACGCTTCGGGGCGCGGAGACACTGACGCTGGCCCTCAAGGCCACCGAGTGCCTGGATGGCCGGGGCGCGTTCCTGCACTGGTGGGACCCTGCTGCTCGCCGGCTGCGCCTGATTGCGGCCAGCGGGTTGGCCGCAGAGAGCGCCGAGGCGTGGGCGGATCTGTCCGATGAGCAGGACGTGGCGCCCGTACGCGCCATGCGGCGCGGTCACTATGCCTGGGTGGCCGGGGACAGCCTGGGTATGGGGGCGGCCGGCACGGCAGCAGTGCCCCTCCTCGGCGCCGACGGGCCGGTTGGTGTGCTGTCCGTGATCACGGCAGGGCCCGGCGAGCCGGAAGAGGCACAGCGATCCTTTCTGCGGTCGGTGGCGGGATGGGCCGCTGCGCGCCTGGAGGACTTGCCCAGCACGCCACCCGTCCGTCGTTCGGTGGCCGGCTCTGAGCGGACGGTCCGGATGGGCAAGCTGACCTCGGCGCTCGCCGAGGCCGTCACCTCCCGGGAGGTCGTGCAGGCCGTCGCGGCGCACGTCCTGCCCCCATTCGGCGCCGACGGGCTCATAGTCTGGGTGTTCGAAAGCGGCCGACAGCATGTGGTCGACTCCGCCGGATACACACAGGAATTCCTCAGCCTGCTTGACGGGCTCGCGGTCACCGACTACCCCGTGGCCGCCGACGTGTTCGGGACGTGTGCTCCCCGGTTCATCGAATCGGCCGCAGAGTACTGCCAACGCTATCCAACACTGAAACCCATACCGGCGTCGTCCCAGAAGAACGCGTGGGCGTTCCTGCCCATGATCGCCTCCGGGAACGCCATCGGCATGTGTTTGGTGTCCTTCACCCGGCAGCGCTCCTTCACCGACGAGGAGCGCACGCTGCTGACTGCCTTGAGCGGTCTGGTCGGCCAGTCGCTGGCGCGGGCCCGCTTGTACGACGTGGAACACGCCCGGGCACAGGAGCTGCAGCGTGGCTTGCTGCCCCGGACACTGCCCCGCTTGCCTGCCGCCTGCGCTGCCGCACGCTACCTGCCTGCGGGCCGGGGCGAGCAAGTCGGTGGCGACTGGTACGACGTGATCCCGCTGTCCGCCGACAGGGTCGCCATGGTGATCGGCGACGTCATGGGACACGGCACCCCCGAAGCGGCCACCATGGGCCAGCTGCGCACCGCGGTGCGCACCCTCGCCGACCTGGACATACCCCCTGCCGAGCTGCTCAGCCGTCTCAACGACCTGGTCAGCGACCTGAGCGAGGACTGCTACGCCACCTGCCTGTACGCCGTCTTCGACCCGACCACCCGGATATGCTCGTTCTCTCTGGCCGGTCATCCCCCACCGGTCGTCGTCCATCCCGACGGCACTGTCCACAGGCCCGACCTGACCGCCGACCCGCCACTGGGAGCCGCCGAGCCACCGTTCGAAACGCACCAGATGCTCCTGCCCGACGAGAGCCTGCTGGTCCTGTACACCGACGGACTCGTCGAATCCGCCACCCGCTTCATCGACCAAGGACTGGCCCGACTGCAACAGGTCCTCGCCCAGCACGCGGTGCCCACCTTCACGGCATCCGACGAGGACGACGACGTCCGGCGCCTGGACGACCTGTGCGACACGGTGGTCTCGGCCCTGCTGCCCGACCATGGCCGGACGAACGACGACGCAGCGCTGCTGATCGCCCACACGCGGGCCATCCACGCCAGTGACGTCGCCTTCTGGATCCTCCCGGAGGATCCCCGCGCGGCCAAACAGGCCCGCGAACACGTCCGAAACCAACTGGCCGCCTGGGAACTGGACGAGCTAGCGATCACCACCGAGCTGCTCGCCAGCGAACTGGTCGGCAACGTGATCCGGCACGCCAAGGGCCCCATCCGCCTGCGCCTGCTACGCAGCCGCTCGCTGACCTGTGAGGTCTACGACGGCAGCCTCAGCACCCCCCGCATCCGCCACGCCGCCCACACCGACGAGGGCGGCCGCGGCCTGCAACTCGTCGCCGCCCTCTCCAAACGCTGGGGCGCCCGCTACCACCACGACGGCAAATGCATCTGGACCGAACAAGACATCCCGCACCGCGCCGCATGACGGAACTCGAACACAAAGTCCAGACCGGAAAAGCTCACCAAGGACCAGCTCACGCGGCCCGCCGAACCCGGACTCAGCTGACGAAGCCGCGTCGTCGCGGGCGGCGCCGTGATCATCGCCGGCATCGGCTTCGCCGGTTCCTACGCCGCGGTCCGCGCTCTGGCCATCAGACATGGTTTCGGCACCTTCAGTTACGTCTTCCCCATCGGCATCGACGCGGGCATCTGCGTCCTCCTCGACCTGCTCCTGGCCTGGAGCCGCATCCCCTTTCCCTTCCTGCGCCCCACGGCCTGGCTCCAGACCAGCCGGCCACCGTCGTCGCCGCCCGCCGGCGCGGTGTGCTGCCGCCCGTCGACCAGGACGAGAACGAGGAGCTGGTCGGCGCCGCAGAAGCGGCCCGGATCCTCGGCTACAGCAACGCCGACAGCTTCTTCAGCGCACTCGGACACGGGCTCCTGCCCGATCTCGAGCAGCCCGACGGGTTCGCCTACCGCCGCGGCAGCGCCGGCCGCCCCCGCCAGCAGAGGCGGAAACGCTCCCACCTCGACGCCCTGACCACAGCGCACCGAACCGCATCGCGAGCGGGATACCGTAAGACCGCGGCCTCTGGTCGAAGGGATCGACGAACTCCCGGCGGGCCAGACGCCGCACGATGGCCGGTATGGAGAGGCCAGCCCGGGCGTCCAGGAGCGTGGTTGCCAGACGGTAGGTGCCCTCGAAGTTGCTGCCATCGATGCAGGTGACGCTCACCCGGGCTTCGATGATGCGCACCGGCACGCCGCCGATGACTGACAGGTAGGAGGAGTCGGCGAGCGCCTGGAGGACGGGTGGACGCCGGCGCTGGGAGATGCGGCCCAGGACCTGTGCTCCGGTGGCGTGCACGGCGGCGAGGAAGTCGTTGCCGTCGAAGCCCCGGTCCCACAGCACCAGCATCTCGGGGCCCAGATGGTGCAACAACCGGGTGGCGTAGGAGGTCTCGCCTTCCCGGGTGGGGCCGAAGACCGCTGCGATCACGGCCCGGGTGCCCGTTTCGACCAGCGTCATCAGCTCGACCTGGGGATAGCCGCCGTGCGGGCACCGCCCCAGCCAGCCCCGGTTGCGTTCGCTGTCCGGCACCTTGATGGAGCTGCAGCCGTCGAAGGTCACCGTCCGATACGGGCCGAACCGCACCCCCGGCCTGGTCGGCTGGGCCAACGGCCCGGCCAGCACCTCGAACAACGCCCGCACCGGCGCGCTGCCGACTCTGCGGCGCAGATCACGGAGCGCTTTCGTGCTCGGGCAGACGATCACCATCCCCGGCAGGCCGACGGTCAGCTTGTCCCAGACCAATCGATAGCCGATCTCAGGGAACAGACACATGGCCAGAAGGAAGTAGACGCCGACTCGCGAGGGCAGATCACGCAACCGCCGCTGCACGGTCCTGGTCTCGGACAAGACCGCGTCGACCAGCTCGAACGGCATGACCGGCGTCAATTCTCCCAGATGTCCGGGAGCGAACCGGCCGGCGGCCACACTCACCGTACGGGTGATGTCCGTCAGCCCCGATGGCGAGACACAATGAACAGGCAACGGAGCTCCTCGCGGGACAAGCTGTCCTGGACGACTGCCCGTACCAACGAGCTCCGTTGTTCTACGTCAGGAATCCTTCAACGCCCCTTGCGTGACCTGCGAGAACGCTAACTACCCGGCATTGGGGGAACTTCAGCCGCCATTCTCCGAACTACTGAGGTTGAACTCGTGGTGTCGTGTGGATGGTCAGGTCAAGGGAGCCGCGTGGCCCGAACCGAGACGGCTATATGCCCTCGGTTGTTGGCTGACTCCTTCAGCCAGGACGTTCCCGGTTCAGCAAGTGGTCACCGCGCCGCATAGGCGCCGCCGTTGACGTGGATCACCTGGCCGGTCAGATGGCCGGAATCGGGCCGGCCGAGGAAGAAGATCGCCTCCGCGATCTCGTTCGGGGTGCCAGGCCGCCGGTTGAACGCGGCGGACACCCGTGCCGCGACCCACTCCTCGGACACCGTGCCGGCGAAGAACTCGGTGTCCAGAGTGACCCCCGGTGCCACGACGTTGGCAGTGATCCCGCGGGAACCCAGCGTCCTCGCGGTCTCGACGTTCCACGCCTCCAGGGCAGCCTTGGCTGCGCCGTACGAACCGGATCCCTGCTTGGCAGCCACCGAACCGACGGTGACTATGCGTGCTCCGTCCGCCAACCGCGGCTTGAGCGCCTCAGTGACCAGGACCGTGGTGAGCACGTTGGCCTCGAAGTTGGCCCGCCACGCGTCGGCCACGCCGGCAAGGTCGCCTGCGGCGACGGGCGGACGGCGACGGTCGGTGTTGCCACCAGCATTGTTGACCAACACGTCGATGGTGGTCGGCAGCTGGTCCAGCGCCGTCTGAACGGCGGCCGGGTCGGCGGCGTCGAACGCTGCGTGGGTCACCCCCAACCGCTTGGCGGTGGTGGCCAACACGTCACTACGTCGACCTGTGATCGTGACGTCGTGCCCGGTCTTAGCGAAAAGTTCTGCGGTGGCGGCGCCGATGCCCGTCCCGCCACCGGTGATGACGACGCTGCGCTTCGTCGTAGGGGTCATGGGTCAGAAGTCTCGACTCTGAATGTTCGAGATGTCAATAGATATTCGAACATCTAGGACCACTTCGAAGTTGTGTATCCTGCCGTCCATGTCAACCAGTGCGAAGACCCGCACGGACGAGGTGCACGCTCGGCTGCGGGCCGACATCCTCGCCGGTCGCTTCGCGCCGGGCGAGCGGCTTAAGTTCACGCCGCTGTGCCAGGCCTACGACGCCAGCGTCGGGCTGATCCGGGAGGTGCTCAGCCGGCTGGCCGAGCAGGGATTGGTGCTGGCCAACCCGCAGGTTGGTTTCCAGGTCACGCCGATCTCCGTCGATGACCTACTCGATCTGACCCGGACGCGGACGGACATCGAGTGCCTGGCCCTGCGGCGTGGCATAGAGCGGGGCGACATGGCCTGGCGTACCCGGCTCGTTGCGACCCATTTCATCCTTGCCAACACGCCTCGCCGCGACGTGTCCGCTCCAACCCGCGTCACCCCGGCGTGGGAAGCCGCCCACGCGAACTTCCACGACGCCCTGGTCTCCGGGTGCGGCAGCCCTCGGCTCTACGCGATCGCGAGGGCACTGCGGGACAGCGCCTGCCTCTACCGCCGCTGGTCGGAAGCGATCGACCCGTCCGACGCCGCGCGCGATCCTGCCCAGGAGCACGCCACCATCTTTCAGCACGCGATCGACGGCGACGCCGACTCCGCCGTTGCCGCGCTGGCTGCGCACATCGAGCTGACCACCACGTTGATCGTGGCCTCGCGCGCCCCGTTGTGAGCCGGAGTGCGGGGTTCCAGGTGATCTTCCTGACGAGTAGATCCTTCTCGCGCCAGGGCGACAGTCTCCACGCCAACACCGCACGCCGCGTCCAGGACGCCACTTCCGGCGGGCAGTCCAGCGAAAACGGCCGCATGCTGCTGAAGGAAGACTTCTCAAGTCATCCACTGCGGCGGGAGCAGTCATGGATAGTCCTCCGCAAGGCCGGGCTCGCCTACGTGACCAGCGATCACTACGAGAGCTTCTATCAGCTGCCTAACTGGACAGGGCGGCTTCAAGTTCCCGGTAGGAGTGGGCTGTCGGTGATGCCCCAGATCCAGAGAGCGTGTTCGGGTGCGTCCCGGATCGCTCGGGTGGTCTTGGCGATGTTGTCCGCTCCCAGCAGCCGCAGCCTGCCGATGGCCAGGTTCCGCAAAGTGGCCATCGCCCGCGGCGCGCTGCCGGTGTGGGCGGTGGAGGCGTCCTCGGCGAACACCACATCTCTGACATGGTGGCTGGAATTTTCGATTCCCCAGTGGCCGCGAACGTATCCGCCCAGGTCGGCAGGGCTGGCCTGGTGGGTATCGAGGCTGGTGACGGCGTAGACGGTCTCCCGGGTCTGCTGCTTGCCGTTCTCCTGGCGGCGCCGGTGGATGCGCAAGGCCAGCCGTGCTTCCGGGAAGGCGATCCCGCCCAGGTTCGCCGCGACGGCCATAATTTTGATCGAGCGGGACTCCCGCCGCCCGTGCCCGGTGCCCGAGACGGTGTGCGCTACGGGCACCTGCTCCCACGGCAGGGCTTTGACCTGGGCCGATGCGGTCGGCTGATTTCCTTTGATCACCGCGATGTAGTGGGCTTTCTTCTCCTGCACCAGCCAGCGCACCTGGTCCTTGACGCTGTGCAGGGCGTCGAAGGTGACCACGGTGCCGGCCAGGTCGAGTGGTTCCAGCAGCGGACGGAAAGCGGCCGTCTCGTTGGTCTTGGCCCCCACCTCCCGCTGGGCCAGGGTGACGGTGGGGGCGTGGGTGACAGCGGACAGCAGGTGCCGGTGGCGCTGCTGCCGGTGCGCGGAGCCGGACAGCGCCTTGCCGTCCACCGCGATCGCCGGCCGCAGCGCAGAGCCGGTGCCGATGAGCGCGGTGTGGTCGCGTTCGGCCAGGTAGGCGCCGATCGCGCTGTCCAGGGCATCGCCGTCGAGGGCGGCCAGGAGCCGGGTGAGGGTGGAATGGGACGGCGCGCGTCGACGTCCGGGCAAGTGCCTGCGGATGCCGAGTCGTTCCAGCACCGTGGTGGTGGCACGCTGTCCCCACTCGGTGATCTCGGTGATGGTCCGGGCGCCGGAGACGACTGCGCAGGCGCAGACCAGCAGCAGGCCGGCCAGGGGATACCACCGCCCGCGGCGCGAACGCGGGTCGGGTACGCGCTGGAGGTGGGCACGCAGTCGGCCGGTGTCGTGCTGGTGCAGGGGGCCCAGTTTCGCCAGGACGGCAGGGATCGGGGAGGATGGAGCAGCGGGCACGGGACCTCGATGTGATCAGCTGGCGTAGACACCCTGATGATCACCGGTCTCGTGCCTGTGCTGTTGCCACGTCAACTCCCACTGGGTGCGGACGATCTACGCGATCCCGGAACTTGCAACCGCCCTGACTGGAAGTGAGAACTCGTGATAGTTGAAATCGATGGCGCGACAATTCATACCGAGAGCGATCTTCATGAGTTCTTGTCGCGAGCTCTAGAATTCGGTCCCCACCATGGAGCCAACCTGAGCGCTCTGTGGGATCGACTGTCGACGGACGTAGAACGACCGATCGAGATCGTCTGGAAGGAGTCAGAGCTCAGCAGAATGGCGCTGGGTGAAAGTAAATTCGAGAGGATTCGCGATCTCCTTCTCCGAGTTCAGTCACGGGATGAATCCTTCGGATGGTCCGATCGATTCTCCGTGACATTCGAATAGCACCTGACATGCCCCACCGGATTCCGAACCCGATGGGGCACCTCGGCTGGCGCAGCCCGCAGTGCGACCCGGGCCAGGTCCACGCCGGACACCTGGAGGGCCGCGCCGCGCGGTCCCCTCGGACGGCGGCGGCACCGGCAAGAGTGACGGCAACGACTGACGACCGGGAGCCCTGACGCGCTGACGGATGTGCCCATCGCGGCATGCCTGGGCTGGCGGTCCATCGCGGCCAGCAACACCTGCCCGGCGAAGCATCAACCAGCCTGCTCAAGCCAAACACCGAACAGTTGAAGACCCTGCGATGTACAGCGCACTGATCTGATCCGCTCACCCGCCCGCGAACAGTTCCGAGCTCGCCTATTCGTCCTCAGAGAACCAGCCTGGGGAGGTTTTCGCGGACGACGCGATGTGGATCAGGACGAGGATGTCAGGCACCTTTGCCGTGCGGATCAGGATGGGCCGCCGCCCCCGCAATGAGACGGTGGCCACGTCCTGCGCGACACCGATCTCGTCGATCGTCGCCCACGGCAGCGTCTCGTTCCGGTACACCAGGCCCGCCGTCGGGGTGGCTGTCAGCGGCCCGAACGGCACCGCCTTGCCCGAGCGCAGGAGGCGGACGAGTGCGGGCGTGCGCCCGGCGGTGGCCAGTTCCCGCATGATCCGGCCGGGCCCGGTGTTGCGCAGCTCACCGTGCCGCAACAGGGTCCTGCCGTCGGCGACCAGCCGGTAGAGGTCCCGCAGCGGGCCGGTCGCGTTGGGGCCGGTGCGCGTGATCTCCCAGTACAGCTGGAGGTCCTCCCAACGCGCCGACAGCGCGATGCGCCCCGAGCTCTTCGTGGCCACGATCCCCTCGCGGTACAGGTAGAACGCGCGGTTGCGCTTGATCCGCTCGCCCAGCAGCACCAGCCAGACCGAGATCGCCAGCAGGGGAATCGCGACCGGGACGGCGGCGGCGTCGCCCCCGGTCGCCCCGCCGAGAACGGTGCCGAGGAAGCTGATGCCGAACACGCCGCCGTACACGCGGCACTGTACTAACAGGATTCGGTTGATCGCCTGTGGATACCGCCCGATCAGCGCGCCCAACTCGCGGTCCTCGACCGCGCTCGCCACCTGGGGCGGGATGTCCACAGCCATCTGAGACGCCCTTCCCGCGGCCCGTGCGACCGCCGCCACCGTCCATGATGTGCGGGATCGGCCCGCACATCCAGAGCCGGTCCCGCGTCATCGCAATATTCTGCTGATCCGCGCCGCGCGACCTCGCCGCTCAGCCCGGATCCACCGGCGTGATTCCGGTGTGGGGCCTTGACTCCGGAGTTTGAACACGTCTATGCGGCTCGGGTCAGGGTAGTTGAGGACTGGCAGGGCTACCTGGACGAGCAGAAGGAGACCAAACAGGCGATCACCTTGATCCAGCACGTCTCGGCGATCCGCAGACTGCACCAGTTCACGGCGGTGATGACCGGCGGCGGGCTGACCGCGGACCCGTGGCCCGGCAAGTCCGACAGCGAGGTCGCCGAGGCGGTCCACTCGGCCGACCTGGCGACGCCATCGGTGGCGCCACAGACATGGTGGCCCCTGCTGAGGGCCTCCTGGGCCTACATCGACCGGTTCGCTCCGAAGATCCTCGACGCGCGGGACGAACGGGCGGAGGCTTCCCAGCAGCGGGGTCCGGTCGGCACGGTCTACCTGGAGTCCGACGAGATCGACGCCATGCTGACGCGCTGGCTCGACGATCCCGCCAACCTCGTCCCCGTCCATGCCGAGCCCTCATGCTCCGCAAGACGATGTCGGTCATCACAAGCATGCAGCCGGACGGCGAAATCGCCCTGGACATCCAGCTCAAGCACGCCGCCCGCCGGGCCTTGGCCAACCGGGTCACCGCCGGTTACGGCAAGGCCGATCCGCAGTGGGCCAAGGAGTTCGACAACCAGCTCCAGCTGGCGGCCGCCCGCAAGCTGGGCCACCTCCTCAAGGCCCGCGGGCAGGGCGAGGAGGTGGCCATCGGGCCGGGGGCGGCCCGGTTCCAGGCGGGGTTGGACAACGTCCTCGCGACACTGGGCTCCGACCCGGTTCTCCAGGCCCAGATCGCGGATGAACGCCTCCAGGTCAGCCTCCTGCGGGACGAGTTCGCCGATCTTCACCTCGGGACGGTCAACCACTGCCTCTGGCAGCCGTCCACGGCCGAGTGCCAGAAACAGCTGCCGGTCGAGCGGAGGGGCGAGGCCCCGCTGATCGGGGCCTGCCAGCCCGCGAAGTGCCGAAACTCGGTGCTGACGCGTTCGCATGCCCCGATCTGGCTGGCGGAGGAAGGCGACCTGCGGGAGGTCCTCGCGAGGCAGAAGCTGTCGCCACCGAGGCGGTAGTTGGTCACGGCCCGGCTGGCTGAAGTCCAGACGGTGACCGCACAGTTCAAGGAAGGGGAGGGTGATCTGTGATGGCCGTGTCTGCCGCCACGGAGGCGAAACTGCGGGAGGCCATGGCCCGGCTGGGCTGCTGGCCGGCGAGCCCCTGCACACGGATGGTGCCCTGACCAAGGAGAACCTCGCCCGGGAGGCGAAGGTCAGCCATGCGGGGTCTTCGAATTTAGTGGGGGTGCGCCTCCCGTCGGCTCCGCCGAGTGGTTGCACAGCGTGAGCGCAGGCGTTGGTTCTCTCGGTTCCTGAAGCCGAAGGCGTTGCGCGCTTCGAGCTTGATGAGGCGGTTGTTGCCTTCGGAGGCGGCGTTGGTGATCCCGGTGGTCAGGTAGGTCTCGATGCCGTCCCACCACTGCTCGACGGTCTCGGCAAGGGTGACGAGTTCGGGCAGGTGGGCGTGGTCGGCGACGTGGGAGAGGAAGCGGTGGCGGGCGGCGGAGATCGCGGAGCGGTCGGGGGCGTGGTGGGTGCGGCTGACGGCCAGGTGGAGGAGGTCGCGCAGCAGTTCCTTGGCCTGCCAGGCCGCGTAGATCTGCCGGCCGTAGGTGCCCATGTGGTCCAACTCGGCCTTGAGTAGAGCGAGTTGGTCCTCGCTGAGGTCCTCTTTGTTGCGGCGCAGGAGTTTGCGGACGGTGTAGATGCCGTCGCCCTTGCGGGCTCGGCGGCCGTGTTGCTTCCAGGTGAGGCGTCGGCGCAGGTCGGCGAGGTGGCGCTGGGCGAGTTGCACGATGTGGAAGCAGTCCACGACCACGGTCGCGTGCGGCAGGGCACGCTGGACGGCGGCGCGGAAGGTGGAGCACAGGTCGATGGCGACGTAGCGGACCTGCTCGCGCCAGGTCGCGGGCTGGGAGGTGAGCCAGTCAGCGACCGACGCCGCGTTGCGGCCCTCGACCTGGCCGAACAGGCCGCGTCCGCCGATCGCGTCGACGAAGCCGATGTGCCAGGCGTCCGCGAGGAGTTCCCACTTCCCGCTGGCCGGGTTCTGCTTCCACGCCGGCTTGCCCCGCCGGGTCTCGTCGATCCCGATCGCCGAGGTCGCGGGCGGGGTCTCGGGCAGGGCTTTCGCAGCGTAGTTCTCGAAGCAGTGCTGCACGATCGGCCAGCTCAGGTGCAGGTCGCGGCCGGCCTGCACGACGGTGCGAGAGCCGTCGCAGACCGCGGCCCCCGCCGCCCGGCGCAGGGTTGTGGTGGTGCGCATCCCGGCGGGGACCGCGCGGATCGCCTCGGTGAACGAGCCGCGTGGGCAGGCGGGTTCGGTGCAGCGCCAGCGCGCTTTGCGCCACCGGATACTCACCGGGCGCCCACCACAGGGCAGGTGCCTGGGTCGGGTGGTGCGGTAATCCTTCAGCCGGGTGGCGAAGACCCCGCACGAGGGGCAGGCCCGGGCGGAGTCCTCGGCCGTGACGACGTACACCGTCGAACCACCCGATCCATCGTCCTTGACCTTGATCACACTCACCCCCTCCAGCCCCAGAAGTCGCGTGGCCGCCTCGTTGGTCCCGGTATCGTCGATGTTCAAGCCCGTGGGGTTTCATGATCGGTTGCGTAGAGAACAACCATGATCACGAAGACCCGCGGGCTCCTTGCGTCCGGGGTACCGCCACCCCAACTACCTCACGCAGAGTGACCGGCGAACCCGCCCGTCACCGCCGCACCCCCATCAAGTTCGAAGACCCGCCATGCGTCCGTCCACCGGGCCGAGGAGGTCCTGGCCGAGTGGGACGCCAAGGTCGCCCGGCCAGTCCTTCGCACCCCGGGAGAAGTGCAGCGGGACGAGTCGATCGCCGAGCTTCGCAGGAAGCTGCGGGAGGCCAAGGCCCAGGTCACCGAGGTCCAGGGCAAGCTGGATGCGCTTGGCACGGTCGCCGCGAACCTTTACCACGAGAACCTCGCGCTGAAGAAGAAGCTCGGCAGTCGTCGACGTCTGGCCTCCCTTCCGGCGCCCGCCGCGGAGCCCGACCCCGTTCGAACGGACGGCTGAGCACACAGATCCGTACGCGATGGTGCACGAGGCAGTCGTACGCGGCTGGGGACGTTCGCCGGTGCTTTCCCCCCTCGAGGAGGGGGAAAAGTCGTCTCAGGCGGCGATTCCGAGTTCGGTGCGGGTGCGGTGGATGAACTCGCGGACGGCCGGCTCGCGCCGCCAGGGGGCGAGGGCGGTGTTGAACTCGCGGACGTAGTCCTTGGCCCGGGAGGACTGGACGCGGGCGAGGATGTCGACGGACCGGTTCCCGAGGTCCAGGCCCTGGTCGAGGTCGCGGGCCTGGAGATGGGCGGTCCCCACGATCGCCAGCCGCATCCCGACCGAGCGGGTGAACACCCCGGACGGCATCGCGGCGGCCCTCTGGTTCCAGGCCAGGGCCGCCTTGGGGTTCTTCAGGTCACGGAAGACCTCGGCGGCGTCCGCCGACAGCCTCGCGTGGTGATAGAAGTCGATCCAGGCGGGCTCAGAGCCGCTGGCGGCGTCAGCCTGGCCCAGGAGGTCCTCGGACGCCGCCAGGGCCCGTGAAGCGGCCCTGGCATCCCTCTCGCGGGCATGAGCGCGGGCCTCGATCAGCTTGGTGAACGCCAGCACCCGAGGGGCGGCCTGGCCCTTCGAGCGTTCGAAGGCGCCCTGGGCCATATCGACGGCCTCGGAGCCGAAGCCCCGCAGCAGCGACTGCATGGCCATGGTGGTCAGCACATAGCAGCCGAGCTGGACGTCTCCGCCAGCGCGGGCCAGGCGGAGTGCCTGGATGAAGTGCCGCTGGGCGACATCGTGCTGGCCGACGTCGAAGGCCGTCCAGCCCGCGAGCCGGGACAGCTCGGCGGTGACGGAGAACAGGTCGCGGCCGACGTTGTCGGAGAAGGAGCCCCGCAGCAGCGGGGCGGCCCGCTCCTGAAGGCAGACGGTGACGGAGTTGGCCTTCCAGTTCCCGCCGCCGTATTTGGAGTCCCAGCGGCGGGCCTCGTCGGCCGCGTCCCTGAGTTCGTCCAGGTCCGCCTTGCCGACCTGCTTGCCGCCGGCGAGGTCGGCGGCCTCGTCGGCGGGGGTGACCAGCCAGCGGGTCACGGGGGTGGTGAACGCGGACACGGCGAAGCCGGATCCGGTCAGGAAGTCGCGGCGGTTCACGAAACTCCAGAACGACGTGGCCACTCGGACCGCATCAGCACGGTCCCGCGGGAAATCCAACCCCACATCGGCGTCCGGTGTCTCCGCATCGCCCATACCGATTTCAGACAGAGACACGGGCCGCCCAAGTCGCTCCCCGAGGGCCTGCGCGAGGAACGTGGGCACCGGCCACTTGGGGATCATGCCCCGCTGGCACCAGTTCGCGAGCGAGGTATGCGAGTAGTCCGTCTCCATCCCCGCGTGCTTGGCGAGCTGGTTGACCCGCAGGGCCAGGGACTTGTGGCTCGCGCCGCAGGTCTCGATGAGCCGGGCCAGGTCCGCGTTCGGCGGACGCTTCCGACGGCTGGTCGACGCCACCCGATTCCCCTTTTCACCAGGCCAGCAACAGGGCTGCTGACGAGGAAACGCCATGGGGCCGGTCCGCGTCGACTGGGCATTTTCAGTCGTACGCATTCCGGCTGGGCACGGAAAGCCAGTCCGGCTTCCCGCGTCTTGAGGCACTGAGGGTATTGCCCTGCGGACCCTGGGTGAACCTGCTTCGCAAGTTGTGAGCCCCCCTGCGAGCCCTCCCCGCCACCCGGGCCGACCGGTGTGATGAGGGCGCAGGCCGCCGCCGGGACGCCAGGAAGGGCTCCCGGCGGAGGCCGCCGCCAGGCACCACGACTTCACGCTCGGGGGTGAACCAGATGTGCGGAATCGCAGGACTGGCCGGAGGCGACGCCATCCGGCACGAGAAGACCATCGCCGCGATGGGGGCCATGCAGCACTACCGCGGCCCGGACGGCACCATGCACGCCGCCGCCGGCGACGGGCGGGCGGTGCTGGCCATGAACACGCTGCTGATCGTCGACCCGCAGGCCATGCCCGGCCCCTACCTCGACCGGGCCACCGGGCTCCTGCTGGCCTTCAACGGGGAGATCTACAACTGGCGGCAGCAGGCCGCCGCCTGGGGCATCGAAGTCCACGACCGGGAGTCGGACGCCCACTTCCTGCTGCGGGCCTGGGCCAAGATCGGCCCGTCCTGCCTGGACGGCCTGGACGGCATGTTCGCCCTGGCCCTCTACGACCCGAGGATCGCGAAGCTGTTCCTGGCCCGTGACCGCCTCGGGGAGAAGCCGCTTTACTGGCGGCTCGACGGCGGACGGCTCGCGTTCGCCTCCGAGGTCACCACCCTGACCCGCTGCGGGCCGGCCCCGCTGGTCTTACGGCCGGAGGTGACCGCGATCGAGACGCCCATCGGGGTCGACACCCCGTTCCAGGGGATCCAGCTGCTGGCCCCGGCCGCGCTGCTGACCTTCGACACCACCACCAGCTCGATCGACCAGATGACCTGGTGGCACCTGGAGGACCGGGCCCCCTTCACCGGCACCTACAACGAGGCCCTGGCGAAGTTCTCCACGATCCTGGCCGAGCAGATCCCGCTCAGGTCGCCGGACTGCGACTTCGCCCTGCTCCTCTCGGGCGGGCTGGACTCGGCGGTGCTGGCCTACCTCATGCGGCCGCCGGTCTGCGTCACCGTCCGCTACCGCGGCCAGGACCGCCTGGACGAGTCCTCCACGGCCGCGGTGATCGCCCGCGACATCGGGGCCGAACTGATCGTGGTCGAGCCAGACCACGTCGACTTCACCACCGCCCTGCCGCACATGATGCGGGCCCTGGACTACCCGATGGGCAACGCCAGCACCTTCTCCGAGCACATGGCCTGCCGCAAGGTCTCCGACCTCGGTCTGCGGGTCGTGATCGGCGGGCTCGGCCCGGACGAGTTCCTGATGGGCTACGTCCGCCAGGCCCTGGTCCTCTTCGGACCCGAGGCCGTGCTCGGCGCCGGGATGGACGCCTACCGGCCGCTGGCCGCCAAGCTCCTGCACGCCGCCGACGAACCCCTGGACCCGGCGGAGGCGGTTACCCGGCTCATCCTGCGCGGCCCCGACCCGCAGGGACGCGTCCGTGACCTCGTCGCGGACGCGTTCGACCGGGCCGGCGGGGACCTCGCCCGCGGCCTGACCCTCGCCGACCTCGCGACGGCCTGGCGCCCGCTGGTGATGACCAGCGACAAACTCGCCTCCGCCTACGCGCTGGAGCGCCGGTCCCCCTACCTCGCCCGGGACCTGGTCGAGCTGTCCTACCGGCTGCCGACCGACTACAAGATCACGGATCCGGCCCAGGGAAAGCGAATCCTGCGGGACGCCGCGAAAGCGCTGGGGCTGCCGAAGGAGGTCTGGGCGAGCCGGGACAAGCTCGGCTTCGCCTCCCCGGTCCCCAGCTGGCTCAACGGGCACCTGACGAGCTGGGCCAACGAACAGATCCACGCAGCCCTGGCCGAGGCACCCCCGGCATTTCGCCCCCTCCTCGAGGGGGGTCTGAACCCCGGCGGCCGGTTCGACCGGACCCGGATGCAGGCCCTCATGGCAGCCGCCTGGTTTTCTGACCAGACGGTGAGGGCTGCCGCATGATCCCCAACACCCTTACTACGGTGGTCGGATGCACTCCGACACCCCAACCGGCCAAGAGCCGGCCGCCGCCCGCGGAGCCGTCGCGATCATCACCAACCGCCGCGGGGAACTCCTCCTCCACCTCCGCGACGACCTGCCCGGCATCGCCTGGCCCGCCCACTGGAGCCTGCTCGGCGGCGGTGCCGACCCCGGCGAGAGCCCGGCCGAAGCGATCGTCCGCGAGCTCGACGAGGAAGCCGGACTGCCCGCCCGGCAGCTGACCGAGCTGTTCGAGACCCTCGACGAACACGGCTCCGGGCAGATCATTACCTTCTTCGCCGCCGCCTGGGACGGCGACGAGAGCACCCTCCCGCTCAGCGAGGGCGTCAAGCTCCAGTTCTTCGCCCCCGAGCACCTCGACATCCTCACGATCCCCCCGTTCATCCGGGCCGGGATCAACCGCCATCTGGCCGCCCGGCCCTCCTGACCACCCCGCCCTTCCGGACGGGGCAAGGGTGGGGCCGCCCGCGGCGGCCCCACCCGAAGGGACACCCCGCTCATGAAGATGACCGTCATCGGATGCGGCTACCTCGGTGCCACCCACGCGGCCTGCATGGCCGAGCTCGGCCACGAGGTCCTCGGCATGGACTCCGACATCGACAAGGTCGCCATCCTGGCCTCCGGCAAGGCGCCGTTCTTCGAACGCGACCTCGACGCCCTGATCGCCAAGCACACCGCCACCGGCCGCCTGAAGTTCACCGCCTCCTACCAGGAGGCCGCCGCCTTCGCACCTGCACTTCATCGGCGTCGGCACCCCCCAGCAGCCCGGCAGCGAAAGCTACGATCTCTCGCACCTGTTCGACGCCACCCTCAAGCTCGCCCCGCACCTGAGCACGCCAGCCGTGGTCGCGGTCAAGTCGACCGTCCCGGTCGGCACCGCACCCCGCCTCGCCGAACTCCTCCAGGCCGCCGCCCCCGCCGGCGACCTCGTCGAGGTCGCCTGGAACCCCGAGTTCCTCCGCGAGTCCTTCGCTATCGACGACACCCTCCGCCCCGACCGCCTCGTCCTCGGCTTCCAGAGCGCCCACTCCTGGGCCGAGAGCCTGCTGCGGGAGGCATTCGCGAAGATCATCGACTCCGGCACCGCGACGATCGTCACCGGCTGGGCCACCGCCGAGCTCGCCAAGGGCGCCGCGAACTCCTTCCTCGCCACCAAGATCTCCTTCATCAACGCGATGGCCGAGGTCTGCGAGAAGTCTGGCGCCGACGTCACCGCGCTCGCCGACATCCTCGGCCACGACCACCGCATCGGCCGCCACGGCATGCGCCCCGGACTCGGCTTCGGCGGCGGCTGCCTCCCCAAGGACCTCCGCGGCTTCATCGCCCGCGCCGACGAACTCGACGTCGAGGACGCCGTCGGCATCCTCCGCGAAGCCGACGCCGTCAACACCCGCCGCCGCCAGCACGTCATCGATCTCACCCACGAGGAAGTCGGCTCCGACCTGCGCGGCAAGCGGATCACCATCTGGGGCGCCGCCTTCAAGCCTGAAACCGACGACATCCGCGACTCCCCGGCCCTGGCCGTCGCTCAGAAGCTCCACGACCTCGGCGCCTACGTCACGGTCACCGACCCCCAGGCCCTCGACAACGCCCGCAAGCTCCACCCCGAACTCGACTACGTCGAAGACCCGATCGTGGCGGCCGAGGACGCCGACCTGGTCCTGCACCTGACCGAGTGGCACCAGTTCTCCCACCTCGACCCCAAGCGGCTCGCCACCCGCACCACCAGTCGCAAGATCATCGACGCCCGCGGCACCCTCAACACCGACCAGTGGCGCGAGGCCGGCTGGCTCATCCGCACACTCGGACGCGCCTGACCGGGAAGGCCCTGGAGACGCGGGTGGCCCGCCAGCGATGCTGGCGGGCCACCCGCGTTCTGGACCTCTACGAGTCGGAGACTCGCCGCCCGTTCATCCACTCCACCGCGGCCGTCTCCTCGCGGGGCAGCATCGCGTTGACTTCTGGACCGAGCCAGCTGAACCATTCACGCTGATCATCAGTGAGCGGCCCCTCTGGGCCACGCCAGTCCGAGACGAAGGCCAGCAGGCGGGCGGCCAACACGTCCGGCTGGAAGCCGCCGTCGGGTTCTGGATCCCACGGACCGACTCCTGACACGACGAACGGCAGACCACCTTCGAACGGCTCCGCCCGGTCTTGCAGACCGAGCCGGAAGGCCGCCGCATCGCCGTAACCGGCGTCCGCGATGGCCAGCGGCACCTCGATCCCCCACGACCGGGTCTCATCGAGCATGTCGAGGGCGAGCTGCCACTTCTCCACATGTCCGGTGCCGTCGGGGATGCCACACGCGGCGCGGCGGGCGACCTTGCCCGGATCGGCCTGCGCGGATCCGGGATCCCAGGTCTTTGGCAGGAACAGCCGCCAGTCGACCGCCGCCGACGCGTGGTCCGAGGCCAAGTGCAGGGAAACGCCCACCTGGCAGTTGGTGACCTTGCCCGCGGTGCCGGTGTACTGCCGCGACACGCACGCCGAGGCGTCACCGTCCTTGAGGAACCCGGTGTCGTCGAAGACCACGGCAGTCGGCCGGATCGCTGCCTCCGTCATCCACGCCAGCCGGGCGCGAACATGGGCCGGATCCCACGGGCTGGTGGTCACGAAATGGGCCATGGCCTGGCGGTTCCCGTCCTGCCCGAGTCGCGCTGCCATCGGCTCCACCGACTTACGCCGCCCGTCGGTGAGCAGTCCACGCAGGTAGACCTGCCCCCACCGACGCTGATCGTCGCGCGCGAACGGCTCGAAGATCTCCGCCGCGAAGCCTTCCAACTCACCACGTACAGACGCAATTTCATCCGGTGTCACACACACTCAACGCCACACCGAACCCAAAGGACACGCACCACCGCAGCCGACCTGACCAAGCCCTACTAGGGCGCGTATCTGGTTTCGATCAATCTGCCGGATCTGGCCCGCGCGGTGGGGTGGATCCGGTAGATCGTCGTGTATGACGCGTGCGCAACTGACTGATGCCGAGTGGGCGTTGATCGAGCCGTACCTGCCGGTCGGCGAGCGGGGTCCGTACCCGGAGCGGCTGCGGCAGCAGTTCGAGGGAGTGATCTGGCGGTTCAGGGCGGGTGCGCAGTGGCGTGAGGTGCCGAGTGAGTTCGGCGCCTGGACGACTGTGTCCAACCGGTTCCGGCAGTGGCGGGACGCCGGGGTCTTCGAGGCGCTTCTGGAGGGGATGATCGCGGAGGCCGCGAAGCGGGGTGAGGTGGACTTGTCCCTGGTCAGTGTGGATTCCACCACCGCCCGGGCTCACCACGACGCTGCCGGGATGCACCTCGGTCAAGAGGTCATGGCCGCCTTGGAGAAGGCGGCCGCCGAGGAGGAGAATGCCCGCCAAAAGGGGGCAGTCCGGAAGGACAAGACGGGCAGGGTGCTTTAGCTGATCCCGAGCGGGAGGAACGGCGACGTATCCGGCGCCGGCACAAGGCCCGCCTGAAAGCAGCCCTGCTCGGACGCTCGAGGGGCGGGCAGACCAGCAAGATCCACGTCGCCGCCGACCGCAAGTGCCGCCCGCTGGTCTTCGTCCTGACCGCCGGCCAGGCGGCGGACAGCCCGCAGTTCATCCCGGTACTCAAGAAAGTCCGGGTGCCCGGGCCGGTCGGCCGCCCCCGGACCCGGCCCGACGCTGCTGCCGGCGACAAGGCCTACTCGTCCCGCGGCAATCGCTCCTACCTGCGCAAACGACGCATCAAGGCGGTCATCCCGGAGAAGAAGGACCAGGCCGCCAACCGCAAGAAGAAGGGCAGCCGGGGCGGCCGGCCCGTCAGCCACGACACCGCGCTCTACAAAGAGCGGAACACAGTCGAGCGTCTGATCAACAAGCTCAAGGCGTGGAGAGGCATCGCCACCCGCTACGACAAGACACCCAAGAGCTACCTCGCCGGAGTCCACCTGCGCGGCTCGATGATCTGGATCAAGGAGCTCGCGCGGGCCACCCCTTGATCAAAACCAGATACGCGCCCTAGTGTCCTGCGCCAGTAGTTGATCGTTAGTTGTGTGTGACTTCTGCTGCTGGTGCGTCAGTTCCTCGTCGGGGCCCGAAACTGGAGCCGTTGCTGCTGTCTGATGACGAGCGGGCGGAGTTGGAGCGGTGGACGCGTCGGGCGACATCGGCCCAGTCCCTGGCTCTGCGGGCGCGGATCGTGCTGGCGTGTGCGGGGCCGGAAGTACCGCCGATTGTCACGGTCGCCCGAGAGTTGCGGGTGACCGCGGACACGGTCCGCAAGTGGCGGAGGCGCTTCCTTGCCGAGCGGCTGGACGGACTGGTCGACGAGCCCCGGCCGGGCCGACCGCCCACCATCAGCGTCGATCAGGTGGAAGCGGTGGTGGTCACCACGCTGGAACAACTGCCGAAGAACGCCACTCACTGGTCCCGGAAATCGATGGCGCAACACAGTGGTCTGTCGAAGTCCACGGTCGGCCGGATCTGGCGGCAGTTCCAGCTCAAGCCGCATCTGGCGGACACCTTCAAGCTTTCGACCGACCCGTTGTTCGTGGAGAAGGTCTACGACGTCGTGGGCCTGTACTTCAACCCGCCCGAGGGTGCGGTGGTGCTCTCGGTGGACGAGAAGTCGCAGATCCAGGCCCTGGACCGGTCCCAGCCCGTGCTGCCGATAATGCCGGGCATGCCCGAGCGGCGCACCCACGACTACGTGCGCAACGGCCTGACCACCTTGTTCGCCGCCTTCGACGTCGCCACGGGTGAAGTCATCACGGCCCTGCACCGCCGGCACCGGGCCGTGGAGTTCAAGAAGTTCCTGATCAGGATCGACAAAGAGGTCCCCGCTCACCTGCAGATCCACCTGATCGTCGACAACTACGGCACCCACAAAACCCCTGCGATCAAGGCCTGGCTGGCCAAACACCCACGGTTCGAGCTGCACTTCACCCCGACCGGCTCTTCCTGGATCAACCAGGTCGAGCGGTGGTTCGGCTACCTCGCCCACCAAATGATCCGCCGCGGCGCACACAAGAACATCCAGGCCCTCGAAGCCGACATCCGCGCCTGGGTCAAGGACTGGAACGAAGACCCCAAGCCGTTCATCTGGACCAAGACCGCCGAAGAGATCCTCGACTCCCTTGCCCGCTTCTGCCGACGGATCTCTGGCGCAGGACACTAGGCACGTGGACGACGTCCTCGGAGGCGTGTTCCAGCCGGGCGCCGAACTCGTGGATCCGGCCTCTGACATTGATCACCCGCGGGGACACAGGGCCCAGGCCATGCCCCCGCTATGCCTCGTACGGCAGCAGCTCAGGTCGCTTCGGCGCGCGGTCGTCGCCGGACTGCAGCGCGACCAAGCGGCGCTTCGAGGCGCACTCGCACATCGCTGTCGTAGTGCTTGGGGTGGACGTCCTGCGCCTCGGTTGGCCGCGTCGTCGGTACGGATCAGGTGGTACGTGCCGTGGCGCCGTTGATCAGGCCCCACCCGTAGTCACCGCCGATGAAACCGCCCCCGATCTCGTTGATCTCGGTCTTTCCGTCGTCGGTGACGCCGATGAGGAGCACGTCGGTGCCGCACCGCTGCGCGGCGACGTTGCGGATGCCGCTGCCGTAGGTGAGGGCGTGCCACCCGCCGGTGTTGTAGCCGCCCCACGACACCTCGGTGTTCTGGTACGCCGCGTCACCGAAGACACCGAAGAACGCGAACTCCTGGTAATAGGTGGGGGCTACGGAGATGTCCGTGAGCACCCCCTGATTCGTGAACATCTGGGCCCAGGGCGACCAGCCGGACCCGGGGCTGGTGGCGTTGACGGTGGTCTGCCGGCGGTGGAACGGGGTGCCGTTGAAGTTGAAGCCGTCGACCTCGATCGTCCCGTCCGCGTGGGTTCCCGCGACGATCTTGTTCAGGAGGCCGTCCATCTGCTGCCAGCCGTTCCAGTTGTCGACCGAGGGCTGCAGTTGGGAGCGGGTGAAGATCGAGCCGGAAGAGTTGGTGCCGAAGATCTGGAGGGTTCCGTTCTGGTTGCGCGCCACGGAGATCGAATTGAGGATGCCGTCGATGTTCCTCCATGCCGACCACCCGCTCGATCCGGGACTCGTCTGCGCGCGCGAGTAGATCAGCCCGTTCCGGTCAAGGGCGAACAGTTCGATCCGCCCGTCGGCGTTGGCCGCCGCCGCCACGGACGTCAGTGGTGCGGGGGTGTCGTAGTCGGCGGTCCAGTCCGGGGCCGGTTGCCCCGGGACGATGTGGGTGGTGTGCAGCCCGCCTTGCGCGTCGTCCCGGATGCCCGTTCCTGCAGGTCAGACCCGGCGCCCGCCGCCTCGGCCGCCGTCGCGCCATTCGCGCCAGTCGACCCCTCCGACGTGCTGTGATGAGCCTCACCGCAAACATGAGGGCCCCCTCGAGTACGCTGAGCAACGTCGAACATGAGGGTCCCCTCCGGATGATCCTCACAGTTCGGCACCCGGCCGATCCGGATTCCCCGGATCACGGACAGGACGGCCGCCCGGTCAACGGAATCGCGGCACATCACAAGGAGATGACCATGAACAAGTGGACCAAGCGCGTCTCGACCGCTGTCGCTTCTACGGCGCTGGCAGGCGGAGCCCTTCTCGGAGTCAGCGGCACGGCGTCAGCGGCGACGACCTCGGCGCCCGGGGAGCACACGCAGTCCGCGATCACCGCCTTCGCCACCAGCGGCGACCGCGCGGACCGATACCAGAGCGCCCACCACGAGGCACAGGACGACAGCTGGGGCGCACCCCGCGGCTGGTACACGCACGACGACCGCCAGGGCCACTACGGGGAAGAGCGCTGGAACGGTAGCCACGTGTACGTCTGGGACGGGTACCGCTGGAACGAGGCGACCACGTACCGCGTCAGCGCCGAGCGCTGGCACCTGGACCAGGTCGCGTGGTACGCGGACCAGCGCTGATGCGGCCGCAGGCCGGCACGGTCGGTTTGACCGGCCGCAACGACGTGGCTTTGGGCTGCACCGTTGCGACTCGTCAAACCGACCGCTCGCCGAGCCGAAATCGAGCTCGAGCCGGTGACATCGCCCCCCGGCTGAACAGGGACAACACGCGGGAACCGTGTGGGCTGCTCCCGTCCAACGGCGCTTCCGGCTGCGCCGGCGGTACCGCCACCCCCGCGCCTCGAAGCACGCGGGGAGCGATCGCACTGCCGGGCGAGCGAGAACGTGGAAGTGAGGGACAGTGAGATCGATCAGAACCGTGGCACACGAGCTGCCCGTGCAGCTCGTCTTGTCGCACGACCTGTCGGTGTCGATACGTGCAGCACTGCAGTACGACGCGGATGATCCCTATGCGGTGCGTGCCGTCTTCCACACCCCGGACCAGAGCGGAACGGTCGAGTGGCTCCTCAGCCGCGACATGCTGGCTCAGGCTCTGAGCGAGCACACCGGGCACGGAGACGTGCACATGTGGCCGACCGGCGGCTCGGGACGCGATGTGGTGAGCATGGCTCTTCGTTCTCCTGCGGGATCGGCCCTGCTCGAGTTCCCCGCGCAGGGCGTGGAATCCTTCCTGCGCGAAACCTGGTCCGTGGTGCCGCCGGGGACCGAATCCAGCCGACTCGACCTGGACGCCAAGCTGGCACGGCTGCTGGCGGAAAACTGAACGCCATCCCCTGAATGGTGACGCCCCTCGCAGAACTGAGGGCCCGGATGCCGACCGCGGCACCGGGCCCGCCGCATGCCCCGCTGTATGGCGCGTTGCCCAACTTTGTATGCCCCGTTGCCCGACGTCGTCAGCCGCGGCTCATGCCTCCTCGCGGCACTCGCGGCACTCCTCTTCGGGGCACTCGAGAGTGGTGAGGGTCTGGTCGACCTGCCGGGCGGTCAGCGGAGGCTCCGGCAGCTCATGGGCACACTCGGCACGGAACCCGTCAAGCAGCAGGTGCAGGTGGCGGCGCCAGGCGTTGGGGGCGACAGCACGGGTGGCCTGGATGATCCCCACCTGGGACCAGATCACGAAAGTGATGTCCTCCGGAGTGACGTCGTCACGCAGGACGCCCTGCTCCTGGGCGTTGCGAAAGATCTGAGCAAGCCGTTCCTTCGAACGCTCGAACATTCCCCTGCCGAGCGCATGGACCGGCAGGCGAGCCGAGACCAGGTCATTGAAGGCGCGGTCACAGGCCTGCAGTTCGCAGAACTTTTCCAGGTAGTGGCAGAACCCTTCCCAGGCGTCGTCCATGGCTGCAGCCTCTTCGGCTGCGGCCAGCAGATCCGTGAACTTCGCGGTGAAGAGCTCTTCGACCAAGTCGAGCCGACTGGGGAAGTGACGATAGACCGTGCCGATCGCGACGCCCGCCTCGCGGGCCACACCCTCCAGGGACGCGTCCAGCCCCTGCTCGGCGAAGGCCTTGCGGGCAGCGGCCACGATCGCGTCCCTGTTGCGCTGCGCGTCGCGGCGCAGCGCCTTGGCCGGCGCCTGGGGCGCGGACGGAACGTGCTGGTGACTCATGCATCCAGGCTAACATGAGGGGACCCTCGAATTAGGTTGTAATCTTACTCACGGTCCGGACGGAACGTGGTCCAGAAGCACGCACGCAGGGCGCACCGAAGACGACGAGACTCCGGCACGGGCCACTAGCTAGCTAGTTCCGTAAAAGCCTGCACTGCAGGTCCGGGCCAGGTGCCGGGCGGCTGGTGTCGCGTACCAGCGGGTGCAGCCGCGCGACCGGCAGCGAGTCCAGCCCGGCCGCGGAGTGCCAAGTTAACTTGACACTTCCTCCCGTCGTCGGTCATCGCTGGCTGTTGCGGGGATGGCGTTGTCGATGAGGACGGCGGCGATGGCGGCGGCGGTGGGGCGCGCGACTACAAGAAAGCCGTCGCCGCGCGGCTCGCCGACACCGCCCGCGAAGCCGGCGCCGCCGACCCTGAACGGCTCGGCGAGCAGCTCGCGCTGCTCATCGACGGCGCCGCGGCCCGTACCCGGGTTCTCAATGCCGACGCCTTACTGGGATGCGGGGTGCTGGGGGTCGTGGAGTTCGACGGCGGCGGCGATGTAGGGGCACAGGGGGGTGGTGGGGCGTCGCCGAGTACCTGCGCCGGTTCGACCCCTCCGTCCTGTCCGGCGTGTTCGACCGCACCGACCTCACCCCCCGCGAACGGCTCCTCGCCGCCTTCGACATCCCCGGCGAGATCACCGAGGCCCAGTTCGACACCTGGTTCGGGCTCAACGCCCGCGGCACCCTGTTCACCGTCCAGAAGGCCCTCCCGCTCTTCAACGACGGCGGCTCCATCCTCATGACCGGCTCCAACGCCTCCCTCGGCGCCTTCCCCGGCTGGAGCGTCTACGCCGGCAGCAAGGCCGTCCAGCAGGCCTGGGCCCGCGTCTGGCTCAACGAGCTCAAGGACCGCCGCATCCGCGTCAACGTCCTGACCCCCGGCCAGGTCGCCACCGCCAAGCAGGCAGAACTCTTCGACGAGGCCACCAAGCGCCAGTTCGAGTCCCTCATCCCCCGCGGCCAGATGGGCCGCCCCGACGAAATCGCCACCGCCGCCCTCTTCCTCGCCTCCGCCGACTCCAGCTACGTCAACGGTATGGAACTCGTCGCCGACGGCGGCACCACCGCCATCTGAACCGAACAACCCACAACCAGGGCAGGGCATCTCATGAGCAACATCAGCATCATCGGCACCGGAAACATGGCCCGCACCATCGGCGCGCGGGCCATAGCGGGCGGCAACACCGTCGAGATCATGGGCCGCGATCAGTCCAAGGCCGCGGACCTGGCCAAGGCACTCGGCGGCGCCACGACGGGAGAATGGGGCACCGCCCCGGCCGGGGACATCGTCATCGTGGCCCTGTTGTACGACGGTGTCGTGCCGGTCGTCGCCCAGTACGGAGACGCTCTCGCGGGCAAGGTCATCGTCGACATCAGCAATCCCTTCAACTCCACGTTCGACGGGCTGGCCCACCGCGAGGAGACCTCGATCGCGCAGGAAGTCGCCAAGGCGGCCCCGGCCGGCGCCAGCGTGGTGAAGGCGTTCAACACCGTCTTCCGCCAGGTCCTGGAGAAGGGTCGGCCCGACGTCTTCATCGCTGGTGATAATGCGCAGGCCAAGGCAAGTGTGGAGGCGTTCATCGAGAGCCTCGGGATGCGACCGCTGGACGTCGGCGGCCTGAAAATGGCGCACTGGCTGGAGGGAGCGGGCGTGGTCACGGTGGGCCTCGCCAACCACGGGGTGGGGAACTTGGACTTCGCCCTCAGCATCACCGAACTTCCCGTCTGAGCAAACGGTTGACGGATTACCGAAAGGACTCGCCAAGTGAGCCCGTGGCGAGTCGGTGGGGTAGCGGTCCTGCACGTCCTTCTCGAAGGCGAAGATCACTTCCGTCAGGTCGATGACCGCTCCGTCCAGACGTGCCCGGCCGCCTCCAGCCCCCGGGCCGCCAGGCAGCCGTCGGTGAACTCGGCAAGCAGCCTGATCACGCGCGTGTAGGCCTGGCTGTTCGTCAAGGCCGTAGCCCGGTGGTGGGCGATCCAGGCGTGCGCCAACTGGGCGACCAACTGCGAGCACCGATAGTTCCCCGGGCGGATCACGCGCCGCATGGCCGTGCCCTTGGGATTGGTGTAGATCAGCTCACGCGTCCCGATCCGGGACACCTGCCTGCCCCGCTCACGCGGCTTCGCCGCCTACCGGGTCCGGCGTTCTCCTCGTCTGGGCATCAGACCGCCTGCCGTTCTGCCAGACGGCTCGCGTTGTCGGCGTAGGTCTTGTTCTGGTCGTTTCACTCCGCAATCGCCCTCGCAACCAGCAGGTTCGTCCGCCGGATGTAGCGCAGAGACCGCATCGTGGAGCTGGCGTGTCCGAGCAGCCGCTGAACGATCAGCAGATCGTCGAGGTTGGCGTGTTCGGCCAGCAAAGCATCCTGTCCGCCCTCGGCGATCTTCTCGGCGAGGGCGGACAGGATCATCTTGGTCAGGATTTCCAGCACGATCACGGCGTTCGCCGCCTTCTCTGGCAGCATCTCGACCGCGCACCCCCGGGCATCAAACCCGCCCTCACTAACGTGGCGAAAGGAGTGCCGTCGGCCGTTCCATCGCTGGCACCACTCTGAGGCGGTAGGGATCCCGGTCAAGTCGACGAATAGAAGTGTGTCCTGGACGGCAGTCATCAGCCGCAGGTCCATCCTCCTGGTAGCGTCTTCAGCCGAGCGGCAACACGCGTCAACTGTCTGCAGAACGTCTTTCGTATTCGGGGTGCTGTCTTTGCTGTTCGAGGCGGCGAACCAGTCGTATGTGCCACAGCTGGTGCCAAAAGAGCTGCTCAACGCGGGATACGCCCGTGTGCAACAGGCCGACGCGGTGGCCGGCTCGTCCGGCCCTCTGATCGCCGGGGTACTGATCAAAATCATGGGAGCGCCGCTTGCCGTGCTGGTGGACGCCCTCAGCTATCTGATATCCGGCCTGCTCCTTGCTTCGGTGAAGGCGCCCGACCCCGTCCCCGATCTCCGCATCACCGGCGTCACCAACATCGCCGCCGCCAACCGCCACCACGCCCGCGACCGCACCCGACCACTGGCACTACTCGGCATCATCTAACGACTTTGCCGGGGCCCTGGGTGTCCATCGCACTACTCAAGGTAGTGGATGTGGTCTCCCGGGGATACGGGCGGCGGCTGCTGCGACGGTTGCCAGGTCTTCGCTCGAGAAGCCGGCGCGACTCAGCACCGCCAGGGATTTGTTCGTTGCCAGCGTGCACAACGCCAGCTCTGCCGCCTCCTGATCATCGGCCCCCGCCGCCAGCAACGCCTGCTCCAGCATCGCCCGCAAACCGTCGATCATGGCGCGGACCATCGCCCGGCCCTCCGCGTCGAGGGCCGGGAACTGCGTTGCCGACACCGTGAGCAGGCAGCCATCCGGGACCGTCGGGTCGGCGATGCGGTTCAGGGTGACCTGCAGGTAGGCGGCCACAACGGCGCTCGGGCTCGGGTGGGGGCCGGACAGTGCCTGGTCGTACAGCGGGTGGTAGGTCTGCGCGTACCGTTGGAGGCTTTTCCGGAAGAGGGTGCTCTTGTCGCCGAAGGTGCCGTAGAGCGAGCTCCGGCCCAGGCCCGTGCCCTCGGTCAGGCGGTCGATCGAGGCCTCCGAATAGCCCCAGCGCCAGAAGACGTGCATCGCGCGTCGTAGCGCCTCGTCCACGTCGAATTGCTTGCGGCCCGCCATGGTTCGTCAGCCTACACATCTTGCACCGATCGTTTCAAGATGAGTATGGTCGTCGGCATGAAAAGTTGCACTGATCGTTCCATGATGAGTACGGCTGACGGCACGACAAGCTTGAGTTCGCTGCGGCTGCCCGACGGGTTCACCGACGTCTTCACTAGCCGGCTCGTGGAGCTGAACGGGCTGCGGCTGCACGCGGTCACCGGCGGGGAGGGCCCACCGCTGCTGCTGGTCGGCGGGTGGCCACAGACCTGGTACGCCTGGCGGGAAGTGATGCCCGCGCTCGCCCGCGAGCACACCGTCGTCGCCGTCGACTCGCGCGGGGCCGGGCTCTCCGACAAGCCCGACGACGGTTACGACGCCGGCACGCTGGCCGCCGATCTGGCCGCTCTGATGGCCGCGCTCGGGCACGACCGGTTCGACGTGGTCGGCCACGACATCGGCATGTGGACCGGATACGCCCTCGCTGCCGATCACCCCGAGCGGGTGGGCCGGCTCGCCGTCGTCGACGCCATTATCCCCGGTCTCACGCCGACCCCGTCGGTCTTCAGCCCGGCCGCGGTCAACCAACGGCTCTGGCACTTCGGCTTCAACCGGCTCACCGACCTCAACGAGGAGCTGGTCCGGGGGCGGGAGCGGCTCTTCTTCGGCTACCAGTTCGCCAAGAAGGCAGCCACCCCGGACGCGATCCCCGCGTACGCCGTCGACGTCTACGTCGATGCGATCGTCGCGGATCCTCGCGGGCTGCGGGCGAGCTTCGCGTACTACCGGGCGCTGGACGAGACGATCGCGCAGAACGAGCAGCGCAAGAAGACCCGGCTGACGCTGCCGGTGCTCGCCATCGGCGGCGCGCGGTACAGCGGCGCGATAGTCGCCGAGACGATGCGGCTGGCGGCCGACGATGTCACCGGGGTGGTCCTCGACGATTGCGGCCATTACGTGGCCGAGGAGCAGCCGGCGCGGTTTACCGAGATCCTGGAGGACTTCCTCGGTGGCAAACCGATAGCAGGCGTGCCGCACGGCTGACACATTCGTGGCGGAGTTTCGCCATGTCTGTCTTGCGCCCCCACTCATTCACGTTGCGGCGCCTCCCGCGTGCCAAGAATCGACGGCGATGCGTATGCCGTCGGTGGTGCGCGAGGAAGAATGTCGATGTCCACAGTCAGCTACCGCAGGGTCCCGGCCGCGATGATCGCGGCGTTGCTCCGCGCCGGCGCCGCCCCACCGTCCAAAGTCGACAAAGCGATGCGACAGGCCAGCGGGCGATCACCGTCGACGGCAAGGCGTTACGCGGATCTCGCACCGTCGACACTGCCGCCCGGCACGTGATGGCGGCCTGCGATCAGGTCACCGCCGTGGTCCTTGCCGACACTGACGTCGACGGCAGGACCAACGAGATCACCCGGTTCCGGCCGCTGCTGGACCAGATCGGAGACCTCGCGACACACCGTGATCACCGCGGACACGCTGCGCTGCCAGCGCGAGCACGTCATCTACCTCGCCGAACGCGGCGCACGCTGGATCCTGACCGTAAAAGGCAACCAGCTCCACCTGCATGCTCAGCTCGCCGCCTTGCCCTGGCGGGCCGTTCCGGACGCCACCAGCGGTCACGGCCGCCGAGAGATCCGCACTCTGAAAGTCCTGACGATCTCTACCGGCATCGACTTCCCGCACGCCGCCCAGGCGCTGCAGATCCGCCGCCGCAGACGCCGCATCGACCAGCCGAAACGCTTCACCACCGAAACCGTATACGCCATCACCGACCTGCGCGTCCACAAGGCCAGACCAGCACAACTGGCCGCCTGGATCCGCGGGCACTGGGCCATCGAGAACAAGATTCACTGGGTCAGCGATGTCACCTACGACGAAGACCGCAGCCAGGTCCGCACGGGCACCGGACCTGAAGTCATGGCCGCTCTGCGCAACGCCGCCATCGGCGCGTTACGCACCGCCGGAATCACCACCATCGCCGCTGGCACCCGACATCACGCCCGCGATAGCAGCCGCCCACTGGCCCTCCTCGGCATCACCTAACGACTTTGCCGGGGCCCTGACGGTCCCCACTTCTCGGAGCGCTGCTCGCGCTCGGCCCGGGCCCCTGAAACTTGACGAACCGTCAATTCCGTTCAGGAAGCCGGAACGGTTCGGGAGGGCTTGGTCCGGGCACTCTCGACGATCTCCAGGCTGCCGAAACGGGCTCCCGCCCTCCTATGCCCTGGGCGACATCATGGAAGGCCTGCTGGACGAGGCCCGGTCACCGTACGGGCCGCGGGTGTTGGCGGATCCCGTGGCCCTCTGCTGCTTCGCCTTGGCTTGTGCCTGCGAGCGCACGATTGGCTCTGACGTCGTTCAGCGGCCCCTCAATATTGGCCACCTGGCTCCACCGGGTTGAAGAGCGGCGCGTGACGTCTCGAACCGGCCCCACTGCCGCTCGCCTGCGGGTACGACCATGAGGTGGGGCCACCGCAGACCGTCATCGAACGCCTGTCGGCGCCAGCGATGCCCAATTCGATGGGGCCGATTGCCGACGTCGAAGCCACACACGATCGCCGCCTGCTGCCGCGCGGCCCGTGTCCGCCGGGCGCTGGCCTCCCCGCCCGCCTGGAAAGGATCGCTGCGGCCAAAGACCACGCACTGTCGTCCCCAAGCGCCACCCAGGCCCCATCCTCCTCTGCCCCGCCCCCGACCGTGACCACGGGACGCCAGGACTTCCCGCACTGGGTGGCACCGCCGAAATCCAGCGTCCGGTGCCGGTGCGTGGGCAGACCGCACTCCGGGCACGCCACCGTGATCCGGCGCCCCCACCCCGGCACGGCCACCGCCTCCCCGGCAGGGACGGCCGAAGGACGAGAGGCGGGCACATCATCAGGAAGGGGCAGCGCGTCCACCAGTGATCGCCTTTCCAGGATGGGGAACAAGAACTGCGAGTCCGTCAATGATGGCGGCAAACAGGGGCATTGGGTGCGTCGAGCGTGGAAAGGCTGCCGGGCGGGTGGCTGTGCGAAATGCGCTCCTGCGGCACAAGCCCAGCCTCCACAGGCTTCCCGAAGGACGCACTCGGACGTGGGCACCAGACGGTCATCCTTTGGTGGAGGGCGCCTGCTGCGGGGTGGTGGTGGCGGTCTCGTGCAACGGATGCTCGGCAGGCAGGAGGGCGCGCAGCCCGGCGACGCCGGCGGACAGCACGGGCGCGACGACGTCAACGGCGTGCCGGTTCCGCCCGATCACCGCATAGGTCATCGTGCCGAGCCCGACCGGGACGGTAGCCAGCAGAATCCAGGGCGACCACCAGGACACGGTGGCCACGCTCAGCACGGCAGCGGCCGTTGCGGCCGCGGCCCACGGCACCCGCAGCACCCGGACGAGGACCTCCCGGACTGTCAGATCCCAGACCACCGGCTCGCGTTGATCGGTGAAGATCCGCAGTACCCAGGGGCGGACCGTGTTCCAGGCGATGTCCCACGGATCGACCAGCAGGACGATCCCGAACATGACCAGCAGGTCGGGGAAGCCGAGCCAGTTCGACGACGCGGTGACCCACGTCTTGACCGTGTAGTACAGGACGGCGCCGGCCATCATCAGTACACAGCCGAGAAGGCGTCCGAGCAGCAGCGCCACGATCAGCCAGCCCTCGCCCACCTGCCGGGCCTCCAGCGGCCCGGCGGCATCCGAACCGAGGTCGTCCACGAGGTGGCCGCGCCGTTGGGCGCCCTCCTCGAGGAAGCCCTGGGCGGTGCGAAGCGCACGGTCGACATCGGCCAGGAAGAACTCCTCCTGGAACTCCTGCGGCAGGTCCTCCGGGGTCACCTTGAAGGCGAGGGCGATGCCGGACTGGGGCATCGCCGCGCGTAGCTGGGCGAGCTCTTCCTGAAGGGAGACCGTCTGCTGCTGGGCGCGGGCGGCCAGGAGCTCCGCCTCCTGCCGAGCGTCCCGGGCACGCTCCAGCTCCAGCGTGGCGGTGCGCAGCTGTTCTTCAAGAACGGCGAGCCGTTCCTGGGTGTTGGGGACGGCCTGCAGCTGGGTGACCTCGTTCTGAAGGCGGCCGACCAGACCGAGCAGGAGCAGCACCAGTTGGTGGGCGCCGGCCCGTTCACGCTCCAACTCCATCGTGTGGCTGTAGACGGAGACGAGCTCGTCGTGAGTCTTGTGGGCCAGAGCAATGGCGCCGCCCGCTGGGACCGGTGCCCCGGCCGGCGGCGCGATCGGTTTGTCGGCGTCCCGCCACAGCTGGCGGGCGCGGGCCAGGTCGATTTCCTGTTTGCGGGGCTCCTTGACGACCGCCTTCACCAGGTCGATGACGAACGACTCCGGCGGCACCCGTCCGTCAAGGTTGCTGCTGATCGTCGACTTCCCGTACGGCATTGCCTTCTCCAGCGCCCGCAGGGTGAAGCCGTGCAGGTCGACCAGGTTCCGCAGAAACCTGGCTAACTCCTCCGCCTGCGGCGTCTGCGCCCGCGGTGCCGCCCACCCTCGCCCCCGGCCCTTCGAGCCAGCCATCGCGCCCCCCGGCATTGTCCGGCTGTGTCCCGGACAAAGGCCTCGTTGTCCGGAGTTCACCAGGTCGAAGGGTACGGACAAAGCGTCAGACATACACCAGGGCGTAAAGCTCCTGACCAGAACCCTTCGGTCTTCCCCTCCCCTCCCTGGCCCCTGGAGTCGTCCCGCATGCCGAGCCCCACCACGTCCCCCGCCCGTTCCCCCCACGCCGCTGCGCCCGGCACCCCGCCCCGACTCCTCACCGACGCCCGGGCCCGCCGTGGCCGGGTGCGCAGTCCGCTGCCACGGATGGGCGAACTCGCCATCGACACCGCCGACGACGGCCGCATCATCGACCTGCGCCGCCAGGCAGATGCGCCGGCCCGGCTCCCGCGCGGCCGGGCCGGCGGGCGCTACCGCTGCTGTGCCTGCGGCGAGCCGCTGATATTCACCGGGCCCTCAACACCCGCATCTGGCTTCACCCCGCGCTTCAGGCACGCCCGGCACACCCCGGGCGCCGACCGGTGCGCCGCTCCCGCCACCCACCAGGCCGACGTCCAGGCCGACCTCACCGTCGTTCTCGCTCTCCACGACCAGCTGGTGCGCGTTCTACCCCGGGCGAGCGTCTGCCTGCAGATCGATCCCCAACTCGCCGGACAGCGCTGGGAGATGCCGCCCGCACTCGTCGTCCGTCGCGACGACGACATCGCCGTCATCGAACGGCCGCGCCGGCTGCTCGCCAAGCCCGCCGTCACCCGACGTCTGAGCGGGGTCCGCGCCCGCTACGGCGACGCGGCGGTGCACTGGTGGTTCTTCGACCGTGACGACACGCTGCACTTCGACCACGCCGGTGACGTCAACGTCCAGCCCTACAGCAAGCCGGTCAGCCACACCAAGGTCCGGCCCGCCCCCATCCAGCGGCAGATCGCCGCGGCAGGCGCCGCCGTGTGCTGGATCAGCAACGACACCGTGTTCATCCCCTACGGCGGCCACCCCCACATCCACACGCCCGAACCGGACGAGGACTGGAGCGGCGACATAGCCTCCTGGGCACGGGATTGGCGGATTTCCCACCCTCTTCCGGGCAGCGGCGCCACCTGGTGGGGACTGATCCCCCTGCCGCTGCGCGCGCTGGGCACTCACCGCGGCTTCCGCCCCACCTCCGCCTTCCAGATCATGAACGCGCTGGAGCGCGCCCAGGGCGGCCGCGAACGCCACCGCCGACGCCTCGCCCGCGAAAACGCCCACCAGCGCGCCGCCCAGGAACACTCCGAGCCGACGCAGCTCACGCTCACCATCCCCGCCATCTCGCCCGCCCCTGAGACGAACGTGGGCATCTGCGAGGACACCGCCCCGGTCGTCGACGACGCCAACGCGGCAGCAGAACCGGAGACGGCCGCCGCGCCACAGCCCCCAGACAGCGTCGTGCCACCGCACTCGCCGTACGCACCTGGCCCGCACGAGCCGGCGCTCTCTCCCCCCGTCGCCACGCGAGAGCGGCGCTTCACCTGGAGGGGTCTCCTCCCCCGCCGCTGGCGCCGCTGACTTGGGATACCGCTGCGCTGCAGCTGCGCTACGACGGTCTCGGCAAGAATCCAGCCGAAGACGGTGCGCGTCGGCGGGCAGTGGCATAAAGCCGTCATGATCTGCCGCCGTTCATGCGAGGTCGTCGCTGACCAGGCAGGTGACGACCCCGCTCAGTCGGTCCGCTCACTGCGCGGTCGCGGGGTGGCCGCAGCGATGCGGCCCCTCTCCAGCTCGCGCAGCTGCTCCAGCCGCGTAGCCAGCAGGTGATGGGCGGTACGCTCGCGGGCCTGCTCGGCAGCCTGCCTGGCGGCAGCGGCGGCGAGTGGCCCGTCGGGGTCGCGTCGGTACTGGCGGCGGCCCTGTTCGGTGGCGTACGCCCGCCGTGCTTCGGCCTCCGCCTCCGGCGTGCGCGCCGGCATCGCCAGCGCTTTCTGCCGATAGTCCGGAAGCGCGGCCTGGACGGCGGCGGCCACCGCCTGGACGTCGTCGGCGTCGCCCAGGGCGGCCGACCACGCAGCCGTGATCAGCCCCGCCTCAGCGGCCAGGCAGGGCGTTTCCCGCCGGTAGCCGCATGCCTCGCACAGCCCACCAGAGCGCTGCGCGCCGCAGTCCGCGCACGGCTCGGCCTGCAGGAGGGCTTCGGCGACGGCCGCGAACTTGTGCTCGGTCTGGACCCGGGCCTCCGCCGCAGCGCAGGCGGCTTGACGGCGGCCCTGTTCTGCCTCAGCCTTCGCACGCCGGATCGCAGCGTCCTCGGCCTCGATCAACGCCCGGCGGCGCAGCCCGGCCTCAATGACATCCCGGCGCGCAGCAGAGTCGGCGCCCGGCATCCGCTCATCGGCCTCAGCAGTGATCCGCGACCGCCACGCCCTCCGGACCTGGACCACGTCTTCGCACCTCGGGCAGTCGCTGCCGGTGTCCAGGCGGATCCCGTCATCACACCGCGGATCCGCGCAGGCCTGCCGCTGGACCAGGCCGCGACCGAGCAGCCAGCCCATCGGTTCGCGCACCAGGGCCTCGCCGCCAGCTTCCTGCAGCCGGTCGGTGAGGCGGTCGGCCAGCAGCTGCGGCACGACCCGCTCGTCGACGATCCCGGACAACGCCTCCAACGCCTGCAGAGCAGCCCGACGGGCGACAGCCTGCGGCCCGCGGCTGAGCCGGGCCCACAGATCCGCGACTGGAGCCAGGGTAACGTGCAGACGAAGATCCGGCAGGTCAGCCACTCCCCGCCCCTGCTGCTGCCGTCCACGGCCACCATTCACGCCTGAGCTACCCCCGCGGGCGCGGGGACGACGGGCCGTAGACCGTCACACGCTCGCCGCGGTAAAGAAGCTGGGCAGGAGGCGGTCAGCCGGGCGGGCTGCGACGGGTGCGCAGCGCCAGTACCAGGCAAACCGTGGTCGCGGCGATGGCGAGTGAGGCGGGCAGACGTGCCCATGAGGTGCCCGCGACCGGCGCCTGGGCGGCGAGCAGTACCACTGCGGTCGCGGCGGCGGCCGTCAGTGCGGGTGTTGCCTGCGGGTGGCCGGGCGGGGCGGTGACACCGGCTGTCCACGCGTCGGTGACGAGCAGGTAGGCGAGCAGCAGGGTGGCGATGCAGACGACCAGCCAGACCGCGGGGCCGGTGGCCGCCGCGGCCGCGATCGCCGCGGCCGGCAGCACGGTCGTCCTGCGGCGGGCCGCGAAGGTCCGCCAGCGCATGGAGGTCAGGACGGGGCGCGCGTCGACCATCGGAGCGGCCCACCACGCGGCCGTCGCCGCCCCCAGGACCAGCACCTTCACCAGCAGTGGTGCGTGCAGGGCGGCCGGCGGGTCGCAGGCGGCGACGGCAAGGGCCGTTCCGAGCAAGCGGTCGGTGATGCGGGAGGTGAGACGTGCGATGAGCAGGGCGGCTCGGCTGTCGGCCGGGCGCGGGCCTGGCCGGGCGCTCCGGGCGGGGGCGGTGGTCATCGGGTCCCCCCGTGGATGCGGGTGCGCAGCAGCGGCGCAAGGGCGAGGTCGAGGGTCTCGCCGGGCCGGTGGGCGACGACCGCGATGCCGCGTTCCACCAAGGCGAAGCGCATGGCGTTGCGGTCAGCCCGCCACAGCCGCAGCGCGAGTTCGCCCTCGGTGTCGCCAGGTTCCACGACCGGCTCGCCAGCGGGGATCTCGACCACGACCATCGGGTTGGCCCGTCCGCGCACCTGGTGCAGGACGTCGAAAATCCGCTGGTCGGTCAGCGGCGTGATGACGTACACCAGCGCTCCTTCGGGCAACGCGGGCGGTGGGAGCAGGCTGAGTCCCTCCGTACGGAACGCGAGGTCCTTGCGGACCTCCAGCACACTCTCGACGATGCGGTAGAAGTACCCCTGGCCGCTGCCCGGTTGCAGCCAGCGGGTCGCGCCACCGACCGACACGACGCCGACCCGGTCGTGGGTGCGCAGGTAGGCGCGGACCAGCCCGGCAGCGGCCCGGAAGGTCTCGTCGAGCGAGGACGCGCCGGTGACCGGGTCGACCACGTCGGCGAGCACGTCCAGCAGCACCACGGTGTCGGCGGTGCGCTCCGCGGCGAACTGGTGGACCTGCAGGGTGCCACGGCGGGTGGTGGCCGGCCAGTGGATCCGCCGCTGCCGTTCGCCGCGCACATACGGGTGCACGCCGGTGACCTCGACGCCCTCGCCGCGCTGCACGGCGGTGTGCTCGCCGAGCCGTTGCGGCAGCCGGACCGGGATGGGCGTGAGGCCGGCGTGTCCAGGCAGCGGGAAGACGGCGATCTCACCGAGTTCGACCCGGACGGTGCGCCGGGCCAGCCCGCCGCGGTCGTAGACGTCGACGTCGACCGTGCCGAGCGTCCAGCGGCCCCAGCGCTGCACGGTCAGGACGAGATCGACGCGGTGCGGGCCGACCGCCAGGTGGTCGAGCCGGACCCCGTGGCCGAGGGTGATGCCGGGGTCCAGGCGGCCGGTCTCACCGTCGCAGGCCACCGCGATCCGCACCATCACCTGCTCTCCCTCGAAGCACCGCCGCGGCTCCACCTCGGCCTCGGCCGTCACCGTGTCCGGGCGCGGCCCGCTCGGCAGGGCGAGGGCGAGCAGCACCAGGGGCGCGGCGGCGAGAGCAAGCACCCAAGGGCGCCCGGTGACCAGCGCGGCGGCCAGCGCGACGACGGCCAACGTGCCCAACCGCAGCGCGCGTTCACCGGTGCGCCAGCCGGGCGGGGGCGGCGGAGGAGGTTCGGCGGTCATGTCCGGGCGGTCGGCCAGGGCTCGTTGGACGGCGGCGGCCGCTCTGCGGGTCGGCACTGGCTTCGTCATGACACGACCGGCGTGCGCGGCAGGGTCTGCGGGGCGGGCACGGACTGCACGATCTCGCGGATCACGTCGTCGCCGTCGATCTGCCGGACCCACAGCTCCGGCTTGAGGGTGACGCGGTGCGCGAGGGCCGGCACCGCCACGGACTTGACGTCCTCCGGGGTCGCGTAGTCCCGCAGGTCCAGGACGGCACGGGCGCGGGCGAGCTGCACCAGGGCCAGGCCGCCGCGCGGAGAGGCACCGACCTGGATGTGCGGGTGGGCCCGGGTGGCGCCGACCAGCGCGACGACGTACTCCAGCAGGTCGTCGTCCACCTCGACGCGTTCGACGGCGGCCCGCATGGCCAGCACCCCGCTCGGCCCGCTGAGCCGGCGCAGCACAGCCTCGGGCGCCGCCCGGTCGACACGTGCGCGCAGCATGTCGGTCTCCTGGGACGCCGTCAGATAGCCCATCCGCACGCGCAGCAGAAACCGGTCGAGCTGCGCCTCGGGCAGGGTGTACGTGCCCTCGTACTCGATGGGGTTGGCGGTGGCGACGACCACGAAGGGCTCCGGCAGCGGCCGGGTGCTTCCGTCGATGGACACCTGGGACTCGGCCATCGCCTCCAGCAGCGCGGCCTGGGTCTTGGGCGGGGTGCGGTTGATCTCGTCGGCGAGCAGCAGGTGAGTGAAGACCGGACCGGGCCGGAAGACCATGTCGGCGGTCTGCTGGTCGTAGAACGGAGCGCCGGTGACGTCGGAGGGCAGCAGGTCGGGGGTGAACTGGATACGGCGGAAGTCCAGGCCGAGAGTGGTGGCGAAGGAGCGGGCCAGCAGCGTCTTCCCGAGTCCCGGCAGGTCCTCGATGAGGACGTGACCGCCGGCGAGGATGCCGAGCATCACCAGCGCCAGAGGCTCCGTCTTGCCGACCACGGCGGTGCCGATCTCGTCGAGCACGGCCGCGGCCCCGTCACCCGCCTGCCGAGGTGTCAGGATGTCGTGGTCCGGGATGGGCTGCGTGCTGGTCACGGTCGGATCCTCACGGGATGGGGGGCGGGGTGCGCGGGCTGCGGGGGCAGCCGCAGCGCCACAGGTCACAGGGCTTCCAGACGGTCGAGCAGGGAACGTAGGACGGGCTCGGGGAGAGTGGGCTGCGGAGCGGTCGCCTCGGGATCGATCCACGGCCACAGCTCGGCGCCGACCAGCGCCCGGGCCCGCTGCGGGTTCCGGTACATCGCCACGCCGTGCCGCTCGGCCAGCCGGGCGGCGAACAGCCGCTGCAACTGCGGCCTCATGACGGTTCGTAGGTGCACTTCGCTGTCGTCCGTGAGGGTCTTGGCCACGATGCGCCGCCACCCGCCGAGCGCCGGGGCCTGACTGTCAAGCAGGCGTACCCGCCTGCGGTGGTCGCTGTCCTGGGCGCCGCCGCCCGCGGCATAGCGCCCCAGGACCAGCGCGACAGCGGTGACGAGGGCGAGGCCGGTGACGGCCGCGGCGGCACCATCGGCCAGGGCGAGCAGCACTTCGGCCGCGACCACGACGGTGCTCAGTACGGCCAGCGAGTGCCGTACCGATCCGGGCGCCCGCAGCACGGAGCCGGCGAAGGTCCGGATCCGTGTGGGCACCTTCACAAGGCACCCGCCACGGCTTCGGGCCCGGACGCCCGTGAGCGCAGACCGTCGGCGATCTCGGCGAGAGCCGCCGTGGCCCGGTCGCGGTGGCCGCCGTCCATCGGGTGCGTGGAGTAACGGGCCTCGCGGAACAGGCCGGTGAGCTCGACGACGGCCGCCCCCGCGGGCAGGCCGCCTGCGACAGCCCGCTCCAGCAGGTCCTGCGGGCTGTCCGAGGCGCGCCGGGCCACGCCGGAGTCGGCGAGCGACTCCTCCATGGTGGCATAGCAGGCGATGACGGCTGCGCGGGCGTCGGTTCCGTCCAGCAGGGCACGGCGCCCGGAGTCCACGGCCTGGGCCAGGCGTTCCTGCTCGTCGTCGAGCGTCGCATACGTCGCCGGGACCTCGGGCGCCGGCGGCCGGGTCAGATACCGCCACAGGTGCAGCCCGGCGATCACGACGACCACGACAAGCAGGGCGATGCCGAGACCGAGCAGGATGCGCGTCAGCCCGAAGTGCATGCTGTGGCCAGCGTGCCCGGCATGTTGTGCGGGTGGCAGGGTGGGTACCGGGTCTTGCCGCGGGCTGGGAAGCGGTAACGACTCCTGGCCGCCCCCGTGGCCGCTGCCGGACAAACCGAACTGGTGCAGGACCAGGACGAGCAGCGGGACGACCAGCGACGCGGCCAGCAGGGCGCGGCTCACGCCGTCAACCACCCGCTGTTCCACCGGGTTGAGTTCCCGGGCGGCGCCGACCTGCTCCAGGTACTTCTCGCGCAGCGCCAAGCCGCCGAGGAGTGACAGCAGGGCGAGGCCGACCACGAGGACGGGGTTGCCGCCGAGCGGCCCGCGGCCCTTGGCTAACAGGCCCGTGTCGGGGTGCAGCAGCAGTGCTCCCAGGGCCGCTCCGCCCACCACCAGCACCGTCAACGCGGCCTGTGCGGCCCCGATCGTGCCGTGTCGCCGTCGCCCGCCCGCCGTATGCGCCCGCCCCACCGCCACACCCCTCCCTTGTGATCGGCAGCTTCGCACACCGGTCGACGGCGAGTCAGCAGGGGGTCACCGGTGGGGTGGCCGGGGCCGGACCCCAGCGCACCATCCACCACGTCACGTTGTGCGTGCGCTGCAGCCCGCGCCGCGATTCCCGGCTGTCGGTTGCACCAAGTGGCGAAGTGGCCTTCGTCGGGTACTGATTCCTAACCCCCCTGTTTCACATCGAGTGTCTGAGCTGGTGTGCAGTGGAGTTTGGCGCCACCCAAGCCGCGCGGCATGCTGATCCGACACGCTGGGCTTGCGCGGGGGCATGGCAACGGGGCTGGGAGAATCACGTTGATCGTCTGGGTGAACAGTGCGTTCGGCAGCGGGAAGACCACGCTGGTGGACGAGTTGCGTCCGCGCTGGCCCGAGGCGCTCGTCTATGACCCGGAGATGGTCGGCTATGTCCTGCGGGCCCTGGTCGACCCCGCGTATGCCGGTGAGATCTTCAGCGCGCTGAAGGACGCGGGCATCGACGTTCACCACTTCTTCCTAAAGGTCCCCCGAGAGGTCCTGGAGAAGCGGATCGACGGCCGGAGCTTCACCCCGGATAACCCCGAGCAGGACGAGCGGGTCCGGCGCTGGTGCAAGGACAGGATCGAACCGTGCATGGCCGCGGCCGACACCCTGCCCAGCGACACCGTGGTCCTGGACGGCGAGCTGGCCCCGCAGGAGTTGGCCGATCAGGTACTGGTTCGGGTTCGAGCCGGTGGGCCATCCGGCGCCTGATCGGCGGTGGCCTGGCCAACGTCGTTGTGCTGGAGTTCGGCTGCTCGACGCCTCGAGAAGCGTGGCCTCCAACCACCTCAGACCAGCGACGCAGCCTGGGCGAACGCGACTTCATCGCCCTGATCGACGGCGCCCACCAGCTGGTCAAGGCCCCGATCGTGCTGGTGTGGGACCGGCTGAACACCCACGTATCCCGCAGGATGCGGCAGTTGATCACCGAGCGGGAGTGGCTGACGGTGTTCCTGCTGCCTGCCTACTCGCCGGACCTGAACCCTGTCGAGGGCGTGTGGGCCCACGTCAAACGCAGCCTGGCCAATCTCGCCGTCGTCGCACTCGACCGACTCGAAGTCCTCGTCCGCAACCGCCTCAAGCGCCTTCAGTACCGACCCGACACCCTCAACGGATTCATAGCCGGAACCGGCCTGGACCTCGACGCGCCAACGTCACCCTAACCAGCCGAAGTCAGTATGTGACCTGTGGGGGTGTCTCAGCCCCAAGGTGTCTCAGGCGGCGCAGCTCCCATAGACGAGACGTGACGGGCGTCGCGGCCACGTGCCGCAGCGGCCGCTCAGAGGTGGCCGTCCAGGAACTTCCGTACCTCGGTGATGGTCATAGGCCCCGTGCCGTGCGCCACCACCTCTCCCTCCTTCAGCAGGACGTAGGACGGGGCTCCGGTGATCCCGTATCGCCTGGTCGCAGCCGGACAACGCGTGATGTCGGCGCGGACGGCCGTCAGGCGGCCCGTGTACTCGTCTGCGATGCCACCCACGACGAGGTCCATCACCCGGCAGGGCTCGATTGCCTTGGGCCATGTCCCGGTGAAGTATGCGAGGACCGGAACTCCGCTCATCCCGAGGATGAAATTGAACTCCGCGTCCTCACGGGGTCGGTGAACCTGCTTCGCCATGGAAGCTCCTGACCTCACATTCCGTCATTCCATCCCCATCATCCCTCGCGCGGTGTGCCAGGCCGACCCGGTCGGTCGTCCGGTTGACCTGTCGGAAGGGAGGCACGGGGCCGTCGCAGAACCACCGTGGTCCCCGGCGCGAGCGGCCCGGCCCCCGCCCCTGGTGACCCGGCCTGGCCGCCCCGCCGGTCACCCAGCTGCAGCCCGCCGCGCGCCCGTGGGTCAGCTCGTGCCAGGACAGCGCCCTCCACGACGACATGAAAGCCGTTTTCCAGGGCATAGCTGCCCAGATCACCGGCCAGATGCTCGATGAGCGCGTCGACGAGCGGGCCGGTGCGCATCGTCCACCGGATCCAGTCGAGCCGTATCCGCCACCGCGCTTCTCAGAGACAGCGCCCCCGACGGGCTTCCCGAGGCCTTGTCTGGTCTTCACATCAACCCCCGGTCTCAGCTGGCTAATACCGCTCTTCCCCGGGCCGCATGAGCCAGCTGATGGCACCGAGAACGAGGCACGATTCCTGGACCGCTCGCGGACGCGGTCGTGGATGGTCGAAGTACGCGTCAGCTGACCCGAAGCCCGACCGCCAGCGTCAGTTCAAGGACCCGGTGTGGCGATGCGAGATCCGGAAACAGCTCCCGCAGCTGCGACATCCGGTACCGGACTGTCTGGGGATGGACGAACAACGCCGCCGCCACCTCGTCCCGTCTGCCCTGGTGCAGCAGCCACGCCCGCAACGTCTCCTCCAGCCGCCGTGCGGTCGTGACAGGCAAGGTCCGCAACGGTGCGAGGGCTCGGGCACGCAGGTCTGCGAACGCGTCCATGTCGGCGCTCAGCACCAGCTCGGGCAGGTGGTCCTCGGTGTCGCGAATATCAGAGGAGAGGGAGCGCGCGCGTACGGCTCGTGCGTACGAGGCGGACGCACGAGTCCATGGCCGGGCCGGGCCGACCACGGCGGTGCGGTCGGTCAGCTGCCGCAAGAGATGTGATCGGTCGGCATCGGGGACGAGCAGCACACCGGTGGCGTCCGGCAGATCGTCGAGGACGAGGGTGCTCGGGTCGAGCGCGCGGTAGGCAGGCCGGGCCTGGGCGGCGGGCAGCAGAACCGCGGTCAGCGAAACCGGAGGCTGCCACCCGGCCCGTTGAACAGAGGCCAGCAGCACGTCCGGGCTCGCGCCGGCGAGGAGGTCGCGGGCCAGGTGTTCCAGGTGGCGCTCGTGGGCCCTGCCCCGGGCGGCCAGTTCGTCGGCGTGGCCCGCGGCGCTCGCGGCGGAGAGCTCGTCGATGTAGGCGAAGGTCAGCTCGGCGAACTTGGCGACCTCGGCGGCGGGCAGACCTGCGGGTACGGCACCCGCTGCCAGGCATCGCCAGGCCACGCGGGCGCCGACGCGGTAGGCGCTGAGCAGGGCGTCCATCGAACGGCCGTCGCGCACCTCGCCCCGGCCCAGCTCGTAGGCTGCGTCACCGGCGTCGCCGCCTGTGGCGTTCCCGCTCGCGAGGTCCAGGTAGTGCCCCAGGGCGGTGCGGACGGCTCGGCGGATGGTGCCGCCCATGCGGCCCGAAAGGGCGTTGGCGTAGGGAGGGACCTCGTCGATGATCGCCTGGACGACCTCGTCGGCGGTGGTCTTCAGCACGGCCCGAAGTGCGGTGACCGTCGTCTCATCCAGGGCCAGTTCGCTGGCCCTCCGGATTGCATGGCTCACGTTTTTGTTCCCTGCGAACAATTCAGCCGACCAGATTTACGTCCTGCGGTCAGGACTTTACGCCTTGAGGCGCAGCAAGCTGGAGTCATGACGAGTGCAGCCCTCCGCAGCAGGGCGTGGAAACTGCTGGAGATGGTCACGACGCCGCTGCTGCCGTCGGACTACCTCGACCTGGTCAGCCCGCTGCGTGCGGGCGCTGACCTGCGTGGGCGCATCGAGGCCGTGCACCCCGAGACGGGTGACGCCGCGACCATCGTGATCAGGCCGGGACGGGGCTGGCGCGGCCACACAGCCGGTCAGTACGTGCGGATCGGGGTCGACGTCGACGGGGTGCGCCTGTGGCGTGCCTACTCCATCACCTCGCCGACAAACCGCCAGGACGGCCGCGTCACGATCACCGTGAAGGCGATCCCGGACGGCAAGGTCAGCAACCACCTGGTCCGCAGGGCCAAACCGGGCACGCTGATCCAGCTCGACCAGCCGACCGGTGACTTCGTGCTGCCGCAGGCCAAGCCCGCCAAGGTGCTCTACCTGACGGCCGGCAGCGGCATCACGCCCGTGATGGGCATGCTGCGCGACATCGAGTTCGACGACGTCGTCATGGTCCACTGCGCGCCGCAGCCGCAAGACGTGATCTTCCGCAACGAACTGCACGACCTGGTCGCGGACAAGAAGCTGCGGCTCACCGAGGTGCACACCGACACAGACGGCATGCTCGACATCGCCCGTCTCGGCGAACTCGTGCCCGACTGGGCCGAGCGCGAGACCTGGGCTTGCGGGCCCGCGGGCCTGCTCGACGCCGCCGAAGAGCACTGGACCGAGCACGGCGTCCAAGAGCGCCTGCACACCGAACGCTTCCGCCCCAGCATCGTCGTCGCCGGCGACGGCGGCGAGGTCACGTTCAGCGCCACCGGCAAGACCGTCGACGCGGACGGCGCCACGCCGTTGCTGGACATCGGCGAGGAGGCCGGCGTGCTCATGCCCTCCGGGTGCCGCATGGGCATCTGCTTCGGCTGCGTCACGCCGCTCAAGGCGGGCGCCGTCCGCGACCTGCGCACCGGCGAGATCACCGAGGCCGAGCCGGGCGTCCTCATCCAGACCTGCGTGTCCGCCGCGGCGGGCCCCTGCGACATCGAACGGTAGGAGCACCTTGACCGCCATCGACCCCACCGCCCACCTGACCGCGGAGCAGATCGAGGAGCTAGGCCGCGAGCTGGACGCGATCCGCGACGAGGTGATCGCCGGCCGCGGCGAGAAAGACGCCGCCTACATCCGTAAGGTCATCTCGGCGCAGCGCAAGCTCGAGCTGGTCAGCAGGGGCGTGCTGCTGTTCTCGATCTTCCCGCCCGCGTGGCTGCTCGGCACCGCCGGGCTGTCCGTGGCGAAGATCATGGACAACATGGAGATCGGCCACAACGTCCTGCACGGCCAGTGGGACTGGATGCGGGACCCGAAGATCCACTCCACCACCTGGGAGTGGGATCACGTCTCGCCGTCCGAGCAGTGGAAGCACTCGCACAACGAACTGCACCACACGTACACCAACGTGATCGGCAAGGACAACGACCTCGGCTACGGCATCATGCGCGTCGACGAGGACCAGAAGTGGCACCCGTTCCACCTCGGCCAGCCGCTGTGGAACTTCATCAACGCCTGCTTCTTCGAGTACGGCATCGCAGCGTACGACCTGGAGCTCGGCAAGAACCTGCACAAGCGCCGCCGCAAGAACCCGGAGTTCCGCGCGCGGGCCAAGGCCGTGGGCCGCAAGATCCGCAAGCAGGTGCTCAAGGACTACGTGATCCACCCGCTGCTGTCGGGCCCGTCGTTCCTCCCCACGCTCGCCGCCACGTTCACCGCGAACCTGGTCCGCAACATCTGGTCCCACTCGGTGATCATGTGCGGGCACTTCCCCGAGGGCGTGCAGGTCTTCGAGCGCCGGTCGATCAAGGGCGAGACGCGCGGCCAGTGGTACCTGCGCCAGATGATGGGCTCGGCGAACATCAGCGGCAGCAGGGCCATGCACTTCATGACCGGCAACCTGTCGCACCAGATCGAGCATCACCTGTTCCCGGACCTGCCGAGCAACCGGTACGCCGAGGTCGCGGTGAAGGTGCGCGCGCTGTTCGAAAAGTACGAGCTGGAGTACGTCACCGGGCCGCTGCCCAAGCAGGTGTTCTCCGCGTGGCGCAAGGTCTTCCGGCTCTCGCTGCCGAACAAGAAGCCCAAGGTCAAGACACCGGATCGCGAGCAGGAGCTCGTCGCGGCCTGATCCCGGTATTGGTTCAGATCTTTCGGCCGTACCGGCGGCACCGCCGGGTTCGGTGAGATCCGTTGCGGACGGTGGGCGGCCGCGACATCAGACCGTACGACACGGGATCCGGGCAGCCCGGTGTCCGGCTGCGCTGCCTGGACGTGCGCCAGGAGCTCAGCACACAGCCCCCGGCGAGGTGTTGTAGTGCGCTGACCTGCCGTGGTCGGGCCGGTAGTCGGGTGCGTACGCGCACTCGGTTCGCCGACGGGCGGGCTGGGTGGAAGGCATGGGCTGTGACGTGGACACTGCCGGAACCGATGCTCGCCGCCCCTGTGTCCGACCCTGCGCTGCTGCCGGGATGGGCGGGTGAGCCGAAATGGGACGGGTTCCGGGCAGGGGTCTCCGTCGACGCGGGCCAGGTGGTGCTGCGCTCCAGGCGCGGCACCGACATGGCGCCGGCCTTTCCGGAGGTTGTGGCCGGGGCTGCGCAGCTGCCGGACGCGACCGCGCTGGACGGCGAGCTGGTCGTATGGGACGCCGCGGGCCGCCTCGCGTTCGAGCGGTTGCAGAACCGGCTTGCCCGGCGCGGTGCCGGGGCGGCCCGGGCGGCGGAGGAGTGGCCGACCCACTTCGTCGCGTTCGATCTGTTGCGGCTGTCCGGGACGGACACGACCGGGTGGCCGTACCAACGGCGCAGAGCCGCGCTGGACTCCGTGTTCGCCGCCCGCCGGCTGTCTGCGCCGTGGGCGCTGTGCCCGTCGACCACCGAGGCCGACGTCGTACGCGAGTGGCTGACATGGGCGTCGGTCGGGATGGAGGGCGTGGTCTTCAAGAGGCTGGCCGACGCCTACCGGCCCTCGGTCAGAGGCTGGCAGAAATACAAGGTCCGCGAGACGGGCGAGGCGATCGTCGGCGCGGTCACCGGCTCCCAGGCCGCTCCCCGCACGCTGCTGCTCGGCAGGTACGACGACCAAGGCCGCCTTCAGTACGTCGGCCGCACCACCACCCTCGCCCAGGCCAATGCCGTTGCTTGACTACTGAACCATCGCGGGCTGCAGCGTGATGACCTTGGCTGTGATCTGTCGCGTCGGCCGCCGGTCCCGGGTGTTGATCCGGTAGGAGAGCTTCGAGGAGTACTTCGAGTCCGGACGTGCTGACCCGCGCGCATGCCGGCCCGGAGACCACAGAGGCCAAGCCCAGGAAACGCACCCGCCGGGACAGGCAGGTGGCCGCCCACACCAAGGCCGCCCCGCCCGTCCCGACACCTCCTCTGTCTGCCGGTTCCGAGCCGTCGCTCGCCGAGGACGACGAGCCGCTGGCCGAGGTGATCCCCCTGGGGCTGTTCGATCCGCTCGAAGATCCGTGGAGACACAAGTGACCGAACCCGGCCCGATAGCCGGCGCCACCCTGGAGACTGTCGATGACGAAGCCGGGCTCCACCTGACCACACGCCAAGGATGGCGCCGCTTCACCGCCGATCCCCCGCCGCCGCCACGGCTGTTGACGTCGAAGGAGTACGCCGCACTCTCCGACCTCGAACGGGACGTCTACGACGAGGCACGTCTCGATCACCATGCCCGGCTGCTGGTCGTCGCCGCCTCCACCGTCCGCCACACCGTGACCTGCGGACGCCGCCTGGTGCTGCTGAACCGGCACGCGATCAGCGCCCGGCGCGGGCTGATCGTGTCCGGTCCGGCCGGCACCGGCAAAACGATCGCCATCACCCAGCTCGGACGGTCCCACGAACTCCTGGACCGGGCACGCCACCCGCACGTCCGCGACCGGATCCCGGTCGTATACATCACCGTCCCGCCCGCCGCGACAGCCCGCATGGTCGCCGCCGAGTTCGCCCGTTTCCTCGGTCTGCCCGTCCGGCGCACTTCCAACATCACCGACCTCATCGAGGCCGTCGTCGGCGTCTGCACCGACACCCGCGCCGGCCTCATCCTGGTCGACGAACTCCACAACATCTCACTGACCAGCCGCCACGGCGCCGAAGTCGCCGACACCCTCAAGTACTTCTCGGAGCGCATTCCGGCGACGTTCATCTACGCGGGCATCGACATCGAGCACAGCAACCTGCTCTCGGGAACCCGCGGCGCTCAGATCGCCGGCCGGTTCACGCTCATCCCCACCCACCCGTTCCCCTACGGCGCGGAATGGAAGGGCCTGGTCGCAACGCTTGAGGAGACCTTGCTGCTGCACGAGCACCAGCGCGGCACGCTGGTCGCTCTCGACCGCTACCTGCACGACCGGACCGGCGGCATGATCGGCGCCCTGTCTCACTCGATCCGCGGGGCCGCGATCGACGCGATCCTCACCGGCACCGAGAAGATCACGAAGAAGTCCCTCGCGGCGATACCTCTGGACCACTCCGCCCAGGCGGCTTCGTCCCCGGCCAAGGCGGCGGTGACCAGACGGTGACCGGGCCTTCTGCCGAACGCCTCGCCGAGCTTCCGGCCAATGTCCGACCCAAGCTCGGTGAGAGCACCGATTCCTACGTCCGGCGCCTGGCCCGCGCCAACCACCTCAAGCCCAGCGATCTGCACTGCTTCCTCGCCGGCCCGCCCAACTGGTTCGGGAAGCCCCGGATCGAACGGCTCGCCGCGGTCTCCGGCCGTTCCGAGGCTGCCCTGCAACGGGCCCTCTCGGACGCCAGCTCCGCCCGCAGCCGGGCGAAGCCCACCCCCAGAACCTTGCGCATCCAGACTCACAAGGCCCTCAAGCAGGGCAGCCTGGACATGACCCTGCCCATCCAATACGACGCGCTTGGGGGCGACGCGACCGTCCGGCAGATCGCAGGGCGGTGGAATGTTCCGCGCTGGCTGGTCCGCCGTGTCCTGGACTCCGCGATCTTTCCCGACCGCCAGACCCCCAAGAACCGATCCTCCATCACCGAGCCGGTCAAGGCTCAGATCAACTCGATGATCACGAGCGGGATGGGCCCGAAGGAGATCTGGACAGAACTGATGGACGTCCACGACATCTCGGTGTCCATGGGCAGCCTGCAACGACAGACCGCCCGCCGGCACCCTACGACGAGGCGCAGATGACCGGCTGTCCCATCTCGAAGGATCCGGCCCCCGTCTCAAGTGGCCTGGCCTGATTCATCGTTGATCTGGTTCGTCATCCTGATCACTCGACTACTGTGTCGGGCGATGAACACGGACGGCTGGTTGGCAGACACCCGGACCTCCTACGACACGGTCGCGGTTAACTATGCCGACCAAATACGCGAGGCTCTGGCCGAGAAACCGTATCTTCGGGCGACTCTGACGTTGTTCGCAGACTTGGTTCACGCCGCTGGCGGCGGACCGGTGGCGGACGTGGGCTGCGGGCCTGGACACGTCACCGCTCACCTCCACGAGCTGGGTGTGGATGCTTTCGGCATCGACCTTTCCCCCGTGATGATCGATGTCGCTCGGCGTGACCACCCTCGCCTGCGGTTCGAAGTGGGCTCGATGACGGACCTCGCCCTCACCGATGCTTCGGTCGCCGGCCTGCTCGCTTTTTGGTCGTTGATTCACATCCCCGACGATGCCGTCCCCACGGTCCTCGGGCACTTCCGGCGGGTGTTGCGTCCCGGCGGACCACTTCTGCTCGGCTTTCACGTCGGCAACGAGTCAAGGCTGAAGACCCAGGGCTACGGCGGTCACCCGATGAACGTTTACGTCCACCGCCGCCAGCCTGACAAAGTGGCGGCCTGGCTACGCGATGCCGGGTTCACGGTCGAGGCCCAGATACTGCTCGACCCCGACGACAGCGTTCCAGGGGCGGTCCTTTTCGCGCGCCGTCAGTTCTAGCCCCGTCAGTGGTCCGGCTGCGGCCGACCACATTCAGTGACAGTGCCCACCGGCCTCATCCTCACCGCGCCGACAACCGCGGACGCCGACAGTGACCGACCACCTGCCCTTGCCCCTCGCCCCGCTCCCCGTCAACGTCCGTCCCCGGCTCGGCGAGACCACCGACCACTACATCCAGCGACTGGCCCGCGCCAACCACCTCAGGCCCAGCGAACTCCTGCAGCACCTCACGCCTCCGCCCCACAAGACCGGCCGCAGGCCCCAACTGAGCCGTCTCGCCGCCCTCAGCGGACGCTCGGCAGACGTCCTGGTCAACACCCTCGCGGACGCCGGCCCAGCCGCCGAGCCGACTTCGTCCGGCCTTCGCCTTCAACACCACCCGGCGCTGCACGACAACAACGGCCACAACATCACGTCGCTGATCAAGCACAACGCCCGCAGGAACAAGAACGGCCTGCGGCAGATCGCCGACACGTGGAAGATCCCGCTCTGGCTCCTCAGAAGAGTCCTCAATCCACGCTTCCCCGACCCGAAGCCCCCACTGCGGGCCTCGATGTCGGAGGACACCTACCGCACGATCTGGGAGTACTACCTCCAGGGCGCGACACCCACACAGACCTGGCACAACCTCCTCGACGACCACGTCGACTGGATTCCGCTGACCACCGTCACGAAGCTCTTCCTGCGCTTCTCTGAAGAGGACGACGCGGCCGAACTCAACAAACGTGCTCCTCAGACGAGTTGATGGTTGCCGACGGGATCGTGAAGAAAACCAGCGCTGCGAGGACCGCCACACTCGCTGCGAGGGCCACGGCGACTGGAAGGGACCAGGCCACGAGCGGTCCGGCAACCGCCGTCCCCAGGGCGAATCCGGTGATTTTCAAGCTGGCGCCGGTGGTGAAGATCTGGCCACGCAGGTGGTCTGGAGCCTCCCGGTGGCGGATGTCGAACAAGGCGGCCAGCTGGGGTCCTTCACCGATCCCCGCTACGAGTGCGGCCACGATGAGCACGACGGGTGACCCCACGGTGGCCAAGGCCAGCGCGGCAGCCTGGACAAGGGCACTGGCCCAGATGATCGTGTCGGGGGCGACTGCACGCGGAAACCGGGCGAGTACGGCGTTGGCCACCAGGGCGGAGACCGCCGCGCAGGAAAGCAGTACCGCGCCGCGGCCAGCTCCGCCCAGGACACGCTCGCCCAGGAGTGGGATGCACGCCGTCAGCATGCCCTGGGCCAAACAGGAGACGACTGAGGTGAGGGTCGCCCGGGCCAGAGGCGGCCTTCCTGCGATGATGCGCATTCCGGCAGCAAGGTCGCTGATCACCGAAGTCGTCTGAGCGCCCCGCGCCCGACCCTGACGGGCGGGCAGCATCCATGCGGCGGGCAGCGCCAAGGCGATGAGCACCACGGAGACCACCACGGCCGACGGGGCTCCCAACGCCTCCGCCACGCCGCCGGCGAGAGCCGGACCGGCCAGACTCGCCACGCTGAACGTCATGGCATCGAGCGCGTTCGCCCGCGGCAGGTGCTCGCCAAGCACCACACGCGGCAGCTGGGCCGTCCATCCGCCCGACAGGGCCGGCCCCAGCAGTCCCGTCACCACGGCGATCAGGATGGTGACACCGAACGGCAACCGGCCCAGTCCCACGAGAATCATCCCCAACCCCGCCGCATACAGGACGAGGGCCCCGGCCAGCAGGCGTCCCGGCCGTCCTGCCCTGTCGAGGAGCGCCCCGATCACCGGCCCACCTACCGCGGCAGAGATCGTGATGCCCGCAAGCAGCGACGACGCTTCAACAGTCGATCCGGCCAGGGCAAATCCTGCCAACATCAGCGCCGGTCCTGACATCTCGTCTCCGGCTCGAGCTGCCACTGCTCCGGCGAGATACAAGCGGAGTGAGTAACGCCTTCTCATCAGCAAGACGTTACGGAGGTAACTCAAAACTCAGCAAGATGCGTTACATTCCACAGGTGCTCTCCAACAGCGACGACTGGTCCACCCGACACTCCGTGCTGACCACGGCTCGACGGACCGCTGCCCTGATCAACGCTCTCGCTGACGACCGCCCCGACCCGAACGACGTCGCCGACGTGCTCCGCGACTACGGCGAGACCGACCCCATCGACCTCACCACCCGCGATGTCGCCGGGATGCGCGCAGCCGCCGCACTGCTGCGGCAAGTCTTCGCCGCCGAGCACACAGATGACGCGGCAGCCACCCTCAACCGCCTCCTGCACGAACACACCGGACCACTCCGCCTGACCTCGCACGGCGGCAGCACCCCCTGGCATCCCCACCTCGACCGCGACGACAACGCACCCTGGGACGAGTGGCTCCTCGCCTCGTCCTGCATGGCCCTGACCGTCCTCGTCTGGGATCGTCAACGCCCGCCCGGCAGGATCTGCGCATCACCCAGCTGCCAGAACGTCTTCATCACCCAGGGCAGCGGTCCGGAGCGCCGCTACTGCTCCCGCCGATGCGCGACCCGCGAACGCGTCGCAGCCCATCGACGCTCCCACTCCACCGAGCAGTCGAGCGACATTGAGTAGGGCGCTCAGGATCCACCGCGACATCACTCAACCTTCGATGAGAATCGCTCAACCTTCGCTGCGACAGATCACCCGGCACTGACACGGCAAAAGCAACAGTGCTTATATAAGTGCTGTTACGATGCGCTGATGGCCGACCCCCATGCACTCGACCCCAGCCAGCAGAGCCTCTGGCGGCCCTTGCGCCTGCTCCAGGCGTCGATGGACGCCGACATCGCCCGGATTTACTCCGAGCAACAGATGGACGGGCTCAAAACAAGCTTCGTCATGGAACTGCTCCGGCTCCACGCCTGCGGACCCATGACCATCACCGAACTGGCCGAGTCGGTCCACCGCACGCATTCGGCACTCAGCCAGAAAGTCGCCGCAATGCGCACGGCCGGCTGGGTCCAGACCGTCCCGGGCGATGACGCGCGCAGCAAGAAGGTGACGCTCACCGACAAAGCCCGCCACGTCGTCGGTCGCCTGACGGCAGAATGGCGCGCCACCGAGGCCGCCCTTGGTGAGCTCGAGGCCGAGATTCCCTACCCGCTCTCCCGGGTTGTCGCCGATATCGAGCAGGCCCTTGAGCGCAAGAGCTTTCACGACCGGATCGCCGAGAAGCTGGCCGAGGACCCTGCATGGGGCTGAGGCACACGCTGATCGACGTGACCCCACTACGGTCGTCACCGCCGTTCCGGCGGCTGTGGCTCGGCCAGGCCCTGTCCGGTTTCGGCAGCCAGATGGCACTCGTCGCCGTGATGTTCCAAGTCTGGCAAATGACGAAAAGCACCATGTGGACGGGCGCAGTCGGGCTGGCACAGGCGATTCCACTCGTCGCGCTCAGTCTCTTCGCCGGGTCGCTCGTCGACCGAGTGGACCGCCGGAAGTTCTATCTGCTCACGACCAGCGGGCAAGCCGTGTGTTCGCTCCTCCTTGCACTCCAGGGCTTCCTCGGGCACCTTCCTGTCGCCGGTGTTCTGGGGCTGGTCGCAGTTCAATCCTGCTTCGTCGCCGGCGGCGGCCCGGCCGCACGCACCTTCATTCCGCACCTTCTGCCCAAGCACCAGCTGGCCGCGGGACTGGCCCTGAGACGCATCGCCTTCCAGTGCGCCATACTGATGGGCCCCGCGCTGGGCGGACTGATCGTGGGCGGGCTGGGCGTCGGCGGCTGCCACCTGGTCGACGCCCTGACATTCGTCGCCGCGCTCTACGGTGCGTTCGCCTTGCCGCAGATGAACCCCGGAGACGAGCCCGCACGGCCTGGCCTGCGCGGAGTGCTGGACGGTCTGGCCTTCTTGGGCCGCACTTCCGTCATTCGCGGGGCCCTGCTCACAGACCTGGCCACCACCGTGCTGTCGATGCCCATCAGCCTGTTTCCCTTGATCAACGCAGAACGGTTCGACGGCGACCCGCGCACTCTCGGACTGTTCCTCACAGCCGTAGCCGTCGGCGGCGTGGCAGCGTCTCTCTTCTCCGGGACCTTCACCCGGCTCCCGCGCCCCGGCCTGGTCATGCTTGGCGGATCCGCCACCTGGGGCGCGGCGTTAACGCTCTTCGGCATGTCACCCGACCCGTGGGTCGGTTTGGCCTTCCTCGTCATAGCCGGCGCCGCCGACACCGTCTCCGTCGTATCCCGGAGCACCGTGGTGCAGATGCACACCCCCCAGGAACTACTCGGCCGGGTCAGCGCTGCTGAGCAGATCGTCGGGCAAGCCGGCCCCGACATCGGCAACATGCGCGGCGGCCTCGTCGCAGACGCCACCTCGGGAGCAGCAGCCCTCGTCAGCGGTGGCCTGCTGTGTCTCGGCGCCGTCGCCGTGGTGGGCGCCACCACGGCGGACCTGCGCAGTTCCTCCGCACCGTCCCCGCCCCACACAGCCTCAGCCAGCCCATGAGCCCGGCTCCGGGGCGAAAAGGCAAACGCCTGGCCAGGCAGCGCCCTTCGGCGTCCCAGCTGGCCAACTATCAGTCGATGAAATGGCCAACTACGGATCGTCACAACGGGATGACGTGGGCTTCTTCGCGCGCCCCTGGCCATCTATCGCGCGAAGTCACAACGTTGATCGCGCTCGCTGTCCCACGACGCGGGGCGAGAGACGGGAGGAGCGCGTGCGAGACGAGGTTCTGCACCGGGATCCTTCCGGCTGCGCTGAAGGGCGCTGTGCGCCAAGACCGGCCGGTCGTCGTGATCGTCGGCGGCCAGCCCGGCGCCGGAAAGACCGCAGTCGCAGACCTGGTCCAGGCAGCGCTGGATCGCCGTGGCGGTGCGGTGCGGATCTGCAGCGACCTCCACAAGAGCGCGCACTGCCAGTACGGCGAGCTTTTGGCCGACGACGTCCGCACAGCCGGGGTGATGGTCCGGCCGGACACCCACCGGTGGCAGGCCGCGGTCGAAGACCATGTCCGCATGCACGGGTTCGACGCGGTGGTTGAGTCCGCCCTCGCCGACATCGAGGAGTTCCGGACGTCCGGAGCCGCGTATCGGCGGGCCAGCCACCGGATCGAGGTGGTCGCCGTGGCGACGCCGGAGGCGCTGAGTCAGCTCGGAATCCTGGATCGCTTCCTGTCCGAGGCGATCGCTGGCTGCGGGCGGTATGTGTCGTGGGAGAACCACGACGCCTGCGCGCGGAAGATGCTCGCGACGCTGGCGGCCGTCGAAGCCGAGCGGTTGGCCGACCGCATCACCGTTGTACGCCGGGACGGCGCGGTGCTGTACGACAACGAACTCGTCGACGGTTCCTGGCGCCGTCGGCCGGCGGCGGACCGGGCGGTGGCGTACGAGCGCTCCCGGCCCTGGACCGCGCGGGAGACAGCTGTCGTCCGTCGTGATCTGGCGCGGGCCGATCAGCGGTTGCACCGCGATCTCGACTGTGAGGACCGCCGCTTGGCCGTTCAGCGGGATGTCGAGCGCGCTGCTGCTCTGGCGGAACCGGTCCGCCGTATCGCCCAGCCGCGCAGGCAGGCTCCGGGTGTGGATTACCACCGGCTGTCGGCCGAGGAACACCGGTGGGTCTTCGATGAGCTGATCGCGCCGTCGTACCTGAGCGGGATCGTCAGCCGCGACGACCCACGGGCGGTCTACGTGCTGGGTCAGCCGGGGGCGGGGAAGTTGCTGGCCGCCAGGATGGTGAAGCGGGCCATGCGGCCGGGGACGACCCGCCTGGTCGGTGACGACTTCAAGGCGTCGCACCCGGACTATCTGCGGCTGCTGACCGAGGATCCCCGCAACGCCGGGGCCGCGATCCGGGCCGACTACCGTGCCTGGTTCGCCGAGGCCGAAGAGTACGTGCGCCGGTGCCGCGGCGACGCACTGATCGAGGGCGCGCCGGGCAGCGTGGATGAGTTCCTCTCCAGCGCGCTGCCGTTCGCGGCCGACGGCTACCCGGTCGAGCTGGTAGTACTGGCGGTGCGGGAGGCGGACAGTCTGCTGTCCACGGCGCTGCGGTACGCCCGCTCCCTACAGGCAGGCGGTTACACCCGCTTCACTTCACGCGCGGGGCATGACGTGTGTTTCCGCGCCCTGGCCGACGTCGTCGACGCCGCGCAGCGGCATCCGGCGATCACGGCCGTGACGGTGATCCGTCGGGACGGCGAGGCCCTGCTCCGGCAGGAGCAGGGCGGGGGTCGGCGGGCGGCCTGGGTGCTCGCCGCGGAACGGATGCGGCCGTACACCGATCAGGAGGCCGTGCAGTTCCTCCGGCTCCACCAGGCGCTGCGCCGCGCGCTTCCGCAGCACCGGTGGGAGCTGGACGCGGTTGCCGCGCTGGCGCGGCCGTTGATGTCCGCGCGGGTGCAGCCGGCCCGGATCGACCGGCCGCACCCGTCCGTCTGGCCCCTGCCTGTACGGCGCACGGCCTCGGGCTACGGCTCCCTGAGCTCCTTCAGCCGGGCGGCGTAGAGCGCTGCGATCCGCTCGGTCTCCTGCGGGTCGGCGGTGTCGAGGCGCCGCTGGTCCTCAAGCGCGGCCTGACGGCCGGCGGTCAGCTCTTCGATCCGGTCCTCGTCAGGAACCGGGGTCCTGCGCTCGGCAGCGATCTGGGTGCTGTACCAGGTCACCACGTCCCGGACGAGGTCCGCTGCATGCTGATCACTGCCGCCGTCCAGGCCGGAGAAATCGCTGCTGGGAGTGTCGGACACGGCCTACCGCCTTCGTATTGATCTTGATCGGAAACGGCCATTGTCTCCCTGGCCGAATCCGGTGACCCAGTGCCGCGACGCGCCGCGAGCTGCGGGAGGGCTCCTTCGCACCCCGCTGCCTGGGGGAGATGCTTCTCCAAGGGGCCTGTTGCGGGCATAGGTTGGGCCCAGGTGATCATCGTTTCGGGGGTGGGACGTGGCAGGTCGGGATCTGCGGGCACTGTTCAGCACGAACGACCGGGGCCTGGAGGCCGTGGAGGCGTTCACGAACCGGCAACTGCAGTGGGAGCTGGTCGCGGCCGCACTGTCCGAGCATCTGCGACTGATCACCGAGTCCGCGTTCGATGTCGAGGACCTGGAGCGCCCACGTCACAACGTGATGGTGTTCCACGGGGTCGGGGGAATCGGCAAGACGACCTTGTCCCGCAAGCTGGAGGCCGCGCTCGCCGGGGCCGATCAGCGGCCTGCCCAGTGGGGTGAGCCCGCCTGGTCCGGACAGCGGATCCTGCCTGTACGCATCGACCTGGCTCGCTCCGTCGGAACGTCCTTCGAGGACGTCGTCCTCACGATCCGCGCGGCGCTGGCCGAACTGGGCCGCCCGCCTTCGACATCGCCCTTCGCCGTTACTGGGAGACCCAGCACCCCGGTGAACCGTTGGAGGAGTACCTGCGCCGCGGTGGCCTCGCAGGCCGGTTCGGCAAGGCTATGCCGCAGCAGATGCAGTCCGCTCTCGCGGACGTCGCCCAGGCGCTCCTCCTGCCGGGCACCGTCGGTACGGCGGCCGGTGCGCTGGCCGGCTCCCTCACGAGGGCGCTGCACGAGCGTCGGCAGACCGTGCGGGCACTCGCTGGGTGCGCGCGGCTGGCGGATCTGCTGGAGGCCGACCCGGACCTGGAGGCGCTGAGCTTCTACCCGCACCTGCTTGCGTGGGAGCTCGCCCATCTCCCGGCGGACAAGCGCGTCATGCCGGTGATCCTGCTGGACACCTTCGAGGACGTCGGCGACCGTACGCACCGCGACCTGGAGCGCCTCATCCAGCGGGTCGTGTGGCTCATGCCGAACTGCTTCTTCGTCATCACCGGCCGCTCGCGCCTGCAGTGGGCGGATGCTGCTCTACAGGGGCAGCTCGACTACACCGGCCCGGCCGCCTGGCCGGGTCTGGCCCTCCCCGCAGCCGTCCCGGCGGCCCGCGCCGCCCGGCCTCCCCACAGCCACGCGCGGCAGGTCCTCATCGGCGACTTCTCCCCCGAGGACTGTGACGACCACCTCGCCCGCCGGCTCACCCGCGACGGCGAACCACTTATCAGCGAGGAGATCCGCCAGGTCATCACCGACCGCTCCCACGGCCTGCCGCTCTACCTCGACCTGTCGGTGATGCGGTTCCTCGAAATCCGCCGTACCGGCCGTAGCCCCGCCCCGGCCGACTTCGACCACGACTTCCCCGCCCTGATCGCCCGCACCCTCTCCGACCTCACCGCGCCCGAGCGGAACGTACTGCGCTCTGTGTCCTTGCTCGACGCCTTCGACCTGCCGCTCGCCGCGCGAGCCGCCGGCCTGACCCACGAGGCGCCGGCACTGCGCCTGATCGAACGTCCTTTCGTCCGGCAGGATCCCTTCGGCCTGTGGCCCTACCACCTGCATGGGCTGATCCGCTCCACCCTCCGGGGCGCCGACGATCACACCGACGACCGATGGTCTCCGCGCGACTGGCACCAGGCCGCCCAGCGGATCCTCGCCGCGCTGGGCGAGCAGTGGACCGCCGGCACCAGCCGCGACCGCCGGCTCCTCGTGGGCTGCCTGCGCCAGGGCCTCGCCATCGCCCGGGACCACAACCTCGACCTCGACTGGCTCACCGACGCCGTCTGGACCTACGTCGGCGATTCCGTCTGGGAGCCGGTCACCCCACCCGCCCCCGGCGCCCCGGCGCCCAGCACACCCGCCGACGCCCTCGTGGAACTCCTCAGCACCCTCACCCGCCGCCAGCACGAACACCGCGCCCGCACCGTCAGCCGACTCACCGCCGTCCTCGACGCCGACCTGCTGCCCGCCGACCTGCAGGAGATGGCGCTCTACTACCGGGCCAAGTCCCTGCGCGACACCGGCCAAGCCGCCCCATCCCGCCGCGACTACCAGCAGGTCGCCGACCAGGGCGGCCGCCTCGCCCCGGCCGCCCGCCGCGGCCTGGCCCACGCCGCACGCCTGGCAGGCGACTTCCCCACCGCACTCGCCGCCGCCCAGAACCTCGGCTGGGAAGGCCGCCACCACCGCGTGCTGGGTGACCTGTACTGGCTTCAAGGCCAACCCGAGCGCGCCGCCGCGGCCTACCTCGCCGGACGCACCGAAGCCGAACTGCACGGCAAGACCGGCGAAGCCGCCCACAACCAGGCCCTGCGCGCATTCGCCATCGCGCTCTACGCCCCCGACCAGGCCACCGCGGAAATCGACCTCGCCCACCAGCTCCTGACCGGCCTCAACCTGCGCGCCACCACCATCAACGTCCGCCGGGCCGAACTCATCCGCGATGCCGGCAGCGACAGCGTCGACGACCAGATCGCTACGCTGCGCACCGAACTCGACATCGCGGGCCTCACCTCACTGACACCCGCGATCGAGCTGGCCTGCGCCTTTCACCAGGCAGTCCTCGACGACCACACCGCACTGCACGCCACGCTCGCCCGGCTACGAGAACAGACGTCCGACGAAGATCACGCCTACTTCGTCGACATCGCCCAGTTCATGGCCGACCTGCCTGCCGATCAGACTTCCGCAGTCCGGTGGCTCGACAGTGAACAGCACACCCGCAGCCGCTGGCGTGGCCTGGTCATCGCCCGGCAGGCGCACCTGCACGCCGGGCGATGACGAAAGAAAGGGGGCCGTTTCCCGCAGGAAACGGCCCCCCTTCGTCCGAGGCGGCGGGGGTCAGGTGGGGTTCAGCGGAGTGATGCCGGTACCCGCGTACAGCTCGGGTTCCAGCGACAGGACCGTGAGCGGCTCTCCCGCCTTCACCGCGTGCCAGGCGATCGCAGCAGCGTGGGCCACCGGCCAGTCCACGTTTCTCCAGTCCATCGCATCCACAGCATGAGCTGCAGTGAACGGAACGTTCTCCGCGAACCGCAGGGATGCCGCGTGCCTGCCCGCGCCCGCAACCTGCCGTTCGGCAGCCAGCACGGACAGCGAGGGGATGATGACCCGGCCGGTGCCGCGCGAGGCCTCGATGTACAGGCCCGTGAAGAAGGAGTCCGCGCGGTACAGAGCGCCAAGAGCGGTGTGGTCCAAGACGGCCGTCAGGTTCATGCGGCGGCGCCGCCCTGATGGGCGCGGATCTTCGCCCAGGCGTCCTGGCCGGCTTGCTGGACCTGGTCGGTGTACTCGATGCCCAGCTCACCGGCAGCCTCAACAGCCCGCTGCTCGCGTTCGGCTGCCGTGGGTTCACGGGTGGCGAGTTCTGCCAGCAACTCGGTGATCGTGGTGCCGCGCTCGTCAGCGAGGATGCGCAGACGGTCACGCACTTCCTCGCTGGTCTTGATGCTCGTCGGCTTGCTCATAGAGCCGATTCTACCGCCGGTAGACATCGGCGGGAGTCGCTTCCCTGAGCATGTCGCCGTCCCCGCAACTCCGCCCCGTCCCCTCACCGCAGCTCGGCGTCGACCTCGCGGGGCAGCAGCGGCCGGTCCTTGACCCGTCGGTGCGAAAGCGCCGGCGGGCGGCGCACCGCCTTCAGGATGCGCCGCTCGGCCGGGGGGGGCCGCCTGAACTGCAAGAACGCCGCAGTTCAGGCCCTTTTCGGCTTGGCCTCGGCCTCCAGGGCGGTTGCAAGTTCCGGGATCGCGTAGATCGTCCGCACCCAGTGGGAGTTGACGTGGCAACAGCACAGGCACGAGACCGGTGATCATCAGGGTGTCTACGCCAGCTGATCACATCGAGGTCCCGTGCCTGCTGCTCCATCCTCCCCGATCCCTGCCGTCCTGGCGAAACTGGGCCCCCTGCACCAGCACGACACCGGCCGACTGCGTGCCCACCTCCAGCGCGTACCCGACCCGCGTTCGCGCCGCGGGCGGTGGTATCCCCTGGCCGGCCTGCTGCTGGTCTGCGCCTGCGCAGTCGTCTCCGGCGCCCGGACCATCACCGAGATCACCGAGTGGGGACAGCGTGCCACCACCACGGTGCTGGAACGACTCGGCATCCGCAGGCACTTGCCCGGACGTCGACGCGCGCCGTCCCATTCCACCCTCACCCGGCTCCTGGCCGCCCTCGACGGCGATGCCCTGGACAGCGCGATCGGCGCCTACCTGGCCGAACGCGACCACACCGCGCTCATCGGCACCGGCTCTGCGCTGCGGCCGGCGATCGCGGTGGACGGCAAGGCGCTGTCCGGCTCCGCGCACCGGCAGCAGCGCCACCGGCACCTGCTGTCCGCTGTCACCCACGCCCCCACCGTCACCCTGGCCCAGCGGGAGGTGGGGGCCAAGACCAACGAGACGGCCGCTTTCCGTCCGCTGCTGGAACCACTCGACCTGGCCGGCACCGTGGTCACCTTCGACGCCCTGCACAGCGTCAAGGACCAGGTGCGCTGGCTGGTGCAGGAGAAGAAAGCCCACTACATCGCGGTGATCAAAGGAAATCAGCCGACCGCATCGGCCCAGGTCAAAGCCCTGCCGTGGGAGCAGGTGCCCGTAGCGCACACCGTCTCGGGCACCGGGCACGGGCGGCGGGAGTCCCGCTCGATCAAAATTATGGCCGTCGCGGCGAACCTGGGCGGGATCGCCTTCCCGGAAGCACGGCTGGCCTTGCGCATCCACCGGCGCCGCCAGGAGAACGGCAAGCAGCAGACCCGGGAGACCGTCTACGCCGTCACCAGCCTCGATACCCACCAGGCCAGCCCTGCCGACCTGGGCGGATACGTTCGCGGCCACTGGGGAATCGAAAATTCCAGCCACCATGTCAGAGATGTGGTGTTCGCCGAGGACGCCTCCACCGCCCACACCGGCAGCGCGCCGCGGGCGATGGCCACTTTGCGGAACCTGGCCATCGGCAGGCTGCGGCTGCTGGGAGCGGACAACATCGCCAAGACCACCCGAGCGATCCGGGACGCACCCGAACACGCTCTCTGGATCTGGGGCATCACCGACAGCCCACTCCTACCGGGAACTTGAAGCCGCCCTGCGCGGTTCCTCGGCTACGAGATCCATGTCGCAAGCACCGACCGCAGAACGATGCCCCGCTCTACGCGTCCACGGCGCAACGCCCGGACCCTGAGCGGGACCATCGCTCTCAAAGTGCCTGCGGCAGTGGTCAAGGCCAAGAGCGCCCCGTACTTGTCACGCGGCAAACCCGAGTGCCGGAACCCGATGGTCAAGGAGAGCGATTACACCATCGTCAACCGATTCGGGGCCGAGTACCGGGGCGTCGTCCAGTACTACCTACTCGCCCATGATGTCCACCGGCTGCATCGGCTGCGGTGGATCATGGAGACCTCCATGATCAAGACCTTGCAAGCACCGCTCCTCGGTGTCGAAGATGGCGGCCCGCTACAAGGCCAAGATCCTCACTCCGTACGGTCCGCGGACCTGCTTCGAGGCACGGATCGAGCGAGGAGGGAGCAGCCCGCTGGTCGCACGGTTCGGAGGTGTTCCCCTCAAGCGGCAAAAGAGAGCGGCCCTGTTGGACCGTACTTCCCCTGTCCCCGTCTATCCGACGAAGGAGCTGGTCAAGCGACTCCAAGCGGGCGAATGCGAGCTGTGTCAGCAGGCGGATGCGGACGTTGAAGTCCATCACGTCCGTCAGCTGGCCGATCTCGAACGGGCCGGGAACCCGCCACCGGAATGGGCACGGATCATGACGTCCAAGCGCCGCAAATCCCTTGTGGTCTGCGGAGCTTGTCATGACGGTATCCACGGGAGGCGGGCCGCAGAAACACTCACGTCGTAGTCACTGGAGAGCCGCGATGCCCGGAAACGGGCATGTCCGGTTCGGAGGGAGGCCACGCGGAAAAGGGCCAGCTCACAGCTGGTACCTCGCCGCGTGGTCGACCCTACCCGCCATCTGATCGCCGACCGACTCGACATCTCCGGCGCCCGTTGGGGCCTGGCCGGCGCCGAAGCCGTCCTCAAACTCCACGCCGTCCACAGCAACAACGACTTCGACGCCTACTGGCGCTACCACGTCACCCGCGAACACGAACGCCTATACCAAACCGCTGACCAGGCCGAATACACTCTCACCGCCTGATCACCCGCCGGAAGGGATCAGCTGCTCAGATGCTCATGGAGCATCATCCACACGCCGTTCCGCCGCACGATGACGTTGGTGCCCCGCCCCTGACCGGAGCGTGGTTCGCCTTCAACGACACCGGTCCACGCGAACCGATAGCGGCACACGGCCACATCGGTTGTAAGCACGGGCCACTCCAAGTCCCGGACCTCATACACCTCGTCGAGGATGGTCGAAAACGTCTTCTCGACCGCGGATCGAATCTCCTCTATACCCTGATATGAACCGTCCGAGAACCAGTAGCTGGCGTCCTCGGCAATGAACGGCACGACACACTCGATGTCGTGGTTGTTGTTCGCCGACTCGTACTCGCGCATGAACGACACGAGTTCAGATTTCAGAGACATCCGATCCATCACGGCATCCATCATCTCGACACTCGCGCGCGGCCGTCACAACTTTACCCATCTCCACCACCCAGGTGGCAGCCCGACTCATCCTCCCTCAAGACGAGCCACACCCATCGGCTATTCGGGTCAGTACTGGCGGTGGACCGGCACCACCAACACGTCCTCGACACTCCAGAACTACACATGGGGCCACTGCCTCGACAGCAACTCGGCCGGGGACGTCTACGCCAACGGGTGCAACGGTGGGAACAACCAGCTGTGGCAGGTCGTCCAACCCGCGGCGGGAAGTGCAGTCCTGCTCCGAAACACGGCGACCCGCCTCTGCCTCTACCAGGCCGCTGGCGGCCTCTACCGGACGACGACGTGTGACCGCAATGCGCGTACACAGCGGTGGACCATCGGCTGAGCTGGGCGATGGCCTGAAGGCGCGGGTAAGGTCCGGGCCGAACGCAGTCGGTGCGGACCCGCTGCGCGCTCTGGCTCCACTGGCCGGCAGCATCGTCTGCCCGGCACCCCGCCCCGCCGCAGACCGTTTTCCCTTGACGAACTACAAAGGGGCCCCAGTAGCGGGCGTGGTCGTCCAGGACCCGGTGGAGGTCGCCGACATCGGCCGTGACGATCTCGAACGGCATGCTCCGATCCTCGCAGACGCCCATGGCCACCGGGCCACGCTGGTCAGCCCCTGCGGCGGCGGGCGAACAGCACCGCTCCGACGCCGAGCACGGCGAGGGCCCCGGCAGCCGCGGCGAGGGGGACGGTGGCGTTCGAGGTGCCGGTCGCGGCCATCTGCCCGTCGGTGTCCGACGGCGCGGCGGGCGGAGCGGACGTGGTGGCGGGCGGCGACGTCGGGGCGGCCGTTGCCACGTCCGTCGGTGAGGGCGTCGAGGTCGGCGCGCTGGCGCTCGGCGTCGGCTTCGCGGTGGTGGGCTCCGGGGTCGGGCTGGTGGCTGTCCGCTGGATCCGGAAGGTGTCGTTGCCGTGGGCGACGCCCGCGCAGGCGACTTCCTTGCCGCTGTCCGGGAAGCGGTAGACGTCCGCGAAGGCGCCCGTGAAGGCGAACTCGGAGCCCCCGAGCGCCTTCGGCACGTCCTTGACGACGCGCACGCGCAGCTCGTACGTCCTCGTCTCGCCGGGCTTCAACGAAGGCGCGTCGATCCTGCCGGAGCCGTCCAGCGGCTGCCACCCGCCGTCCGCGGTCCGTGCCTCCACCTTCACGAAGTCGCTCATGTCGGCCAGCTCCGGGTCCTCGGTCTCGAGCCAGGGGTAGGCACTCGCCACAACCGCCGGCAGGTCCCGCTTGCCGACGTTCGTCACGGAGCCCCGGGCCGGCTGCCAGTCGCCGCCCGCCATCAGCACGGTGGCCGCCACGTCGACCGAGACCGTCACCTCGTCCTGCTCGTAGCCGCCGTAGGCGGTCGACACATCGGTGCACTTGGGCAGGGACCCAGGGTCCTCCGCCGCCCGGGCTGCGGGCGAGCCGGCGAGCAGGGCGGCGGAGGCGGCGGCCGCGATCACGGCCGGACGGAACTTCATGGAAGGGGTCCTCACGGTGTGAGTGGAAGCATCGGGACGTTGCTTGCCGTACACGGTGAAGACATCCCACAAGTGCCCAGGGTTGTACGCTCACCCCTCGGCGAGCAGCGGTCCCCAACGGATCGACACTGTTTCCAGAAGACAACGCCTCACACCAGCGATCACCGAACCTGATCCCTGATCAACACAGATGACAGGGCCTGATCACCCAGCCCACTACCTGACAAAACCGCAGATCAGACCCACACACCAAAGCCCGGCCCACACACGCCCACCATCGAGGCACTCGCACCAGTGAACCGCACCAACACACCAAACTGATCAGCCCAGGGCAACCCACCAACCACTGATCACGAAAACCGCTCCCCGACAGCCGCACTCGCCGCGCTCGGGCTCGACTGGGTATGAGGGTGCCGGAGGTGAATGATCCCAGCGATGAAGCGGCCGGTCCGAGTAGTCGTTGGACCGCCGCTTCATATGTTCAGCTCAGCCCCAGTGCTGATCGAGGTTGTAGATGCCGCTGAATTGCCGGGCTTCCCGGGCAGTGAGCTGGTGTGGAACGGCAGCGGCTTCGTTCCCCAGTGATCTCGTCCCAGGCTCAGACGGCCTGGTACGCCATGTACCGAGACCTCGCCCACGTCCCGGCCGCGCATGACACCGCCGCACAGCGGCGGCGTCTGCAGGAGTTGCTCAAGAAACTCTCACGGTGGCAGGCCTACGCAGGACGTCACCGAACGTCAGCCTGCGGCGCGGTGCGCTGCTGCGCGCCCACCGCGAATGGGTCGCTGCATACGGCGAGGAGCTGTCGGTACGTGAACTCGCGGCAGCGGTCGGGGGTCCTCATCGGCAGTGAGCCACTACCTGACCCTGATGCGGGCCGCGGGAGCTGAGGTGGCAACCCGTGGGTGGCGCAGCCGCCGGTGTACGCACTGCGGCCGCTGACCGTCTCTTTCGGCCCTGCCGTCCACGCGGCCCGACCCCCGGTACCGCGTGACGGTCCGGGCCTGACGTCGTTAACCTCGCGCTTTCACGAGCTCGCTCGTCCATGCCTTGATCAAATAAGCGGAGAGTACTCCTGACTTGCAACGATAGGACTTGTCTAGGTCCTGTTGGCTGCGCGGAAAGAAGCACTCTCCAGGTGAGCAAGCGTATCGGGTTGTACCCGCGTGTCCGCGTCGAGAGCGGTGGCAGCGGGGCGGTCTCCCAGGCCGGGGCGGTGCTGCTGGTCGAGACCTTCCGCAAAACCGGGCTGAACGGGCAAGCCGCTGGCCGTCCATGATCCATGCAAGATCCTTCTGGATCTCTCGCTGGCTGTCGCGCTCGGCGGGGACTGCCTTGCGGACATGGCCATGCTGCGGGCCGAGCCGGCCATCTTCGGCCCGGTGGCGTCCGACCCCACGGCCTCCCGGCTCATCGACACCCTCGCCGCTGCAGGCGAGAAAGCACTGACGGCGATACGCGCCGCACAGTCCGAAGTCCGCGCTCGAGCCTGACTTCGCCGACGCGTGCCGGGAACCCCAGCTTCCTGTGGCGCGTCCCTCTCTCGAGAGGGGGGATCTTGTGACTGAGGATCTGACGATCGGCGAGCAGATCGTGCTGCTCGCACTGGACGAAGAGACCGGCACCCTGCGCGAAGCGCCGCTGCGGGTGTCCCTGGCGGTTTCGGCGGCCGCCTTGCTGGAGCTGAGCTTCTCCGGGTACCTGACGGAGCGTGACGGCACACTCGTCGTCGCTGGAGCGTCGACACCAGTGGATCCGGCGGCCGCGGCCATGACCGAGCACATGCAGAGCCATCCCGAGGAGACGCCCCGGGAGTGGCTGCTGGCCGTACGCGAGCAGGCACTCGACACGGCGTACCAGGGGCTGTCGGAGAAGAGACTGGTACGGAAGCAGGGACGACGGGTCCTCGGCGCCTTCGGATCGGTGAAGTACCCGGTCACGGGCCTGTCGGAACTCGCGGCGCTGCGAGGGCGGCTGGCAGCCGTCCTCGCGCAGGGCCAGGACCCCGAGGAGCGCACGGCGGCGCTGATCACCGTGCTGCACCACGCGGGCCTCCAGGCCGTCATGCCGCAGGGCCCCGGGGCGGAGGCACCCGAGTACCGTCTGACCGCGATCGCCGAGGGGCAAGGCCCGGCCGCGGTCCTCGGAGACGCGATCCGCACCACGGTCGCCGCTCTCACCGCGGTCATCGCCTCGTCCGCTCTGTAGGGAAGGCGCCACCCGAGGCGTCGGCGGACCCGCCGGCCGGGTCCGCCCGCCGGACAGGGCGACCTATTCGCTCCTTCGCTTCTATGATTGACAGTCACATGCACTAGGGCGCATATCGAGTCGTGATCAATGGGTGGTCCGGGTGAGGTCTTTGATCCAGATCATCGAGGCGCGCAGGTGGAGGCCGGCGAGGTAGCTGTCCGGGGTCTTGTCGTATCGGGTGGCGATGCCTCGCCAGGCCTTGAGCTTGTTGATCAGGCGCTCGACGGTGTTCCTCTCCTTGTAGAGGTCGGCGTCGTGGCTGACGGGCCGGCCGCCCCTGGAGCCCTTCTTCTTCCGGTTGGCGGCCTGGTCCCTCTTCTCCGGGATCACTGCCTTGATGCCGCGTCTGCGCAGGTGGGCCCGGTTGCCGCGGGACGAGTAGGGCTTGTCCCCGGCGACCGCGTCCGGCCGGGTGCGGGGGCGGCCGACGGGGCCGCGGACCCGTATCTTCCCCAGCACGGGGATGAACTGCGGGCTGTCCGCGGCCTGACCCGCGGTCAGGACGAACGCCAGTGGGCGGCACTTGCGATCGGCAGCGAGGTGGACCTTGCTGGTCTGCCCACCCCTGGAGCGTCCGAGGAGGGCGGCCTTCAGCCGGAGTTTTCGCCGACGCCGGATGCGTCGTCGCTCCTCCCGCCCGGGATCGGTTTCTACGTCCTGCCCGGTTTGTTCTTCGAGGTCGCCCCTTTTGACCTGGCCTTCTCCTCCTCGGCGGCGGCCTTCTCCAGGGCGGTGATGACATCCTCGCCCAGGTGCATCCCGGCAGCGTCGTGGTGAGCGCGCGCGGTGGTGGAGTCGACGCTGACCAGGGACAGGTCCACCTCACCCCGCTTCGCGGCCTCCGCGATCAGGCCCTCCAGCAGGGCCTCGAAAACGCCTGCGTCCCGCCACTGCCGGAAGCGGTTGTGGACGGTCGACCAGGCGCCGAACTCCTGCGGCATCTCCCGCCACTGCCCACCCGTCCTGAACCGCCAGATCACCCCCTCGAACTGCTGCCGCAGCCGCTCGGGGTACGGGCCATACTCGCCGATCGGCAGGTGCGGCCCGATGAACTCCCAATCCTCGTCCGTCAGTTGCGCTCGCGTCATGCGAGAAGATCTACCGGTTCAGGCCCCGCCACGAGAGCGAATCCCGCAGATTGATCACGACTCGATACGCGCCCTAGTGACCTCCCGGGCCTGCGTCGCGCTGAGCGGCGGCCGCGCGGGTTCGGTGGCGACGTCCTGGTCGTGGTCGTCCTCGCCCATGACTCCATCGTCCTCCGCGTCGGCGGGTGTCCCGTCTCAAATGATCTGCCCCTTGCCCAGACCTGTGACTTGCGGCGACCAGATCAGTTGAGACGTGCGGATGCTGGGAATCCCGGTTGATCTGGTCCTGCGCGAGTGGATGCCGGATGTTGTCTCAGCTGTCCTGGTCCGGCTCCGCTGTTTCGAACCGCCGCCCTGCTTGGCAGCGGCTCGGAAGTCCTCGGATGCGACCCTGTTCGCTCCGCCGGCCACAAGTGGGGGCCGCCTGCAAATCTTCCTGTACCCACAGGACCCCGCCCGTCACGCGCCTCGGGGATCAAGGCACTGCTCTCCGAACGCCTCCCGAAGACCTTTTGCGGCTGCCCGACCCGCTCGCCTCGGCGAGCGAAGCGGTTATCCAGGTCATGCAGGCGACCGACGAACCGGTCCACCACCGCGTCGAAGGACAAAAACAAAATCTCGCATGCGCCGTGCTGTACGCAAGGAGGCTTCAGCTTCGCAGCGGGATGTCCAACGACCGTACGAGCTGGGTCACTTCCTCCCGGAAGAGCTTGTCCGGGTTGGTCGTCTGGGTACGCAGATGGCCGTAGATCTCCAGCGAGACAAGGCCGTGCAGGCGCCCCCAGAGGCGCAGGGCGAGCGCGACGGCAGCGGGCGGCAGGCCGGGGAAGTCCGTGCGGACTTTGTCGACGAGCCCGGCGTCGAAGTCGGGCCACCCGAACTCGCTGCTCTCATGGAGGTGTTCAGCGTGCGGCCAGGCGGCTGCCGCGAGCGCGGTGAGTCCCGCGCAGACCCGGTGGGCAGCCTCCGGGGCGGCGCCTCCGTGGGGGGTGTTGTAGCCGGGAACGGGATCACCGTAGACGAGCCGGAAGCCCTCGGGGCTGGCCAGGGCCCAACTGCGGAAGGCGTCGGCCCAGCCCTGGATCCGGGCGGCCGGACCCTCGGCGGAGGCGCTCTCCCAGGCGGTGTCCACGGCGTCGGCCAGCTCGGTGTACACGTCGTTGATGAGCACGGTGATCAGGTCGTCGCGGGTGGCGAAGTAGCCGTAAATGGCGTTGGCCGTCATGCCCATCTCGCGGGCGATAGCCCGCAGGGTGATGGCCTCGGGCCCGCCCGAAGCCATCAACTCCAGCGCCACGTCCTTGATTTCGGCCGTCGTCTCGGCCCGCAGCCGCTCGCGTCGCCCCGTGCTTCCCGCCCTGCTCGCTGTACCTGCCACCCGGGACACTCTACAGCGTCACCAAGATTGGGTGCCGTGAAGAATCTTCACGGCGTATAGTAATCATACGGCGTAACCAATTTGATTGGTTGCGCCTTCACATCCGCATGAACAGGGGGGAACCATGCACATCGGAGTCGTCGGAGCCACGGGGACCATCGGCAGCCGGGTCGTTACCGAGGCCCTCGACCGGGGGCATCACGTCAGGGCACTGAGCCGTGACGCCTCGCGGCCGCAGGCCGACGAGAAGCGGGAGAACATCACCTGGGCGAGCGTCGACGTCCTGGACGCGGCGAGCATCACGGCCGTACTGCCCGGCCTCGACGTTCTCATCAGCGCCTACCAGCCCGGCAACGCCGCCAAAGACTTCGAGGACACCGTCCGGCGTTCGATCGCCGACCCCACGACCCACTCCACGGTGGCACGCGCCTTGTTGAAGGCGCTGGAGAGCCACCCGCGGATCCGGCTGATCGTGATCGGCGGCGCAGGCAGCCTGGAGGTCGAGCCCGGGCTGGTGCTCGCCGACTCGGACGAGCGCATGCACGAGATCCTCGACCAGCTCGGGCTGCCCCGCGCCTACGCGGCGGCGGCGCGTGGTGCCCGCGACGGTTTCAACGTCCTGCGCACCTCGAACCGGCTCTGGACCTACTTCAGCCCCGCCGAGGAGATCGCCCCCGGCGAGCGCACCGGCCGCTTCCGCACCGGCGGCGACCAGGCGGTCCGCGACGCGGAGGGGCGCAGCCGCATCTCGGCGGAGGACGCGGCGGTCGCCCTGATCGACGAGGCGGAGCTGCCGCAGTTCGTGCAGCGGCGCTTCACGATCGGATACTGAAGAGACGTGTTGCCCCAAGGTCCCGGCCCGCCACAGCGGCGGCCGGGGCCTTCGTCCAGGCGGTACCGCAGTGTCGGTTCCCGTCGGTGCCGCGGTGTTGTCCGCCTTCGGGCAGGTCGGGTCATCGAGTGAGCGGGCGAAGCGGCCTGGCGACAGGGGACTTCATCCGTGCACGGCTGAGAGCCACAGCGGTGCGCCGACACCGCGTCACACAAGTTGGCGAGCCAGGCCACCTGAGACCACCAGAGAATTGGACCAGTTCACTTGAGACGGGGGCCAGTTCCTCGGAGACGGGACAGCGGGCCCGGCCAGGGCGTAGGGAGGCACGGGTGTCCTGTGACAGCGGAGTTGGACCGATTGCCACCGAAGTTGGACCAGTGGCCTTTTGTGACAGTGAGGATGGATCGCCGCAGGTCGAGAGGGCCAGCCAGCATCACCTCGACCAGGTCGGCGCTGCACCGGTCAACGCCGGGCTGGCGTAACAGAACCGGCAGCACTGGCGGGCCCACACCATTCCACAGCGTCCAGCTGCCCGAACAGCCCTACTGGGCGCACGAGCTCGCCCTGGGCAACCCGTCCACCCACACCCGGGAGTCCGGCGCCGTTCCTCTGCTTCCGCGAGTTACCGACGTTTTCCCGACGGGCCTTTACTGGCCATGAGTACAAGATCGATGCTGGACCGGCCTTCGCGGCCGGGCGCCGGCGTCGTGGCGCCGGGCCGCGAAGAGGGGTCAGGGGTTGTGCGAGCGGGTCATCGGGAGCTGCAGGAGCTGGGCGACGGCCTTGCTCGGCTCTCCGACCGGGGCGAACTCCACGGGCTGCTGGAGCTGGTAGACGGCGCCCTGCGGGGGGAAGACGGTGAGGCTGTCGTTCAGGGTGGTCATGGTCTTGGTGTTGGACAGGACCAGCGGGCCACTGCCGCCGCCCGGGGGCTTCTCGATGGTGAGGGTGAAGTCGTGGAACAGGGTGTTCTTGAACTTCGGGGGCATGTTGCCGAGGACTTCGAGCAGGCTGAGCGGGGTGGTGTCGATGTCGGCCTGCGAGAGGGTCACGCGCCCGAGGGTCGGGTGGTCGGCGCTGTACTCCTCGCCGATGATCTTCAACTTCACGCCGCCGAGGCCGCCGGCGATGTTGGCCTCGACCCGGACCCTGATGCCGCCCCTGAAGTCCAGGGTGACCAGGCCGAGCGCATCGAACTTCATCGGCACGTCGACCGCATAGCTGGAGCAGGGAATCTCCAGGCCGATCGGGGGGAGCAGACCGCCGAGGGGCACCATCAGAACGCCTCCACATCGCAGGGCAGCCCGCGCGAAGCGACGCGGACATGCAGTCTGTAACTGACGTGCTGCACGTTACTGATCACCGGGCGGCTGAACGGGCTGCCCGGGCCGTATGGCCCCGTAATGATGAATCGGCGCTGGTCGGAGCGTGTCCGGTTGCCGTCGCTCGGGGGGTGACCGCGTCGGGCGGCCACGGGCCGGTCCCCTCTGGCGGTCCGGCCGGATCCGGTGCCAATGAGCCGCCTCAGGGTTCGGAAGCAGGTTGTCACTTCACCGAAGGTTGACCGTGCAGGTCAACCTGGTGATGAGCGGCTTCGGCGCGAGGTGGTAGGTAAGCGCCCCCGAGGCGGACGCCCTTCCTGATCCGGGCCACCGCAGAGGGCTGGTCCTCTTGACCTGCGGCGATCCATCTTCACTGTCACAAGCGACGGTTGGTCCAACTTCGGTGGCAATCAGTTCAGCTTTCCTGTCACTGATGGTCGGGTCGCCCGGGGGAATCTCACCCCCGGGCTCCCGCAGAACCGTGCGTAACAGTCTCCCGTTACACGGCTCTTGTCCTCCTGATCACCAGAACCCCGGTGTCCATGCCCACTGGGCGAAGAGCCTCGGGTATTGACGTGTGACTCGCTGCCGGCACGCTTTGGCCTTCTTGAACGTCCGGAGCCGTCGATACTTCTTGCGGACCCAGCGCATCAGGTAGGCGTTGATGCGCTGGAGGAGGGGATGCCAGGGCCCCGGCGTTTGCCTCGGATGTCCGGTTGATCATGTGATGCCGTAGAGGGCGAGGACGCGGTGGCGTTCGGTGTGGGCTCGGCGTCCGGCGGCGGTGTTGACGTACCCGGCGAGCTTGAGCGTGCTGCGGATAAGGTCGCGGACGGCGGCGAGTACGGCCGGTGTATTGCGGGTCCTGACCTGGGACTTGTCCTCGCCGAAGACAACATCGCGTACCCAGTGGACGGTGTTTTCCACGGTCCAGTGCCCTCGAGCCCAGGTGGCGATCTCGGCCGCGTCGGCCTGTTCGGCGGGCAGGTCGGTGATGGCGTACTTGGTCTCGCTGGAGCACTTCTTCGCCCCGTACAGGCGGTGTCTTCGCTGGATGCGCAGGACCTGGCGGGCGTGCGGGAAGAGCAGGCCGTCCACGGTGACGACCTGCACCAGGCGTCGCTCGTGGCGGCCGTGGCCGCGGGCGTCGTCACGGTGGATCGCGGGGACCTCTTTCCAGGGCAGCCTGTGGAGCTGGCGGGCCTGACCGCGCTGGTTGTTCTTGATCGTAAGGAGGTAGTGGGCACCGCGTTCGCGCAGGTAGGTGGCGTGGGCGTGCTGAGCGTGGAGAGCGTCGGCGGTGACGACCACCCCAGCGAGGTCCACGTCGTCGACCTGGTCGAGCAGGGGCTGGAACTCGGGGATCTCGTTCGTCTTCGCGCCGATCTCACGCGAGGCCAGGGTGATGCCGTCGCCATGGCGGACCGCGGACAGCACGAAGACCCGGCTGCCGTCAGGGCGTCTGGCGCCGCGCAGGCACTTGCCGTCCACCGCGATCGCCTGGCGCCAGCGGCGCACCGGATCGGCCTGGGCGGCCGCCCGATGGGCCCGGCGCTGTTCGCGCTCTGGGCCGCCATCGGGCGTCAGCGGCAAGGGAGTTGCGGGCGCGGCGGGCAGCAGGGACTTCAAGTAGGCGAACCCGGCCGCGCTGAGCTCGGCCGGATCAAGGCGCCCCAGCACACTGCGCAGGGTCTTCTCGCTCGGCACCCGGTAGCGGCCCAGGAGCGGGTGGTAGGGCAGGCCGAAGGCGGCCAGTTCCTCGGGGACCGCACGCCGGCACCACTCCGCTGCCGCGGTGAGCGAGTCGTGGCCCGCGGGTGTCATCGCACAGACCACCAGGGCCAGCAGGGAGGAGAGCCGGTAGCGCACGCCGCTGGCTCCGCGCGGGTCGGTGAGCGACTCGAACTCGACGACCAGGCTGCGGACTTGATCCTGCGCGGCATCCTCGCGCAGGGCTTCCAGACGGGGCGCGGGGCAAGCGGGGGCATCGATGGGAGATGATGGTGGGACGAACACGGCACCTTCGTGGATCTTGAAGCGTAGAGAACTCCATGATCCACAGGCGCTGTGTTCGCCTGCCTCTGGGGCTCACCACCAACATCAACCGGCCCAAGTTCGAACAAGCCAGGCAAACGCCGGGGCCCTGCCTCCGAGCGAGCAGCAGGACGCCGACGCAGACGAGTCCCGGCACGGCGTACCGGAACGGCGCGCCGATGATGGTGGCGATGACCATGGCGGCCGGCAAGCAGGGCAAGACAGACCCCTGTCGGCACGTTCCGCCCCCGAGCACGTACCGCTGGCTTGGTTCACGACTCTCGCGTATTCGGGCTGCAGTAACCGCGCCTGGACGCCGCGTTCTTCGGCAGCGGTCGGCGGCAACGCTGGTACGCGCACCGTCGGCGCTTCGGCTTGGCGAGCGGCATCGCAAGACACCTCCGGTGCCCAGCGTCAACGGCTGCGCAATCGGTGCGCAACCACTGCGCAGCGCTGTGACCTGCCGTGGTCGGGGGCGTGTTGGCCGTGGTCCGGCGTGCGCAATGCGGCGCAGGCCCGTATCGGTGAGCAACACACTGCGCAGCGCCGTGACCTGCCGTGGTCGGGCCTGTGGTCGGGGTCGTGGTGGCCATGGTCGGGCCTGCGCAATGCCCATCGCACCCGCCGATCCTCCCGCAGGAGGGGCGACCCTGCGGGAGTGGGTGCTGCGGGACCGCGACCGCCGTGGCGTCACCGCCACGGCTGAAAAGCCGACCGTCCAGGCGGGGGCGGCGGTGCCGTCCGACGCTCCGGACGAGCGGATCCGGCAGCTGGAGGCGAGGGTGGCAGAGCTCGAGGCGAGCGAGCGGAAGCTGGCGACCGAGCGGGACATCCTCCGCAAGGCGGCCAAGTATTTCGCCGGGGAGACGAACTGGTGATGAGCCGCTTCCAGTTCGTTGACGACCACCGGGACACCTACGAGGTGAAGCGGCTCTGCCAGGTCCTGGGGGTGAACCGGTCCAGCTACTACAAGTGGCTCGCCGGCGCCGAGGCCCGGGCCGCCCGGCAGCACAAGGACCGTGTCCTGGCCGAGGAGATCCGCGCGGTCCACGGCGAGTCCGGCGGCGCCTATGGCTCCCCGCGAGTGACCGCCGAGCTCCGCGGAAAAGGGCGGCGGATCAACGAGAAACGGGTCGCCCGGATCATGCGGACGTTCTCCATCACCGGCATCCGCCTGCGCAGACGCGTGCGCACCACCGTCCCGGACCCGGCGGCCCATCCGGTTCCGGACCTGTTCCAGCGGGACTTCACCGCCACCGAGCCGGGGCGGAAGTACATGGGCGACATCACGTATCTCCCGCTCGCAGGCGGGGAGTTCCTCTATCTCGCGACCGTGCTGGACTGCTTCAGCCGCAAGGTCGTCGGCTGGTCCATCGCCGACCACATGCGCACCGACCTGGTCGCCGACGCACTGCGGATGGCAGCCTCGATCCGCGGCGGCCTGGAGGGCGCCGTGTTCCACTCCGACCACGGGGCCCAGGGCGGATCCCGGGCCTTCGCCAGCCTCTGTGACCAGCTCGGGGTCACCCGATCGATGGGCGCGGTCGGCACCAGTGCCGACAACGCGGCCTGCGAAAGCTTCCACGCGTCCCTGAAACGCGAGACCCTTCAGGGCGCCCACGACTACGGCGCCCCCGGCACCTGCCGCAGGACCGTCTTCGCCTGGCTGACCCGCTACAACACCCGCCGCCGGCAATCCGCCAACGGCCACCTCAGCCCCAACGAATACGAACGCCGACACCACACCGCTAAACTCACGCTCGCCGCGTGATCAATAACCGCGTGCCCACCTTCATGGGGGAAGGCCCCACACAGACATGCGGATGCCCTCCCCGGAGCCTGCTGGGGAGGGCATCGCTCATCTCAAAGCCATACGGTTTCAGTACCCTCGCCAGGGTTCCGAAGTCTTGTTGGTATAGATGTTCCAGACCTGCCAGTCGTTGACGCAGCCGCCAGGGAAGCCGTAGACACCGATGCCGCCGTCCAGGCACACGTTGTAAGTATCGCTGTGGAAGTTGATGAAGTGCTTCAGCCCCGCAGGGTTGCCAACGTTCTGCGCCGGAGCGGCGGTGATCATGGTCCAGACCTGATCCCAGTTGTTGCCACCGGTCTCGCAGGTTTCCCAACGCGTACCGAGCGAACCCTGGATCTGAGAGGGGCCCTGGCCCGCGACTCCCAGACACAGCGATCCGCTGGGGCCGTTGGTGATGATTTGGACGCGCGCGTGGCCATCGGCGTCCGGTTGCGCGCTCTCAAGCCGGATCCAGCTGGTGCCTCCAGCCATGCACCCGGGCACCATGCCCTGCACGTCCAAGCACTGCTGGGATGCCTGGTTGACGAGCTGGACGCCGGGGTTGTCCCAGTAGATCGCAGCGTTGGCCGTGCCGGTGGTGCCCAGCAGCAGCGCGAGCGCTCCTGTCAGAGTCGCGGCCAGCTTCACGAGGCGGCTGGAGAGGAGTTTCCTGATGCGGATCAAGCCGCTTTCGCCGAGTCTGAGCATGCTTCCCCCTGATGGCGGTCGCGGTTGGGCCGCCCGTAGTGAGTGTGAGTCGCCCGGACTGGTGCCGGGCGAAGCAGAACCTACGACAACTGCAGGCGGAGCGAAGGCGCGGTTTGCACTGCGAAGGGGCCCCTCCGGTGTCGGCCTGCACAGTGAGCCTGTTGTGCTCCTGCCAGAACTGATTACTCTGTGACCGAATTGGCTTGTCTCTCGGGGGGACGGTATGCACGGCGATCTGGCAGCGGACGCTGGTGCTGTCACGCGGATTCGGCGGGCCGACGACGTGTTGGATCTGCAGCGTGCCGCCCGCAAGGGAGGCACCGAGCCGGTGCTCCGCTGGCTGGCTCGCCGCACCGGTGCCAAGGTCCTCCTGTTGACCTCCGAGGGCACCTTGGCCCACCAGCTCCAGCCTCCCCTCAGTGACACCGAGCGCGGTCTCGCGCTGCGCGGTGCAAGAGAGTTGGCCGGACGGCGGGGGTCCGTGGCCATCGACCAGGACGGTTTCACTTGCATCGTCCTTCCCCTCGACGGACCACAAGGCGCCTCAGCGCCGCTGCTAGCCGCTGTGGCTCCTCAACCGACGCCACATGAACTGCCGCTCCTGCTCGCGGACGCCACATCGGCGTTGCGCCTCAGCTGGCTGGCAGAGCACCTCGGTCGGCAGCAGCGTCGACTGACGCTCGCCGAAGCCGGAACCCGCGAAGCAGTCGTCCATCTGCTGCTGAACGGTCATACGTGCGCCGCGCGCCAAGTCGCGGGGGCCCTTGGCCCGGCCCTGCCAGCGATGGTGCGGGTGTACGTCATCGAGGTTCCGCCTCAGGACCGCGCCCAGCGGGCCGAGGAACTGGCCGAGGCGACCGACGACGACGTGTGGATCGTGCCGTGCCCGGTCTACGCCGATCACATCTTCGTACTCGAGGCCGGTGACGGTGCCCCGACGCGGGTGTGGCCTCCCACTCTGGCGGCCACCTGCTGGATCGGAGAGAGCAACGCCGTGCCGTTGCGAGAAACCGCCACCGGCTACGCTCAGGCGTTCCACGCCCTCGCCTCCGCACGCGCCGGTGGCGAACGGCAGATCTCGTTCGCGGCCAACCCCGACCTGGCCCTGGCCATCGGTCCTGCCGCGGCGGTCTGGGCGGAGGCGTTCCTGGCGCCGATCCGTGCCCACCGCCCTGGACGGCCCCAGGATCCCGACAGCACAGAACTGCTGGCCACCGCCGCCTCATGGATCAGCTTCCGCTCGGGCGCGACAGCCCACCTGAAAATCCACCGCAACACACTGAGCGCACGCCTGACACACATACGAGAGATACTCGGCTTGAACCTCCATCGACTTGCCGACCAAGCCGCACTCTCGCTCGCCCTGCGCTCCATCGCCACAAAGTTCCCGCCCCCGCCAAAGTACGGGACCGTGGGGACGGGCGCGTCGCCCACCCTGGACAAGCTCCTTCGGCTGCCTCACATCACGGCATGGGCCCAAGATCAGTTCCGTCCCCTCGCAGCGCCCGACGTGCCGGCGCACATCGGGGAGACCCTCACTGCCTGGCTGCGCCTCGACGCACGCATCGAGCCAACCGCGGCCGCGCTGTCCATCTCGACATCCGCCGTACGCAAGCGTCTGACGCACGGCGAGGCACTACTCAAACGGTCGCTTCTACGCCCTCCCAGCGCTGTCCACGACTTGTGGCTCGCACGACATGCCCTTCGCCACATCCCGCTGAGCCGCGCCGAAGAAAAGCCTGGCGCCCGCGGTCTCGCCGAGGTCCAGCGCCGCATGGAACACCTCTACGCCATCCGCGACTTCCAGCTGCAGCAGCCCGCGGAGATGTTCCTCAACCCCCGACTCGGCTGAGCACCCACTGCTAGTTTCCGCTCCGGTACTCCCCAAAGGCCAACGACTGGCGGTCGGAGCTGGAGCGGGCGGATGTCTTCCACGTCATGGCCACCACCCGGCACGACACCGTGGTCACCCGCTGGGCGATCGACCATCCCGTCCACGACCTGTTCAACGGCCTGGCCCGGCAGAAATGGAAGCGCCGTTCCTGCGGCACCGGGGCTCACGGCCTGCGGATCTACGACTGGGCGCGCGTCGAAGTACGGCCCTGGCACCGAGCCGACCGCCGCCACTGGGTGATCGCCCGCCGCAGCGTTGCCCGCCCGCAAGAGGCGTCGACATGGCACAGACCTGATGGGCCGGAAGGGACAGACGATGAGCGATTTCCAGGCCATTGACGCGCTGCTCGCGTCGGCGCCGCCCGACCGGACGCCGCTGCCGACGGCAGAGGAACGGCGGCAGCGGCGCGGCGAACTCGGACTCTCCCGCGCTCAGGTGGCGCGCGCCCTGGGGGTGAGCCCGTCGACGCTCGGAGGCTGGGAAGCCGGCCGGGACCCGAGCGGTGACGTGCGCGAGAAGTACGCGTACTTCCTGCAGCAAGCACAGGAAAAGGTCCGCCACCGCACCGCACCCGCCCCGCCGGCTGCTGCCGCGGAATCCGCGGACGACTCCGCCGCACTCGAGGCGGCGGCCGCCGTCGACGACCAGGCGGAGCTCGCCACCCCGCAGCCGTGCGTGCTGTGCGGGCAGCCGGCCCGGCATGAGGTGGCCGGCTACCCGCAGCATCTGGATCCCGCCGAGTGCGCCACCTCCACCCCAGCCCCCGCTACCGCGCCTGCGGCCACGCCCGTGGCTTCCTCCCCGGCGCGGCCGGCCGCCGTACGGCCGGGCAAGGGCGTGCGGATCGTTGCGGCCGGGCGGCGCGCGCAGCCGGCCGACGCGGAACCGGACCTGATCCGCCAGGCCGTGACCGAGGCCCTGACCCAGCACTCCGGCGATGTCGAGGCGGCCACCGCGGCACTGGTCAAGCGCGCGATCCCGGACGCGATGGCTCTGCTGGACCACACCCGCAAGGGCGGCCGCTACGACGTCGTCGCCCACCCGTGGCTGCCGGACGTCCTGCGCAAGCAGTCCGCCCGCGGCGCCGACCAGGTCTGGGAGGCCCGCCCCAAGTGGACCCGGCCCGAACTCCCCGCGGGCGAGCACCAGGTGACCGCGCTCGACGTCAACGGGGCCTACCTGTCGGCGCTCAAGACGCACCTGCCGATCGGGCAGCTGGAGCACTCCACCGGCTTCGACCACGACCGGCGCCGCGCCGGCATCCACCTGATTACCCCGCCCGCCTGGGAGCACGACGCGGTGCTGCCCAACCCGATCGGCAGCCGCGACGAACCCGGCCCGCTGTGGGTCACCGAACCCACCCTGCGCCTGCTGCTGCGCCTGTCCGGCCCGAAGTACCACCTGTGTGACCCGCCCGAGATCCACGAGTCGTTCACCTCCGGCGCCACCGAGAACCTGCTGGAGAAGTTCCGCATCGCGCTCAAGGACGCACGGGACCGGGCCATCGCCGACGGGGACGAGGTGACGCTGGAGTACGTCAAGGCGATGTACTCCAAGTTCGTCTCCACGCTGGGGGAGTCGAACTACAACCGGGAGCTCTACCGCACCGACTGGATGCACCTCATCCGCTCGCAGGCCTTCGCCAACCTGTGGTGGAAGGCCCACCGCGCCCACGACGAAGGCCTGATGGTCGTCCGGGCCATGGGCACCGACGAACTCCACGTCACCGGCGACTGGCGCAAGGTGTTCCCCGAGGGCCGCGGCGTCACCGAGGTGAAGGTCAAGGACGTCTACACCGTCGGCACCGATCCCGCCCCCACCGATGACAGCTGAACCGGGCCAGGAAGCCCCTCAGCACCCCGCAGAGCGCCGATCACCTGCCCCGGCGTCAAATCCCACGCCGGGGCGGGAGATCGGCCCCCACAACCCCCGTACAGTGATCCACACCTCGCAGATCCGGAAGAGACGAGATGCCTGAGCGGAACATCGAGTTCGGCAAGTACGGCGCCCGCGGCATCAAGGGCCACGAAGCCGTCGCCCGCCAGCTGGACGCCCTCGCCGGCTACATCGCCACGCCCGTCACCGCCCGGCGAGGCCTGCTCGCCCGCCTGCACTACCTCACCCGCACCCACCACGCCCGCGAAGCCGCCCGCGCCGCCGGCCTCACCGTCACCGACCGCACCCTGCGCGCCTGGCTCGACGGCCGGCGTGTGCCCTCACGCAGGAATCTGGAGCGCATCGAGCAGGCCTACCGCACCGTGCGGCGGGAGAACATCGCCCGCCACCTGGCCGCCCGCCTCAACCGGGAGGGCCGCGGCACCCGGGTGGAGATCCACCCCATCAACCAGTCTCAGGTCAACCGGCCGCGCCAGCGAGTCGTGCAGTTCCGCACCCTCAACGTGCGCCGCTGGGACCGCATTGTGCAGGCGTGGGCGGCCGGCGACGACCAGGAGCTCGACGACGCGTGGATCGACCAGGTCATCGACCTCGGCTCGGAGTGGGGCCAGTACGAGTACGTCACCAACGTCGGCTTCGCCGCCTGACACCCAGACGTTCAAGCGCTGCCTGACGGACCTCTCAGGCCCGGCCTCGATACGTGGTGCGAAAGACCAACAAGGCCCAGAAGCGAGGACCCGCGTCATAGGGAAGAGGCTCTGTGTACCTGGGGACGTCGATTATCTAGGGTCAGTGGGCACTTCACGCAGGTCAGGCAGCATATCCCGGGGTGAGGCAAGTAAGGCAAGGAGCGGCCCCGGAAACGGTTCGATCAAACCGTTTCCGGGGCCGCCGTTCATTAGGACGGGAGCCGTCCGGGGCCGCAGAGCGGGCAGGCCCAGGTGCCGCATCTGTTCGTGCTCCTCGGGCAGGCTCCGGGCCATTCTCCGCACCAGGTCAAGGCCGAGGCCGAGGCGGTCACCGGGGGTGAACCGGGATGCCGTGAGGCCATCGCGCACCTCTCGCTTCAACGAGCTTCTCTACTCGGAGAGTTGCGCGATGGCCGCCGCATGACCAGGGGTTACGCCAAGATCCCTGCTACACCACTCCACGGGACGCCATCCGGCAGCGCGGGCACAGAGGACGCTCCGGGCCCGACGTGCCCGGCTGGAATCCCCAGCCGTGGCAGTGCGGGCACAGGTCGCGGTCAGGCGGTGGACACAAGCAGGTGGTCATGTCCGGTGAACGCGGGTGGGTGACGGCGCGTCACGGCTCGCGGCCCGCCGCTGTCCCCGTACCACCGTCAGCGCTGGAGCAGGCCCCACCCGTACTCTTCCCGGCTCGCTGTGCACTGCGACACCGGAACCCCCGCTTCACCGTGCAATTAGACACCCCACACCATGGGTCGCCGGCCCTACATTCGGTGAGCCGACAGGGGCCGACCGGGGTGTGTGGACTTGTGTGGGAAACGAGACTCCACGCGGCCACGCCGGGCAGCCTGGTCGGGCCGCTTCGCGCAAGGCTGGCCCAAGCGGCGAAACAACTCGAACGTCCGGCGGCCATGACAGGCCGCCACCACAAGCAGGGGGAACACATCATGAGCTTCACTTTCGGACGCCGGGTGGCGATGGTCGCCACCGCCGCCGCGCTGAGCGTCGGCGCGCTCACCGCGACGACGGGGACCGCCTCCGCCGACGACGCCGTCCTGCTCACCACCGGCAACTGGGTCGGGCTTTACAACGCCCCCAACACCACGGACGGCAAGATCGGCTGGCATGACGTCCCCCCGGGCGGCCAGGTCATGGCCCAGTGCTGGACCGTCGGCCAGAGCATCGGCAACTGGGGCGACACCTGGTACCGGGTGGTCGGGGCGGACTATCGCTACGGGTTTGTGGCCACCCCCACCGCGTACGTCTTCGCCGGGTACGCCGACAACAACGCGAGCAGCGTCAACCGGGACCCCTACATCCCTGAGTGCTGATGCCATAGACACGCCAGGACAGGGCGTGAACCGGGAACCATGCAGGAGGGGAAAAGCACATGCCTGGCGGGCTCGCTATGTGGGCAGCCTGACTGGGCTTCGTCATGGCACTGCCGTCATGGGAGGGGACGCAATGCGTATCAGGTTCGGGCGGCGCACCGGCAAGCTTGCGATCGTGGGAACGCTCACGGTCGCCGCGTTGAGCTTGGCCACGGGAGGCGCTTTCGCCGCCACGCCGCCGACGGGGGCCGAGGCCTGCCCGAGCGGGAACGTGTGCTTGTACTTCAACTCGCCGCAGTACGGCTGGGGCGCGTGGGAAGACTGGTCGCCTGGCCAGAGCCTCAGTCTGTCGGACTTCAAGTTCGCTCACTGGGGGAACGGTTCTGGTTACGGGCAGACGGTGTACGACAAGGCTGCCTCGATCGTCAACAACACCGGCCACACGGTGGTCGTTGAGTCGGACCTTGGCCACGACGACTACTACGTCGCGGGCTACGCCGGATCCCTGGCCTCCTTCACCTACAACCACGACGCTCTCCTGTACTGCTGACGCCCAGCGAAGCATCGCGAGTGCCCCCTCTGCACCGACATGGTGGAGGCGGCCCGTCCCTTCGCCGACCCCGCTAGCGCAGCCCATGAGCGCCGGACCAGGCCGGGCTGCGCAGCCGTGGCTTCGACGATGCCCGCCTCAGCAGCAGCAACGCCCGCACGGCGCCGTCCTGCGAGCACCCGCCTGTCCAGGCTGGCGTCGACCGCGGCAACGGTTGATGACCGCGTACAGGTCGCCGCCGGTCTGGGCCAGGGAGTCCGGGACGCCGGCCAGGACCAGGGCGAGTTCGGGGTTGCCGACCGGCGGCATCGGGGCCCGGCCCACCCCCTTGTCGCTGCTGCTCATCTCGTAGGCGGACAGACCCCGGTCCCGGCTCCACTGGGCGAAGCGACGGTAGAGGTACCAGCCGAACGCCTCCACCAGGCGCTCCAGCGGACGCGGGCCGACTTGGAGGCCGAACTCCGACGCTGGAACCGGGAGAACCCGGACCTTGCGGCAGACCTCGCCCAGGCCGCCGAGCACGCCCGCCGCTGACGTGCCGTACGTGCCTGACGAACCCCCAGATATCTGTAAGGCACGGACCGATCAGGCCCACTTGCCTTACCTGCTGCCTTACAGCTCCTGAGCACCCCAGATAAAGGCAGCTCCGTACGTACTCATACTGTCCAGCTGCCATCCCTGACCCTCGACGCCCTCGATCGCCGCTGCCAGCAGGTGTTCAGGAACCTCTTGCGGGGCGTCCGGATGGTTCAGCGGCACACTCACGGAGAACACCCTCGACTGGCTCTTGCGCGCCTGAGCCGTGATCTCGCTCAGCCACGCATCCGGACCGAACACGTCCCAATGCATAGCGCCCCTTCCCCGTAGCGTGCCCCGAGAGTCCATCAGCGTGTCCGACGACGCGCCACTCTCCAGCTTCCTATCCGTGGACACGACTCCTCACACGAGACTCCGCGAAGGCGACCCAATCTAAAAGTCCCTTTGAAATTGCCGTGGTTTCGAACCCGCCACTGTGATGCGACCAGACTGACACTGTCGCAGCGTTCTCCTGCGCCTCCTACTTCGTGCTGTAGTGGAGGTCATGGGCTACGTCTTTGCGGGCACCACCCTCCAGGTCTTCGGCAGGGCCCCGGCGAGTGCCTGGATCGTCCGGTTTGATCATGTGATGCCGTAGAGGGCGAGGACGCGGGGGCGCTCGGTGTGGGCTCGTCGTCCGGCGGCGGTGTTGACGTAGCCGGCGAGCTTGAGCGCGCTGCGGATCAGGTCGCGGAGGGCAGCGAGTACGGCGGGCGCGTTGTGGGTCCTGACCTGGGACTTGTCCTCGTTGAAGGTGACATCTCGACACCAGTGGACGGTATTTTCCACGGTCCAGTGCCCGCGAGCCCAGGACGCGATCTCGGCTGCGTTCGCTTCCTCGGCGGGCAGGTCGGTGATGGCGTAGACGGTCTCGCTGGACCATTTTTTCGCCCCGTAGAGACGGCGACGGCGCTGGATCCGCAGGACCTGGGCCGCGTGCGGGAAGAGCAGGCCCTCGACGGTGACGACCTGCACGAGCCGCTGCTCGTGACGGCCGTGGTCCCGGGCGTCGTCGCGGTGGATCACGGGGATCTCCTTCCAGGGCAGGGCGTGGAGTTGACGGGCCTGGCCGCGCTGGTTGTTCTTGATGGTCAGCAGGTAGTGAGCGCCGCGTTCGCGCAGGTAGATGGCGTGGTCGCGTTGGGCGTGGAGGGCATCGGCGGTAACGACCACCCCCGCGAGATCCGCGTCGTCGATCTGGTCGAGGAGAGGTGCGAACTCGGGGATTTCGTTGGTCTTCGCGCCGATCTCGCGGGAGGCGAGAGTGACACCGTCGCCGTGACGGACGGCGGACAGGACGAAGACCCGGCTGCCGTCCGGGCGCCTCGCGCCACGCAGGCACTTGCCGTCCACCGCGATCGCCCGCCGCCGGAGCCGTACCGGCTCGGCGCGGGCGGCCGCCCGGTGGGCCCGGCGCTGTTCACGCTCGGTGCCACCGTCGGGCATCACCGGCTCCGGCCGGCGGGGCTGTGCGGACAGCAGAGGCCGAAGGTAGTCGTAGCCGGCCGCGCCGATCTCACCGGGATCGAGCCGCCCCAGGACGCTGCGCAGGGTCTTCTCGCTCGGCACCCGGTAGCGGCCAAGGAGTGGGTGGTAGGGCAGGCCGAAGGCGGCCAGTTCCTCCGGCGTCGCACGTCGGCACCACTCCGCCGCCGCGGTGATCGAGTCGTGGCCGGACGGGGTCATCGCGCAGACCACCAGGGCCAGCAGCGAGGAGAGCCGGTACCGCACTCCGCAAGCCCCTCTCGGATCAGTGACCGACTCGAACTCGGCGACCAGGCAGCGGACTTGATCCTTAGCGGCACCCTCGCCGAGGGCTTCCAGGCAGGGCGCATGAGGCACGGGGACAGCGACAGGGGATGATGGAGGAACGAACACGGCACCTTCGTGGATCTTGCAGCGTAGAGAACTACATGATCCACAGGTGCCGTGTTCACCTGCTTCCGGGGCCCACCACCAAGATCAACACCCCAGGCCGGGACGATCCAGGCACTCGCCGGGGCCCTGGGTCTCCCCTACCGTCGGCCACCAGCTACCGGGCTGCTTGGCCACTACCCGGACCGGACTCACACCGGCAAGTCCACGACGACTTATCAGGACACACCCCTCTCCAGTTCCCAGGACAACCTTCCGACCGTTCCACGCCCCTTACGCCGAGAGGTTCTTCAGCGCCCGCTCCAGGTTCCCGGACGCCTTCCATGGCCTTCGCCCTACGCATACGGGCTCGGCACCTCCTTGGCCCGCCCGACCGGGCGGGGTTTGCATATCGACGCTGCAGGCTTCACTTGATGTTGCGGACCGGTCGGTCGCACGCCCCCGAAGGACGCTTGTCACTCCACTTCGACGCCGTCCTCTCGAACGACGCCGGGAGTCAGCTACCGGGGACCCTGGCGTCTCCCCGGACCGGACTTACACCGGCTGGCTGCCCTGAGCTTGGCGTCCGGTTACATCCCTCCACTTCTTTCAAGTTGGGGCGATGCCCGAACTCCTGGACGTACACGCGTAGTGCATGAACAAGTTCGCCAGCACTGGCGAGAGCGGAGATCCCTGTGGGGTCCCTTTCTCCCGCTTCAACAGCCCGCCGCGCGGGTGCGCCAGCGGGGCGCTCAGCCACCGCTCGACGTACAACTTCACCCAGACGGCGTCGGTGTGCGCCTCCACTGCCTTGACAACGAGACTGACGATCCCGCATCCCGGCGCCCTTTCCCCGGCTGGTACGACCGGTCGCGGCTGCATAGCGTGATCACATGACCACAGAAACGGCCCGGCCCGCTCTCGACGACCGGCGGTGGAAAGCGCTCGCGGTCTGTCTGACCGCGGGATTCATCTCGCTGCTCGACGTCTCGATCGTGAACGTGGCGCTGCCTTCCATGGAGCGCGGGCTCGGTGCCTCCGCAGCCACCCAGTCCTGGGTGGTGTCCGGGTACGCACTCGCCTTCGGGCTCGCGCTGGCACCGTCGGGACGACTGGGTGACGTGCGGGGCCGCCGCCAGGCGCTGTTGTTCGGCCTCGCCGTGTTCACGGCCGCATCGGTGGCGTGCGGCCTCGCCACCGGCCCCACCTGGCTGGTGGTATGCCGGCTGATCCAAGGTGCGGCCGCCGGTGTGGTCGCACCGCAGACCTCGGGGCTGATCCAGCAGATGTTCCAGGGTGCCGAGCGGGCCCGGGCGTTCGGCTTCCACGGCAGCGTCGTCGCCGTGTCCACCGCGGTGGGCCCGCTGGCGGGCGGGCTGCTGATCCACGCGTTCGGCACGGCAGACGGGTGGCGCTGGGTGTTCTTCGTCAATGTGCCGATCGGTGTGGCGGCCCTCGTCGCGGGGAACCGGCTGCTGCCCCGTCTCCCGGTGCAGAATGACGGACGGGAGAAGTTCGACCCGTTCGGCGTACTGCTGCTCGGTGCGGGCGTACTCGCCCTGCTGCTGCCCCTGGTGCAGGAGCAGCAGTGGCAGGGCCGGGCCAAGTGGCTGCTGATTCCGGTGGCCGCACTGCTGCTCGGGGCCTTCTGGGTGTGGGAGAGGACCCAGGGACGCCTGGGGAAGGCACCGCTGGTCGACCTCGGGCTTTTCTCCCTGCGCTCCTTCACGCTCGGCGCTCTCATCAGCCTCATGTTCTTCGCCGGGCTGACCACCATCTTCTTCGTCCTGTCACTGTTCCTGCAGAACACCGCGGGATACAGCGCGCTCGCCACGGGTGTGACGATCCTGCCGTTCGCGGCCGCCTCGGCGGTCGGCGCGGCCATAGGGGGCCGGCTGGTGATGCGCTACGGCCGCAGCCTGGTCGTCATCGGCCTGAGCGGGGTGGCTCTCGGGCTGCTCGGTGTCGTCGTCGCCGTTCAGCTGGTGCCCGGGGACGGCGTGGGCTGGGCCATGGCGCTGCCGCTGGTCATCGGCGGAATCGGGTCCGGACTCACGGTTTCACCCAACACGACCCTCACGCTCACGCTCGTGCCGGTACGAGGTGCCGGTGCGGCGGGTGGGGTGCTGCAGACCGGCCAGCGCATCGGCTCGGCCACCGGTATCGCCGTGGTCGGCTCTGTCTATTTCGCCCATGTCGCCGACCACGGCCGCTCCACGACAGCCCTTCAGCTCGGGCTGCTCACCGCCATGGCGATCATCCTCGTCGCCCTGGTCCTGGCGGTGGCCGACCTACGGGAGCGCCGGGCGCATCCCGGACGCGACGACCTCGCGGCGGCGGTGCCGCGGGGCCTCGGGGAGAGCGGGGCCGGCGAGAAGGTGGGGCGCGGGGCCTGACACCGGGCGGGGACCGAAGAAGTGCGCCGCCCAAGGGACAGGCGCCCCGAGCCCGAAGAAGCGCCCCGCCGCGGGATGACGGAACGAAGAGGGGCGCCGATCGTCAAACCTTCGACGTGCAAGGCCGCCGACGCGCTTCGAACAGGACCATCGAAATCTTCACCGCGGTCGAAATGGTCAAGGCCTGCATGAAGGGCATACCCATGAGCCACAGTGCCACCATCATGGCGGTGAGGACCAGGAACACCGGCAGCAGCATGGTTTCCTTGACCGCGGAACGCAGAACACTCCGGAGCGTTCGGGGCTGATCCGCCGTATCGATTGCGCTGACGCGGATCTCTTCCTCGTCTACCTGAGGCATTCTGTGTCCTTCCCGCGAACTCGTTTCCGCTAGCGAGCCTAGGTACGGCCGGATCGGGCTGCCACCGCTGCTACTTCGACACCGCCGGTACGCGGCCGGTGCGGCCGGTGATGTGAACCTGCACGCCCGACCGGAGGCATGTTGGGTACGCCGCGTTCGTCGCCGTACTCCTCGGTGTGGGCGCCGGTGCCCTCCCCGCCGCCGCGTCACCGCGAACCCTGACGGTGCACCCGGTCGAGTCGATCCAGAAGGCGGCGAACGCGGCCCGTGCTGGTGACACGGTCTTGGTGCAGGCCGGCACGTACCGCGAGAGCGTCACCGTCAAGACCTCCGGGCTGACACTGCGCGGCGTCGGTCCCCGCCCGGTGATCGTGCCTCCCGAGAAGAAGTCCGCCCCGAGCACCAAGGGAGCGATCTGCTGCGTGGAGGGCGGAAAGGGCGTCCGCGTGGTCGGGCTCAGGAACAAGCCCGTCGCGAACGTGACCGTCTCCGACCTGAAGGTGCCGGGCTTCTCCAGCGCCGGTCTGTGTTCCCTGGCCACCGACCGCCTGACCGTGCAGCGGCCAGGGCCGAGAAGAACGGCAGGTGGGACATCTCGCAGGAGCGCCGGCCTGATCGTGATCGGTGACGAGAACAAGCCCCGTGCCGGCGCTCTCACCATCAACGGCAACCAGGTGCTCACCACAACAAGTACTGCGCCAGGACGGCTCGGTTGCCGTTCGTGCAGGGCTTGGGCATCCTGCTGGCCGGTGACGCATGACGTGGTCGCGGGCGACAGCGGCTGGTCCTCGCTGTCGGGCGGAATCGTGCCGTTCAGGAGCTTCGTCGGCGCGGTCAACGAGAAGAACCGCGTCGACGAGAACTGGATCACCGCCAACGTCCCCGCCGGCCTGGTCAGTCGGAACGCCGCCAAGGGGAGCAATCTCTTCCGCGGCAACTTCCGCCGAGTCTCGATCCCGGCGGGACTGTGCTGAGGTGAAACCGCGCGTCGGCCGTGCGGCTCGGTGAGACGAGCCGCACGGCGAACGTCCGTCCGAGCGCCGAGCGAGCCGGGCAGCGATTCTCCGTGGCACCCACACACGCGGCACGAGGACGACCCACCGTGCGTGCTCAGGCCGACGCGAGGGCGGGCAGGAGACGCAGGGCGTTCCCGCGGTTGATGTGACCGCGCTCCTCGTCGCCGAGGGCGGGATCCCTGTCCAGAGCGGGAGTTGTCACATCGGCGACCACCCGGGTGGGGGTCGGCGGCCAGTCGCTTCCGTAGAGGATGCGGGAGGAGCCCGCGGCGGCCAGAAGAGTGGGGGTGGCCGACGGCGACATGGGCGCGGCCGTGTCGTAGTAGAAGCGGTGCAGGTAGTCGCGGACGCGTCCGGGATCGACGGCGGGGACGAGCTGGCGCCCGAAGACCTCGATCCGGCTCGCGATGTAGGGGAGGTACCCGCCGCCGTGCGGGAGGATGAACGTGAGCCGCGGGAAACGGTCCAGAGTGCCGTTCATGATCAGGCTCAGTGCGGCGCGGGTCGTGTCCATGAGGAAGTCGCACACGAACGGCGGCACACCCTCGGGGGCGCCGGAGGTGTTCACCTGCATGGGGTGCGTGCTGATCACAGCGGCGCGTTCGTCGAGTTCCGCCATGATCGGGTCGAGCCCGGGGTCGCCCAGATACGTGCCGCCCGTGCTGGTGCGCGCACTGACGCCCACCGCGCCGAGCTGGTCCATCCCATGAGTGACGGACCAGCGGGAGAGCTCGGCGTCGTCGAGGAAGACGGGTGTGAAGAAGGCGAAGCGGCCGGAGTGCCGGACGGTCAGGTCGCCCGCGGCCTCGAGGGCGATGCGCGTGCTCTCCTTACGTGTCGCCGCGTCCTGGAAGCGTCCCAGCATGGCGACGGTGAGGATGCTGGTGCGCGTGCCGGTCAGATCCATCAGGTCCAGGGCGGCGGCCTCGTCCCACCGGGTCCACGGCGGCAGCCTGTCACGGTCCGCGATCCCGTTCTTCTCGGCCCACCGCACCCATTCGGGGGCGGTGTAGTGGTGGTGGACATCTATTCGTTCGTGCCGGGCGTCGTCGGCGCTCAGCGCGGTGCGCAGGCCTATGTCGCCCGGAGCCTGCGCGGCGGTGGTCTCGGCGGCGTGAGGCATGGAAGGGCTCCCTGTGGTGGAACGGTTCGAGGGTGTCGGAGAGCGGGATCAGCGGCTGAGGAGGCCTTGCAGAACGTGCGTCAGCTCGTCCTCGGGGTTCGCAGGGAGGCCGCCGGAGCGCCAGGCGACCATTCCGTCGGGGCGCACGAGCACCGCGCCCTGCGGGGTGACGCCGTGCGTGGCGGCCCAGTCCTCGGCACCGGCGGCCAGGGCGGGCGAGGTGTCGACGTCGAAGTCCGGGCCGGCGCCGGCGCGGTAGGACACCAGGGGCACGCCGAGCCTGGCCGCCGCGGCATGGGCGGCCGACGGCCACGGCCCGTCCGCAAGACCGCAGAGGAGGACGAAGCACCGCTCGTACAGGTCGATGGTCGACTTGGTGTCCCCGTCGTGCACGACGGTCATGTGCGGGGCCCGGGTGCCGGGGTCCGCCTGCAGGCGAAGCTTCTGCGGGATGGTGGGCGCGTCGGTGTCGGCGCCGGACACGGCCGAGGAGACATAGCGGTAGCCCAGGGACACGGTCATCAGGTCCGTGCTCTGGCCCGCCCCCTGCGCGGCGGTGTAGCCGGGGTGCTGCTCGCGTGCGGCCTGCTCGATGGCCCGGGCACTCGTGGCCAGTGCGACCGGGCGCCGTTCGTTCTCGTAGGTGTCCAGCAGGCCCTCTCCCGCCCAGCCGCGCAGTACGGCCGTGATCTTCCAGGCGAGGTTGTGCGCATCCTGGATGCCCGTGTTGGAGCCGAAGGCGCCGGTGGGGGGCATCTCGTGGGCCGAGTCACCGATGAGGAAGACGCGTCCCTGCCGATAGCGGTCGGCGACCCGGTCCGCCGCGTGCCACGGGGCACGTCCCGTGACCTCGACGTCCAGGTCCCGTACGCCGGCGGCGGCCCTGATGTGGTCGGCGATGCGCGTGTCGGTGAAGGACTCGAGCGTCTGGCCACGCTCGGGGAACCACGGGACGTGGAAGACCCACTTCTCCTCGTTGTCGACGGGCAGCAGGACCCCTTCGCCCTCGGTTCCGTTCAGGTAGCACACGAGGAACCGCTTGTCCCCCACCACCTGACGCAGGAGCTTGCTGCGGAAGGTGACGCTCACGTTGTGGAACAGGTCGCCCCCGCCGCTCTGCCCGATGCCCAGCCGCTCGCGCACGGGGCTGCGCGGCCCGTCGGCCGCCAGGAGGTAGGCCGTGCGCATCGAGTAAGTCCGGCCGCTCTCCCGCTCGCGCAGTTCGCACGTCACGCCGTCCCGGTCATCGGTGAAGGAGATCAGCTCCGTACCGAAGCGCACGTCCCCGCCCAGTGCACGGGCGTGTGCCAGCAGGACCGGCTCCAGGTCGTTCTGGCTGCACGCGCACCGCCGGGTGGAGCACACGTTCGTCTCGGGGGCTCCGCCGGTGAGACGGGCCGAGAGCCATCTGCTCTCACCGCCCGACAGCTTGTCCGTCTGCATGATGCCGTGATTGCCGGACAGGACGGCCGCGGCCTTTCTGATGTCCGGTTCCAGCCCGGCGGTGCGGAACAACTCCATCGTCCGCATGTTGTTCCCCCGGCCCCGGGGATGTTCGGAAGTGGCGGCCCGACGCTCGGCGACCATATGGCTGACGCCCAGTCTTCCCAGAAACACCGACGCGGACAGTCCGACAAGCGAACCGCCCATGATCAATACCGGCACTATTTCTCTGTCGCGCGTGTCCACAGCCCGTCCTCCTCCAGAGACCCAGCGGTAGTTCGGGCAGCGATTCGCATTCATGGCGGCCCTGAATCCGAACCTGTCACACGCCCCCGGGGTCGGCAATCGAGCCTTCCCCCGGACGGCACACTCTGCTTTTCCGCTTCCGTACCGTGCCGACGACTTGGGTCCGCGTCAGGGTGAATCGCGTTTCCCCTTTCCGAGTGGCGTCAATGCATTCCAAGCTTGCAGCCGACCTGTGCCACCGTGGGAAGAGAAGAAGGACCGTCGATGACTCAGATGCAGGAGCAGGAGATCGCGGACGAGACAGCCCGGGCGGTGGACGCGGCATCCCGTGGTTGCCCGGAGTACCGGGCCAACCCGCACCCCCTCTACCAGCACCTGCGGGAGAACGCGCCGGTCTGCCGCATCACCCCGCCCCACGGTGTGCACTCGTACCTGATCACCCGGTTCGAGGACGCGAAGGCCGCCCTTGCCGACCCCAGGATCAGCAAGGACATGTACGCGGCCATCGACGCCTACCGGTCCATCTTCGGCGACTCCTCCATCGCCCTGGACGACAACATGCTGTTCGCCGACCCGCCGAAGCACACGCGGCTGCGCCGACTCGTCAACCGTGCCTTCGTGCCCCGCCGTATCGAGGCGCTGCGCCCACGGATCCAGGAGCTCACCGACACGCTGCTCGACAACTGCTCCACGCTGCAGCCCGTCGATCTGCTGTCGGCCTTCGCCTTCCCACTGCCCCTGCAGGTGATCTGCGAGCTCATCGGCGTCCCCGAGGAGGAGCGGCCGGAGGTCCAGCAGTGGTGCAGTGTCGTCGCGCGGACCGGTTTCAGCAAGAAGGACAAGGATCGCCTGGCCGAGGCGGAGAACACTCTCCGGGAGTACTTCGAGGTCCTGATCGCCCGTAAGCGCAAGGCCCCCGAGGACGACTTGCTCAGCGTCCTCATCCAGACGCGGGACGAGCAGGAGTCGCTGACGGACGGTGAGTTGCTGTCCACGCTGTGGGTGCTGCTGTTCGCGGGCCACAAGACGACCGCCTACCTCATCGGCAACGCCGTCTACACCCTGCTCACCCATCCCGAGCAGCTCAGGCAGGTGATCGACTCGCCCGACCTCCTCCCGAACGCGATCGAGGAGATCATCCGCTTCGAGGGCTCGGTCGAGAACGCGACCTTCCGGCACGCCCTCGAGGACATCACCATCGCGGGGACGCTCATTCCCAAGGGTTCGTTGGTACAGATCGCGGTCACCTCGGCCAACCGGGACGCCGCCGCGTTCGAGAACCCCGACACCTTCGACATCGCCCGGCCGGGCGTACAGAGCAAACACCTGGCCTTCGGTACGGGGCCGCACTTCTGCCTCGGCGCACCGCTGGCGAGGATGGAGATGCAGATCGCCCTGGCCTCGCTCTTCCGGCGCTTCCCGAAACTCTCCCTGGCCCAGCCGGTGGACGAGGCCAAGTGGCTCACCGTGCCCTTCCCCGCCTTCCGGGGCCTGACCGAACTGCCCGTCGTTCTGGACCCCACCAGGATCCTGGACGACTGGGCGTCCGGGATGGTCGACCTCGCGTGACACCACGGGCGTAGCCCGCGACCCCGGCGAAGCACGCTGCCGGCGCGACGCCGGGGTCGCGGCGCACTCGCATGCCCGATCACGAGAACGGCGCGGCGCTCCTGCGCGCACTGTCCGCCTGCGCACTGTCGCCCTGGCACCCCAGCCACCGCGGTATGGCCAGCCGGCATCAAGCGCGGCAGCCCCGTCCCCCCACTGTCCGACCACCCCTCCTGCGCAGCTCGCAACCGACGTGGTGGGGCCTGGTCTCCGTACCGCTACGGGCCCTGACCGCCCCCACCCTGCTGGCTGCGCCCCCGAGCGCCTTTCGCCTCAACCCTCGATAAGCGCCTCGGCAGGTGCAGGGGGTGTGACTGCCAGTCTGAGCCGAACGGTGTAGGTGCCAGAAACCTCATCCGCGCTGGTCAGTGGGCATGTGGGTGCTGTCGTGAGGCCCGGCCAGTCGAGCGTGACGGTGGAGGTCTCGCTTGGTGATTGCCTGCTGGTTCCGGTCGGCATCAGGATGGTCCGGTGCTGCTGCGACTGCCCTACCTGGCTTTGACAAGCATGTTCACCTTGATACGGCTCCTGCCGATGAGCGACCGTGACAAGGACGCTGAGATCCTGGCACTGCGCCACCAACTGGCCGTGTTACAGCGGCAGATCGACAAGCCGAAGCTCACGTGGCCGGACCGCGCGCTGCTCGCCGCGCTCCTGCACCACCTCCCCCGGGTACACCTTCGTCAACTCCATTTGATCGTCTCCCCCGACACGCTGCTCCGCTGGCACCGCGACCTGCTGCGCCGACGCCACGCCAAGGTCTCCCGCCCCAAGCGCCCCGGCCGACCGCGCACCGTGCGCTCCGTCCGCGCCCTGGTGTTCAGGCTCGCCGACGACAACCCCAACTGGGGCTACAGGCGCATCCACGGCGAACTCGCGGCCCTCGGCGCCAAGGTTGCCGCCTCCACCGTGTGGAACATCCTCAAGGAACACGGCATCGACCCCGCACCCGAGCGCGACCACACCACCTGGGCGAGCTTCCTGCGCTCCCAAGCACACGCCATCCTCGCCGCCGACTTCTTCGAGACGAAGACACCGACCGGGGCGACCCTGACCGTCCTGGCGGTGATCGAGCACGCCACCCGTCGCGTGCGGATCCTCGGGACGACCGCGCACCCGACCGCAGCCTGGATGACCCAGCTCGCCCGAAACATGGTGATGGACCTTCCGGACACGGGCGCCAGGGTGAAGTTCTTGATCCGCGACCGGGACATCCGCTACCCGGCCGCCTTCGACGCCGTCCTGCAGGCCGAGGGCATCAAGGTCGTCCAGACCGGCGTCCGGATGCCGCGCATGAACGCAATCATGGAGCGATGGGTGCGCTCATGCCGAACCGAGCTCCTCGACCGCACCCTCGTGTGGAACCAAGCCCACCTGCTCCACGCGCTACGCGAGTAAGAGTCGTTCTACAACGAGCACAGGCCCCACCGCAGCCTCTCCACCGCCGCGCCGCTACGCCCACTTCCCGAGCCGATCACCGAACCCGACCGACTCACCCATCTCGACGTCCACCGACGCGACCGCCTTGGCGGCATCCTGCACGAATACCAACATGCAGCGTGACCAGCACGGACGTGGTTCTTGGCACCTACAACGCTCAGCCAACCTGAACACCCACAACACACACGCAGGTCAAGCAGCCACCGTCCAGTTCACACCAGCCTTCCGAAGCACCCACACCCCCCAGAGACCACTCAGAAGAACTGCGAAATCTCAGCTCACGAACCCCAGAACAGCGCAGAAAAACCGAGCGGCGACACGCTGTCCGCGTCCCTCAAGATCCCTCCGGCAACGGCTTTCTGGATCTACGACGACCGACAGGTGATCGTGGAGAACTGGCACGCCGAGCTGTGGATCGACGACGAAGCCAGCGTCGAAACTTATCTGCGCACTTGGAAGACCCTCCGGGAGTCCGCCGTCTACGGCGCTGACGCCCACGACGTCATCAACGCCGCCCGAAGTGCCCTGAACCCGCGTTGAAGTGTGTGTGCCGCGGGCTTGATCGAAATCGGCGTGCTGTTTCACCGCCCCAGGAAGATCGGGTTCGTCAGCGCCGCCAGGGCGCCGGGCACCGGCCCCGCCGCCGTCTCGTGGCGCACCTCCGCGCGGACGTACGCCGCGTACGACGGGGTCGTCCGCCACTCGACGACTCCCGAGCCGGCCACCGGCAGCGGGTCGCTGGTCAGCAGGACGCCCTGGTCGGTGACGAAGCGGACCGTGCAGCGCGGGACGCCGGAGGCCTCCAGGCGGACGGTCACCGGGGTGTCCGCGTCGACCGCGAGACGCTCGCCGATGCCGGCCTGCTCGCCGCGCCCGCCCGTGGCCGTGAAGCTCAGGGTCACGTTCTTCGACTCGGCGATGTAGGAGCGGCCCGCGCGCAGGCCCTCCTGGATGGCCTCGCGGGACAGGTCGTTCGCGAGGACGACAGTCTGGGGCATGCCGACCGCATCCGGGTCCCGGTGCGCGTCGCTGTTGCCCATGCCGGGGAGCCACTGCCTGTTGTCCCGCACCGACGCCACCAGCGTGGCGTCCCACGCGGCCAGGGCCACCTCGTCGTCGGGGGTGTACGGCCCGTTCCACACCTCGACCGCGTCCGCCTCCCCGAACCCGAACTTCCAGGCGCAGCCCACGCACGTCGCATGCGGATGCGCCGGTACGACCAGGCCGCCGGCCTTGTGGATCTGCTGGGCGAAGCGGCCGAAGCGGTTGTCCCGAGCCCGGTAGCGCCAGTCGACGAAGGTCCCGGGGTCCGTGCCGAGGGCGACGACGTGGCCGTTCCGTGTCGTGACCTCCTCGCCCAGCATGATCAGCAGGTCGTCGCCGGCCTGGTCCGCCCAGTGCGCGTGTGACGAGTGCGTGTTGTGCTCGGAGGAGTTGATGAAGTCCAGGCCGGCCGCGCGGGCCAGCGCCGCGATCTCGGCCGGGGTACGGCGGCCGTCGGAGTACCAGGAGTGCAGATGGCAGTCGCCGCGATACCAGGCGCGGCCGCGGCCCTTGGCCCGCTGCGGCGGGTAGACCGAGCGGACCGGCGTGCCTGGCTCGCCGTAGGTCAGGGTGATCGTCAGCTCGTACGTCAGGCCCTGCGGGGCGACCGTGTAGGGGCCCAGCGCGATGTACCAGGTGCCCGCGCCGACCGGGCCGGGGAGGTAGCCGGGGGTCGCGTCGTCGGCGCGGACGAAGAACTCCGTGCGCGCACCGCCCGACCAGCCCCGGAAGCCCTTGCCGCCCAGCTCGGTGCCGTGCTGGTCGAAGATGCCGATGTCGAGCGCGTTGCCGGTGGTGCCGGCCGGGACGCTCGGTCTGTCGTAGGTGTAGGAGACCTTGATCTCCCGTACGCCGGTGGGTACTTCGACCGGTACGTACACGAAGTCCGGGGAGCCGGGCGGCAGGGTGCCGCTCACCGTCGCCGTCTTCTGAGTCCCCCGGTCCTGCCCGTCCGCCGCTGCGAAGCTCACGGGTCCCAACGTAAGGGCTGCCGCCGCGCCCGTCACGAACAGCGCGCGTCTGCCGATGCCGTGCGTGTCCTCACACATGCCAGTCGCTCTCCTCTCCGGACGTGAACTCCCTCGGAAGGAAAGGGATTCCACAGGCATCCGTATGTCATGTGCATAGCCATGTGAAAGGCGGGGCATGTGATGCCGACCAGTCGGTATGGACATATCCGGCCACCGCCAGTACAGATGGGTCATGCGTATAGCCGTCACGATCTTCCTTACCGACGAGACCATCGCCCCCGTCCGGCTCGCCCGTGAGCTGGAGGCACGCGGTTTCGCCGGCCTGTACCTGCCCGAGCACACGCACATCCCCGTCGAGCGGACCACCCCCTACCCCGCCGGCGGCGAACTGCCGCGCGAGTACGGCCGTACCCTCGACCCCTTTGTCGCCCTCGGCCAGGCCGCGGCCGTCACCGAGCGCCTCGGTCTCGGCACGGGCATCACGCTGGTCGCCCAGCACGACCCGATCGACCTCGCCAAGCAGATCGCCACCCTCGACCACCTGTCCGGCGGCCGCTTCACGTTCGGCGTCGGCTTCGGCTGGAACGTGGAGGAGGCCGCGGATCACGGCGTGGCCTGGCGGACGCGCAGGGAGCTGGGCCGGGACCGGATGGCCCTGATGCGGGCGCTGTGGGCGGAGGAACCGACCGCATACGAGGGGGAGTTCGGGAGCGTCCGGGCCTCGTCCGCCTTTCCCAAGCCGGTACAGAAGGCGCGCGGGCCGGTCGCCGGTCCGCGCACGCTGATCGGCGGGGCCGCGGGGCCGAAGCTGTTCGCGCACATCGCGGAGTATGCGGACGGGTGGATGCCGATCGGGGGACGTGGGCTGACCGAGTCGTTGCCGGTGCTCCGCTCGGTGTGGGCCGATGCGGGGCGGGATGCGGGGGCGCTTCAGGTGGTGCCGTATGCCGTGTATCCCAGCGCCGGCAAGCTTGCGCACTATGCCGGGTTGGGGGTTGAGGAAGTGGTGGTGCAGTTGCCTCCGGCGGGGGAGGCGGAGGTGTTGGGGGTGCTGGACGCTTACGCGGAGTACCTCTGAGTGGGGAGCACCTCTGAGTGGGGGTGCCGACTCCGGGCTTCAGGCCCGCCGTCCTCATCGCCTCCGGCCGCCGCGCCCCCTCCACGCACCGTGCCGAGACCGTCCACCCGCGCGCCGACGACTGCCTCGTCGGCGAGATGCGCGGCCTCGGCGGCACCACCCCCCGGCTGCCGGGCGCCGAGGAAGTCCCGCGCATGCCCCTCCCGGCCGTCCGGGCGGACCACCGCACAGCCGAGACCTGAGCCTGGGAACCCGGTCACGCTGACGGTCTTCCCCGGCGGCCACGCCGCACAGTGAGGCCCCGCGCAGCGCGGCGGGCCGGCTGCCGCACGCTGCCATGGCCTGCCGGGAACCGGTCGTCCCGCAGAGCCCGACCAGACGAAAACGGGCGGATGCAGGGCACTCTGCCGCTGGGGCGGGGGCCGTCCGGAGGGTGAGCCGCGTCGCATCGGAGCGGGCGAGGCTTGCTATGCAACGAGTTGCATAGAAGGATCGGCGTCATGGCGCTCGAACACGCGATTTTGGTGTCGCTCTTGGAGAGGCCGGGTTCCGGCTATGAGCTGGCCCGGCGCTTCGAGCGGTCCATCGGCTACTTCTGGACCGCGACCCATCAACAGATCTATCGCGTGCTCAAGCGCATGGACAACGACGGTTGGGTCGACGTCCGGGACGTCCCGCAGCAGGGCCGGCCGGACAAGAAGGAGTACTCCGTCACCGACGTCGGCCGGGCCGCGCTGTCCTCCTGGTTGCACGATCCGATCGAGCCGGAGAGCGTCCGCCACGACCTGGCCGTCAAGATCCGGGGCGCCGCCTTCGACGACCCGGCCGCCCTGATCCGCGAGGTGGAACGGCACCGGCAGGCGCACCGGGACCGGCTGGCGCACTATCTCGCGGGAGAGACACGGGACTTCCCGTCGCCCGAAGCAGGCACGCCCCGTCCGCAGGCCCCGCTCGACGCCGAGCGGGAGCTCCAGCACGCCGTACTGCGCGGCGGCATCGCTTACGAGCGGATGATGATCGATTGGCTGGACGACGTGCTCGCCACGCTGGCCCGCTTCGGTCCGGGCCGCTGATCGCCGACGTACCCGCCGCCGTTCCACCCGATCCGGCCCGTCCAGCCGTCGGACCTCCTGATTCCCACCCCTCCACCAGTCGAAAGGCGTCCTCACCATGGCTGACCAGCTGCTGTTCAACCCGCGCACCTACGACCCCGCGCACTTCGACCCCGAAACGCGCCGCTTGCTGCGAGCCACCGTCGACTGGTTCGAGGAGCGCGGCAAGGGACGGCTGATCGAGGACTACCGCACCCGCGCGTGGCTCGGCGACTTCCTCGCCTTCGCAGCGAAGGAGAACCTGTTCGCCACCTTCCTGACGCCGTCGTCCGCCGCGGGGGAGGGGGAACCGGACAAGCGGTGGGACACCGCCCGGATCGCCGCGCTCAACGAGATCTTCGGTTTCTACGGGCTCGACTACTGGTACGCCTGGCAGGTCACGATCCTCGGTCTCGGCCCGGTCTGGCAGAGCGACAACGCCATCGCCCACGCCCGCGCCGCGGAACTCCTCGCCCAGGGTGAGGTGTTCGCGTTCGGCCTGTCCGAGAAGGCCCACGGCGCCGACATCTACTCCACCGACATGCTGCTGGAGCCCGACGGCAACGGCGGCTTCCGCGCCATCGGCTCCAAGTACTACATCGGCAACGGCAACGCCGCCGGACTCGTCTCCGTCTTCGGCCGCCGTACCGACGTCGAGGGCCCCGACGGCTACGTGTTCTTCGCCGCCGACAGCCGTCACCCGGCTTATCACCTGATCAAGAACGTCGTCGACTCCTCGAAGTTCGTCAGCGAGTTCCGGCTGGAGGACTATCCCGTAGCAGCCGAGGACGTCCTGCACACCGGACGCGCCGCTTTTGACGCCGCCCTCAACACCGTCAACGTCGGCAAGTTCAACCTGTGCACCGGCGCGATCGGCATCTGTGAGCACGCGATGTACGAGGCCGTCACCCACGCCCACAACCGCATCCTCTACGGCCGCCCCGTCACCAGCTTCCCGCACGTGCGGCGCGAGTTGACCGACGCGTACGTCAGGCTCGTCGGCATGAAGTCGTTCAGCGAGCGCGCTGCCGACTACTTCCGCTCCGCCGGCCCGGACGACCGCCGCTACCTGCTCTTCAACCCGATGACGAAGATGAAGGTGACCACGGAGGGGGAGAAGGTCATCGACCTGATGTGGGACGTCATCGCCGCCAAGGGCTTCGAGAAGGACAACTACTTCGGCCAGGCGGCCGTGGAGATCCGCGCTCTGCCGAAGCTCGAGGGCACGGTCCACGTCAACCTGGCTCTGATCCTCAAGTTCATGCGCAACCACCTCCTCGACCCGGCCGAGTACCCCGACGTGCCGACCCGCCTCGACGCGGCCGACGACGACTTCCTGTTCCGGCAGGGGCCGGCCCGCGGCCTCGGCTCGGTGCGCTTCCACGACTGGCGACCCGCCTTCGACACGTACGCGCACCTGCCCAATGTGACCCGCTTCCGCGAACAGGCCGATGCGCTCTGCGCGTTCGTGGCCACGACCGCCCCCGACGCGGAGCAGAGCCGCGACCTCGACCTCGTCCTTGCGGTCGGTCAGCTCTTCGCGCTCGTCGTGCACGGACAGCTCGTCCTGGAGCAGGCCGCTCTGACCGCACTCGACGAGGACGTGCTCGACGAACTCTTCGCGGTCCTCGTGCGGGACTTCTCCGCGCACGCCGTCGAACTGCACGGCAAGGACTCGGCGACCGAACAGCAGCAGGAGTGGGCACTGGGTTCGATCCGTCGGCCGGTCGTCGACGAGGCACGTACGGAGCGGGTCTGGCAGCGGGTCGAGGCGCTGTCCGGCGCGTACGAAATGGCTCCGTAGACGCGCCTGCGCATCACCGGTGGGTCGGGGTTCGGCGCTGTGTCCCTTCCCGGCGGCTGTGCGGACAACCCGTACGCGCGGTGTGCCCTGGTGTGCCCTGGTGGGTCTGCCACCAGGACACACGAAGGCGGCCTGCTGAACTGCCGGGTCAGCTGATGGTCGTGGAGGTGAGCACCGGGTTCGGTGACGGGTAGCAGGATGTCGGCACGCTGGCGGTGACAATGAGGATCGGGACGCTGGCGGTGAAGGTGAGGCCGGGGCTGCTGTAACTGGTGCCCCCGAGCTGTGTCTCGACGACACCGCCGGACGCTCCGGCCGTCAGGTTCAGGGTCAGCGCCGGCAGGGTGAAGGTCTGCCCCCCACTGATCGGGCCGGGCACCGACAGGACGATCTGCCCGCCGCTCACGGTGACACTGGGGGTCCCTGAGCCGATCCCGGAACCGCCGGAGAGCTGGACCCCGGTCAGCGTCGCGTTTGCCGGGACGGGGGCTTTGAGGGTGATGTTCTTGATCGACTTGACCGTGTAGCCGCTCACGGATGAGGGCACGGTCATCTGTTCGGTGGCCAGGCTGGCGGTGAAGGAGCTTCCGGATGTGACCGTGGCCGGCGCGCTGGCGTCGACGCCGGCGGAGAGGCTGAACGTCTGTGCGGAGCCGATCGGCGGGGTGGCCTGGCAGGCTATGTTGAGGGTGGTGGTGGCTGCCGATGCGGGGCTCATGATCAGGCAGGTGAGTGCCAGAGCCGCAGCCGCTGTCATCGGCAGACGTAAGCGTGCTGTTTTCGTCCTCATGACCGTTCTCCTCGGGGTTCAGGGGCACGTCGAGCGGAACGCATGTCTGTCGTGTGCATGACAACACGTCGGTTGTCGCGGCGTATAGGGGCATGCACCGCTGCCGTTGACACCACACGCGCTTCTTACCCGCCGGAACGAAGAACGAAGGGACAGCCGGGTGGTGGGCGGTGCTGGTGGGGAACTGCGCGACCAGCCACAACGAACCCGCACTCGGCCATCCACCCGCAGCCCCAGGCCCCCCGCCCCCGCCGAACCGGTGGAGCCCCTTCGTATGCTCAAAGAATGACGACTTCCGCGACCTCCGGAACCGGCCCCACCGAGAACTCGATGCGTCGCGCCCTCAAACGCGCCCGGGACGGCGTCACCCTCGACGTCACCGAGGCCGCCGTCCTATGTCCGTTTCGCTCTTTCGGGATGGGCATGTGCGCTGGCCGCGGCGTCGTCGGGCGGCTATGACCGCGGCTGGGTGAACAAGCCCTGCTCGGTCTCGACCAGGATGCCGCGCTCGGTCAGCCGCTTGAGCTTCAGGCGGGTGTTGTTGATGCTGTTGGGCGCGATCTCCATGTCCATCGCCTCGCACACCTGCCGCGCCCGCAGCGGCGCGTCGGCCGCGGCGAACACCGCCATGATCTGCTGGTAGGCCGGATGGTCCGGCAGCTTCGGGGCCGGCGGCGCGGGCGGCTGCGGATCGGGCAGCTCCAGCAGTGTCTTGCGGGTGGTCCGGACTTCCTCATGCGACGACCGGGCACGGCGCCGCTCGGAGCGCCGGATCAAGGCGGCCGGTTTTCCGCGCGAGAAGTCGATCCGGCAGTTCGACTTCGACGCCAACCCGGTTATCGACGCGGCTGCCATCCACACCCTCGCCAAGTGCGACTGGGTCAAGAAGGGCTTGCCGCTGTGTCTGATCGGCGACAGCGGAACCGGCAAGTCGCACCTGCTTATCGCGCTGGGCACCGAGGCGGCGATGCACGAGTACCGGGTGAAGTACGTGCTGGCCACCAAGCTCGTCAACGAGCTGGTGGAGCCGGCCGACGAGAAGCTGCTGGCCAAGACCATCGCCCGCTACGGCCGCGTCGATCTTTTATGCATTGATGAACTCGGCTATATGGAGCTTGATCGTCGCGGGGCGGAGCTGCTGTTCCAGGTATTGACGGAGCGTGAGGAAAAGAATTCTGTGGCGATCGCCTCCAATGAATCCTTCGGAGGCTGGACCAAAACCTTCACGGATCCAAGGCTCTGCGCGGCCATAGTGGACCGATTGACGTTCGGCGGCAACATCATCGAAACCGGCACCGACTCCTACCGGCTGGCCGCCACCCGCGCCCGCGCCGAACAGCGGGCCGCCCGGGCCGCCGCGGTCGCCGCGGGCTGACGAAGACGGCGCCGTCCTACGGGGCCGGGCACGTCGGCGCCCTTTTGCCCGGCCGGCGAGGCGTTGACGCGCACGCCCGGGTGTTCACGAGTGCCTCTGATCAGGGACGTCTCGGCGCTTTGTAGGTCGTTTCCCGTGAGGTGTGTGATCGTTCCCCGTCAAGCTGGGTCAGCTGCCTCGGAGGCCCCCTTCATCGAGGTGTCCGTATCTGTGGGCCGTGCGGCACTGACCCCAGTCAAACGGCAAGGTCGAACGACTCAACCGAACCCTGCTCGACAACTCAAGAACAAGTTTTCAGGCGTTGCGCGAGCAGTGGCGTGGCTTCGGCGGGATCGATGTCGCAGACCAACAGCCCGGGCCTTCCGTAAGGCTGATGGCTAAGCAGCATGCCGTCCGGCCGCACTACGGCGGATGTCGTGGGCGATCCCGGGCTCGCGCAGTTGACGGCGGCGACGTAGCAATTGTTCTCGGCGGCGCGACATAGAAATGCCTTCTCGTGGAAGGAGTTTCTCGGGTCGGCGAATTCAGTTGGCTGAAACGCGCCGGGCTCTGCTTCGTTATAGTGGGTCTTCGAATTTAGTGGGGGTGCGCCTCCCGTCGGCTCCGCCGAGTGGTTGCACAGCGTGAGCGCAGGCGTTGGTTCTCTCGGTTCCTGAAGCCGAAGGCGTTGCGCGCTTCGAGCTTGATGAGGCGGTTGTTGCCTTCGGAGGCGGCGTTGGTGATCCCGGTGGTCAGGTAGGTCTCGATGCCGTCCCACCACTGCTCGACGGTCTCGGCAAGGGTGACGAGTTCGGGCAGGTGGGCGTGGTCGGCGACGTGGGAGAGGAAGCGGTGGCGGGCGGCGGAGATCGCGGAGCGGTCGGGGGCGTGGTGGGTGCGGCTGACGGCCAGGTGGAGGAGGTCGCGCAGCAGTTCCTTGGCCTGCCAGGCCGCGTAGATCTGCCGGCCGTAGGTGCCCATGTGGTCCAACTCGGCCTTGAGTAGAGCGAGTTGGTCCTCGCTGAGGTCCTCTTTGTTGCGGCGCAGGAGTTTGCGGACGGTGTAGATGCCGTCGCCCTTGCGGGCTCGGCGGCCGTGTTGCTTCCAGGTGAGGCGTCGGCGCAGGTCGGCGAGGTGGCGCTGGGCGAGTTGCACGATGTGGAAGCAGTCCACGACCACGGTCGCGTGCGGCAGGGCACGCTGGACGGCGGCGCGGAAGGTGGAGCACAGGTCGATGGCGACGTAGCGGACCTGCTCGCGCCAGGTCGCGGGCTGGGAGGTGAGCCAGTCAGCGACCGACGCCGCGTTGCGGCCCTCGACCTGGCCGAACAGGCCGCGTCCGCCGATCGCGTCGACGAAGCCGATGTGCCAGGCGTCCGCGAGGAGTTCCCACTTCCCGCTGGCCGGGTTCTGCTTCCACGCCGGCTTGCCCCGCCGGGTCTCGTCGATCCCGATCGCCGAGGTCGCGGGCGGGGTCTCGGGCAGGGCTTTCGCAGCGTAGTTCTCGAAGCAGTGCTGCACGATCGGCCAGCTCAGGTGCAGGTCGCGGCCGGCCTGCACGACGGTGCGAGAGCCGTCGCAGACCGCGGCCCCCGCCGCCCGGCGCAGGGTTGTGGTGGTGCGCATCCCGGCGGGGACCGCGCGGATCGCCTCGGTGAACGAGCCGCGTGGGCAGGCGGGTTCGGTGCAGCGCCAGCGCGCTTTGCGCCACCGGATACTCACCGGGCGCCCACCACAGGGCAGGTGCCTGGGTCGGGTGGTGCGGTAATCCTTCAGCCGGGTGGCGAAGACCCCGCACGAGGGGCAGGCCCGGGCGGAGTCCTCGGCCGTGACGACGTACACCGTCGAACCACCCGATCCATCGTCCTTGACCTTGATCACACTCACCCCCTCCAGCCCCAGAAGTCGCGTGGCCGCCTCGTTGGTCCCGGTATCGTCGATGTTCAAGCCCGTGGGGTTTCATGATCGGTTGCGTAGAGAACAACCATGATCACGAAGACCCGCGGGCTCCTTGCGTCCGGGGTACCGCCACCCCAACTACCTCACGCAGAGTGACCGGCGAACCCGCCCGTCACCGCCGCACCCCCATCAAGTTCGAAGACCCGGTTTGGCAGGATGCTCATGCCGTTGATGTAGCGGCCATCACCGAGCCTCGCTAATTAGCGCCTCTGACAGCACGCACGAAATCCACAAGGGCCGCGCCAATCACATCTGGCGCGTCCTCCTGAAGGAAGTGGATGCCCGGAACCGTGATCTCGGTTTGGTTCGGCCATGTGCGGCAGAAGTCACGGTGACGGCCAGTGGTAAGAAGCCCAGGGTCGCCGTTAATGAAAAGTTTTGGAACGTCCGATTCGGCAAGCCAGGAGGAGTATTCGTTGACGATCTGAACCACATCTGCCGGCTCGCCCTCGATTGGAAGCTCGCGCGGCCATGTCAACGTCGCGCGTCGACTTTCGCCGGGCTTCACATACGGAGCACGGTAAACCGCCATCTCCTCATCGGAAAGATCCCGCAGCATACTTGCCGGCAACACATGCTCAACAAACGCGTTGTCTTGCAGCACCATCGCTTCACCTGCAGGCGAACGGAAGCCTTGGAATACCTTCATGGCTTCTTCGTTGTTCCAGTCATCCCATACCTGCGGCATCACGATTGACTCCATGTAGGCGATGCCGGAAACGAGATCCTGGTGCTGGTAAGCCCAGTTGAACCCGAGGGCCGAGCCCCAGTCGTGCAGTACAAACACGATGTTTCCGTCGATTCCCAACTTGTCCCAGAGGCGGAACAGGTACTCGCGTTGTTCCTGGAAGGTGTATCGGTCGGGGCCCGAGTCGGGAAGTTTGCCCGAGTCGCCCATGCCGACCAGGTCACACGCGATGAGACGCCCCATCCCTTCCAGATGCGGCATGATGTTGCGCCAGAGATAAGACGAGGTCGGATTTCCGTGTTGGAAGACGATCGGGTCCCCTTCACCCTCGTCGATGTAGGCCATCTGGATGCCGTGAACCTCGGCAAACTTCTTCGGCGCGTAGGGTGCGTACGTTGACATTCTGCACCTTTCTTTCGGTGTTCGGCGGACAACGTCTGTGGCCACAAGCCACAGACGTTGTCTTGCTGAGCGGCCGGTAACCGCGCGGTTGGGAATGGCGGGGCTCTGTAGATCAAGAAATCGCGATGTCACCCTCGATCCTGCACAGGAGTCCGTATCGGTTGTCGGGGCCGCCGGGCGCCGACGGTTATCCCAGGGCGCTGAGGACCTGGTCGGCGGTGGGTGTCTCGCCGAACCACTTTTGGATCACGTCGAGCGAGCGGGCGTGGGCCGCGTCGCTGTCGGCGGTGCAGGCGTCGGAGACGACAGTCGTCCGGTATCCCAGGTCGCATGCACCGCGCGCGGTGGATTCGACGGCGACGTCGGTGGCGATGCCGACGAGCACGAGGGTGTCGACGCCTGCCAGGCGGAGAATGGTGTCGAGTTCGGTGCGGTCGAACCCGCTGGTCGCCTGTCCCCTGACGACCGGTTCTTCGGGCCGGGGGGCGATATCGTCGATGACCTCGACCGCGGGAGTGCCCTCCAGCAGGCAGCCACTGTCGATGAGCGTGCGAAACAGCGGGGAGTTCGGCCTGACCCCGGGGAACCCTGGCTGGTATGTGACCAGGGTGTAGACCACCTTCGCCTTTGCCGTGCGGAACCCGTCCAGCAGCCGTGCCTGAACCCCGATGAGCCCTGTCTCCTCGGCCCGGTGCCGGAAAAGCCGGTTGAAGGGGGTGTCGACTTCCCCGGCCACCCCCTTGGCCATATGCACCACCATCAGAGCCGTCCGGGCCGGATCAAGCCTGTCCATCGGTGCGCCCTCCTGGCGTCGCGCGGTAGGTACATGGGCCTGCTGGCGCTACAAGGTGCAGACATCCACAGCACCATGAGCGCACAAGCCAGGAGCAGCCGCTACGTTTCATTGCCCCAAAGGAGTGGCTTGGGGTGTCGGCATCAGACACAAGCACTCAAGTACGTGTATCCGACCTTGCCGGTGCCGGGACCGGTGCGTTTGGAGGCGCGGGCGGACTCGGTGCCGACGCCGTGCATCCGCCAGCCGCCGCCGGTCGGGATACGTCCGAGCTTCTTGACGTCGACGTGGACCATGTCGCCGACCCGGTCGTGCTCGTAGCGGATGACCTCGCGCAGCTGCTCGCCGGTCGGTGGATCGAGGTCCCGGAGCCGGTTGAGTCCTCGCCTCACCAGGATGCGGTGGACGGTCGCCGGCGCGAGTGTGACGCCGTGCAGCCGCTGTAGGTCGGCGGTGAGCCGGGCTGGCCCGTGCTTGGTCTGCCGCCGCAGCGCCTCCACCAGGTCGGCGATGTCCTCGGGGGTGCGGGCGGGGCTGGTAGCGGGGCGGGAGGAGTGGTCAAGCAGGCCGTTCTCGCCGTGCGCCCGCCAGCGGGCGTACCACTTGGCCAGGCAGCGGCGCGATAGCCCGGCCTCCGCAGCCACGTGCGCGATCGGACGTCCGGCGTCGATCCGCAGACACAAGCGCAGACGTCCTTCGGGGGTCAGCGGTGCGTTCCCGTGCCCCCTGCTGGTGGCGCTCCTGGACTCGGCGGCCGCGTTCACCGGGAGCCCTGGGATCTCAGGGCTCCCGCGTGAGCGGCAGTGCGTGGCGTCAACGTGCGAACTTTTCGATTGCCGCCGGGGTGACGGGCGTGAAAAAGTTGACGAGGTTGCCGTCGGGGTCACGGAACAGCAGCGACCGGTTGCCCCAGGGCATCGTGGTGGGCTCGGTGACGAAGTCGGTGACGAAGCCGGTCAGGTTCTGGTGAACGCGGTCCACGTCGTCGACGAGGAACTCAGTGATCACGCTGTGGTTGTCCGCCGGGCGGGCAGAGCCCGGGGCGAACAGCGGGACGGTGCGGGTGCCGGCGATCGCGAGGGTGGCGCCCGCGGTGTTGAGTTCGGCGAAGTCCTCGGTGGCCCACGTCGCCCGCGCCCCTGTGGCTCGCTCATAGAACTCGACGAGGCGCGCTACGTCGCTGGTGATGATGCGGATCGAGACGAACTCCATGGGGATCTCCTTGGCTGTGCTGGAGGCGTGCACGTCGCAGGCTAGGAGAAATAGTGGACAGAATCGGTCCTGTATTCGCGTTAGGTTGTGCACATGCCTCGACCCACTGGCCGCGTGCTGACACTCCTGGAGCTGCTGCAGTCGGGCGGCACCCGGACGGTGGCCGAACTCGCCGACCGGCTCGGCGTCGAAGGGCGCACCGTGCGGCGGTATGTGGAGCAACTGATCGACCTCGACGTGCCCGTGGAATCGGTGCGCGGCCGCTACGGCGGGTACCGGCTCGCCCCCGGGTACCGCTTGCCTCCGCTCATGCTCAGCGACGACGAGGCGCTGGCCGTGATGCTCGGCCTGGTCGCCGGCCGCCGAGCAGGGCTGACGACGACGCAGCACACGGCAAACGAGACGGCCTCGGCCAAGATCCGGCGGGTGCTGCCCAAGCACATCGCCCGCCGGCTCGACACACTCCTGGAATCTCTCGCCTTCACGGATCAGCCCGGCGAGTTCGCCACCCCGGACGCCGGGGTCCTGCTCACCATCGCCGATGCGGTACGCCACCGCCGATCGGTCTCGATCAGATACACCGACCGCGACGGCCGGCGCAGCGAACGCACGCTGCACGCGTACGGGATCGTCGCCCATTCGGGCCGGTGGTACGTCACGGGCACGGACCCCGAGATCGGCGAGGACCGAACCTTCCGGCTCGATCGCATCACTGACGCACGGACCCTGCCCGGCTCATTCGAGGCGCCCGTGGGTCCCGATCCGGCACAGCGCGTGTTGTCAGGGTTCGCCACGGCTGAGTACCGGCACGAGGTGACCTTGCGGATCCACGGGACAGTTGAGCAGATCCGCGCCCACCTTCCCGCCAGCGTCGCGAGCCTGGAGGAGCACGCGCCCACGGCAGACAAGGACCGGGCGACCGAGCGCTGGCTGCGCGTCCAGCTACGGGCGGAGCGGCTCGACTGGTTGCCTCCGCTACTCGCCTCACTCGACCGGCCGTTCGTCATCGAGCGCCCCGATGAACTGCACGACCTCGTCACCGCGCTCGCCGATCGCCTCGCGTCCTACGCCCGCCAAGCCTGACAGCGAGGAACCAATGAGATCTTCTCGGCAACGTGACGGCTGCGGTGCGTGACAGTGCGAGGGGTTGGTGTCCCGCAGGGTGACCTGGCGTCAGATAGACGGGAAACCCCTGGTAGGAACAGGTCTGCCAAGATCAAGTTCCGTACAACCAGAGGCTCCACGTGCCTTCCAGTATCACCTACACCGCTGTACTCGATGTCCGCAGGGAGACCGCCGAGACGCCGGCCCGGCTCCTGCGCGAGCACCGCGGCCGACTCGGAACCCGCAAGAACACCCGCTCTCCGGGCGTCTTCAAGCAGGCCGTGCTCGTGCTGCGATGGTTCATCGACGGCGCGCGACTGTCCCAACTCGCCCGGGACAACGGGATATCGCTCCCCACTGCCTACCGCTACCTCCACAAGGGGCTGACCACACTGGCCGATCACGCCCCGGACCTGTCCACCGTGCTGGAGCGTGCCACTGCCGCCGGATACACCCATCTCAACCTCGACGGCACCATCATCCGCACCGACCGTGTCGCCGCACCCGGCCCCAACGGCGCCGACCTCTGGTGGTCCGGAAAACACAAACACCACGGCGGCAACGTCCAGGTCATCTCCGCGCCGGACGGCTGGCCGCTGTGGGTCTCGCCCGTCCGCCCCGGCCGCGAACACGACACCACCTGCGCACGCACCCACGGACTGCTCGCCGCACTCAACCGCCTCGCGACCATCCTGGACATCCCCACCCTGACCGACCTCGGCCACGAGAACGCCGGCCCCGGCTTCCGGCACCCGGTCAAGAAGCCCCGAGGCCGCGAACTCACCACCAGGCACAAGACGTTCAACCAGGTCATCCGCGGCATCCACGGCGCCGCCGAACGAGCCAACGACCTGCTCAAGGCCACCTTCAAGGCCCTGCGCCGGGTCAGCCTCGACCCTGGCAGCATCACACGCATCGCCCGCGCGGCCCTCGTCCTGCTCCAGCTCGAAACCGGACGCACCACCTGAACGAAGATCACGAACCGTCACGAGACGTTGCCGAGAAGGGTTCACTGGGTGGCGCCACTTCTTCCTCGTTTCCTTGTTCAGGACAACCCTATTGGGTGCCTGTCCGGAAACTTCGTGGCCCCTCACCGGTTGAGCGTGGCGGATGACAGCCGCCGCGTCTGCCGACGCGGTTCAGCCGTAGTCCGGGGATTCCGGGCTGCGTCGTATGGTCATCGCACGTCGACGTAGTCCGAGACCAGGGGGCTCTTCAGATACTGGTCGCCTATGTTGCGGTTCAAGGCAACTGCCCAAGTGCCGTCCTGGGTGTCATTGAGGATGATGTTGTAGATCCGGCCCTTGGAGTCGGTGCTCAGGTCACTGATGTAGCGGTAGGCGGAGGCTCCGCGAGGCCGGAAGTACAGGGCGGGGTCGGCGTGGGCGAGCGGCTTCCAGGTGGTACCTGTGTAGTACTGGAGCGTGCCCTTGAGGTGGATGAGGCCGTTCTTGCGGATCGGTTCGGGGGAGACGTCGAACCCGGTGATCCGTGTGGGGTAGCGGCGCAGGTGGACGGGCTTGGTGGTGCTGCTTGCGAGGTCGGGGTTGCCGTTGAAGCGGGCACGCCAGTAGGCGTCGTTCGGCGCGGTGAACGACGTGCTGAAGTCCTCTTGGAAGTAGGGCTTGTTGTAGCGGATCTTCACCGGGATCGTGGAGGCGGACTTCCAGCCGGTCTTGCCGTCCTTGGAGTATTCGATGCTGACTGCGGTGTTGGACGGCCAGTGGGCACGGGGATCGCTGTACAACATCTGTCCCGAAACGCGGAGCCGGGAGTCGTCGCCGAGCGTGGCGTCCATGGTCAGGTCGGTCGTGTATGCCACGTGGAGGGTGAAGGGCTGAGTGGCAGGCTGCAGGAACGGTGTGTCACCGAGGACGAGTTGGCCGGTCGGCAACGGATTCTCCCCGGGGACGCGCAGGGTGTAGAACCCGTTGTCGTCCGTGGTGGTCGTCCCCCCGAGGACGCCCTGCGAAGAGCCGGTGCCCACGAGGCTGAGTGATGTGTGCGGCAGCGGCTGCCAGCCGTCGGCCGTCTGGATCTCCGCACGGCCGGTGACCGTGCCCGTCGTTCCCTGGCGCAGGTTGAGGGCGTGTGTGCTCGCCGTGAACCGGGTCGGAGCCTGCACGGGGTTCATCTGCTGCTTGGGCGAGGCCAGGAGGATCGCCCCAGGATAGGCGCTGGAGGCTTGTGGCCACGCCGTCATGTCGGCCCAGTACAAGGTGGGGACGAAAGAGAAGGTGAAGCGGCCGTCGGCGCCGGTCTGCGTGTTGAACCTGCCGTACGGGGAGGTGCCCTGGGAGGTGATCAAGACCGGCGCGTTCGCGACCGGAACCGGACTGTCGGGCGTCCGTGGGTCTTCAGCGAGTTCGGTACCGCTGACGGTCACCTTCTGATGGAAGTAGTCCGGCCTGGTCGGCGTCACCGTGAGGTCCGGGATCGTGAGAATGGTCTGGTACTTCAGTGTCCACTGTGACACGGCGCCGGTGACCGTGGCGCCGGAGGAGTCCTGCAGATCGACGGTGATGCGGTACTCGCCGAGTTCCGCCAGGTGGACCGGTGCCCTCCAGACTCCGGACCGGCCGTCCGTGCCGGACTGCTGGGTGAAGTCATCGGTGGAACCAGCCTCGGGCGCGCCATCCTGGGCACCGACGGGGGTGAAGTGGGCGGTGATGTGGGTGATCGGATCGTCCGAGTGCGCGGTGATGAAGACCATTCCGGGATAGTCATACCAGGCGTCTGCGACATCCAGGACAGGTCCACCGCCTGGGGCAGCGTCGGCACGGGCCAGCGCGGAGCCGGTGAACATCGAGACGGCCAGCGCCGTGGCAGTGGCAGCCGAAAGCAGAGCAGAGCGTCGCACGGTGGTATCCCCCCACAGGATCACATGGCCCCAGCTCAGGAGGCCTTTCCGGTACCCGGCCCGACGTCCCCGTTCGTCCGGTGCGGATCGTGACCGAGTGATCAATGAATATAGCAACTGGATCGAACGCCTGGTCACCGAGAAGGCATGGGAGGCCACGCGGCGCATCACAACCGGTCTGGCAACCGAGAGAACAAGCCTCCTGCGGCCACTGAGCACATACCGGCCAACCGAAGCACTCACTGGTGTGACTGAGCATTTGATTTGGCGAGTTGAGCTCGCTACCGGTACAGCCCGGTTGTTGATGTTGTTTTGGGTCTTTCCCGCGTACGGCTCGGGCTCTGCGGTGTGCTCTCGCCATGGGTGACGTACAGGTCGTCGATGTTCCGGCAGGTCCGGTGTGGTCCCACGTCTGTCGCCTGGACGACCTCGCGTTGCCGTACGCGCTGCCCGAGCGGGCCACCGGGTGCCTGGATCTGGGGCCGGGGTGGCCGCGTACGTGGACGGTGACGTGGAAGGTCGCCGGACTTCCTCGTGCTCGCGGCGGGAGCCTCGTGGCTGGTGGACGTGCGTCCTGGGGGCCTGATCGGCGAGGAGGACGAGGTGCGGTTCGCGGCGGCCGCGCAGGTGGCGGCCGCCGCGGGCTGGCGCTACATGGTGCTGACCGGCTGGCGTCGGCAGGTGCTGGCGGGGATCGACGCGTTGTCGGTGCGGCGCCGTCCGATGGCCGATCCTCTGGGGCTTGAGCGGCAGCTGCTGGCCGCGGTTGGCCGGCGTCCGTGGCTGTTCGCCGAGCTGGTGGATCAGACGCAGGTTCCGGCGGTGGCCCGCACGCACGCGGTCCATCTCCTCTGGCACCGGCGGATGGCTGTCGACCTGGCTCTGCCGTTCGGGGATGAGACCTGGGTCTATCCGGTGGGAGGCCGTGATGAATGACAAGCAGCAGCCCGCGCGGTTCGAGGACCTGAAGGACGATGACCAGAAGCGGCTCCGGCTGAGGATGGCCCACTTCCTGGAGGCCGAGAGCGGCTTCCGCAGTGGCAGTCGGCACTGGGCCCAGGAGGGGGAATCCCGGCCTGAGTACGACCCGGAGCGGACCACGCTGACCGAGCGCCGGCTCGCCAAGGTGGCCGAGCTGAAGGCTCTGCATCCGGACGACGCCCGCCAGCGCCGAGCAGTTGCGCCGGCTCGGCGCGGAGGTGGCGTACGCCGACTTCGACGACCGCGTCGGCCTGGATGCCGCGCTCGCCGGGGCCGACGCACTGTTCGCGATGTCCACGCCCCTCGGCACCGACATCGACGCCGAGGTGCGGCAGGCAGTCGCGCTGCTCGACGCCGCCGCGAGCGGGACCGTCCGGCACATCGTGTTCACCTCGGCCGCCAACGCGGACCGCGGCACCGGCATCCCCCACTTCGACAGCAAGCACCGCATCGAGCTCCACCTGCGGAGCCTGGGCATCCCCTGGACGGTCATCGCCCCGGGCGTCTTCATGGACAACCACACCGGCGAGTGGACGATGAGCGGCCTGCGCGAGGGCCGGTTCGCCCTGCCTCTGCCCGCCGACCTGCGGCTGCCGTTCATCTCGGCCGCCGACATCGGCGCGTTCGCGGCGCTCGCCCTCCGGCATCCCGAGGAGTTCGCCGGGCGGCGCATCGACCTCGCCTCCGATCGCGTGACGTGCTCCGAGATCGCCGAGACCCTCGCCACCGCCTGCGGTCGTCCGATCGAATTCGCGCCGGTCCCCCTCGCCGAGATCGAGGTGTACTCCGCCGATCTGGCCACCATGTTCCGCTACTTCGCCGGTACCGGTCTCGACGTGGACGTCGAAGGGCTGCGGCGCGACCACCCAGAGGTGGGCTGGCGGAGCTTCGCCGACTGGGCAGCCGACCAGCACTGGGATCTGAAGGCCCGGTGAAGGCGAAGGGCCCGATCGCCGCAGAGACGGCGATGGGCCCCTTCTGATGCTGAGAGATCAGCTGCTGAACTCTTCCAGGCTCTTCAGCACCTGGTCGAGCAGGGACTGACGGCCCGCTGGCTCGGCCTCCAGCTTGGCGACCATCGAAAGGGTGATGCCACCGGCCACCGGAGGCCTTGGCCGAGTTGCCCCTCGCCACCCTCACCAAGTTACTGGCGGGCTACTTGCCACCTGGTTCGCTGCTCGTTAACGCCGCCCCTTAAGGCCCGCGGGTTCAGGGAAACTGAAGGCTCTTGAGTGGGAACCCGAGGGTCCGTTGCCGGGATTCTCGGGGTTGTCCCCTTGGGTTCGCGGTGATGTTGCGGGGGCGCTCTCCAGGGGCCGCTCCAGGATCTGGCGGGCGGAGTTCGCATAGCGGATGGCGGTCTTCTCGTCGAGGCCGAAGACCTCGGCGAGGTGGAGCGGGTCGGGGCCGTGGGTGAGGGCTTCCTCAAGCTGACGGTCCATACGCAGTCGCTCCAGCGTCGCGGTCTGGCCGCGGAGGGCCTCGGTGATCCACATACCGCTGACCGGGCGCGTGTCCATGGCCGTGTGCTGGCTGACGATCAGGTGCGGGTTTACGGTGTTGGGCCACCGCTGGCGGCGGTAGTCGAGCCAGGCGAGGATCGCCTGGCGGGTGAGGTCGTCGAGTGGGCGAGCGCGGCCGGCCAGGACCAGGCGGCGATTACCCAGGTCCACGTCGTCGAGCTGGAGTTCGCGCACTGCCTTCGGCCGGGCTGCGTGGACGGCGGCCAGGGCCAGGGCGAGCCGTGCGGCCGGCGTGGTCGCCGCGTCGACGGCGGCACGGACCTCGCCTGGTTCGAGGGGAAGAAGGACCCGGTAGTCCTGGCGGCCGACGCGGACCCGGGCGGCGGGGTCGCGGAAGATGGTGCCCTTCTTCTTGCAGTGCCGGAACAGCGACCGCAGCACGCTGATGGTGTGGTGCCGCTTCGAGCCCTCCAACTGGTCGCGGATGGCCAGGATGTCGGTGCGCGTGACCTCGCGCAGGTGGTCGAGCCGGCCGGACCAGTCCAGCAGCACCGGGCGGATCTCGGTCAGGTACTTCATGGCGGTGCCCTGCTCGCGGGGCTGGCTGCGGGGACCGCCGTCACGCAGGGTTCGCAGCCAGTCCTCGACGTCGCGGCGGATCCCGTCGGCGAGACCGTCGACAGCTGGGACAGCCAGGACTCGAAGACCGGGACGCGGTCGTCGTTGAGGAGGTCGAGCTGGTCGAGGATCTCGGCGGTGCGCTTGGTGGTGAGGCCGAAGTGCCGAAGGCCGTCGGACATCTGCGAGTACGAGATCTTGTCGCCTGTCTGGTGCTCGGACAGGAGGATGACCAGGGCGCGGTCGACTTCCCGGGCGACCCACCTGGTCCAGCCGTAGGCCTCGCCGATCGCGCCGGCCCGGTGTCTGGCCTGGTCCAGGGTGGGATTGGTCAGGTCCCGGCGGTGGTGGACGAACCGGCTGAAGTCCTGGGGGGCCTCGGTCAGTCGTGGCTGCACCCATGGTGACTCAGACTTGCGGAGCAGGGCGTTCTCGCAGGCGCGCGGCGCGCAGAAGACGGCGGGCACGTACGGGGCGATCGACTCGGCTCTGTATGCGCTGGGCGACGGGCACAGTTTGTTCTGGGAGCCGGATGAAGCGAAGGAGCGTTACGGAGCCTCCGTAGTCAACTTCGATGGCTTAGCAGGCCGTTCTCTGAAAAGCGGTGTGGGCTATATTTCCCTGCCTGGTGTGCAGGGGTCTCAAGAGGCGTACGACCAGTATGTGCGACAGGGCCGGAGTGCCGTGGCGAAGGCCGGCGCGGGTGAAGCCTGCGGCTGGGTGGTGGATCTGCGCTCGGACACCGGGGGCGACATGTGGCCGATGCTTGAGGTGGTAGGTCCGATCCTGGGCGATGGCACGGTCGGTGCGTTCGTGGATGTCGACGGCAGCAAGTCCGTTTGGTCGATCAAGCACAGCAGTCCATACGAAGACGGCAAGTTGGTCGGTTGGGGCGATGGCCGACCGTTCGCCAAGAGCGCCCCGCCGGTCGCGGTCCTGACCGGTAAGCGAACAGGCAGTTCGGGTGAAGCGGTCGTGGTGGCCTTCCGGGGACGTCCTGACACCCGGTTCTTCGGCGAGCCGACCTACGGCGTCCCCACGGGAAACAAGCTGTACCACCTAGCCGACGGAGCTGTGCTGGCCCTCACGGAAGTCAAGGACGCGGACCGAACGGGCCGTGCATATGACGCGCCGATTCCACCTGCCGTGGAGATTGTCAAAGACCCACGCCCGGTGGCACGTAACCGGGACGAGGTCCTGCAGGCAGCACAGAGCTGGCTCCTCAAACAGGCTGCCTGTCGTCGACCGTGAAATGCTCCGGAGGTTTCCTCGGCCAGCTGGGGGTCCCCCCTTCCGTGCGAGACGCCTGGTCATGAGGGTGATGGCGGCCCAGGTGATCAGCGTCTCGGAGTGCTGGATGAGCCGTTCGTAGTCCCTCGCATGGCGGCGGGCGTGCATCATCCACGCGAGCGACCTCTCGACGACCCAGCGGCGGGGCAGCACGACGAAGCCGGAGGCGTCCTTGGGACGGCTGACAGGCTTGACCGTGAGGTTGAGGTGCTGTTTCGCCCAGTCCACGAGCTTCCCGGCGTAAGTACCTGTTTCTCATCTGTGAGCTCGTCAGCGGGTGATCGTTAACGTTAGGGTTGCCTCCTGTGACGAGAGCCTGGGGACGGATGGGTCGGGGACGTTCACTGCGCATGCCAGCATGTGCGGCACTGGCCGGAGTTGTCGTAGCGGCGACGGGATGCACGAGCGGTGCGCAGGACTCGGCGGGCGGCGACATGGCGCCCGCGGCGCGGACGTACTTGTCGAAGGCGCTGAGCATCATGGAAGAGCACTCTTTGCTCCGTCACCAGATCGACTGGGACAACCTCCGAAGCAAGGCGTTCTCACAGGCTCGCGGGGCGCAGAAGCCCGCGGACACCTACGGGGCGATCGAGTCGGCATTGGGGGCTCTGGGCGATCGGCACAGCACCTTCTGGGATCCGGGGCAGGCCAAGGAGGGCATCGAGGCGTCGACCTCCTCTTTCGATGGTCTGGAAGGCCGTTCCCTGAAGAACGGCATCGAGTACGTTTCCCTGCCTCGGGTGAGCGGTTCCCAGAAGACGTACGACGCGTACGTACGGCAGGGCCGGGACGCCGTGACGAAGGCGGACGGGGCGGGAGCCTGCGGCTGGGTGGTGGACCTGAGGCCGGAGAGCGGTGGTGGCATGTGGCCGGTGCTCGCCGTGGCCGGGCCGATTCTGGGTGACGGCACGGTGGGCATGTTCGTCGATGCGGACGGCAAGAAATTCGTGTGGTCGATCAAGAACGGTGCCCCGTACCTGGACGGCAAGCCGCAGGCCGGGGGCGCCGGCCGGCCCCTGGGCCGAAGCAGGCCGCCGGTCGCCGTGCTGACCGGCCGGCAGACAGCCAGTGCGGGTGAGGCGGTCGTGGTGGCCTTCCGCGGACGCCCGGACACCCGGTTCTTCGGCGAACAGACCCGCGGTGTCCCAACGGGGAACGACGCGCACCGCCTGTCCGACGGCGCCATGCTCATCCTCACCGAAGTCAAGGACGCGGACCGCACGGGCCGCACCTACGACGAGTCGATCCCGCCGGACGAGGAAGTCATCAAGGACCCCCGCCCGGTGGCCCGCCACCAGGACGCCGTGCTGGACGCAGCCCAGAACTGGCTGAACAAGCAGGCCGCCTGCCGACGACGGTGAATCACTAGGTCACTCCGAAGGTTCGTGGCTGAGAGCCAGGCCCTCCGGGGCAGTCAGCCGTCGACAGCGGCCGGTTTCCTCGGCCAGCTGGGGGTCGAGCCTTTCCGTGCGAGACGCCTGGTCATGAGGGTGATGGCGGCCCAGGTGATCAGCGTCTCGGAGTGCTGGATGAGCCGTCTCGCGTTTGAACGTCGGTCGCAGCAACTCCGCGCCCCGGAAGGCCAGATCGGCCTCGAACTCCTTGGAGGCGAAGATGGTGTCCCGCTGGTTGGTGCAGCCGATCTTGGTCAGGGCGTGCGCCCGGGGGCGCATGCGCGCGTAGGCTCCGCTCCCTGCTCATCAGACGGGCCACCGTGCAATTCTCCCTGGTAAACGGCGTGTTCAGCCCGGGAGGTGCACGATGGCCCTGACCCAGCATGACTTACTCCGCCTGCTTGAGTCACTACGTTCAGCGGACGGCCTCGAACTGGTCCGCTCAGTGGCCGAGCGGATGCTGCAGGAGCTGATCGAGGCCGAGGCGAGTGCGAAGATCGGCGCGGAGTGGAACGAGCACGCCGATACCCGCACCGCCTACCGCAGTGGCCACCGCGAGCGGACGCTGACCAGCCAGGCCGGCGACCTGGACCTGGCCATCCCCAAGCTGCGGTCGGGCAGCTTCTTCCCGAGCCTGCTGGAGCGGCGGCGCCGGATCGACCAGGCCCTGTACGCGGTCATCATGGAGGCGTACGTGCACGGCGTGTCCACCCGGTCGGTCGACGACCTGGTCAAGGCCCTCGGCGCGGACACCGGGATCTCCAAGAGCGAGGTCTCCCGGATCTGCGGCGACCTGGACGTCCAGCTGACCGCGTTCCGCAACCGGCCTCTGGACCACGTGCGCTTCCCGTACATGTACCTGGACGCGACCTACTGCAAGGCCAGGGTCGAGCACCAGATCGTGTCCCGGGCCGTGGTGATCGCCACCGGGATCACCGAGGACGGCGGCCGCGAGGTGCTGGGGGTGATGGTCGGCGACAGCGAGACCGAGGTGTTCTGGACCCAGTTCCTGCGTTCCCTGCGCGAACGCGGCCTGAGCGGGGTCCGGCTCGTGATCGGCGACCATCATTCGGGACTGGTCAAGGCCATCCGGAAGGTCATGCTCGGGGCCGCCTACCAGCGTTGTCGTGTTCACTTCCTGCGCAATGTCTTCGGCGTGATCAGCAAGGAGTCGGCCGAGATGGTCGCCGCGACGATCCGCACGATCTTCGCCCAGCCCACCGGCGAGACGGTCCGTGCCCAACTCGACACCGTTGCCGACATGCTCGGCGGCCAGTTCCCCAAGGTCAAGGCGATGCTCCTGGAAGCGAAGGAGGACCTGACCGCGTTCGCGGTCTTCCCCGAACGCCACTGGAAGAAGATTCAGTCCACCAATCCACTGGAGCGGGTCAACCGCGAGGTCAAGCGCCGCGTCGACGTCGTCCAGGTCTTCCCCAACGACGACGCGCTCCTGCGACTGGTCACCGCCGTCCTGTTCGAACTGCACGACGAATGGATCGCCTTCCCCCGCCGCTACCTGCCCGAGGGAAGCATGGATCAGCTTTACCCCGCCGAGCTCCCCGACAGCGCCCCCGCGCTACCGAACACCACCAACACGCCCTGACCAAGATCGGCTGCACCAACCAGCGGGACGCCATCGAGGCGAAGCCCTTGTCCGAGATCACCAGCAGCCCTGGCCGGTCCGTGACTGTCTCCGGTTCGCGGTCAAGCATTGCGGTCAGCACTTCACGTTCGCCGATCTTCGGGTTCGCCAGGGCCCACAGGATCGGCATGCCGGTCGGAGTACACACCAGGAACAGGCGCAGGCCCCGGAAGAACCGGGAGTGCGAGGCGCAGTACCCGTATCCGGCCCAGCCGGCCATGTCCGACCGCTTCACCGTCGGCCGCGAGCGACCGCACTCCACCGGCGTGGAGTCGACGATCCAGTGGTTGTCGAACCAAAAGTCCGTATCGACCGCAAGCAGCCATATTGCCTTTTTGACCAGCGGCAACGCTGCCCGCAGTCGTTTGTTCCAGCCCGGCTGCCTGGGCACGTACGGGAACATCGCTCCCAGTCGGGAGTCCACGAACCGCAGCCAGCGCGACTCCGAGGTGAAGCCCAGCAGAGCCTGCGCGACGGCAAGGGTGACCAGCTCGGAATCGGTCAGCTGCGGCGGCCGACCCAGCCATCGGGTACCTCCGATCTCGTCATCGATCTTCACGTACAGTGCGGTCAGCAGGGCGTCCAGGTTGTTCGTCACACAACGATCTTGGACGCCCTGTCTGCGTTCCCGGACACACCGTCAGCATTCGGAATGACTCGTCTAGGAGCAGCAGATCGACATCGTTGCCCAGGGCCTGCTGCGTGCCCAGCGCCACGCCGATCTGATCAACGCCCGCCTCGCCGACCTCAGCATCGAGCCGATCGCGGCCGCCGGCGTCGACGACCGCGGCAACCTGACGCCCGCCCGGCTCACCGAGCCCGAATTCGAGCCGTACGCCTATTACGAGGTGCGCGCGGTGTGGAGCGAGGACGACAAGGAAGTCGCCCTGCACACCGCGGACTGGGAGGACGACCGTCCGGTCTTCGGCCGCGTCCGACTTCTGACGTCGCTCGCCGACGTCGCCGCCGCCCGCCGGTAGACCCCCAGGTTCCCCGCTCCGGCACGCGACCACCGCTCAGAGGTGTCCACCACTCGGGGACAGGTCCCATGATCTGGCTCGAAGACCTCTTGCGAGCAGCCGATTGATCACGACATCACACAGGCCCTAGTCCGCCGAGGGGAAGATTCCGGCGACGCAGATCACGTAGGTCAGCCCGTTCGGCGCGGCACTCCGCAGGTCGGGCAGTTGGAACGACGTCGTTCCATTGCCGCCGTACATGGTGCCGAGCAGCGAGAACAGCGCCTGATACTGGCTGATGGGCAGCAGTTGCCCCCTTGCCGGGACCCCGCCCGCCCGGGCTCCGGCCGCCAGCCACACCGTGCCCATCGTGCACTCCGTCCCGTGTCCCGACGCCGCCGACGTGGTCTCGGTCCCGAACCGCGAGTCCGGCCCGGGGTCGCCCTTGTCCCCCTTCGGTCCGGCGGGCCCGGCGGCACCGGTCGGCCCGGTGGCGCCAACGGGCCCGGTCGCTCCGGTGGCTCCCTTGTCGCCCTGCGCGCCGGCGGGCCCCGTGGCGCCGGTCGCGCCCGTGTCCCCCTTCGCGCCCGTGGCCCCGGTGGGCCCGGCCGGGCCGGTGAGCCCCGTCGCGCCGACGGGACCGACGGGGCCGGCCGCACCGGTTGCACCGGCCGGGCCGGTGGCGCCGGTGGCTCCCTTGGCGCCCGCAGCGCCCTTGGCTCCCTGCGGTCCGGTGATGTTCCAGGAGACGACGCGTTCGGCCCCGGTGCAGGACTGGTGGCGGGCGGGGTCGATGATCCGCACCGTCAGCTGTGTCTTGTTGACGCACGCGTGGACCTTGTTGTCCGACGCCGCCACCGTGGCTATGGGCGACGCCGCGACGGCGGTACCGGAAAGGGCGACGACCAGGGCGGCGCCGAGCACGGCGGTTCGGCGCGTCATGGGCACGGAGAGTTTCAGCGGGGCCTCACAGGCAGATCGGGGTTTGTGGTCCCGATGGTGGACTCGTGAAGGAACGGTGCTGATGATGCAGCGTCAGCTCAGCCTGCACAAGTTTCCGGAACAGCGAACGCGCCCACCTGCGCAAACGCCGTATCAAGGCGGTCATCCCGGAGAAGAAGGACCAAGCCGCCAACCGCAAGAAGAAGGGCAGCCGGGGCGGCCGTCCCGTCACTCACGACGCCGATCTTTACCGTGATCGCAACACCGTCGAGCGACTGATCAACCGACTCAAGGACCGGCGCGGCATCGCCACACGCTTCGACAAGACCCCCGAGAGCTACCTCGCCGGCCTCGAACGCCGTGCCTCGATGATCTGGATCAATGACCTCTTGCAAGGAGCCAATTGATCACGACATCACACAGGCCCTAGTTCAGAGAAGCCTGCTTCCGTTCTAGTGGTCGTTGCAACACCCCAGTTCAGGGGGTGCGATGGACTTCAAGATTCGGGAGCTGCGGACCGTAGCTCAGGGACGCAAGAAGCTGCTGCGTGAGCGGGAGTTCACGATCGCCACCGACGTCCCCGTCTACTTCTGTGATCCGGCCAGCCCTGGCAGCGCGGCTCGAACGAGAACACGAATGGCCTGCTGCGGCAGTACTTTCCCAAGAGCACCGACCTGTCCGTCCACACCCGTGAGCACCTGGCCGCTGTCGCCGCCGAACTCAACGGCCGCCCACGCAAAACGCTCGGCTGGGAAACCCCGGCCGAGCGCCTGCACAAACTGCTCGCGGCCTGAGTCCGGCTATGTGCTGACCGCGTGAAATCAGCTGACCGGCCAGGTGCGCTTGGCCGCCCAGGTGCCGAAGCGCTGCCAGCCGATCTCCGGAAAGTCGCGCCGCAGTGCGTCCACGTCCACATCGAGGCCGACCTCGGTGAAGTAGCGGAACATCGCGGCGAGATCAGCCGAGAACGCCTCGACGTGGGCGATCGGCAGCCGCTCGAAGACGATCGGCCGGCCGCACACGCCGGTCAGGGCTTCCGCGATCTCCAGGCAGGTCAGCTTGTCGGAAGCGATGTCGATGCGCCGGCCCGCGAACTCCTGCGGCCGCGCAAGAACATGGGCTGCGAAGGCGCCGATGTCCCGCGCGGGAATCAGCGTCAGCGGCCGGTCGGCCGGCATCGGCAGCACGAACCGGCCTTCACGCAGACCCTCGAGCGACCACTCGACCGTGTAGTTGTCCATGAACGCGGCCGGACCAAGGATCGTCCACGGCACACCCAGCCCTCGCAGGTGCCGCTCGATGCGGTACTTGCTCTCGAAGTGCGGAATGCCCGTGCCGCGGTCGGCGTGCGCTGCCGAGGTGAACACGATGTGCCCGACACCACGGGCGGCCTCCAGCAGGTCGATGCCCTGCCGGACCTCGGTCTCCGGGTCCGAGCCGAATGGCGTGGACATCGCAAACAATCCGTCGGCGCCCTTCAGGGCGGCCTCCAGCGACTTGCTGTCGTCGAAGTCGGCCGCGTGCACCTCGGCGCCGAAGACCCTCAGCGCGTGTGCGGCGGCTGAGTCGGGAGTGCGGGTCAGGGCCCGGACCTGGAAGCCCTGATCGAGCAGCGAGCGGGCGGCCGCGCCGCCTTGGGCGCCGGTCGCTCCGGCGACGGCCACCACGGGCCGGTAGGATTCCTTCGTCATGCGGTTACCGTACGACACAGTTACTGTGTGACGCAGATATTTAGGATGGTGTGCATGCTGATTGATGATCTCCAGCAGGAGTCCCGCCGCTACCTGGCCTCGTACGTCATGTTCAACCAGGCGGTCGCGGACCATCTCAAGCTGCACCCCACCGATGTCCAGTGCCTCAACCTGCTGACCGCCGAGCCCGGCCCGTTCACCACCGGCCGGATCGCCGAACTCACCGGCCTGACCAGCGGATCGGCGACCCGGCTGGTCGACCGTCTCGAGAAGGCCGGTTACGTTGTCCGGCACCGCGACAAGACCGACCGCCGCCGGGTCCGGGTGGAGCCTGTCCCGGAGGCGATGCGGGATCTCATGGAGCTGTGGTCCGAGCTGAGCCGGGGATGGCGGGCGATGTTCGCCGACTACACCGAGGACGAGCGCGCCCTGCTGTACCGGCACATGCAGCGCACCGTTGAACTCTCCCGGCAACAGATCGCCCGCCTGCGCGACAAGGAATGACCGCCGCCCACGCAAAACGCTCGGCCGGCAAGCCCCGGCCGAGCGCCTGCATGAACTGCTCGGGGCCTGACCAACACGACCACGTGTTGCAACGATCCCTGGAAAGCGCCCTGGACAGCACGATCCAGGTGGCGATCGGTTCTTTCCGGGAGGCGTATCGCCAGATCCAGTGTGTGATGGGGGCTCTTCGAACTTGATAGTGCTTCATCGTCGTGAGGGTCGTGGCTGGGCGTGACGGCCGCTGGTCCGGGTGGTGAGGTGGCCGCGGGCTCGTCGGGTGGTGGCGCAGCGGGAGCGGAGCCGCTGGTTGGCGGGGTTGCGGTAGCCGTAGGCGCAGCGGGCGTCGGTCTTGATCGCGCGGTTGATCCCCTCGGAGGCGGCGTTCGTGATCCCGGTGGTGATCCCGGCCAGGATCTGCGGCCACCAGGTGGAGATCGTGGTGGCCAGGCGTTCCACCTCCGGCAGCCCGCAGGCCGCGGCGGACTCGTAGAACCTGGTCAGCAAGGTACTGATCTGATGGCGGGTGGGGTTGGCGCCGTGCAGGTCCAGCGGGTCGCGCAGGTCCTCCTTGACGTTCCACGCGGCCAGGATCGGCTCGCCGATCTGTTTCGGGAGTCCTTCGAGGTCGGCGACCATCGGGTCCAGGTGGTCGGCGTGCATCCGGGACGCAGCGCGGGTCAGCCGGTTGCGCAGTTCCCACTCGCGGTTGCCCTTGCGTCCGCGCCGGCCGCGATGCTGCAGCGTGACGCGGCGGCGGACCTCGGTGACGGCGTTGTTCGCCAACTGCACGACGTGGAAGAGGTCGACGACCAGGATCGCGTGCGGCAGCGATGCGGTGACGGCAGCTTTGAACACGGTGCACATGTCGATCGCCACGACACGCACCCCAGATCGCCAGGCGCGGCTCTGGGCGTCGATCCACTCCGATACCGACGCCGAGGTGCGGCCTTCGACCTGCCCGAGCAGCCCCGCGCCGCCGGTCAGGTCGCAGAACCCGACATGCCAGCGGTCGGCCACGACCTCCCACGCGTCGGCTCCGTATTCACCGATGACTAGGGCGCGTATCTGGTTTTGATCAAGGGGTGGCCCGCGCGAGCTCCTTGATCCAGATCATCGAGCCGCGCAGGTGGACTCCGGCGAGGTAGCTCTTGGGTGTCTTGTCGTAGCGGGTGGCGATGCCTCTCCACGCCTTGAGCTTGTTGATCAGACGCTCGACTGTGTTCCGCTCTTTGTAGAGCGCGGTGTCGTGGCTGACGGGCCGGCCGCCCCGGCTGCCCTTCTTCTTGCGGTTGGCGGCCTGGTCCTTCTTCTCCGGGATGACCGCCTTGATGCGTCGTTTGCGCAGGTAGGAGCGATTGCCGCGGGACGAGTAGGCCTTGTCGCCGGCAGCAGCGTCGGGCCGGGTCCGGGGGCGGCCGACCGGCCCGGGCACCCGGACTTTCTTGAGTACCGGGATGAACTGCGGGCTGTCCGCCGCCTGGCCGGCGGTCAGGACGAAGACCAGCGGGCGGCACTTGCGGTCGGCGGCGACGTGGATCTTGCTGGTCTGCCCGCCCCTCGAGCGTCCGAGCAGGGCTGCTTTCAGGCGGGCCTTGTGCCGGCGCCGGATACGTCGCCGTTCCTCCCGCTCGGGATCAGCTAAAGCACCCTGCCCGTCTTGTCCTTCCGGACTGCCACCTTTTGGCGGGCATTCTCCTCCTCGGCGGCCGCCTTCTCCAGGGCGGCCATGACCTCTTGGCCGAGGTGCATCCCGGCAGCGTCGTGGTGAGCCCGGGCGGTGGTGGAATCCACACTGACCAGGGACAAGTCCACCTCACCCCGCTTCGCGGCCTCCGCGATCATCCCCTCCAGAAGCGCCTCGAAGACCCCGGCGTCCCGCCACTGCCGGAACCGGTTGGACACAGTCGTCCAGGCGCCGAACTCACTCGGCACCTCACGCCACTGCGCACCCGCCCTGAACCGCCAGATCACTCCCTCGAACTGCTGCCGCAGCCGCTCCGGGTACGGACCCCGCTCGCCGACCGGCAGGTACGGCTCGATCAACGCCCACTCGGCATCAGTCAGTTGCGCACGCGTCATACACGACGATCTACCGGATCCACCCCACCGCGCGGGCCAGATCCGGCAGATTGATCGAAACCAGATACGCGCCCTAGCCGGAACTTCGCCTTCCCGCGCCGGGTCTCGTCGATCCCCAGGTGCTGCACAGCCGGGGTGAGCGCCGGGAGTGTGTTCTTCGCGGCCGTGGTGAACGCCGCGTTCGCGATCGGCCAGGACACCTCGTGATCCCATGCGGCCTGCACCACCGTCCGACCACCGCTTCGGCTGTCCTGGCTCTGATTCGTCGACCGTCCCGGCGGTGCCGCCATGCATGCGGCCGGCCGGATGATCGTGACCTCAGAGTCGCTCAGTGAACAGACGCCACCGCTTGGCGCCCCCAGAAGTCTGTCAATCTGTTTCGGGGAGGGTTCGGGGTAGTCCGAAGTGCGTCATGACGTTGGTGTTGTGGAAGCCGGTGATGGCCGTGATGTGGTCGCCGGCGGTGGTGATGACCAGCAGGGTGTAAGCGCGGTAGACACCGGCGTGAGGGTCTGCAAGGTACAAGCCGAAGGCGGGCTGGCCGTTGGCGCGGGTGGGTACCACGCGGTAGGTGCGGCCGGGGCGGAAGACGACGGCGGCGAAGAGGCGCTGGGCTGATTCGATGCCGCGGTATTCCAGCATGGCCGGGGGCATGGACAGTCTCACGTCGGTGACGAGCAGTTCGATCAGGGCGTCCAGGTCGGCGCGTTCCATGGCGTCGGTGAACCGGGCGACGAGCCGGTGTTTGGCGGCGGTGTCGGGTTGCCGCGCAGGCCTGCCGCTGCCGGTGCTGCTGGAGTCGGCGAGGTGGTTGTCGACGGTGGCGCGGGCGCGTTTGAGGGCGCTGTTCACGGATTCCTGGGTGGTGTCGAGCATCTGGGCGACTTCGGCGGCGTGGTAGCCCAGGACGTCGCGGAGGACGAGCGCGGCGCGTTGGCGTGGGGGCAGCAGTTGCAGGGCGGTGATGAAGGCCAGGGAGATGGCCTCGGTGGTCTCGTAGCGGGCCTCCGGTCCGGGGCGCTGGTCGACGAGGTGGTCGAGCAGGACGTCGGGATAGGGTTCCAACCAGGGCGGGGCGTCGCCGGCGCCGGTGGGTTCTGGCAGGGTGGCCTCGGGCAGCGGGGGGGCGATGCGGGGGCGTCGGCTGTCGGCGCGCAACATGCTCAGGCACCGATTGGTCGCGATCTTGTAGAGCCAGGTCCGGAGCGAGGACCGCTGGCCGAACTCGCCGATGTTACGCCAGGCGGACACGAGGGTCTCCTGGAGTGCGTCCTCGGCGTCCTGCAGGGATCCCAGGATGCGGTAGCAGTGCACCTGCAACTCGTGGGAGTGGCCCTGGACCAGGTCGCGGAACGCGTTGTGGTCGCCGGCCCGAGCCCGGGCGATCAGGTCCGTCGTATCCATCTCCATCGGCATGCATCCTCGCTTTTCTTCTTTCCGCAGGCCGCGTTCGACTTGCTTACTGATACTGACGCCGTCGGTTCGGCGGATTGGGCGGTGTCTTCGCGCCCAATCCATGGCCGTGCCGGCGTCTACCTGTTTGGAGGCGGTCCCAGTCCGGGGCGCGCCCCGGATACAGAACAGGACCACAGATCATGGCCGAGTACGTTTTCTCCTTCCGTGTGCCCTCCGACTACGTGCCCGGCGCCGAGACGGCGGCCGAGTGGCAGGCCTGGTTCGGCGGGCTGGGCTCGGCCCTGGTGGACGTCGGCAACGCGGTGACCGATTACGCCTCGCTCGGCGAGGTCGGCGGCAGCGGCTCCCGGATGATCGGCCACTCGGTGGTGTCCGCCGAGGACATGGACTCCGCGCTCGCGCTGGCCAAGGACTGCCCGGTGATGCGGGTCGGCGGCGGGGTCGAGGTCGGCCCCGTGATGGAAGCCGCCGGGTCGTGAGCGACGCCATGACCGCATCGACGGCGCCGCCGGAGGGGTCGTTCCTGGCGACCGGGCGCGGCAAGGTCACGCTGGCGCTGCTGTGCGCGGTGACGTTCCTGGACGTCGTGGACGGCTCGATCGTGAACGTCGCGCTGCCGACCATCCGTACGCATCTAGACCAGTGATAGCCGACAACATTGTCAAAGGAGCACGGAAATGGGAAAGATCGTCATCAGCTCAAATGTCACACTCGATGGAGTGGTCCAAGACCCGGACGGCGAGGAAGGCTTCGAGCGGGGTGGCTGGTTCCACCAGTTCGTGGGGGGCAAGGACCTCGAAGACTGGGCCGCCCGCGAGACGGAGGAAGCGCTGGGTGCCGAGGCGCTACTGCTGGGCAGGCGGAGCAGTGAGTGGTTCGCGTCCCGGATGCTATCGCGCGATGGCGCGGATGTCCGCGTAAGCCGCAAGTGGGCGGACAGAATGAACAGCATCCCCAAGTACGTCGTGTCGTCGACTCTCGAAGATCCTCAGTGGAGCAACGCCACGGTCCTCAACGGCGATGCGGTAAAGGAGATTTCGGAGCTGAAGCGGAAAGTGGACGGGGAAATCCTGGTCTACGGCAGCTATCAGCTCGTGCGCATACTGATAGAAGAGAACCTGGCCGATGAACTGCGGCTGGTAGTTTTCCCGGTCGTGCTGGGAACCGGCCTGCGTATCTTCGACGAGACCAGCGACAAGAAGCCGCTGCACCTGGTCAACACACGAAAGATGGGTGACGGCCTGGTGTACTACACCTACGAATTCGTGCAAGGCTAACGGCTGTAGACGGCGACGAAGTCGCGTTCGTCGGTGTTGAAGTAGCGTCCCCCGTTTTGACGGAATTCGGGGAGAAGCTTGGTGGCGGGCGGGTTGATGGGGTCGCGGATGCGGTCGTAGGTCATGGTGGCAGCCGGAGCCATCGCGCTACGCACCTCCAACACCCGCGGCGAACCCGCCACACCAGAAACCCAACAAAACCTGGAACCCTCCTACGACCCCACATAGCACAGCACGACGAAATCCCGGGATTCTCTTTACCGTCGGGTTGAAGTTTCCCCCCCGATGTCAGGACAGCTTGATACTGGGACGTATGGGTCCCGGAGGAAGCAGTCCAGGTAGTGAGTAAGAAGAGCAACACGAGCAAGCGGTACTCGGCGGAGTTCAAGAAGGACGCCGTCGATCTCGTCCGTTCCTCCGGGCGGACGGTGACGGAGGTCGCGCGAGAGCTCGGGGTGAGTTCCGAGGGCCTGCGGGGCTGGGTCAGGCAGGCCGAGATCGATCGGGGCGAGGGGCCGGCCGGGGTGTTGACCACCGCTGAGCGGGAGGAGCTGGTCCGGCTGCGGCGCAAGGTCCGCGAGCAGGAACAGACGATCGAGGTGCTGGGAAAAGTACCCATGACTGCGCTGCGCGCCGCCACCGTGTCGGGATGAGAATCCGGGGCGCACAACGCGTGCGGGCCGGTGGCTGGTTGGCTTCCCTGCGCGGCTTGAGTGCTCTGCCGCGCCGTTCGCATGCTGGTGAGGTGCGGTCCGGGCAGACGTCGGTTGCGCTTGGTATCCACGAGTCCGGGGAAAAGTATGACGCTGGGACTTGAGGGATTGTTGACTGCTGCTGCGAGCGCGAATCTCAGACTCTTTGGATCGGTAGGCCCCTTCCGGGCGGCACGTTGATCGGTGCTGTCGCGGAGGAGGCCGGGATGCAGGTGCTGTTCGAGCGGTGCGCCGGACTGGACGTGCACCGGGACACGGTGGTGGCGACGGTCCGTTCTCCGGGACAGCGGCGGGGCTCGCGGGCGACGGAGACCCGGACGTTCAAGACCACCATGCGGGCGCTGGCCGAGCTGGGTGACTGGCTGGCCTGCGAAGGGGTGGAGCTGGTCGGCATGGAGGCGACCGGGGTGTACTGGAAGCCCGTCTTCGCCTCTTTGGAGGGGCGGTTCACCTGCTGGCTGGTGAACGCGGCGCATCTGCGCAACGTGCCCGGCCGCAAGACCGATGTCGGGGACTCGGTGTGGATCGCCCGGATCCTGGAGTGCGGGCTGGTGCGCCCGTCCTTCGTGCCGGTGCAGGAGTTTCGTGAGCTGCGGGATCCGACCCGGGCACGGACGGCGGTGTCCCAGGAGCGGGTCCGGGTGATCCAGCGACTGGAGAAGGTGCTGCAGGACGCCGGGATCAAGCTGACCTCGGTGGCCTCGCAGGTGTGGTCGAAGACCTCGCGGGCAGTGCTGGAGGCATTGCTGGACGGGGTGACCTCACCGGTGGAGCTGGCCGCGTTGGCCAAGGGACGGCTCCGCTCGAAACGCGAAGCACTGGAGGAGGCTCTCGAGCACCGCTTCCGCGTCGAGCACCACGGCGTCATCGTGCGTGGTCTCCTTGCCCATATCGACGGGCTGGAGCAGCGGCTCGTCGCCTACGACGCGGAGATCTCCGCCCGGCTCGCCCCGCACGGCGAGGTCCTGGAACTGATCCAGACCATCCCCGGGGTCGGGGCGAAAGTCGCCCAGGTGCTGGTCGCCGAGATCGGTCTGGACATGTCGGCCTTCCCGACCTCGGCCCACCTCGCCTCCTGGGCGGGGGTGTGCCCGGGCAATCATGCTTCGGGCGGCAAGCTGTCGGAGTACGGGGTTTTCTCCCCAGCCAGGTACACGCGAACGTGGCCAACTGCGTGGTCGCCACAGGGCCGGGGCCGGCCGATAGCCAGCCAGCCTCGTGACAGGGCGGGCTGTCCAGGGTGGGGCGACGCCCCATCGCGCAGCGACGCCCGAAGGGCGCCCTTGACTGGCCGTCCTGTCACGCACCCTCAGAGATCGGGCGGCCCCGGCTCTCCGCCTGCGCATGACCCTCTTCGGGTGGGGACGTATGTCTGTACCTCGGTGGCCACGTTCAGGTGTACGCCGACACAAGCGGAAGGGCGGCCGCAGCCGGCCCGGCCCGAAGTGGTTGAAGGTGGTGCTCACCGAGGCGGCGTGGGGGCGGCACCGACGCCGATCGCGCGGTGCAGGGCCGCGTCCAGCTCCATCCACGCGCTGCCCGGGCCGGTACCTACACCGCCTTCACCTCCAAGCCGAAGAAACAGCAGGTCACCGCCCGCCTGATCGTGCGCCGCGTCAAGCGCCTCAACCCCGAGGCGATCCCCGAGGGGCAGGGCACGCTTTTCGACACCTGGCGCTGTCACGGCGCGTTCACCAACTCCCCGCTCTCCCTGGCCGATGCCGAGCGTGATCACAGGCGTCACGCTGTCGTGGAGCAGGTGATCGCGGATGTGAAGAACGGCCCGTTCGCGCACGCCCCCTCGGGGCACTTCCAGGCGAACGCGGCCTGGCTCGCCCTGGCCGCCCTCGCGCACAACCTGACCCGCGCCGCCGGCACCCTGGCGTCCGCCTTCCACGCCAAGGCGACCACCGGCACGATCCGCGACCACCTGATCAACGTGCCTGCTCGGCTGGCACGTTCGGCCCGCCGCCTCACTCTCCATCTGCCCGTACGCCGGCCCTGGCGGGACGACTTCACCCAGCTCTTCGACCTCACGCACGCGCCACCACCCGCCATCGAGAAGCCCTGACCACCCCGCCCGCAAGGGCCTGAGATCTCCGGGCATGTGGAAAAGCTGGGCAGACCAGCGGGCACCCCATACCCGAATCCGCAGCTCAACCTCGGACCGCCCCCGAACCACCCGAAACGATCACACCGAAATCAAGCCGGTGGATCCGGGATGAGCGATAACGAGGCAGAGCCAGAGCAGGGGCGGCCCTCGGACCTGGCGCGGGGTGTCAACGGCACGACTCACGTACTGGACTTCGGCGCCCTGGCCCGGTCCGCCTTCCCCGCGTGACGGTGGTGCCGTGCCTGTGCCTTGTGCGGGGCGGGCGGCTTCGAGCAGTCGTAGAGATGGAACGTCTGGCTGGGTACCCGGGCACAATGGCCGCGTACCCAGGCGGCGTTGACGGTGCCGGGGTCGGTGGCGGCGCCGCCCAGGACGACGTAGCGCACCTTCCCGGTGGCGATCAGGTGGTGGAAGCCGGCGGCGGTGGGGGTCGGGACGGCGCCGGTGAAGCCGCCCATGGGGAGGACCGGGGCGCCGGCGTAGAGGATGTAGGGGGAGGCGGCGCGCCAGCTGGTCGTCGCGAAGACGAAGGTGGCGCGGCCCTGGTGGGCCCGGGTGTACTCCAGTAGACGCTGCTCCTCGCGGGTGAGCCCCTCGTGGCCGGTGCCCTTGAACGTCGAGCGGACCGGGGCGGTCTTGCCGTGGGGGGAGGACCAGGTGGCCCTGTTGCGGTACTTGCTGCCGTGCCGTACGGAGACGGGGCCGGCCGCGCCCATGCCTGAGTGGCCGTACTGGGTGGTGAGGACCGAGGACGCCCAGGCGGCGGACGGCAGCAGCATCGCGGCGATGCCGAGCCCGACGCCCAGCACCGCGGCCCGGGCCGGCATCCCGGCGCGGACGCGGGAGAGGATCAGCAGCGCGAGCGCGCCGACGCCGAGGACGAACGCGGTGGGCGCCAGCCAGGGCAGGAACGCCGGGAACTGGTAGGCGACGAACGCCGACCACACGACCGTGCTCCCGACAGCCGTCGGCAGCGCCCACAGCCGGGCCCGGTCGCCACGCCGCCAGGCCCGCCAGAACTGCACCATTCCGCCGCCGAACAGCGCGGCGATCGGAACGCCCACCACACCCATGTAGTACGTGTGCGCGCCGACCGCGCCGGCGCTGAACACCAGGAAGTAAGTGGCCAGCCACACCGTCCAGAACAGGAAGCCCGCCCGCAGCGGATCCGTGCGCGGCCGGCCGCGCAGCCACACCAGTCCGCATACGGCGGCGAGCGCGGCCATCGGATAGAGCCAGCCGATCTGGGTGGTGAGCGAGGGCCCGAACATCTTGGCCCACTCGGTGAGGGTCTGTCCGGTGTGGGGCACCGGATCGGTTCCGGCCATGCTCTGCGCCGCGACGCTTCCGGTGGACTTCGCGCTGACGCCGAGGCTGGAGAAACGGGTGAGGAAGTTGTAGCCGACGACCTGGCTGAACGCGGAGTTGTCCGTCGTACCGTCGACGAACGGCCGGTCCTGCGCCGGGGTCAGGGTCACGAGCAGCACCCAGGACGCCGACACCGCGAGGCAGGTCGCGCCCGCCGCCGCCAGATGCGCGAGGCGGCGGCGCAGTGTCACGGGGGCCGACACGGCGTAGAGCAGGCCGAACGCCGGGAGGATCGCCCAGGCCTCCAGCATCTTGGCCTGGAAGCTGAGGCCGATCCAGGCCCCGGCCGCGAGCAGCGGGCGCAGCCGGCCCTCACGGGCCGCCCGCAGGCCGGCGTTCGCGGCGAGCAGCACGCACAGGGTGAACAGCGGGTCCTCGACCTCGGTGCGGAACAGTCCGGCGATCGCCGGGGTGAGCACGAAGGCGCCCGCGGCGAGCAGGGCCGCGCTCTCCCCCGCCCAGCGGCGCACCGCGCGGTGCAGTACGACGACGCCGAGCACGCCCTCGATCACCTGGGGCAGGGTCAGCGCCCAAGGGCGGAAGCCGAAGATCCGCGCGGACAGGGCCTGCGGCCACAGGAAGCCCGGCAGCTTGTCGATGGTGATCGTGTTGCCCGGGTCGAACGAGCCGAAGAGAAAGCCCTTCCAGCTCTGCGTCATGCTGCGCGCGGTCTCCGAGTAGAACGCGTGATAGCCGCTGTTCTGGATGTCCCAGCTGAACAGCACCACCGCCGCCAGCAGGATCGCCCAGTACGCGACCCGCGCCCAGCCGGGTCGGCTCGCCGCGCCCCGTCCGCCCCCTGAGCTGCGGCTGAGCAGCCGCACGCCTATCGGCGGGGCCGAGGCGATGGTTTCCGCGGTGGTGCCGGCCATGGACAAACCCTCCCAAGTGCAACGCGCTGTCGGAATGCTAGATAACTGCGGCGGCGATCTGGATGCCTCGAAAGAGTTGTCATTTGGGTGAGAATCAGGTCGCCGCGTTGACCTGTAGGTCGGATCCGTCGGTGTCAGGTGCCTTGTCGCGGGTGCGGGACGGCAGTACGCGCACGGCCAGTACGGTGCACAGGGCAGCCATCGGGAGCTCCGCGCACACGGCCATCGCGACCGCGGTGGCCAGTTCGGGGCCGGGCTGGGAGGTCGTGACGTCGAACCAGGCGTCGACGACGAGCAGCGCGGCCGTGGCGGTGGCCGTGAGACAGCGCCGCGGGTCGCGGCGGAGCACAGGGACTTGGTCCGCTGGAGCCCCTGCACCGTCTGCCGCCGACGACGCCGAGTTATCCGCGGCGGGCAAGCACCGCACCGGTGGGCGCGGCTGGGCCACCGGCTCACGAGGGTCTGTACGGTCAACGGTGGATCTTCGAACAGGAAGTGACACCTGATGACAGACGTGATCGTCTCGGCTGAGGCCGTCGAGGAAGTGAAGCCCGCCGGGGCACCGGATGCGCTGGATGACCAGTTGATCGGTCAGCTGGTGGACCGCGCGAAGGCTGGCGGGATCAAGTTGACCGGTGAGGGCGGGCTGCTGCAGCAGCTGACGAAGAGGGTCTTGGAGTCCGCTCTCGAGGGTGAGATCACGGATCATCTCGGCCACGAGAAGCATGAGAGGGCCGCCGACGGCAACACCCGCAACGGCACTCGTTCGAAGACCGTGGTGACCGAGGTCGGGCCGGTTGAGATCGAGGTCCCCCGGGACCGGGCGGGCAGCTTCGAGCCGCAGATCGTCAGGAAGCGGCAGCGCCGGCTTCTCTGGGGGTAAGTCCGGTGTGGTGTGACGTTGTGTGGGGGCAGTAAGTTGATCTTCTGAGACTCGTTCTCGGGGGGTGTGGCTCTGTGGCGGGTTGTTGCATCAACCGTCAGATCATGGAGTTGCATTGCGTGCCTTTCCTGTGGATTTGCCGTCGGGAGTTCGGTACTGGACGGTCGTCGACGACGACTTCGAGGTGGTGTGGGTCGCGGATCAGTGGCTGCGGTTCCTGCGGTTCGGTCGGAGCCGGGCCGAGCTGACGACGAAGGCGTACGCCGAGGGCGTGGCGTTGTACCTGCTGTGGTGCTGGATCACGGGGCGACAATGGCCGCAAGCGGCCCGGGACATGGGCCTGTTCATGGTTTGGCTGAAGTACACGCCGTCGACGCCGGACGGTGAACCAGCCTCGGTGGTGCTGGGGCCAGGGGCCGAGCCGGCCCGGAGGGAACGGCGGATCAACGGGGTGCTGACTGCGGTGCGTGGGCTGCTGTCGTACGCCGTGTCGGTGGGCGAGGCGCCCCGCTCGGTGCTCGGGCAGATATACGAGCTGGCCGACAGCCGGGACCTGCCGCTGGAAGCCCAGGGTGAGGACTCCGGTCTGTCCTACCGGCTGCGGGCCGTCCACCGGGTGCAGGAGCCGGAGGCGGAGGTGGACCGGGCCTCCGACGACGAGCTTGTGGCGATGTTCGTGGAGTGCCGCAACGCCCGGGACCGGCTGATCGTGCTGCTGCTCGGCCGGGCCAGGCGGCGGCTGCGCATGAGGTGGGCGAACAGACGCTCGACGATCCACCGCTTGGGCAGCACCACGAAGCCCTTGACGTCGTCGCTGCGCTTGACGATCGCCAGCACCAGCGCGAACGTGGCCAGGCAGTGCTCGACGAGGCTGCCGGTGTAGCCGCCATCAGCCCAGACGAGGGCGAGGCGGTGGTGCGCGTCGGCCACCCGCGCCAGCAGGACCTGCGCGGAGGTGCGGTCGCCGACGTCCGCGCTGGTGACCATCACGCCGAGCAGCAGGCCGAGGGTGTCGACCACGACGTGCCGCTTGCGCCCGTTGATCTGCTTGCCGCCGTCGTAGCCGCGGCTGTCGGCGCCGACGACAGCATCCGCCTTGACCGACTGCGAGTCGATCACCCCGGCCGTCGGCTCGGGATCCTTGCCCAGCTTCTCGCGGACCCGCGCGCGCAGCCGGTCGTGGAACTCCTTGACCAGGCCATGGTCGCGCCAGCGGCGGAAGAAGGCGTATACCCGGTCCCACGGCGGGAAATCGGCCGGCATGGCGCGCCACTTGATGCCGTTGTCCACGAGGTAGCGGATCGCGTCCAATATCGCGCGGTGGCAGTACGCCTCCGGCTGCCCGCCGCGGCCTCGCATCCAGCCCGGCACCGGCAGCAGCGGCCGGACCACGACCCACTCCGCGTCCGTCATGTCCGAGGGATACCGCCGAACGCGTTCCGGCTGATCGGCCGCATTCCCGAACCGGTGAGCGACACAATCACACGTGGGTGTAGCCGAGTTGAACTCCACCGGCGCGAGCACGTACAACTGCGGCAACAGGGTCTCCCGGATCTCGGTTGGCTTCGTAACCCTGAGCTACCAAGAGGCCCTGTTCTCATGCCCGCGGCCAGCTGCGATCACCCGATCGAGACTGCCGTTCGACGCGCACCTCTCAAGATCGGAACGACAACAGCTCTCCGCGATCGGCGTGTGCTGGACGTAGGTGCCTACGGTGCTGACGCAGGTGGCGGGACCGGGATGAGCGTTTCCTTGTCGGCGGATCAGTGCCCGATAACGCAGGGCAATGGGCACCCCAGACAGCCGTGTTACCTTCTCGTGCCGCCTTCTCAGGCCGGTCACAGACTTGATCCAGAAAGAGGCAGAATGCGCCCGTTGCGGTTCCTCACCGCCACCCTTGCCTGCACCGCACTCACCGCACTCGCCACGGGGTGCGGGTCCCATACCGCGGCCTCCGCCAAAGTGGGCGGCACCCCCGCGGCGCCCTCAACGGCGCCGACTTCGCAGCTCACCGGTCTCACCGCCCAGCAGATCTCCGACAAGGCGGAGAATGCACTGAAGCATGCCTCGTCGCTGACCATAACCCTCGAATCGAAGGGAAACGGCAAAACGAGCGGCACCATGAGGATGGACCGGGTGGGCCACTGCGACAACCGGCTGAGCATGGGCGCCCAGGGCAGCTTCCACATGATCAAGTCGGACGGGCAGGTCCTGATGCAGCCCGACCAGGCCATGATCACAGCAATGGGCGTCCCCGCCGCCGCGAGGAAGCGGCTCGCGGGGAAGTGGCTCAACCTCACATCCTCGGCGGACATGAAGGACCTGGCGAAGTTCTGCGACCTGAACGCCTTCCTCAAGGAGGTAGCGACGGACGACAACGAAAACGACATCGCCAAGTCCGGCACCGCGACGATGGGCGGAGTGCCAACGGTGGTACTGAAGGGCCGTGACACCGACGGCTCGTTGATGTACCTCTACGTGGCAGCGACCGGCACGCCGTATCCGCTGAAGATCGCAAGGCCTACCGGCAAGGACGCCGGCACGGCGCTCTTTTCCCGCTACGACGACCCCGTCACCGTCCAGGCTCCGCCGAAGGACCAGATCATCGGCGTCTCACAGCTGACGAGCTGATATCCGCCGTCAGAGGGTCAGGCCGCCTCACGCGTCGTCGACACGAGGTGGACTCCGTGGCCGCGAACGCGAAACACTGCAACAGCAGGGCCTCCTGGGGCTGCTCGTGGCTTCAACAACCTTCGAGCTACCAAGAGGCCCTGCCTTCATGCGCCGCCCTGCCGAAGACCACCCAGCCGAGGAACGTCACCGGGACTCACGTTCGAGCGACAGACGCCAACATCGGTACAGCAACAGCTTCTAAACTTGGCGTTTATCCTCGGCGGGTTTTGTGTTCCTTGATCGACTCGGCGCGTTTGACGGTCTTGCCGACGTCGTGGCGCTTGGCCCGGTGCTTGTTCTTCGAGCCGGGAGGCCGTCCCGGGCCCGGCTTGGACGGTTTCGGTGCGGCCGCCGGACGGGCCGGAGGCTGTCGCACGACTTCCGCATGAGGGGAGTCAAGAGCGAGTTTCGGCTGTGTGGTTGAGGAGCTCGTTGAGGTTGTGGACTGTGCCGAGAAGCTTGATCTCGGTGTCCACTCTGTCGGTGCTCCGGTAGTTAAGGTGACGTCCGAATCGTTGGAACAGCTGGGCGAAGCCTGGCTCCACCAAGGCGCCACGCCGCTTGTAGAGAGTCCGGCCCGCAGGGGTGTCCAGCCGGTCGGCCATCTCGCGCTGGCCTGCGGGAATGGTGCTCTTGTCTTGTGGGACGGGGCCGCTGTCCGATCCTTCCCGGGCCACTGCGACGAGCAGGGGCAGGCCGGCGAGTGCTTCGAAGTTGGCGGCGGAGGCATATCCGCAGTCGGCGAGCCATGCCTGGACCTCGTTCACGATCCCGGCCGCGATGCAGTTACGCTGGATCTGCGTGACCATGGGGACGAGGGCCGTCATGTCGGAAGGGCTGTCCTGAATTTCGATCGCGAGCAGTAACTGGTTGCGTGCACAGGCGAGTTGCAGGTTGTAGCCCTGCAGGTAGCCTCCGCGTTTGCTGAGCATCAACCGCGAGTCGGGATCACTCAGGCAGGCACGGGACTCCGGTGAGGGGACCGGCCGCGGATTGCGGGCCCGCTCCAGCCAGGCCCGCGCCTTCACCAGCCTGGCCCGCTGCCGGACGAGGGCGGTCTTGTGCTCCATCGAGACCGGCGGGCGGCCGTTCGCCCCGCGGCGGCCTGCTGTCAGGTCTGCTGCCGCCCGCGCTTCGTACTTCCTCAGCTTCTCCTGGTGAGCAGCGGTCTCCGCGGCCAGGCGCTCCTTCGCCCGGGCCACCATCCGCTCCGCGGCCTCGACCTTGATCCTGATCTCGCCTGGTGAGGGCAGGGCTCGGTCATACACCTTGTCCCGGGCCGACCGGGCCCGCGTGAGCCGGTCACACAGGCGGGACAGACGAGGCCAGCCATCTGACCCGGTACCGCTCTCGGTTCCTTCGAAGTCGTCGGCCTCGACGGTTCGCGCATGCTCGAGTGCGTCCTCCAGCAGCGCGTCGATCTCGCCTTCGCACTGGGAGATGATCGCCTCAAGGCGATGCAGGCGCCGGTTGGAGTCGCGGGATGCGTTCGCGTCCATCGGTGAGCCGTCCACGGCCACTGCCGAGAGATCCACCAGACCGTGCCGGTCGCACAGCGCGAGCACCTGCACGAACATCGACTTCAAAGCAGCACGGTGGCGCCCGACGAACCGCGCGATGGTGGAGTGATCCACTCTGCGGTTCGCGGTGATGATCCGGCAGCCCACATCATCCCAACAGGATTGCTCGATACGGCGGGTGGAGCGCACTCCCTTGCTGTAGCAGTACAGGATCAGCGCGACCAGGTTCGCCGGAGGGTAGGCCGCCCCTCCCTGCCCGTCGGTGCGATAGCCGCTCTCGAACGCTGAAAGATCGAGTTCTCCAACGACGTCCAGCACCTTCCAGCACAGGTGCTCGGGAGGCAGCCACTCCCGGACATCCCGCGGCATCTCGAGGTCACGTTCACGGTCGCACAACAGGAAGTTCCGCCCCACGAGCCAAGATTCCAACACCCGCGTGAGAGCCGGAACCGAACATCAAATCGCTCTTGACTCCACCCATGTGGAAGTTGTGCGACAGCCTCGCCGCCGTCGCGCGGACGTTGCGAAACCCCCGGCGGACGCGTGCGGGAGTGAGGCGGCGGGGCTCAGCGGGTCGCTCCCAGGGACGGCGCAGGTCCTCGGCGAGGGGGCGGGCGAGGCGGAGCTGCGTGTGGGCGGCGATGACGAGCCAGGTCCACAGATCGGCGCTGTCGGCGTGGCGGACCTTCGGGGCGGTCCAGCCGAGCGTCTGCTTCAGGAGCCTGAAGGTGTGCTCAAGATCGAATCTGCGGAGGAACGACTGCCACCAGCGGTCCACGTCCGCCGGCGTCGCGGCGATGGCTGAGCACCACAGCCAGACCGGTTTCGGGTTGCGGTCGCCCGGCAGGCGCTCGACCTGTAGCCGCACCAACGTGCCGTGCAGGACGGGCAGTTCCTCCTCGGCGTGGTCCAGCCATGGGCCGCGGTGGGTGAGTCTGGGGTGCATCCGGTCCCAGGCCATCGCCTCGGCCTTGCCGTAGTGGGTGGTGTCCGTGCTGGTGGTGACGTCGGGCTGGTGCCAGCTGTCGGGCTTGGCGAAGGTGAGGACGCCGCCGTGCCGACGGGGCCGCCCGCCCTTCGGCCCGGGGCGGACCGGGCCTGGGTCGCGGAGCATGACCCGGTCCGAGCGCAGGCGCCCGACCAGCACGACCGGCAGGTCGGCCAGGGCGTGGGAGAGGTAGGTGACGTCGTAGCCGGCGTCCATCACGATCAGGATCTCCAGGTCGCCCGGCCGCCAGTGCCCGGCTTGCGTCAACTGCTCGACGATGTCGCGTAGTTGGGCGGCGGTCACGGCGGTCGCGTCGTCGGCGGGCCCCAGGCGCACGGCGTCCAGCAGCGCGACCCAGGAGGTGCGGCCGGACTCCAGTGCGGCAACGAAGGAGTACGGCCAGCCCGGCACGAACTGGTCCGTCTTGCGGTCGCCACGTCCGTAGACGTGGCAGAACAGCCGATCGTCGCTGGTCGGGGCATCGGGGCGGAGCCAGTTGCTCACGTCCACGGCCAGCACGATCCGCCCGTCGGCCGCCTTCGGCAGCGGCAGGCCGGCCAGCGTGCGGCGCAACCGCGTCGGCTCCAGCCAACCGCGGTCCAATGCCGCGTACAACGCGCCATGCCCGCGCCGGTGCTCGACCGCCAGCGACAGCTCGACCAGGGTCTTCACCGGCCCGTCCGCGCACAGCACCGCGTCCGTGAGCTCGAAGAGCGCGTCCTGGCGAGCGTAGAGGCATTCGTAGAACTCGACCCGAAAGCGGGACAAGATGCCCAATACGTCGCCTGCGGGCGCGTCGACCGGGAGACTCATACGCAGCGGCCGTTCTCTCGTGCTTCGTGACTCGACATCTCGAAGCGTGGAGGACGGCCGCCCCTGCTGTCCCGGGAAGAACCGCAGATCAGCAGGTCGGGTGACCTGCCAGGATAAACGCCAAGCTAAAGGGCACTCCGGTCAGCGAGCCGGTATGCGCGGGCTGCATGAACCGCTGGAAGCAGTCCGGGGCCGACCTCTCCTTGGAGGAGTTCACAGCCAGGGGCCGGACTGGCAGTTTTCGGAGTATCGGGCAGAAGCTGTGTGAGGTGCCGGACTGTGAACGGCCACGGCGGACGGTTGCCGTCCGTGTGTGTCCCGCACATGAATACCACTGGTCAAGATCCAGCGACCTGACGCTGGAGGACTTCCTCAAGCGCCCGAATCTGCGGCCGATGCCCAGCATCGGGCCCTGCCAGGTCGCCTCCTGCTACCGAGCGCGAGGCCGAGAGGGACGCCTCTACTGCGACGTGCACGCCACACGGCTCGGCATCGAGCGGCGCAGCGGGAACTTCAACGGTGACGAAGAGCGCTGGCGTCTGACAACGCCAGCGGTGGCCGTTGACCGCGAGGTCAGCTTGCGCGGCCTACCCGACCGGCTGGTCGCCGAACTCCTCTACTGCCTCCAAGTCCGCACCGCGCGTGACGTGAAGACTCGCGATCACCGGTTCAGGCAGATCTGCGACCGGATACGCCTCCTTCAGATCCCCAGCCTGGAGACCCTTGAAGACGCAGACCTGAAGCAAACAGGGATGACCACCGACCTCCAGATGATCATCAGGGGCGCCCGGATCGCATTGCGTCGGCTGGGATCGTCCCCGGAGACCGAACGCCTCAAGGACGTATGGGACTTGGTCATCTTCGGCCACAGCCGCACCCTCAACTTCACCAAGATCCATCAGCGGCCCCTCCGCGAAGCGGTCAAAGTCTGGGCCTATGACGAACTCCCTCGGCGGCGCGGCCGAAACGTCGCGTCCTCCATGCAGAACATGATCCGCGGGATGGAACAGCTCTCGGACAGCCTGCGGCTGCAACGCGAGGACGAAGGACAACAGCTGAGACTCCTCAGTCGTACGGACATGGTCAGTTTCTGCAACCGGATCGCGTTCCTCGCCGAGACCGGCGTCTTCGGGGCTCATCACCGGGTCAACGTGATCCGCTACGTCCGGAAGATCGTGAACCGTATCCGCGTCATGGGCCTCACCGGCGCCGGCCAGGTGATGGAGGGCCTGCCAGCCGACTTCGCGCTGTCCGTGGAGGACATCCCGGACGAGCCCGAGGACACCGAGGCCGGCCGCGACCTGCCGGACGAGGTGATGCGGGAGCTCTGCGACAACCTCGATCTGCTGGAGAAGAGCAGCAACCGCGAGTTCCGGGTCGCGACCGAGTTGTTGATCGATACTGGCAGGCGCCCCGACGAGATCAGCACGTTGCCGTTGGACTGCCTGACGAAGGATCCGGACGGCAACCTCGTCCTGCTCTACGACAACTCCAAGAACTACCGGCTGGGGCGCCGTCTGCCGATCGCGAAGGCAACTGCCGCCGTGATCACGGCCCAGCAGGAACGGGTACGCGAACGCTTCCCCAATACTCCGACCAGCAGACTCAAGCTGCTGCCGAGCCCGGTGGCCAATCTCGAGGGGACGAAGCCAATCGGCTCGATCGGCGAGGCCCACCGGGCGTGGGTCGACGGCTTGCCCGACATCATGATGCCCGTCGTGGTGGAGGCCGACGGGCAGCTGGTGACGAAGATGCTGCCGTTCGACAAGTCCAAGATCTTCCCTTACGCCTACCGGCACTCCTTCGCCCAGCGGCACGCGGACGCCAACATCGCTCCGGACGTGCTCATGGATTTGATGGACCATCGCGAACTCTCCACAACTCAGGGGTACTACCGGGTAAGCCAGGAACGACGGCGCGAGGCCGTCGACCGGGTCACCGCCCTGCAGTTCGACCGTCGAGGCAACCGCGTCTGGCGCAAAGCACAGGCAATGCTGGACTCCGAACACGTACGGCGGGCCATCGGAGAAGTCGCCACGGCCTACGGCATCTGCCTGGAACCGCACAACGTCGCAGCCGGCGGGCAGAGTTGCCCGCTTCGCTTCCGCTGCGTCGGCTGCGACCACTTCCGCACCGACGTCTCCTACCTTCCCGACCTGGAGCGCTACCTCTCTGATCTGCTCCGCAGCCGCGAGCGGCTCCTGTCGGTGTTCGAGGCCGACGACTGGGCCCGCAGTGAGGCCATACCCTCCGAAGAGGAGATCCGCCGCGTCCGACGCCTGATCAACCGGGTCAAGGCGGACCTGGACGACCTGTCAGAAGAAGAACGCGCCCAGATCGAGGAAGCCGTCGCCGTGGTCCGCCGCGGCCGCGTGGTGATGCTGGGCATGCCCCGCGTCCGCCAGCCACTTCCCGATGTCAGGCCCTGGAGGCTGCCGTGATCCCCGCCATGCGCGACGGCCGCCAGGCAGACACCGAGCGCCGCCGCCAGCGGGTGGCCACAGCGGTCAAGAACGCCGCGAAGAACGGCACCCTCATCAGCGTCTCGGCCATCGCCCGGCAAGCCGGAGTAGACCGCAGCTTCCTCTACCGCCACCGCGACCTGCTCGAAATCGTCCACGCCGCCGAACTCGAACCCGCAGCCCAAGACCCGGCCGGCGGATCGCCGGTGAGCAGAGCCTCGCTCCAGGCCGACCTCGCCAACGCCCAGGCCCGCAACACCCGCCTGACCGCCCGCATTCAGCAGCTGGAGAAGCGACTGTCGCAGGTGCTGGGAGCCCAGGCATGGCAGGAGTCAGGGCTCGGAGCCCCAGCGGACATCGACGAACTCCAACGGAAGATCACCAGGCTGGAGCAGCACAACGTCGAACTGACCTCCGCGTTGGAGGAGGCCCGATCCGATCTCGATGCCGCGAGGGAGGCCAACCGGGACCTGACCAGAGCGCTGAACCAACGAGGCTGAGGCGGTCACCGACCCGGATCGTCAGCACGCGAGGCGGTCCGGGTCTATCGGGCGATCGGCGGTTCCTGAGCGGACGTGACAACGGCTGCCAAGTCTGCGCCCGCTCGGAGTAGTGCCACGGTCCGCATGGCGATCTGGTCAAGACGTTGTTGCAGGATGCGTTGCGTTTCTCCCAGGCCGTCGAGCTGGTGCAGGGAACCCATAATGTCGCGCACTGCGGGAATGCCGTAACCGGTGCCACGGAGGGCCGCGACGATTCGGGCCGCTCTGATCGCTGCAAGCCCGTATCGACGTGCTCGCAGTGACGTCACTCGCTCGGGGATGACGAGTCCTTCCAGCTCCCAGAACCGCAGGGTTGAGGGACGGACATCGAGCGCTGCGGCCAGCTGCGTGATCGTCATCGCGTCGCTCTCCTGCTCGAACTCCGGGTTGTTCGTCTCATCCTGGATCGCACGCAACGCTTGTTGAGCACGCAGAGTTTCGTCCCGTTCCCGCGCGAGCCGAACGTGCACCGCGCTGATTGCCGAGGCTGCCGCAGCGATCGTTTCCGTCCGCAGCGCCGCGAGCATCTGCCGGGCTGCGACAGGCCCAACAGCACCGGCGAGTCCGCGATAGGCGCGAAGAGCATGCACGTGAGCTGATGTGTATGAGCGGTAACCGTTGCTCGATCGAGCGGCTGGGGGAATGACTCCCAGCCGCTCCAGGTCGCGAACCTGTTGCACCGAGTACCCCGACTCTCTGGCGACATCGACTGTTCTCAGCGGTACTCGTCGCGAACCGCTGCTGGTCTCGTCCACCGGCCAACCCCACATAAGCACTTGAAGGTAATGCTTGAACCATGGATATGGAACAGATCATCGCGACCGTGCGAGGACTCGACGGCGCGCTCGTGCTTATCCCGGAACCGGGAGGCGACTTCCCCGAACTCGCCTGGGGGGACGCGTTCTTCTACTACGCCCCCGACGGCCAGATGCCCAAGAACGTTCAGCCCTACGGGACGATCGTCACCAAGAACTACCCCGACGACGCCGCTTCCGACCTCGACCCTCCGGGCCGCTGGCGCGTGAACGTCCACGTCGACCGTGCGATGTTCCAGGAGCTCACTGGAGAGGAGCCACGCAGCATCAGCCGTCCTCGCGAGTACGCAGCTGCCGACACTGTGATGCCGCATCCGGTATACGGCGCGCTCGGCTGGATCTCCGTCGTCAATCCCGGTGAGAGGACAACGGACACGGTGGTGCAGCTACTGCGCAGCGCTCACGAGGTTGCTCGTGCGCGGTTCGCGCGGCGACACGAACCAGGACCTGCCTGATGCAGCATTGGCGCCACAGGTGTTGCACACGATACTGTCGATCACACCGGCGCTGAGCTGCACAAAGTGATCTCGACTCGCCTCGCGCCACACGGTTACCCTCAGAGAAGGCGGCTGACCGGCGTCGATGAGATGGTGCTCTCGCTGTCGGCCCGCGGCCTGACCCACGGGGAGATCTCCGCCCATCTCGCGGAGGTCTACGGCGCCGAAGTCTCCAGGACGACCATCTCCACGATCACGGACAAGGTGATCGACGGCATGAACGAATGGCAGAACCGGCCCCTCGACTCGGTCTGCCCGGTCCTGTTCATCGTCCACGTTGAGGACAAGCGAGGCTCAGCGGACCCAGCGTGAGTATCTACGCTTCACCGTCTGTGGTCGCCGGGGGCGTATCGGCTCCAGGTTCCGCCGGCCTCGGTGACCAGGCGGGTGGCGGTCTTGTCGTGGTACCTGAGGGCCTTCGCGATGACGGGGGCTGGGGCCTGGAGGACGAGCTGGCGGATCGGCGGAAGTCCTGCCGCACTACGGAGGGACGGCAATCTCGCGTAGGTGGGTCTGGATACGCCTTGGGAAAAAGTTGCGGGCCGCTGTCGATCCGGCCACGTCCCGTTCGACGTCATGATGTGCGGCGCCTCGCCACACGAGGACGCGACAGGACCTGACGAGGAAACACGTGGATCAACTGCTGAGAGTCATGAACTTCAACGTCTCGAGTGACGGAATCGGTGCCGGTGAGTACCAGAGTCTCGAGCGGCCGTTCGGCCTCGACCATCCCGAGAGGCTGTTCGCCTGGGCCGGAGCCACGGCGAGCTGGCCCATGCGCACGGATCCCGGGGGGAGCCGGGGCCTCGACGACTACTTCACGCGAGACTTCGCACGCAACATCGGCGCCGAGATCATGGGCCGTAACAAGTTCGGGCCCCAGCGCGGGCCCTGGCAGGACCATGAGTGGCGCGGCTGGTGGGGTGAGGAGCCCCCGTTCCGCACGCCGGTGTTCGTCATGACCCACCACACGCGTCCGTCGTTCACGCTCTCCGACACCACGTTCCACTTCGTCGACGGCGACCCGGCCACGGTCCTCGAACGGGCGCGGGAAGCGGCGCAGGGCAAGGACGTCCGACTCGGCGGCGGGGTCACCACCATCCGGCAGTTCCTCGATGCCGACCTCGTCGACACCATGCATGTGGCGGTCTCGCCGGTAAAGCTCGGGTCCGGACTGCGACTCTGGGAGTCCCCCGATGAACTGCTCGACCGGTTCCATCTGGAGGTCGCGCCCAGCTCGAGTGGTGTGACGCACCACCTGTTCTGGCGAAGGTGACGTGAGTGGCTGTGTCAGTTTCTGAGGGAGTCGTTTCGTCGTGACTTCGGGAGTCGTTTCTCGGGGAGCGGCGTGATCAATGTCAGTGACTTTTCGACAGCGGTTGTTCATCACTTTGGGAGGCACCCCGCGGTCGGCGTGTTCGATGTTCACGAGAATCGACAGCACCTGGGCCGGGCCCGCGGGGAGGACGAACGGCCAGTAGCGGCGCCGGTGAGCCGGGGCCCGAGCATCCTGATCATTGAGGGGGACGCGGTGGGTGGCAGGACCGTCGGCGGCGCCGTAGCCACCATGCTGCTGCCCCGGCGGTCAACAGCGCGGCGATGGTGATCGCCCACCAGTTGCCGAGCCAGGCGGCGAGTGCGCCCGAGGCTACGGCGACGATCAGAGCGGGACCCGCACAGCAGACGACGGCTGCGGCGGCGACGGCCGCGAGCAGGGCAGCCGTGCCTCTCGGGGTGGTCGGGTCGCGGCGTTGGGGCGGGTTCATGGCGGGCCGGCTTACCGTGCGGGTCCGACGAGCAGCGGGCCGAAGATGTCCGCGCCGAGGCGCTCGGCCTCGGCCTGGTCCAAGACGGCGCCGCTGATGTCTGCGTTCTTCCCAGTCCACTGCTCGGCGGTGGCACGGTCGGTGAAGAAGCGCAGGTAGCCGCAGCACACGGCGGCGGCCGGGCCGGTGCCGGGGCGGGCGCCGTAGTAGACCATCGTGGTGGCCGGCTCCCAGGTGGCTGTCCCGTCGGCGAACTCCACACGGATGGGCTCGCCGGTGACCGGGTCGGTCGAGATGATGACGGCGTCGGCGCCCAGCATGACCGGGATGCCGAGCGCGTCGATCGCGCACATCGACCACACCGTCGGCCCGTCGGCGATCTGCACAACGTGCTCGGTGGCAGTGGCGGAGAACGGGTACGCAGCCTGGATCCTGCCGGTGTCGTCCAGGGTGAGGAAGTCCTCGGCGGCCAGTTCTGCGAGCACCTGGGCGGCCGGTACGGCGAAGGGCTCGGCCGCCGCCTCCAGCTCGGACTGCTCGGGCGGGGCACCGGTGGCGGCGAAGGAGCGCAGGACAGCCCGTTGCACTGCCCGCAGGCCCCGCTCGGCCGGGGCGAGGCGGCCCCGCCCGGCTCGGCCGGCCGCCCGGTCCGCCTCGGCAGTACCGGCGGCGGTGCCGAGGACCTGCCGCAGTTCCTCGACGGACGGGGCTCCGCCGATCCGGCCGCCCGCGCCGCGGTAGAGGCGGCAGGACACGCTGGCCGCAGTACCAGGGGCGGCGAACAGGTCGCGGCCGTCGACCAGCAACGTCGGCGATCCGTGCATGCCCCGGCGTTCGGCCTCCGCTTGGTCGTCGACTACGTGCTCTGTCAGCTCAACGTCGGTACGGCCGGCCACGGCGAGCCCCAGCCGCTCCCTGAGCACCGGGCCGTTCGGGCAGTCCGGGACGATCAGCATCTCCACGCGCATCAGCGGCACCTCCAGGTCACGCGGCCCACGGTAGACCTTCCACTGCACTGGAAGGTCAAGGGCTACGGTGGAGGTATGCGCATCGGAGCCCTCGCCGCCACCACCGGCACCACCACCAAGACCCTGCGCTTCTACGAACAGGCCGGGCTGCTGGCGGACCCGCCCCGCACCGCGGGCGGCTACCGCGACTACCCGGCCCACGTCCCGGCCCGGGTGGGCTTCATCCGCTCCGCCCAGGCGGCCGGCCTCCGCCTCGCCGAGATCCGCGACGTCCTGGCGATCCGCGATGACGGCCTCCCGCCCTGCGCTCACGTCACCGAGCTCCTCGATCGGCACCTCGCCGACGTCGAGCACCGGATCGCCGAACTGGAGGCGACCCGCGCCGTGCTGCGCGAGCTGACCCACTCCGCCTCCGCAACCGACCCCGCCACCTGCACCGAGGGTGACATCTGCCGCATCCTCACTGCCGACTGAGCAGAACCGCTGCCTGCTGGTGCTGTCCGAACCCGTGAACATTTCGAATCCCGACGCGCCGGCAGCTGCCTCCCAAACTCATGGCCAGGTGCCGTCCGTTCTCAGATCAGCCGTGATCGGCCCGTCACTGAGCCACAGGGGCTGTACGTCTCCGTCGCCTTCATCGGATGTGATCATCCGACCGGACGGGAGCAGGCCCTCAAGGATCGATCGGGCTTCAGGGTGCATGGGGCGCATGCCAGTGCCGCGATCGCGAGGCATCACTGAGCGGGTCCGAACACTCGATCGCGGAACTGCTGGAAGGCGTGCCAGCCTGATAGTTGCCCCGGAGTGATCAGGTCCCCTTCCACGCAGTCGAGCACCTTGCACCGCAGCGCCTCGGCAAGACGGAAGACGGGTGCCAGCACGTCGTCGCCGGAGCCCCGGATGTGAAGCATGATCGAGTCCACCGGGTCTTCTGAGCCGATGTTGAGTTCGATGGACCAAGTGGGGCCGGAAAGTTCACCCCATGTGGGGTCCGAGAGATCAACTTCGGGAACGGCCTGGGTGACAGCCGCGAGCACGTCGTATTGCCGGCCCAACGGGGCCGGAGTGCAGTCGGCGGGAAGCTCGTGCATCGAGGTGACGTCGTCGGGCAGGCGGAGGAGGAGCACGTCCCAGCTCATGGTGGCCTTTCAGGTAGGACTCGAGAAGCGGTTGCGGTGGGTCAGATCAGGCTGGGCTGTTCTCCGGGAGGCTGTGGCAGGAGCACGTTCTGCAACTGGCGGATGTTCGCACGCCAGGGGCCGCCATCCGACTCGGCCCATAGCTCCATCAGCTCGGACGGCTCGGTCAGGACCCGGTCGAGGGCACGGAGGGCGAGATCGCGCAGGCCGGTGAGATCAGGAAGGGGCTCTTTCGGCCCATAAACGGGATCGGCAGGCTCACCTCCGGGACATTGCGCCGCAACGAGGGCGGCCGCGACCACGCCCACATCCGATTCGGACGCTTCGAGGTAGTCCGCAGTGTCGATCACACGTGTGAGAGCGCCGCGAACGATGCCCTCGCGTTCGCCTGCGGCTGCCTCGTCAAGGTCGCCGCAGAAGTCCGCTGCGGTGTCGTTGTCGAAGGGGCCGACGTCCCAAGTGCCCATAGTCTCTCCCGATCATGGTGCTGACCGAGGAATCCTGACAGAGGCCACTGACAGCGGCCGCGAGGTCCAGACCAGGATGAAGCACGCCTGGGTTCGAGAACGACTTTCAGGCATCGCCGGCCCTGGACTTGGGCGACAGCCGGTACCCGTTCGCGCTGGACCTGATGCTCCACGCCGTGGCGGCGTTCCGGCGTCGGCGTACACGCCAATTTCACATGTACGCCGACATCCGGCCCCGCGGCGGACGAAAAACACGTTGGCTGGCCGCGGCCGAGCTGCGACGATGCCCGTGTTTCCCCAGCGGAGGACATTTGTTCGTTTTCGTGTGTGCGGGGTGCGGCGCCAGGCTGACCACCCCGCTGTCCCAGGTCGCCCTGCCGGTTCACGCCCATCAGAAGTATGGGAATGGTATTCAGCTACCGGTACTCATGGAGCCGGGCACGTTCGCCGTGGACCCGGAGACCTGGGGGCCGCCGTGGCGAACGTGGGAGGAGACCGATCCGAACGAGGCGGCGGCTCGAGGCATTTATGCGCCGGTCTACGCCCTGTCAGACGGCGCGCCCGGCGCGATCGTCATCACACCCGGAGATACCCGCTGCACCGTGCTGATCCCGGAGGAGGGCGGCGGCTATTGCTGCGGCCTCGACGGGGCCGATGGCCCCAACATGGCCTGCGAGACGTGTGGCCTGCCCGTGGCGAGCCGGATCGACGACTGCTCGCTCTGGCAGGCGGTATGGCTCGCCCCAAACGCTGTGCGCCGCCGCCTCGTCGACAACGCTGACGCCGCACCGCTCTCCTGGGCGGAGCTGACGGCGGAGGGAAAGGGCACGCCACCGTTCGAGCCGATCGCCACGTGGGGATCACGGCTGGGGTCGAAGCACTGGTGGTCCTGGAGTCCGCAGTGGGAGGCGGCAGCCGGCCGGGCACTCGCCCACCTGCTGGCAGCCTCAGAAGGCCGGCCGGTGACCGTCCCGGACGGCCTGATCGCGGAAGTGTTCCAACGCGCCCTCGACGCCCTGCTGCCCGCGGCTCCGCCAGCGCGGCGCGCCGTCCTGGCCGGACCGGGACGGCCCGCCCCCGACACGGACGCCGACATCCTCCTCGTGCCGGCCCATCCGCAGACGGGGGAGACCTGGACCCCGGCCGGCCCGGCCGCATCGGCCTACTTGGTGCCGCTGCCGTTCGGGGTGTGGCTGTGGCTGGCCTCCCCCGAGCCGTACCTGCCCGTCCCCGCGGCGGGCGGCATGCCCGAGGGCGTCCTCCGCGACGACCCGCCCGCGCCACGCCCCCGTCACCTGTTCCGGGCCGACCCGGGAGTGTTCCAGCACACCCTGGTCCGGCTACCAGCCGTCCGCAGCCCGTGGCTGCGCGAGATCCTCGAGAACCTCACGCAGCACATGCGCGCCCGCCTCTTCTAGCCATCTGGCAGAAGGCACCGACACCCGATCTCCGGCCTATCCGGTGACCGTGCTGCTGCAGGTGCAGATCGGCCGCAAGCGCCTCACCCGCGTCGCTCCAGGTGCCCGCCGTCATGCGGGCACCCCGGCCTCGTCCATGACCACGGCCATCTCACCTGGGGGAAGGGCCGGGTTGGCACCCGCGCTGGAGGCCAACTCGGGCAGGGCGAGGGCCTCGAGGAGCCGGGGGTGCGGCAGGCGCGGGTCGCGGGCCGCCGCCTGACGCGTCCAGACGTCCGGGTCGTGGCTGAGCCGCTCGATCAGGTCGGGGCCGGCGGCGGGGTCGCGGACTGCCAGCTGTCGGTATTTCCCGTCCGGATGGTCCGCGAAGCGGGCGGCGAGCCCCTTGCGGGGGAAGCGGGGGTGGCCGGTCGCCATCCAAGCGGAGAACGTCCCGCCGAGCCGTGCGTACACGCTCATCAGGACCTCCTCCGGGGTGTCGGGGTGATGCACGGCCAGGTGGGTGCGCACGACGACATCCGTGTCCGCGGCCAGAAGCCGCAGGAGATCAGGCGGCAGATGGGGGCTGCGGGCCGCGGCGCGGCGCAGCAGAGGATGGGCGGAAGTCGCGGCCCGGTGCAGCACGCCCTGATCAGCGATGCCAGCCGCCACCCAGTCCACGTCACCCCGTGCGTGCAGGGCCACTGTGAAGTCGATCGCCGCGCGTTGGGCTTCGGTCAGCTCGGGCCGGAGGGAGACGGCGAACCGCACCCTGTCGTCGGGGTCGACGGCGAGACGGTCTACGAGGTCGGCCGGCAGGGACGGATTGCCGGCGAGTTCGACCAGGTGGACGCCCTCGGCGAGGAACCGCTCGGCGTCCGCGCGATTGAGAACCCCCTGGCTCAGCGCCTCAGGCAGGGCGGCGGGGTCGCGGAGCAGCGCCGCCGTGAGCCGTGCGTCGTGAGGACATGCGCACAGCGCGGCAGACCGCCGTACCTCGGGGTCGGGGTCGTCGAGCAGCGTGGTACGCCCGTCCGGCGTCAATTCGTCCCAGACGCGCAAGGCGGCATGTCGTGCGGCTGGCTCAGGATGTCGGACCAGGGAGGCGAGGAAGGACGGCGCCAAGTGGCGCGAGTGCAACAGCGCGCTCCGCACGGAAGTTTCGGGATCTTCTAGGAGACGCCCACACACGGCGTCCGGCAGCGGACGGACCTTCGTCCGGTGATCGTGGGTCCACTCGGGTCCGTTTGCGACGGCGGCCCGCACCTTGGGCGAGGGGTCGTCCGCGAGCCGGGCCCGCTGCTCGGCATCCGCCTGGCCGCTCATCGCGAACTGGACTCGCGCGTCCAGGACCGAGTGGGTGAGGACAGCCGCCACGGCCGGCTCGGGCAGCCCCGGCCGGTGGAGGGCTTGGAAGGGAGGGCCGTGGCCCTCGCCGTCGAAGGCGATCAGTCGCAGCAGCAGCGGTGTGGGAAGGGCCGGGTTGGCGGCGACTCCGTCCAGCGCGGAGGAGTAGAAAGCGACCATGTCTCAGCTCCCCCACCCGTCGCTTCGCACGCAGCCCTTTCGGACGCCTACGCGGCGTCGACCTCGCGGGGCAACGGCCGTCATCCTGCCACGGACCAGGCTGCCCCCGCACGTGATCACCGAGAGCCACACCACGTCAGGTAGATGTCTTCACCGCACGCCAGACCGACGATGCGGCCAACGGAAGAACCTTGCCCAGGACAGGCGAGCGAACCCACGCCAGACTCAACGCGATAGGGCAGAATTGCCGCCGGTTCCCAGGCAGAGTCCTCCGAGATTCGGCGAACTCGTCGGTTTCAAGTCTCCGGCGACTCCATGATCGATGCGGCGATCTGCGACGGCGACATCGTGACTGTGAGGCGGCAGGACAGCGCCGACCACGGCGACATCGTCGCTTCTAGCGGGGTCAACCGTCGTACAGCGTGATCCGCCGAGGATCGGTGCAGCTCAGCTGCAGTGCAGAGGACGCTACCGCGCGCAACAGGTGTGGCGCTATCGCTCGATTGGGTTGGAAGCGCACCATCACGTCGCTACATTCGCACTGCCTTGTGAGGCGTCTTCCTTGGAATGCGGCTTCAGGACGTCCCGCCCGCGCGTACGGTCTATCTCGCGCCATTCCGGCCGCAGTCCAGCCAGATTCGTGGTGAGGAAGTACGCGGCGCCGCAGGCGAGCAGCACCGGCACGAGTCCGACAGCGGTCACCGCCGCCCCGGCGAGCGCTGCCGCTTCCTGACGATCTGCGGCTCGAAGCTGCCCGCCCGGTCCCGGGGGACCTCGATCTCAACCGGCCCGACCTCGGTCACCACGGTCTTCGAACGAGTGCCGTTGCGGGTGTTGCCGTCGGCGGCCCTCTCATGCTTCTCGTGGCCGAGATGATCGGTGATCTCACCCTCGAGAGCGGACTCCAAGAGCCTCTTCGTCAGCTGCTGCAGCAGCCCGCCCTCACCGGTCAACTTCATCCCGCCAGCCTTCGCGCGGTCCACCAGCTGACCGATCAACTGGTCATCCAGCGCATCCGGCGCCCCGGCGGGCTTCACTTCCTCGACGGCCTCAGCCGAGACGATCACGTCTGTCATCAGGTGTCACTTCCTGTTCGAAGATCCACCGTTGACCGTACAGACCCTTCGCGGGCGTAAAGCATAATGTGCCTGCACCGCAAGGCAATTGCCCCTCCCCCGCAACCGGTGATACACCCGGTTGTCGCGTAAAGCCATCAGAGTGTCATGTCCATGTTCGCTTTACTTGGAGGGTTCCTTGCTGACTCTGCGACGTCCCCAGCTGTCCTGGGCCAAGCGGTTCGCGGTGCTGATCGCCGCCATCGCGTCCGTGCTCAGTGCGTCCGTAGTCAACAGCCCTGCCGCGAATGCGGCGGTCTACAGCTCCTGCAGCATCGACGGATGCTCCGACGCGGCCTCGGCCAGCTCGACCTGGTCCGACCTCGGCTCCCCGACCACTCGGGGCTGGTACGACTGGCCGGACGGCCAGTGCAGCTACGCGGGCGGCGAGTTCTACAACAACGACGGGCAGTTGCCTTCCGGTGACACCTTCTACGAGTACGACGTCTACCCGCGCGCCTGCGGCAACCATCGGGACGCCTACCGGATCGTAGTCGACTCCAACACCGGCGTGGTCTGGTATTCGCCCAACCACTACACCGACTTCTACCAGCTCTGATAATCCAGCAGGACTTCAACGACCGGCCTGCTCAGATGTGCGGGTGAGTGTAGTGGACTGATGTCCCATCAGGGGCGGTCCTCCTGGGACCGCCCCTCGATCATGTGCAGGCGGCCCCCTTCAAGGCCGGCACCCCGGGCACGGCCTGATCACGACATCGACGTCGAACATCCGCCCTTCCGGACCTGAGGACGGTTCTCCAGGCAAACCAGCAATCTCTGGACAGCGCCGCCCGCGAGCTGGCGAGTGCAATAGGCGAACTACCAGCGGCATCCGAACACTGCGCCCCGCTGATCGGCAACCGCGCCGAAGGCACGTAGACGGTGGCCGACCATGGCAGTAGCGGCTGACCGACGGACAAGACGGTGTTGTCGCCGTCCACGGCTGCCCCACGCCGAGCCGGCGTGGGGCCTGACGCAATGCCGCCGCAGACGGGTCGACATCCGGCATGCCCGGCGCGAGTTCGAGACCTTCTACACCTGGCATCGGCCGCACCAAGCCCTGGGGCAAGCCGCACCGCTCCGCCCCCTACGCGAACCGATCAGCGTGCCAGCGCAGATCAGGTACCTGGAGGTCCGCCGACGCGACCGACTCAGCCGAACCTTCATGAGCACCGATATGCCGCTTGACCAGGCCGGATGTTTTATCGGCACCCGCACTGCCGACGCGACCGACTCGGCGGAACCCTTCACGAGTACCAACATGCGGCCTGAGCTGCGCGGATGATTAATCGGCACCCGCAGATGCGCCCGCTCGGCCGGAACGCAGAAACCGAGGACTACAAGCGGCCTGGCGCGCAGACGATGGTGAACACCGCGGAGCGCGAGCTGTTCAACAGCCCGACCATCCTCGTCCCACGACGACGGCGGCAAGTTGAAACAACTCCGCCCTAGTTGGTCTAGTCCTCTTGACGTGGAGACGGGCCAGCTGTTTGGTATGTACCAACGTCAGGCCTGAGCGGCACCACCCCACCAGTCCACACCCAAGGGTTATCCCCGAAAGGGGTCATGACATGCACCTGGCAAGACTGGCCGCTTGTGCCTGCGCTCTCACGCTCACGACCGCCGGCGCGGTCCTCGCTTTGGCCCCCACCAGCAGCGCCGCGGCGAGCAGCGTCTATTCCGTAGCCCCTTACGTCGACATGTCGAACAGTCAGGAAGGCCTGCTTGACACCGCCATCACCGGACACCACCTGAAGGCCTACACCGCGGCCTTCGTCCTCGGCGAAGGCTGCAACCAGATCTGGGGCGACACCCTCCCCGTCGGCAACGACTCCTACACCGACCCCGAGATCGCCAAAGCGAAGTCCGAGGGCGCCTCCGTCATCATCTCGTCCGGCGGCGCGAGCGGCGAGCCGCTCGCCTGGACCTGCTCCGCCCAGAGCAGCATCGACGCCGGATACCAGGCCATCATCAACGACTACGGCGTCACCCAGCTGGACTTTGACGTCGAAGGCGCCGCCGTCGCGGACACCGCAGCCGCCGCCCGTCAGATGCAGGCGATGAAGGACCTCAAGGCGTCCAACCCCGGCCTGCAGTTCTCCATGACCCTGCCGGTGCTGACGAGCGGTCTGACCAACGACGGCGTCAACATCCTCAAGGCCGCCAAGAGTGCAGGCATCAAGATCGACGTGGTCAACATCATGGCCATGGACTACTACGCGGGCACGGGCACCGAAATGGGCCAGGGCGCCGTTGCCGCCGCCAAGGCTACGCTGGCGCAGATGCAGTCCGTCGACTCCGGCTACACCTACGCCAACCTCGGGATCACCCCGATGATCGGCAAGAACGACGACGGTTCCACGTTCACCCTGGCGGATGCCCAGACGGTCGAGAACTTCGCCGCGCAGAACGGCGTCGGGCGCCTGGCGTTCTGGTCGGTCAACCGGGACCAGCCGTGCGGATCCAACGCGAACTCCCTGTCCACGTGCAGCGAGATCAGCCAGAACAGCCTCGCGTTCACGGACGCTTTCGTGCCCTACGAGGGTACCTCGGGCGGCGGCGCGACCAGCGACTTCTCGCTGTCCCTGTCCCCAGGCTCCACGTCGGTCGCCCAGGGCGGCTCCGCCACCGCGACCGTTTCCACGGCCGTCACCTCCGGCAGCGCAGAATCCGTCAGCCTCTCCGCCTCCGGCGCGCCTTCCGGGGTCAACGTCTCCTTCAGCCCCGCTTCCCTCACTTCGGGCGGCAACTCGACGCTGACGGCGACGGTCGGCTCGTCCGTCCCCGCGGGCACCTACCCGGTCACCGTCATCGGCACCGCCTCCAACGGCAGCCACAGCGCGACGTACACGCTCACCGTCACCACCACCAGCGGTGGCGGGGGCGGAGGGGGCTCGCTGACCAACGCCGGTTTCGAAACCGGCAGCCTCAGTCCCTGGACGTGCACGGGCGGCAGCACAGTGGTCTCCAGCCCGGTCCACACCGGCAGCCACGGCCTCCAGGTGACCCCAAGCTCCAACAGCACCGGTGAATGCGACCAGACCGTCGCCCTGTCCCCCAACCACAGCTACACGCTCACCGGCTGGGTCCAGGGTCCCTACGCCTACATCGGGGTCAGCGGCGGCGCCAGCGCCAGCACCTGGTCGACCGACACGAGCTGGAACCAGCTGTCGGTCACCTTCACCACCGGCAGCAGCGGAGCCGTCACCGTCTTCATCCACGGCTGGTACGGCCAAGCCGACGTCTACGCCGACGACTTCACGCTCAGCTGAATAGACGTTCCGTTCGCAGAAGGACAACGGCAACAGGGCCTCCCGGCACCGCTCGGTTCGACCCGCATTCCCGAGCCGCTGAGGGGCCCTGCTCCCACGATGCCGGGGTGGGGGAAGTTCAATACACGCTGACGATCGACCAGCGCTGCCACGCAGAATAGTTTTCGGGGAAACACCGCAGCCCGAGGCTCCTGACTGGTCGGCGAAGGGGGCGGGTCTGCGTCCTCACCGCAGTGACCTGTGCGAGAAGGCCCGCCGGGGCTGACCGCCGGATCTGTCAGGGGTCCGGGGTCGCTCGCCGGCCCCGGGCCCGCGCATGCTCACCTGAACCACACGACCGCCCTGCCCGCCCACGTACCCGAAAGACCTTGGAGACCCCGCACCGGACGGCCACCCGGCACACCGCGCTGCCCGCACCCCGAAAGATCACCCCGAACCCGTCCGAAGGCAGTGATCAGAATTCACGCGGTGAATCCAGGTTGAGGCATCCGCCCCGTTGTGCGAAGCGGCATTTCATGGCCTCTTCCAGAGGCCGATACGGTCGGATTCATGGAGTGGAATTTTCAGACGGCCGAAAAACTCGCGGCTGCCTTGCGTGCCGGTGAAGTGACCTCGGCGGAACTGACCGACGAGGCGATCGCCCGTATCGAGCGGGACGACAAGGCGATCAACGCGATCTGTGTGCCGGACTTCGACCGTGCACGGACCGCCGCGCGCGGTGCCGACCAGGCGCGCGCCCGCGGTGAGGACCGGCCGCTGCTCGGCATTCCGGTGACGGTCAAAGAGTCCTACAACATCGCCGGGCTGCCCACGACCTGGGGCATACCGCTACACCGGAACTACATGCCGGCCGAGGACGCGGTGCAGGTGTCGCGGCTCAAGGCCGCAGGCGCGGTGGTGCTCGGAAAGACCAATGTGCCCTTGGGGCTGCAAGATGTGCAGAGCTTCAACGAGATCTACGGCACCACCAATAACCCGTGGGATCACGGTCGCACGCCGGGTGGATCCTCCGGCGGATCAGCGGCGGCCCTGGCGTCCGGATTCGGCACGCTGTCCATCGGCTCCGACATCGCCGGTTCGTTGCGCACCCCCGCACATTTCTGCGGTGTCTACGCACACAAGCCGACACTCGGGCTGGCGGCAACCCGCGGTATGGTCCCGCCGCCCGCGCCGGCATTGCCGGCTGACCCTGACCTCGCCGTCGTCGGTCCGATGGCGCGCACTGCCCGCGACCTCACGCTCCTGCTCGAGGTCATGGCCGGACCGGACCCGCTGACGCTCGGTGTGGCGCACGACTTGACGCTGCCGCCCGCGCGCCACGAGCGGCTCTGCGACTTCCGGGTCTTGGTCCTCGACGAGCATCCGCTGATTCCGACCGGGTCCGCTGTGCGGGTGGGCGTGAACCGGGTGGCCGACGCGCTTGTCGACGGCGGTGCCCGCGTCGAGCGGCACAGTCCGCTGCTGCCCGATCTGGCCGAAGCCGCGATGCTCTACACGCAGTTGCTGTTTTCGAGCTCCGTTGCACGTTTTCCCGTCGAAGCGTACGAGCAGCTGCGGACCCGCGCCGCCGGACTGAGCGCAGACGAGCAGAGTCTCGATGCGGCGCGGCTGCGCGGCATGGTGTTCAGCCACCGCGACTGGATCGAGGCGAACAGCCGTCGCGAGCTCCACCGCCACGGCTGGCGGCAGCTCTTCGCCGAGTTCGACGCCGTGGTGTGTCCCATCACGCCCACTCCCGCGTTCCCGCACGACCACAACCCCGATCCGAGGGAACGCCGGATCGACATCGACGGCGTCGAGTACCCGTACTTCGACCAGCTCGTCTGGGCCGGTCTGGCCACCATGCCCGGCCTACCCGCCACCGCCATACCAGCGGGCCGGTCCCCCAAGGGTCTACCGGTGGGAGTGCAGCTCATCGGTCCGATGTTCGAGGACCGCACCCCGCTGCGGCTGGCCGAACTGCTCGAGCAGAAGATCGGCGGCTTCCAGGCACCGAAGTAGGGCGTACTACCTGGGTGGCCGTCGAGGGCGAGGTGCGGATCACGACGAGATCCTCCGAATGCGCGCAGTCGCTGCCCGGAACGCGCAGGTCAGCGGCGTGTGCTCTCGTCGGTGGCCTGGCGAACCACGGGGAAGGCCAACTGTAGGGTCTCAAATTTCGTGTCGGAATCTCACGGCTGGTGCCGGATGGAAGTCGGATCCGACGTGGCGCTGAGACGTGCAGGTCGCGCCTGTACCTCGTTCGCGTTGAAAACGCCGACGCCTGGGAGGTCAAGCGGCCGTGCCGGGAACAGCCGGTCCGGCCGGCACTGTTGCATCGGCCGAGGGACCGGCGCCGCACGGGCGGGGAATCCGGAGACCACAAGGTCGTCCGCCCCGACAGGTTCCGGGCCCTGGGATCGCGGTACGCCCGCCGCGCACTCGGACCAAGACGTATCTCTGCAGGAGGACTGTTTCATGACTGACCGGCCCTTGACGCTCATGGCAGTGCACGCCCACCCCGACGACGAGGCCACCGGAACCGGAGGGGTCCTCGCGCGGTACGCGGCGGAAGGCATCCGCACGGTTCTCGTGACGTGTACCGACGGCGGTTGCGGTGACGGACCGGGGGGTGTCAAGCCGGGCGATCCCGGGCACGATCCGGCGGCTGTCGCCTTGATGCGCCGTCAAGAACTTGAGGCGAGCTGCGACGTCCTGAAGGTCAGCGATCTGGAGATGCTGGACTATGCCGACTCCGGGATGACGGGCTGGCCGAGCAACGACGCCCCCGGATCCTTCTGGCAGACCCCAGTGCAGGAAGGCGCGGCCCGACTCGCGGAACTCATGCGGCACTACCGACCTGATGTGGTCGTCACCTACGACGAGAACGGCTTCTACGGCCACCCCGACCACATCCAGGCCCACCGCATCACGATGGCGGCGCTGGAGATGACCGCGCTGACACCGAAGGTGTACTGGACCACGATGCCCCGCTCGATGATGCAGCGATTCGGGGAAATCGTGCGCGAGTTTCATGAGGACATGCCGGAGCCGGATCCTGCCGAGGCCGCCGCGATGGCCGAGATCGGCCTCCCCGACGATGAGATCACCACGTGGGTGGACACCACCGCGTTCAGCGGTCAGAAGTTCGACGCGCTGGCCGCGCACGCCAGTCAGGGCGAGAACATCTTCTTCCTCAAGATGGGCAAGGAGAGGTTCGGCGAGTTGATGGGCATGGAGACCTTCGTACGCGTCAAGGACGCTACCGGCGCGGCCATACCCGAGAACGATCTCTTCGCCGGACTGCGCTGATCCGCCCGTCCCTCCCCTCATAGCGTGGAGTCCGTGATTGCAGGGGAAGTTGGGGTTTATGGGGTCCATGCAACGGACGTACACGCCTGAGTTTCGTGAGGGTGCTGTACGCATCGTGATCGAGACGGGCAGGTCGGTCCCGGAGGTCGCCGAGGAGCTCGGCGTGCACTCCGGCACACTGCACGGCTGGGTGTCGCGGTGGCGGCGCAACGGGTCGGCGTCGTCCGACCGGCCGGCCGAGCCCGCGCCGGGGGGACGGATGCGCGAGGCCGAGCGCGCCGAGCTGGAGCGGCTGCGGCGGGAGATGAACGAGAAGAACAAGCGGATACGCGAGCTGGAGATGGAGCGTGATGTCCTCAAGCGGTGCATGGGTGCGCCACGAAGTTCTGTGTGACCGAGTGGTGGTGCAAGACCGCCACCGCCGGGCCGTCGCAGCGGTCCGGTAGAAGCTGGGGGCAGTCTGACCTGGGGGACGCCGGGGAGGGCGGGAAGCAGCCCCGACAACGACGGGACGCGCCGGTACTGCCAGACGGTGTGGGTCCGGCAAGCGAGGCCAGAAGGTGTACGCGAGGAACCTGCGGTTAAAGCTCCGTAAGCGTTGTACCGGCTCCAACCTGGTGGATCTGGGCCGCTGCGCCACGAGGCGCTCTGTCATATTCCCGACGTAGTCGGGAGAAACTTGGAAGGACGTTTCTAGGTCCGATGCCTAACCTGGATCCGAAAGGAAAAGGGAAAAACAGCATGGCAGAAAATCAACGGTCGTGTCCAGGCGTATGGAGCGGCGCGTTGAGGGACCTGCGCGATACGGTGAAAGCTGAATTGCCTGAAGCTCAATCTCCAGAAGACGCAAGATCCCGTCCGCCGGAAAAACGCCTGAAACCGGCGCCGCGCCCTGTCTTAGTATCCCGGCCCTACCGAGACAACTTCCAGAGTGCGGAGCGATGTCCAGTGAGGGCATTCAAGGAGATGAATGAGTCACCTAAGTCGCGCTATTCCGTATGACAGAGACGAACGTGGGATCACCTAAGGGGTGCGAACCCTAAGGTGACAGAGTGCTCGTAGTAGTCGCAGGGGTAACGTCCTGCCAGGGAGGACGGGAAAGCCGTTCCACAGGGCCAAGGAGCACAGGTGATCGGATACCAAGAAACCGGGAGGTCTGCGTAATGCAAAACGCCGAAACGGTGATGGGTGTCCTCCGTGAACGCGGTAGGTCTGGCCTGCCGTGCAACGAACTTTATCGACAATTATTCAACCCCGATCTGTATCTAATGGCCTACGGGCGTCTTTACTCCAACCACGGAGCGATGACTCCCGGGGTCGATGGGGAGACCGTGGATGGCATGTCGCTTGAGAAGATCGAGCGCACTATCGACGCACTGCGCCACGAGCGCTACCGATTCCAACCTGCGAAGCGGACTTACATCCCGAAGAAAAATGGGAAGAAAAGACCGTTAGGCTTGCCGTCATGGTCAGATAAGCTCGTCGGCGAAGTTATCCGCCTCCTCCTGGAGGCGTATTACGAACCACGATTCTCTGACAGTTCACACGGTTTCCGCCCTGGCCGAGGGTGCCATACGGCACTGACAGAAGTTGTCAATACCTGGGCTGGGGCAAACTGGTTCATCGAAGGGGATATCTCCGATTGTTTCGGATCGCTCGATCACGACGTCATGCTCGGGATTCTGGGTGAGAAGATTCACGATAACCGGTTCCTTCGGCTGTTGCGTCACATGCTGAAAGCCGGATACCTGGAGGACTGGATATGGAACGCCACGCTTAGCGGAGCCCCGCAAGGCGGAGTGGCGTCCCCAGTCCTATCCAATATCTATTTGGATCGGTTGGATAAATTTGTCGAGACCGTTCTGATACCGGAATACACCCGAGGGGCAGTCCGGAAGAACAATCCGGCCTACCGTCAGTTGATCAACGCAATCGCGCGTGCCCGCTACCGAGGCGACCGGGCCACGGTCCGGGAGCTGCGTAAGCAGCTACGCAGCCTGCCTAGCAAGGATCTTCACGATTCCGGCTACCGACGGCTGCGCTACGTAAGGTACGCAGACGATCATTTGCTCGGGTTCGTCGGACCGAAGGCCGAAGCAGAGGAAATCAAAGCACGCCTCGCGGCGTTCCTGCGTGATGATCTCAAGCTGGAACTCTCCGAGGACAAGACGCTTATTACCCATGGGCGGACCGGAGCGGCAAGATTCCTCGGCTACGAGATCACCGTCCAGCACAATCAGCAAAGGTTCACCGGTGGCCGCAGAGCGGTCAACGGCGTAATCGGTCTGCGTGTGCCCAAGGCGGCGATAAAGGCCAAGTGCGCCTCGTACATCGAGCGGGGACAGCCCGCGCGTCGGACCCAGATGGTAAACCTCGATGATCACTCAATCATCAGCAGGTATGGGGCCGAGTACAGAGGATACGTCCAGTTCTACCTGATGGCTGGCGACGTCCACCGACTGAACCGGCTCCTATGGGTCGCCCAGACCTCGATGCTCAAAACGCTTGCATGCAAGTACGACTCGACCGTGGCGAAGATGGCAGCCAAATACAAGGCCACCATCGACACTCCGCACGGTCCACGCGTGTGCATACAAGTGAGCACCGACCGAGGCGACGGCAGGAAACCACTGGTCGCACGTTTCGGCGGAATTCCTCTTAAGCGGCAGAAGAAAACGGTCCTTGATGACCGTCGGCCAGGCCCGGCTACCACCCACCGCAAGGAGCTGATCTTGCGGCTCCAGGCGCGGCGATGCGAACTATGCGAGCAACGGGCGGACGTCCACGTGCACCACGTCCGTAAGCTCGCTGACCTCGCAACCCCGGGACAGCCGCAGCCCGCATGGGCGCAAATCATGGCGAAAAAGCGACGAAAGACGCTTGTAGTCTGCGCCGCTTGCCACGACGAAATCCATGTGCGGCAACTAACCGCTGAATTCACGGAATAGTCACTGGAGAGCCGGATACTCGGAAACGGGTCCGTCCGGTTCGGAAGGGGGGCACTGGAAAAGGACCTGCTGAGCAGGCACCTCGCCAGTGTCCTACCTTGTGGATGCAGTACGCGGCTGCCCTACATGCGGGCCGCCGACTCCGGAATCCGAGAAATCTTCGGGTCCGGTGGCCGTGCCGAAGGACTGCGGCGTAGGCACGGCGAGGCTGCCGGGGCAAAGCAGGGCACCCATCCTGGCCGATCGGCACACAGGGAACGTGGGAACCATCCGAGACCGCCCCCGCACCGTCCTTCCAGGCCGGGAGCGGGGGCAAGCCCGTCGCCGGCTGGCGGTCTCGTGGTGGGGCGGAGGCCCAGTAGTAGTCCGAGCGCGCGAAAGGCGCGTACATGGCGAAGGGGGCCAGCAATTCGGCAGTGCGGAAGCTGGAATGCCAGGAGGTCGTTGGTGAATACCGACGAGCTGGAGGAGGTCGCGTATGTGGCCGAACGCCGGGTACTGAAGATCCAGGCCAAGCTGCACCGTTGGGCGGCGGAGGATCCTCTCCGCCGGTTTGATGACCTGCACAATCTCGTCTGCGACCCGGCCTTCCTGCTTGCAGGGTGGATGCGGGTGCGGAGCAACAAGGGTGCGCGCACGGCCGGAGTGGACGGCGTGACTGCCCATTACATCGAGGACGTGCGCGGACTGGAGGGCTTCCTTACGGAGTTGCGGGCCGAGTTGAAGGCCCGCACCTTCCGGCCCTTGCCGGTGCGGCAGCGTGGGATTCCCAAGGAGGGCGGCAAGGTCCGCTACCTGGGGATCAACACGATCCGCGACCGGGTAGTCCAGGCGTCCTTGAAACTGGTCCTGGAGCCGATCTTCGAGGCGGACTTCCTCCCGTGTTCCTACGGGTTCCGTCCCGGGCGCCGGGCCCATGACGCGATCGCCGAGAGTCACTATCTGACCTCCCGCTCCTACGAGTGGGTGGTTGAGGGCGATATTGAGGCGTGCTTCGACAACATCGGGCATGCACCCGTTCTGCGACGGATGCGGGCCCGGGTCGGGGACAAGCGCGTGATGGATCTGGTGAAGGCGTTCCTCAAGGCCGGGATCCTCACAGAGGACTCCGGGCTGAAGGAGTCGAGGGCCGGTGCACCGCAAGGCGGGATCTTGTCACCCGTGATCTCCAACATCGCCCTGTCCGTACTGGACGAGGCGATCGCGGCGGGACCGGGAGGACCAGGAGCCACCCGCAGTCGCAGGGCCCACCGGCGGGCAACGGGCAAGGCCAACTACCGGATCTGCCGGTACGCGGACGACTTTCTCGTGCTCGTCGCCGGGACCCGCAAGGATGCGATCAGCATCCGGGACTGGGTGGCCGAGGTGCTCTCCCCGATGGGCCTGCGCCTGTCACCGGAGAAGACGAAGATCACGCACATCGACGAGGGCCTGGACTTCCTCGGCTGGCGTCTCCAGCGCCACCGGAAGAAGGGCACCAATCGGCACTATGTCTACACCTACCCGTCCAAGAAGGCGCTCGCGTCGGTCAAGGACAAGGTGCGCAACGTGTGCCGACAGGACACCAATCTGCCGCTGGAAGTCCTGCTGCACCGCCTCAACCGGGTGCTGCGGGGCTGGACCGCCTACTTCCGTTTTGGCGTCTCGCACGCCACCTTCCGATACCTGCGCCATTTCGTCTGGCAGCGGGTCATCAAGTGGCTGCGAAGGAAGTTCCGCCGGAGCACCTGGAAGGACCTGCGCCGCCGCTATTGCGGGGGCCGCTGGTGGCCCGTCACGGACGAGGTGCGGCTGTTCGACCCCGCCAGGGTGAAGACCATCCGCTACCTCTACCGGGGAACGAAGATCCCCACCCCGTGGCCCAGCACCGGCTGAAGAACACCGCCCAATCGGGGCTTGTGGAGCGCCCGTTGCTCGGGAACGGGCACGGCGGGTGCGGAGGGCGGCCCGGGGAAACGGGCTGGTCGCAAGGCCAGCACCGCGCCCTGGGCCGACCCTACTCCTCTGGGTGAAGTGACCGAGACGGACCCGGCCGCCCTGGCCGCGTTCATCGGTAACCAGAAGACCGAGCACCGTGTCCCGCACCGTCTGGCCTGCCAGGTCCTGGAAGTGTCGGAGTCCTGGTTCTACAAGTGGCGCGACAAACCCAACACCGCGCGGGAGGTCCGGCGCGGACAGCTGGCCGACGCGATCCGGCAGATCTTCGAGAGCTCCGGCGCTACCTACGGTTCCCCCAAGGTCTGGCTCATCCTGGTCCGCGAGGGCTGGAGGGTCTCGGTGAACACCATCGCCCGCCTGATGTCCGAACTCGGCCTGGCCGGACGGAAGATCCGCCGCCGGCGCGGGCTGACCCGGCCCGGCAAACGGTCGGCGGCCCCGGACTTCGTGCGGCGGGACTTCACCGCGGACGCTCCGGACCAGGTGTGGTGCGGCGATATGACCGAGATCACCACCGGTGAGGGCAAGCTCTACCTGGCCACCGTCATCGACCTGTTCTCGCGTCGGCTGCTCGGCTACGCGATGGGGGCACGCCATGACGCCGAACTGGTCGTGGCGTCCTTGAATATGGCCGCGGCCACCCGCGGCGGTGACGTGCAGGGCGTGATTTTCCACAGCGACCGCGGCAGCGAAGGCGGATTCAACTGGTCGTCGCAACACCTTGATCACGGAGGTGCGCGATGGGGCGAGATGAGAAGAAGGTGCCGAAGTTGCCTGCGGGTGCGCGACGGCAGTGGGCGGCGGATCGGGCGTTGCGACCGTCGATGCGTTCGCCAGGCCGACCGGAGCCGTCTCGTGCGGTGCAGCGGGACTTCTGGCGGCGGATCGCGTCGGGAGTGACGACGGCAGAGGCCGCGGTGGCTGTTGGCGTTTCATGGCCGGTCGGATCCCGGTGGTTCCGTCACGCTGGCGGCATGCCGCCGATCAGCCTGGATGAGCCCACGGGCCGCTACCTGTCGTTCGCCGAGCGTGAGGAGATCGCGCTGCTGCGCGCCCAGGAGATCGGCGTGCGCGAGATCGCCCGCAGGATCGGACGCGACCCGGGCACGATCTCACGCGAGCTGCGCCGCAACGCGGCGACCCGGAGTGGCAAGTCGGTTTACCGGGCTCTGGTGGCGCAGTGGAAGGCGCAGCAGGCCGCGAAGCGTCCGAAGACCGCGAAACTCGTAGGCAACGACAGGTTGCGTGAGTACGTGCAGGATCGGCTCGCCGGCAGTGTCCGTCGACCCGACGGCACGATCGTCACCGGGCCTGAGACCCGCGCGCCTGGAAGGGCTTGAACAAGCCGCATCGGCAGGACAGGCGATGGGCGATGGCGTGGAGCCCGGAACAGATCTCGCACCGACTTGGTGCCGACTTCCCCGATGATGAGTCCATGCGCATCAGCCACGAAGCGATCTATCAGTCGCTGTTCATTGAGGGCCGTGGCGCGCTCAAGCGGGAACTGGTCGCATGTCTGCGCACTGGCCGGGCGCTGCGGACTCCCCGTTCCCGGTCGCAGAACAAGCCGCAGGGGCATGTCACCGCGGAGGTCGTCCTCAGTGAACGCCCCGCCGAGGCTGCGGACCGTGCGGTCCCCGGACACTGGGAAGGAGATTTGATCATCGGGACGGGACGATCCGCGATCGGCACGCTTGTCGAGCGCAGCAGCCGCTCCACGCTCCTCGTGCACCTGCCTCGGCTCGAGGGCTGGGGCGAGAATCCGCCCGTGAAGAACGGTCCCTCGCTCGGGGGCTATGGCGCCATCGCGATGAACACGGCGCTTACGGCATCGATGGCGCAGTTGCCCGAGCAGCTGCGCAAAACCCTCACCTGGGACCGCGGAAAGGAACTCTCGGGCCACGCCCAGTTCGCCGTCGAAACCGGGACGAAGGTGTTCTTCGCCGATCCGCACTCGCCCTGGCAACGACCGACGAACGAGAACACGAACGGGCTGCTGCGTCAGTACTTCCCGAAGGGCACCGATCTGTCCCGGTGGTCGTCCGCAGACCTCGAAGCCGTCGCCCTGGCGATCAACAACCGGCCCCGCAAGACCCTCGGTTGGCGGACACCAGCCGAGGTCTTCGAGGAGCAACTACGCTCACTACAACAGCCCGGTGTTGCAACGACCGGTTGAACTCGCCCAATACGGGTCCCGGCGCTTTCGCCGGGCCTGTCGCCGCTTGGGCGTGACCCAGTCCATGGGCCGCGTCGGGTCGTGTTTCGACAACGCCGTCAGCGAGGCGTTCAACAGCGTGCTCAAGGTCGAGTACGTCCACCGGCACACGTTCGCCACCCGCACCGAGGCCCGGCTGCGGATCGCGACCTGGATCACCGGCTTCTACAACACACACCGACTACACAGCGTGTGTGGGTATCAGAGTCCGATCGACTACGAGCACGACCATCGAGCCAACTCCGCCCTGGAGCTGGCCGCTTAGAAGATCTCCACAGTTCGAGGGGATTGACAATCGTGCGTACAGGTCCATGCCGCAGACGACCTCGCCGGCATGGCCTTACGCAGCGATCTTGCTCGCACTTCCCAACCTGGCGGCCGGGTCGTCGTGGGGCGCCGGGCGGCACGGTATCTGTCCAGGACTTCCCATATCGCCCCGCGGTGCCAGTCGCCAGCGGGCTGCGCTGGTCGGCGTGAGCAGACGGCTGCCGAAGGCATGATTCCCGTCATCGCCCGGGACCCTGCGCAGTCCGGGCGCGGGTGCGTTTTGCCGTCAGCGCGGAGGAACTCCCACCCGATGGTAACGGCTGTTACCATCGGAGGTATGGCGAAGAAACAGTTGGGCGCGCGCGTCGAGAACGAGATCGCGGAACTCGCCAAGGCTCGCGCCAAGGACCGCGGCCTGCCCCTGGGGGACTACATCGCCGCCCTTGTCCTGGACGACGCCGAAGGGCTGCGCCGACGGAGCCTGGACGCGGCACGCCGCTTCCTCGACGAGCACCGGGATGTCTTCGACGAGGCCGAAGACAGTGACCGCCACGCCCCGGGGGCGCACGCCGCGTAATGGACCTGTACATCGACGTCCCCTGGATCCTGCAGGTCGCCGAGATCGCGGGCGTGGAGGATCCCGCCCCTGATGATTACGGGGTGCCAGTGGCCGCGGTGGCTGGCCACCGGGCCGAGCTGCTGGAAACACCCGTCTATGACGGCCCCTACGCCCGCGCCGCCGCCCTGGTGCACATCCTCGGCCGCTGCCGCTGGCTGGAGCATTCCAACCTGGCCGTCGCCGCCGCAACGGGCGTGATGTATCTGGAGGCCTCTGGCATGCCGGTCAAGCCCACCAGGGAGGAAGCCGTCGCCCTGCGCGACCTGCTGCGTGATCCTGGCTGTACCGCCAAGAGGATCGCCGAGTTGCTGCGCGCCTGGCCGCAGGCCACCTGAGAAGCCGCCCCCGGTGTCGAGGCGCGCCCTGCCCTCGTGACGCTGGTGGCGGGCGACACCGGTTTGCCCCCGCCCTGCTGGCGACGATGGACCAGCCGAAGGTCCTCGGCCCCCGTCTGCACACCTATTCCCATGCCGGCGCCATCGAGGACGGCGTGCTGGCCGACTACCTACTCGTGTGCCCACCGTCACCGACGGCGAAAGCACGGCGCTCACCGCCCCGGACGCCGGACCCACCGCACGTCGCACCACCGCCCTGCACCTGGCCGTCCTCAAAGCCATGCGCCACCAGAATCTGCGCCACGTCATCGTGTACTTCCAGCAGATCGCCGACGCCGCCGACTTCGCCCGCCAGTCCCCCGCACCCTGCGCACCCTGACCCCCGACCAGCGCCCCGACTGGGCGGACGAGCTGAGCGTGCAGTCGATCAATGGCACCCACAAACCCCACCGGCGCGCCGACATCCTCGCCCGCTTCGCCGACGCCGACCGCGGGGTGCTGACCAACGCCCAGGTCCTCGGAGAAGGCGTCGGCCTCATCTGGAACTGTCAGGTCTTGCTGCTGGTCAGCTTCTTCTTGATAGTGAGGAACGTAAGGCACGATCGTGAATCGGTGCCACCGGCAAGCAGCTACTGGCCGGTTCACAGCCCGAGGTGGTGACGCACAGGGCCGAGTGCTGTCTGGAGGTCGTGGAGGTCAGTCGGGTCGGCGTGAGGGTTGAGCGAGGCGGCCAGATGCGGTGATGTGAAGTCCTTGCGGCCCTCGGGGTTGGTGGCTCGTAGATAGCGGAACCGGTTTCTCATATGGTCCAGCCCGGCGGGTCCGGACCTCTCCAGGATGTCGAGCATGTTGTTGAAGGTGGTCAGGACAGGGTCTCGCCACCACGTGTAGCGCACGCCTGGTGGAACGGGGAGATCGGCTGGCGGACCGAACAGAGCGAGCAAAGGATGGTCCTGGCTGTTGCCGAGCCACGCGCGCAGGACCGGCACGGCCTGCGCTTCCTCTTCACACTTGGCCGCCGTGCCGGTGTCGGCCGCACGATTCGCCGACTGCGCCTCGCTGCTCACGAAATGCTCTGCATCCGTCATGCCCCCATTCTTCGGTAGAGGTATGACATTCGGCTCGCCCGGGGGTAGCTCCGGCATGCTGCGGCGCCACATCTGCGACAGCTTCCGCTGCGATCCGGCTTCGGCCCGTTGCACCTGCCGCTCCAGCTGGGGCACGGCGCTCATGGCCACTCCAACTTCGAGGCGTCCCACCGGAGGCTGGCGAGGCCGATCCCCTACCTCGGGAGTGACGGTCCCTCAAGGGAATGGCGTGGGCGTTTGTCGTACCGATGATCTAAGGTCGCGCTGTTCTCTGGGGAGGGGATGACGCATGGTGCGTGGGGGACGGTGGGCTGTGCTGTGCGCGGCCGCGGTGCTGATGCTGGCGGGGTGCGGGCAGCGGGCGGCGGAGGCCAAGCCTGGGTTCGAGAGCGCGGAGAAGCTGCCGGAGAAGCTCGGAAAGGACGGCACCACCATCCTGGTGGGCGATCCGGACGCGAAGATGACCGTGCACCTGTACGAGGATCCGCGCTGTCCGTACTGCGAGAAGTTCGAGACCACCGGCGGTTCCTCGAAGTTGCGGGATGCGATGCTCGACCGCCGGACGAGAACCGAGTACACCCTGGCCTCCTTCCTGGACGACCGGGCCGGCGGCAGCGGCTCGAAGAAGGCGGTCAACGCACTGCGCGCCGCACTGGAGCAGGGCAAGTTCGTGGAGTACCACGAAGTGCTCTACGCCAACCAGCCCGAGGAGAGCGCCGACGGCTACACCGACGCCTATCTGCTGGAACTGGCCGACAAGGTAGAAGGCCTGCGCGGCCCGGAGTTCAACGCGGCCGTGAAGAACATGAAGTACCGCTCCTTCGTCACCGCCTCCGAGAAAGCGTACGAGCGGGCCGGAGGCGCAAAGGACCCCGAAGGACCGGGAACGCCCACCGCTGTGATCAACGGCAAGCAGATCCCGACGAAGTACAACGGCCTGCTCTACGACAGCGATGCCTTCGCCGAACTGCTGCAGCAGATCTACGCCAAGCCCTGGGAATGGGAAGAGACCTCCTCGGACTGGGGCGCCGTGTTTGAGGACCCGGACCAGTTCAAGGCCGCTCAGCAGAAGCTCGACAGCATCCGAGCGGAATCAGGAGCACGCCTGAAGCAGGCCGCTGATGCCCTCAGCACACCTCTGCAGGGCGGTGGTCCAGCGGCCGCGAAGGAGGCGGGCGGCCACGGAGCCGCGGACCGGCGCAGCCAGAACCCAATGCCGCCGACCGGCGGTCAGCGTGGTGCGGCTCGGGGTTAGAGTTCCACCCGGTCCGTTCAGTGAATCTACGTAAAGCCCCTTCAAACGTAAGGACGTTGATGAGACGTAATTCCCTCACCGGCTTAGCCGCAGTGTTCGTTTCGGCTGCGGGTCTGGCCGCATCGCTGCTGGGCGCCGGCCCGGCCGGTGCTGTTTCCGGCCAGCCGGTGATCACTCTTGACGCGCCGACGCCGGCGGCCTTGCCGGCTGCTCCTGCCACAGCGGGCGTGTACTTCGACTTCCACACCAAGACCAAAAACCTGACGGCACACGATGCCACGCTGACCGTGGACGCCCGGGGCCTGTCGAAGATCGCCAAGGTGGAGTTCTCGAGCAACTGCACCGCCCATGGCCTGGTCGCCACGTGCTCGGAGTCGTTCGAGTCAGGCTCCAACCCGAACATCGGCCTCGGGTCCATGACCCGGTTGACCCTGACGGCGCTCAGGGGCAGCCGACTGGGCGCCACGGGAACGTACAAGATCACCGGCCGGTCCGCGCATGCGCAGATCGTGGGCGGCACGGGATCGGTCACCGTGGGAGGGCCGTCCTTCGGCCTCGACCGCCTCGCCGATCACACCAACCTGAAGGTCGGCAGCAATGTTGCCGAACCGGTCCGGTTCACCAACGTGGGCAACCGTCCGGCCCGCGGTGTGCAGACTGTCCTGGCCGCCTCACCCGGCCTGGACTTCGCCGACCACTACTCCAACTGCAAGTACGGGTTCAACGGCGCGATCCACTTCGCGGAGTGCTACCCCAAGGACGCCATCAACATCGGAGAGACGGCTGCCCTGGCCGCCCCGGTGCGCCTGCATGTGAGCTCCACCGCTCTCAACACCTACCTCGACGCGCTCACCGCGCCTCTCGGTCAGCCGGGCTGGCCGGACGGCCAGGGCATCAGGTGGACGTGGGGCAAGGGGTCCGCGCTCAAGCTGAAGGTGATCAAGGCGGGCCGGCGGTCCTCGGCCCCGGCGGGCTCCGTCTCCCTGCCGCAGACGGGCACCGTCACCGACTACTGGGTCGCCACCCTGAGGGCCCGCAACACAGCCGATTTCGCCGTCTCCGGCGCGAGTGCTCAAGCCGGGGCGGGCACAACCGCGACCCTCGCCTTCCACCTGACTGCCAACGGTCCGGCGACCCTGTACGACCGCAGCGGCGGTGAGGGAGTGCCCACCGCCTGGGTGACGCTCCCGCCAGGCACCACCGCCGTCGGTCATTCGGCCAACTGCGCCCCGTGGCAGGAGAACAACCCAACCGCCGAGGCAAAGGGACCGTACGTCTGCAGGCTGCCAGGCATCATCGTGCCCAAGGGACAGGTCACCAACTTCGCCCTGACCCTCCGGGTCGACGACGTGGTCACACCGGCCAAGGGCGGCGTCCAGTTGGTCTGGGGTCCGGATCCGGCCGACTCCCACCGGCCTGATTTCGATCCGAACAGCCGCAACGACTCCGCCGTCCTCACCGTGAACTGAGCCACGGTCCATGACGGGAACCCGGACGGTGGTGCCGGCGCCCCTTCCTCCCCCGTCATGGTCGAGCGACCTCTTTGCCGCCGTCCGCGATATGTAAGCCGATGCCGGGCAGCGCCTGCTCGGCATCGGCGCGCGAGGCACCGCTGAGTAGGCCCGGAGCGCGGCACCGAGATTACTCCCAGCTCGTTTCTCCGGACCTCTCGCCGACCCACTCAACGAGCGGGGCCCCGTCGGCGTCACGCCGCCGCGGCCTGCTTCGCCAGCGCCGCGAGCGGGGAGCGCCGCCCCTTGGGGACCGCGCGCAACTTAGGAACAGTTGGGCTGTCTCAGCGGCTGCGGTGTCTCAGCCGTGGCGGCAACGTCGAGGCGTGGGTATCAACTGGATCGCCGAGTGATCTGTCTCAGATGGGGTTGGGCAACTTCATCCTTGCGTGGCGGAGATGGACGGCTGGAACCGTCGCGCGAGGTCAGCATCGCGCGGCACACCCTCTGAGGTCTTACCGGTCGCATTGGTGTGGAGATCCCGTAGTGAAGTCGAGTGATCCCCCAGGTGGCGTTATCTCTGGCCGATAATTGGACATGTGTGCCAGCACTGTGAAGGCGGCAAACGGGCAACTACTAGGGCGCGTATCTGGTTTTGATCAAGGGGTGGCCCGCGCGAGCTCCTTGATCCAGATCATCGAGCCGCGCAGGTGGACTCCGGCGAGGTAGCTCTTGGGTGTCTTGTCGTAGCGGGTGGCGATGCCTCTCCACGCCTTGAGCTTGTTGATCAGACGCTCGACTGTGTTCCGCTCTTTGTAGAGCGCGGTGTCGTGGCTGACGGGCCGGCCGCCCCGGCTGCCCTTCTTCTTGCGGTTGGCGGCCTGGTCCTTCTTCTCCGGGATGACCGCCTTGATGCGTCGTTTGCGCAGGTAGGAGCGATTGCCGCGGGACGAGTAGGCCTTGTCGCCGGCAGCAGCGTCGGGCCGGGTCCGGGGGCGGCCGACCGGCCCGGGCACCCGGACTTTCTTGAGTACCGGGATGAACTGCGGGCTGTCCGCCGCCTGGCCGGCGGTCAGGACGAAGACCAGCGGGCGGCACTTGCGGTCGGCGGCGACGTGGATCTTGCCGGTCTGCCCGCCCCTCGAGCGTCCGAGCAGGGCTGCTTTCAGGCGGGCCTTGTGCCGGCGCCGGATACGTCGCCGTTCCTCCCGCTCGGGATCAGCTAAAGCACCCTGCCCGTCTTGTCCTTCCGGACTGCCCCCTTTTGGCGGGCATTCTCCTCCTCGGCGGCCGCCTTCTCCAAGGCGGCCATGACCTCTTGACCGAGGTGCATCCCGGCAGCGTCGTGGTGAGCCCGGGCGGTGGTGGAATCCACACTGACCAGGGACAAGTCCACCTCACCCCGCTTCGCGGCCTCCGCGATCATCCCCTCCAGAAGCGCCTCGAAGACCCCGGCGTCCCGCCACTGCCGGAACCGGTTGGACACAGTCGTCCAGGCGCCGAACTCACTCGGCACCTCACGCCACTGCGCACCCGCCCTGAACCGCCAGATCACTCCCTCGAACTGCTGCCGCAGCCGCTCCGGGTACGGACCCCGCTCGCCGACCGGCAGGTACGGCTCGATCAACGCCCACTCGGCATCAGTCAGTTGCGCACGCGTCATACACGACGATCTACCGGATCCACCCCACCGCGCGGGCCAGATCCGGCAGATTGATCGAAACCAGATACGCGCCCTAGACGAGTCATTCCGATGTGATCAGTGGTCGTAAGCGATCAAGGACCGCGTGACGGGCTGGCCGGTCTTGTGGTTGTGCCAGAGTGCGTCCTGAACGTGAAGGGGAGCTTGGTGTAGGAATAGCTGCTCGATGCGATGCTCGCCCTGTCTGCGTTCCCGGACGCACCGTCAGCATTCGGAATGACTCGTCTAGGAGAACCCCCAACACCCAGGGGTCGACAATGCTCAGGTCTGGCTAAACGGTGGCCAGGTCAGGAGGCCATGATGAGTCCCATCTCTGAGCAACAGCACGGCTACCGCAGGGCGATGTCCGCCGGCGAGTGGCTGTACGCCGGCTTGGCTCCCCGTAACTCCAACATGGTTCAGTACGTGGTGGAGGGCGCGGGGACGATGGACGAGTCGCGGCTGGCCGACGCTGTGGCTCGCGCCTCGGAGGCCAGTCCTGGTACCCGGCTGGTGCGTGACGGCCGCCATCTCGTCGATGGTGGTGTTCCCCCACGTGTCCGGGTCATGGAGGCGGGCTCGTTCGACGCACGCCTGCTGGACTCGCCCGCGTTGCGGGACGTACTACGTAGTCCGGGCGCCACGTTCGAGGTGCTTCTCTTCCCGGGCGGCGTGAAGGGTCCGGACTCTGCCGAGGCGTCCGTCACGGTCGTCTTCCGGGCCTCGCACGGCGTGACGGACGCCCGTGGGCTGATGCTGTGGATCGAGGACGTGTTCGGGGTCTTGCGGGGATCGGAGCCGTTGGGTGCCCCGTCCACCCTGAGCAGGGACGAGTTCGTCCAAGACCTGGACTTGCCCGGCGGGCTTCCGCCGGTCTCCCGAAACGTCGCTGAACTGGCGTGGTCCTCGCCGCTGGGCCGACTGCCTCGCAAGCCTTCTGGAATAGTCTGGCGCCGGCGATCCGTCGACGGAAGCCACCCGGCGGCGACGGCGAAGGTGGCCGCCGCGGTGGCCGAGGTATACGGCCCGGACGGCAACGGCCGCTTCCTGGTACCCGTCGACCTGCGCCGACACGCACCCGGGATCCGTTCCACGGCCTGGCTGTCGCAGGCGTTCGTGCTGGACGTCAATGCCGGGGACAGCTGGCAGGAGGTGCACGGACACGCCATCAAGGCACTCGCCGACGGTGCGGAACTGGCGGTGCGCACGGACCCGAAGATGCTGAAGACCCCGCTGCCGCTGATCCGGATGTTCACCTCGGCCGTCGGCCGGGCGGCTGTACGGAAGAATCGGTACTCGGCGCTGTCTCTCGTCACGCATCTCGGCACCTACGATCCGGCGTCCTTCGACGCGGGTGACTTCAAGGCGACATCCTTGTACGCGCTGGGCGGTACGGGCCCCGGGGCCCCGCCCTCGATCGACATGATCGAGAGCGGTGGCCGAACCGAGGTGACCGTGACGTGGCAGGACGGACCCGGTGTCGCGGAGCGGGCGCAGGCGCTGCTGGATGTTGTCGAGGAGGCCCTGTCGCCCCGGACCAACAGGGTATGGGTGGGTAACGACACCGCGCGCGAGCTTGCGTCGAGTGCCTCGGTGGTGCGGCGCTTCCGAGAGCAGGTGTGGCGCACGCCGGACCGTATCGCGCTGAGCGGACCCGAAGGGTCGGTGACCTACCGCGAGTTGAGCCGACAGGCCGATGCGGTGGCCATGGCGCTGAGGAACCGGGGCGTGGGTCCCGGCGCGATAGTAGGGCTGCTCGCTGATCGTTCGGTAGCCCTGGTGGCGGGCTTGTGGGGAATCCTGCGTGCGGGTGCCTGCTACCTACCGTTGGACGCACAGCACCCGGACGCCCGGCTGTCCGGCCTGTTGTCGGATGCTGCGGCGGCATACTGCCTGGTGCAGGAGGTCCACGGGCAACGGGAGGTCGTACCGGAGGGGTGTGAGCGACTGTCGCTCGACCGACTGACGGCGTCTGCGGACCCGGAGAATGGCGATGAACCGCCGTTCGCGGACATTGAAGTGTCCCCGGATGACCTGGTGTACGTGATCTACACCTCCGGCTCGACCGGCCGGCCCAAGGGTGTGCAGATCGAGCACCGCAGTCTGACGCACTATGTCGATTGGGCCACACGCGAGTTCGGGGTGGACGCGGACACGCGGCTGCCGTTGATCACCTCTCCGTCGTTCGACGTCACGGGCACCTCGATCTTCCTGCCTCTGCTGGCCGGTGGCGAAGTCGTCTTGATGCCGCAGGAGCCGAGCCATCTGTCGCTGCGGCAGTTGTTGCAGTCCTCCGGTGCCACCATGCTCAACCTGACACCGTCCCACCTGGACCTCATCGGGCAGCTCGACATCGCACCGGCCGGTTACCGCAGTGTGGTCGTCGTCGGCGAGCAACTGCGTGTGGAAGTCGCCGCGCGCGCCCAGGAGATGTTCGGGCCGCAGTGCCGGATCATCAATCTTTACGGTCCCACCGAGGCGACGATCGGCTGCACCACCCACACCTTCAGGGTTGGCGACGACACCGGCATCGGCGTACCGATCGGGGTGCCGGGAGACAACACCAGCGTGCATCTGCTGGACCCAGGCCGCCGTTTCGTGGCACCGGGGGACGTCGGGGAAATGTACCTGGGCGGCGTACAACTGGCCCGTGGATACCTGGGCCGTCCCGACCTGGACCGCGAACGCTTCGTCCGACTCGCCGACGGCAGCCGCGTCTACCGGACCGGCGACCTCGCCCGCGTCACGCCTTCAGGTGACCTGGAGTTCATCGGACGCATCGATGACCAGGTGAAAGTGCGAGGCCACCGGGTCGAACCGACCGAGGTGGCGCGAACGCTTGAGGACCATCCAGGAGTGACCCGGGCGGTGGTGATCGCCAAAGCCCGGCGAGGAAGCACCTCGAAGGCGTTGCACGCGTACGTGGTCACCGACCTTGGAGCGGACGAACAGGACACCGTGGTTGCGGAGTTGGCGGCGTACGCCGCAGAGCGCCTGCCTGGGTACATGGTTCCCGCGACGATCACGGCGTTGCCCGCGCTTCCCTACACGGTGAGCGGCAAGGTCGACACGAAGGCACTTCCGGACGCTTTCGTGGAGGTTCAAGGGGCCGATGCGGGCGCGGTTGCGGAGGGGCCCATTGACCCGGTGGAGGAAGCTGTGGTCGAGGTATGGGAACGGACCCTCGGGGTGGAGCGCTCCCGGCTGGAAGGACGCTCGGACTTCCACCAGTTGGGCGGGGACTCGCTGTCCCTACTTACCATGATCGCCGGGGTTTGCCAGTCCGTGTTGGACGCCGAGGGAGAGGAGGCCTTCATGGCGGAACTGGCACAGATCGTGGGAGAGCCGACGCTGGATCAGGTCGTCGCCCTGTGCCGGAAGGTGACTTCATCACTGAACGCGGCAGGTCGCTCCTGATCCCATCGCGACCAGCGAGTCCGCCCCGGTCAAGACAGCGGCCGCCAGCAGCGCGAGGACGTAAACCAGAGTTGGGTGTGGCTCGTCTTGAGGGAGGATGAGTCGGGCTGCCACCTGGGTGGTGGAGATGGGTAAAGTTGTGACGGCCGCGCGCGAGTGTCGAGATGATGGATGCCGTGATGGATCGGATGTCTCTGAAATCTGAACTCGTGTCGTTCATGCGCGAGTACGAGTCGGCGAACAACAACCACGACATCGAGTGTGTCGTGCCGTTCATTGCCGAGGACGCCAGCTACTGGTTCTCGGACGGTTCATATCAGGGTATAGAGGAGATTCGATCCGCGGTCGAGAAGACGTTTTCGACCATCCTCGACGAGGTGTATGAGGTCCGGGACTTGAAGTGGCCCGTGCTTACAACCGATGTGGCCGTGTGCCGCTATCGGTTCGCGTGGACCGGTGTCGTTGAAGGCGAACCACGCTCCGGTCAGGGGCGGGGCACCAACGTCATCGTGCGGCGGAACGGCGTGTGGATGATGCTCCATGAGCATCTGAGCAGCTGATCCCTTCCGGCGGGTGATCAGGCGGTGAGAGTGTATTCGGCCTGGTCAGCGGTTTGGTATAGGCGTTCGTGTTCGCGGGTGACGTGGTAGCGCCAGTAGGCGTCGAAGTCGTTGTTGTTGTGGACGGCGCGGAGTTTGAGGACGGCTTCGGCGCCGGCCAGGCCCCAACGGGCGCCGGAGATGTCGAGTCGGTCGGCGATCAGATGGCGGCACGCGCCCTCGATCACGCCGGTCGCGATCGGCCAGCCCTGGGCGAGTGCCTGGTCGTAGCGCAGGAACTCTGCCTTGCCGGTCAGGTAGCGGACGCACGCATCGGCGCCGCGGCGCTGATCACCTTTCAGCCCGGCCCTGTCCGCCTGGGCGGTGATCGCCTCGGAGGCCCGGCCGCAGTCGCCGGCGAGGATCGCCAGTGCGTGGACGGCCACCCAGTCCTCGGCCGCCGGATCACCGGCGTCGTGGAAGCACCACGCCGCAGTCCACAGATATTCCAGGACGTGGACGATGTCGATGACGACGCTGATCGGGGTATCACGGCGGGCGGCCTCGGCCTGGATCAGCTCCAGTTGGTGAACGGCGCCGTCGACGAGCACGACCCACGGCCGCCGACGACCGGGATCGCGGGATCCGGCCTGGTCGAAAGCGCGGGAGATGACGGCGGCGGGGTCATCGACGACCGACCCGGACAGCCACTTGTTCCGCGCCGTGGGGCCCGGACGCAGTGTCCGGTCCCCGTGCCGGCCGCCGGGCGGGGCGATCACATCGTGCGGGCGGCGGCCGGCCGGTTCGGTGTCGTAGACGCAGGCGAGGGTGGCCATCCGCTTCCTCGTGGGTTTCTCCCCCGAGGCCAGCCGGGTGCGGAAACGGCCGCCTCCCCGTGCGGCGGCGGCTTTCCTCGTGGCGGGCCGCAGCGCGTCGGGCCGCATCACGATCCCCTTGCCGTCCACGGACATCACCAGCACCGTCGAGGAGGTGGACGGCAGGGCAATCCGTTGCGCGTAGAAGGAGTCGATGTCGGCGGCCGCGTCCACGACAGCCTGCTCGATCTGCCGTTTGCCGATCACCGGCCCGCGCCTTCGGCCGATCGCTGCGGTGGCGGCGTCGAACGAGCCGCGGGCGGCCTCGATCGCCGCCAGCCGGACCAGGCAGTGACTGTCGATGGTGCGGCAGTGACAGTGCCACGTCAGCGGGGTGGAGGTTGCTCACGCCCGGCGCCCGCCACGCGCACCGCCGCACGACCACCGTGCCGAACAGCGTGGCCAGCAGCCGCCGATGTCCGTACTCGACCCGCGTGCGCGTGACACCGTCGGGACCAGTCGGCGGGTGGGGGTGGGTTCGGGCGGCGTCCTTCTCCCGGATCGCACGCAGCTCAAGGTGGTCCGACAGAAGCTGCCGCAGGAAATCCCGACCACGGATGTCGAGGAGTTCTTCCAGCTCATCATGGTGCAGTGCATTGGCCGCCGGATCGGTGAGATCCGCAACGAGCGAGGTGAATAAACGAGTTGAACGGTCAAAGGGGTCAGCACTCGAAGGCGTGTCGTACGGTTCCACGGGGCTCTTCTTCCGGACACGTTTGGTTGGCACCTTCGAATCTAGGCAGGAGAGCCCCGCTCCCGTCGCGGCTTCACGATTCCACCCCGCCCTCCCGGCCGGCCGGAGTGAAACGGCCCGGCCCGTCCTCGAACAGCCAGCCGCGTTCCACCAGCCGTTTCAGCTTCGAACGCAGCCCCTCGACCTTCGACTTGTCCGTACTCAGCCCGGCCGCGGCGGCCACCTGGGCAGCCCGCAACGGCTGCCCGGCGTCGACCAGGACCTCAACAATGTCCTGATAGGCCCTCGGCAGCACCGACACAGCGATACCCGGGCGCCACGGCGGCACCGTCAGTACCCCGATCGGCGAAGCGGGAGCGACAACGGCAGACGAGGGCCCCGGCCCCGCGGTCACCACAGCATCCGCGACCGGCCCGGCCACCGACTGATCCGTACCCGCCCCGCCGAGGATCTCGGAAACCGTCTCCCGGGCGATCTCCAGCCGGGACAGTCGCTCCTCAGCCACTGCCAGACGCTCGTTCAACAACCCGATCTCACGGCGGATCCCGGCTACTTCCTCCCGCGCCGCCGCCTCACGCCGGTGCAGCTCTTCGATCAACGAACTCATCCGGCATCGCCTCACTCCCACCCGAAACGGTAGAAGCTACCGGACCCCCACAACAGGCCGACTCACAACTTCGCAGGTCAGCACGTCACTTCAGAAGAGCCGCACCCACCAGAGTTGGGTGCGGATCCTTTGAAGTGATGCTCGACTCGGGTCAGTGACCGCCTTCGTGCTGTGGTCGTTTGCTCAGCAGCTGGCGGGCAGCCTCGACCGCTTCTCGGTTGAGCTGTTCACGTGAGACGCCCCAGTTCTCTTCCCAGCCGTCCAGATTGTGTGCGCAGTGGACGAGTGGCTCCAAGTCGCCTGGATAACCGAGGTCGTAGGCGATGTCTGCCAAGATGAGGTGTGTGCCGGTGGCCGGATGGAGAGACCCGTCCGCCATCTGGCCGGCGATCCAATAGGCCATCGCCCACTTCGCAGCCCGGGGGTCGGCAGGCGGGTGAAAGGCCAGCCCCAGCTCCTCCAGCACCTGGTCGAAGAGAGCAGGTGCTTCGGGTTCCTCGCTACGCAGAAGCCCCGCGAGCATGGCGAGGGACGGGGCCTCGACTCCGGCGATCAGGGCGTCCACCCCGGCCTGAATGAGGCGGTCAGATCCGACGTGCCTTCCGAATGCCCTCTCACGCGCAATGTGGCTGAACTGCTTGAGTGCCTCGTCGTGCGTCATCTGGGCCTTTCCTACCGGCGTCTGGAGACGGCAGCCTCGCATCTGGGGCGCATCAGCGCCAACGGGTTCCGGTGTACTTCCTACTCGGGGCGGTTGGCCTGGGAAGACGCTGATTGGCGTGTGGTCGGCGCCGTCGTACTTCTACCGTGGCAGGGTGGAGGTGGGGCGCCATGGTGTCTTTGCTGGAAGAACTTCAGTTGCGGGAGGCCGCCGCTCGACAGCGAGTGGAGGAACTTCAGGCTGAAGCTGCGGAGTTGGCCGTTCGGCTGGAGAAGGCGCGGGAGAATCTTTCGCGGTTGGAGATCACGCGGGAGACCGTCGCGCAGGTGTTGGCGGAGCTCTCGGCTGCAGAGGCCGAACCAGAGGTTCCGGCCAGGGATGCGCCAGAACCGAACGAGACAACGGCACCTCACGGCGTCGGGGTGATGATGGTACCGCCATGGCGGGAGGGCCTGGTCGTGGCGGTACTGCCGGATATGTACCGGGACATCGTGGAGATCATCGCTGACTCGCCGGGACCATTGCAGGCCAAGCAGATCGTGCCGCGGATCGGGCTGCCGACGACGACCGGGAAGATCGAAGGGACCCGAGGCAAGCTGAAGCGGCTGGTGGAGCGAGGCTGGCTGGACGAGGACGTGCCGGGACAGTTCGCCCTCGCCCGCCGAGGCCCGGGGCGGGACCGGGCCAACTCCTAGTGACCAAGGGGCTCTTCTCCGTAGATTCGAAGGTGCCAACCAGAACGAATCACTGCCGAAGAAGAGCCCTCGATGGAACCGTACGACGCCTTGTCCCAGCCTGACCCGTACTCCACCTCCCGTGATGCCTTCGAACACCTCATCTCGACGCTGGCCGGCGCCCCGGCGGCGGAAATGTCCCACGACGAACTGGAAGCTCAGCTCGAACAGCTGGGACGCGAGCTGCTCCGGCAGCTGATGCAGGACCACCTTGATCTGCGAGCCAGGAAGGAGGAAGACGCCGTGCGTGCGGACGGAGGGCAGCCCGTGGTTCTCGGGCCGGAAGGACTGCCGCGGGCCTGGCAGGAGAGGGGGCACCGTCGCTGGCTGACCTGCGTGTTCGGGCCAGTGCGAGTGACCCGGATCGCCTACCGCGGCCGAGGCGTGCCCAACGTGCACCCGGCGGATGCAGCATCGTCGTTGCCCGCGGGCCGGCACTCACGCGGTCTGGTCCGGCTCGCGGTCCTGGAAGCGGTGCGCGGCTCGTTCGACCAAGCCGCCGCCGCGATCGAGCGACGGTGCGGGAAGGTACTGGGCAAGCGCCGCCTCAAAGAACTGGTGGTCGCCGCCGCCGTCGACACGGCCGCCTACTACGCGGTGAAGATCCCCACCCCGTGCACCCGCGAGATGCCGCTGGTCATCCAGATCGACGGGAAGGGCGTGGTGATGCGGCCCGAAGCCCTGCGCGAAGCCACCCGCCAGGCCGCGGCCAAGACCGCGGCGGCCGGGCGGCGCGGACGCCTGGCTCCGGGAGAGAAACCCAACCGCAAACGCATGGCGACGGTGGCCTGCGTCTTCGATACCGCTCCCGCTCCGCGTCGGCCGCACGACATCATCCACCCACCCGGCGGCCGCAGCGAGATACGGCCGCCGCGGCCGGGCCCGAAAGCACAGCAGAAATGGTGCACCGCCTCGGTGATCCGTCCCCCGGAACAGGTCGTCGCCGACGCCTTTGCCCAGGCCGAGGCCCGCGACCCGCAGCATCTGCGCGATTGGATCGTGCTCGTCGACGGCGCCCGCCACCAACTCGACCTGATCCGCGCCGAAGCCGCCCGCCGCGGCATCCGCCCCCACGTCCTGCTCGACTTCGTCCACGTCGCCGAGTACTGCTGGACGGCCGTGCACGCCTTCCACCCGCCCGGCAGCCGCGAGGCCGAAACCTGGGCCGCGGACAAACTCACCGCAATCCTCGCCGGACACGCCGACCGCGCTGCCACCGAGATGACCGCCCAGGCCGCAGCCGAACAGCTTCCCGCCGCCCGCCGCGAGGCAGTGATCACCTGCCACCGCTACCTCACCGGCCATCTCGACCAACTCCGCTACGACACCGCCCTCGCGGCCGGCTGGCCGATCGCCACTGGCGCCGTCGAAGGCGCCTGCCGCCACCTGATCGCTGACCGCCTCGACATCACCGGGGCCCGCTGGGGCCTCGACGGTGCCGAAGCCGTCCTCCAACTCCGCGCGCTGATCACGAATGGAGACTTCGAGAACTACTGGATCTTCCATGCGGCTCGCGAACATCAACGCCTCTACCCCAGCCCTGACCAGCAGGACTACAGCCTCACGGCTTGATCCCGACCGTCACTTCAGAGGATCCGCACCCAAAAGCGTTTGGGTGTAGACCGCTACGAGTGACCTTTCGAGTGGTTTACGACCGTGTCCTGATGTGTTGTGATGTCCGGGTTTCTAACGTGTCCAATTGCTGGTCTTTACGCTCAGGTGAATGCCGCGATGTGGTCGGCGATGAAGGTGCGCAGCGAGCGCGGCGCGGCGCCGGTGATCGCTGCGACCTCGTCAGACAGCCATGCTGCGTCGCCCTCGGCGATCAGTCCGAAGGCCTGGGCGTTGGAGGTCGCGACTGTTTCGGGTAGGCCGGCTTGGACCATCGCCGCCCGGTGCTCGGCGGGAGTGGTCCGCCGGTATTCGATCTCGTAACCGAGCGCGTCGGACAGTTCCTTGGCGACGTCGTTGTAGGTGATCAGGTCCGGGCCGGTCAGCCAGTAGGTTCGGCCGGCGTGCACCGTCGCCTCGGCGGCCACCGTTGCGGCGGTGGCGGCGACGTCGCGGGTATCGATCATGCCGACCTGGCCGTCGCCGGCGGACATCACGAACCTGCCCGACTGTTTGATCACCGGAGCCAGGGCGAGGAGGTTTTGCATGTAGGCGTTCGCCCGCAGCAGCGTGTAGGAGAGTCCGGAGGTCTCCAGGTACGCCTCGATCCGCGCCTGGCCGCGGCGGCGCTCGACCGGGGAATCGTCCGACGCCTTGCTCGTGATCTTGATGATGTGACGTACGCCTTCGCGCACCGCACTGGCGATGACCGCGATCTCCTGGGCGGGAATGGCCGGGCTGACCAGGATGACGGTCTCGATGCCGCGCATGGCCGCGTCGAGCGTGTCCGGGCGTTCGAAGTCGCCGGTGATGATCTCGACGTCGGCCCTGGGCGCGCGGGCTGCGTCGCGTACCAGCGCCCTGGTGGGTTGGTGCTGCGCGCCGAGCAGCCGGGCGGCTTCGGAGCCGACGTTTCCGGACGCGCCGGTTACCAGAATCATGGTGTTCTCCCTCGCAAAAGGTCAGAGTGCGGAGATGCATCCGGCGTCGACGGCGAGGACGGTGCCGGTTCGGTCGGACCTGCTCACCGGCGAGGTAGGCGATGACATGGGCGACCTCGTCCGGCTCCTCCGCCCGACCCAGGGGCTGGCGGCCGCGAAAGTGTCGAGCATCTCGCCCATGGATTTGGTGACCTCGGTGCGGCTCGGCCTGAGCGCGACGGCGTTGATGCACACGCTGGCCGGACCGTACTCGGCCTCCCACGACCGGGTCAGCGCCTCGATCGGTGTTTCTTAGGCCTGCATCAGTTACCTATTTGGCGTCAGTGACTACGGCGATCTGACGGATGAAGGTGTCTTCCACGGCGGAGTGGAGGAGGAAGTCGGCGACGTTTACGCGAGAGGTGGAGGGGAAGATCGGCAATTTCGTGACGTCCGCGAGCGCGACGGCGTTGTAGCGGGTGCTGTGACCGTTGTTCAACGCTCCGGGGTATTCGAGGGTCCATTTCAGATCGCTGGCCCTCAAGAGCACTTCCGATGCCGCTTTGTCTGTGTAGGTTCTCCGAAGCACGGTTCGGAAAATGGGGCCGACGAGGAATGAGGCTTTGGCGAGGGAGTCGCCGACTCCGAACGCCGACAGGATGACGAAACGGTCAACGCCTGATGTTTTCGCGGATGCGATGACTGCGCGGACGGTGTCGGTGATCAGCGTTGGGGTCTCGCGGGCGTTTTTCACTCCGAGCGTGCTGATGATCGCGTCGTGGCCTCGGGCTGCAGTCGCGATCACGGTGGCGTCGGTGACGTCGCCGCTGACGATTTGAGCGCGCGGATCAACGGTGGCGTCGGCCCGCCGAACGAGGGCAGTGACCTGGTGTCCCTGGTCGAGTGCCTTTTTCATGAGGAGGACGCCGGTGCGCCCGGTCGCTCCAAGGACAAGAAACTTCACGATACTTCGCTCTCTATCAAAGGATGAATGGGCGTGCCGGTGTTGCGGCCAATCGGCAAGGGCCCGATTCTCGCCCATGCGCTGTCGGCCCCTCAGGTCTCTACCGGTGGCGGCGGCCCGTGCAGCAACGGCCCAGCTCGTCTGGGCCCGTGCACTGCGGCAATCAGCCGCCCATCACCGGAACATCGTCAGGATCATCTACTAATCTAGTCAATGAAACTGACTATGCCAAAAGCGGGGTCGAGACCCGTTGGCGCCCGCCGGCTCCGGCGGCTCGGGGCCAGCGGGAATCGGTGCGGACTGCTCGGTGCGGCCGGGTCTACCGCGCGTAGGGGTCGGTGATCTCGCGGAGTTGATCCAGGATCTGCTGCAGCAGCGTGAAGTTGCGGGTACCCAGGTATTCCTTCCACTCCGCGAGGATCTTGTCGAGTGTCGCCTTGGCTACCTCGACCGCCCGCCGGCCGCGTTGCTCGATCAGGATCAGCCGGGCGCGGCCATCCGCGGGGTCGGGGACCCGGCGGACGTAGCCCAGGCGTTCCAGTTGATCGACCATCACACTGGCGCTCTGCTTGGTCATTTGTGCCTGGTCAGCGAGGTCCGTGAGACGCGAACCTTCCGGGGCGATGCGCTGGAACACCCGGCACTGGGCGAGGGTCCAGTCGTCGAACCCGGCATCCTGCAGGGCCCGGAACATCCGGTCCTCGGTGTAGCGGTATGGGATGAACAATGACGTCCCTAGATCAACCCGCTGCTCGTCGTCCATGCCGCTCCCAGCTCCATCGCCCGCCTGATCCCGCGAGGTTTACACCCTACGTCGCCGCCGATTCGACCGCGGCGGCGGCGCGTGCCGCGGCGCTGCGCACGCTGCGTTCCGCATGCGCCACCTGCCCCTCGGCGACCTCGTACCTGCCGCTGTTGCCATCGGTTCGGATCTATGACTACAGTAGTAACGAAAGCTGACTAGTTCGGATGGCAGCAGTCGATCTGGTGCTCATAGATGCCAAACGAGGGTCAGCTGGCCCACCGCATCATCGCGGGGCTGTGCCCGTCCCGCGGGCGCTGCGCCACTCCCAACTCACCCCGAAACCCAATCTCAAACAAAGGACCAGAACTCATGATTTTGATTACCGGAGCCACCGGCACTGTCGGTTCGGAAGTCATCACAGCGCTCCTCCCCACCCAGGCAGGTCACATGAGGGTTCTCACCCGCAATCCTGGCGCGGTTTTCCCCGACGGCGCCCAGAAAGTCGTGGCCGATCTCGGTGACAGCGATCTGGCACCCGTGCTGGACGGTGTACACGCGGTGTTCTTGCTAACCGACGGGCTCCACATCGCCGCACACGATCGCCGGCTCATAGCCGCGGCGCAGCGAGCGGGCGTGGAGCGGATCGTCAAGCTGTCCGTGCGCAACGTCGGACACGACGCCACCGACCCGATCACCACTTTGCACCGGGCCGGCGAGGAGGCGATCCGCGACAGCGGCATCGGGTGGACGTTCCTGCGGCCCACCGCGTTCATGTCCAACGCGCTCAACTGGGCGGGAATGATCGCGGCCGATCAGGTCGTGTACGCCCCGTTTGCCGCAGGCCGGGCCGCTGTCGTCGACCCGGCGGACATCGCAGCGGTCGCCGCGGCCTGCCTCACCCAAGACGGCCACAATCACCGCGTCTACGAGCTCACCGGCCCCGAACCGGTCGGCCCCTCCGACCAGGTCGCAATCCTCAGCCAGGTGCTGGGCCGCGACCTGCGCTACGCCGAAGCCGACCCGGCCAGCACGCTCGCGCAGATGGTGTCCTACGGCATGCCTGAGGAGCACGCGCACGCCATCATCGAGCTGTTCCGCTCCACCGTGGAACCGTGGAACTCCGAGCCGACAGGCGACATCACCGCAGTCACTGGCCGCCCGGCACGCAGCTTCACCGACTGGGCCCAGGCCCACCGCACCGAGTTCCTGACCCCCGAAGCCGTCCAGAACGCCGCAACCATCGAGGAGTCACGATGAGCGCCTCCGGCCCCGGGGTCGACACCCACGAGATGGTTCTGATCCACCGTGTCATCCGGCGCGAGTTCGGCCAACTCCCCCGACTATTTCGCTCCGCGGCCAACGACCGTGCACGATCAAAGGTCATCGGCGCGCACGCCCGGGAGATGCTGGACTTCCTGCACACCCACCACACCGGCGAGGACGAACTGCTCTTTCCCTTGCTGCGCAAGCGAACCACGCTCGACCCGGATCTGATGGACCGGATGGACGCACAGCACGCACAGGTCGACGACACCGTCACAGCCGTCAACGCGCAACTGCCAGTGTGGACAGCGACCGCCGACGCAGCCACCGGCGAGAAGATGGCCGCCCGCATCGAAGCCACGATGCCGACACTGATCGATCACCTGGCCGAGGAAGAGCAGAAGCTGCTCCCGGTCGTCTCGGTCACCCTGACGCAAAGCGAATGGGACGCACTCGGCAAGCACGGCATGAGCGCGATCCCGCTCACCCGGCGACTGGTCATCCTCGGCCACATCACCGAGGAAGCCGACGACGCGGAACGCCAGAGGTTCATGCAGGTCATACCCGCCCCAGCCCGTTTGGCCTACAAGCTGATCGGCCACCGCCAGTTCACCCGCGAAACCACCGCGCTCCGCGGTTGACCCAGCTCGCGACCCGGCGCCACAGCCCAAACCCATCTTCTCTCCAGCCAGAGGTGCGACCGCCATGGCCCTCACGATGTCACCCACCTTCGTCCTCGTCCCCGGAGCCTGGCAGGGAGGCTGGGCCTGGCAGCCGGTCGCCCGGCGGCTGCGTGAGGTCGGCTATGCGGCCGTTACGGTCACCCTGCCGGGCCTCGCCGACCGCGATGATCGCGCCGGACTCCGGCTCTCGGATGCGATCGATCACGTCGTGGCCGAGGTCGAGCGCCGCGACCTCGCTGAGGTCGTCCTGGTCGGCCAGAGCTGGGGCGGCTACGTGATTACAGGCGCCGCGAATGCACTGATCGGCCGCCTGGCCAAGGTGATCTACTTCAACGCCGTCGTTCCGGCCCGCGGCACGGCGATGGTGGACGAGAACGCCGAGTACGCGGCACTGACCCGGGCCGCGATCGCGGCCAGCCCGGACGGCACCATCGGCCTGGTCCGCGAGCAGGTTCCGATGCTCATGCCGGAGGCCGACGAGCAGACCAGAGACCTGTTCTTCGAACTGCTCGTGCCGCAGCCCGGCGGCTACTTTCTCGACCCGCTCGACGTCGACGACGTCACTACCCTGGGCGTGCCGGCCGGATACATCCTCAGCGAGGACGACCGGGCCCTGGCCCGGCCGGGTGCCGAGTTAGCCTCCCGTATCGGTCTGACCCCGGTGCTGGTATCGGGCGGTCATGAATCGATGCTCACCCGCCCGGACGAGGTGGCCAAGGCACTACTCACCAGCGCACTTTCCTAGTCAATATGCGATTCGCAGCGCCAGCTCCGCAAATGAAGATGGGTGTGGACCGTGCTGTGTGACCGGTCTGGTCAGGCTGCGAGGGTGAGTTCTTCCTGGTAGCGGGCTTGATGGATGCGCTGGTGTTCCCTGCGGAGATGCCAGGCGAAGTAGGCTTCGAAGTCGCCGTTGGTGATCAGGGCCCGGAGCTTCAGCACGGCCTCGGCGCCTTTCAGGGACCAGCGGGCCCCGGTGATGTCGAGGCGGTCTTTGACCAGGTGGCGGCAGGCGCCTTCGATGATGCCGGTGGCGATCGGCCAGCCTTTGGCCAGGGCGGTGTCGTAGCGCAGCCAGGGCCGTTTGTTCTCCAGGTAGGTGCAGGTCTTCTCGACGGTGGCGAGTTTGTCGTCGGGCAGGGCGGCGGTCTTGGCGGCGTGGCGCAGGTCGGCCACGCATCGCTCGGAGCTCCCGGCCAGGATGGTGCGGGCGTGGCGGGCGACGAACGCCTCGATGTCTGGTCCGGCCTTGTCGTGGAAGCACCAGGCGGCCTTCCACAAGTAGCCGAGTTATCAACGGGTTTTAGCTTCTGATGCGGCGTTCTTGCACTTCAGAACGTTGATGAGATTGCTGCCAGGTAGCGTCAGCGCAGGCTGGAAAGTTCATTGACGTGGCGGGTGGGGATGCCGAGGAAGAGGTCGGGCTGTGCCGGGCCATGGACGATGTTGAGCGTGTCGAGTCGGTAGGTCCATTCGCCGCCGCATGAACCGGTAAAGCGGTAGTTGATCTGCCAGCGGAGCCACTCTCCGCGGGCGAGGCGAACAGCCGGAGGACGCCGCGATCTGCGTGGCATGCCGAATGGCGTGGCGACCAGCTGAACCCGCAGCAGTCCGTCGACTTCCCGCAAGAGCACGCCGGCGTCCGTGCTGGAGTCGGGCATGCTGTCGTGCGTCACAGCCCGGGGCTGGAAGTCTCCGGCTTCGTCCATCCGAACCTCGTGCATGAAGGGTGGCGAGCCGAGCGGCAGCGGAAAAGCCGTCGGGGTCGCGTTCCGACGCGCGGCTTCGAGCCCGCCGCGGGATTGTTTGGTCCATGACGTGCGGACCCACTGCACCACTGTCTCCACGAGGCTGATCCTGCGGCATGGCGGTGGCTGGCCGCTACTCCGTTTCGGCGGGGGCCGTCCGTGGCAGACCACGGCGGGCGAGTTCGCGTCGGAGGTCGAGATTCTCGCCGTGTGCCTGGGCGAGGGCATCCCGCAATGCCTTGTCGTTGTCGCGGAGTTGTTTCTTCAGTCGTGTGATCTCTGCGGTGAGGGCGAGGACGATGTTGCTCTCTGTGGCTCCGGCCGCGGCTGGAGCTGGAGCGGCTGCGGCCTGGTGCTGACGCCGGAGGTGTTCGATGCGTTCGCGCAGGGTGGGGTGGGTGTAGAGGAAGGAGTGTGAGACGCCCGCCTCGCGTTGGATGGACTGGAAGGTCACGGACTTGCCGCGCTTGACCAGGGTGCGGATGGCGGTCTCGGCGGCTTTCGTCTTGGCCTCGGACTTGCGGCGGGCGGCCTGGCTCAGGGTGTCGATACGGCGTTGCCGCTGGTCGTTCATGGTTGTGGCTTCCGGTGGCGGGTCAGGTCGATAGAGACGGGGGTAGGGGTGCTGGGGCTGCCGGCCCCCTGGATCGCGCGGCCGAGGTTGGCTCGCATCGCGCCCAGGAGCTTGACGAGGGCCTCGCGTTCGGCTCGGCGCTGGAGGAGCCAGACGTTGTCGTCGGGCATGGGCCGGCCGTGCCGCTGCTGGAAGCGTGTGGTGTTCCGTTCCATCAGTGTGGTCGTCTCGGCCAACTGCCGTTCCAAGATGTCCAGATGGCTGTCGTCGGTGACGAAGACGCCGCAGGTCAGGCAGGCATTGCCCTTCTCGCACTTCTGGAGGGGCGGCAGCAGGCAGTAGCCGTTGGGCAGGAATCGGTCGGCGCGGTCCAGTAGGTGCAGCGAGTCGTGGTCCTCCTGGGAGAAGACCACGCGGGTGCCGTCGGCTTTGAACTTGCGGGTGGCCAGGAACGCCTGCTCGGCGTGCTCCTCCCGGCGTGCGACGTAGTGCATGGACATCGTCGGTGTGGAGTGCCCCGCGTACCGTTGCAGGACGTGGACGGGCAGGCCGAGCTCGGCGAGTTTGGTCAGTTTGGTGTGCCGGAAGCGGTGGGTGTGGCTAAGGCGGATCGGACGCCCGGCTGCGTCGGTGATCTGTGTCAGATCGCTGAACAGCCCCAATGCCCGGCCGTAGTTGGAGTTGCCGTAGGGCTTCGTTCCGTGGGCGTTGGCACGCTTCTGCGGGAAGAGGTGCGGCGGGGCCCCTTCGGGGAACCGTTCGCGCAGCCACTGCCGTTGTTCTTCGATGATGGCGACGGCCTCCGCGTCGATCAGGATGTTGTCCGGCGCCTCGTCGATCTTGCTCTGGCCGTAGTGGAACCGGGCGACGGCTTCCCCTTCCGCGGCCTGGACGGCCGCGGCGGTGGCCGGGGAGAGACAGTCGAAGGTGCAGAGGCAGATCTCGCTGGCCCGGCGGCCGGTGAGAATCTGCAGCAGGAGCATCCGCATCAGCTGGGGATCGTCCTGGCCGGGAAGCTCGTGCACCAGGCCGTCGCGGGTGACGGTAGTCGTTCGGGTGCTCGGCTCGGCGAGCACGGGAAGACAGGTGGTGATCTGCGCCAGGGCATGATCATCGACATAGTGGGTCTCGTCGGCGACGGGCTGATGGCGTCGCAGTCGGGTGCGTTGCCGCAGCCAGATCGCGGGATGCGCCTCGGTCAACTCGTCCCAGGGCGAGGGACCCAGGACCTGCGCAGCCTCATGGCGGTGGTCGATGAGCAAGGTCATCAGTTCAGCGATGGCCCAGACATCCAGATTGACCTTGTTGGTGGAGACCTTCTCAGGTGGGCGGTTCACCGAGGACCGGTGACCTGGCTCGCAGGCCCAGCGCCGGAAGGCGGCGGCGAAGCTCCCGGCCTGAGCCGCGTCGCGGATCGCCTCGGCCGGATCATCGAGGATCTCCAACCAACGTGCGAAGCGCAGTAGGGCCGGGCTTCGCTGGCCTGTCAGGGTCGACCAGGTGATCGTCCCGGCCTCGAGGAGGGTGCCGAGGTGCCACTTGATCGCGTTCCGCACCCATGGCAGCCGCGCCGCCCCTGGGGAGCACCCAACCGATCGGCACGGTTCGCGCTCCCGCAGCGGAATGCGCGGATCGCAGCGCGGGTGCCAGGTATCCATCTCCCACCAGATGCCGTCGTGCAGACGGGCCGTCAGTGCCAGGCGCGGATAGCCGAGCAGGCGCTCCAGGCGGGCGCGCCGGCCCTTGTCGGCCGCTGGCAGCCGACCGTGCTGGTGGTGGAACCAGATGCCATGCAGTCGCAGGAGTTCCGTCTTCTCGACCCAGGCCAGGGAGTGCGGCAGCGGATATTCACTTTCGGCGGCCCAGGCCAGGACGGACGCGAACTGGTTGACCACATCGACCGCGACCTTCATCCCGTCCCGGTGCTGCCAGTGCGCCATCCACGCCAGCTCGTTGCGGAGCCGCTCGGGAACCCCGTGGAGGTGCACCGCGCGGCCCCGCCCCGCTTCGGCCATCGACTCCCAATTGCCAATGCCGGGACCGATGACCGTGCTGTGCCACTGGGGCGGCAGATCCGCAAGGATCCGGGTTACTGGATCGGCGACGGACGTGGGGACCAGTCGCAGTCGTGCCGTGCGGTCACCGGTCATGCTCGGTCCGCCATCCCGCGGTGTACGTCTTCCAGTTCGCTGCCGCCCGCAGGGCCTCGTCCTCGCTGACCCAACCGTAGAGGTCCAAAGTGGTCTGGACGTGTGCGTGCCCGAGTCGCCGGGAAACCACCCAGTCCGCCGTACCTGCCAGCAGCAGGGCGGTGGCGTGGCTGTGCCGGAACCAGTGCGCGCTCCAGTCCTTGGGGCCAAGGCCGCGGCGCTTGAGCGCGTCGATCTTGTCGCGGACCGTACCCTCCCGCAGCGCGGCCAGGAAGGGAGGACGCTGCAGGTTGACGAACAGGGAGTCATCCGCAGAGATAGGCATCCCCAACTCAGCGGCCCGCAGGGCAAGATGAGTCAGATAGTCGGCGTAGAGACGCTCCAGATCAGCGCCGACGTAGACGCGCCGGGCCCGCATCATCTTCACCCGGCACCATTCGTGTTGTCCTCACGCGGCACGATCTCCACATGCGGAGTTGCCCCCTGCCCCATGACGAAGTCGCGAATTCGCAGGCCCAGCACCTCACCGATGCGCATCCCGCTGTCCGCGAGCAGCGCGAACAGGAACCGGTCGCGCAGGTTACCGACCCACTCGCCGCGTACGTCGTCCCAGATTGCGCAGCCGTCGAGGATCGCCTGGATCTGCTGGGGTAACAGGATCGGCGGCCGGTCGCGGCGCCTGGTCTTGCGCACCCGTACCAGCGAGGAAGGCCCGGCGGGCATGCCGACGTTCAAATGCGCGAGCAGCCCGCGGGCCGGGATGCGCCGTGGGGTGCCGCGCAGCAGCCGCTTGGCGACCGGTACCTCGTGCACCGCGTCCTGCCATCGGTAGAAGGAGATCAGCGCGGCGAGCCGGGACTCCAGCGTCGTGTCCTGCGGGACGGTCCCATCAGCGGTCGGGAGAAGTGCTGCGGACCGGCCGTTGCGTAGCCACGACAGATAGGCTGATACCGCCGGAACCCCCAGGTCACGCCATGCGGCGGCGTCATCACGCTGTTCCAGGAAGCTCCACCACTGCGCGAGCGCGGTGGCATAGGAGCGGACCGTGTTCGGTGACCACTCGGCCCGATGGGCTTCCAGCCACTCCTGAACCGGCACCACTGTCCGGTACGCGTCGTCGACGACTGTCCAAGTTCGGCCTCCGCTTGGTGGCTTGGCCGTGATGCTGTACGCCACGCTCGTTCACTCTCGTTGAAGAAACCCCGTCGATAGCACTGAAACAACGAGGGAGAACCACCGCGCGTCACGCTCGTCGTTGACGTAGGAGAGAGTCAGAGAGCTCCCGTTGATAATTCGAGGACGTGGATCAGGTCGCAGACGATGTGGATGTCGACGCCGCGAACGAGGACTTCGGCTTGGATCTGCGCGATCTGCGGTTCGGCGCCGTCGACGAGCACCACCCAGTCTCGCTCGTAGTCGGGGTCGCGGTCCTCGGCCTGGTCGAACGCGGCCGACACGACGTCGGCGATGGTGTCGGCCACGGATCCGGTGAGCCACTTGTTCCGGGCCTTGGGGCCGTCGGCGCGTTCGGTGTGCGGGTCGGGCTCGGCGTCGGGGTCGGTGATGACGTCGTCAACGGTGCGTGGCGCGGCCGGTGAATCCCAGACCGCGCCGAGCACCGCCATACGCTTGCGGCCGTTCTTCTCCCCGGCGGCCAGCCGGGTCTTCATCGCGTTGCCGCCGGCGTCCTGCTTGGCCTCGGCCATCTTCCTGGTCTGCTCGCGCAGGTCTTTGGGACGCATCACGATTCCCTTGCCGTCGAAGGACAACGCCAGCGGGACCTTCGCATCGGCGGCGGCCGGGGCGGTGCGCCGGTAGTAGGCGTCGATGTCGGCCGCGGCGGCGACCACCAGCTGCTCCAGGTTCGCCTTGCCGATCCCGACCCCGCAGCGGCGGGCGATCGCGGCCCGGGCGTCGTCGAACGAGCCGCGCACCGCCTCGACCGCGGCCTGCTTGCGGATCCCGTGGCTGGCCCGCCCGGTCGGCAGGTTCAAATCGGCGTCCAGCGGGTGCAGGTTTGCACAACCCAAGGCCCGGTAGGCGATCCGCGTGACCGTCACCGTGCCGAACACTGTGGTCAGCAGCCGCTCATGCCCTGGTTCCACCCGGCGGTGGGGCACATTCTCGGCGTCGACGACTTCCTTGCGCTGCGGCTCGCGTATGGATCGCAGGTCCAAGTGGTCCTGCAGCATCTGTCGCATCACCTCCAGCCCACGTGTGGAGATCATGTCCTCCAGCTGGTGATGGGTCAGTGCATCGGCCGCAGGGTCCGCCAGGTCCCCGATCAGCGCCCGCACCAAGCCCGCCGAGGCGGCGAACCCCGACAGGCCAGCCTCCAAGTCCGCGACCTGCGGCTCCTGCGGGCCGCGGCCGACGCCGGCCGCTCTCACCGGGCCGCGCCCGCGGCCGGGGCGAACAGCCCGTCCTCGACCCGCACCAGCACCCCGTCATCGGCCAGACGCCGTAGCTTGGCACGCACTGACTCCGTGGCGTTCTTCCCCTCCGGCAGGCCCAGCCCCTGACACACTTGCTTGACCCGCAACGGCCGTCCGGCCCCGGCGAAGACCTCGCGGATCCGCGCGTACACCGCCTCGTCCCGGACCGCCCCACGCACCCCGGGCCGCGGCCCGCCTCCGGACACCGCCGGACCGACGACCGCATCGACGCCGTCAGCCACCGCAACCAGCTGTTGCCCGGCAACAGCCAGACCCGCCACCGTCCGCCGCGCGATCACCAGGTCCGACAGTGGGCACCGGGCCTCGTCCAGCCGGTCCGCCGCCGCCAACGCCTCGACCCGCAGCTCCTCCACCAGCACCAGCGCCGCCGCCTGACGCTCCTCCAACCGTTCCAGCACCGATTCCACACCGGCCTCCTCAACGCGCCCCACCCCGGCCGCCGCTGGCGGCCCCGACACCGGACACGTTAGAAACCCGGACATCACAACACATCAGGACACGGTCGTAAACCACTCAAAAGGTCACTCGTAGCGGTCTACACCCAAAGCGTTTGGCCTGGTGGCCGAACTGTTGCTGCGGGGTCGTTGCTGTGCCGAGTTGGGGGCGCTTGCGCCCTCACCGGCCGACCTGGGAAAGCTCCTCGTCGGCCTGGCGCTCGCTGCCACCCGCAAGGATGCCGACGGCTTCGGCGCCCGGATGAAGGCAGCAGCCGAGGCGGCGATCCGCGCTGACACCTCTCAGACGGGCCATTAGGGCGGTGGCAAGGCCTGGACAGCCACCGCTACCGAGGAGACAGGGAGTTGATCCTGCGCCTTGCCATCCCGTGCGCGTGGCCGGCCCTCCCATACGGTGGAGGCCGCGACGTTGCGTCCCAGGCCCAGTAGTTGGCCCTGGATCCGGAGGTATCCAAGTGGGGATTCTCCCGTGCCAGACGGATGACAAGCCTCTGCTGCCCTTCCACGACGGCCCGATCGCTCCAGAACGGGGGGCGTCCACGGGCGCGTTGTACGACGGCGAACTGGTGGCGAAACTCAAGGTCTCGATGTCCTCTACCGCACCTGACCGGGCCAACAGCGCCAGCCACCGGAGGGTCTGGCACCCGAGCCGGTAGATCAGACGTATCGCGGCGATCCCACGACATGCTCCAAACCAGCCACCATGTGCCTGCTGTCCGGCCACATAGTGATGCCGAACCTACAGGTCAGCGCGGGTGACACAGTTTCCGGCACGCACAGGGATCAGACCTGGCGCAGGGCGCCGCCGTCGACGTCCCACTCTGCGGCGGTGACCTGGCTCGACAAGGGTGAGACGAGGTAGGCGATGACCTGTGCGAGGTCCTCGGACGTGCCCCACCGGCCCGTGAGCAGCGGCCGGACCTCCGCCGTCATGCGAGTCAGCGCACTCTGTCTGTCCGTACCCCACACCTTGGCGGCCTGCTCGGCGAAGCCGTCCGGCCCGTCGTACAGCGGGGTGAGGGTGGGCCCGGGGACCACCACGTTCGAGCGGATGCCCTGCGGGCTGAACTCGGTGGCCAGCGAAGTGGACATCGCCAGCAGCGACAACTTCGCCGCCGCGTAGTCCTGGTTGCCCGAATGCGGCAGCCGCGCCGAGTCACTGCCGACGTGGACCAGACTGCCGCCACCGCTCTCGAGCATGGCGGGTATGGCGGCGCGGCTCATGCGCCGGGCCGCGTGGAAGTTGAGGTTAAAGGTGGCGAGCCACTGCTCGTCGGTGATGTCCAGGAAGCCGGTACGAGCTTGCAACCCAGCGGCGTTGTTGACCAGCGCGTCGATACGGCCGTGCTGCTCAAGCACAGCGGCGATCACCCGGTCGGACGTGGCCGGGTCACCTACGTCGGCGACGTGCACGTGCGCGGTGCCGCCGGCGCCCTCGATCTCGGCCTTGGCCTTGGCCTTGGCCTTGGCCAGCTTGTCCGCGCTGCGGGCTACCAGGACGGGGATGCCGCCCTCGGCGGCCACCAGCAGCGCGGTGGCGCGTCCGATACCCGAGGAGGCACCGGTGATGATGACAACTTTTTCGGTCAGTTGCAGATCCATGACGTTCTCTTTTAAGGGTGAGGTCAGTGGGGTGTCGGCCGGGTCAGCGTGAGGTCCCGGGTAGCAGCTGTCAGGAGAGCTGGTCGAGCAGTTCCTGACGGTGTGCGGTGGCCCATGAGCCGAAGTGGATGGGTTCGCGGCCGAGCAGGTCCCGGACCGTGCTGGTGGTGACCGCGGAGTAGTCCATGCGGCCCTCGAAGGTCTGTCGCGCCCAGATCAGCGTGCTGGCCGCGTACGCGGCGTCCATGTTGGCGGGCGCGGTGTCCAGCCCGGCCTCGATCATGCGCATCAGATCGTCCGGGGTCATGACCAGCGCGGGGATCTCCTGCCCGAGGGCGGCGGAGAGGACCTCGGCCACCTCGGCGCCGTTGAGGAGATCGGCGGACAGCTCGTACACCTTGCCCGCATGCGTCTGGGGGCCTTCGGCCAGGACCTTGGCCACGACCGCCGCGATGTCGTCGTTGGCGATCCAGCCGACCTGCTTGTCGCCCATCGGCCACACCATCTGGCCATCGCGCAGTCGGTTGATGCCGAGCAGGTTCTCCATGAACACGTGCGGATGCACGTTCGCCCAGGCCACCTTGGAGCCGGCGATGTAGCGCTCCACCAGTTCGTGCCAGGCGAAGTGCGGGTCGGTGGAGCGTCCGTCGCTGAATACACCCAGGTGCACCAGGAAACTCACGCCGGCGTCCTCGGCGGCATCCACCAGCGACTTGGTCTGCTGGTTCATCGCCGAGGTGTAGCCGGTCATCACGAACAACCGGTCGATGCCCTCGAGCGCGGCGGGGAAGGTGTCGGGGTCATCGAGATCGATACGGACCGCTTCCTTCCCCTCCTTGATCCACTGCTCGACGGTCGACTTGCTGCGTGAAGCGCGCACCGGGATCGCCTGGCCGGGGGTCTCCTCCAGGAACTTCACGACCGCCGCTCCGGTGCGGCCGGTGGCCCCGAGAACCAGCACCCGCGGGGTGTCCGTCTTCTGCATCTGTCTCTCCCTTGAACTCATACGAAAGCAATCACTTTCGTATGACTCGATAGTGATTGCTGTCGTATCCTGTGTCAAGTCGACGCGAGACCGGAGGAAGATCGTGCGTACCTGGGCAGAGAACGACCCCAAAGCGCGCCTGATGGCGCGCAAGCGCGAGGCGATCATCAACGCCGCCCTCGCGGCCTTCCTCGACGAGGGGTACGGCGGAAGCTCGGTGAACCGCATCGCCGCGAGCGCAGGTGTGTCCATCACGACCCTGTACCGGCATTTCGAGAGCAAGGACGATCTCTTCGTCGCCGTCATCCAGGAGGCCTGCGACACCTCCGCACAGACCGCGAACCCGCAATGGCTGGGCCTGCCACCCCTGGAAGGCCTGACCGAAGCGGGCTGCGAACTCCTCCAACACATCCTGTCCGAGCAGCAGTTGGCGCTCTTCAGAGTGGTGGCCCGGGACGCGCAGCGATTCCCCGAGCTCGGCCGCCGCTACCAGCAGGAGATTCTCGGAGACCGCGTAGCCCTGTTCACACGGCACCTGTCCCACTGGCCGGAGGAACTGCGTGCCAAAGTCAGCGACCCGACACGGGCCGCGCACGTCTTCTCCGCCCTCCTCCAAGCGGAGATCGTGGACACCACCCTGCTCGGCGGACCGGTCCCCGATCCGACCGCCATCCGGATCCGCTCCCAGGAGGCCGCGAACGACCTGCTTGCCCTCGCCCAGGCCGGACGGCTGTGAGCCGGCGACGGAATAACCGCGAGCGCACGCATGCGCCGCAGACCAGCCGCACCACGTCACCTCGCAAGACCGCCTCGCCTCGCCCGGTCCCCCGCTTGGGCTGAGGGCCACCCGGGGAGCAGCGCGCTCGGTGCGCCGCCGACGGGCGAAGCTGAGCCCCAGCCGAGCGCGAACGCCGTGGGCACGCTCATCAACGCCGCGAACCGAGCCAGGTCCATGGCGACCATCACCGGCCGCTTGCGGCGGAACTCCACCCACGGGCCGAGCAGCACCGCCACCGCCCGCCAGCCACGCAGCTGCCGGGCCGCCACCTCCGTCGGCCCGGCGTGCAGCACAGGGATCGCGATCAGGGGGAACGCGTCGAACGCGAGCCACGTGCCGAACGTGCTGTATCTACCCAGGTCCTAGTGCTGGATTCCGCTTTCGGTGGGTATAGCTGCTGGTAGCGGGGCAGTTGCGGGTGCTCGGGGGCGGGTGCTGGGTAGTGGGCCGTACTCAAAGAGGAGATCGGCACCCGCTTCTGGCCCGACCGGGCCACCGCCCGCGCCGACATCTTCGACTTCATCGAGACCTTCTACAACAGACGCCGCCTGCGCAAGCACATCCACTGGGGCTATCTCACGCCCCACGAAACACGCCTGCGCTACCGGCAAGACCAAGCCCTCGCGGCGTAACAACAACGTGCCCAAGATCACGGGGAAACTTCAGGTTGACCTCGATGGCCAGGTGACGGCCGAGGCCGGCGAGCTTGCGCTGGATCTCCACGGTGAAGGGGCCAGTGCCCGCACCCAGCTCCACCACGACGGGCTCGCCGCGTTCTGACACCGGTGCGCAGATCAGTCGGGCCAGGTGCTGTGAGCTGGGTGCGATCGCACCCAGCTGGGCCGGTGAATGCAGCAACTGCCCCAGGAACAGGGTGAGATCGGTTTGCTTGGGCGGACTGGTCATGATGATGCTTCCCTCAATCGTCGGGCCTGCAGGGTCTCGGCCGCGCTGGTGAGGTGTCGTCACTGGATTCGAGTGATCTCCTGGGATTGCTGTGGTGCTCGCGTGCGGGAGAGAGCGCGATGGCCGATGTGCCGGGCAGGGTCGGGCTAATCGATCGGCACGACTTGGTTGCGGCCCTGGATCTCGCCGCGCGGCAACGAGTGACGATCATCTCGGCGCCCGCGGGCAGCGGGAAACGTCTGTGTTGCGGCTCTGGGCCGCTCAGCCGGATCAGCAGCGCCGAATCACGTTCGTCTCGGTGTGGGCTGGCCGAAACGCAGCTGTTCCGGCGCGATCTGATCGGCGCGATCCGTGGTGCTCTGAACGAGGCGGCGGAGCCGCTGGCTGCGTCGCCGGCCTTCGACGGCAGGGGCAGATAGGCACAGGATTCCGAGGTCAGGGTCGAAGCCGATCTCCACGAAGATCGCGCCGGAGGTGTGCAACGCGTACTCGCTGTCCTGCTCTTGCGTCATCTGATGCGTCTCGACTCGCGATCGGACTCCGTGAGTCCGCCCCAAACTCCGAACTCTTGTCGTGTTGACAGCGCGAAATCAGCGCACTTCTCCCGTACCTGGCACTCGGAACAGACACGGCAGCTGTAAGTCTTGATCGTTAACGTGTCTGTACAGGTCAGGTGGTGCAGGCATGGGAACGGCCACCGCGATCATGGTCGTTTGTGAAGACAACGCAAGATGTGGTGGCCGTGGAGGCCACGATAGCCCAGCAGGAGTGGACGGCCGCGTTCGGGGACGTGATGGCACAGGTCGCGGACTGCTTCCCGCGGCGGGACTCGCGGCTGCTGGCTCGGGAGGCGGTGCAGGCGATGCTGATGGAGCTGGAACGGCGCAACTGCTGGTCGCTGGCCGAGGCATTGGGGCATGGCGGACCGCACCGGCTGCAGCACTTCCTCTCTCGCGGCGTGTGGGACCACGACCTGGCCCGGGACCGGCTCGCGGTCTGGGCGGCCGGTGAACTCACCGAAGAGGAAGCGGTGTTGGTGGTGGACGAGACCGGGGACGCGAAGTCGTCCACGGACTGCGTCGGCGCCGCCCATCAGTACTCCGGTGCTCTGGGCGGGGTCGGTCTGTGTCAGGTCGCCGTCCACCTGGCCTATGCCTCCACCCGCGGCCATGCGCTGATTGACCGGGAGCTGTACCTGCCGGCCGGCTGGGCCGCGGACGAGGAGCGCCGCCTGCTGCGGCACGTGCCCGACGCGGTGGAGTTCGCCACCAAGCCGCAGCTTGCTGCCGCCATGCTCGCCCGCGCCCGATCCCTGGGCATCGCGGCGCGCTGGTTCGCCGGGGACGAGGTATACGGCGGGAACGAGCTGCGCCGCACCGCCCGCGCCCTGGGCTTCGACTACGCCCTGGCCGTGAAGGCCGACCACCGCGCCACCACCCAGGCCGGCCGCCTGACCGCCGCCGAACTCGCCCGCCGCGTCCCGAAGAAGGCGTGGATGCGGATGCGCACCGGCCACGGCCTGAAGGGCGACCGGCACTACGACTGGGCCCTGATCGACGTGATCGCGGACGACGCCCCCGCAGGCGAGACGGCCGCCGCCGGGCACGCCCGCCTGGTCGTCCGCCGCCACCGCTACACCCGTGAACTCTCCTTCTATCGCTGCCACTCCACCACACCCGTCAGTCTCGCCGGCCTCGTCCACATCATCTGCACCAGGTGGAAGATCGAAGAGGACTTCCAAGGCGCGAAGGGGACCACCGGCCTCGACCAGGGCCAGGTGACCTCCTGGAGCTCGTGGATGCGCTGGAGCCTGATCAGCCTGATGGCCGCCGCGGTCCTGACCGTCACCCGCGCCCGCACCCACACTGCCGACGCCGCAGGGATCGACCTCGTCCCGGCCAGCCCGCGCGAACTCCTGGCCGTCCTCCGCGCCACCGTCATCCCGATACCCCGCCGCGACCTCGACCACGTCCTGCACTGGTCCGCCTGGCGCCGCCGGCACCAACACCGCGCCACTGCCTGCCACCGGCACTGGAACAACGTCACCGCGGCGGCGACTACGTGACCCGACGACCAAGATCACGACTTACAGCTGCCGTGACAGATGGCCGTCGCTGCCTGTTCCCGCGCTTGGCGGTCCAGGCCCCGTTCGCCAGATGGGGAATAGAAGAAAGAACTTCCCATCCCTCGGCATGCGGCCTCCATTTGCCAGTCCCAGAAATCTATGCGGGGCGCAAGGTGCCTGCTTAGGCTCATTTTCCCCTCCAGGGAAGTAGATCTTTCCCGATCTGAGCTTCCCCCGAGATGCGGAGTGAGTTGACAGAGGGTCAGATGGGACTCATGAGAGGAACATCGACCATGGCTGCCCCCAGAAAGTACTCGCTGGAGTTGCGTGAGCGTGCGGTGCGGATGTATCGCACCTCCGACCCGAAGCCCCAGATCAAGAAGCTCGCCGTCGATCTCGGTGTGCACCCGGAGGCACTGCGCGGCTGGATCCGCCAGGCCGAGGCCGACGCCGGCGAGCGCGACGATCGGCTGACCACCGACGAACGCGCGGAGCTCACCGCGCTGCGCAAGGAGAACGCCCAGCTCAAGCGGGCGAACGAGGTACCGCGGACGGCCTCGGCTTTTTTCGCGGCCCAGCTCGACCCAACCCGGCCCAGGTGACGGCGCTCCTCGACGAGCATCCACGCCTGGGGGTCGAGCCCGTCCTGCGGGAACTGCACATCGCCTCCTCCACCTACTATCGCTGGCGCCGTGCCGAACGCGAGCCGTGCGAACACCGGCGCCGCGACGCGGAACTGACCGAGCAGATCAAGGAGATCCACGCCGGCTCGGGCGGGATCTACGGCTCGCCGCGCGTCCACGCCGTCCTCAGGCGCGAGGGCGTCCACGTGGGCCGCAAACGGGTCGAGCGACTGATGCGCGAGGCCGACATTGCGGGCATCAGCCCGCGCCAGAAGGGCTTCACTCGCCGGGACCCCAAGGCCACGCTCGCCCCGGACCTGGTCGAGCGCGACTTCACCGCGCCCGCGCCGAACCGGCTGTGGGTCACCGACCTCACGATGATCTCGACCGGCGAAGGGCCGCTGTGGCTCTCGGCGATCCGGGACGCGTTCTCCCGGAGAGTGGTGGCCTGGGAGACCTCCGCCCGCGCGGACGCCGACCTGGTCCTCACCACACTGGAGTACGCCCTGGCCAGCCGGGAGGTCAAGCCCGGACAACTCGTGCACCATGCCGATCACGGCTGTCAGTACACGTCCGTGAAGCTGACAACTCGCCTACTGAGGTCTTCTCGGCAACGTGACGGTTGCGGTACGTGACTGTGCGCGGGGCGGTTCGATGTCGCACGGGGTGACCTGGCGTCAGACATGAGCGAAGCCCCTGGTAGGAACGGGTCTGCGAAGATCAAGTTCCGTACAGCCAGAGGCTTCACACGTTGACCAGTATCACCTACACCGCTGTGCTCGATGTCGGCAGGGAGACCGCCGAGACCCTGGCCCGGCTCCTGCGCGAGCACCGCGAACGGCTCGGCACCCGCAAGGGCACCCGCGCCCTGGGCGTCTTCAAGCAGGGGGTTCTCGTCCTGCGGTGGTTCGTCGACGGGGCCCGGCTGGCCCAACTCGCCCGCGACAACGGGGTATCCGTCCCCACCGCCTACCGTTATCTCCACGAGGGACTGACCGTGCTCGCCGACCACGCCCCGGACCTGTCCACCGCGCTGGAGCAGGCGGCCGCCGCCGGCTACACCCACCTCAACCTGGACGGCACCGTCATTCGCACCGACCGCGTCGCCGCACCCGGCCCCAACAAGGCCGACTTGTGGTGGTCGGGAAAACACAAGCACCACGGCGGGAACGTGCAGGTCATATCCGCCCCCGACGGCTGGCCGCTCTGGGTCTCCCCGGTCCGGCCCGGCCGCGAGCACGACACGACCTGCGCCCGCACGCACGGCCTGATCGCCGCACTGGACCGGCTCGCCGCCGCCCTCGACATCCCCACCCTGACCGACCTCGGCTACGAGAACGCCGGAGACGGCTTCCGCCACCCGGTCAAGAAGCCCCAAGGCCGCGAACTCACTCTCGACCAGAAGACGTTCAACAAGGCGATCCGCGGCATCCACGGCGTGGCCGAACGTGCGAATGCCCTGCTCAAGGTCACCTTCAAGGCCCTGCGCCGGGTCAGCCTCGACCCCGGCAGCATCACCCGGATCGCCCGCGCGGCCCTCGTCCTGCTCCAGATGGAACACGGCCGCACCACGTGAACGAAGATCACAAACGGTCACGAGACGTTACCGAGAAGAGTTCACTGAGAGCGGGAGTTGCGGCGTCCATGGGCTCGGTCGGGGACTCGTACGACAACGCCCTCGCGGAGAACCTCTGGATGCTCATCAAAACCGAAGGCATCCGCGGCCGCACCTTCACCACCCGCTCCGAGGCCAACCTCGCGCTCTTCGAGTACATCGACGGCTTCTACAACTCCCGGCGCATCCAGAAACGGCTCGGCTACCTCAGCCCCGTCGAATTCGAGGAGAAGCACTACGCCGACCAGGCAACGGCCAAACGAACGAACCTGAAACCCCGTCAACCCGCCCTGACCAGCTGATCAGCACCTCCCACACACCGGGGGAAGCTCAATCAAACAGTGAAGGTCATTTCTCGTTCGGCAGGGAGATGCCCTCACTGGGCACGGCTCGCGCTGGAAACCTTTCGTTATAAAGGCTGGCGCCATGACAGGCCCATTTATACCGATCCGCCAACAGCCTGGCGGCAACCGAAACGCGATCACCGCCAGGTGTTCCAGCCACTGGAGAGTTGGCCCGGTCGATGATGGAGCGATCGCAATCCGCATCAGGAACTGCCTGAGGAAGCGGACGCGGGATCATCACAAGATCAGTGTGAGCCCTCAATCGATGTGCCTACCGTGCGCTCGGGCTTACGTTGGCGCGGGACCTCAGTTGGAAGGAAAGGACGAGAGTGGAGACCCCGTGAACGAGGCTGAACAGACCGAAGACCGCGGCGAGCGAGACCACCCCGACGTCGGGGCGCGCAAAGAGCACGAATGCCAGCATGATCGAGATCAGGCCGGTCAGGGTCGTGAAGGCGCGATAGCCGGCCCTCATACCAGGGAGGAGGCCCAGTGCGATCTCGCCGGCGCCGGCCATCAGTGCCCAGACGCCGATGCACACGGTGAGGGCGAGTGCTGTGATGCCAGGCCAGGTCAGCGCGACACATCCTGCCCCGAAGGAGATGAGTGCCAGGAACAGCCAGCCGAGGACAGGGCCGACGCGATCACTGCTGAATGCGCGCAGTGACTCCACGGCGCTGAGAAGGAAGGCGAAGACAGCGAAGACAATTACGAACGCGCCGATGGTGATGCTGGGCCAGAGGACTGAGGTGGCCCCGAGAGCGATGCTGAGCAGGCCACGCCACAGGAGCGTTGTGGTGGATTTCGGCATTCGTTCTCCTCTTTGGTAGGTCCGGGCTCTCGCCTTCGAGGGCAAAGCAGCTCGACAGGCGGATGCTGAGGTCGGTGCCGGTGGTTAACGCCGCGATGTCGGCGGACGCGAAGACGCAGCCGGGGCTTGGGAAGGACCGGCGCGGCGGACGCGCCGGTTATGAGCAGGTGTTCGGTGCGGCCGAGATGGCGGCACCGCAGTTCTGCAAGGCGGGAGTCAGGTCCAGCGTGGCCAGCGTGATGGCGTGCACATGATGTCGTCGATGTATCGCGGGTGGTGCAGGACGCCGTCGCGCCGACTCCCGGCCCTTGTCGATTCCGATCTGTTCGATGCGTTGCCAGGATCGCGGGTGGGCGTGTGACGGGTCATCACTCGAATCCGGCGATTCGCATCGTTGGCGTCGGCGAGGCGTTTCCTGGTGACCCGTTGTCCTTCAGGCGCGGTTTCGGGCCAGCAGTCGCAGTTCACGGCTGCGCTGTACGGCCGAGGAGCGGTCGGTTGCGCCGAGCTTGGCGTAGATGCGGCGCATGTGGGTGTTGATGGTATTGAGGGAGACCGATAGCTCGTTAGCGATCTCGGGCCTGGTGAGGTTCGTCGGCAGGAGGCGCAAGACCCTCAGCTCGCTCGGGCTGAGCGCCTCGGCTGGACCGCCGGGCGCCCAGGCAGCTGCTGCCAGGGTGCCGTCGTGGACCATGTCGAGGATGTCGGCGATCAATGCGGCGTGTGCTTCTCCCCGTGGCCCCAGGGTGTCCAGCAACTGCCACGCACCCGTCATCGCGAACGGGAAGATCAACCGGTCTGGTTCCGCGATGGTCAGTGCCCGTTCGATGCTGACCTGTGCGGCGCGCCCATCCCCCAGGTCACGGCAGGCGAGCGCGTCGAGGAGGTTGGCTTCGACTCGCGTGAGGTACGGGTTGACGGGGGCTGTGCCGTCCAGGACCGGCCGGAGTTCGTGGCGGGCTCGTTCAGGGTCCTTTTCGGCCAGGCTGATGACCGCTGCGGCGTTGCTGGCTTCACCGCTCGAAGCCTGGCGTTCGTCGAGGTCGGAGAGGGTCTCGCGGGCCAGGTCGACCATGCCGAGCCGGGCCTGGCATGCGGCGGTCCAGCCGATCACTCTTATCGCCAGCGCGTGCTCGCCGACCATGCGGGCCTGGACCCGCCGGGCGGCGGCCAGTTCCTCCAGTGCTTCGTGGTGGTGGCCGTGCGCTGCGGGGACGCATGCGGCGAGCAGATGGGCCAGCACCCGTAGTCCGGGTTCGCCCGACCTCTCGGTTGCTTTACGGGCGCGCTTCAGCCAGTGTGTGCCGCCGTCGAACTCGCCGGTCCAGATCAGCATTCCGGCGAGTGTCACCTGCGCCGGCGCGATCACCGAGTTGTTGTCCCAGCCATGCCGAGCGGCGAGAGCGATGGCTTCCTCGCAGCGCCGACGGGCCTGCGAGAAGGAGCGGGGGCAAGAAGCGAGTCCGTAGTAGGAGAGGCACGCCACCTCCAGGTAGGGGCGGCCGATGTCCCTCGCCAGGGCGGCGCCCTCCAGCAGGTCCTGCTCGCTGTCGGCCAGCCGTAGCAGCCAGGCTTTGACGACACCGTGGTTGAGGAGGGCGACGGCGCGCAGGTCACTGCTGAGCGCCGTCTCGGCACCCGACTGGCTGGCGGCGTTGGTGGGCAGGGCTTCGACCAGTTCGGACACACCATCGAAGTGACCGCGCAGGCGTGCCAGCAGCAGTTCCAGGGATGCAATGGCCATGCGGAGTCGGGACCGGCGGTTCACTGGTGTGGTTGCGGCATAGGACCGGGCGACATCCAGGTGTGCGGCGGCCTCGTCGAGACACATCCTGTCGAGGTCGGTGATGGCTTGGACCAACGACAGACCGGGGTGGTCTTTGGCGGCTTGCGCAGGAAAGGCGCGCAGCAGCGCGGACACGGTTTCGGTCTGCCCGTCGAGAGTGAGGCTGACGGCGTGGTCGGTGAGCAGGTCGGCCGCCTGACTCCAGTCGCCCGCGGCTTGGAAATGGTGGACGGCATCGGCGATGTGCGAGTGGTCTGTGAACCAGTGCGCGGCGATCCGGTGCAGGTCCGGGATGTCTCCTGGGAAGGTGCGGCGCAGTTCGAGCCGGAGCAGGTCACCGAACATGTGGTGGTAACGGAACCACGTGCGGTCGGCGTCGAGTGAGACGACGAACGCGTTGGCGTCCTCCAGGTCCAGCAGGATCCGCTCTGCCCCGGCGGAGCCGCTCAGCAGGTCGGCCAGCTCACCGTTGACCTGGTCCAGGAACGAAGTCCGCAGCAGCATTCGCTGAACGTCCAGCGGCTGCCGGTCGAGCATCTCCGCCATCAGGTATTCGGCGACCGTACGGTCGCTGCCGGAGAACTCGGTGACGAACTGGGCTGCGTCGGCTCGCCCTTCGAGTGAGAGCACCGCCAGCCGTAGCCCGGCCGCCCAGCCCTCAGTCCGCTGATGAAGCATCGCCGCAGCCGCTTCGGGCAGCGCAATTCCCGCGGTGGCCAGGAGGTCACGCGTCTCCTCCTGGCTGAAGCGCAGTTGTGCGTCGCGGATTTCGGCCAACTGCCCTACAAGGCGCAGCCGGTGGAGGCGCAGTGAACGGTCCCGTCGAGTGGCCACGATCGCGTGGACGTCCGGCGGGAGACTCATCAGGAGCCTCGTGAGCTGCTCGACAGCATCGGCAGAACTGAGCTCGTGCAGGTCGTCGATGACCAGGAAGAAGGGCCTGCCCCAGTCCATGAGCTCGGAGAGAACCCGGTCCACCATGGCGTTGCCGTCGAAGCCACGAGCGACCGGCTGCTCCACCTCGCCCGTGCCGGTAGCAGACCGGACCGCGGCCAGGAGAGCGAGCCAGAACTGCTGGGCATCGTGCTGGCCGGGCCGTACGGACAGGAAGGCGATGTGACGGCTTTGACCAGACCGGTTGGCCCAGACCCGCAGCAGTGACGTCTTCCCGCTGCCAGCGGGAGCGGAAACGATCGTCACTGGCATTTGGGCGGCTTGGTCCAGCAGGCTGACGAGACCATGACGGTCGATCAGCCCCTGCCGCCCCTGGCTCGTTGGGCGACCAGAAGTCGCCGTTGCTGACCGTTTGGTCATCGCGCCTCTCCCTTCCCGCGTCTGAACTCCGTCACCGGTCGCTGTGTGTCGAGAGCGCAGCCTCGTGGTCCCACCGCGCCTGGGATGCAGCGATCACCGTGGCCTCCAGCCCCTGTGATCTTGGGCCGATTCGATCAGGCAACTCACCGGGATCAAGGGATGGCCTGTCGCCAACTGCGCGGTGAGGCTGGAAGCCGATAACGGACGGGGAAGCAGTGCCGGGCGCCATTCGACGGCGCTTCGAGGGCCGGTGCTGGTCCTCTCTCGCCCCCTCGCGGCGATCGGGCCCGACCTGGTGCTCGGAAATACCCATGCCCTGCAACTGCTCGGCTCCTCGGGGCCCTGGCTCATCGAGCCCAGGGCCCCGTTGCAGCCCGGCACATGTGAGGCCGGTGCCCGGCGCTGGCCCCCGCGGCGTGGCCTGGCCTCTGGTGCGGCTACCTGAGCGGGCCGGCGACGCCAGTCCCGCCGACACCGGCCAGGTCCGGGCCGAGCCGCTCAGCCCGAGTGAACTGCGGGTACTGCGCCACCTGCCGACCAACCTGACCCGGCAGGAAATCGCCAACGGGGTAACGGTCTCGCTGAACGCCGTCTGGCGGATGACGGCGACGCCCCAGGGAACGCCGAGCAGGGCCACGAGGGCAAGGCCGAGAGGCAGTGGAGCCGGTCGGGCGACGGCAAGTGCCAGGCAGAGGACTCCCACCACGGCGCAGGCGCGGGGCGATACAGCGCACGGTCGGCGCGCCATGCCTCAAGGCTCGCCGACAGGGCCATCGCGGCGGCGAGCGCGACGACTGTGGCGGCACACAGCAGCCACGCGATGGAGGCGGGGTGCGCCCGTCGTGGGCGTGCTCGACCAGGCCCGGCATGGCCGCGCCCATGGCGGTCACGGCGGCGGTCAGCGGTAGGACGGCGATGATCCAGTGGACGGTCGCCGCGCGGGTCGGTCGCGGCGGGCGGCGGCCGACGAAGTCGAAGTACGTCGACCAGACGCCGAAACCGATCATGACCGCGACGAGACCGACGGCGATCGTGAGGGCGTCTGCGCTCTCGTGGGCCAGCCCGTCGACGACGCCGAGCACCGTCTCGCCGAGCACGATGATGGTGAACAGGCCGAACCGCTCGATGAGCGCGGGCGTGATGGTGAGGCCGGGGGGCGCCGTCCCGATCATGACGCTCAAGCCTGCGAGATAGAGGAGATCCAGCAGGAGCCAGACCGCGAGGCGAGTGTCGGCCGGCAGCAAGGCCGTTGCGGCCAGCAGGGCCGCACAGGCGATGGTCCCGCCCACGAAGACCTGGCTGGAGCGGCGGTACTCCGCACTCGTGCCGCGCTCGGCGAACAACCAGACCAGGGCGAGGACCGCGAACAGCACCGCGGCGCTGACCGAGAAGGCGAAGCCACCCGAGCCACTGGCCTTGGGGATGAACGCGCCCAGCGGGACCATGGCGAGGATCTGCACGAGCAACGCTGTGCGGCCCCGGGCGTCCTCGCGGCCGTGCAGGTCGTGGTAGAGACTGAGGCTGCCGTTGAGCCAGACGATCCAGATCAGCGTGAACACCGCGGCGAACTCCGCGAGCCCGCGCCACGACAGGTGCGCGGACAGGTGATGGGCGGCCTCACCGACCAGCACGACCACGACCCGGTCGTAGAAGAGCTCCAGCGGGCTGACAGCGCGTTCGAGCGGCTGTTCGCCGTGCGGGCGCGGCGGCTGCCACAGCAGACGGCGCAGCCGCGCCCAGCGTTCGAATGCCCCAGGCATGATGCGTGTGCGTCCGGATCAGATCAGAGCTCAAGGGGCCGCATGTCGGTCCAGTTGACCAGGAGGCGGCGCTCGGCGAACAGCCACTGCCCCTCCCGCTTGACCATCGTGTCGAGGTAGCGGATCGAGGCGACCATCATCGTCCGCGGCCCGTCGTCGGCCTCCGTCAGATGGTGGGCCAGGCAGTAGGTCTCCCCACTCGCGCGGTCGCCCTCCAGCTCGATCGTGCTCTGCCCGTTGAAGTGCATGGTGGCGGCATAGGCGTTGAGCGCGTCGAAGACCGGCGCCAGCGACTCGCGGTCATGCAGCTCCTGCGTGGGCTCGGGGTCCCTCGCGTCCATGTACACCACGAAGTGGGTGTCCTCGGTGAACAGGGCCATCTGGCCCTTGGCGTCGCGCCGGTCGGCGCAGTGCGCGTAGGCGTCGACCAGTTCGCGCAGGGCGAGCCGGTCGGCGGCCTCCGCTCCGGTGACTGACGTATGGATACTCACGGCGACATCTCCTCCACAGGTTGCGGCGCCTTCACTGCACGCCCCTGTTCAGGGTTGCCGCCGGGCAGGTGAAAGGTCCTCACCGGATTCCGGTGATTCCCGCTGACCGTCCTGCCGCCCGGACATCTCTACGCCCCGAACCGGGTGATCTGGTCCGTCCGCAGGATGCGGGGGCCGGAACCGTCGAGCCGGGCAACGGCGATCATCGCCCGCCCGAGGTGCTCGGTGCTGGTCACGTAGCGAGGTGCCACGCGGCGCAGGAGGGGATAGAGCCAGGACGTGAGCCGGTAGAACAGTCGGTACCACCGCGTTCCGGAGGTCTCCCCATGGACCGGCTGGATCCATCCGGGACGGAAGGCGTACGCACGCATGTCCATCGCCATCAGCGCATTCTCCGTCCGGCCCTTCACCCGGGCCCAGAAGACGCGCCCCCGCTCCGTGCTGTCGGTGCCTTCCCCCGACACGTACACGAAGGTCAGGTGCGGATTGCTGGCCGCCACTACTCGCGCGGCCTCCAGGGTGTAGCCGTACGTGATCTTCTCGTACTCCTCGGAGCTGTGCCCCGCCGACGACACTCCGAGGTCGAGGTCATGCGGCGGTTACCCGGTGCGGGCGGGCAGTTCGCCGATCGCGTGGCGGATCGCGGTGAGGAAGGTCTGGATCAGGGGGTGCTCCCCGGCTCCGGCGCGTACGGTCGCGAGTACGGTGCGCGTGTGGCCGGCGGAGCCGTCGAGGACGAGGCCGGGGGCGCGGTCGAACCACAGCATGTCGGGCAGGAAGGCCACCGCGTGGCCCTGCTCGACCAGCCGTGCGTGGACCAGCATGTCCGCGGACACGTAAGCGACGTCGGGCTCGAACCCGGCGGCGTGACAGATGGCCGTCGCCCATGCCCGGGCGGGCGTGCCGGCGGGTTCCATCACCCAGGGGTGCTCGGCCAAATCAGCGAGCGACGCCACGGGTGCGGGGGTTGCCAGCCGCATGGCGTCCTCGCACAGCAGGTGGTGCTCGAAGTCGGAGGCGCGGGCCGGTGGCGCGTGCCCGGGGAACGTCTCGTCGATCACGAGGTCGAAGTCCCGGGTAAGCAGACCGGGCAGCGAGGTGTGGGGCTCGGCCTGGCTGGCCTCCACCCTTGTCCGGGGATGGTTCTCCCGCAGCCAGGTCAATGCGATGGGCATCAGTGCGAGCATCGCGGTCTGGAAGGCCGCCACCCTGATCGTCCCGGACACCTCCCGCAACGAGGCCGCGATCTCCGCCTCGGCGCGCTCCAGCTCCCGCAGCGCCTTCTCCGTGCGGGCGACGAGGATCTCCGCCTGCGGTGTCAGCCGGACCCCCCGGCCTTCCCGCTCCAGCAGCGGAGCGCCGACTTCAGACTCCAGCAGCGTCAGTTGCTGGGAGACAGCCGAGGGGCTGTAGGACATGGCCGAGGCGACAGCAGCCAGCGTGCCGCGGTACTTCAGTTCCCGCAGCACCGCCAGGCGGCGCAGGTTGTACACGCCCCTCACTCCATTCATCAGATTCTGTGACCTGTCTCCTCCAGAAACATTCACTTTACTCAAGAGAGGTGCTTTGGGACTGTGAAGGCAGAGCAGCACCGCACAGATGGGAAAAAGGGCATGGACATCGAAGCGCTCCGCCAGGACACCCCGGGCACCGCGAACCGGATTCACCTCAACAACGCGGGCGCGGGCCTACTGTCGCGTCAGACTCTCAAGGCCGTGACCTCCCATCTGGAGCTGGAGGCCGCGATCGGCGGCTACGAGGCCGCGGGCCGGGAACGGGACCGCATTGATGCCGTCTACGGGCGCATCGCCCGACTGGTGGGTGGGCAGGCGGACGAGATCGCGCTGTTCGACAACTCCACCCACGCCTGGAATGCCGCGTTCTACTCCATGACGTTCAAGCCGGGCGACCGCATCCTCACAGGCCGGGCCGAGTACGGCAGCAGCGTTCTGGCCTACTTGCAGACAGCCCAGCGCACCGGAGCCGAGGTCGTCGTCGTCCCCAACGACGAGTCCGGCCAGCTCGACACCGCCGCCCTGGCGAACCTGATCGACGACCGCACCAAGCTGGTGGGTATCGCCCACGTCCCCACCAGCGGCGGCTTGGTCAACCCGGCCGCCGAGATCGGACGCATCACCCGCGCCGCCGGCGTTCCCTTCCTCCTCGACGCCACCCAGTCCGTCGGCCAGTTCCCCGTGGACGTCGCCGAGCTCGGCTGCGACATGCTCACCTCCACCGGCCGCAAGTTCCTGCGCGGCCCGCGCGGCACGGGCTTCCTGTGGGTGCGCCCCGAGGCACTGGCATACCTGGAGCCGCACGTGACCGAGATTGCCGCGGCCACCTGGGACGGCAAGCGCAGTTTCACCTGGCACGACGGCGCGCAGCGTTTCGAGACATGGGAGGTCAGCTACGCCAACGTCCTGGGTTTGAGCGCCGCCGTCCAGCAGGCCCTGGACCTCGGCATGGACGAGATCGGCCGACGCACCCTCGCCCTCGGCGCCTGTCTGCGCGACCGGCTGGACGCCGTGCCCGGCATCACCACCTACGACCTCGGCCGGCAGCGGTGCGCGATCGTCACCTGCAAGGTCGATAACATGGCCACGGCCGATGCCGCGGCCGCCCTCGCCGGGCACGGCATCAACGTCAGCACCACCGACCCGGTGCAGACCCAGTTCGACACCGAGGACCGGGACGTCCACCCGCTGGTACGGCTCTCGCCGCACTACTACAACACTGAGGCCGAGATCGACCGCGTCGTCGGGGTCCTCGCCGAACTCGCTGCGGCCCGCTAGTGTCCTGCGCCAGTAGTTGATCGTTAGTTGTGTGTGACTTCTGCTGCTGGTGCGTCAGTTCCTCGTCGGGGCCCGAAACTGGAGCCGTTGCTGCTGTCTGATGACGAGCGGGCGGAGTTGGAGCGGTGGACGCGTCGGGCGACATCGGCCCAGTCCCTGGCTCTGCGGGCGCGGATCGTGCTGGCGTGTGCGGGGCCGGAAGTACCGCCGATTGTCACGGTCGCCCGAGAGTTGCGGGTGACCGCGGACACGGTCCGCAAGTGGCGGAGGCGCTTCCTTGCCGAGCGGCTGGACGGACTGGTCGACGAGCCCCGGCCGGGCCGACCGCCCACCATCAGCGTCGATCAGGTGGAAGCGGTGGTGGTCACCACGCTGGAACAACTGCCGAAGAACGCCACTCACTGGTCCCGGAAATCGATGGCGCAACACAGTGGTCTGTCGAAGTCCACGGTCGGCCGGATCTGGCGGCAGTTCCAGCTCAAGCCGCATCTGGCGGACACCTTCAAGCTTTCGACCGACCCGTTGTTCGTGGAGAAGGTCTACGACGTCGTGGGCCTGTACTTCAACCCGCCCGAGGGTGCGGTGGTGCTCTCGGTGGACGAGAAGTCGCAGATCCAGGCCCTGGACCGGTCCCAGCCCGTGCTGCCGATAATGCCGGGCATGCCCGAGCGGCGCACCCACGACTACGTGCGCAACGGCCTGACCACCTTGTTCGCCGCCTTCGACGTCGCCACGGGTGAAGTCATCACGGCCCTGCACCGCCGGCACCGGGCCGTGGAGTTCAAGAAGTTCCTGATCAGGATCGACAAAGAGGTCCCCGCTCACCTGCAGATCCACCTGATCGTCGACAACTACGGCACCCACAAAACCCCTGCGATCAAGGCCTGGCTGGCCAAACACCCACGGTTCGAGCTGCACTTCACCCCGACCGGCTCTTCCTGGATCAACCAGGTCGAGCGGTGGTTCGGCTACCTCGCCCACCAAATGATCCGCCGCGGCGCACACAAGAACATCCAGGCCCTCGAAGCCGACATCCGCGCCTGGGTCAAGGACTGGAACGAAGACCCCAAGCCGTTCATCTGGACCAAGACCGCCGAAGAGATCCTCGACTCCCTTGCCCGCTTCTGCCGACGGATCTCTGGCGCAGGACACTAGTAGGGCTTGGTCAGGTCCGTATGGGTGTGGGTATGTTGCGGTGGCAGGTGGGGCAGGCGCCGGTCCAGAGGGCGAGGAGTGTCTGTAGCTCGCGGACGACCTGGTAAAGGCTCAGGCCGGCGCCGCGTCTTTTGGGGCCCGGGCCAGTCGTTGCAGGGTGCAGAAGGCATGCGCAACGGAGACAAGGGTGACGTGGTGGTGCCAGCCATTCCAGGTCCGGCCCTCGAAGTGGGCAAGTCCCAGGGCCTGCTTCATCTCCCGGTAGTCGTGCTCGATGCGCCAGCGGAGCTTGGCGAGCCGGACCAGCGTGGCCAGAGGCATGCCCGAGGGCAGGTCGGACAGCCAGAACTGCACCGGCTCGCTCTCACCGGCGGGCCATTCGGCCAGCAGCCAGCACACGGGCAGTTCCGGGCCGTCGGTGGCCTGGCGGACCTCGCGTCCGGCAGGCCTCACCCGCAGGGCCACGAAGCGGGAGTACATCCGCTTGCGGCCCGAGCGGCCGGTGCCGGGCCGGGAGCCCTCCCGCCACTGCACCGGCCTGGCCGCCTTCCGGCCCGCCGCGATGACCAGCTCCTTCACCGAGCGCGGCTTGTCGGGATACTTCGCCACCGGCGGGCGTCCGGACCCGGAGTACGGCTCGGCCACCGGCACCGCGTCGGCGGGCTGGGCCGACAGCGTGGTGGAGATCCCCACCACGTAGTTCAGGCCGCGGGCCTGCAGTCCGTGCCGGAAGGCGGCGGCGTCACCGTATCCGGCGTCCGCGACGGCCAGCGGCACTTCGAGTCCCCAGGAGCGGGTCTCATCGAGCATGTCCAGGGCCAGCTGCCACTTCTGCACATGCCCGACATCGTCCGGGATGCCGCAGGCGGTGCGGCGGGCAATCTTGTCCGCGTCGGCCTTCGGTGAGGCGGGATCCCACGTCTGGGGCAAAAACAGGCGCCAGTTGACCGCCGCCGAGGCGTGGTCGGACGCGAGGTGGAGTGAGACGCCGACCTGGCAGTTGGTGACCTTGCCCGCGGTGCCGGTGTACTGCCGCGACACACACGCCGAGGCAGTCCCGTCCTTCAAAAACCCGGTGTCGTCGAAGACCAGGGCGTCCGGCCCTATCGCCTCCTCCATCCGCCAGGCGAGCTGGGCCCGGATGTGCGCCGGGTCCCAGGGGCTGGTGGTGATGAAGTTGGCCAGTGCCTGACGATTGCCGTCCTCCCCGAGCCGGGCGGCCATCGGCTCGACCGACTTACGCTGCCCGTCGGTCAGCAGCCCCCGCAGATAAACCTGCCCCCACCGGCGCTGATCCTTACGCGCAAACGGCTCAAACACCTCCGCCGCAAACGCCTCCAACTCACCACGCACCACAGCAATCTCGTCCGGAGTCACACACCCTTAACGCCACACCGGACCGGCAGGACACGCACCACCACAACCGACCTGACCAAGCCCTACTAGTGTCCTGCGCCAGTAGTTGATCGTTAGTTGTGTGTGACTTCTGCTGCTGGTGCGTCAGTTCCTCGTCGGGGCCCGAAACTGGAGCCGTTGCTGCTGTCTGATGACGAGCGGGCGGAGTTGGAGCGGTGGACGCGTCGGGCGACATCGGCCCAGTCCCTGGCTCTGCGGGCGCGGATCGTGCTGGCGTGTGCGGGGCCGGAAGTACCGCCGATTGTCACGGTCGCCCGAGAGTTGCGGGTGACCGCGGACACGGTCCGCAAGTGGCGGAGGCGCTTCCTTGCCGAGCGGCTGGACGGACTGGTCGACGAGCCCCGGCCGGGCCGACCGCCCACCATCAGCGTCGATCAGGTGGAAGCGGTGGTGGTCACCACGCTGGAACAACTGCCGAAGAACGCCACTCACTGGTCCCGGAAATCGATGGCGCAACACAGTGGTCTGTCGAAGTCCACGGTCGGCCGGATCTGGCGGCAGTTCCAGCTCAAGCCGCATCTGGCGGACACCTTCAAGCTTTCGACCGACCCGTTGTTCGTGGAGAAGGTCTACGACGTCGTGGGCCTGTACTTCAACCCGCCCGAGGGTGCGGTGGTGCTCTCGGTGGACGAGAAGTCGCAGATCCAGGCCCTGGACCGGTCCCAGCCCGTGCTGCCGATAATGCCGGGCATGCCCGAGCGGCGCACCCACGACTACGTGCGCAACGGCCTGACCACCTTGTTCGCCGCCTTCGACGTCGCCACGGGTGAAGTCATCACGGCCCTGCACCGCCGGCACCGGGCCGTGGAGTTCAAGAAGTTCCTGATCAGGATCGACAAAGAGGTCCCCGCTCACCTGCAGATCCACCTGATCGTCGACAACTACGGCACCCACAAAACCCCTGCGATCAAGGCCTGGCTGGCCAAACACCCACGGTTCGAGCTGCACTTCACCCCGACCGGCTCTTCCTGGATCAACCAGGTCGAGCGGTGGTTCGGCTACCTCGCCCACCAAATGATCCGCCGCGGCGCACACAAGAACATCCAGGCCCTCGAAGCCGACATCCGCGCCTGGGTCAAGGACTGGAACGAAGACCCCAAGCCGTTCATCTGGACCAAGACCGCCGAAGAGATCCTCGACTCCCTTGCCCGCTTCTGCCGACGGATCTCTGGCGCAGGACACTAGTGTGATGCGCCGGAAATGACGAGTTTTATTTCTTGTCAGTTTTCGGTGCCGGGTGGGGCGATCTTGGCGAGGTAGTCGGCGAGCGAGTTGAGGATCTCGTCGGCGGTCTTGGTCCAGGTGAAGGGCTTCGGGTCCTCGTTCCAGGTTGCGATCCACGCTTTGATGTCGTCTTCCAGGGCCTTGACGGAGGTGTGGACGCCGCGGCGGATGAGCTTGTCGGTCAAGAGGCCGAACCAGCGCTCGACTTGGTTAATCCAGGACGAGCCGGTGGGGGTGAAGTGCACGTGGAAGCGTGGGTGTTTTCCGAGCCACGTCTTAATCTCGGCGGTGTTGTGGGTGGCGTAATTGTCACAGACCAGGTGGACGTCGAGGCCGGCGGGCACGGCCTGCCGAACCCCGCGGCCGCTCGCCGAGACCGACCACGGCCGACGGCACTCTCTGTGAGGATGGAGGCATGTCCACACCACGCCTTCGCGAGGCAGCCCGCGTCATCGTCCTGGACGGTGACGACCGAGTCCTTCTCCTGCGATACGAGGAAAATGGGAGCTTTTGGGCGGTGCCCGGCGGGTCTTTGGAGCCTGGAGAAACCCACCTCGACGCGGCCCACCGAGAACTTCACGAAGAACTCGGGGTGATCGACATGAAGGTCGGTCCCGAGCTGGCGGTCCGCACCAAGGACCACCCTGTCGGAGGCGAGACAGCCCGGCAGGTCGAGAAGTACTTCGTGGCCGTCGTGGACCCGGAAACGGTCAACCCGGCCCAGGCCAGCCAGCCCGACGACATCCGTGCCTGGCAATGGTGGAGTCTGCACGAGATGCAGGAGACGGCTCAGACGATCTATCCGCTCGGCCTCGCAGTCCTCATCACCGACTATCTCCGAAACGGGCCGCCAGCCACACCGCTCGAACTGGCTGGATAGGGCCGTCAGTCCACGGAATGGCCGGTCTCGGTGCGGGACGTGGCGGATGCGGGGCGCCATGGGTGGGTCAGAGCCGTGACGGTGAGCGCGGCGACTCCGGCCAGGCAGAGCCAGGCGAAGAGATCACCGATCTGGTCGTAGATCGTGGTGACGCCGTGCGTGGGAACGTAGGCCACCACGGTTTGTCGGCCGGTTGTGAAGTAGTCGGTGGTGGCGAGGGCCTGGCCTTTGTTGTCGTAAGCGGTCGAGACGCCCTCCGCGTCCTGACGCACCACCGAGTAGCCATCCTCGATGGCTCGCAGGCTCGCTTTCATGGTGTGCGCGCCGCCGTATGCCTTCCAGTCGTGGGAGGGAACGAGCATGATGTCGGCCCTGGTCCGCATCATGGCGGGGAAGTCGGCGTCGTAGCAGATGACATTGGCGATACGGCCGTACGGGGTGTCGGCAACGGGCACGTGGCCGTCACCGGGGGTGAACTTCTCCGAGCCGGGGATGGGATGCGCCTTCTGATAGGTCCACAGCACCTTTCCGTGGGGGTCGATGAGGATCGCCTCGTCCCTGCCGTAGGCGGGGGCGGTCGTGCTGTAGACACGGAGACCGATCTCCAGATAGACACCCGACCGACGGGTCTGCTCCTGCGCGTCCGCAATGGCGGCGGACTCGTGGGCCTCCTGGGTCTTGACCCCCTCCTCGGGCCAGACCACGATCTTCGCTCCGGCGGCGGCCTCGCGTCGGGTGGAGGCGAGCAGGTCGTTCTCGACGGCGGTCATCGCGGGCTCCACTGTCGAAGCAGGAGCGGCGGCGATACCTGCCGACCCGCCGGTGATCCGACCGAGCGTGGTCTTGAGGTGATCGGTCACGGTCCGGTCAGGGCTCACCCCGGCGATCCGCACGGTCGTACTCGTGGACGGGCTGAAGGCGAGCCGGGCACTGCCCGTGAGCACGACGGTCAGCAGGACCGCCCCGTAGACCAAGCTGCCGCGCCACGAGGGCCGTTCCCAGATCCGGTTGACGGTGCTGGCGAAGTACGCGATCAGGAATCCGATCCCCCACGAGCCGGTGACCGAGATGATCTGCAGGAGCGGGAGGTCACCGTACTGGGTGACGGCCAGCGAACCGTAGGCCGTCCCGAATGGCGACAGCACGGTGATCAGGAACTCGCCGCCCGCGACAGCAGCGGGGAAGGCCAGGGCAGCCACCGCGGGACGCAGCCGGTTGACCAGCAGTCTGTCGGCCAGGAACGGCAGCGTCTGCAAGGCGGCGAGGGCAGCCGCGCCCGCCGCGGTCACGGGGTTGAGGCCGATCGCCGACTCCTGGACCCAGAAGACGGCGGCGGCGGTGTGCGCCGGCCAGATCCACAACGCCCCGGTCCATGCGCGGCTGAGGCGGGTGAAACGCAGCAGGAGCACGGGGAAGATCCAGGCCGCGGCGGCGATGTCCCACCGGCCGCCCACCGCGAACAGCATCGTTCCGGTGCCGAGCAGCAGGAGGAGCGGCCGCACGGCGGGCGCCGAACCTCTCTGATTCTTGGGAGCGTTGCTCACGTTCGTCGCGCCGCGCTGAGGCCGTGCCGTCGGACTGGTCCGCCCGACAGGGGGGTTTGACACCGGGAAGTTCGTCATGGAAAAGACGCTAGGAGGGCGCATGCGCGCAGCGCCTCGGTCCCTATGGCGATCTCCCGGGCGGCCGCGCAACTATCGATGCACCCCTGACGGAGGATCCGCCGAGCCCTCATCTTCCTCTAACCTGACGAACCGAAATGATCACTACCATGTATGCCGCGCCACGAACCGTGCGGCGATGGACAGCCGACCGGCCGCGTCTGACGGATGTGGCCCTGGGCGGTGGCATCACGCTGTTCGATATGGCCACGGTGCTGGACCGCACACCGGAGCCGGACGGCTGGGGAGTGGCCCTGTGGGGCATGCAGACCGCTCCGCTGCTGTGGAGGCGGACACGTCCATGCGCCGTCCTGGCGACGATGACCGTCCTCTACGTGGTCTTCCAGATACTCAGCCCGATCCACGGCCGGATACCCGGCCCGTTCCTGCTCATGATCGGCGTGTATGGCGTGGCCCGCTACGCGACGGCCTCGGCGAGCCTGCCGGGGACGCTGCTGTGCCTCGCGTCGGCCACCGCCGCCGACGCCCTCACCGGGCACTGGCAGAGCCCGCGTCTCGGATCGCTGGAGCCGATCAGCGCCACGACGTTCGTCTTCTTCTTCACCCTTGCCTGGACCCTGGGGTACGGCAGGCGCAGGATCGACGCCGACGCCGCACGCCTGCGTGACCTCAATCAGCGTCTCAGGGCCGAGCAGGAGCGCAACGCCCGGCAAGCGGTGGTCACCGAACGGGCCCGCATCGCGCGGGACCTGCACGACGTGGTCGCCCACCATGTGAGCGCGATCGCCGTTCTGGCGCGAGCCGCCGAGGAGGGCATGGCGAGCGGCGTTCCACCCACCCTGGAAGCTGCAGAAGCCGCGGAAGCCATGAAGAGCGTCGGTCTCATCGCGCGGACAGCCGACACCGCGCTCATTGAGATGCGCCGCCTCCTCGGACTGCTGTCGTTCCGGGAAGAAGGGCTCGCGCCCGAACCGTCCTTGTCTTCGGAGCATCTTGAGCCGCTCATCGGCGCCGCGACGTCGGCGGGGTGCCGGGTGACGTACGTGTCGGACCTCCGGGCGCGGACCGATCCGTCCACCGGCATGCTGATCTCGGGCTACCGGATCATCCAGGAAGCACTGACGAACGTGATCAAGCACGCCGGGCCTGTCGGCGTGCAGGTCACCGTACGCGGTGACGACTCCCGCCTCACGATCGAGGTCGAGAACGACCCTGCACCACCGGACCACCGGTCCGTTCCCGGCAGCGGCCGTGGGCTCGTCGGCATGCGCGAACGTGTGGCGGCCTTCGACGGCGTGCTGCGGGCCGGCCCGCGCGAGGACGGCGGCTGGCGACTGTGCGCTGTCCTGTCCGCGAAGGCGTCTCAACCGGCAGAGGAGAGCGTATGACCGTACGAGTACTTCTTGCCGACGATCAGGAGATGGTCCGGACCGCGCTCCGGCTGGTCATCGACCGCCGTGAAGACTTGTCCGTCGTCGGCGAGTCAGCCGACGGGGAGCAGGCTGTCGCTCACGCGATCGAACTCCAGCCGGACGTCGTGCTGATGGACGTCCGTATGCCCGGCATGACCGGCGTCGAAGCCACGCGGCGCATCGCCACCCGCTGGCCCGGGCCGGGCGAGCCTCCGCGTGTCCTCGTGCTCACCACATTCGATCTGGACGAGTACGTGCACGCGGCACTGCAGGCCGGAGCCGCCGGCTTCCTGCTGAAGAACAGCCCTCCCGACCAGCTCACCCAGGCCATTCGCGCGGCCGCAGGCGGGGAGGCCGTACTCGCCCCGAGCGTCACGCGCCGCCTCATCGACACCGTCACCGCGTTGCCTGCCGCTCTCCTGCCCAACGCCCCCGTTCACCCCGACCCCGCACCGCGCGAGGGCGGGCCTGACGACGGGCTGAACGCGCTGACCGAACGCGAACTTCAGGTCCTTGTCCTGGTCGCCCGAGGCATGTCCAACGCCCAGATCGCCACGGCCCTCGGCCTCAGCGAGGGGAACGTGAAGAGCCGCGTCAACCGCATCCTCACCCGTCTGGGACTGGAGAACCGTGTTCAGGCCGCACTATTCGCCCACCAGGAGGGTCTTACCGGAAACATCCGGATGGCGATAACGCCCAGCTCTCAGCAAGCCGTGGCAGGCAGAACCGGTGACTACTAGCGTGCCCTGGCCCATGCAAATGCTGCGGTGCAGCCACAACACCACCACCTGGCGACCGCCACCACGACGACAACCACCCACTGGACACCGGAGCAGCACCCCTGCTCATCACCGGCGAGCAGCAGGACCAGTGTCCCGTCTCAGAGGATCTGGCTCCGGCTTGATCACGAACCTCGCTCGGTATGCGCATACCACGCCAACGATGGAGAGACCGCGAAGCAACGTGTTGATTCTTTACGGGCCCTAATACTGCAACCGCATCTGGGGTGACGATCAACGTTGCCTGTCGTTGATGTGACTGTGTGCTGATGCGCTGACGATCGAGCAGGTCGAGTCGTGGTCCGAGGGGATAGCCGGGCTGCATGCCCGGTTCGCCCACCGTTTCGGCAGGTCCGAGCCGCGTGAGCGAGCACTGGACTACCTTCAGGGACTGGTCGCGCCGCTGGAGAAGAAGAACGGCTGGACGCTGGCCGAGCAGGTCGGCCAGCTCCGCCCGGACGGTGTCCAGCGCCTGCTCAACCTCTCCGACTGGGACGAGAACGCGGTCCGTGACGACGTCCGTGACTTCGTCGTGGAGACCATCGGCGCCAAGGACGCGGTCCTGATCGGCGATGACACCGGCTTCCTGAAGAAGGGAACCAAATCCGCCGGTGTCCAGCGCCAATACTCGGGGACTGCGGGCCGCACGGAAAACTGCCAGATCGGAACCTTCCTGGCCTACGCCTCGGCACGAGGACGCGCCCTGATCGACCGCGAGCTCTACCTCCCGGCCTCCTGGGCCGATGACCGGGACCGCTGCCGGGCCGCCGGCATTGACGACGAGGTCTGTTTCGCGACCAAGAACGAGCACTTCAGACGGATGCTGCAACGCGCCATCGACGCCGGTGTCCCGTTCGCATGGGTGACCGCGGACGAGGCATACGGGCAGGTCAAGCACACACGATTCTGGCTGGAGCAGCGCAAGATCGCACACGTGATGGCCACCAAGGTCAACGACACGGTGGTCACGACCGACTGGGCCGAGGTCCGGGTCGACGAGCTGATCGCCGCGCTGCCCCGGCAACGCTGGAAGCGACTGTCAGGCGGGCCGGGCGCGCACGGCGAACGCGTCTACGACTGGGCGCGCGTCGCGATCCGCCCCTGCTGGGAAGACGGCTTTGGGCACTGGGTGCTGGCCCGCCGCAGCGTCAGCGACCCCACCGAGATCGCCTACTACGTCTGCTACGGACCGGCCTCCTCTCGACTGAAAGACCTGGTCAAAGTCGCCGCAGCGAGGTGGGCGGTGGAGGAGTGCTTCCAGACCGCCAAGGGCGAGTGCGGCCTGGACCACTACCAGGTCCGGCTTTATCGGGCCTGGTACCGGCACATCACCCTGTCGATGGCCGCACTCGCCTACCTGACCGCAGTCCGAGCCCAAGAAGCCACAAAAGGGGCGGCGCAGACGACGAGCAAGACCTCATACCCCTCAGCGTCCCGGAGATCCGCCGGTTGATCGGGCACCTCGTCATCACGCCCCGCCACCACACCAACGAACACCATCTGAGCTGGTCACGCTTCCGTAGACGCAGCCAGGCCCGAGCCCGCCGCTCCCACTACAAACGTCGAGGCCACAACCCCCAGATGCGGTTGCAGTACTAAGGGCTTGCAGATCTTTAACACGTCGTCTTGATCTTGTTGCTGGGTCTGTCGGTCTGGGTGAGGACCCGAGCCTGGAGGGCTGCGAGAGCTACGGGTGGGGTCGTCGCGGGAGCGATGACGATGCCGTGTGCCTTGAGCAGTCTCCGGTTCTTCAGGAGTGTGCGGTGCATGGCGGTCCGGCTGCTGCCGAACAGTACGGCGAGAGGTTCTGCGGCAAGGGCGACCCGCGGGTGGAGCACGGTGGCCAGGACTTGTTCGGGGAAGGACCAGCGAGGAGACCCCGTCCTACCTCACCCACCACCTGTCCCTGGCCGGACGCTCGGACACGCTGTTCACCGACGATGCGATCACCCTGATCCACGACACCTCACGCGGCTGTCCCCGCGCGGTCAACAACCTCGCCGTCCAGTCCCTGCTGTCCGCCTACGCCGACGGCAAGTCCATCGTCGACGAGACCAGCGCCAGAGCCGCCGTCGCCGAAGTCACCGCCGAATGACCAGCATCCTCACCCCGGTCAGACGTCACCTTGGACACGCGCATGCAGATGCTCGTCATGCCAGCCGTCCGAGTGCAGCAGGGCGCTTCGCATCACGCCTTCCAGAGCGAACCCCGCTTTCGTCGCCACCCGGCAGGAAGCGGCGTTGGCGACGGAGTGGGTGATCCGGAGGCGATGCAAACCCAATTCGTCCAGCGCCCACCGACTGACACGGACAACGGCGTCGACCATGGCGCCGCGACCCCGGCCGACCGGAAGGAGCCAGTACAGGAACTCAGCGCTGCCGCCAGCAAGATCGAAGTCGGCCAGACCGATCAGGCCCACGGGGCTGCCGCCCCGGGGCTCGGCAATCGCCCAGATCGCAGCCTCCTCGGTCCGCCAGCGCTTCTCCCACCGCGCGATCCGGTCGCGGGCGTCATCCAGGGACAGGTGTCCAGGCCGGTTCCACTGCTGAACGTCCGGGTCCTGGCATGAGTCCACCAGGACCTTGGCGTCAGCAGGTGACCACGGGCACAACTCAAGGCCGCTGGCCAGGCCAAACACGGGCTGATCGGTCTGGCTCATCCAGCCCGAGGGCACAACAGCAGGTATCGGAACGATCATCTAAGCATCATGCCAAAGCTCCACTGGGATGATCGGCACCCCGAGCATCCCAGTGAGATCTTCTCGGCAACGTGACGGTTGCGGTGCGTGACAGTGCGAGGGGCTGGTGTCCCGCGGGGTGACCTGGCGTCAGATAGACGGGAAACCCCTGGTAGGAACAGGTCTGCCAAGATCAAGTTCCGTACAACCAGAGGCTCCACGCGCCTTCCAGTATCACCTACACCGCTGTACTCGATGTCCGCAGGGAGACCGCCGAGACGCCGGCCCGGCTCCTGCGCGAGCACCGCGGCCGACTCGGAACCCGCAAGAACACCCGCTCTCCGGGCGTCTTCAAGCAGGCCGTGCCCGTGCTGCGATGGTTCATCGACGGCGCGCGACTGTCCCAACTCGCCCGGGACAACGGGATATCGCTCCCCACTGCCTACCGCTACCTCCACAAGGGGCTGACCACACTGGCCCATCACGCCCCGGACCTGTCCACCGTGCCGGAGCGTGCCGCTGCCGCCGGATACACCCATCTCAACCTCGACGGCACCATCATCCGCACCGACCGTGTCGCCGCACCCGGCCCCAACGGCGCCGACCTCTGGTGGTCCGGAAAACACAAACACCACGGCGGCAACGTCCAGGTCATCTCCGCGCCGGACGGCCGGCCGCTGTGGGTCTCGCCCGTCCGCCCCGGCCGCGAACACGACACCACCTGCGCACGCACCCACGGACTGCTCGCCGCACTCAACCGCCTCGCGACCATCCTGGACATCCCCACCCTGACCGACCTCGGCCACGAGAACGCCGGCCCCGGCTTCCGGCACCCGGTCAAGAAGCCCCGAGGCCGCGAACTCACCACCAGGCACAAGACGTTCAACCAGGTCATCCGCGGCATCCACGGTGCCGCCGAACGAGCCAACGCCCTGCTCAAGGCCACCTTCAAGGCCCTGCGCCGGGTCAGCCTCGACCCTGGCAGCATCACACGCATCGCCCGCGCGGCCCTCGTCCTGCTCCAGCTCGAAACCGGACGTGGCCTACGTGGAAGCCGAGTACTTCGGCGGTGTCGGCGAGCAACACGCTGCCGTCTGGGCTGATGGAGCCGTCGTACTGGGACCACTCCACGTACCGGAGGGTCAGCCCTTCGGATCCGCCGGCAGCCCGATCTCGCAGGCCCTCCGGAGGCTGGGTGTGGTGGCAGATGCAGCCACGGACGAGTTCGCAACCGTGGAGCTGGATCGCCATCGGCACAGCGAGGTCTGGATTGCTTAGGCGGCGACTTCCGGATTCCTGCAGCGATGGGCAGGATGCAGGATCCGCTCGCGGAATCTGCCCATAACTGCGAGAACTCGCCGCCGTCGCCTAACCGTGCCAAGCCTGTGCACTTGCGGCAATGCGGTCGCTACGGGTCCTGCCGAACCCGCTGGAACTGGGCCCTGACCGCCTTCGCCGCCTTCCCCATCTCCCACTGGAAAAAGATCCAGTCCTCGAATCCCCTGGAACGGATCAACCGCGAGATCAAGCGCCGCACCGACGTCGTGCAGGTCTTCCCCAACCCGGCAGCGCTCGAACGGCTGGTCACCGCCGTGCTCAGCGACATGCACGACGAATGGATCGCCTTCCCCCGCCGCTACCTGTCCGAAGGCAGCATGACGGCCATCTACGCCGCCGAACACGCCGACCACACCACCCATGCACTCCCCAACACCCCGAACGCTACGGACGATTGATCGCCTACACCATCACAGGGGACGTGACCTCGTGCCGTCCACGGCCACCAGGCGCAAGCCCCGGTAGAAGGTGCAGGACTGGCCGCGGTCGGCGACCGGTCCGGACACAATCGTGAACAGGCGGCGCAGCGGTGCGCTGCCCAGACGGCGCCGGGCCCGTGACAGCGACGAGGCACACGGGCGCGCCACGGGCACGGCGTCGAATCCGGCCGTGAGCTTGTCCCACACCGCCCGGTAGGACGACCGCTCGAAGAAGGCGAAGGCGAGCACGAAGTACACCACGACGCGCGCCGGCAGCAGCCGCAGTCTCCGCTCCCGCGCACCCGTGTCCTCGAGTACCGCATCAACCAGTTCGGGGTCGATGATCTGCGTCAGCTCGCCCAGATGGCCGGGCGCGTATACATCCGGGGTTACCGCGCAAGACTGGATGCTGACAGACTTTTGCGACAACGGGACCTCCAGATCGCTCGTTCCATGGCTCGACACCACGGGGACTACCAGAGGTCCCGCCGTCTTGACAGAGCGCGCGCAGCCCAAACGCAACGGTGTTGCCGCCACGTGGTGTAGCCGATCAAGTACTCGGAATGCGCAGGTCATCGCCGCATTGACGCGATTCGGGGCCGCCAATGGCACTGACGGTAGGTCAGCCGATCTCAACGCGGGGACCGTTGCCCATCAGGTGGCAGACGCGCGGCTTACCGGAACGCGTCGAGCAAGGTCGCTTACACCACGAAGCGGGACACGACCTACAGCTGCCGTGTCATACGTCGATCTGCTCGAAGATGTGCGGGTACGACACGATGTCGTCGGGGAACCCGGCCGCCATGCGCTGGAACTCCGGGCTGCCGAACGCCGTGGCGAGCGCCTCGGTCGACTCCCAGACCGCGACGTTCATCAGAAGTTGACTGTCCGCCGTTCCCTTGTGCATCTGCAGGGAGACGAATCCCGGCTGAGCCTTCATGAACTCGGCCTGCCTCCGAAAGAGGGTCAGGAACGCTTCAGTCCTCTCCTTCGGGACGAAGAAGGTGTTGGCCAGGACGATGGGCCCGGTCTTCTCCTTGAACTGCGCGAACATCGGCGTAATCGGGTCCAGGCTCTGCAGCTTGGCCATTTTCGGTACTTCCTCTCGCTATCGGTTGTCCCACGGCACCGAGGCCGGCCACCGCCGTACTGGATCCGGCGACGCTCACGAAGCTCGCTTGTCCGTGCGGGTACTGCTTTCTGGGGACCGTTCCATCGTCCCGGCGTAAGCGGGCCGTGAAGTCAGCCGCAGTTCCCGTTCCTATGGGCGACTTCGGTCGGACCGCGTGAAGCCGTGCCATACCTGGGGATGACACCGGACCCTGAGGGGGCGCGGGCTCGCGGCCGACACGGGCGGAGGTGAAATTCCGTCAATCCCACGCAGTGACGTCATTTCCCGTGAACATCTCCGCTGCCGCCGAGCGCCGAGCGACTCCCGAACTGGTGGAGAAACGCTGTCGTTTGAAGTGGACGAAGCCAGCCGAGCGGCGTGCTGCCGGAGAGGCGGGGGTATCGGCGGCGGGGGAGCTGTCAGAGAGCCGTCTGGAGGCACTGGATGCGATCGATCCGGCGTGGTGCCCGGCCTGGGGCATCGACTGGCAGCGCGGCTTCCACCTCACCCTCGCCCACGTACGGTCCGGCGGGGCGCTGCCCGTACGGGCGGGCGAGGTGCTCGTGCAGGCAGGACCTCGGAGCCTGGACGGTCGCGCAGCGGGTCGGCTGGGATGCGCTGACGCCCGCGCAGCAGTGGCTGCTCGAAAGCGTCCTTGGACTTGAGCCCGCCGGCGAGGCGGAGCAGCCGCCTGCGCGCCGGACGCAAGCCGGCCGGTGGGCCGGCCATCGCACTGCGGCTCATCAGTTCCACGCCCGCGAGGGGCACTTGAACGTGCCGCGCAAGCACGTCGGTGACTGGATAGCTGCCCCTGCTCGGGGCATGCCTGATCTCCGGTCGGCGGGACCGGTGGAGATCAGGTGGTGGCGGGCGTCCAGGGTCTGCCTCGCATGGCCTGGCTGAGGGCGTCGAGCATGTTCTGGCCGTGACGGTCGGCGGTGGCCAGGTAGGTCCGGATCGCGGCGAAGTCCTGGGCCCCGCGCAGGGTCCGCAGGCTCCCGGACACCTTGATCCGCAGTTTCGCCATCCTGATCGTCTGCTCGGCCGGGTTGTTGTCGAAGGACAGGTCCAGGTCGTGGACCCAGCGCAGGTAGCCGTCCCAGCGGCTGTGCAGTCGCTTGAAGAGCGCGTTGTGCTTGCACTCGGTCTTCGAGGAGCGTGCGACCGTGGCCTCGACCCCGTCGCGGACCGCCGCCCGCAACGCCTTGAGCTCCCCGGCCTTGACCCGGTCGGCGACCCCCTCTACGCCCGTGACGCGGGCCGCGTCGGCGGTCCTCAAGGCGGAGTAGTACAGTCCGTTGCCTGCCCTTGGGCGGTGGTCAGGGCTCGGCCGTCAGGGCTCTACGGAGCCGATCGAGAAGCCGCCTCGTTGACGAGGAGAGAGTCATGATGACAGCGAAGCCGTCCGGGGTCTGGGCCACGGCCGTCGGGGTCGCCCGGGTCCGGGCACGCGAGACCCGGCGCGAGAACCCCTTGTTCCTGGACCCGCTCGCGGAGGCATTCGCCGCCGCCGGCGGCCTGCCGGTGGACGGGGAGCCGCCACGCGCGCCCGTGGACGACGCGGCCCGGCGGCGCTGGGGCGCGGTCGCGTTCTCGATCGTGGTCCGCACCCGCTTCCTCGACGAGCTGCTGCGCGACGCGGCCGACGCGGGCTGCCGCCAGGTGGTCCTGCTCGGCGCCGGCATGGACAGCCGGGCCTACCGGCTCGACTGGCCGTCGGGGACCCGCTTGTTCGAGATCGACACGGCGGAGCCGCTGGGCTTCAAGGAGTCGGTGCTCCGGGCCGAGCGGGCCGAGCCCCGCTGCGAGCGGATCACCGTACCGGTCGACCTACGCGAGGACTGGCCCGGTGCCCTGGCCGCTGCCGGGCACGATCCGGCGCTACCCACGGTGTGGATCGCCGAGGGCCTGCTGATCTACCTGCCGCAGGATGCGGTCGAACGCCTGCTCGGGCAGGTGGGGGAGCTGTCCGCGACCGGCAGCCGGATGGGCCTGACGCTAAGTCAACCCGGTGTCGTCGAGCGCTTCGCGCAGGACACCGGCACCGCGGCGTCGATGTGGGTCTCTGAGATGCCGCCCGACCCGGTCGCCTGGCTGGCCGGTCTCGGGTGGGACGCCCGCGCGTACACCCTGCGTGAACGCGCGGCGGCGTACGGACGCCCGGTCACGGCGCCCGAGGAGCAGCCGCCGAGGCACGGCGGCCTGATCTCTGCGGCACGCCGCTGAGCACGGCGCACGTCCGAGCACGGCACTGGATAGCTGCGACAGCAGCGACACGATCATCACGACAGCATCCCAGCCACCACCGACAACCACGGCCCCTCTGCTCACCTGCAGCGATGACTTTGCGTGGCTGGATAGCTGCCCCTGCTCGGGGCATGCTTGCTCTTCGGTCGGCGGGACCGGTGGAGATCAGGTGGTGGCGGGCGTCCAGGGTCTGCCTCGCATGGCCTGGCTGAGGACGTCGAGCATGTTCTGGCCGTGACGGTCGGCGGTGGCCAGGTAGGTCCGGATCGCGGCGAAGTCCTGGGCCCCGCGCAGGGTCCGCAGGCTCCCGGACACCTTGATCCGCAGTTTCGCCATCCTGGCGGCGGGTGTGGTAAGCGGAGGCGACCGCGCCGCCGCGCGAGCGGCACGGCGAGCCGGGCTGCGCGTCACACTTCGCACAGGCGTGCTGTTCGACGTCGTCGGCATCCGACCGGTCGGCTGGGGAAGGGCGTTGAGGGTCCGTCACGGGCCCGGATTTTCGCACAATGCAAGTCTCAGAACGGGGTCCGTTCCGCTTTTAAGTGAGAACAGGTTCTGAGAACCGATCCGGGTTCCGGAGGATTCTCCCTGCCTTTGAATGATCTCGCTCGGACAAAGGACCGTTTGTGCGAGTCCCTGGCCGCCTATAAAGGCCCAGTCTATAGTGATCATTCGTTCGAACGGTGAGGGGGAGCATGATCGACGTCGACGGGTATCTGGCCGTGCTGGGGGTGGCCCGACCGACGGCTCCGACCGCCGAGGCGTTGTGGGCGCTGCACCGTGCGCAGGTGGAACGGGTCGCCTACGAGACCCTCGACAACCAGCTCGAACGCCCGACGGGCATCAGCGCCGAGGAATCCGTGACCCGGATCCTGCGCGGGCGCGGCGGCTACTGCTTCCACCTCAACGGGGCCTTCGCCGCGCTGCTGACGGCCCTCGGCTACGACGTGACCCTGCATCGGGCCGGAGTGCAGGACGAGGTCGAGGACCCCGCGGGCCCAGGCGGTGACCATCTCGCACTCACCGTGGGGCTCGACGGCGAGCGGTGGCTGGTCGACACAGGGCTCGCCGGCGGCATGTACGAGCCGCTGCCGCTGCGCGAAGGCACGTACACCCAGGGGCCGTTCACCTATGCCATGGCCCCGTCGGCGGTGGTTCCCGGCGGCTGGCGGTTCACCCACGACCCCCGTGGCGCCTTCACGGCGATGGTCTTCGCGCCCGAGCCCGTGGAGCTGTCCTCCTTCGCCGCGGAGCACCACCGGCTGTCTTCTTCCCCCGAGTCCGGATTCGTCAGGGTTCTCCAGGTCCAGCTCCGCGACGCCAAGGGCGTGGACATGCTGCGCGGCTGCGTGCTGCGCCGGATCGACGCCGAAGGCACGCACGAGCGGATCATCGACGCGGTCGCCGAGTGGTACGACGTACTGGCCGATGTGTTCCATCTGAACCTGGCCGATGTCGACGCCTCCGCGCGGGCCCGGCTGTGGCACCGCGTCCGCGCCGAACACCGGGAGTGGGAGGCTGCGAGACAGCGTGTAACCACGCTCTGACGGCAGGTGCGGGACGAGCGGGACGAACTCGCCGTCCCCGACTGAGCATCACGCATCTGGACTGGGAGCCATCTGGGAGCCAACCCGCTCCCATAGCCCCTTCGGGACCGCTTGAGAGCGCCGTGAGTCAGCGCACTGACCAGGACGAGCCGCGGGTCCTTCCAACCGGGTGAGATCGGCCGCCACGGCCCGGCCTCGGCCCGCGCGGAGTTGACCACGTCGTCGTAGAGCTCGGTCCGCAGAGTGGGGATGTCGTCGTCGTGCCGGGCCCTCAGCCCGATCTTGCTGCCCTTTAGGGCGCGTATCTGGTTTTGATCAAGGGGTGGCCCGCGCGAGCTCCTTGATCCAGATCATCGAGCCGCGCAGGTGGACTCCGGCGAGGTAGCTCTTGGGTGTCTTGTCGTAGCGGGTGGCGATGCCTCTCCACGCCTTGAGCTTGTTGATCAGACGCTCGACTGTGTTCCGCTCTTTGTAGAGCGCGGTGTCGTGGCTGACGGGCCGGCCGCCCCGGCTGCCCTTCTTCTTGCGGTTGGCGGCCTGGTCCTTCTTCTCCGGGATGACCGCCTTGATGCGTCGTTTGCGCAGGTAGGAGCGATTGCCGCGGGACGAGTAGGCCTTGTCGCCGGCAGCAGCGTCGGGCCGGGTCCGGGGGCGGCCGACCGGCCCGGGCACCCGGACTTTCTTGAGTACCGGGATGAACTGCGGGCTGTCCGCCGCCTGGCCGGCGGTCAGGACGAAGACCAGCGGGCGGCACTTGCGGTCGGCGGCGACGTGAATCTTGCCGGTCTGCCCGCCCCTCGAGCGTCCGAGCAGGGCTGCTTTCAGGCGGGCCTTGTGCCGGCGCCGGATACGTCGCCGTTCCTCCCGCTCGGGATCAGCTAAAGCACCCTGCCCGTCTTGTCCTTCCGGACTGCCCCCTTTGGCGGGCATTCTCCTCCTCGGCGGCCGCCTTCTCCAAGGCGGCCATGACCTCTTGGCCGAGGTGCATCCCGGCAGCGTCGTGGTGAGCCCGGGCGGTGGTGGAATCCACACTGACCAGGGACAAGTCCACCTCACCCCGCTTCGCGGCCTCCGCGATCATCCCCTCCAGAAGCGCCTCGAAGACCCCGGCGTCCCGCCACTGCCGGAACCGGTTGGACACAGTCGTCCAGGCGCCGAACTCACTCGGCACCTCACGCCACTGCGCACCCGCCCTGAACCGCCAGATCACTCCCTCGAACTGCTGCCGCAGCCGCTCCGGGTACGGACCGCGCTCGCCGACCGGCAGGTACGGCTCGATCAACGCCCACTCGGCATCAGTCAGTTGCGCACGCGTCATACACGACGATCTACCGGATCCACCCCACCGCGCGGGCCAGATCCGGCAGATTGATCGAAACCAGATACGCGCCCTAGCATGCGGGCTTCCTATCGACTTGGCTCGCCTACGGCAAACGAATATATGGATAGCCCGAGTTGACGCGGTGGCGGCGGCAGCAGTCGTTGGGCGAGACGCCCGAAAACCGGTGGCACGGCCCCGTTGCGCGTCATTACCGTGCTGTCGGACCAAGTCGTCGAGGCGAGGAAGAGCCCTTGTACACCCTGTGAGACCTCCCAAGCGCTGATTCGTCGCGCGTCGCGCACTGCGCGCCGTGCTGCTTCTTGCTGCGGACTTTCTCACTGAAACCGGTGTACTTCTTTGCTCACCAACTGGGTGGTCACACCCACCTGCCTGCCCATCGTTCTCCGCCGTTGCCACACGTGCGCTTCCGGACGCTTCCGGACAAGCGGCAAGTTCCGTGTCAACGCCAACCACAAGCTCATCGACGCCTGGCTCCTCGCGCTCTGTTCCAACTGTGGGGACACCACGAAGATCACGGTCCTGGAGCGCATGAACGTCCGCTCCGTACGGCCTGATCTGCTGGAGCGGATGCACGACAACGATCCCGGTCTGGCAGCCGAGTTGCTGCAGGATCCGGTCGTGCGGCGCCGTAACCGCATCGTCCTCGACTGGGTCGGAGCCTGGCGTCTCGACACGGGCAGAACGGATCACTTGGACCACGAGGTGATCGATATCTCGGTCCGCTTCGCGGCGCGGATTCCTGTCCGGCCGGTGCGGCTGATCGCCGAAGGGTTCGGTCTGTCACGGACCGAGGTCGAGAGGCTGATCACGGAGGGCGCACTCGTCTCGGCCGTGCGGCTGAGCGGCAAACGCTCCGGCGACTTCACCTTCCTGCTCAAGCGCTGAGCCCGGTCGGGGCCAGGGCCTGTTCGGCGGGACCCGCCGGACAGGCCCTGGCCCCCGCCTCACAGCAGACCGTCCAGCCGTCGCACAGACGAGTGGCCGCCCATGCGCCGACGGGCAACGAGGGCTGCCTCCCAGCGGTCTGTGAGGCCGACCAGAAGGCGTCTGCACACCAGGGGTCACATGGGCATACCGCGCGGAGACGCTCGGGGTGGTTGAGGACGCTGGACACCGTGCCGGTGGATACGTCGGCGCGACGAGCGACGCCGGCGAGCTTCGCGCCGCCGTGACCGGTGCGTGCGGCTCCTTGGCCCCGGAACACGTAGGTCTTCCCATGGCACGAGCACCACGGCGACGAACTCCTCGTCGCGCCCGGCCAGGAGCGCGGCACGGCTCGGCGATCAGAAGGGCGCGCCAAGGGGATCGGTGATGACCTTCTCCGGTCCCCGGTCACGGGATCGGCCGGCTCGTTTTCCGCGCCGTCTGCGGCGGGCTGCCGGGTTGGACGCGTTCAGACCCGCGTCGATGGCGTGCTCGAGGATCAGGTGCAGGGTCGAGCGCCAGGTTTTCACGCTGGACGCCGCGTACAAGGACCACTCTGCCTTCTCCCGGCGCTCGACGTCCGAGCGGAGTATCCCCAGGAGCCCCACCTGACCGCGTGGATGGGCTCCCGCCTCGCCCCGGCGACCTGGTGGTGGACGCGGGCGCTCACACCGTCTACTTCACGGTGCTGGCCTCCCGGCTCGTCGGGCCCGCCGGCCGCGTCGTCGCCATCGAGCCGTTCCCTGTCGTCCACCAGGCGCTGACGGCAATCCTCGCGGCCAACGGGCGCGGCAACGGCCGCGCTTCTACCAGGTCGCCCCGTCCCTCCCGGGCACTTCGGCGATACCCGCGCCCGCCGTACACCAGCGCCCCTACCTTGCAGCCCGAAAGCTGATCACGGGGCGTGCGGAAGGGGCCTAGCTGTGGGGCGGGATCTGGGTCTGGATGGGGTGGTGGACCACTTCACCCTGTCCAGCGACGAGTCGGGCTGGTTACGGAACAAGACCGGCGCCACGAGGCTGGGCTTCGCCGTTCAACTCAAGTTCTTGACCTGGCGCGGCCTTCCCAGGATGCGCCTGGAGCTGCCGCCCGACGCGGTCGAGAACGTCGCCAAACAGGTCGACGTCGCCGCGTCCGAACTGGCCTTCTACGACTTCACCTCCCGCGCAGCCAAGCGGCACCGCAGCGAGCTGCGGGATCTAACCGGCTGGCACGAGTGCACCAAGACCGACCAGGTCAAGCTCGTCTCGCACCTGGTGGACGTGATCTGGCACGACGAACGCCGCGAGGAGCAGGTACGGGCCGAGTTGCTTCGGCATGCACCAGGCCGACGAGCGCACCGTCGCCGAGGTCGCCGCCCGCCTCGCGCGGGCGAAGGACTGCACCCGCCGCCTGGACGCGCTGGTCTTCACCGACCGGTGTGTTCCGTCAGGCGGCCGGACGGAGCACTCGTGCCGCCAGCAACGCCTCGACGAGAGCCGCCTTCTCCTCGTCGGTCAGCTCGCCGGGCAGTTCCCGAACATAGAACACTCCGGTCTGCGTGATGAACTCCAGTGCGGGGTGAGCGAGGTCGTTGACCGACAGGACGAGGTCGCCCGCGTCGTCGCGCAGATCGCATTGGCCGTCGTGCCGGGAGATGGACACCTTCGTGGTCGCGTCGCGGAAGACCCGTCGGGATGCCGTGACGTTGCGTGTGTCGTACCAGACAGCAGGCAGGGTCTCGCCGAACATGGTTTCGTAGCGCGCCTTGAACTCGTCGAAGGTCATTTGCTCGCAATGCCCAGTCGAGGGCCGTTGCGGTGCGTTGTTGGGGCTGTGTGGAACGTAGCGGCCGAAGAAGCGCTGGCAGAAGTCCATGTACTCGGCGGTGTAGAGGATGAATTGGTGCCAGGCTTCGTCGACCCGTACCGAGTACATCTCGCAGATCACGTCCGGATCCGACTGGGACAGGACGATGAATCGCTTCGCCTCGGTAAAGAGCCACTCGGCTTCGTCGACCGTGTCGACGAAGTGGTCCTTCACGAGCTTCTCGATGACGTAGGGCGCCTCGAAACCGACGGCATCCAGGGCCGACCCGGTCGGTTCGGGTCGCTCGGTCGGTGTGCGGTCCAACGGTTGGTGCGGGGCCAGGTTCGTCATGGTTGTGTGTTCCTCGTAAACAGGCCGGACTCCTCGAGCGCCTCGGCGATCACCTGCCGCTCGTCCTCGTACAGATTTCCCGGCAACTGACGTAGGTCAAAGACATTGGTTCGTGCGGCGAAGGCGAGCGCGTCGCGGGCCACCCTGCTCATGGCCAGCTCCTCCACCCAACCCTCGGGCGTCTCCACGCCCAGCCGGACGAGGCCGCTTTCCTCGTCGTCCCGATGGCTCATCGCCAGATCCGGGTGGGTGCGGACGAGCATCCAAGAATGGTCGCCGCGTCCTGCGACCGCGTCGCCGCCGCGAAGCCGCTCGATGAATCGCCGGGTCGCCGCAGTGCCGGCCCGATGGCAGCGGTTCAGCAGGATGCCGGCCTGGGGAGAGTCGACCGAGGCCAGCAACTGCGCCACCTGGCGGACGACGATCTGTCGTTGCCGAGCAGCCAGCACCCCGTCGTATGGATGGCCACGATCGGCCAGCACCCGGGCCACGAACTCGTCGAGGATGGGCAGCGACCGTTCCTCATCGACCAGCCGTTCCCCGTCCCGAGGGCTGATGACGTGGAACGACAGCGACCACCGGTCTGTGCTGTTGCTCGGTTTGTGGATGCACGGCTCGTAGATGAAGCCGGCGCGTCCCGCCGACGCTTCGAACCGGTTCTTCGGGACCAGCGTCCGACTGCGGTAGGACTCCTCGCGGTCGTAGGTCAGCACCTCAAGTTCGTTGCGGCACACGGCGGTGATGGTCCACGCGGTGTGCTCGTGCGGGCCGGGCTCGCTGCCGGGTCGCCAGTAGCCGAAGGCGAACCGGATGCCGAGATCGGGCATGGTGAAGAACGGGGTTAGCCCTCGCCGGGGCACTCCGCTCTCGACCAGGTCCACTTCATGGGCCATACAGTCAACGAGGAACTCGTCGTCGCCCACGGCGGCCGAGACGGCCGTCCGCGTCGCCGCCACGTCGTCCCGCTCCGGGTGCTCCCGCGCCTGCGCCGGCGGGAAGGACCGCGCATCGAGGAACCCGCACAGGTCGTCGAGCTTCACCGAGGGCCGCCGCTCTCACATGCAGCCACGCGACTGGCACACGCGGCAAGTCGATTGGCAGGGCGGGTCCACGAAGCAGAGCGAGCGGCAATCGGCGGCCATCGTGCTGTCGCGGGCCATGATGCGCAACCGACCATGGCGCGACTCGACGAGCTGGGGCTGGGTGACGAGCGGCGCTCCCGCTCGCGCCGACGATTCCGTGCGCCCGCCCGGGCCGCCGAACATATGACGCACCAACCGGGCCGCGGTATGGACAGTCCGCGTGCGCTTGAAGATCACCGCAGAGTCATTGCGGAGCCAGACGATGACCCCGTCGTTGGGCAGTGTGGTCTCAGCTGCCTTCTCCACGTGCAGAATCTCGTCGGCCGGGATCTCGACATAGACCGAAAGATCCTGCAGGGATGGGAAGAGCCGGACCGGATCGCCCTCGTTCATCGGCCCGGCATAGCCGGGCAGGGACATCACGTCGGACACGTCGACGCCTTCGGCGAGGAGCTTCTCCATCACCCGATTCTGGGGGAACGACTCTTTAGCCATGTCCGATTTGACCATATTGCCACTTTGGTACTTGGTATTGAGTGGTCAGCGTGGCGGCCTGCCTGAACGACGAGTGGCCGCAGCTGGCCCGCACCGCCACCGCCGAGCAGCTGTTCAACGGATACCTCGGCGCCCGTCAGCCCTCCGCGCCGTCCTCGTCTCATCATCGAGCCCGGCCGCGTCCGGGTCCCGCAGCGGGCGCAGGGTGCCGCCCGCCGGCCGGCTGGCGGTGAAGCTGTAGCGGCCCAGGACGTTGAGATTGCGGTGCTTGAGCGGGGACAGCCGAGCTACGTCCTCGTCGCGGATCTCGTGTCCCTCGGCGCGAAGCTGGGCGACGGCGGCGTCGATGTACCGGGTCGTCCAGAGCACCACCGTATTCAAGACGAGACCCAATGAGCCCAACTGATCTTCCATCCCGTCCCGGTACGCCTGGTGGATGGTGCCCTTCTTGCCGTGGCAGATGTCGCGGGCGAGCTTGTGGCGGGACTCCTGGACGGTGAGCTGCTTGTGCATCTGGCGCCGGTAGGTGTCGTCGACCGGGTCGACGACGGCGAGGAGGTGCAGGGTCTTGGCGATGCGCCCGTACTCGGCGAACTCCTGCCCCAGCGGGGTCGGGTGGCCCTCCCGGCCGAACATCCGCAGCAAGTCGTACGCCCTGACCTGGTTGGTGACCAGGGAGCCGGCCACCCGCAGCATATCCGGCCAGGCGGTGATCACCTTCTTTACGTTGACCTTGTTGCGGGCCAGTAACTCCAGCGGCCCGTACCCGCCGGCCGCCTCGGCACCAGGCGTGCACCTCGAACAGCAGGTCCGGCAGGTCGATCTTCGGGAGCATCTTCTCGACCCGGCCGCGCAGCCACGCCAGCGACTTCGGCTCGCCGAGCGCGTGGAGCTTCTCCACGTTCAGCTTCGCCCGCCCGTTCGGCTGGACCTCTCCACGTGGCCAAGGCCGAGCGCGCCTACGGGTTTACCCGCCCGGCAGATCTGTATGTCGGCCTGCGTACACATCAGCCGGGTCACGGGCCGCACGCATCCTGAAGCACCTGTCTGCCCGCCTCCGGAAGAATCGGTTCCGGTCACGCCCGGTTCCCTCCGCTCGGTGCGCGGAGGCCGGCCGCGGCGCCGCCACGTTTCCCCAACCCCCTGCCGAACTTCCTTGTTCGGCCGCACCTGTCCGCATTTTCGCCGGCGGTGTCCGCTGCGAACCGGCCACGTGCATAAGAAAACGAGAGCTCAGCGGCCTGCAGATGGCCGGAAAAAAATCGGCCGGAATCGTAGCTGACAGCAGGATTCTAGATCGCGTTACGTGTCATGTCTCCGTCGCTTAATGCATAGCCGTCACCGTCCAGACGGAGAGTCACCCCCACGATGGAGGAACCGTGACCGGTTCGATGAGCCGCCGTAGATTTTCCCTCCGCCCGCTCGCGGCACCGCGTACCGCGCTGCTCGGCATGCTGAGTCTGTTCCTGGCGTTCGGCGCCGCCGGAGCCGGAGGCGCCACCGCCTCCGCCGTCGACACGAACTCGCTGCAGCTGTCCGGCACCACCACGTCCGGAATCCACAACACCTACGAACCCAGCGCGTTCACCTACCTCGCGCAGGGCCTCGACACCGGTACCTCGATGATCGAGCTGGACGTCTGGGACGACGCCTTCACCCAGGAGTGGAAGGTCAGCCACGACAGCCTGACCAGCAACAGCAACAACTGCGTCAACGCCTCCTCGGCCGCCGACCTGTACACCGGCAGCGCCAACAAGGACCTGGAGAGCTGCCTGGACGACGTCCGGGTGTGGCTCGGCGCGCACCCCGGCCACGGGCCGCTGATCATCAAGTTGGAGATGAAGGCCGGCTTCCAGGCCAGCTTCGGGATGAGCCCGGCCAAGCTGGACCAGTCGATCACCGCGCACCTGGGCAGCCTGGTCTACAAGCCGAACGACCTGCTGAACAAGCCCGGCGGTGGCCAGTACGCCACCCTGGACGACGCGGCCAAGGCCGGCAACTGGCCGACCCGGGCGCAGTTGGCGGGCAAGGTGCTGCTGGAGATCATCCCCGGCACGGTCGAGGAGAACAACCCGACCGACACCCTGTGGACGGACAGGGAGTACGCGACCTACCTGCGCAACCTGCACACCGCGGGCACCACCGCGCAGGCGAACATCTTCCCCTCGGTGCACAACGCCGCGTCGGGCGACCCGCGCACCCGCTACTCCGACACGACGCTGCGGCCCTGGTTCGTGGCGTTCGACGGTGACGCGGCCACATACATCAACAACGGCATCGACACGAGTTGGTACGACATCAACCACTACCTGCTGTTCATGACGGACTCGGAGAATGTGTCGCCGGCTCTCGACGACGTCAGCCCGTCGTCGGCCGACGCGTCGGCACGGGTCGCGCTGCTGGCCAAGGCGCATGCCACGGTCGCGTCGAACGACTGGCGGGGCCTGCCGGACGTGCAGTCGCTGGTCCTGCCACGCGGCTGATCCACGGCTGATCCACGGTTCTGCTGCTGATCTGCTGCTGAATCGCTCCACCGCTCAACCCGCCGGGTGCCTCGGTCGGTCGGAAACCCCGATCGGGGCACCCAGCGTCGCGCGTGACCTGTGCACACGGCATTCGCTCACGTTGATCCGAAGCGCCAGTACGTGGTGAAGCACTCCAGCGTGAGCTCGGCGTCGAGTTCGTTGTTCCACACCCCGGCGAGCCACATCGGGACGGTGTCGAGACGCTCGCAGACCACGATGCTCTCCGGCTGGTACGTCAAGTAGCAGCGACTCTCATCCGCGAATGCCCCGCCCGGCCCGTACTGGGAGAACAGCATCACCAGGCGCTCCCGGTCGGCCTTCGCGAAGGCCTCCAACTGTTCTGCGTAGCCGTCCTGCTGCTCGGCACCGACGCACTTCAGGACGACCGCGAGGATCTCCTGCGACAGGTCGCGGTCGTAGCGAGAGTAGCCGGTCAGGGATACGAAGCTCCGCTCGGCCGCCTCAAGCACCCGGTGCACCTGCTCCTCCCCCACGGCGTCGACCGCCGCGGGCGAGCGGCCCGGTGCAGGGCTCGGTACGGGCGGCGGCGGTTCCGGCGCGGCGGCCGCCGCGCGGGCCTGATGCACGGTGCGGTCGGCGATGTGGGTGAGTCTGCTCGCGACCGCCTGGACGGCACCAAGCCAGCCCTCGCCGAACTCGTCGCTGCTGCCGGCGGGCGCCTGCGTGTGCAGCCCGGTGACTTCGACATGGGCGCCTTCCACGGCCCCGGCCTCGATCACCGCCAGGAGCTGCTGTGCCTCACCCGGTGTTGCGCCCGCGGCTTCAAGGAGACCGGCCACACGACGCCGGCCGGTCGCGGGCTCCCTTCTGGTGTTACCTGAGTTCAACGGAGTAGCTGTCTCCGTCGAACTGCCATCCGTCGGTGCCTGCGCCGATGTCCTGCTCGATGACGTCTTCGATGAAGTGGTCCTCGAACTCGTCGTCGCTGAGCTCGCCGGCCACCCAGAGTTCCTCGATCTCGTCCCAGTCGCCCCTTTCGCCATCGATGCGCAGGGGCGCGGCGTCGCGTGTTCCGCGCTCGCGCCGGTCCGTGCCGGTGGTGACATAGCCGCTGATCTCGTACTGGCCGTCCTTGACGTGGTCAGGGATCGGTTCGGCGGGGCCGGTCGATGGCCCGTCCCAGCGGGTGCGGCATGTCCGTGCGGGGCCACTCCGGGATGTCGATGAGGTAGATACCGGCACTGGCCTTGTCGAACGCCTCAAGGGGCCCGGTGTGCAGCGGCCTGTTCGGAGCCAGGGGAACGGCCGAATGTCAATCCCGTCGAACTGTGGGGATCTTCTAAGCGGCCAGCTCCAAGGCGGAGTTGGCTCGATGGTCGTGCTCGTAGTCGATCGGACTCTGATACCCACACACGCTGTGTAGTCGGTGTGCGCTGTAGAAGCCGGTGATCCAGGAGGACGCCACGACCAGTTCGGCGTCATGGCGTGCCCCCATCGCGTAGCCGAGCAGCCGGCGCGAGAACAGGTCGATGACGGTGGCCAGGTAGAGCTTGCCCTCACCGGTGGTGATCTCGGTCATATCGCCGCACCACACCTGGTCCGGAGCGTCCGCGGTGAAGTCCCGCCGCACGAAGTCCGGGGCCGCCGACCGTTTGCCGGGCCGGGTCAGCCCGCGCCGGCGGCGGATCTTCCGTCCGGCCAGGCCCAGTTCGGACATCAGGCGGGCGATGGTGTTCACCGAGACCCTCCAGCCCTCGCGGACCAGGATGAGCCAGACCCTCGGGGAACCGTAGGTAGCGCCGGAGCTCTCGAAGATCTGCCGGATCGCGTCGGCCAGCCGTCCGCGCCGGACCTCCCGCGCGGTGTTGGGCTTGTCGCGCCACTTGTAGAACCAGGACTCCGACACTTCCAGGACCCGGCAGGCCAGACGGTGCGGGACACGGTGCGCGGTCCTCTGGTTACCGATGAACGCGGCCAGGGCGGCCGGGTCCGTCTCGGTCACATCGCCCAGAGGACCATGCACCGCTTGAGGACATCACGCCCCATCTCCAGCTCGCGTATCCGCTCGTTCTTCTCGTTCATCTCCCGCCGCAGCCGCTCCAGCTCGGCGCGCTCGGCCTCGCGCATCCGTCCCCCCGGCGCGGGCTCGGCCGGCCGCTCGGACGACGCCGACCCGTTGCACCGCCACCGCGACACCCAGCTGTGCAGTGTGCCGGAATGCACACCGAGCTCCTCGGCGACCTCCGGGGCCGACCTGCCCGTCTCGATCACGATGCGTACAGCACCCTCACGAAACTCAGGCGCGTACGTCCGTTGCATGGACCCCATAAACCCCAACTTCCCCTGCAATCACGGACTCCACGCTATGAGGGGAGGGACAATGACCGCATCCTCCCGCAACAGCGTCTTCTACCAGCAGTTCCTGCAACTGATCGAGGACGCCAACCCGGACGGGGAGATCTGGATCGTCACCGACAACCTGTCCAGTCACAACAGCCTGTCCACCCGGACCTGGCTGGAGGACCATCCCCGCATCCATCACACCTTCATCCCCGTCGGCGCGTGCTGGCTCAACCTGCAGGGAGGCTGGTGGCGCATCTTCCGCAACGCCGCTCTTGCCGGCCGGTCATTCGGCAACCGCGACGACATCGAACACGCCACCACCCTGGCAACCAGCCAGCTCAACTCCCGGGCCGGCCCCTGGGTCTGGGGCAGACCCGCACCGCCAACCCGCCGACTACGGCGCCGATACGTGTACACCGTTTGAGGAATCCAGCACTAGTTGTCCGTCCCGCCTGGGGCGTTTGGTCCGGTGACGATCGGGCCGTTGCGGGCGTCCACAGGATCGGCGGTGGGGATGGTGGTAACCAGGGCCAACGTGACACAGCAGACGGTCAGAACCGGAAGAAGCACCCGGGCACGCCATGCCGAGACACGAACGGGACGCTCGATCAGTCGGTAGCCGGCCGCGGAGAGCAGAACGGACGCGCAGACGGCCACGGACACCTTCGTCACCTGGCTCCACTCCGGGTGGTCGACACCGACGTAGGTCCATACGGGCCAGTGCCACAGGTAGAGCCCGTAACTGCGGTGCCCCAGCCAGAGGAGCGGGCGGGACGACAGTGCCCTGCGGAACCGCTCTGCGTGCGCGACGGTATCGATCAACGCGGCCGCCGCGATCCCTGCCAGAGGCAGTTGCCAGGCGTAGAACGCGGCTGAGGCGATGTCTGCGGTGCACCACAGCCAGCCGAGGACCGCCACCGCCGGCCAGGCGAAGCGGGAGAGCAGACCCGGGCGGAACGCGATGACGGCTCCGAGCAGGAGCGCCCCGGCCCGGGTGTCGGTGCCCAGATAGGCGCGGTCCTCGGCGCCGGGGAGGTAGAGAAGGTACGCCAGCAGGTAGCAGACCGCCGCGGTTGCGAGGAGAAGCCGGTGGGGATGGCGGACCCGTCGCGCCCCCCAGGTGGTGAGCCCGATCAGAAGAAGGGGCCACAGGAGATAGAACTGCTCCTCGACGGCCAGGGACCACAGGTGGTTCAGCGGAGCCTGCTCCTGGGTCGCGTCCCAGTAGTCGACGTGTCCAAGAATCGCGTACCAGTTGGACGTATATGTGAGGGCGGCCAGCGTCTGAGCGTTGACGGTGGGACGCAGTCCCGCAGGATCCTCCAGGAGCATCCACGTCTGGACGGCTCCGACCACCAGCAGGACGGCGGGGAGGAGTCGTTTGACCCGCCGGAACCAGAAACTCCTCAGCGGAGGACGCGGGGTTCGGGCTCGTTCCGTCAGGAGCAAGCGGGTGATGACGAACCCCGAGATGACGAAGAACAGGTCGACGCCGAGGAATCCGCCGTCCAGCCCGATCCCATAGTGGAACGCCATGACCGCCACGACGGCGACGGCCCGCAGGCCGTCGATAGCGTCGATTCTCCCGTGGAAAGTCTCTCCTCCCGATGTGGCCGGACGTTGTTCAAGGGCCAGCGACACCTCAGGCACCGTCCTTGGTGAACATTGCGTTCAGAGCCCAGTTGGCCAGCCGCGCGCGGGCGGGTTTGGTGGGGTGGGCGGTCGGGTCGTAGACCTTTGTTCCTACGAGGACTTTGGGGCACCCGTCGTCATTGCACAACTGGCCGCGCAGATCCAGCAGTCGCACACCGGGATGTCTCGCTACGGCTTCCCGGAGGACCCGGTTCATCACCAGGGCGGAGGCACGGTACTTCGGATTGCCGACCTGCTGCGAAGTCATCAGGTACAACGGGGTGTTCCGGCTGGTCAGAATGGAGATCGCCTGGTTCAGCCGGTTACGGAAGGCCTGCTCGTGGGCCGGTGCGGTGAGATCGCGGGGCTCTTTGTCGCCTGCCAGCCGCTGCGGGGTGACATCCCAGAAACCGACTGTCAGCAGGGTGGCATCGGGCTTGTACTTCTCCAGATAGGAGGGCCACTGGGTGGGCCACTTGCGGCATTCCTCCGGTGTCTCGTTGCCCACGGGGAGCAGGATTCCGCAGCCGCCGAGTCCCGCGTTCACGATGGTGTTGTGAGAGGCCCCGACTTCGCTCATACCGTGCCCGATGCTGGCGGACCAGGAGTCCCCTACCACCAGTACGGTCTTCCCGGTCACCGCGGGGGAGAGAGAAGGGGAACCGAGAGGGGGAACTGCTGCCCCGTAGTGTGGTTCACCGGCATGGGCCGGGACTGCGCCGGAACGTGTCGTCGTGTTCTTCTCGACATGTTGTGGAGCGCAACCGCACGCCAGCACGGCGACCACTCCGGCGACGCCGAGTTGGCGAATTCTTCCTCGCATCATGATTACCCACCTGGATTCTCGGGAGTCCGTCATCGTCGGACGGCGTTTGTGGATTCCGCGCGCAGAAGCTTTGTAATCAGGCGGAACGACACCCGCGCTACCTCGGAAGCAATCGAATTTATCATCAAGAGGTTAGCCGTCCGGCCGCTGGCGTGAGGTTCTGGCACGCCCGTTGTCGATGCATCATCCGGTGGCAGTCTTCCGGTCACCCAGGGCCGATCGGGTGTAATGCCGTCTAGCCTCGCCGTGTTGGGCAGTCGTCCAGCCACTCCTCCCCAGTACCCTCTGGTTCGTTGAGTTCTCGAAATCTACTGGTGAACTGTGTACTTCCTTCCTTGGAGGGGCTGGCGCAAATGCCCGCGTTTCAAGTACTGAAAGGCGTCTCCCTGTGCCTGGCAACCGGTATTTTTGGCTGCCTCAGTGGCACCCCCGAGATCGCTCAAGAGCCGACACACTCGGACATTCCCTGCTATGCCACTCCATGCTTCGCCCCTGAAACATCCCCAGCCTTGCGTAACACCGGCCTCCCCCCGTGGGGCGCCCCCACCCTCCTGCCGGGCGCGGAGGGGAAGAAAGTGCTGGTGGTCGGAGATTCCTGGGGGATGGCTACGGCCGCCGGGATTTCCAAGGTCTTTGCCGGAAAGGGGCAAGTCACGGATGCCGCGAAAGGCGGCTGCGGGATCCGCGTTCAACACAGGACGGGTTCCGTAAATTGTCCGAACTGGGAGATCGACTGGCCTAACCTGATGGACAAGGTGCGTCCAGACGCGGTTCTGATGAGCGTCCAGATGGACACGATGGTCCAGCCGATCGAACCGGGCGGGAAGCCCGTGACGATTCTCGACGACGAAGCGAGAAGGAAGTTCGTCACCAGTCTCGACAAGGCCATCCGGATCCTCTCCCGAAGGCGGACCCCGGTGTACCTACTCGGATGGCCTGGCCCGTATCACCCGGGCTCGGTGACGGTCGCATACTCCGGGATTCTTCTGGAATTCAGTAAGAAGTATCCCGGAGTGCATCACCTGGATACCCACCACCAGCTCTGCAACGATTTGAATCAATGCCCGAAAGAGATTTCCGGGATTCCCGTCTACGGCCCCAGTCATCTCAGTAAACAATCTGAAGCGCGCTTTGGGAATTGGATTCTCAATTCCATGTTCCATGTAGAAGCATTGCATGAGAAATAATCGAGAAGACTGGAGTCTGTGGAAATGAATGGCGTGAAGGTCATGCGAGCGGCAGGCCCGGGGCTACTGGCGGCCGCCTTGCTGGCGCTGCTGCCGGCGCCCGCGCACGCGGCGGACGGGGAATTCTCCTGGAGCACCTCCGGAGTGGGTGCGATGGACGGAGTGCTGTCCTCCCCAAAGTCGGGCCGCTGTTACTCCCTGGTCGGGAACAACTCCCCATTCTACGCGTCGAACAACACGGACCGGACGGTTCGTTCGTACCAGTCCAGCAGCTGCCGGGGCGAAGTCCAGAGCACCATCGGTCCCGGTGAGTTCGGGCACGTCTTCAAGTACGTGAAGTTCGATTAGCGCGGGGGATTCGGTTCACGCACGGAGTCTGTGTAAAATCGGGGAGTGGTGCGATGGCTGCTGCTCCAATTCCAGTCCCCGCAGCTGCAAAGCGGGCACGCGGTTCTCCCACACCCGGCTTTTCGACATCGTTCACCGACTGGCAGTGGCTTAGTACTCCAGCCGGACTTCTAGACTTTCCCTGGTCAACGGCCTGGCGGCGGGGAGTTTAGCGGGTGCGCGGCGGGTGCGGGACGGTCTTGCCGGGGGCCGTCCCGCGAACGTGTGCCCGCGCCGCATGTAGTGACAGCGTCGGGCACACGCTTGGTGGCGGCGCCTCCAGCGGGACCAGCTCACCGCGTGGTCGCTGCGTGGAGGATGGTGGCGGGGCTTAACTGCCAGCAGACGGCGGATTTCAGCGGGTGTGAGGTCCACGAGGTCGGGCGCGTGTCCACCTCGGCACCCCTTTTTCGCGTTCCTGGACGGCCATCGCGGCGAGGAAGGCGTGGGCGAGCGGGTACCGGTGCCCCTTGTACGACGGCGACGTGCTCCCCGCGGACGATCCCCCTCCAGCATGATCAACCCGAGGATCCTCCCACGCCATCCGCCCACGTGACAGTGCCCGTCTCGTGGGTCGGCGAGGTGAGATCGATGGCCTCTTCGCCGCCTGCCAGCCGCTGCGGGGTGACATCCCAGAAACCGACTGTCAACAAGGTGGCATCGGGCTTGTACTTCTCCAGATAGGAGGGCCACTGGGTGGGCCACTTGCGACATGTCTCCGGGGTCTCCTTGCCCACGGGCAGCAGGATTCCGCAGCCGCCGACTCCCGCGTTCACGATGGCGTTGTGAGAGGCCCCGACTTCGCTCATACCCTGACCGATGCTGGCGGACCGGGAGTCCCCTACCACCAATATGTGTCGTCGTGTTCTTCTCCACATGGTATGGAGTGCAACCGCACGCCAGCACGGCGGCCACTCCGGCGACGCCGAGTTGGCGAATTCTTCCTCGCACCATGATTACCCACCTGGATTCTCGGGAGTCCGTCATCGTCGGACGGCGTTTGCGGATTCCGCGTGCGGAAGCGCTGTAATCAGGCGGAACGACAACCCGCGCCGACTCGGAAGCAATCGGATTGTTCATCAGGACATTAGCTGTCCGGCCGCTACTGCCAAGTTCTGGCGCGCCCGTTGGTGCACCATCCGGAGGCAGCCTTCCGGTCGGCTTGGCCCGATCCGGTGAAATACCGTACAGCCGAGTCGTGTCGGGCGGTTGTCTAGCTGCCCCCTAGTACGCTCTGAGGTCGTTATCCGAGTTCTCGGAACCTGCTGATGAACTGCGTGCTGTCTTCCTCCGGAGGGACTGGCGATAATGCCTGTACTTCAAGTGCTGAAAGGTGTTTCCCTGTGCCTGGCGGGCAGTATTTCGGGTTGGCCGAATGGAGTCCCCGGGGTTATTCAAGAACTCAAGCCGGTGCGCTCGGATATTCCCTGCTATGCCGCTCCGTGCTTGTTCCCTGAAACATCTCCATCCTTGCGTAATACCGGCCTCCCCCCGTGGGGGGATCCCACGCTCCTGCCGGGTGCGGAAGGGAAGAAAGTGCTGGTGGTCGGAGATTCCTGGGCGCGGGATGCGGCTTCCGGGATAGCTGCGGCCTTTGCCGGAAAGGGGCAAGTCAAGGATGCCTCGGCACTCGCCTGCGGGATCCGTAAGCCGATCAATCCGATGCCGAACCGAAATTGTCCGAACTGGGAGGTCGAGTGGCCTGCCCTGATGGACAAGGTGCGTCCGGACGCGGTTCTGCTGAGCGTCCAGTGGGATGTGGCCGAGCAGCAGATCGCCCCGGGTGGGAAGCGGGTGACGATTCGCGACGACGAAGCACGGAGGAGGTTTGTCACCAATCTTGACCGGACCATCCGGATCCTCTCCCAAAGGCGGACTCCGGTCTACGTCTTCGGGTCTACCTTTACGCATGTCCCGGGCTCGGTGGCGGTCTTGCTGTCCGGGATTCTTCTAGAATTTAGCAAGAAGTATCCTGGGGTGCATTACCTGGATATCTTCCACCAGCTCTGCAATGATTTGAATCAATGCCCGAAGAAGATTTCCGGGATGCCCGTCTATGGCACCAACGTGCACTGCAGCAAGGAAACCAAAGTACGCCTCGGGAATTGGATTCTTAATTCGATGTTTCATCGGTAGATGGCGTGCATGAAAAATATTCGAAAAGGCTGGAGTCTGTGGAAATGATTGGCGTGAAAATCGTGCGAGCGGCCGGCCCGGGACTACTGGCGGCCGCTCTGCCGGCGCTGCCGGTGTCCGCGCATGCGGCTGACGGGGACTTCTACTGGAGTACCTCCGGACTGGGTGAGCAGGACGGAGGGCGCTGTCACCTTGTTGGACGTGTAAGCGTCTGACGGTGCGTCGGGGCATGGTGGGCCCGCGTTCCGGGCCTGTGTTCAGGCCGTGGTGGGCCGGCCGACAGCGCCGGTGATCTGGTCCCAGATGGCGAAGCGGATGGTCATCTCGGCTCGGTGTTCGGGGGCGGTCATCAGGTGGCGGCGGGGCCGGAAGTGGGGTGAGATGCCGCTGAACGCGGACAGGAACCGCTGGGCCGCGCCGCCGCTGCGGAAACCCTTCATCGCGCGTTCACGCTGCCGCGTGGGCTGGTGGCTGTTCTCGGCCCGGTTGTTCAGGCCCTTGTGTGAGCGGTGTTCGACCGAGGGCATGACCTCGCGGTGGGCCGCGCCGTAGGAGCGGAGCTTGTCCATGACGATCACTCGCGAGCACCGCACGCGACTTCTTCATCAGCCTGCGGAAGAAGCGCCGGCGTCGGCCTTGTCCCGGCGGCTCTGCACGAGGATGTCGAGCACGTTGCCGCCCTGGTCGACGGCCCGCCACAGGTACTTCCGCTCCCTGAACCGTTCCGGGTTTGATCGAGGCTCGATCTTTTGGAGGGATCGAGTCTGTTATGGCGAAGCAATATCCGAAGGAGCTCAAGGAGCGGGCTGTGCGTCTGGTCCTGGAGACTCGTGATCAGTACAAGACCGAGTCCGCGGCGATCCGCTCGATCGGAGCGAAGCTCGACATCGGGCCGGAGTCCCTGCGGAACTGGGTGCGTCAGGCCGAGGTCGACGCCGGCGCCCGGACCGGCACCACGACCGAGGAATCCGCCCAGCTCAAGGCCCTCAAGAGGGAGGTCTCCGAGCTGAAGCGGGCGAACGAGATCCTGAAGGCTGCGGCGGGTTTCTTCGCGGCCGAGCTCGACCGGCCACACACACGCTCGTAGCGTTCATCGACGAGCACCGGGACCGCTTCGGCGGAGTCGAGCCGATCTGCAGAACGCTCTCCGAGCATGACTGCAGCATCCACCCGTCCACCTATTACGCGCACAAGAAGCGCCCGCCGTCGGCCCGTGCCCTGCGGGACGCGGAACTGGCACCGCTGATCGTGGAGATCTTCCGGGACAACTACAGCGTCTACGGAGCCCGCAAGATCTGGGCCGAGTTGAAGCGCCGGGGCCACCGAGTGGCCCGTTGCACCGTCGAGCGCCTGATGAAGGCCGAGGGCCTCACGGGAGCGGTGCGCGGGAAGAAGATCGTCACCACCGTGACGGACAGGGAAGCGGAGCGGGCCCCGGACCGGCTGGGCCGGCAGTTCGTGGCCAGCGCCCCGAACCGGGTCTGGGTCGCGGACTTCACCTATGTGGCCACCTGGTCCGGCACCGTCTATGTCGCGTTCGTCGTGGATCCCTTCTCCCGCCGGATCGTCGGCTGGTCGGCCGCGACGAACAAGCAGACCCCGCTGGTGCATCCAGCGTTCCTCCTCGTCGTCCCAGACGGCGGCGGCGTACCTGATCGGCGTCCAGGCGTCCTCGGCGATGCCCGCGATCGCCTCACGGATCTTCTTCCTGACCGCGACCGCGAGCGAGAACCGTGCACCGGCTGTGCGGCAGACCTGGACGACCTTGTGGGAGAAGTACGCGGAATCGGCGCGGACGATGATCTGGGCGGTGATGCCCATCGCCCGCACGGTGGCCAGCGCCTCGCGTAGCAGGCTCGCCGCGCCCTTGCCGGAGCCTGCCGAGCCCTTGCGCAGCCTGGTGGCCACGATGACCGGTGCGCACGTTGTAGATCCTGCAAGTTGAGCACCAGGCGAACCCGATGCAGCGCTCGAACATGGAGGACTCGGGCGGATAGAAGCGGTACTGGTACGAGCGGACGGGCGTCCCGTATGCGGCACAGATCCGGCGTTCACCGTCCAGAACGGACCAGCCGCTCCCGACCTTGCGCCAGTGCTGCCGCCCGGCCGGTGCTCTTCAAGTCGTCATGTCCAGCATTCTGTCCGACCGAGGCTGCACGGCACAGCCGTCCGTACAAATCTTGGCCATCGACCACAGACCGTGACGGCCCTTGATCGGCTTCACGAAATCCGTGCCTGAACCAAATTCAGCCGTTGCCGACACAACTCTGTGTCAATTCACGCGCGGGAACATCCCCGCGCCCGAGGACCTGCCGTTGGCGCCGGTCGGACGACTCGCGGGCGGGACGCCTGTCGTCTCCGGCACGCAAAACCTTCCATACATCCGATCCATTGCTCCGGATTTGCCTACACGGAGGCCGCTTCCTTTGCATCGAACCGCATACAACCCGTTGACAGCGTCAAGCGTAGGCTGCCAGGTTGACTCCATTCATCGGATGTCTCGGTCTCCCTTCGGGCATGCCCGCGGCTTGACGGATCCCGGAGCGGTCATGAAATGGATGGCGTCGACGTGCAAGATCCTCGGTTCTGTACTCGCATTCGGACTGGTCGGCGCGGGAGCGCTGGGCGTGTCGGCAAGTCCGGCGCGGGCCGCCACCGCATCGGTGCTGTGGGCAGCGCCTGACGGCCACGGTGCGGCGTGCACATCGAGGAATCCCTGTTCCCTGACCACCGCGCAGGCCGAAGTACGCGCTCTTGAGCACGGCCGGAACCCGGTGAGCCCCAGGGTCGAACTCCTCGGCGGGACTTACCGGTTGAGCAAGACGTGGAAGTTCGGCACGGAGGACTCCGGCAAGCCCGCGCACCCCGTGGTGTGGGAGGCCGCGCCCGGCGCCCACCCTGTCATCTCCGGCGCCTCCCAGGTCACCGCCTGGCGCGAGGTGGGGAGTACCGGTGTGTGGGCCGCACACGTGCCCCACGGCAGCGCCACCCGCCAGCTCTACGTGGATGGCAGGGAAGCCCCCATCGCCCAGGCCACCCCGGCGGCCCTGCACTTCACGGGCAACTGGGCCGGGTCGGCCACAGGGTACGACCTGTCGAACGACGCCGCGGCCCTGGCCTGGTTCGCACACCTCACGCCCGCGCAACTGGCGCAGGTCGAGTTCGACTATCCCGCGGGCAACGGCGCGTGGACCGACTCCAAGTGCGGGGTCGCACGGATGTCCGGCAGCACGCTGGTCATGGACCAGCCCTGCTGGACCAACGTCACCGACATCGCCCCGTTCAGCCAGGGCACCGGCGGCCTGCCGTCGATGTCCACCTCACAGCTGCCGGCCACGATCCGGGGCGCCCGCAGCCTTCTGACGCGCGGTCAGTGGTTCCTGGACAGCGCCACCGACACGCTCTACTACACGCCCAAGAGCGGTCAGCGGATGGCCGGCCTGGACGTCGAACTGCCCCGGCTGGAGAAGCTGGTGCAAGGTGCCGGCAGCCTGACCAGGCCCCTGCACGACATCACCTTCGCGGGCCTCCAGTTCTCGTACGCCACCTGGAACGCCCCCTCGTCACCGGCGGGCTTCGCCGACGTGCAGAGCAACCTGCACAGAACCGGCGCCAACAACCAGGGGCTGTGCACCTTCTCCACACCCGCCGGCAGCTGCCCGTGGGGCGCGCTCACCCAGCCCCTCGCCAACGTCGCCTTCACCGGGGCCAGTCATGTGACGATCACCGGAGACCGATTCGTCAACCTCGGGGGCGCCGGCCTGAGTTTCATGTACGGGGGATCGCACAACGTCATCGACGGCAACGAGTTCACCGGGATCGCCTCCACCGCGCTGTCACTGGGCTGCACGTACGACCCGACTCCCACCGCCACGCCGGCCTCGGTGATCAAGGATCATTGCACCCCTGACCCGAAGACCGTGCAGGCCGACCAGGTCGGGACGAACGAGATCCTGGACCACACCACGGTCTCGAACAACGTGATCCACGATGTCGGCACCGACTACCGCTCGGCCTGCGGCATCACGCTGCTGTTCAGCCGCCACGCCACGATCACGCACAACGAGCTCTACGACCTGCCGTACACCGGGATCACCGCAGGCGTCATCCAGGGCCACGTCGACGAAGCCGACCATCCGCAGAACTCGACCAACATCAACGCCGACAACACGATCAGCGACAACCTGATCTTCGACGTCATGCAGGTCCTCGACGACGGCGGCGCGATCTACATGGAAGGCCACCAGGCGCAGTACGTCTATCAGGCCGACGGCACCATCGACGCGACGGCCACCCTGGCGCACGGCCTGCACGTCACCGGCAACGTCGTCTACAACGACGGCTCGCGCTTCAACGCCTTCTACGACGACGCCGGTTCGGAGTGGATCAGCTTCAGCGGCAACGTCGAGTTCCACCCGCTGGCCGCACTCGGCGCCCAGGGCGGCTGCTCGGCCACCGGCCACTTCTGGGTCACCGGCAACTACTTCTCCGACCCCGCGGGCAGCTACTTCTGCACGCCGCCGATCGACTCCCACGTCAACGACAACCCCACCATCCCCGCGTCCCCGGGCCCGGGTGACATCCCCGTCTCTCTCCTCGCCCACGCGGGCGTCACCGACGGACACCGGTCGCTGGTGGGCGGCCTCCCCCTCGAACCGAGCTACATCTCCGCGCCGACGCCCGTCGCCGCCGGCTCCTCAACCGAACGGGTCCTCATCGCCGGAGCCGGCTTCTCGCCCAGCACCCCGGTGTACTTCCGCGACCGGCGCGCGACCGACGTCCAGTGGATCTCCTCCGGCTTCCTGATCGCCACGGTACCGACCGGTGCCGACGGCACGGACGTCACCGTCGGCACCTACGTACCCCGTCCGGTCATCACCGCCCCCACGGGCGGCACCACCGGCCTGGCGGACACCTTCACGGTGCGCGGTACAGCGGTGGCCGGCAACACCGTCGCGGTCACCGACAGCGCGAACCCGGCAGGCTGCACCGCAACCGCTGCCGCCGACGGCACCTGGTCGTGCACGCTCACCGACTCCTCGCCCGGCCAGCAGCCCCTGTCCGCCACGCAGTCCGACAAGGACGGAGCCACGTCCAAGCCGTCGACAGCCGTCCTCGTCTACGTCGGCACCCCGCCGGCCGCAGCACGCCTCAACGACACCGATCCGTCGATCGTCTACAGCACCTGGGACTACTTGGGAAGCCGAGGCTACGGCGACCACGACGACGACGTCCACTACGCGACGACCGACGGCAGCAGCATCACCTACACGTTCATCGGCACCGGGATCAAGGTGTTCGGTGAGGAGTTCACCGATCAGGGCAACATCGGCGTGTCGATCGACGGCGGACCCGCCACCGTCGTCGACACGGTGCCTGCCGACGGTGCGCGCCACGCCGATGCTGCCGTCTACACCAGCACCGCACTCGCCTCCGGCGTCCACACCATCGTGGTGACCAAGCTCTCGGGCACCTACGCCACCTTCGACGGCTTCGAAATCGACAACCCCGCCTCCCAGTAACCGCTGGACGCGCCGCCCACGAGCGGGGGTTCACGCCCCACTGGAATCCGGGCAACGGCAAGCCTCCGTGCGGTGGAAGGAACCCCACCGCACGGGGGCTGCGCCACCTGCATCAGCGAGGTCTCGGTGTCCATGCCAAGCACATCAACCGGCCCTGCGCAGCGAACGCATCCCAGTACTCCAGCAGCGTTTGGTGCTGGTCATGAGGGGGTGAATCTCCTGTCGTGCCCTCTCAGGCCAACCCGCCGAAACGGGGCGTCTCACCCAAGGCCGACAGAGAGGGCATGAGACTGACCCCATTCGGGGAGCATGTGGTCGCAGCGGCCGGAGAGATCCGCGCGGACGAAAACCACGGTGAAGTGGCCTGTCAGTCTGACGGCTGCGAGGCGTGCAGCGATAATCGGCCCAGTGACTTCTCCACCGCATAGTTGGGCGCGTGCTGAGCGGCTCGATGCCGCCCGGACGGTCGATGCCCTGCACGCCCAGACCGGTGTCCGCTTGACTCTGGATGGCCCCTGCCCAGGCGGGCAAGTCGGAGCAGCCTATGTGCGCTGGCCCGACGATCACCGCTCCGTCCTCAAGTGGCGACCGCATAGCCAGGCGGCGGACATGCAGGCAGGGCCACTCGCCGTTACTGAAGTGCTGCGGCTGGCAGGTTATCCGGCGCCGGCTACTGAGTTGATCGCCCAGGTTGGCCACGCGGTGGTCATGGTGCAAGAGCTCCTGCCGGGCACGAAGATCGACCACCTCGACCACCGCAGCCTGGATCAGGCGCTCGAACTCAACCGGTTGCAGGCCGATCGGCTTGCCGACCGCCCCGATACTCCAACGGTGGAGTTTCACTTGCGTGAGGACGGGCCTGGCTACTGCCTGCACGACCCTTTGCGCCAGCACAACCGCCGCAGTGCCGCGCTCGAACACTGGATCGCCGCTGTCGGCGCGGACCACCCCGCTCGAATGGCCGGGCACGACGCTGTGCACATGGACTTCCACCCCGGCAACATCCTGGCGACCGGCGGCGCGATCACCGGCGTCATCGACTGGGACGGTGCCGCCCGCGGTGATCGGCGATTCGACCTGGTCACCCTGCGCTTCGGCATCCACTCCAAGGAAGCCGACCCGGGGGTGACACAACATCTCGACGCTGTCCTCGATTCGCTCCCCGAGGACATCCTGCGGCCCGCATGGGCTCACATGAGCCTTCGCATGGTCGACTGGGCCATCAGACACTTCACCCCGGCGGACGTGGAGCACTGGCTGGACCTCGCCGAACAACGCGTGAGCTGACGGCACCTGAGGAAAAGACACGACCGGGAGACAGAACCCGGCGCTCGCGGTCAGCAGCAACCTTCACCCCTGTGCACGACCACACCCCCGGCACCCTGACCGGCCTGGACCGCTACCTGCACCACCGGACCGGAGGGATGATCGGCGCCCTATCCCACCAGATCCGAGGGGCCGCGATCGACGCGATCCTCACCGGCACCGAGAAGATCACGAAGAAGAGCCTCGACGCCGTCCCGCTGGACCACACCGCCGAGACCACCCGGCCCCGGACCAAGCCCCGCAACCAGCGATGACCAGCCCTTTCGGGTCCTTCGATCCACTCGCACGGCTCCCTGTCCGGGTCCGCCTCCAGCCCGGCGAGAGCACCGATTCCTACATCCGCCGCCTGGCCCGCGCCAACTACCTCAAGCCCAGCTACCTCCATGGGGTCCTCACCGCGTCGCCGAACTGGTTCGGAAAGCCCCGGCTCGAACGGCTCTCTGTCCTGACTGGACACTCGCCAGAAGTGCTCGAGCGCGTCCTGGCCGACGCCAGACCATCTCTCCCACCGCGTCGTCGAGGCACCGCCCGGAAGTCGAAGGGCACGGACAAGCCCGCTCTCTACCGGCGAATCCGCCGTGACGCCGAGGCCGATTCATTGTCAGCGGACACTCATCAACACATGCTGCCTGGACCCGCGAATATGAGGTGCGTCGCGGCCCGGGAGCAGCGCCGGCAGCCGTAGGAACGGCAGTGGCGGGATGCAGTACGCCGGTGGCGTCGAATTTCCTGGCATCGGCGCGGTTGGCGCCGGTCAGAACTGGTTCCTCCACACCCGCAGCACGCTCGCCCGGCCCTGGTCGTCCAAGGTGACGACCAGGAGCGTGAGGAAGGTGCCGAGGCCGGAATCGACGCGGACCTCTCTGATCGCCGCCGTGTCACCGTTGACCAGCAGGACCTCCCAGTCGAAGGACCTGCCCCCGGGCTGCACCGCAGCGTTCTCCTGCCATCCCTGGACGATGGCCGCCCGACCGATCCAGTCGGCCGGCTGCGGCCATTGGTGGTATTCGGCGTCCCGGGTGAACAGCGCCCCGATGTCCGCGGCCCGTCCGGTGCGCCAGGCATAGACGTAGGCGCCGACCCAGCGGGTCACCTGGACCTGGGTGAGCATGGCAGTCCTCTCCTCGGCGGAGCCCGACGGCGGGGCTCCTTCTTCAGCCATTGGACGGCCGGCACCGCACCGCGGGACACGACGTGAGGTGCAGAGCCGACGGCGATTCCTGCCGCCGCCCCCCTGCTCGCGGGCGCGCCGTCGAGCGTTGCGCGAGTTAGGATCATGCGATCGTCATGGGGAGGCCGAGCGCCGTGCAGGTCTACGAGTCACACTCGGCCGAGGAACTGGAGCAGTACGCGGCCTCCTCGTTCGCGCCCGCACTCGCTGCGGTGCCCAAGGACTTCCACTGCCGCACCACGCTGTCGGACCTGGGCGGCGGCATCGCAGCCGGCACGTTCCAAACCCGCCCCCTGCGTATCCAGGCCACCCGCAAGGGCATAGCCCGCGGCGACGGTATGGACACCCTGATGCTGTGCATCCACCTGTCCGGCGCCGGAACACTGGAACAGCACGGACGTGAGGCGTCCATCTCCCCCGGGGTAGCGGTGCTCTTCGAATCCGGCACCCCCTTCGACCTGAACTACCCGCAGACCGGGGAGAGCCTGACCCTGCAGATTCCCCGGGACCTGCTGCCGCTGCGCGGCAACGAGATCTCCCAGGGACTGGCCCAGTCCATTCCCCTGGACTCCCCGTCCCTGCAGCTGCTGCGCATGTACCTCGATCAGCTCCACAAGGTCGCGGGGAGCTTCACCGCCCCGCAGCGCGGCGACGCCGCCCGCGCGTCGATCGACCTGCTCGCCATGACGCTGCGCGGCATGGCGCCCTCCGTGCAGGCCGACGACATCCTGGTGGAGGTCCTGCGCGACCACATCCGCGCCAGCCTGGGCGATCCGGCGCTGACCGTGGCCGAACTCGCCCGGCGCCACCACATCTCGGTGCGCCAGGTGCACGCGGTCTTCGCCAAGGCGGGCTCCACCCCGGCGGACTTCATCCGTACCGAGCGCCTGATCGCCGCCCGGCGCCTGCTGGCCGACCCCGCCCACCCCAGCCGCACCGTGGCCGCGGTCGCCGCGTCGGTCGGCTTCTCCGAACTGCGGACCTTCGAGCGCGCGTTCCGCCGCGAACACGGACTGACGCCCGCCCAGTGGCGCAACGACCTGCCCCGTCCCCACACGGGCACGACACACACGTAGCACCCGCCGCCCGAGACGTCCGCGCCGAGACGCACCGCAGTCCGCAGCTGGCAGGGGCCCCTCGCACGGATTGTCGTGTGCCCTGCCGATCAGGTCGTGTTGGCGGTACCGCGCCGCGCAGTCCAATGAGGATGTCCCGCTGACACGGCGAGGACCCGGCCCCGCCGCACTTCGTTAGGACGCTCTCCCATGGCCCGATCGCTTCTCCCCGCAGCCCGGATCCGCTGGGGCGCCGCCGCGTGGCTCCTGGGCGTGCTGCAGTACTTCGTCTGCCAGGTCGTCGTCGCAGCCCAGTGGAACACCCCCTACAGCTGGACGCGGAACTTCATCAGCGACCTGGGCAACACCGCCTGCGGCCCGTTCTCCACCCCGCACGGGCAAGCGGCCTATGTGTGCTCACCGGCCCACACCACCATGAACGTCTCGTTCGTCGTCTCCGGTGTCCTGGCCGCCGCCGGGATCGTGCTGCTGCGACCGCTGTGGGCCAAGCGGCGCACCGTCACCGTCGCCACTTGGCTGTGGATCGCCTCCGCGGCCGGAAAGGTGCTGGTGGGCCTGGCCCCGGAGAATACGAACATCGCCCTGCACTCCCTGGGCGCGCTGAACATCCCCTGCGGCGGCCTGGCCGTCCTGCTGCTGAGCCGGCGCGGCGGCGGGCTGGGCCGCCCGTGGGAGCGCGCCGGTCTGGCGCTGGGCCGCCTCGGACTGATCGGTGCGACCCTGTCGATCACCGGGCAGTTCACCACCCACCTCCCGCTGGGCGCCGGCCTTGCCGAGCGCCTGGCCTCCTACCCGGCCAACGGCTGGATGGTCCTCATCGGCGCTCTCGCTATGGTCCGCGCACGCGCCCAAGCACCCACCACGGCAGGACCCGTCACCGCGGCAAGGACGCCGCGGGTTGAGCCCGCGCGCTGACGCGCTCGCTACTGTCGCCTGCGCCCCGCCGATCCCGCCGTTGCCGGACCCCCCAAACGCGAAGGGCTGTCACCCCGCACCATGGACGAGACCGTGCACGCTCCAAGCCGCCGCACCCAGGAGACCCTGCTGGGCCGGGAGCGGGAACTGCGGGAGATCGATGCCTTCCTGGACCATGCCGCTGACGAGGGCCAGGCCCTGCTGCTGACCGCCGATGCCGGAATGGGCAAGACCGCGCTGCTGGACGCGGCCGCCCAAGTGGCGGCCGGGCGCGGGATGCGGGTGCTGCGCCTGGCGGGTCTGGAGTTCGAGGCCGACCTGGGCTTTGCCGGACTCAACCAACTGCTGCTGCCGCTGCGCGAGGTGCTGCCGGAACTGGACCAGGAGTACCAGCAGGCGCTGCAGGTCGCGCTCGGCCTGCGGGAGGGGCCCTCGGTCAACCGCCTGCTGATCTTCAACGCGGTCCGTGAGCTCCTGGCCCGCAGCGCCGGCCCCCAGAGGCTGCTACTGGTCGTCGACGACGTGCAGTGGCTGGACGAACCCAGCGTCGCCGCCCTGGGGTTCCTCACCCGGCGCCTGACCGCAGGCCACGTCTCGGTGCTCGCCGCCGCGCGCACCGGCCGCGAGGAGGTCGCCGACCGCCTCGGCGCGCCCGTCATCACCGTGAGGGCCCTGAACGACGAGGCATGCGGACAGTTCCTGCGCCGTCACTTCCCCGACCTGGCCGAGGCGGTGTACGCGCGCCTGGTCGAGGAGGCCCACGGCAACCCGCTCGCGCTGCGCGAACTGCCCACCGCGCTCACCGGCCCACAGCGCGCCGCCCTGGCCGCCCTGCCCCCGGTCCTGCCCCTGACCCGCCGACTTCTCGCCTTGTACTCCTCCCGCATCGGCCCCCTGTCGCCGCGTGCCCGTGAACTGCTGCTGTTCGCGGTCCTGGACGGCACCGGGGACCCCGGCGTCCTGGACCCGGACCGCAGCGCCACCCTGCTGGAGGACCTCGCCCCAGCCGAGGCGGCCGGACTGCTGCGCATCGACCCCCACACCCTGCAGCTGACCTTCCCCCACCCCCTGGTCACCGCCGCCATCGTGGAGATGGCCGGCGGCGAGGAACGCCGCCGCGCCCACCAGCGCCTGGCGCAGGCCCGCGCCGCCTTCCCCGACCAGCACGCCTGGCACCTGGCCCAGGCCACCCTGGGCCCCGACGAGAACGCCGCCGTCCTGCTGGAGGACTCCGCGCACCGCCTGCTGCGCCGCGGCGACGCGGTCGGGGCGGTCACCGCCCTGTCCCGGGCCGCGGACCTCAGCCCCGAGCCCGCAGGCCGGGCCCGGCGCCTGGTCGAAGCTGCCTACCTGGGCGCCGACGTGACCGGCCAACTCCACCAGACCTCACGCATGCTGCAGGAAGCCCGGCGGATCGACCCGGGCGTGGACCGCTCCTGGCAGGCCGCCGTCGCCACCGCGCACGTGCTCTTCTACCGCGACGGTGACCTCACCACCGCCCACCGCCTGCTCACCGAAGCCCTCGACACCCTGCCCGACCCACTGCGCGCGGACGACGAACTCCTGCTGGGCGCGCTGCACACGCTGCTGATGATCTGCTGGACCGGCGGCCGGCCCGACCTGTGGCCACCGTTCCACCGGGCCCTGGCCCGGCTGCGCCCCGAGCCGCCCACCGTCCTGACCGCGTGCGGCTACACCGTCTCCGACCCGGTCCGCACCCCCGACGCGGTCCTGGCCCACCTGGACGCGCTGATCCGCGACCTGCCCCGGGAGCAGGAGTCCACCCGCGTCATCCGCGTCGGCCTGGCCGCGATCAACCTGCACCGCACCGCCTACTGCCGCGAGGCATACCAGCGGGTCCAGCGCGACGCCCGCGCAGGCGGCGCCATCACCTCCGGCATCAAGTCCATGGCCATCATGTCCACCGAGGACGTGTGGACCGGACGCTGGGCGGACGCCGAGCAGCAGGCCCAGGAAGCGCTCGCGTTCTGCGACAGCCACGGCTACACCTTCCTGGCCTACACCGCCCGCTACACCCTGGCCCTGCTCGCCGCCGGCCAGGGCCGCCACCGCGAGGCCATCGACCTCGCCGACAACCTCAGCACCTGGGCCGTGCCCCGCGACGCCCGCGCGATCGCCCGCCACGCCATCCACGTCCGCCTCCAGGTCGCCGTCAACGAGGGCGACTTCGAACAAGCTTGGGAGCACGCCACCGCCATCTGCCCGCCCGGCGAACTGCCCTCCCACGTGCCGCACGCGGTCCTGGTCACCGTCGACCTGGTCGAGGCCGCGATGCGCACCGGCCGCCAGGACCAGGCCGCCGCCCACGTCCGCGCCCTGCACCAGGCGAACCTGGCCCGGCTGTCCCCGCGCACCGACCTGTTCGTGCGCACCGCCACCGCCCTGGCCGACCCCGCCGACGGCGACCGCCTCTTCACCGCCGCCACCCAGGTTCCCGGCGCCGAGCACTGGCCGCTGGACCTGGCCAGAACCCGTCTCCTGCACGGCGAATGGCTGCGCCGCAACCGCGCCACCACCAGCGCCCGCACCCAACTGACCGCCGCCCTCCACGTCTTCCGCGCGCTGGGAGCGCAGCCCTGGGCGGCCCGCGCCGAAGCGGAACTGCGCGCCGCCGGACGCCCCTCCATCTCGCGTCCCGCCGGGGATCCGCTGACCGCGCGCGAGCGCGACGTGGCCGACCTGGCCGCGCAGGGGCTCAGCAACCGGCAGATCGGCGACCGCCTGCACCTGTCGCCCCGCACGGTCGGCTACTACCTGGGCCTGGTCTACCCCAAGCTCGGCGTCACCTCCCGCGCCGCACTGCGCGACGCCCTGCAGGACACCGACCCGATCGCGGACCCGGCTGCCGACAGGGCCTGACGCCGTCCCTCCCGGCACCGGGCAGGAGAAGCAGTCACCCAGGACCGCGGGGTGGCTGCGCCCGCGCGCGGACCTGTCGGATGACAGGGGTCCGGCGCCGACCCTGCCAGGGCACCACCTCCAGGACCGTGCGGTTACTGGTCGAATGCGAGGTTCCTGGCGCCCTGACAGTGGCGGCAGGCTCGAAGGGAGCCGGCGGGACAGTCCGCCGGTCCGGGTCATCGGCCCGGTTCCGTCGCAGACGTGAGGACCCTTCCATGCACTATCTACGTGGCTTCATTCCCTGGATCGTCTTCGCCGCCGTCGCCGGCTTCGGCTGGCAGTGGGGTGCGCTCAGTGCGCTGGTGATCGGCGTGTGGCTGATCATCGGTTCCCGCTCGGCTGGCGTGGCCAGGGACGCGCTGGTGCTGGAGGGCAGCACGGTGGTCTACTTCGCCGCCGTCACCGCCCTGGCCTTCGCCCAGCCGCACAGCGGCCTGCACCCGTGGACCGGGGTGCTCTCGTTCTGCTGGCTGGCCGCCACCGCCTGGGCCACCCTGGCCATCGGTCGGCCCTTCACGCTGGGCATCGCCCGCCGCAGCACCCCGCGCGAAGTCTGGGACACCCCCCAGTTCCTGCACGTCAACGTCGTCATCACCCGGGTCTGGGCCATCGCGTTCACCCTGACCGCCGCAGCGCAGGCCCTGTGCCACCTCGCCCACGCAGGCACCGCCGCCACCACGGCCTGCCAGGTCCTCGGGTTCCTCGCCCCGGTGGTCTTCACCAGCCGCTACCCCAAGGTCATGCAGGCCCGCTGGGCCGCGGCCATGGCCGCCCAGCGCCTCCCCGCGCCGGACCCGGCAGCCGTGGTCCAGATGCCCGCCAACCGCTGACCCCTCTGACGTCCCCTGCCGGAACGGATCCCGATCGCTGATGACCACCGCCGCACCCCACTTGCTGGGCAACTTCGCGCCCGTCGCCGACGAGGCCACCCTGACCGACCTGTCCGTCACCGGAACCATCCCGCCCGACCTGACCGGCTGGTACCTGCGCAACGGGCCCAACCCCCAGCAGGCATCCTCCGCCCACTGGTTCCTGGGCGACGGCATGGTCCACGGCATCCGCCTGGAAGCCGGCCGTGCCACCGCCTACCGCAACCGCTGGGTGCGCACCGAGAGCCTGCGCACCGGCGCCCGGCTCCACGACGACCAGGGCAACCTGGACCTGACCGCCGGCGCCGCGAACACCCACGTGGTCCGGCACGCCGGGCGCACTCTGGCGCTGGTCGAGTCCTCGTACCCCTACCAGCTCGACATGGCACCGGGCTGTGAGCTGGACACCCTGGGGGTGTACGACTTCCAGGGCCGCCTGCGCACCCCCATGACCGCCCACCCCAAGACCTGCCCCACCACCGGGGAGCTCCACTTCTTCGGCTACGGAGCGCCTGACGCCCCGTTCCTGACCTACCACCGGGCCGACGCGGCCGGACAGTTGACAGTCAGCCGCCCGGTCGAGGTTGGCGCGCCGACGATGATGCACGACTTCCACCTCACCTCCGGCCACGTCGTGTTCATGGACCTGCCCCTGGTCTTCGACCTGCCCAAGGCCCTGGCCGCAGAGCCCGGCCTGCCCTACACCTGGGACCCCGGCTACGGCGCCCGCCTCGGCGTTCTGGACCGCGCCGACCCCTACAGTCCGGTGCGCTGGTTCGACATCGCCCCCTGCTATGTCTTCCATACCCTCAACGCCCACGAGGAGGGCGAACGCCTGGTCCTGCACGCGATCCGCTACGACCGGCTCGGCGACGGCGTGCAGGTCGACGCCCACGGAACCCTGTGGCGCTGGACCGTGAACCTGTCCACCGGCACCGTCCGCGAGGAGCAACTGGACGACCGCCCCGCGGAGTTCCCCCGCATCGACGACCGCCTGGCCGGCCTGCCCTCGCGGTACGGCCACGCCAGCGCCACCCGCACCCCCGGCAGCCAGCAGCGCCAAGGCGCGGTCCACCGCTACGACCTGCACACCGGTGCGGTCACCAGCCACCTCCTAGGCCCCGGCCGCACCCCGGGAGAGGCCGCCTTCGCCCCGGCCGACGACCGCGCCGGAGGCCCCGGGTACCTCATGGCATTCGTCCACGACGCCGCCACCGACCGCAGCGACCTGGAAATCCTCGACGCCGAACACCTCCACACCCTGGCCACCGTCCACCTGCCGCGCCGCGTCCCGGCCGGCTTCCACGGCAACTGGCTCCCCGACCACACCCGGGCCTGACGCCGACGCCTCGCACCACGGCCCCTGAGCGCGGCCACCGGCCATGCCCCGCCCCGTGCCCACCGCTCCCGGGGGGTAACCGCGGTGCCCCGCGCCTACCGTTCCGATTGAAAGCAGGCCGATCTCTTTGCTGCACCGCTACGGCGCCTTCATCCACCGACGCGCCAGATTCGTCCTGGTCCTGGCCGCGCTGGCCCTGACGCTCTGCACCGCCCTGGGCATCGGGGCGTTCGGCCAGCTCAAGGGTGGCGGCTTCAACGACCCCCACGCTGAGGCAACCCGCGCCGAGCATGTCATCGACACCCAGTTCGGCGGCCGGACCAACCTGGTGTTCCTGCTGCACGCCACCACCGGAACCGTCGACACGCCCGCCGCAGCTGATGCCGGCCGCACCCTGGCCCAACGCCTGGGAAGCGAACCGGACGTGGACGCGGTCGTGTCCTACTGGACGGCCAAGGCTCCGGCGCTGCGCTCCCACGACGACACCCAGGCGATCGTCGCCGTGCACGTCACCGGCGACGACGACCAGTCGACCACCCGCGCCAAACAACTGATCGCCCGCTACGCCGTCCCCAGCGCCACCGCCACGATCCAGGCCGGAGGCAGCGCCGCGGCCTCGGTCGACATCAACGAGCAGGTCACCACCAGCCTGCTGCGCGCCGAAGCCATCGCGGTCCCGCTGACCACGATCCTGCTGCTGTTCGTCTTCGGCAGCCTGGTCGCGGCCCTGCTGCCGCTCCTGGTCGGCACCGTCGCGATCATGGGCACGTTCGCCGAGCTGTACCTGGTCGGCTCGGTGACCAGCGTGTCCGAGTTCTCCATCAACATGACCACCGCCCTGGGCCTGGGCCTGGGCATCGACTACTCGCTGCTGCTGGTCAGCCGCTTCCGCGAGCAACTCGCCCAGGGCCAGGCGGTACCCGAGGCGGTCGCCACCACCATCGCCAGCGCGGGGCGCACCGTGCTGTTCGCGGCCGCCACCGTCGCCTGCGCCCTGACCGCGCTGCTGGTCTTCCCGCAGTACTTCCTGCGCTCCTTCGCCTACGCGGGCATCGGCGTCGTCCTGATCTCCGCCGCCACCGCCCTGCTGGTGCTGCCCGCGCTGCTCTCGGTCCTGGGCACCAGGGTGAACAACGGCAGGATTCCCTGGTCGGCTACCGCCAGCCGCGGCGGCGAGTCCCGGATCTGGCGCCGCACCACCACCGCCGTACAACGCCGCCCCGCCCGGTACGCGGTGCCCGCCGTGCTGCTCCTGCTGTTCCTGGCCCTGCCCCTCACCCACGCCCAACTGGGTACTCCCGACCAGGGCGTGCTGCCCAAGGACACCGCCAGCCGCCAGGTCAGCGACCACCTCGCGGCCGACTTCAGCGGCCAGGGAGACCAGATCGACGTGGTCACCACCGCCGCCGTACCGCCCTCCGCACTGGGCGCCTACGCCCGCACTCTGTCCCAGCTGCCTGGAGTCGTCGCCGTGGACAGCAGCACCGGAAGCTTCCGCAACGGGACACCCACCGCCCCCTCCCTGGACCCCGCCACCCTGGGGCGCCCGCACGCCCAGCGCCTCGTGGTCGCCACCTCCCTTGCGGCCAAGTCCCCAGCCGCCCAGGACCTGGTGGCCAAGGTCCGCGCGGTACCGGCGCCGGCCGGGGCCGACCGACTGGTCGGGGGACCGGACGCCGACCTGGTCGACACCAGCGCCTCCATCGGCGCCCACCTGCCCTACGCCGCCCTGATCATCGTCGCCAGCACCCTGCTGCTGCTGTTCGCGTTCACCGGCAGCCTGTTCCAACCCCTGCGGGCGCTGCTGTTCAACGCGCTGACCCTGTCGGCCACTGCTGGTGTGCTGGTGTGGATGTTCCAGGACGGCCACGGCGCGGGAGCGCTATCGTTCACCGCCCGCCCGATGGACATGTCGATGCTGATCCTGTTCCTGTGCATCGCCTTCGGCCTGTCGATGGACTACGAGGTCTTCCTGATCAGCCGGATCAAGGAACTGCACGACCGCGGGATGCCCACCGCCGAGGCGGTCACCACCGGCCTGGCCCGCACCGGACGGATCGTCTCCGCGGCAGCCGCCCTGTTGGCGGTCAGCCTGCTGGCCTTCGCCGCCGGAACCGTGAGCTTCCTGCAGATGTTCGGCATCGGCGCCGGCCTGGCCATCGTGCTCGACGCCACGCTCGTGCGCGCCGTCCTGCTGCCGGCCGTCATGCGGGCCCTCGGCGACGCCAACTGGTACTGCCCGGCCCCCCTGCGCCGACTCCACCGACGCATCGCCCTCGCCGAAGCCTGACACCGCGCCGGATCCCGGCCACCCCGGGCCGGGACTGCCGCACCGAACCCGACCGGCAACAACAACTCCCAGCTCCACACCGGAAGAAGAGGAACCTCTCCCATGCCCGACGTCCTTGAAGTGACGACCCTGCGGCCCGCGCCCGGACTGACCGCGCAGGACTTCATCACCGCCAACGCCGACATCAACGACTACCTGCGCAAGCAGCCCGGCTTCCAGTGGCGGCGCATCGCGGTGACCCAGGACGGCACCGTCATCGACATCGTCGCCTACGACACCATGGCCCACGCCCGCGCCGGAGCCGCCGGAATCACCGGCGTCATGGGTGATTCACCCGTCCACGCCACCATCGACCAGGGCAGCGTCGACTGGCAGCTCACCGACGTCCTGCAGCACATCGAACAGCCCCGCAGCTGACCCGCTGCCAGGGCCGGCCGCGCCGCCCCCCGCGCCCCCGGGCGCCCTTCCACGACCCACCCCCGTACCGAACCGGAGCATCCCATGACCACCACCGCCACCGCTTCCACCCGCAAGATCGTCCTGGTGACCGGTGCCTCCAGCGGCATCGGCGAGGCCACCGCCCGCCACCTGGCCGCCGCCGGACACCACGTCGTCCTCGGCGCCCGCCGCGTGGACCGCCTGACCCTGCTGGTCAAAGAACTGACCGAAGCAGGCCACAGCGCCGAGTACGCCGAGCTCGACGTCACCCGCCTCGACAGCGTCACCGCGTTCGCCGACGGCGCCCTGGCCCGCCACGGCCGCATCGACGTCCTGGTCAACAACGCCGGCGTGATGCCGCTGTCCCCGCTGGACGCCCTCCACATCCAGGAGTGGAACCAGATGATCGACGTCAACCTGCGCGGCGTCCTGCACGGCATCGCCGCCGTCCTGCCCGCCATGAACACCCAGGGCGCCGGCCACATCGTCAACATCGCCTCCACCGCCGCCTACCGAGTCGACCCCACCGCGGCCGTCTACTGCGCCACCAAGTTCGCCGTGCGGGCCCTGTCCGAGGGCCTGCGCCAGGAGAACACCGCGGTACGCGTCACCGTCGTCAGCCCCGGCTTCACCCAGTCCGAACTCGCCGACCAGGGCGGCGACGCCCAGGCCCAGGGCGCCGCGCGCGCCGCCACCGAACAGATCGGCCTGCCCGCCTCCGCCATCGCCGAGGCCATCGGCTACGCGATCGCCCAGCCCGACGCCGTGGACGTCAGCGAGATCGTCGTACGCCCCACCGTCCAGAACTGACCCCGACCCCCGACCCACCAAGCACAGCGACACAGCGGCCCGCCTCGCCGGGCCGCGCCCAGGAGAACCGTGCATATCCCCGCATCCGACCAGAAGTTCACCCTGACCATCGACGGCCAGCCCGTCGCAGGCGCCACTGACTTCGCCGTCACCAACCCCGTCACCGGCAAGTTCCTGGCGCTGGCCCCGCACTGCTCCGACGAGCAGCTCGACCAGGCCGTCGCCGCCGCCCGCACCGCCTTCCCCGCCTGGGCCGCCCTCCCGGTGGATGAGCGCCGCCAGTACCTGCGCCGGATGGCCGATACCATCGAGGCCCACACCGAGCTGCTCGCCGACCTGGTCACCCAGGAGCAGGGCAAGCCTCGCCCCGTCGCCCGCGCCGAGGTCGCCGGCCTGGCCTACTGGCTGCGCGCCACCGCCGACATCCCACTGGCGGACACCGTCAACCAGGACGACCAGGAGCGCCGGTCGATCACCCGGCACGTGTCGCTGGGGGTCGTGGCGGCCATCACGCCGTGGAACTACCCGCTCGGGCAGGCGTCGTTCAAACTCGGACCGGCGCTGCTGGCCGGCAACACCGTGGTCCTCAAGCCGTCGGCGTTCACGCCGCTGGCCAACCTCAAGCTCGGCGAGGTCCTGCGCGAGGTGCTGCCCCCCGGCGTCCTGAACGTGATCACCGGAACCGGCGGCCTGGGCTCGCGGGTCACCAGCCACCCCGGCTTCGACAAGATCAGCTTCACCGGGTCCACCACGACCGGGCGCACCGTCATGGCCAGCGCCGCCGCCACCCTGGCCCGGGTCACCTTGGAACTGGGCGGCAACGACGCGGCCATCGTGCTGCCGGACGTGGACGTCAAGCAGGTCGCCCCCCAGCTGTTCTGGGCCGCGTTCGCCAACACCGGCCAGATCTGCCTGGCCACCAAGCGCCTGTATGTGCACGCGGACATCTACGAGGACCTGGCCCGCGAACTGGCCGAGATCGCCGCCACCGTCACCCTCGGCGACCCCGCCCAGGACGAGAGCGTCGAGCTGGGTCCGCTCTCCAACCTGCGCCAGTACCAGACCGTCGTGGACCTCCTGAACGACTGCCGCGACCAGGGCTACTCCTTCCTCAGCGGCGGCCTGCCCGACCCCGACAGCGCCGGGTACTTCATCCGGCCCACGCTGGTCGACAACCCCCCGGACAGCGCCCGCATCGTTCGCGAGGAGCAGTTCGGGCCCGTCCTGCCACTGCTGAAGTACACCGACACCGCCGACGCCGTCGCCCGCGCCAACGACAGCGAATTCGGCCTGGGCGCCTCGGTCTGGGGCACCGACACCGAAGCGGCCTACGCCGTCGCCCAGCAGCTCCAGGCCGGGACCGTATGGGTCAACGAATCGATGCACCTGCACCCCCAGGTCCCCTTCGGCGGCCACAAGCAGTCCGGCATCGGCGTCGAAAGCGGCCAAGCCGGCGTCCTCGCCTTCACCAACACCCAGACCCTGACCGTCAAGCACACCCCGGCCGCGGCGTAGCCGAACCGCACGGACCACACCGCCCGGCCCGTGCCGGGCGGTGTGGTCCGCGACCGGTCCACGCGCACACCCTCCCCGGGGTGCGCTCCGCCGACCATGCCGAGGGCGGTGGCCATGCTGGCGTGCTCGTTGCAGCGCGGCGAGCCGCGCAAAGCACATCCGCCCTTCAAGCTGCCAGCCCCGGACCTGGCCCAGGTCCGGAACCAACTGTTCGAGCAAGAGGAGATACACCCGTGGACTACGCCCTCGACAGCGAACTCGCCGCCGTCGCACCCTTCATCCCGAAGGTCGACCTCTGCGACGTGACGGCAGCGCGCGAACTGGCCCGCCAGTTCTCCGGCCAAGCCCCCGCCTACGAATCCACCAGGCCGCTCACCGTCCAGGACATCGCGATCCCCGGCGAGCAGGGAGCGCCGCCAGTGGCCGGACGCCTCTACCTGCCCGCCGACCGCTCCGGCCCGGTCCCCGCGCTGCTGTACCTGCAAGGCGGCGCCTACGTCCTCGGCGACCTGAACGGTGGCGACGGCCAAGCGCGCCGCGTCGCCGACCAGACCGGCACCGCGGTCCTCGGCGTGCAGTACCGCCTGGCGCCCGAGGACCCGTACCCCGCGGCCTTGGACGACTGCTACGCGGCTCTGCGGTGGCTGGCAGGCAGCGCCGGCCAGGAGCACGGCATCGACGCGAACCGGATCGGCGTGCTCGGCGAGAGCTCGGGCGGCGGCCTGGCCGCAGCGCTGTGCCTCCGCAGCAGGGACCACGGCGGGCCGGCCCTGGCCGCCCAGTTCCTGGACGCCCCCACGGTGGACGACCGGCTGCGGAGCCACTCCATGCGCCACCTGCCCGACACACCCACCTGGCAGGCATCGAACTCGCCCCTCAGCTGGCAGCACTACCTGCGCGGCACCGCGCAACCGGGAGACGCAGACGTACCGCTGTACGCCGCCCCCGGTCGGGCCCAGCTCACCGACCTGGCCGTGCTCCCTCCCGCCTACGTCACCGCCTACCAGGTCGACCCCACCCGCGATGAAGGACTGGACTACGCCCACCTGCTCATCCAGGCCGGTGTCCCGACTGAACTGCACCACTACAGCGGCGCGTTCCACGTGGCCCACGCCATCCCCGGCACCGCCATCGGCGCCCGCATCACCGCCGACCGCATGAACGCCATCCGCCGACTCCTGCACAGCCCGAACCCACCCGCCTGACAGCACGAACCGCCACCAGGGAACCCCGCGTCCGCAGTGTGCGCCTGGGGGCGAACACCGGAAGTTCAGGGCACAGCCAGACCTACCCCTACCTCCCCCGATCGGGGATGCCGCGAGGGGGCTGCCCGACCACATGGGCCGGCCCGCGCTACCTATGACAAGGAGTTGGAATCCGATGGACAAGGTCGAGACGATCGTCAGTGCCATGGCCGCAGGGGCCGGGCACCCGGTGGTCCAGCGGACCCAGACACGCTTCCGCATGGACCTGGTGGAGAGCTGGGGCATCCCCGCCGGTGAAGTTTCCCGGGAAGCTTCAGTCCTCGCCCTGCCCCTTTCGCTGGACCACCCCCCATCACGGTGCGGGCCGATTCCTCCGGCGCCGTCCGCGAGCTACCCTCACGAGCCCGGAGAGGGCAGCGCCGCCGTGTCAACGAGATCAACCGGCTGCGCGGCCACTTCAATTGGGGGAATCAGACGGGAGCCAACTCTCCCCGAGCCAACGGCGGACTGCCTCCGCCTCCCCAGCGCGCCCGAGTCCCTCAAGCAGATCTGCCTGCAGGTCCAGCACAGTGCGGAGTTGCGGGAGCACGGAGGGCATCCGGGCAATGTGGCAGCGGTAGAGTTCCACGGCCTCCCCCGTCGCACGTAGCGCCTCGGAAAGGTCACCCCTCATCGCCAGAAGCGTGGCCAAGACAGCTAGCGAGGACGCGAGGTCGGGCTCGTAGGCGGCCGGGTTGTCCGCCGCGAGCCGGCGCCGGATCTCCACCGCCTCCTGCTCGGCAGTGACGGCTTCGTTCCGGCGCCCCGCCTTCCACAGCTGGGCGGTGAGGCCGGACAGCGAGAGCGCGAGGTCGGGGTCGTAGGCGCCCGGCTTGTTCGCGTCCTCCACCTCGCGGCGTAACCCGGTGATGGCGGCTCGGACGGCGAGGGTGTCGGGGTGATCGACGCCCAGCACCCGTCTCGTGTCAGCAAGCAACTGCACGAAAACAGCGGCAGCGCCGACGTCGTCCCCCACCGCCGCCAGCCACCGGCCGGAGTTGGCTCGGATGGTGAGGGTCCGGGGGTGGTCCGGGCCAAGTACCCGCAACGTGTGATCGAGTAGCTCGGCATAGGTGGCAGCGGCGCCTGCCGGATCGCCCGCAGCCCCCCGACAAGACGCCAAGTTGGCTCGCGTCGTCAGGGTGTCGGGGTGGTCAGGGCCCAGGACCGGCAGCATGTCGGCCAGCAGCTGCTCGAAGGCGGCGGCAGCCCCGACCGCGTCACCGGCCTTCCCTCGCTGCACAGCAAGATTGTTCCTGGTAGTGAGAGTCTTAAGGTCGTCCGGCCCCAGCACTCGCTCCTGTACGGCCAGCAACTCCTCGAAAGCAGCGGCAGCGGCGACCGCATCTCCCGCCTCACCACGCCAATAAGCCAGGTCGTGCCGGGTGGTCAGTACGTAAGGGTGATCGGGCCCCAGCAGCGGCTGCATATCGGCCAACAGCTGCTCGTGCGCTGTGACGGCGCCGGATACGTCGCCCGCGTTGCCACGCCAGTTACCCAAGTCGTTTCGTGTGACAAGGGTGCTGGGATGGTCGGGGCCCAGTAGTCGTAAGTTATCCGCCAGTAACTGCTCGAAGGCCGCGGCAGCACCGGCCGCGTCCCCCGCTCTCCCCCGATAGGTGGCGACACTGGCCCGCGTCATGAAAGGGAGGTGGTCGGGACCCATTACTCGCAGCTCGTCGGCCAGCAGTTGCTCGAAAGCAGCGGCAGCGCCGGCCGCGTCCCCCGACTCACCGTGCCATTTGGCGAGCATAGCCCGGGCGCTGAGGGTGGTGGGGTGGTCTGGGCCGAGGACCCGCAGCTCATCGGTCAGCAGCTGCTCGAAAGCAGCGGCGGCACCAGCCGCATCTCCCGCCTCACCACGCCACCTGGCAAGCTCTTGGCGGGCGCCCAGGGTATACAAGTCAGCAGCACCGAGACGGTCATGCGCAAGGGTTGCCATGTGCTCGTAATGCTTGATCACGGCAGCGACCCGACCGGATTCGCCAAGACTGCTGCCGAAGCGGAACAGCACCGCAAGCCCGGCTCCGTCCTGGAACAAGGCGTCCTCGGCATGTCTGACCAACGCTGCGGTGTTGGCACGCAGGGCCTGGCTGAGGGCGGTGTCGCGTTCAAATTCAGGCCAGACGTCGAACAGGGCATCGGCGGCGGTGCGAGCGAGGTGCTCCTGCTCGTGCGAGGCGAAGGTGTCCCGGGTGGCGCGTTGGATGAGCTGGTGGACGCGCACGGCATGATGGGGGGTGTCAGGGGTGTGGTCGATCAGGCTGAGTCGGTGCAGCACACGTAGTGCGGCGACAGCCTCCTCGGCCGTCACCGGGGCGGATTCCTGGTGGCCGGCGGCGCGATGACCCGCCAGGTGGGCGCGCGCCTGTTCGCTCATGAGGACGGTATCGGGGATGCCGTTCGGGTCGAGTATCGCAGTGAGCTGGAGCATGGGTCGGGCCAGACCCACGGGCCGGCGCTTGTCGGCACGTTCGATGGACAGCGACCAGGTGGCGGCGACGGTGGTGGTCTGGTCGTCGGGCAGCGCGCTCGGTTCGGGCAGCAGGTCGGCCAGCTTCCTGATCCGGTCGGCGAACAGCCGGCGATAGTTGGCGCAGGTGATAGCAGTGTCGATGAGGTAGGCGCCGGCCTGAGAGAGCGCGAGCGGCAGATGTCCCAAGTCGGCAGCGAGAGCGTGGATCTCGTTGGCGGGCTCATGACGGCCGTGGGCGGTAAGTACGGCGGTGAGGTACGCAACAGCCTCTGCGGGCGTGAACATGCCTACATGTACGAGGCGTCGCCCCTCTCCTGACAGGGCGGCCTCACGACGGCGGGTGGTGACGAGGGTGCGGCCGTGCCGGTTCGGCGGCCACAGGCCGCGCAGGTCGGCCGGGTCGGCCAGATCGTCCAGGACCACCAGCCACCGGCACCGCTTCGGGCCGTCCTTGGGTTCCAGCCAGGCCAGGAAGGCCCGCGCGGCATGCTCCGGGTCACTGGGGTCCTCCGCCAGCACCTCTGCGCCGGCCTGCGCGTACCCGTCCATGATCGCCTGGCGGCTGCTCGCGCTGATCCACACCAGAACATCCACGCTGCCGTCCTCCCAGGCAGCGCGGGCGTAGTCGGCGGCCAACTGGGTTTTGCCCACCCCGCCCGTCCCGGTGAGCACCTGGCTCAGCACCGCAGTACCCCCGTTGTCGACTGCGGCCCGCAGCTGGTCGGCCTCGGTCCGGTGCTGGAAGGACAACGCGCGAGGCGGGATCACACCGACCTGGTGCGGCCAGACAGCTGGGTCACGCGGCGCGGCGTGGTGGTGGACCTGCTCGGCGTAGCCAATGGCGATACTGCCGTGGTCGGCAAAGATGCTGCTGATCCGGCTCAGTGTGGCCGAGGTGGCTCCGGGTACGCTCAGCCCTCGTGCGGACCCGGCTGCGAAGGGTTTCCCAGGGTCACGTTCCCCATGATCCAGGCAGCTGCGGAGCCGTGGTCGGCCTGAATCTTTACATCCCCCATGACGGCTTGTCCGCCGTCACCAACCGATGGCCCGCCGTCGGAGGCGTACTGGGCCAGGAGAGCGCGCAGTTCCTCAGCGGCGCGAACCCGTTCAGCCTCGCCGAGGCTTTCCAGCACGGCCTCGATCCGCGCCTGCCACACCGCCTCCTGGCGGATACGCACCCGCGCGGCCTCGGCTGCCTCGGCAGTCTCCATCTCAATTGCGGCCTGATCCAGGCGCTGCAGCTCCGCCCGCTCACGCTGCTCGTCGCCCCGGCCGAACCAACGCGCTACCGCCTGTCGCAGCCCGCTCCACACGTCCGTCCCCGCGGCCTGCACCACCGCTGTCCCGCCCGCTGCGGCCAGCGCCGTTAACGCCTGCTCCAACATCCCCGTTTCTCCCTCCCCAAAGCCCAGTTGATCGCATCAGCACGGTAGCGCCGTGTTCTGTGCCCGCGCAGTACCAAGAGAGAATGCACCAGAGCCGGATCCGGTTCCCGCTCATGATTGTCGCTCTTGCCGACGATGCGGCGCAGCACGGCCCGCGTCCCAGCCATCACCTATACGACCGCCCGGTAAACCATCTGCTCCGTCCAGCACTCCCACGAGTCGCCCTCGCTCAGGTCCTCAGCCAGCCGTTCGGACAATCGACGCAGACCGAACGCGGGCCGCACCGCGGCGAAATCTCTTTGCAGAAGTTCCCCCACGGGTTGGGTGGCCGCACCCCACCACCCCGCCCGGGGTGGTGGGGTGCGGCCGGTGCCGGGCGGGCGGCCGTGAGGACATCGCCCGCCCGGCGGCTGGGGGTCCGTCAGCGGCGGCTGGCCCGGGCGGCGGCTGCGGCGTTGGAAGATCTCCGGCTGTAGTACAAGGCGACGAAGAGCGTGTGCTCGGCGTCACCATGAAGGTGAACACCGACAACGACATTCATTTCTTCACGCGAGTCGACCTTGCATGATCTCGAGCACCCGATCGCGCTGCTGATCAATGAAGAAGTGGCCGCCGGGTAGTTCATGCAGCTCGAAGTCACCCCGAGCGTGTTGGTGCCAGGCACCGACCTTCGCAGCGTTCACATAGGGGTCACTGGAGCCGAAAAGTGCCACCACCGGACAGTTGATGACGTTCCCCTCGCGGTGGCGGTACGTTTCAATGGCGCGGTAGTCGGCTCGGACGGCCGGCAGCAAGAACTGACGTAGTTCGTCATCCGCCATGATCGCTGGGTCTGTTGCCCCGAGCCGGACCAGCTCGCCCACCAACTCTGCATCGCTGAGTTCGTGTTTGTGACTGCCCCGGCTCAGCGAGGGAGCGCCGCAGCCGGACACGAACAAGGCACTCACTTGGTGGCCACGGGCCTCGAGGCGGGTCGCCACTTCGAATGCCACAGCTGCCCCCATGCTGTGACCGAATAGCGACGTCGGGCGATACAGGTGAGGAACCAGCGCATCGACGACGTGGTCGGCGAGTTCCTCGATCGAATCAATGAGACGTTCCCGATAGCGGTCCTGCCGCCCCGGGTACTGGATGGCCAGGACCTCGACGTGAGGGGCGAACTCTCTTGCCATTGGGCCGAAGTAGGACGCGGCGCCGCCGGCGTGTGGAAGGCAGACGAGTTGCAGTGCAGATGTGGACGCGAGCCCGAAGGTGCGAATCCATGGATTGACAGGATAGGACACGTGTCCCTCCGCGATGAGAAGTTACTGAGGTGCCACCGAGCCGGGCGCGAGCTGGACCGCCAGCCCGAACAGGTCTTCCGGGAGCTCGTCGAGGAAGTCCGTCATCAGGCCGTTTCGCCCGGTATCGGACCGCTCGAAGACCACGGTCCGGCACCCGCGATCACGCGCGGAGTCGAGGATCCGGCCCAGCGCGGCCTCCTCCACGCCCTTGCCCAACACCGGGCAGGACACGGTGAAGGCCGAGACGACGCAGAGATCGTCGCGATGGCTCAGGGCGATGGTCACCGCTTCCCCATAGTCGCCGAGTCGGTCGCGGACCCGACCCAGGTGGATCTCGATGTCGCCGATGGCGGCCCGTTCGGCGAGCACATGTTCACTCTGGACGGTTCCGAGCGTGAAATCCTTGGTGCGGATGAGGCTTTCCGCCAGCCGCGGGACGGCATCGCGATCACCGACCCGGAAGTCCACCTGCACGTCGAGGCCGGCGACGTAGTCCTCGAGCGACATCGCCGCTTCCGGGCGAGACGCACTGACGACCTCCGACTCGGCCCCGGGCAGGTTCACCGGAGCCCGGTCGAAGATCCCGCTCGCCGCGAGCTCCGACGGCCACGCGACCGGTTCGTCGCCAAGCTCGACCACCCGCGGTTCCGCGTTCCTGGGACCGGCGACGACGAGTGCCAGCCCGGTGAGTTCGATGCCGAGCTGCTCGGCGATGTCGCTCAGCTGGACGTCCAGGGCCCGGTCGTCGACGACCCAGTCGTCGAGGCAGTCGCGCCAGGATTCACCGAGGCCGGCCGCGATCCTCGGCCATACCTCGGCCAAGTCCCCGGAACCGCGGACGGCGACGCGTACCCCGGCCCGGCGCACGCCCGGCAGGACGGACCCAAGGACGTCCGCGCCGTCGACGCCGAGCAGGCTGTCCGCGTCGAGCACGATTGCCTCGACCACGGGACCGAACCGGGTACCGAGCACCGCTGCCAGCTGCCCGCCCAGCTCGGCGAAGACTTCCTCGGTATAGGGGATCTTGGCCAGCGCGAAGAGCGTCGGGTGGTAGGCCCGCCGCGCGCCGACCGCGCGGACGGCCGCCTCGGCGTCGGCGAGGCCGACGTTCGGCAGGCCGGCGAGTCGTCGGCGCACCGCTTCCCGGGCAGCGACGGCCGTCCAGATCCGGCCACCTGCGGCGCCGTGGTCACCCACGCCAAGCCCCGCGCCCTCCGGGAGCGAGGGCAGGACAAACAACAGGTAGGCACCCCACCGGCTGGTGGCCGCCATCGCCGCGTCGGCGAACTCGAGCAGCGAGCCCTCCCCCAGCTCCTCGAACCGAGGTGCCACCACCAGGACGTCGGGCTGGGAGCGCGCGACCTCGCTGCGGGGATCGATGCACTGCTGCACGATCTGGTTCAGCGGCCCGACCACTGCCTTCGCGTCCAGACCAGCGTCGTGCGCCCTGACGCCGAGGTACGGCACCAGGGGATCGATGGTGTAGCTCGCCAGAACACGGATCGTTATCGCGTCCTGGCCAGGCTCCAGCTGAGCCCAGCGGCGACGCAGTGCGAGGGCGCTCATCAGCCTTCTTTCACGAGTCGGTCGGCGTCGGCGAGCACGGCTGCCAGCCGGGACAGGAACTGTGCGGCGTCGCGGCCGTTGATCACGCGGTGGTCGAAGGCGACCCCGATGTGGGCAATCCGGGCCTGGACCACGGCGCCGTCCTCGGCGAGCACGAGCTCCCGCATGGTCGAGCCGAGGGACACCATGGCCGTCTGCCCGGGGAATACGATCGGCTGCGCGAACAGGACTCCCTCATCGGTGCTGAGCGAGACGGTGATTCCCGCCCCGGCGAAGTCGCGCTCGCTGAAGTCGGAGCGCATCGCCTTGATCCGGTGTTCCATGAGAATGTCTGCGATGGCCGCCACGGACTTCTCCGCCGGATCGGGCACGACCGGGATGAACAGTCCCTTGCCGACGTCCACAGTCACGCCTACGCCAGTGCCTGCGTGGTAGAACGCAGGAAACTCGGCACGCAGCCCGCCGACCGCCTTGACCAGCAGCTCCACCAGCCCGATCAAGGTGCTCTCCCGCTCGGACGCTGCCTTCGCCGCGTCGACGGCGGATCCGACGTTCACCTTGGTCACGGTGAAGGCCGCCGGGATGGTCCGGTGCGACTCCGTCACCACGTCCGCGACGGCCTGCTGCCGCTTGCTCACCGAGGCGACCGCGGGTTTGCCCGAGTCCGCGACCAGCCGCTCGACGTCACCGGTCTTGATCACGGTCTTGCCGAGCACACGCAGGGCATCCTCCCGGATCCCGTGCCGGGCGATCAGCGCCTTGGCCGCCTCGGTGATCACCAGTTGCCGGACCTCCGGGCCGGCGTCGGGCTTCGCCTGCGCCGCCACGAACTGTCGGCGCTCCTCCTCGGTTGCGAAGATCCGGCCGATGACGTCGCCCGGCCGGCAGTCGTCCCGCTCTGCGGCCAGCCGGTGCAGGAATCCGCCGGTCTCGCACTCCAGCTCCTCGGCGGCCTTGGAGGTCTCCACGACGGCGATCGGCTCGCCGGGCGGGAGCTCCTCGCCGTCCTCGAACAGCCACTGCACCAGGACGTAGGAGTCGTCGTTGTTGTTCAGCTTGGGAATGGTGATGTCAGTCATTCGCGGCCTCCGCCAGCGCTTCGCGGATCGTCTTGTCCTGCACCAAGACCTCGCGTTCGAGATGGGCGGCCGTCGGGATGATCGAATCCGCCGAGTGGACCAGCCGGATCGGCCTGCGCAGCGAACCCCACAGCCGGGGATACAGACTCTGGGCGACCTCACTGCCCCAGGTCCCGCCGGCCACCCCCTCCTCTACGATCACGATCTGCCGTGCCTGGGCCAAAGTCGGCAGCAGCGGCTCCACGTCGAATGGGTAGAGCTGCGAGGGCACAAGCAGCTGGCTGACGGTCTCCTCCTCGAGGAACGCGGTGCGCATCGCGGCGAGCGCCCGGTTGGCCATCCCGCCGGGCGCGATCACGATCTGGTCGAACACGTCCGGCCGTTCTATGAAGACCCGCGCCACCGGCGGATCCCCGTCGATGAAGTCGTACCCGAAGAGGTCGTCCACCGAGCCGTCCTCGTACATCTGCTGGGTGTAGAGCACCTTGTCCTCGAACAGGATTCCCGGCGTCTCCCGGGCCAGCATGGTCTGCAGGACGTCCCGGCTGTCGTGGAAGGGCGACAACTCGAACAGCCCCAGGTCGGGGACGCCGACGAAGTGCTTCTGCGGGGACTGGCTGTGGGTCGGGCCGTAGCCGCGGCCACCACCTACCGGGCACCGGACCACGAGCCGCAGCGGGACTCGCCTTCCGTACATGGACACCGACTTGCTGGCAAAGTTGACGATCTGGTCGAAGCCCAGCGTGATGAAGTCGCCGAACATGATCTCGACGACCGCCGTGTCCCCGGCCAGCGCCAGGCCCGCTCCGGCCCCGACGATCGCTCCCTCGCTCAGCGGGGTGGACAGCACCCGTTCGGAGAACCGGGTGGACAGGCCCTTGGTGACCTTGAACGCGCCGCCGTAGGGATCCCGGATGTCCTCGCCGAGCAGGACGGCGGTCTCGTTCCGCTCGAACAGCTCGTGCAGGGCGAGGTTCAGGTTCTCACTCACCCGCACGGGATCTCCCAAGTGGACAGTGGCCGATCGGTGACGTCCCGGACGACCTCGGCGACGCGTTCCCGCTGACGCCGGTCGGCGGCGTCGAACTGCTCAGGGAATCGCCTGGAGTAGGAAACAGACCAGTCGTGCGCGGCGGCTTCTTCGATCAGCGCCGCATCACGGGTGTCGTCACCTTTGCTGTGCGGACCGACACGGTAGGTGTCGAACTCGACGACCAGCGGCGTGCAGTCGCGGCGCACAGCCGAGATCAACGGCGCCAGGTCCGCGCGGATCGCCGTGACGTCGGTGCCGGTAACGAGGTGGTGCCGGATCCCAAACGCGCGAGCGCGGGCGGCGACCGTGCCCGCCATCTGATCCGTTGTGGGAGTGGACTGGGCGATCTTGTTGTGCTCGACGACGACCAGCAGTGGAAGGCCCCACAACTTCGCCATGTTGAGCGACTCGTACACCGAGCCTTCACCCCAGGTGCCGTCGCCGATGTACGTGACCGCGAGCAGGCCTGCCGCTTCCCGTTTCAGCCGCAGGGCAACGCCCACGGCCACGGGGAGGCTTTCCCCCTGCACCCCGGTGGACAGGTAGGTGTCGCGGTAGATGTGCTGGCTGCCGCCGACCCCGTGGCACACGGCACCTTCGCGCCCCATGATCTCGGCGAGCAGGCCGTACGGATCATCGAAACGCGCGAGGTAGTGCCCGTGCCCGCGGTGGTTGCTGAACACGAAGTCCCGCTCGGCCAGCAGCGGGCGCAGCACGACCGGGACGTACTCCTGGCCGAGGCAGGTGTGCGTGGTCCCGTTGAGCTTTCCCTGACCGAACAGGTCGAGCAGGCTCTCTTCGAAGTGCCGGATCATCAACAGCAGGTCGAGATCCTCGTCGGCGAGCGGGGACGGCGCCACCGGCTGCGCAGGTTCCGCAACGAGCGTCATGACGGCATTTCCTCTCCGTCCAGCACCGCGCGCACTCCCTTTTTCTCCAGCACCGCGCGAATATTGCCTACCGAGGTGAAGGACTTGATCTCCGCGACCGAGAACCGGACCGCGTAGGCCTCCTCAAGGGTCGCCACGAGCTCCATGTGCTTCAGGCTTGTCCAACCGGGCAACATCGCCGGCGTGTCCGTGTCCCGCACCGAGGCCGGGTCGACCGCGAACAACTCGGCCACAAGTTTGGTGAATTCCACGTTCGTATCTCCCATTACCGCAGGGTTCAAGCCCGCAGGCTGGCCGGTCGTATGTCTTGCCAAACCTCACCGATGCGGGCCAGGCATTCCGCCTTACTGCCGACGAACCCCTCACCCTGCCAGCCAGGCACTCCGGCCCGATCGGCCGGCCAGATGGAATACTGTCCTTCGCCGTTCACGACGACTCGGTACTGCTGTTCCACAAGCGGTCCTTCCAGGGTTGTTCACCGGCTCATACCGTTTCCGGCGCATTCTCTTTCGCGTATTCGTCGTCGTGGTCCGGTATTCGGGACTCGACCTCCCGCAGCGGCCGGAACAGGAAGGCGCCGAGCGCGAGCAGGACGCCGAGCAGGCCGGTGAAGACGAAGATCAGCGCCATCCCGGATCCAGCCCCGTTGCCGACCAGCGGGCGCAAGACCCTGGCCAGGGCGCCGCCGTGGCGCATGGCCGGTTCCAGAACGAAGTCCGAGATCGGACCCGCCGTACCGAAGGCGATGGGGGGCGCGAGGTTGTCCACGAGGTTCCGGGCCGCGAACACCCGGCCCTGGACCTCGGGTGCTACCTTCTGCTGCCAGATCGCCTGCTCGTAGCTGAGGATGAACGGCAGGCACGACCAGGCAAAGAACCAGCCCACGGACCAGAACACAACCGACTGCCCGAGGCCGAGCAGCACCCGGCCGAGCACGCTGAACACGACGATGCCCGGCAGGATCCGGACCATCTTCCGCTCGGTCGGGCGCAGCGCGCCGACCACCACCCCGCCGATGACGCCGCCGATCGCGCCCACCGCCTGCACGACGCCGACCTGGCTCTGGTCTCCGCCGGTGCGAGCCATGATCATCGGCGTAAGGACGATCCAGCCCATCGCCGCCAGGACCGTGAGGGTAAAGGTCATCAGGCTGAGACCGAGCAGCCCGGGACGCTGGATCATGTAGCGGAAGCCGAACAACGAGTCGCTCAACCGTCCGCCGCCGTTCGCGGCAGTCTTCTTGACCACCTCCGGCATCGTGACCAGGAAGATCGTCCCGATCGCGACCACATAGGACAGCGCGTCGACCGCGAGGATCAGCTTGATGTCGGCGAAGGTCAGCAGGACCGCGGCCAGCCCCGGAGCGAACACGCCGGGCACGGACTTGCTCAGCGACATCATGGCGTTGGCCCGGGGGAATTTCTCCTTGGACATCATTTGGGAGATCGTCGCGTTGTAGACCGGCACCTGGAACGCCAGGCATGCACCTGTGACGATGTTGATCAGGTAGAGCTGCCAGACCGCGGCCGACCCGGCCCAGAACAACGCGATCATTCCCAGGGTGGAGACCAGCGAGCCGACGTCACTGATGATGATCGTGAGCCTGCGGTCCCAGCGGTCGATGAGCGAGCCGGCGATCGGGCTGAACACGGCCGTAGCCAGGAATGCGCAGAACGTCATCAGCGCCAGATCCGAGGCGCGGCCGGTCTTGTCCCAGATCCAGATACTCAGAGCGAAGTTCGTCATCCTGGTGCCCAAGGTGGACAACAGCTGACCGGACCAGATCACGGTGAACCCGAGAAAACCGGACGGGCGTCGGGTTGATATCTCTTTCACTTCTTCCTCCCGGCCGGTCCCGGCTCGGTGAGGTCAGAGCCCTCGATCACCACGTGCACGTTGCCAACCAATTCATCAAGAATTCCTTCCGCTGTCGTCCGTTTGTGGACGTTACTGCTGTAGTTGACCTGCATGACAAGTTCGCCGTTCACGATCGACGGCACGACGTCGAGCAGGTAGAGCCATTCACCGGTTTCGTCCTGCGGCGGCCCGTACGGCCCGCTGAAGACGTCGAAGAGCTCGGTTCCGGTCGGGGTGCCGCCGAACCCGAAGTCCCCCATGAAGTTCACACTCACCTGCGGTGGCGCGACCGCGGCGAGAGCGTCACGCACCTCGCTGTCCGGGCTGCAATACCGGAGCAGCGAATGACCGATCCCGTTCTGCCGGACGCGCGCGAGCTGGCCGCGGACGGCCTCCAGACCATCCCCTGGTGCTCGGACGAGAAGCGGGTAGTACACCTGGCACCAGCCGACGGTGCGCGACAGGTCGACATCGTCGAAGAGCTCTTCCCGGCCGTGCCCGGCGACGGCGATCGCGCAGTCCCTGCTGCCTGTCCGCTCGGCGAGCCAGCGCGCGACGATGCCGACGAAGAGGTCACCGAGCTTCATCCCGAACCCGCGGGCGACGGCCCGCAGGGCCTGGGTCTCGGACTTGCCGAGCCCGCGCCGCAGCGAGACGTAACTGCCGCAAGTGGGCCTGCCGTCCGGGAAGTCGACTGGTAGCCGCGCACCCGGGACCGCCGTCTGCTCCAGCCAGAACGGCAGCTCGGCGCGGACCTCGTCGGACGCCGCGTGCTCCTCCAGCCGGCGCGCCCACTCCTGCAGCGAGGTCGTCTTCGGCGGCAGTGAAGGCTGTTCCCCACCGGCGACCTGCCGGTAGAGCGTCTGGAGGTCTTCCAGCAGGATGCCCCGGGAGATCGCGTCGACCACGAGGTGATGCGGGACGATCAGCAGCCGTTCCCGGCCGCATTCCCCGGGCCGGAAGTGCACGGCACGGAGCACCGGGCCCTCGCCCAGGTCGAGCGAGCTCTGCGCCTGCGCGCACAGTTCTGCTATCTGGTCCTCGTCCGAAACACCGTGGCTCTCGAACGCCGGCTGCGGCGCCGCGGCGTGCTCCTGGTGCCACTCGCCCGCTTCGCTCCGGGTGAACCGCAGGCGCAGCGAATCGTGCTGCGCTGCCAGGTGTTCCAGCGCCCGGCGCAGGTGGTCGGGGTCGGCCGGTTCGCGGAGTTCGAGGTAATACGGGTGGTTGAAGTGCGCGACATTCGGGATCCCGGGGGCCACGGTCTCAAGGAACCAGCGTTGGCCCGGTGTCAGTGGAGTTGGCCCGTCATCAGGACCCTGCCCCGCAACCGTCGGCCGCGCCGCCGACGCCTCAGCCAGTGCCGCAACGGTGCCGTTCTCGAGCACCTGCCGGGGGGTCAGTGTGATCCCAGCCTGCCTGGCCAACGACACCGCCCGGATGGCGAGCATCGAATCGCCGCCAAGGGCCAGGAAATCGTCGTCGATCCCGATCCCGTCCACGCACAGCAGCTCTGCCCAGACGGCGGTGAGCCGCCTTTCGAGCTCGGTGCGCGGCGCGCGGTAGGCGACATCGGCGGCTCGAGAGCGGGCAGGGCCGATCAAGCCGAGGATCTCGCGCCCCGTGGTGGGCGTCTGGAGAGCGATCGCAACGGCGCCGGGTTCGGTCGGCGAGCCGATCGGGGGGTCGAGGTACCAGACGTGCGCCAGCAGCTCACGCAGCGCCAATGGGTCAGTGGGCAGCTCGACGCAGGGCGTCTCCGGGAACTTCTCGCGAAACGCCGCGCACGTCTCCGGGTCGGGGGCGAGCACCAGGTACTCTGCCCGGTCGCCAGTCGCGGCCAGCTCAGCGAAGTGGTCGATCATCGACAGCCCACCACGTACGACAGTGATCTCGTCCGGGTGGATCGGCAGGCGTTCGAGATTGAGCGTGCCCACATCATCCGGGGAACACAACGCCAGGGTGGCGCCGCGCCGCAAAGCTGGGCGCAGCAGGCGAAGAAGGGTGGGCTGCCAGCGCAGTGGGTCCACCACGATGGTCCGCACCGGCTTGACGAGGGCACGCCGCACGATGCGGGCAGTGACCGTGCCGAGCGCCGCGTAGAACTCCGGAGCGTACGGCATGTGACCAAGCGCGTCGGCCTCGTCGTCGTGCACATCGGTGACGTGGTACGGCTTGGCCGCGTGCGCGACTGACTCCACGATCACATTGCCGAGCCCGTCTGCGAACCGCCGCAGTCGCTCCTGGAGCACGCCGAAATGACGGTCCCAGGGGGCCGATACGAATTCCGACGACGGCGGGCAGAGCCCCACGACCAACGGCGTGGACGAGCCCTCCCGGAACGTGCGCAGCGCCGCACACAGCTCGTGCAGGCGCTGCTCGAGCCTGCTCACCGCTGCCGCGGAGGGTCGGTCATCGGCAGCTCCGTACCGCAGCCAGTCGTCCCAGCGCAGCAGGATCAGGCCGACCCCTGCAGGCGACCCGCTCAGCGCGCTGCCCGGATCGAGTAGCTGCTGGAACACCTGCCCGTACGGCGCGAACTCCAGCGCAGCCGGGATCCCGGCCATCCGCAGCCAGTGCTCGGCGGCGTCGCGCATCGGGTCCGCGGTGAATGAGCTGACCACGACGACCGGGAGTTCGTCGGCTGCCTGGACCGGCTCGGCCCTCCGCGGCGCCCAGTGTGCCGGCATCTCGATCGGCGTCAGTGCGCCGGTCCCGGCGATCGGCTGCTCCGGTCGCGCCGCCAGCTCGGCCAGCGCCTCTTCCAGCTCGGCGAGCATCCGCTCGGCGGTCGCGGCATCGAACAGGTCCGTACTGTAGGTAAGGCTCGCCGCGAGCCGGTCGCCTTCCCAGGACATGGTGAGGAAGAGGTCGAAGTCGGTGCCGGTCGCCGGCACGTCGCCGACGACGACCTCAAGCCCGTGCAGCTCTGGCACGATCTCGGGTTGGTCGAGGAAGTTGAACATGCACTGGAAGGCCGGGTGGTGGCCCGGGTCCCGGCGCCCGGCGACGGTCTCCACGATCTGGGCGAACGGCAGACGCTGGTGCTGGTAGGCCTCCACCACCCGCTGCTGGGTGCGGCGGATCTGCTCCGAGAACGAGCTCGCCCCGTCCACCGCCAGCCGCAGCGGCAGGATGTCGGTGAAGCAGCCGATCAGCGGCTCCAGCTCGGGCCGGTCGCGCCCACTGACCGGGGTGCCGACCACGAGGTCCTCGTCGAGGCTGTGCCGGCGTAGGAGCAGCGCGAACCCGGTGAGCAACGCGCTGAACAGGCTGGCATCCTCAGCCCCGCTCACCGCGCGCAGCGTGGGCCCGAGCTCGGGGGTGAACACACGCCGGCTGCGCGCCGCGTGTTCGGTGCGCACCGCGGGGCGGGCGTGGTCGGTGGCAAGGTTCAGCAACGCAGGTGCGCCGGCCAGGCGGTCGCGCCAGAACTCCTCGTGCGGCCGCGCGTTGCCGGTCAACTGCAGGACCTGCCAGGCCGCGTAGTCGGCGAACTGGATGTCCAGCGGGGGCAACGGCGACGGCTCTCCGGCCTGGAAGGCCGAATACAGCGCGGCGAGCTCGCGCAGGAAGACACCCCACGACCACGCATCGGACACGATGTGGTGCATGCCGAGCAGGAGGTGGTGCTCCTCCTCCGACACGCGAACCAGCCGGGCCAGCAGCAGGGGGCCCTTCTCCAGGTCGTAGCCCGTCTCGGCGTGTGACCGCAGATATGTATCGACCGCAGTGCCGTCGACGTCCGGTAACCAGCTCGCCATGCCCGACCGGATGACCGCGACCGGCCGGCCGTCCCGTCCGGTGAACGTCGTGCGGAGGACCTCATGCCGGGCAACGATCTCGTCGATGGCCCGGCGCAGTGCCGCGCGATCGAGCGGGCCCCGCAGGGCCAGCGACACCGTGATGTTGTGCCTGGTGGCGTCCCCATCGATCTGCGACAGCGCCCAGAGCCGCTGCTGAGTCGAGGATGGTGTCAGTTCACCGTCCCGTGCGACCGGGTCAATCCGGTCGCCGTCGTCGGCCAGCTCGACGAGCTCTGCGAGCCGCTCGATGGTCGGGCCGACCATGAAGTCTGCCAGCGACACGTGCTTGCCGAACTCCGTATGTACTCGCGACAGCAACTGCGTCGCGAGCAAGGAATGGCCGCCGAGAGCGAAGAAGCTCGTGGTGACCCCGAGTTCGTCCGGCGCCACGCCCCCGGGACAGATCAGGTCGTGCCAGAGCACGCTCAGCGCGCGTTCAGCAGGCGTCCGTGGCGGGACGATGGGCTCGTCAGCCGGGGCGACCAGGCGCGACACCGGGCGGGACAGCTCGGCGACAGTCGCCATGTCGTTGAGCCGCCGGGCGAGGTGGCCGAGCCGGTCCCCCGCGACGACGGCGGTTGCGGACTGGGCCGCGGGCCGGTCGAGTGGCCACAGCTGCTCGAGGAACCGCACGAGCCCGTCCGGTTCTTCAGGCACGGTCACGACCATGGCACCGGGCACGTCCCGCGGTTCGGGATGCAGCACGAGACAGCCTTGCCCGGCACCGTCTTCGAGTGCGGGCACGACGCGTCGGCCGTGCCGGGCCTGCTGTGCGAGGAATCGGGCCAGCGGGCCCGCCGCGTTCGTTCCCGCCCACGGCGCCGGGTCGAACACCACTGTGTCGATCGGACGGGCCAGGAACCCGTAGATCTCCCGTGCAAGCCGGGTTCCGATGGCGGCGAAGAACTCCGCCGTGTACGGAACGTGCCCGAGGTCGTCGGCCTCCGGGTCACCGACCGTCGCGGTCGGGTACCGCCGCGACCATTCGGCTGCCGGGATCACCGTGACCCCGCCAAGGGGCAGACACCGGGCGACCAGCCGGTCCTCCAGTTGCGCGAACAGCCCGTCCCACGGGTGCCCGCAGAACCGGCCGGACGCCGGAGTGACTCCGATGACCGCAGGGTCATCGGACCGCTCGCGGAACAGGGCGAGCGCGTCGAGCACGTCGTCGAGGGAGCGTTCGAGCACTGCGGCCTGCTCCGCGACGGCCAGATCGCTGCGGTGCCGCAGCGCATCCTCCCAGCGCAGCAGGACCACCTGGGGTTGCCCCGTCGACGCCCTGCTCGCGAGGTGCTGCACGACCTGGCCGTACGGCGCGATCTGGGCAGTGACGGGCTGCCGCAGGAAGCGCAGCCAGAACCCCAGCGAGTCCGCGGCCAGATCGGCGGTGAAGGTCGCCACGACCGGAATGGCACCCTGGCGCAGGCCGACCGCCTCGCGCAGCGTCACGTCCGGCGAAGCGGTCATCTCCGTCAGCACCCGCGTCAGCCCGACGAGCAGGTCATCGACCGTGTCGGGCAGGAACAGGTCGGCGTCGTAACCGACGAGACCACCGAACCGGTCGCCACGCCGGTCAAGCGCGAAGAACAGGTCGAAGTCGGACGAGCGGTTGTCGAGCGACTCGGCGGCGAACGTAGTGGAGCCGACGGTGAGCTGCTGCTCCTGGCCCGATTCGGTGACGCCCACCATGATCTGGAACAGCGGGTTGTGGCGCAGCGTCCGCGTCGGCGCCACGGCCTCGACAACCCGGGTGTACGGCACGCCCTGGTGGCCCATCGCCCACCGGAGCTCGTCGTGGACCCGGCGGACCAGCTCGCGCAGAGTGGGATTACCCGAGAGGTCCACCCGCAGCACCAGGGTATCCGCGAAACTGCCGATCAGCGGCTCAAGTTCGGCCAGGGTCCGCGCCGCCGTCGGTACGCCCAGCAGGACGTCGTCCTGGCCGGTTCGCCGCCCAACGAGCGCGGCGACCCCCGCGAGAACCACCGCGTTGAGCGTGACGCCGGTCTCCCGGGCGAACTGTATGAGACCGTCCGTGACCTGCGCCGGCGCGTCGAACGGCAGGTTGCCGCTGCGGTGCGTCTGCACGTCCGGCCGCGGGAAATCCGGGGTCACGGTGGACAACACCGGGGAATCGGCCAGCCGCTCCTTCCAGTGAGCCACCTGGTCGTCGGGCCGGCTGGACAGATGCTCGGCCTCCCACGCTGCCCAGTCGCCGAACTGCACCGGCAGCTCGGGAGGTTCCGTGCCGCCGTAAATCTCCACCAGCTCACGCACGAACAGGTCGGTGGAGCGGCCGTCGAACGCGATGTGGTGCACCGCAACGAGCAGTAGGTACTCGGCGACGTCCAGCCGGACCAGCCGTGCTCTGATCGGCGGCCCCACCGGCAGGTCGAACCGCGTGCCCGCGTGTGCCGCGGCCAGTGCGGCCAGCTCGCGGTCCGCTTGGGGCGTCCCGCTCAGGTCGACGTACGGCAGCCACACATCGGCCGAATCCTGCACCACCTGCCGGGGCTCGCCGTCGATCTCGACGAACACCGAATGCAGGACTTGGTGCCGGTCCACGACTGCGGCAAACGCACGTTCAAGTGCGCCGCGGTCGAGGCTGCCGCGTACGCGGACGGAGAACGCCATGGTGTAGGCCGGGTTCCCCGGGTCGAGGCGGTCGAGGAACAACAGGCGCTGCTGCGCTGCCGACAGCGGGGCGGCAGCCCCCGCACGCGGCGTGATCCTGCTCTTGCGCCCCTTCAGGCGGGCGAGCAGCTGACGGCGTTCCGTCGCGTTGAGACCGGCGAGACGCTGCGCCAGTTCTGAGTTCTTGGTCACCGCTGTCCCTTGCCTTCGTCTTCCAGCGCCAGATTCAGCTCCGCCTGCAGTTCCTCGGCCGACCAGCCGTCCAACTCGCCGAGCAGAGACTCCACCGAGGGCGCCAGCCCCTCGTCCACCGCTGCCGCCAGCGAGGCGATCGTCGGCGTGTCGAACAGCGCACCGGGCGGGATCTCGGCGCCGAGCGCCTCCCGCAGCCGTACGACGATCTGGGTGGCCAACAGGGAATGCCCGCCGAGTTCGAAGAAGTTCTCGTGGCGCCCGATCCGCGGGATGCCGATGTGGCGCTGCCAAACGTCGCGGATCACGCGCTCGGTGGCCGACTCGCCCGGGTCGCCCGCCGGGACCTCGGCGGCCGGACGTGCCTTCCGCACTACCGCGGCAGGGACGTCGTACCAGTGGCGCTGCCGCTCGAAGGAGTACCCGGGCAGCGCCGCCATCCGTCCCGGCTCGGTGAAACCGGCGACGTCGACAGCCGCGCCCGCCACCCATGCCCGGCCGAACGCAGCCGTCAGCGCGGCGGTATCGGTACCGGCCTCGCGCGGGTGGCGCAGCGAGCTCAGCACGACGTGACCGCCGGGCACGAGATCGTGCTGCCGTGCCAGGGTGGCCAGGGTGGTGCTGGGGCCGACCTCCAGCAGCAATCGTGATTCCCCGAGCACCGCCTGCAGTCCCTGGCTGAAACGCACCTGCTGACGGAGCTGGCTCGCCCAGTAGCCGGGATCGGTGGCCTGCTCGTCGGTCAGCGGCGCGCCCGTCACCCCGCTGACGCACTCGATCACCGGCGGACGCAACGCCACTTTGGCGACGTGCACGGCAAACTCGTCCAGGATCGGTTCCATCATCGCGGAGTGAAACGCGTGGGAGGTGCGCAGCTTCGTGGTGTCAACGCCGTCGCCGGCCAGGTCCGCGGCCAGCCGGTCGACCTCCTCCTGCGGGCCGGACACCACGCACAGCCGGGGCGCGTTGACCGCGGCCAGCCCGAGCCCGCCGGTCAGCCGCGGCGCCAGGTCGTCGGCCGGGCAGGAGACCGAGAGCATCCCGCCGGACGGCAGCGCCTGCATCAACCGCCCGCGCGTGGCGACGAGCGCGAGCGCGTCGGGCAGTTCGATCACTCCGGCCATGCATGCCGCCACGTACTCGCCGATGCTGTGCCCCACCATCGAGTCCGCGAACAGACCCCAGCTCTGCCACACCTTCGCGAGCGCGTACTCGACCGCGAACAACGCCGGCTGCGCGTACCGGGTCTGACCGACCGAGTCGGCACCGAGGATCTCGATCAGGTCGCGGTCGAGGTGGTTTCGCAGATGGCCGGCGCACTCGTCGAGATGCTCTCGGAACACGGCGTTGTCCTGGTACAGCCCGAGCGCCATCCCGGGGTGCTGCGCGCCCTGGCCAGGGAACATGAACACCACCTCGCGCCGCGCCGATCCAGCGGCGCCGGTCCAGCGCCCGTCCGGCGCGTCCGCGCCGAGGCGGGCGATGGCCTCGGCCTTGTTCTTGGCCACCACTGCCATTCGGTGCGGGAAGGCCGCCCGGCCGACGCGCAGCGTATCCGCGGCCTCGGCGAGCGGAACGTCCCGGCCGTCAAGGAACTCGGCGAGGCCCGCCGCACCGGCGGCCAGCGCCTGGGGCGACCGGGCCGAGAGCAGCAGAAGTTCCTCGGGAGCCGCGGCCCGAACGGCCTTCGCGGGCGCCGCCGGAGCCTGTTCCACGATCGCGTGAGCGTTGGTGCCGCCCATCCCGAACGCGCTGACCGCGGCCCGTCGCGGTCCGCCGAGATCCGGCCAGGGCATGGCCTCGGTGGGCACGAAGAACGGGGACCGGTCAAGTTCGAGCGCGGGGTTCGGCGTCTCGAAGTAGGGGCTCGGCGGCACGACGCCGTGCTTCACCGCGAGGATCGCCTTGAGCAGACCGGCGATCGACGCCGCCGAGTCGAGATGTCCGAGCTGGGCCTTCACTGAGCCGATCGCGCAGTAGCCGGTCTGCTGCCCGCCGTACGCGTCCGTCAGCGCGGCGATCTCTATCGGATCGCCGAGCGGCGTCCCAGTGCCGTGCGTCTCGACGTACCCGATGGTCGCCGGGTCCACGTCAGCGATCTCCAGGGCGGAGCGGATGACGGCCGCCTGCCCGGTAACGCTCGGCGCGGTGAAGCCGACCTTGCTCGCTCCATCGTTGTTGAGCGCCGTCCCCTTGAGTACCGCGTGCACGGTGTCACCGTCCGCCAGCGCGTCGGCCAGCCGCTTCAACACGACCAAACCGACCCCGGCACCCGGCAGCGTGCCCTGGGCCCGCGCGTCGAACGGCAGGCACGTCCCTTCCGGCGAACGGATACCGCCAGGTTGGTACTGGTAGCCCTCGGTCTGCGGGGGTCGCACCGAGCTGCCGCCCGCCAGCGCGATGTCGCAGTCCGTGGCAAGCAGCGCCTGACAGGCGAGGTGCACCGCGACAAGCGAGGTGGAGCACGTCGTCTGGACGGCGACGGCGGGCCCGTTCAGGTTCAAGTGGTACGCGGCTCGCGTGACGAGCGTGTCCGGCTGGTTGGCCAGCAGCAGCTCGTGCTCGGTGACGTCGCGCATCACGGCGTCGTTGGGCAGCAGGTGGCGGAGCAGGTACGTGCTGAAGCTGCTGCCCGCGTAGACCCCGACGCGGTGGTCCCCTCGGGTCCTGGCATAGCCGGCGTGCTCCAGCGCGTGCCACGAGCATTCGAGGAAGATCCGGTGCTGCGGGTCGAGCACCGCGGCATCACGCGGAGAGAGCCCGAAGAATCCGGCGTCGAAGCACTCCGCGTCGGCCAGCACACCCGCTGAACGCACGTAGCCCGGCTGCTCGTACACCTCTCTCGGCACGCCCGCTTCCGCCAACTGCGCGTCGGTGAGGGTGCTGAGGGCGGATTCGCCGCCGCGCACCAGATCCCAGTAGGCGTCGATGGAATCCGCGCCCGGGAGCCGCGCCGCCATCCCGATGACAGCGATCTCCAGACCAGTGAACTCGTCCATGTCAGGCTCCCTTCGCGCCGGGTGCGGCCCGACGTGAGCGTTCGAGTAGCAGCGCCCGGGACAGGCGGACGGGTTGCGCCGTGCGGTCGGCCAGGCCGTCGTCACCGAGGTGCTCGGCGAGCCCTCGGACGGTCGGGTAGCGGAACAGCGTGACCGCTGTAACGGTGCGCCCGACCTCCTGCTCGATCCGGCTGCGCAGTGTGGTGATGAGCAGCGAATTGCCGCCGGCGTCGAAGAAGTTCTCGTCGACGCCGATGTCGTCGGTCCCGAGGACCTGCTGCCACGCCGCGAGGATCTGCTTCTCGAGTGCGGATCCCGCAGGTTGCGCGCGGCCGTTGCTCGAGCGCACCGGCTTGTGCCGGGCCAGCGCCCGGTAGTCGACCTTGCCGTTCGGCGTCATCGGCACCGCGTCCACCCGGACGAAGGCCGACGGCACCATGAATTCGGGCAGGAACTCCCGCAGTGCGCGGCGCAGCTGCGCCGGCTCGGCCGCCTCGGCCGAGTCGGACACCACGTACGCGATCAGGCGCATGTCACTGACGGGTTCCTCAGTGATGGCGACAGCGCAGGTACGAATCCCCGGCTGGGCAAAGAGCGCTGACTGGATCTCCCCCAGCTCGATCCGCAGCCCGCGGACCTTCACCTGGCCGTCGAGCCGGCCAAGGAACTCCAGCCTGCCGTCGGGCCGGTACCGCACGATGTCCCCAGTGCGGTACATCCGGGCACCCGGCCGGTCGCTGAACGGGTCGGGGACGTACTTTTCCGCCGTCAGCTCCGGCCGGCGCAGGTAGCCGCGGCCCACCCCGGCGCCCGCGACACACAGCTCCCCGGCCGCACCGGGCTGCACGGGCAGCAGCCGCTGGTCGAGGACATAGACGTCCACGTTGGGCAGCGGGCGGCCGATCGGCACGGGATGCTCCCCGGGCACGCACACGGAATGCGTCGCCCACACCGTGATCTCCGACGGGCCGTAGCCGTTGATCAGCCGCCGCGACGCCCAGTCCGCAGCCAGCTGCGGCGGGCACGCCTCGCCGGCGACCAGCAGTGTGTGCAGGGTCGGCACGTCATCGGGTTTCATCATGGCCGCCACCGTCGGCGGCAGCACCGCCATGGTGACCCGCCCGGCGTTGATGGTCTCGACCAGGTCGGCACCCGGCTGCAGCGCCTCACGCGGCGCGAGGACCAGTTCGGCGCCGACGGCGAGCGAAAGCGCCACCTCGAACACGTACGCGTCAAAGCTCGACGACGCGAACTGGAGCACCCGGTCGTCCGGGGTCAGCCTGAACGCCTCACGCTGGGTCAGGGCCAGGTTGCGCAGACCGGCCTGCGTGAGCATCGTCCCTTTAGGGCGTCCAGTGGAGCCCGATGTGTAGATGACGTAGGCGAGATTGTCGTCCTCTGCGCGACGCGCGGGCCGTTCCGCCGATGCCCGCCGTACCTCGCCGGCCACCTCGTCCAAGCACACCGTCCGGACGGCCTGAGCCGACTTTTCGCGGAGGGCCGTTGTCGTCAGCACCATGCTCGCCTGAGAGTCGGCGACCAGGTAATCCAGCCGCTCCGCCGGGTAGGACGGGTCGAGCGGAACGAACGCTGTTCCGGCCTTCCACGCCGCCAGCGAGCACACGACGAGGTCCACCGAGCGGTCCAGCAGGATCGCCACCAGGCTGTCGGGCCCGGCACCGGCCTCGATCAGCCAGTGCGCCAGCCGGTTGGCCCGCTCGTCCAGTTCGGCGAAGCCCAACCGCTCGGCCCCGAAGGAAACCGCCGGGCCGTCCGGACGCCGATCCGCGTGCTCCTCGATCAGCTCGTGGACGAACTGGCCGCCACTGTCCATGCGTGCGCCGCGGCCCCAGCCGCGGAAGAGCCGGTCCTCCTGCTCGGCGTCGAGCATGGGGAGCGTCCATACCGGTCTGTCCGGATCGGACAGACCGGACACCAGCAGCACCCGCAGGCACGTGATCATGTCGCGCACCGTCGCGGCGTCGAACAGCAGGCTGTCGTACTCGACACTGCCGCTGATTCCTGACTCGCCCACCCTGAACGACACCGTCACGTCCAGTTTGGATGTTCCGCTGTGGACTCGCATCGGCGTCACGGTAACGCCGGGCAACTGCAGGCGTCCGGTGTCGTCCTCGGTCGTGCAGGCCACTTGGAACACGGGGTGGCGGGTGGCGTCGCGCGTCACCCCGAGCCGGCTGACCAGCCGGTCGAACGGGAGATCCTGGTGCGCCAGGCACGACGTGAGCTCGTCCCGCGTGCCGAGCACCATCTCGCGGAAGCTCGTGGTGGGCGACAATGTGCTCCGAATCGGCAGCACGTTGACGAACAACCCGACGACGTCCGCGGCCTCCTGACGCGTGCGATTCGCAACCGGCGTGCCGAGGAGCAGGTCATCGGTACCGCAGAGGCGGTGCAGCACCGCGGCGAAAGCGGCCAGCAGCACAGTGGTGCGGGTCATGTCCTCGGTCTCGCAGAAGCGTGTGAGGTCGGCGGCGAGGCTCTCCGGCCAGTCGAACCACTCCACGGCCCCCACCGCGGACACTCCGACCTGGCGGGGACGATCGATCGGCAGCTCCAGCAACTCGGGCGCGTCGGCCAGCCGTTCCGCGGCCTTTGACGCAAGCTGGTCCGGGGCGTCGCTGCGCAGCCATTCCTGGTGCGACCAGACGAAGTCCGAGTACTGCCACGACGTTGGCACCGCCGTCGCGGCATGGCCTTCGCGCCGTGCTGTGTAGAACGTGGCAAGGTCGTCGAAGACGATCCCCATGCTCCAGCCGTCACACACGAGATGGTGCAGCGTCAGCAGGAACACCGCGTCGCCCTCGGTGAGTTGGAGCAACCGGGCTCGCACCAGCGGGCTCGCGGCGAGGTCGAAGCGCCTGCGTGCCTCGTCGGCGACCAGCTCGGCGACCATCGCTTCGCGGTCCGCCGCCGCTGTCAGATCCTCGACCTCCAGCTCGATCCCGGCTTCCGGCAGCACCACCTGGAGTGGCTCGCCTTCGGCGTCGAGAAACACCGTGCGCAGCGATGCGTGCCGCGCGGTCAGGTCGGTGACCGCGCCGCGGAGCGCGTCGACGTCCAGTGGACCCCGCAGCCGCAAGGCGAACGGGACGTTGTACGGGTCCGAATCCGCGTGCAGCTGCGCCATCAGCCACAGTCGGCGCTGCGCCGACGACAGCGGGTGGATGTCGAAGTCGTTGCCCCGCTCGGCCGCCACTGAGAGCAATGCTGCCCGCTGGGTGGCACTCAGCTCGCGGAGCCGATTGAGCAGGCTTTGCTCAGTCATTGAGATCAGGCCCTGTCTGTAAGGTGCCGGAGAGGTGGTCGAGCAGGTCACCGACGTTCCGCCGGGAGCGGGTAGGAGCGGCGTCGGGCGTCGCACCACTCGCGCGCAGCCCGTCGACGGCGGCGGCGAAATCGGCGAGGACGGGGTTGTCGAACAGCGTCCGGAACGGAATCTCGGCCCCCAGCTCCGAGCCCGCCCGCAGCACCGCCTTGATCACCTTCAGCGAATGACCGCCGAGCGCGAAGAAGCTGTCATGCTTGCCGATCCGCTCGACGGCCAGCTCGTCGTACCAGATCTTCGCGATCCGCCGTTCGGTCTCGGTGTCCGGCTCGGCGCCACCGGTGCCGGCCGTCGCCCGCGGCGCAGGGTCGGGCAGCGCCCGTACGTCCACCTTGCCGTTGCTGGTCGTCGGCAGTTCGGCGAGCGTGACGAACGCGTCGGGAACCAGGTAGTGAGGCAACCGCTCGCGCAGGAACTCCCGGACCTGATCCAGCGAACCCGCCGGATCGGCGAGCACGACGTAGGCGACCAACGTCGCGCCGCCTGCAGAGTCCGCCCGCGGCAGCACGACGGCGTGGCGCACCCGGCCCGACCGCACCAGGCAGTCCTCGACCTCGGCCGGTTCGATCCGGAAGCCGCGGACCTTCACCTGCCGGTCGACGCGGCCGAGGAACTCGAGCGCGCCGTCGGAGCGGCGCCGGGCCCGGTCACCGGTCCGGTACATCGTGCCGCCGTGGAAGGGGTTTGCGACGAACCGCTCCGCGGTGAGTTCCGGCCGGTTGGCGTACCCGGCGGCCACCTGGGTGCCGCCGATGTACAGCTCGCCTGGCATGCCCTCGGCGACTGGATTGCCGCGATCATCCAGGATGTACACATTGGTGTTCGCGATCGGGTGCCCGATCGGCACCACCGGCCCCGGATCGCCCGGGTCGCACCGCCAATGACAGGCATCGACCGCCGCTTCGGTGGGGCCGTACAGGTGATGCAACGTGGCGTTTGTGGCCGCGAGCAGCCGCTGGGCGAGCGCCGTCGGCAATGACTCGCCCCCACTGGCGATGCGTCGCAGCGACGGGCAGTCGGTGACGTCGACCGCGGCCAGGAAGACCTCCAGCATCGACGGGACGAAGTGGACGGTCGTGACCCCCTCGGCCTTGATCAGCGTGTGCAGGTACGCCGGGTCCTTGTGCCCGTCCGGCCGGGCGAGCACAAGGCGGGCGCCGGTCACCAGCGGCAGGAGGAACTCCCCCACCGAGACGTCGAAGCTGTACGGCGCCTTCTGCAGCACGACGTCGGTGCGGTCCAGCTCGTATGCCGAACGCATCCACCGCACGAGGTTCGCGATCGCCCGGTGGCTGTTGACGACACCCTTGGGCCTCCCGGTCGTGCCCGAGGTGTAGATCACGTAGGCGGGATCGTCCTCGTGCATCACCGGGGCACAGCGATCCGCCGAATCGTCAAGGGTTTCGGCGACGTCGAGCACAGTGTCCACCTTGGACGGAACCCGGCTCGACGCCGCCGCGTGGGTCAGCACCAGCCGGACCTCGGCGTCGGCAACCATGAAATCCAGTCGGGCGCGCGGGTAGTCGGGATCCAGCGGCACATACGCAGCACCGGCCTTGAGCACCCCGAGGATCGCGGCCGCCAGCTCGAGGGACCGCTCGAAACACAGCCCGACCCGGTCGCCGCGCCCGAAGCCGAGCGCGCGAAGCCGGTTGGCGATCCGGTTGGCGCGCTCGTCCAGCTCCAGGTACGTCCACTGCCCGGCCTCGGCCGTGACTGCGATCGCGTCAGGCGCCCGGTCCACCTGGAGTTCGATCAGGTGGTGGACTCCGTCAACCGCCCCGAAGCCGACTTCCGGGCCTACGCCGGCGCCGAGCACCGCCTGCCGCTGTTCCGGCGTGAGCAGGGGAATCTCGGCGATCGGCCGCCGCGGATTCGTGATGAGGCTTTCGAGGATCCGGACGTACTGCTCGGCCAGCACCTCGATCCGGTCCCGGTCGAACAGGCTCGTGCAGTACTTGATGAACCCGACGCTCCCGGTCGCCGACTCCGGGAAGTGGATCTCGAAGTCGAACAGCGTCTGCCCGCTGTGCCACTCCTCGAAGGCGAACGACGTCCCGTCGGCGTCGAAGGTGTCCAGTTTGGGCGGCGAGGTGAACACCATTTGGAAGACCGGCATGACGCCGGGGACGCGCTCCGGCCGCACGGCCTCCATGACGTCCCGGAATGGGGGTTCCCGATGTGAGTACGCATCGAGCGCAGCGTCGCGGACTGCGTCCAGCAGCTCGCGCCCCGTCACGCCGGCCGCACATCGCAGGCGCAGCGCCAGCATGTTGACGAAGTAGCCGACCACGTCCTCATCGACGTGCGGGGTACGGCCCGCGGTGGGCATCCCGAGCACGAAGTCGTCCGCTCCGGAGTGGCGGTGCACGAGCACGGCGAACGCCGCCAGCTGAACCATCAGCGGCGTGCAGCGCGCCTCGGCAGCGAACTTCCGTACGGCGGTGCCGAGTTCGTCGGACACCACAAACTCGACGCTGTCCCCGTCGTAGGTCGGGTGCGCCGGCCTACGCCGTGCGAACGACCATTCGACCGGCTCCGGCGGATCGGCGAGCGCCGACTTCCAATACGCCAGGTCGTCCTTCTTGCTGCGCTTGCGGCGCCTGCCCGCGAGCTCGTAGTACCCGGTCGGCACCAGTTCGAGCGCGACTTCCGCGCCGCTCATCAGCTGTCGGTAGGCCGCGACGAGTTCCCGCTGCAGAACCCGCAGGGAGTAGCCATCGATGGCGATGTGGTGGATGACCCAGCAAACCAGGTACTCGTCGTGGGCCAGGCGGGCCACCAGGCAGCGCCACAGCGGGCCGCTCGCGAGGTCGAACGGCTTTCCGGCCTCCGCGATCACCCATGCGCGCGCGACCGAGTCCGGGTTGGCTTCGGCGCGTAGATCCTTCTCGACGAATCTTCCTTCGGGCTTCGCCGCGGGCACTGCCATCAGCTGCTCGTCGATCAGGGCGAAGCCGGACTGCAAGGTCTCGTGGCGCGCCGCGACCGCCTTGACGGCCTCGCACAGGGCGGGAACGTTCAGGTTTCCGGAGACCCGTGCTACCAGCGGGACGTTGTAGACGCCCATGCCCGGCGACAATGCGTCGAAGGACCACACCTGTTCCTGGCCCGGTGTCACGATCCGGGCGCCGCCCGGCGTGGTCTCCGGCTCGGCCTCCTGAGGTGGGGTGAGGTCCTGGTGGAGTCGGTCGAGCAGTGACCGATCACGGGAGAGGCCCCGCAGCAGCTCGCCGAGAGCCGGCCTGGTCGTTCCCATCGCGTCAGTTCTCCTCGTTCGCTGCCCGAGCCAGCTCCAGCACCAGACCCGCCGTCCGGGCGGCGTCTTCGCACTGCCTATCGAGGTAGTGGGCCTGGTCGGCCACCGTCGGCCGGTCGAACAAGAGCCGGATCGGCACGTTCGTGCGGAAGATCTCCCCCAGCAGATCGGCGGCCCGCATGGCCGTCAGCGACGACGCGCCCAGGTCAAACACCGGCTCGACCACGCTGAGCTCGTCGAGTTCGAGCAGGTCGAGCCACACCCCGGCGACCACCTCCTCCACGACGGATCGCGGGGCCACCGGCTCGGCACCGATGAGGTGGCGCGCTACCGGCAACGCGGCGACCGCGGTGCGGTCCACCTTCCCACTCGGCATGGTGGGCAGCCGGTCCACGACCACGTACTGGGCGGGGATCATATGGCTGGGCAAGGTGGTCCCAAGTAGGTCGTGTACCTCGCGGCGGCTCGGCGCACGATCGTCGGTCAGCGTCAGGTACGCGGCCAGGAATGATTCGGCCTCGCCGGCGCGCAGGATGACGACCGCGTCCTTCACCCACTCGTGCCCGCGCAGGATGGCTTCGATCTCGCCCAGCTCGATGCGGTAACCGCGCAGCTTGACCTGCTGGTCTGCGCGCCCCAGCGACTCCAGCCTGCCGTCCTCGGTCCAGCGGGCCAGGTCGCCGCTGCGGTACATACGCTGCCCGGGGGTGGTGCTGAACGGATCGGGCAGGAAGCGCTCGGCAGTGAGGTCCGGCCGGTTCAGGTAGCCGTTGGCCAGGCAGTCGCCTGCCAGGAAAATCTCCCCCGGCTCGCCGACCGGGACGGGCTCGAGGTCCTCGTCGAGCAGATATGTGCGCACATTCGGCAGGGGCCCGCCCAGCGTGACACGGCGGCCCTCGGTCATCCGGAGCGCGTGGGTGTACACCGTGGTCTCGGTCGGGCCGTAAGCGTTCCACACCCGCGTTCCGGCGTTCTGCAGCGTTTCGGAGACGTCCGGAGGGAGGGGTTCGCCGCCGGACACGACGGTGATCGACGGGCCGCCGCGCCAGCCGGCTGCCAGCAGCATCCGGTGCGTCGTGGCCGTGCCTTGCACGACGGTCACCCCGCCGCTGTGCACCGCCTCCGCCAGGGCCGGACCGTCGGTGGCGGTCGCGCGGTCGACCAACCGGATTGTCGCGCCGACCGACAGCGGGATGAAGATCTCGAAGACGGAGATGTCGAAGGACAGCGGTGCCTGGGCGAGCACGACGTCGGCGGCAGTCATGCCGAGCTGGGCCGCCATCCCGGTGACGAAGTTCGTCATGGCGCGGTGGGGGACGGCGACGCCCTTGGGTCTGCCGGTCGACCCCGAGGTGTAGATGAGGAACGCCGGCTGGTCGGGGTTGACCTTCACGGGGACCGGGTCCGGCGGGGCCTCGTCGGCCAGGATCACGGGCCGGAAGCCCGGGCACAGCCGGGAGAGCAGCGCGGACTGGGCGTTTTCGGTGGCCACAACGGTGACTCCGCTGTCGGCCATCATGTAGTCAAGGCGTTCCGCCGGATAGGACGGATCGAGCGGAAGATAGGTTGCGCCGGCGCGGAGCACGCCGAGCACACAGGCGATCATCGAGGGCGATCTCTCCAGGCAGACGCCGACGATATCCCCCGTTCGAACACCCGAATCGCGCAACGCCGCAACCCAGCGCACCACTTCCGTTTCCAGCTCGCCGTGGGTCAGCGATCGCCCCTGGAACAGAACGGCCGGGGCGTCCGGTGATAATCCCGCCCATTCAGCTGCGAGTTCGTGTGCGAATAAGTCGGGATAACCCATTGATTGCGCCTCCGAAAGCACATCCGGCCAACGAGCCGGTAAGTCCGAATACGAGAAGGAGTCGACTTTTCGCCTACTGGGTTGCCGAATGCTCGAAGACGCTGGGCGGTACTGACCGCGTCACGAACTAGCCCTGCCATGTCGTAGACCTCTTGGTTGCCTCGCTGCGCGGCCCTGGACCGCGAGTGGCTGAGCAACGACTACGGCCAACATCTGAAACCCACAATTCCGATCACAGGCCGGGACGGCGACAGTCGCCAACGATGGGCGCGCGACAGACATGACAGACCTCCGGAACCACGAACACCGACCCCCTGTGGGGTGTTCGGGAAGGCCATCCTCTGCGCACGCGCCGAGCCCGTCGAGATCCACTCTGCACTGAGCGTCGCATTATGTTCGAATTTGCGAAAGGATCTTGAAGGAGTCTTTACACGGTAGGGTCCTGGCGAAGGGAGGCGGCGATAACCAGGGCGATCCCCTGCGAGTGGGCGCCGGGGCCGTCGGAGGCGTACCCTGCGTGGATCGATGGCTCCTTCACGCATGTCATGCGGCAGCGGTTTTGTCAATCCCCTCGTGGCGTGGAGAGTTCCATCGATGGCTCCTTCACGCATGTCATGCAGCAGCGGTTTTGTCAATCCCCTCGTGGCGTGGAGAGTTCCTGCGCTGCTTCTTGCAGGACCTGCTCGGCCCAATACCGCCGTTCGAATTCCACCGGGCTGACGAACCCGCACACGCTGTGCAGCCGACGTGTGTTGCAGAAGTCTGCGATCCACGTGCCGAACTTGATGCGGGCTTCGGCCCGGGTGCGGAAGGGCTGCCGGTGGACGCACTCCACCTTCAGCACGCGGATGCGCTTGTCCTTCTCCCGCGCCTCGGCCCGCAGTCGCTCCAGCTCCTCACGCTCGGGCCCCCGCAGACGGCCGGCGGGTGACGGCGACGCCGCCGGGGCGTCCGAGGTGGGCGAGCCGTTCCGCTTCACCCACGACACCCACGAGTGCAGAGTCCCGGGACTGATGCCCAGTTCCCCGGCGACCTGCGGGATCGTCTTCCCGGTCTCCCTGACGATCCGCACCGCACCACTCACGGAACCCGGCGTCATACACGCGTTGCCTGAATGCCATGACTCCCAACTTCCCTTGCTGCCACGGTCTCCACGGCACGAGGGGAAGCACAAGGCGGTGGAGCCCACCACCTGGGACGGCTCCGAGAACTCGGCTGCCAGGTCACCGCCGAACCTCCTGCAGCCTATAGATCTGCGATCATGGAGTGTTGTGCGAGAGGAAGTGGCGGCGTGGGTCCTCGAGGTGCCGGAAGCCGGGGTAGCGAGCTTGCCGGGACTGTGTCTGCTGGATGTCGCGGAACGCGAGCGTATGGCAGCCTTCGTGCACGAGGCCGACCGGGTGCAGTACGCGTTCGCGCACATCGCCTTGCGTAAGGCGCTTGGGGATTGGCTGGGAATGGCGCCTGCGAAGCTGAGCTTCGCGCGGGAGGCCTGCCCCTGCTGCGGGGGGCCGCATGGGCGGCCGATCTTGGCTGCCTCGAGCGCCGCGCCCGTAGAATTCTCGCTCTCGCACGGCGGGAGGATGGTGGCGATCGCTCTCGCCCGAGTGGCGGTTGGTGTGGATGTGGAGCCCGTCCCGGACGAGCAAGTGGCCACCAAGGTGAGTGCACGGCTGCACCCGGATGAGCGCGCCGAGATCGAGGCGTGTGAAGTGCCGGAGCGCGCGGCACGCTTCACGCGATTGTGGGCGCGTAAGGAGGCCTATCTCAAGGCGTTGGGCACCGGGCTGGGCCGCGACCTGAGTGTGGACGACTGTCGGCAGGACTTCCCGGGATGGTGCATTGCTGATCTCGAGGTAGCTGCCGATCACCGTGGCGCGGTGGCCGTGCGATCCGACAGCGGCTGCCAGGTGCGACAGCACTGCTCGCTCTGAACCGTTCCGGATTCGGTAGAGACTCTGGTAGGCGGCGGTCCATCAGCGGAACCTCCTTCCAGGGAAGATCCTTCACCAGCGTGTGCATGGTGGGGTGGTTGGCCTTGAGCACGGCGATGAGGTACGCGTCTTTCTCCTCGACCAGAAACTTCGCGTGGTCGGCCTGGTTCAGCAGCGCGTCGAAGGTCACCACCGCGCCGGTCAGGTCCAGCGGGTCCAGCAGTGGCCGGAACGCGGTGATCTCGTTGCTCTTGGCACCGACCTCGCGTTGGGCGGGCGAGCACAATGCCGTCGCTGCGCGGTGCGGAGAGCAGGTGGACGCGGCGGCCGTCGGCTCGTTCGTACTGATCGGCGAATGTCACCCCGAAGATCCCGGCGCACGTAGCATCGGGATCTTTGAACAGCTTCTGCAGTACGGGGGGGGGCGGGTCAGCCGAGGTAGTCCGCGACGAGGGCGGCGAACTCGTCCGGTGTGGCCAGGCGGATCCCGAGGTCCTCTGCCTTGGCCCGCTTGGATCCAGCGTTCTCTCCGGCCACGAGCAGGGTCGTCTTCTTCGAGACGCTGGAGGAGGAGCGGCCGCCGGCCTGCTCGATGAGCTCGTTCATCTCGTTGCGGGTGAGCTTTTCCAGTGGTCCCGTCATCGCGCCAGTGACCACCACTGTCATCCCCGCCAACGGTCCGCCCTCCGCCGTTCCCGCGGTACTGGCACCGACGGCATCGGCAGACGGCGGAGTGGCGCCGGGCTCGGTCATGTTCACCCCGGCTGCGGCGAGCTTGTCGATGAGCGGGGCGAGTTCAACGAGCTCGGCGACGATGGACGGCGCCTTCTCCGCGCCGATGCCCTCGACCTGCTGCATCGCCGTGGCGTCGGCGGCGCGGATGTGGTCCATGGTGGCGAAGTGCCGGGCGATCCGCCGTGACATGGACCGACCCGTGCCGCGCACGCCGAGCGCGCACAGCACCCTGGACAGCGGCTGCCCCTTTGCCGTACTGATCGCGGCGAGCAGGTTGTCGGTGCTGGTCTCGCCCATCCGTTCCAGCCCGAGCAGCTTCTCACGGGTCAGGGTGAACAGATCGGCGAGATCGGCGACCAGGCCGGCCTCCACGAGCTGGACGACGCGCGTGCCGCCCAGGCCTTCGATGTCGAGCTGGTCACGTCCCGCGGCATAGGCGAGGGAGGCCACCAGGTGGCAGTTTCGGCCGTTGACACAGCGCCAGCGCTGCTCGCTGCTGTCGATGCCGGAACCGCAGCGCGGGCACACTTCGGGGAACACTATGGGCTGCTCGTCGCCGGTGCGCAGGTGCGCGACCGGGGCCTCTATCCGGGGGATGACGTCACCGGCGCGGTGGACCATGACGTGGTCGCCCAGACGCAGGTCGCGTCGGGTGATGTCGGCCGGGTTGTGCAGGGTGGCGTAGGTGATGGTCGAGCCCTCGATCTCGACCGGCTCGAGTACGGCGCGCGGGGCGATGATGCCGGTCCGGCCGACGTTCCACTCGACCTCCAGCAGCCTGGTGATCTTCTCCACGGCCGGCAGTTTGTAGGCGATCGCCCACCGTGGCGCACGCGACCCGGATCCGGCGGCCTGCTGGTCGGCGGCCAGGTCGGCCTTGATGACGATCCCGTCGATACCGAACGGCAGCTGGGCTCGCAGCGCGGCAATCTCCTGGACACGGGACAGGACCTGCACGGCCGTCTCGACGACGACGCCCGGGGCTGCGGTCTGGGCGGTGGTGTGCACGCCGAACCCTGCCATCAGGTGCATCAGGGCACTGTGGGCGAGCTCGCCCAGCCGTCCGGCCAGAGCGGCGTCGGTGTCGGGCAGCGCCAGCAGGCCGTAGCCGAAGAACGTCATCGACACCGTGTAGGCGCGGTCCTTGGCCCGCAGCGTGCCCGCAGCCGCGTTACGCGGGTTGGCGAACGGCTGACCGCCGTGCGCGGTGCGCACCTCGTTGGCGTGCTCGAACTGGACCGCCGTCATGAGGACTTCGCCGCGCACCTCCACCGTGACCGGCTCGGCAAGCACGTCGGGCAGACCCTCGATGGTGCCGATGGCATGCGAGACGTCCTCCCCGGCCGTCCCGTCCCCACGGGTGACCAGCCGCGTGAGGCGGCCGCGGCTGTAGCGGGCGGCGATCGCCAGACCGTCCAGCTTCGGCTCCACACTGAACCGGGCGACATCACGGCCGATGCGTCGCCCCAGGGACGCCGTCCATGCGGTGAACTCCTCCGCGGAGAACACGTTGTCCAGACTCAGCATCGCCACCGTGTGCGGGACGTCGCCCTCGACCGCACCGCCCGCGACCTTTCCCGTTGGTGACTCGGGCAGCACCTGATCGGGGTGCTCGGCTTCCCACGCCGCGATCCCACGCATCAGCCGGTCGTAGGCGTCGTCATCCAGCGGCGAGGTGCCGCCCGCGTAGTAGGCGGCCGCGGCCTTCACCGCATCCTCGATCGCCTGCGCATAGGCGGCGGTATCCACGATCACTGCAGCAGGTGTTGTCATGACCGGCATCCTGCCGCCCACCACTGACAACGGGCCCCAAACCAGAGGGCATCATCGACTACGGGTACTCCGACACCAACATGTCGGACTACGAGGAGGACCACCTCGTGCCGCTGGAGCTCGGCGGTGCGCCCCGCGACCCCGGCAACCTGTGACCCGAACCGCACTACGGCACGAAGACCGCCTACACCAAAGACGGCACCGAGACGAAGACGAAACTGAAGAACGCCGTCTGCAACGGCACCATCACCCTGTCCGCCGCGCGTAGCGCCATCAAGAACAACTGGACCACAGCGCTCCAGGTCACCGGCATCGGCTGACCTCCGGTGAGGCCGTAGGCCGCGCCTCATGATGGGATCCAGGGGGGACCGGCTGCGCCCATGCGGCGCCGGAGCCCAACAGCTCTGTCCCAGGAGCGCGGCGCGAGCGACCAGGGTCTGCAGGAGATCGCCGCCGAAGCGCTCAAGGAGGTGTACTTCCAGGACGGCAGCCGCCGCGCCGGCAGCCTGGAGGAGATGCGCTTCACCGATCGGGCGCAGCGGACTTCTGCGGTCCCCGGTGGTTCTCTGTGTGCAGCCTGCCAGAACATGAGCCGCCGTGCTGGCAGCGTGGCCACCCCGTCCCCCAATATCGGGGCGTGGACATCTGGTTCCGATTCATCACCCGTCGGCAGGCGGACCGGGAGACCGAGAACGAGCGCGCCTGGCACCACTACGTCCTCCTGCGCGTCCACGAAATACCGGGGCTCACCGCACAGGAGCGCGGCGAGATCGTCCCGGCCGCCTACCACGCCTGCTCGGACGGACACCTGCCGCTGTGGAGCCAGGAACGACGCAGTGCCGCCGCCATCGCGCTGGCGCTGCTGTTTGCCCTCATAGGCTGCGCCGGTCTGCTCTGGTTCGTTAACGAGGGCGTCCGCACCGAGTTGGGGAGCTGGCTCGTATCCCACGTGCCGGCGGAGGGCCTGGGTACGTCCGTCCGTACCCAGGCGCTGATCACCGGCCCGCTCATCGGCCTCGGCGCCCTGCTCATCCGCTTCACCACGTCCATGCGAATACTGCGCTCCGCCCTCGGCGACGGTAGCCGGGTCACCTGGGGCCTTCCCTACGCGACGATCCCGCTGATGGCCGTCGTCCTCGTCGGCTGCCCATGGGCCGCGGTGACCATTGCCGACGTCTACGCGTCATGGCCCACCGGATGGAACATCCTCATCGCCCTGGCCCTCGTGTTCGGCGCGGTGCTGGTCCGCGTGTTCCTGGTCGTCGCCGGCTGGATGGAGTCCGTCCGCCCCGCCCCGTGGAACCGTAGCGATGACGAAGCGATCCGATCCCTCTTTTTGAGCACCGTCAACCTGTACCAGTCACGCGACTACTGGGACAGACCTTCAGAGATCGCCTACCTGCGTAACCACATCGATGCCAGTGCCCGCCGTGTTGAGAACAACCGAATACCTCTCCGTGCGGTCCGGTTCCGCGAGCGCGGCCTGCGCACCGAAATCCGACACAAGCACGGCAAGTTGGCCGAACAGCTGCGCCTGCACAGCCGCTCCCTCGCTCAGGTCCACTCCCTGTCCGACTACGACCGCATCTGCGACTCCCTGCGGGCAGGGCTGCTCGCCGCAGTCAGATCTGATTGGGACGAACTGCTGCGACACGCACCCGAGCTGACTGCCGCCTCACAGCTTCGGCGTGCCCTCAACAGGCTCACCGGCCCGGCCGTACTCGTCGCCGCGGGGCTCCTCATCCCCCTTCTCCCGGGCGTCGGACCCGTGCCTGGCGACAGCGTACGCATCCTCCTGCTTGCCTCCGGAGCCCTCGCCCTGCTCCCAGCCGCTACCACCAATCTGGCCCGCAGCGACGTCCAAAGCGCGCTGGACAAAGCCCTGTTCAGCAAGGACAAGACCTAGACGAGTGAGTCCGATGTGTGACTGTGCACGACAGCTGGCGGCATGAGCTGACTTGGGATGATGTCGCAGGGAAGGGTCTCGCTGGAGCAATGCGGCTTCGCCCGGCGATCCCAGGAGTCGCCGCCGTAGTTGCCGACCTGCGCTTTCGCTGCGGCTGATCGGCACTGGCACGCCGAGCCGAAGTTGCGTGGCACGCATTATTGCGTATCCCGCAGTTTTCTGTAGAGTGGTGCTCATGGCGATCAACCAACCGCAGGGCTCCGACTCCGAGACGGGGCTGCGGGAACGCAAGAAGCTGGCGACCCGGCAGGCGTTGAGCTGGGCAGCTTTGCGTCTTGCGCTCGAACGAGGGCTTGAGAACGTGCGGGTGGAGGACATCGCGTCCGAGGCAGGCGTTTCGCCACGGACGTTCAACAACTACTTCTCCAGCAAGTACGAGGCCATCGTCTCCAGGCATGTCGACCGGGTGCAGCAGGTCGCTGTGGCCCTGAGGGCGCGCCCGGCCGACGAACCACTGTGGGACGCAGTCATCCACGCCGCACTGTCACCATTCGGCAGTGAAGAACGCAGCCCGGACCCGGAATGGACCAAGGGCGTCCGTCTGCTGCTCGGCGAACCCGCGCTGCAGGGCGAGATCCTTAAGGCGGCCATGGCTGCGGACAGTGAGTTCGCGGTGGCGGTGGCCGAGCGCACCGGCACCGATGTCGATCGAGATCTCTATCCGAAACTTGTGGCCGCCGCCGTGCTGGCAGCCCAGCAGGCGGCGAGCGATCAGTGGTTGCGCGCGGATCCGCCGGTTCCGCTGCTGCCGCTGCTGCGCGACGCCTTGAAGCTCCTCGCTGCCGGCCTGCCTGACCCGTCGGCCGGTCACTCCGGATAACAACGACGAGCCCTGCATCACCCAAACCGCAGGCCCGCATCGGGGCTGCGTTTGCCATGCCTTCAGAAGGAGGATTTCGATGACATTAGACGTTGTCATCGCCGGTGGCGGCCCGAACGGGCTGATGCTGGCGTGCGAGCTCAGCTTGGCCGGCGTGCGGCCGGTCGTCCTGGAACGGATGACCGAACTCAACGCGGAGCCCAAGGCCAACGGCCTGGTCGGGCAGGTCGTCCGGCTCCTGGACCACCGTGGCCTGTACCAGCGGTTCGGCGGCGGCCCCGGTGCGCCCCAGCCGACCCCGCAGTACATGTTCGGCGCGTTCCCGTTGAACCTGGGCATGCTGGACACCAACCCGATCTGCATCCTGCCCATACCGCAGCGACGGATGGAGCAGTTGCTCGCGGACCGGGCGCACGAACTCGGCGTGGAGATCCGATACGGACAAGAACTGACCGCGCTGTCCCAGGACGACGACGGTGTAACCGTGGAGGTCCAGGGCCCTGACGGTCCGTACCGGTTGCGCACCCGCTACCTGGTCGGCTGCGACGGCGGCCACAGCACTGTCCGGAATCAGGCCGGCATCGGCTTTCCCGGGGTAACCGCGTCGGGCCTGGTGTCCCGAACCGCGCATGTCACGCTTCCCGACTCGGTGCTGACACCAGGAACCGGCGAACTCGGCATCCCCGGATTCGGCAGGATCCGACCGTTCACCTTCACCCGCACCGAGCAGGGCGTCTTCGTCTTCGCCATGCTGGAGCCCGGCAAACCCCTCATCAGCACGATCGAGTGGGACCAACCGCCGAACGACGACGACGTGCCGACCGCGATGACCCTCGAGGAACTTCGGGACAGCGTCAACCGCGTGCTCGGCGTCGACCTGCCGTTCGGCCCACCGAGCGCACCCGGCCCACACCTGCTTCGGCGCCTCGCCGGCGGGAACACCCGGCTCGCCGAGCGATACCGCCACGGCCGGGTGCTGCTGGTCGGCGACGCCGCACACGTCCACTCCGCCGTCGGCGGACCAGGCCTCAACCTCGGCCTGCAGGATGCGGCCAACCTCGGCTGGAAACTCGCCGCGCAGGTCCAGGGTTGGGCCCCGCCCGGCCTGCTGGACACCTACCACAGCGAGCGGCACCCCGTGGGCGAGCGGGTCTTCATGCACTCCCAGACACAGACCGCGCTCATGGCGCCCGGCCCGGGGGTTACCGCAGTTCGCGAACTCTTCGGCGAACTCCTGCAACACAAGGACAACGTCCAGCACATCGCGGACATGATGGCGGGCACCGACATCCGCTACGACATGGCACCCTCACATCCACTCGTCGGACGCTTCGTCCCGGACCTGCCATTGGTCACCGACACCGGGCCGACGCGGGTCGCGGAACTCATGCGGGATGCCAGGCCCATACTGCTCGATTTCACCGGGCGCTCCGCCCTGGCCCACTTGGCGGTGAGCTGGAAGAGCCGGGTGGACGTGGTCGCCGCCGCCTGCCAGGAACCATCCGTGGACGCGCTACTCATCCGTCCGGACGGTTACGTCGCGTGGGCGGCGGCACCCGACGAGCCGACCGAGCAGGTCCACAAGGGACTCCAGCTCGCATTGACGACCTGGCTCGGCGCACCCAACTGCGACTGAGAACTTGCGCCCTCCAACGCCGGAGGAAGCTCAAGGTCCGCGTAGACGGACAGCGCCGCGGGGAAATACTCCCGCAGCATGGTCCACAGCCGCAGGAAGGTGCGGGTTCGTTCCCAGATCAGGGTCTGGCGGGCGCGGGCGACGACCTTCACGGCCTGCGCCCGCTCGCTGTCCCCGGCCACCGGCCGCAGCTGGACCCGGTCGATGCGGACCATGTCTGCGAGCGCGTGCGCGTCGCCCTTGTCGCTCCTGGCGCCGGGACGTGCCGTACCTCTCCCAGAAGCCTGCCTCAGGTTGATCGCATAGACCTGGCAGCCCGAACCGATCAAGGCCTGCGCCCATGAGCCGTGGTCGGTCTCGATCCCCACCACCACCCCGGCCGGATCCAGGTGGGGACCTGAGCGTAGTCCTGGCCCTTCATGGGGTGGACTGCTGCGGCGGGTACGTCGATGGCGACTCGATACCACCAGCGGCCATCTGTGTCTCGTCAACGGGCCTGGAGATCCCCCTCGACGATGCGCCCACCGGGCAGGGTGACTGCCCCACACCGAGCCGCAAATTCGTTCACATGTTCGATATCTGCGCTGCATTGCCCGTCGGTGCCCGTGACTTTCGGCAGTGACCGCCCGTTGCTGAGATCATGATGAAGCGAAGCATCCTCACCACTGCCGTTCTCGCTGTGGGCACGGCCCTCATTGCCGCTGTACCAGCACACGCGGGAATCGCCGACGGCGTCGTCAACAACGCCCACGTCCTCGACGACATCTCACTGCTGAACACGGCCATCAACAGCGACTCGCAGACCAGCCAGAACAACAACGCCAACACCCGCGCTGACGGCCAGGGGAACAACGCCACAGGCCAGCACTCGTAAGACATCCGGGACAACAACCGGTACCGGGCTGTGACCTGCGCACACTGGCCTACCGCCATCCGCTGGTTGGCTGTTCCCCGACGCTGTATTCGGGTGGCCCGAGCGCGACGTCCGCCCGGCATTCCTCGCAGGCCACTGGAAGGTGCCGCCGGGCGATCTCGCCGCTGTCTGTCATCCAGCGCCTCCGCGCTCACGGCGGGTGATCCGCAGCCGCATGGCCTGCCACAGTTCACCAGCACCGCGACTGCTGTCCGGGCGGTCGGCGTGCCCGACCGGGCAGCACGCGTTGTGCGCGACCTTGGCACTGCCGTAGTCGCGGTGATGCGCGCCCGGCCAGGCGATGCCACTGACGAGATGGAAGAGTTCCGCCTGGGCGAAGAGACGTGCAGGGAAGTCACCGGGGATCAGTGCCACCCAGGCCCCTTCTTCTTCTGCCGGATCGCCCCCGACCGTGACCACGGGACGCCAGGATTTCCCGTACTGGGTGGCACCGCCGAAATCCAGCGTCCGGTGCCGGTGCGTGGGCAGACCGCACTCCGGGCACGGCACCGTGATCCGGCGTCCCCACCCCGGTACGGCTACCGCCTCCCCGGCAGGCGCGGGCGAAGGACGAGAGGCGGGCGCATCGTCGGGAAGGGGCAGCGCGTCCACTGGCAATCGCCTTTCAGAAAAAGGAAAAGGTACTGCGAGTCCGTCAATGATCGCGGCTCACCGGGCCGTTGGGTGCATCAGGCACGGAAGTGACCAGCGTGTCCTTGGAGACCTCGAACCCCTTGCTGAAGTTCCCCCCTGATCTTGGACAGCGGGTTTCTACGCTGCGGGGGTGAAGTCTTGTTGCAGCCTGGCTCGGGTTTCGAGCGGGGTGAGGTACCCGAGCTCGGGATGCCTGCGGAGCCTGGTGCGGTTGTATTCAACCTCGATGAAGCAGAAGACGTCAGCGCGAGCCTCGGCCCGCGTCGCCCACACTGCGGTGCCGATCTCGGCCTTAAGTAGGGCAAACCAACTCTCCGCCGCGGCGTTAACGTAACACGAGCCCACTCGGCCCATGCTCTGCCTCATATCCAACTCCCGTATCACCGTACGGAATTCACTGCTCGTGTACTCCCCGAACTCAACCGGTCGTCGCAACATCACCGGGTCAGTATGTGGTGGGCGTGTTCCAGTCGGCTCTGTACGCGCGATTCCGGCTGGCGTCCACCCATCTGGAGGGTGGCAAGGCCGTGCAGGGTTGCCCAGGCGACTTCCGCCCTGGTGTGGTCGGGTCCCGGGAAGGCTTCGTGGATCGCCGCGAAGGCACGCCGTAGCGGTTCAGGGGCGCTCCCGGTCCCGAATCCCAGGCCCGAGGGCATCGAGAACATGGCCTCGTACAGGTGGGGCCGCGCTACGGCGAACTCGAGGTAGGCGCGCATGCGCGCCATGGGCTCGGCGTCGACCGCTTCGAGCGCTTCGGCGATTTCGGTGAACCCGCTGAGGGCCACGGCGTCGATGAGTGCCTGTCGGCCGGAGAAGGCCGAGTAGAGCACCGGCTGCGTGACGCCGATCCGAGAGGCGACCTGGCGCATCGTCACCGCCGCCCAGCCGTCCGACTCGGCGAGCTCTCGTGCGACGCGGATGATCTGAGCGCGCCGCAGGTCCAGGTCAGGAGCCGGTTTGGGGGACATGGCAATGACCATAACACGGTTACATATCGGCGCTAGCGAACGGTGGCCCGCTCGCCCGGCCGGCTTGCGCGGCACCCGGCGGCGTCGGCGGACGCGCCGTCGGCGATGCGGAAGCGCGCCGGGCAACCGTATGCTAACGTCGTTATCGAACATCGATAGATAACGTGGAAAGGATTCCTCATGGTGATCGCCGCTCTCGTCGTCGCGCTCCTCGGCTGTGCCTTCATTCTGTTCATCGGCGGCCGGTTTCTGCTGGCCCCCCAGGTCGCGATGGCCGGATTCGGGGTGCCCGAAGACAGCCTCCGTGCCTTGACCAGCATCAAGGGCGTTCGCGACATCACCTCTGGAGTGGTGCCACTCGTAGTCCTCGCGGCCGCCGGCTCCCATGTCTTCGGCTGGGCCATGCTCGCCGCGGCAATCACCCCGATCGGAGACGCCGTCATCGTCCGGACCAACGGAGGAACCCTCCGCGATGCGCTGAGTATCCACGCGGTCACAGCCGTGCTACTCATCACCGTCGGCCTCATCCTCGCGCTCGCGTAGCGCGGACGCGGGCCACCCCGGCGACCCGACCCGCCAGGTCCTCGTCACCGTCATCACGTGCATGCCCTGCCCAGTCCGTTCCGTCACCAGAAAGTCAGTCTCATGACTACTCCGAACCAGCCCGGCACGTCCGCAGTCACCGGCTCCGACACGCGTTCCGGCTCGGGCATCGTCGACGTCGTCCGCGCCTTCTACGAGCCGTTCCGCACCGGCGACACCACCGTCTACGGCGAGATCCTCGCCGACGACTGGATCGACATCCCGCTCGCCCCCGGCCAGGAGCAGGGGCCCGCAGGCATGGCGGCACAGATCGCGGCATTCCGCCGGGCGATGCCCGACTACGACGTCACGCACGAGGACCTTGTCGTCGGAGGCGACCGGGTGGCCGTCAGGAACACGGTCAGCGGAACGCATCAGGGCGCCTTCATGGGACACGAGCCCACCGGTCGGCGCATCGAGATACGCACGATGGACATCCACTGCGCGACAACCGGATCGTCGTCACCTGGCACCTCGAAGACTTCGCCGGCCTGATGGCGCAACTCACCGCCCCCACCGACGTTCCCGTCCCGGTGGCCTGGAGCTAGCGCCGCATCAGGGTCACGTCCGTCCGGCCGGATCTCCGACCGGACGGCGCGGCACACGGCAACACCTCGCCACTGCCGTCCCTGCGGCAGCCTCCAGCTGACCCTTCAGCCCGCACGTCCATGCCGGCCCAAAGCCGGGATGACCCTCAAAGGACGGAGAACCATTCCCATGCTGTACCAGCTCAGGACCTACACCCTTCGCACAGCCGAAGCGCTCGACGCCTACGCGAATGTCCACTGGCCACGGCATGTGCCGAGCCTGCGCCGTTTCGGCGTCACCACCCACGGAGTGTGGACAGAACCAGACTCACCCTCGCACCGGCTGTTTGCGCTGGTCTCCTACCCGGACGGCGCGGAGCCCGCTGAGGTCGTCCGCACGTTCCTGGCCAGCGCGGAGCAGGCCGCCGACATGGAAGGCTTCGATCTCTCCGACCTTGTGGGTGTCGAAGAACTCCTCCTCGTACCCCGCCTTGACATGACGCCCGGCCTCGCCCCAGGAAAGTAGGCCACCTCCTCGACCGAACCTCCTGGTGGCAGGTCACGCGCCCTCAGGTACGCGTCCTCGGCCGCGCGATCATCCGTCGGCGACGTGTGAGGCGGAGCCGGGGTCAGGAGTCAGTTTGACGTGTCAGCATCAGAAACAGGCTTTGGGGTCCGCGGGCGTGTGGTCGGGGCGCTGTCCGTCGCAGGTTCTCTCGCCCTCGTGCTCGGTGTTCCTGCCGGGACCTGGCTGGGCCGACAGAGCGACTGGCAGGTGCCCGTCGCCATGCTGGCGGCTCTGGGACTCGTCTCTCTGGCGACGATCGCCGTTCTGCTGCCGACCTCGCGTCCGGAAGAAGAACCCGCCGCCTACGCAGCCAGTCCCGACGTCCGGCGGTTCGGGACGGTGCTGGCGACCGGGACCCTGTCCGCCACCGGGGCGTTCACCGGATACACATACATCGTGAAGTTCCTGGGCGACGTGAGCGGGTTCTCCCCGAGCACGGGCAGCGCCCTGCTCGTGGTTTTCGGTGTCGCCTGCCTGGCCGGGGTGAGCATCACCGGGGCGTTGCTGGACCGCTTCCCGCAGTCCGCGCTACCCACGGCCGTAGCCACGCAGGCGGTGGGCATGCTCGGCTTGTACGCGGTCGGCACTCATCCAGTGGCGGCGGTGATGTTCCTGGCCCTCAGGGGCGGAGCACTCGGGCCGGTCTTCATGGTCACCCAGAACGAGATGCTGCACTGCGCGCCGGGCCGCACAGATATCGCCCTCGCGGCGAACTCCGGCGCCTACAACGCCGGCATCGCGGCACGCGCCGCAATCGGGGCACTGGTCCTGCCGCTCGCCGACGTGCGAGGCGTCTTCCTCGCCGGCGGGCTGCTGACCGTCGGGGCCTTCGCAGTACTACTCGGCAGTCGGCTGCTACCTGCGAGCCCGCTTCAACACTCCCGCGGCCAGTTCTTCGTTGACGACCTGCGTTGACGAGACTGACCTTACGTCCCTCAGCCAGTCACACTCGTCTGGCCTGGGCAGACAGGCGCCAGATCTAGATAAGCACCGTCACCAGGCCAAAAGAAATGGCGCCGCTCCACAGCGGTCGGGGCATCACAGACCTCCACGACAACCCCGAGCCCCACCAGCTGTGGGATCTCAGATCCCGTGGCCGAATCTCAGGGCCAGTGGCCACCCGGTGGCCGATCGGCCACGAATCTGAGACAGGCCGGTCGGAGCGCTCACCCTTTGGGCTGACGAAGTGCCCAGTCGCGGTCGCTCGGCGTCGGCTCGGTCCGCCAACGAGCCCGTAGCACTCCGTCGTTGTCGGGCATGACAGCAGTGCACAGAGGCACACGTTCACCCGCATATACAGACAGGAGTGCGGCAGCATGGGCACTGGATATTCGGGAGGCCAGTTCCAGGAACTCGTCCTCGTCGGCGATGACGCTGCGGATGTTGCCGCCGTCGTCGTCCTGCCACACGCCTTCGACGAGGCCATCAGCGGGCAGGGCTCGCAGGACGGCGTCGATGTCGGTGGACAGGGGTGGCCAGACAGCGAGACGGGCCCGGGGAGCCAGTCCAACGCGAACCGGGGCAATGGTGTCGATGGTGAGGTGGTGCCATCGTGAGGCTCCGTCGAGATACGTCTCTTCCAGGATTCCTGCGTGGCCGGTGGCGACTGTCCTGTGCAGGTCGGCCCAGAAGTCATCATCGCCGGGCCGCTGGATGACCTGCGCTTCCTCCTCGGCCTCGAAGGCGTACGGGGAGGCGTCCAGGCGCTCGGGGAACAGCCCGAGCTCGCGGGTGCAGGCCAGCGCTTCCTCGCAAGGCCGGCTGCTGCTGATGTAGAGGTACTGGTCCCACCCCACGTGGGCTGCGAACGAGTCCTCCGCCTCCAGTCGGCACCAGGCACCGCTGTCGCGCAGCATGACCCGCACCAGGTCCAGCGCGATATCGAGCAGCACCTGCGCCCCGTCGTGGAAGCCGGCCTGGCCCGACGGGAAGAGTCCTTCCAGCCCGAAACCATCCACCGGAGGCTCGACACCGAAGTGCGCGAGGGAGGGAACCTGCGGTTCGCGTACGACCAGGTGATCGATGCCGGTGTCCGCGGCGAATGCCGCGACCGTCCGAAGATAGGCCGCCTCTACCTCGCCGTGGTCGCCAACAGTGTCCTCAGGACCGGTGTAGTGGCCATGTCCGTCGCGGTCAGCGGGGTTGTACTTGGTGACGCGGTACACGTAGGTCAGCACGGGCCTCATCCTTCCGCACAGGCCCGACGCCACGCCGAGGAAATGCCAGGGCAGTTGAGACACCGAAGTAGGGACACTCTCTGAGACACGTCCGAAAGTGCCTGGTCAGCGTGATGCCCTATGCCACGAGTCGCGAGGTCCTACACCACCAGCTGTAGGGCCTCGTTTTCCGTGTCGGAATCTCACGGCCGGTGTCGGATGGATGTCGGATACGACAGTGGCGTGAGACAGGTCCATGGGTATCGAACTCCGCCCACCCGGCGGACGCCGCGCCGTGAGCCAAACCTGCCACCTCGGGACCACCCAGGCAATCCTCGCCGTCCAGTTCGCCGCCCTGGAAAGGGACTTGGACGCTCAGCTCTGCATCCGCCCTCGCCGGGGCGAATCACTCCGCCCACCCAGGCCAGCAGGCTGCAGCCGTAGGCCCGGGGGAGATCCTCCTGGGCGGGCGGTACCGCCGTACGCGGCGCGCCGTTGCTTCGTGAGGAGGTTGTCCGTCCAGAGCGGACGGTGAAGGGAAAGGGGAGTACCCACTCCTTTCCACTCTCAACGTATAGCGCACCCGGGGGCTTGCGGCAAGACCCCGGTCGTGCCGCAGAATCGCCGACCGAGGTCAGAATCTGCGGAAACGGGAGTCGCGAAATGCGTGTGTTGTTGTCGACGTATGGGTCGCGCGGGGATGTCCAACCGATGGCGGCACTCGCGGTGCAGCTGCGGGCACTCGGGGCGGAGGTGCGGGTGTGCGCGCCGTCGGACGAGGAGTTCGCGAAGCTGCTGGCCGGTGTCGGCGTGGAGCTGGTGCCGGCCGCCGAGCCGGTGCGCACGCTGGTGACCGGGACGACGCCGCTGACGCCGGAGGGCCTGCCCCAGCGCGCGGCCGCGTTGGTCGCCGCGCAGTACGACGCGGTCGCCGCGGCGGCCGAGGGATGTGATGCGCTGGTGGCGACCGGCCTGGTCCCGGCTGTGGCCGGCGCGCAGTCGGTGGCCGAGAAACTGGGCATCCACTACGCGTACGTGAGCTACTTTCCGACCATGCTGCCGTCGCCGCACCACGCGCCGCACCCGCTGCCGGGCCGGCCGTTCCCACCGGACATGACTGACAACCGGGCGCTGTGGGACCTGAACGCCCAGAGCTTCAACGCGCTGTACGGCCCAGGGCTTAACGCTCACCGGATGTCGATCGGCCAGCCACCGGTGGACGACGTCCGCAGCCATGTCTTCACCGACCGGCCGTGGCTGGCGGCGGACCCGGTCCTGGGGCCGTGGCAGGAGTCAGCGGACCTCGACGTCGTACAGACCGGCGCGTGGATCCTGCCGGACGAACGCCCGCTCCCGGAGGGGCTGGTGGCATTCCTGGACGCCGGCGAACCGCCGGTGTACGTGGGCTTCGGCAGCATGCCCATGCACGCGTCGACGGACGTCGCCCAGGTGGCCATCGAGGCGGTCCGCGCGCAGGGCCGCCGCGTACTCGTCGCCCGAGGCTGGGCCGACCTGGGCCTGATCGACGACCAGGACGACTGCTTCACCGTCGGCGAGGTCAACCAGCAGGCACTGTTCGGCCGGGTGGCCGCAGTCGTGCACCACGGCGGCGCGGGCACCACGACGACGGCCGCCCGGGCCGGCGCGCCCCAGGTGGTCGTACCCCAGATCGTGGACCAGCCGTACTGGGCCGGCCGGGTGGCCGAGTTGGGCATCGGCGCGGCACACGACGGACCGACTCCGACCTTCGAGTCCCTGTCGGCCGCGCTCAAGGCGGCCCTGACCCCCGAGACCCGCGCACGAGCGAGGGCCGTGGCCGACACGATCCGTACCGACGGGGCGACGGTGGCCGCGAAGCTGCTGCTCGACGCGGTCAGCCGAGAAAGGCCGCCAGTATCCGCGTGAACCACGCGGGATCGTCGAGCCGGGGAAGTGCCCGGCGCCTGGCTGCACCGTCAACTACCCCACAAAGTGGTGGCACTGGTCATACGGAGACCGCTACCGGGCCTTGCAGGCAGGAGCGGCAGACGCCCACTACGGGCCCGGGGAGCTCGACTGACCGCAGACTCACAAAGGCCCCGACCATAAGTAGTCGCCTTGGGTGCAGGTGCATGCTGCAGAACCCGGCCTGCACCGGAGGGAATGACACGTTTCCTGAGACGAACTCGCCATGACATGACGTGAGACAGCCTGAAGAGCCGCAGGTCAGGGTGATGCTCTAGGACACGGTTCACGAGATGCTGCACCAACGTATGAGCCCCCGACACGGCCCGCTTCCCGAGGCCGCCGACGCGCACCATCGCCGACATCGCCGCAGGCTGGACGGGTGGACTGGCCCGTCTCCGTCGCCCTCGCCCAGTCCGTACCGGAACTGCCCACCGGAACGGACTGGAGCTGGCGGAGGACCACCAGCCCCGTCACGATCACCGGCGAGATCAACCTGCGCGGTCTGCCCGAGCTGCTGGTCACAGAGATCATCTTCGGACTGCAGGAGCGGACGCGGTCCGGGGCCAAGACCAAGGACCACTCGCTTAGGGCGTGTATCGGAAGTGGATCAAGTCGTAGTGGCGAGTTCGACGAGGTGCCGGGCTGTGGCGGCAGGATCGATGATCTGATGGAGGTGTGCGCCGGGCAGGTGTGCCACACGCCAGCCGCGTTCGCGCGCCTCGACGGAAAGGTCGTCATACGGAGGGCCGAACAGCAAGTAGGAGCAGGGATGGTCGTCCCAGCCGTCGGGGACCGGGATGTGCTGCTCGTAGTAGGACAGCGGCAGGGTGGGCTGCTCCTCAGTGACTGTCTGTCGCACCTTCGGGTCAGAGAACATGGGTGCGACGTCTGCCTCGTCCCACCAATCGGTCCAGCGCGGCAGCCTGCCGTTCACAGCCATCGGGCTGAGGAACTCCAGCAACTCTGGTGAGGCGACAGGGGTCGGTCCGATCTGGGCCGGCAGCGCGGCATCGACGAAGATCGAGCTGGTCACCGGATGGTCGAGGCCCGAGCGGATCGCCGGGAGAAACAAGCCTGCGTTGCTGTGCGCCACCAACGTGACGGGGCTGCCGGCCGAGACCTGCCGGAGGTCGTCGCGGACGGCGTTGACGATGCGGGGCCAAAATGGCGGAGCACCGGCGCCTATGCGCAGCAGGGACGGCACCCGTACCTGGTATCCCGCCGCCGTCAGGTGTTCGGCCACAGGGTGCCAGGTCGAGGGTCCGACGGACGGACTGTGCACGAGAACGAAGATCGGCTGCATGTGACGATCCTGTCGCCTATGCCATCGGAGCCTCGACGGTCTTGGCTGACAGCAGAACGCTTGGCTTCGAAGAAGCTCACGCGCCGCCACAACACGCCCGTTCACAACCATTCGTTGATGGCGGCGATGAGGACGGTGGCTTCGTAGCGGACGGCAAGCTTGTCGTATCGCGTAGCCACGGCCCGGTTCCTCTTGAGGCGGTTGATGCCGCACTCGACCGCGTGCCGAGCCTTGTAGTCCTGCGGGTCGAACTTCGGCGGCCGACCGCCGCGCGAGCCGCGTTTCTTGCGGTTGCGGGCCTGGTCGGCCTTGTCCGGGATGGTGCAGCGGATCCCGCGCCGTCGCAGGTAAGCACGGTTCTTCCGGGAGGCGTACGCCTTGTCGGCGCGCACGCGATCGGGTCGGGTGCGCGGCCTGCCCGGCCCAAGACGCGGGACACGGACCTTGTTCAGGACGGGCTCGAACTGCGGGGAATCGCCCCGCTGCCCGGCCCTGATCACGATGGACATGGGCTTCTGGCCCTGTTCGACGGCCAGGTGCAGCTTGGTGGTCAGGCCGCCGCGCGAGCGCCCGAGCCCGTGATCGTCCGGCTCGCAGCCCGTCCTCGTCTACGACAACTACAAGTCCCACCGCCACCATCGACGTCTGCCCGTCGCCGCGGCGACCGCCGCGCTGATCACCCGGCAACAGCAAGTTGTGCGCCGACGGTTTCCGAATACTCCCACGAAGGACCTGGCGCTGCTGCCCACGCAGATGCGCAAAGGCGCTGCCACCGTCGTGGAGATCCGCCTCCGGCTCTGCGTATGAACCCGCGAGGGTATCGCTGTCACCAGGGACTTGTACGTTACGAGCGATCTGCGACCGGCCGACAGGAAGACACCATGACGCACAGCTCGAGACCTTCGACCAAGGCGATACTCGATGCTCTGCCGGACCTCGCGCCCTTTGCTCGCGAGGCCGTTGTGCTCCGCCCAGAGCGAGGAGAGCCGACGGCACGGGACAGCTCGATCGGCGGGCCGCTGCTCTGGCCCGATGACGAACCATGGCCTACGTGCTCGCTACCCGACGAGACGGACCCCACAGGACTACCTGCGACGGCGATGGTGCCGGTCGCCCAGATCTTTGAGCGTGACATGCCAGGACCATGGTGGCCCGCCGGCGCCGATCTCCTGCAGATTCTGTGGTGCCCCAACGAACACTGGGATCCCCCCGCACAGCAGGCCGACGTCAGCCCGGTCGTTGAGGTGCGATGGCGTCGCGCGGCTGACATCGGCCGCACCGTGGCGGCGTCACCCTCTCCTTCACGGCGCTCTGAGGACGGTCATCTGCCACAGCCATGCACGATCATTGGTGAGCCGCTGGCCGATTTCCCCTTTCGTGAGGAACTGCCTCCCGAGTTCCGACCGGCCCTGGAAGAACTGGCGCGAAGGACTGGTGACGGCGGCGACGTGATCACCCGTGTCGGGGGATGGAAGCTTGGCGGGTGGCCGACATGGCATCTGACGCACCCGATGGTCTTCCGATGTGACACGTGCGCCACCGAGATGAGGCTGCTGTTCACCGTGTCCAGCGACGACGTGACTGAGGTCGTCGTAGGGCGTTGGGGCGACCTGCGGATCTTCATCTGTCCCGCCGACCACCGCCATCCCTTCCAGGTGGATCTGCACTGACTAGATGATCGATTCCAAGGGGTAGTTGCGGCTGCGGGTGACCGATGAGCCTTGCTGATTCCTGTGACCGGAGCCCTTCGTGGTGACTGAAAGTCAGGTCCGGTTGACGGGCCTCGTATGGGGACAGCCGACGGGAGTAGATTCTGGCCATGACTGCAGGCGCGAATGAGGAGCACGGCCAGTGACCGGCGACAATCGCATAGGACCGCCCAGTTTTGGAAGCGAACGCGACATGCTGCGGGCTTTTCTCGACTACCACCGTGCGACCCTCGCCATGAAGTGCGAAGGGCTTACCGACGAGGAGCTGCGGCAGCAGTCGATGCCGCCGTCCACGCTTTCGCTGCTCGGTCTGGTGCGGCACATGGCGGAGGTGGAGCGTGCTTGGTTCCGTCGAGTGTTCGAGGACAACGACGCTCCCATGGTCTGGTCCGATAAGATCGACTTCCAGGCGGCCTACGACGCGAGCGCGTCGACCAGGGATGAGGCGTTCGTAGCCTGGGAGGCCGAGGTGGAGAACTCCCGCCGTATCGAGCGGGAGGCCGAGTCCCTGGACCAGGCCGGGTATCAGCCAAGATGGAGCGAGGAGGTATCGCTGCGGATGGTGATGGTGCACGTGCTCCTGGAGTACGGCCGCCACAACGGGCACGCGGACTTTCTGCGTGAGGGTGTCGACGGGACAGTGGGCGCCTGAGTCCGCAGGAGCCACCGGTCTCCCATTGCTGATCCATTCCGGAGAATCGCCCGCGCGGCTGGAAGGAGGGGGTCCAACGTCAGTGTGTGAAGACAGAGTTGGACTCCCTCACCATCGCGCTCTATGTGAAGACCGACGATCTGCTGAAGGATTCGCCGCAATGGGCCCCGTGGCGGCCGGCCGGGGGCATCGCGCCGCGGCTCAGCGACGCGGAGCAGATGACGCTGGCGATGATGCAGGTCATGTTGGGCTTCACCTCCAAGGCCCGGTGGTTGCGGCACGCCCGCGCGCACCTGCGGCATCTTTTTCCCTGCCTGCCCCAGCAGCCCGGCTACAACAAGCGATTGCGCAAGGCGGCTGATCTGATCCGGCGCCTCACCCGCACACTGGCCCGCGACACCACGCTGTGGACCGACGATGTATGGGCGGTGGACTCCACGCCGGTCGAGTGCGGCCGTTCCCGCGAGACCGTCAAACGCTCCGACCTGGCCGGATGGGCCCAGTACGGGTACTGCGCCAGCCACTCACGCTACTTCTGGGGACTGCGGCTGCACCTGATCCCCGCGTAACAGGGCGGTTCGTAATTCTTTGAGTGGTCCTGTCGTCGCCTGATGGTGTGGGGTGCGGGCGGAATCTGCCGGCCTGCGGTCGCTGATCCGGTGGTGTGACGAGGTGAGCGAACGCGCGCCGTACCCGAGCGACTTGTCGGACGAGCAATGGTCGTTGATCGAGCCAGTGATCAACGCGTGGCGGACAGCATCACCATGTCTGCCTACATCGAGGACGGAGTATTGTTCAACAACGTCGTGGTCGAGAACAGCCCGGATCGGCAGACGACATGCTGAGGGTCGAAGAGCTGGAGGCCGTGCTTCCGTCGATGACACGGTGGCGTGTTCCTGGGGGGCGTAGCGTGGACTGGGCTGCCCTTGAGGCGGGCCTCGGGACGGCGCTGCCCTCGGACTTCCGCTCTCTGGCGGAGGCGTATCCGATCCTGGTCGTCGACAACTTCCTGAGCGTGTCCGTTCCCCGGCCCGGCACCGAGGCGCTGTGGGCGTCCGAGGCCAGGAAGGACGAGATCCTTCAGGATCTGTACGAGATGGGGGACACTGAGGGTTACGTTCCCTTCCCGCAGCCGGGAGGCCTGATCTCCTGGGCGGAGTCCAATTGGGGGGATAGCTTCTACTGGAGGACGAGCCCCGCGGACCCGGACGCATGGCCGGTGGTCGTCCGCGGAGACAACGGCGACTGGTCGGAGTTCCCGGTCGGTGCCGTCGAGTTCCTGGCCGGCGTGTACGGGCGCACCATCGACGTGCCGGGTATGCCCGAGGACTTCCCCAGCGACTACCCGCAGGTGCTGGGCCTGGACGACCGCATCGACTGATCGGCAACTGATCCGCAGGCACATGTGAACAGCGACCAGCCCGCTGAGGGGCCGCGACGTCTGCCAAGCCCTCGACCACGAACTGTTGCCGAAGAACAACGAAGGCACCCGCGCCACCGGGTCGTACCCCCGCGCCCCTTCCGCAGTAGCACCTTGGCGGAGGTCGGGGTACGCCTATGGTCCTTGCGATATGGTCGCTGCAGCTGTGGCACCGGAGAGGCAGGGGACGATGGCGCCCGTCGCAGAGGATTTCGACCAGCGGATCAACGAGTACCGGTCGGAGCTTCTGGCGCACTGCTATCGGATGCTGGGATCGGTCCACGATGCCGAGGACCTGGTCCAGGACACCTACCTGCGGGCGTGGCGGGCCCGGGACCAGTACGACCAGGATCGGGCGTCTGTCCGCACCTGGCTGTACCGCATCGCGACGAACGCCTGCCTGACCGCGCTCGAGGGCCGGGGCCGGCGTCCCCTGCCGTCGGGCCTGGTGGCCCCGAGCGAGGACCCGTCCCTGCCGCTGGTGCGCGGTGAGGTGACCTGGCTGCAGCCCCTGCCGGACGCGCTGCTCGGGGCGGACCCGGGGAAGGGCGCGGTGGACCGTGGCTCGCTCCGGCTGGCGTTCGTCGCGGCGGTCCAGCACCTTTCGGCTCGTCAGCGGGCCACGCTGATCCTGCGCGATGTCCTGGACTTCTCCGCAGCGGAGTCGGCCGAGATCCTCGGCATGTCGACGCCGGCGGTCAACAGCGCCCTGCAGCGCGCCCGGGGGCAACTGCGCGAGGCCGGAGTCCCCGAGGACCAGGTCGCCGAACCGTCCGAGCAGGAGGTGCGCGCACGGATCGACCGGTTCGTCGAGGCCTTCGAGCGCGCCGACGTGGCCGCGATCAAGCAACTGCTGACCCACGACGTGCTGCTGGAGATGCCGCCGATGGTCAACTGGTTCATCGGCCGCGAGCACTACGGTACGTTCATGGACTGGGTCTTCTCGATGTGCAAGGACTGGCGGATGGTGCGGACCGCAGCCAACGGCCAGCCCGCGCTGGCGGCCTACTGGCGGGTCGAGGGCGGTGGCTACCACCTGCACACCCTGCAGGTGCTCAGCATCACCGCGGCCGGGATCAGCCGCAACACGGTGTTCCAGGACGCCGAGGTATTCGCTGCCTTCGGGCTTGCGGAGGAGTTGGCCGGAGCACACTCGGAGTAGCCGCCCCGCGCCCAGTGCCGTGACGGTTCCGGTGGGCGGCGCTCGCTGCCCCGGGACCCGTGCTCGGCTGGCCGGCGAGGTCCCCGATTGCCCCCCGAGGTCCGTGGTCGGCGGAGAGGCTGGCGATGCATGAGGCGCCTACTGGGCCTGGCGGCTGCGCCTGCCGAATACCTCATCCACGCTGGTTGGAGACTGCGCCCCGTCCTGGTTGACCGGACGGGGCGCAGTCCGCTCAGCGCGAACCCGTGGGGGTCATGCGTCAGCTCGGCACAACGGCCGGACTGTTGTGGTAGGCCACGAGCAGCCAGGCGCCGTCACGCTTCTCCAGCACCCAGGTCGCGTACACGATGCGCTCGGCGGGGACCTCGGACTCGCCCGGGAACTTGATGCCGGTCTCGCTCACCACGACCGCGGCCGTCTCGCCCAGGAAACGGATACTGTCCAGCTTGTCGATGCTCGTGCTGCCCTTGAGGAAGGACGCGAAGCCTGCGGCCATGTTCTCGCGGACGTCCTCCTTGGACCTGCGGTAGGAGCCGGGCAGGATCGCGGTGGCGTCGTCCCTGTAGTCCGCGACGAAGGCGTCGGCGTCGCCGGCGTCCCAGGCCTTGTAGATGCCTTCCAGGACGCCCTTGATTGCGGCCTCGTCGTGCGATCGGGTCACGGTCATAGTTCTCTCCTCGTGGCTTGGATTCCTCATGGCCTGTGACAGGCCCACCAGTACATACCGGTGGGGGCCCCGGAACTCATCGCACCGGGCTGAAGTACTTTGGATGCGGTTCGTTTCGAGTGGAGCTCGTGATCAAGCAGTGAGGGCGTAGTTCTGCTGGTCGGGGGTGGGGAGGATGAGCTTGCTCATCTACCCGACGCGGGCTACATGCGTGGTCGCCGCCTCCGCCGGCCCGCGTGCAGCGTCTTCATGGCCTCCGCGAAGGTGACGGCACTCCAGAGGGAACCAACCCCGTACAGCACTGCCGAAGTACTCCCATTCTGGCCTGCTAGCACGAAGGCAGAGGCAATCCCCGCGAACCGCAGTAGGAGCACCGCGCAGAAGAAAGGTGCCAGAGCTACAGCGATGATCTCCGTACCCGAAACGCCGCGCCGGGCCAGTCGGGCAAGGTGGAGCAGGATGCCCCGGCCAGCAGCCTCGAAGAGGAGTGCGGCCCCGAAGAGCCACCAGAAAACCTGCATGCGCGCCCCCACTGTCCGCTGACTCCAATCGTCTGACCTCGGCAGTGAACAGACCTGAGTACGGGTACTCAGCTCGAAGCGCAGAACATTCCAGTGCAGCACTGCTTGTCTCTGCCTTGAGGGCGAAGCGGGGCGTCTGATGGGTTCACTGTTGGAGGAGTTGGAAGCCGAGCTCGCTGAGGTGTCCGGGAGGCTGGAGCCGGCCCGGACGGGGCTGGAGCGGTGACCCACCCTCCGAGCTCCAGGCCCTGATCGACGCGGTCACCACCGGACACGGCATTGATCTCTACTGCCGGATTTGACGAACTACCGGTAGGCCCCGGAGCACGGCGGCGAACCCGCTGGGCTCGCGGCCGTCACACTCCACGACCCGCTCGCGGCGGCGGCGCGGTGCCCGGGCCTCCCTCTCTGCCAGCCTTGGGTGAGACGCCCCGTTTCTACAGATCGCCCTCTCGAAGACCGAGAAAGAGCGACTCCTTCTCATCACCCCCGAGCTTGCCGATGTTCTCAGCGTTCTGATCACCCGAATTCGGCAGCCCAATGGAAGCATTCCATCCATTCCGACCTACGACATGTACGAGAATGTATGGAATCCACCCATGCCGGTCCTATATCAATGGTCCGTTAGTGGTGAACACCGCGCCATGGCCCCAAACTTCATCCGGAGGGCGCTGAATGACACACTAAAGGATTCGGGCATCCTCAGAAACGATGGGAGCCCTCTACAGTTTCAACCCCATGACTTCCGCAGGATGTTCATCACCGATGCCATTCTCGGCGGCCTGCCTCCGCACATCGCCCAGGTGATTGCTGGCCACGACACCACCCCCCGGATCATGCCCACTACAGGGGGGAACAGTCATGCCGGACCGGAGGCCGGGAGCCCCATTGCGGGGCCACGAAAACGGTAACGGGGGACCCAGCTCGGCGCGCTCGGCCACCGGCAAGCCGTCAGCTGAAGGCCATGGTGAGTGACGCAGAAATGGGGGTCTTCGAATTTAGTGGGGGTGCGCCTCCCGTCGGCTCCGCCGAGTGGTTGCACAGCGTGAGCGCAGGCGTTGGTTCTCTCGGTTCCTGAAGCCGAAGGCGTTGCGCGCTTCGAGCTTGATGAGGCGGTTGTTGCCTTCGGAGGCGGCGTTGGTGATCCCGGTGGTCAGGTAGGTCTCGATGCCGTCCCACCACTGCTCGACGGTCTCGGCAAGGGTGACGAGTTCGGGCAGGTGGGCGTGGTCGGCGACGTGGGAGAGGAAGCGGTGGCGGGCGGCGGAGATCGCGGAGCGGTCGGGGGCGTGGTGGGTGCGGCTGACGGCCAGGTGGAGGAGGTCGCGCAGCAGTTCCTTGGCCTGCCAGGCCGCGTAGATCTGCCGGCCGTAGGTGCCCATGTGGTCCAACTCGGCCTTGAGTAGAGCGAGTTGGTCCTCGCTGAGGTCCTCTTTGTTGCGGCGCAGGAGTTTGCGGACGGTGTAGATGCCGTCGCCCTTGCGGGCTCGGCGGCCGTGTTGCTTCCAGGTGAGGCGTCGGCGCAGGTCGGCGAGGTGGCGCTGGGCGAGTTGCACGATGTGGAAGCAGTCCACGACCACGGTCGCGTGCGGCAGGGCACGCTGGACGGCGGCGCGGAAGGTGGAGCACAGGTCGATGGCGACGTAGCGGACCTGCTCGCGCCAGGTCGCGGGCTGGGAGGTGAGCCAGTCAGCGACCGACGCCGCGTTGCGGCCCTCGACCTGGCCGAACAGGCCGCGTCCGCCGATCGCGTCGACGAAGCCGATGTGCCAGGCGTCCGCGAGGAGTTCCCACTTCCCGCTGGCCGGGTTCTGCTTCCACGCCGGCTTGCCCCGCCGGGTCTCGTCGATCCCGATCGCCGAGGTCGCGGGCGGGGTCTCGGGCAGGGCTTTCGCAGCGTAGTTCTCGAAGCAGTGCTGCACGATCGGCCAGCTCAGGTGCAGGTCGCGGCCGGCCTGCACGACGGTGCGAGAGCCGTCGCAGACCGCGGCCCCCGCCGCCCGGCGCAGGGTTGTGGTGGTGCGCATCCCGGCGGGGACCGCGCGGATCGCCTCGGTGAACGAGCCGCGTGGGCAGGCGGGTTCGGTGCAGCGCCAGCGCGCTTTGCGCCACCGGATACTCACCGGGCGCCCACCACAGGGCAGGTGCCTGGGTCGGGTGGTGCGGTAATCCTTCAGCCGGGTGGCGAAGACCCCGCACGAGGGGCAGGCCCGGGCGGGGTCCTCGGCCGTGACGACGTACACCGTCGAACCACCCGATCCATCGTCCTTGACCTTGATCACACTCACCCCCTCCAGCCCCAGAAGTCGCGTGGCCGCCTCGTTGGTCCCGGTATCGTCGATGTTCAAGCCCGTGGGGTTTCATGATCGGTTGCGTAGAGAACAACCATGATCACGAAGACCCGCGGGCTCCTTGCGCCCGGGGTACCGCCACCCCAACTACCTCACGCAGAGTGACCGGCGAGCCCGCCCGTCACCGCCGCACCCCCATCAAGTTCGAAGACCCGACAAACCGGCAGTGTGATCGGAATCGCACTAGGCGGCACGATCATGTCGATCATGTACCGACGTGCGATCGAACCTTCGCTGGAGGGTGCACCCGGTCCGGTGCAGGATCAGGCGCGAGTTTCCGCCGAACAGGCCCGCCACGTCGCCACCGCTATCCACCGGCCCTCTCTTGCTCAGGCTGCTGATAATGCGTTTATCCATGCTATGCACGTCGGCGCGAGCTGGATCGCGGTCATCGCACTCCTCGGAGCAGCTGTGCTGCTGATTACCTTGCCTGCTGTCGGAAAGAAGAAGGGTCCGATACCGGAGCCGGACTACGAAGAGGCCCGCAGCTCCGAGTGTCAGACACCTTGGAGTTCTTCTTAGTTCGGAGAAGGCGCCGCAGCGACAGATGTTCCCGCTCATGTACTCGCGGATCTCCTCGGGCGTGCCGGCTCTGCCCTCGGACATCAGGGCCAGTGCCGACATGATCTGTCCCGGCGTGCAATAGCCGCACTGGAAACCGTCGTGCTTCAGGAACGACTCCTGCACGGGGTGCAGGTTGCTCTCATCGCCGACGCCCTCGATGGTCGTCACCTCTCGCCCGTCGCACTGGGCGGCGAGTGTCAGACACGAGAGGATGCGTTTGCCGTCCACGTGGACCGTGCAGGCCCCGCAGGTGCCCTGGTCGCAGCCCTTCTTCGTTCCGGTCAGACCCAGCCGGTCGCGGAGGGCGTCGAGCAGGGTGACGCGCGCATCCGTGCGCAGGGGATACTCCCCGCCATTGACGCGCAGGGTGAACTCCGTTTGGGAAACGGCTCGTACTGCGCCTGGCTTCGGCTGCGATGTCATGGCATCCCCGGTTTCCGGCGCGCCCCGATATCTGCCCCATGGGCAACCGCACGCGTAACGACAACCGAGTGCGACCACCACTTCCGCAGGACACACGATCAGTGGGCCGGCGTCCTACCAGCGCGGACCACCGTAGGCAGTGACCACCCAACGCGGTCCACGCTGCGCGTCCCCGCGCAGCACCGCATCCAGGCCCGTCCCGGCAGGCCACGACCTCCGACTCCGGGCCACAGACGAGTCACGGGCAGGAGCGAGCGGGCATCCGGACCGGACGACGCGCACCGCTGGACGATCACGCGGGAACGGCTTTCCGTCCACCGACCGGTCCAGCTCACCTGGCCGGGTACCACCCGGCGCGGATGCTGCTCGGCCGGACGAGTGACAGACTGAAGCTCGAGTTGGCGGTCTGCGTCAGAGGACCTGGGGCCTGTCCTGGCCATCCACTCTGTCTTGCATCCCAGCAGCGATCGATCCGTTCGCTGACCAGATGGGAACTGTTCATGACTTCTGAAGCGCCGTACCCCCCGGACCAAACCGCTCTTCTGATCGTCGACCCGTACAACGACTTCCTTTCCGAAGGCGGCAAACTTTGGCCCCGAGCAAAGGAAGTGGCGGAAGGCGTCGGCCTGCTCGACCACATGCGCACCATGCTCGCCACGGCCCGCAGCCGGGGCTTTCGCGTCTTCATCGTGCCCCACCACCAGACGACGCCGAACGACTACATCACGTGGGACCACCCGTCCCCGACCCAACAGCGCATCGTGACCCAGCAGACCTTTGCCGAGGGCAGCTGGGGAGCCGAGTGGCACCCCGACTTCCACCCCCGCGAGGACGAGCTCGTCATGCGCCAGCACTGGGCCTCGAGCGGCTTCGCGAACACAGACCTCGACTTCATGCTCAAGCAGCACCACATCCGGAAGATCCTGCTGATCGGTATGCGGGCCAACACCTGTGTGGACACAACCGCACGCTTCGGTCAGGAGCTGGGCTACCACGTGACCCTCATCCGCGACGCCATCGCCTCCTTCAGCTGGGAGGAGATGACAGCGACATTCGAGCTCAACGCGCCCCTGTACGCCCACGCCATCCTCACAACAGATGAGTTCGTCGACATCGTGAACGGCGGGGCCGGCAAGGGCTCCCCGTAGTGCCAAATCCCCGGCATCCGGGTCTGGCCGGCCGGGCGCTGGGCTGGTCGGCCTCAGCGGCTCGCGCCTACGGCTCCTGCGCATCCCCGGCGCGCAGGAGCGCAGCGCGAACGTCTCAACCGCGAGGCGCGGGGCCGCCATTGGTGTGGAGGGGTGAGCGCCGGGGCGGGAGCACAACAGGAGAACGAGGGCCCAAAAGAAGTGGAGGCGATCATACGGGGCGAGCGGAGGGGCGTACGGAAGCCGTGTTCTGAGGGTGGTGACCCCCTGTGAATGGGACCGATGGAGGAGCCGGTGGAGCGCGCGGCGGCCTGGCCGGGCAGACGGTCGTGGTGGTGGGAGGCAGCGCGGGCATCGGTCTGGAGACCGCGCGACAGGTGCGTGCGGCCGACGGCGAGCTGGTGCTCGTGGCGCGCGACGCCGAACGCCTGAAGCGGGCGGCGGACGAACTGAACCCGCTGAGCACGGCCGCGTTCGACGCCCAGGACACCGACCGCCTGGAGCGCTTTCTCGGAGAGCTGCCCGGGCAGGTCGACCATGTGATGGTCACGGCGGGCAGCCCGTCGTACACCCCCATCGCCGAACTCGACCTGACCGAGGCCGGGCATGACTTCGGCTGGCGTATCGCGATGATGCTGGCGGTGGCGCGGGCGAGCCGGGAGAAGGTCAGGGCCGGGGGAACGCTGCTGTTCATCGGCGGCACCGGCGGCCGGCGGCCCGCGGCCGGGATGGCCGTGATGGGCGCCCTCACCGCGGCGCTGCCGGCGCTGACCGCCAACCTGGCACTGGAGGTCGCCCCTGTCAGGGTCAACCTCATCGCGGCCGGGTTCGTGGACACACCGCTGTCGGCGTCCCTCCTCGGTGACCAACTGGAGGCACGACGCGAGGAGTTGAGGAAGACGCTGCCCATTGGCCGAGTGGTCGGACCGGCGGATGTTGCCGCCCTCGCGCTGCACATCATGACCAACGGCGCCCTCACTGGCGCCACGTACGACATCGACGGCGGCCAGCAGCTCGTCGCACACTGACCGCCCACTGCCCTCGGCCCAGGCCGCAGCCGGCCGTCGAGCGCGCGGGCTCCCGCAGGCAGCACCGGCTTCGTCCGGCGCCTTTCGTGATCAGCCGCCGGCGAAGTGGGCGAGCGTCCACATGCGGTCTGATCGAACGCGCGTCTACGCTGGAACACGGCACAGGTCTCCTACCGGCGGGCGGAGGAGATCTTCGAGGAGAACACCCGTCTGTTGGCAAACCCGCTCGCCTCACCCGAGGACATCGAGGACCTGGACGGCTGGACCTTGCACCGGCTCCGGCACAGCGCGCTGACTCACGACGCCGAGGCAGGCACCTCCACCCCGATGCTTCCGGCCCGCTCCCGCCATGCTTCCGTCCGTTCCCTGGAGCGGTACGCACGACCAGGTGTTGACGCGGTCGCCCGGCACGTTGCCGAGCGCGACCCGGCTGCACGCCGACGCGGGTGAGCGGGAGGCGGAGCGGCGCGGGGTCAAAGGGGTGTCAGTGGTGGCGGCAGACTGTGGGGCATGACTTTGGTGACCGCACAGGATTACGCCTGGATACGTTCCTCCCCGGTGTTCCGCAACGCGATAGAGGGCGGATACGGCCTGACCCTGGTACGGGGCGTCGCCCCCAGCGACGTACTGCGTGTGATGGGGGCGGAGCCGCAGGGCACGTGCGCGGGCGTGGACGCGCTGATCGAGCGGTATATGGACCAGTGTGATGCGACGGACTACTGGGACGACTCCTTCATCGCAGGCACCTTCACCGTGCCGGGCACGGACGGCGATTGGACGCTCGTCCTGCAGTTTGACGGCGGCGTGGGGATGCGGCCGCGCTTCCTGGAGGCCCTGTCGGCGGCCGGGCGATCCGTGACGCATTCCAGCAACGGGGGCGCGCCCATCGACCTGTTCCACTGGTACGAGGCCGGTGAGCTTCGGACCAGCTTTGAGTGGCCCATCGACAGGTACGGCAGCACCCCAGACGAGCTGGTCCCCTTGATGCGTGAGATCGGTTTCGACCTGACCGAGGACGGCACCGGCCCGAGCACCGACACCAAGGCGGCGGTCCTCGCCCTCGCCGAGCGGCTGACCGGTGTACGGCTCACGGAGGAGCTGCTCAAGGACGCCGAGTACCACTTCGGGCATGTGCCGGAGGAGCCCGCCGAGGAGTGGACCAAGTTCGTCATCGACATCACCGACGCTCACGGGGAACGGTTCTACAAGGAAGTTACCCGTGAGGAGGTCGAGGCCGCTTCGGCACGTGCCCGGGCCGAAGCGGAGGCGCCGATCGTCATCCTCGGGCCCTCGTCGCCCGCTCCCTGACTCTCACGCCGGCCAAGGCCGGAGCGCAACCGCGGCCCTATGACCCTGCTTCGAGCCCTGGATGGAGGCCGTTCCGCACGATGGTCATCTCGTGCGAAACGGCACCGTCGTCCACGGCGCTGATGAACCCCTAGACCGCTCCCGTCACGGCAGGGCAGCGGCCGGTGCGCCCTCGGGAGTACGCGGGCCGGGCACGATGGCTGACCGGACGGTCAGGTCCAGGTCGAGGCGCCTGTTCATGTCGAGCTCGAACCGGCCGTAGGGGTTCACGTGGGTCCAGAACAGCGGGGACAGCGCCCGCCGGTCCGCGTCGGTGAGGGTGTCGGCCCACTTCGGATCGGCGAGGATCTGCTGCATCAGCAGCGTGTTGACGTGGACCAGGGCGGACTGGAGCAGGTGGAGGGCGAGCATGGACACCTCCTGGGACTCCTTGTCCTGCCCGGCCAGGTCGCCGTCCTTGCCGTAGAAGAGGTCTTTGTTCGCGCTGTTCCAGTTCTCCACCACCTGGAGGCCCTCGCGGATCTCCTGCCGCAGCTCGACGTCGGCGAGGTAGTCGCAAACGAACGAGGTACGCACCGCCCGGCCCAGCTCCTCGATCGCCTGGTAGGTGGGGTGCTTCGGGCCGCCGCGGGTAAAGCGGCGCAGGACCTGCTCGGCCTCGGCGGTACCCAGGCGCAGGGCTGTGGTGTACTTCACGATCTGGTCATACTGCTGGCCGATCAGGTCCCAGCTGATCGTCCTGGCGGACAACACCGGCGCGAGGTGGGGCCACTGGTCGTCCTCCCCGGCGGCCGGCCGATATGGCTTCGCGGAGCCGATGTTCTTCAGCCTCGGCATCATGCGAAGCAGGTCGAGGCGTACGTCCGCCTCGGCGACCGTTGTTCGAACGGTGGTCGTCGTCCGGCCCAGCCGCTTGCCCTGATCGGCGACTCCGTCACTTCAAGCCGTAGTACAGCCCGAGGAAGTCCTCCATCGCCGCGTTGACGCCGTCGCGGTCACCGGTGGCGAGCAGGTCGAGCAGCAGACCGCGGACGGTGGCGAGTCCCAGCCTGGCGCGGTTCCGGGCCACGGCAGGGTCCGCCCCTGCGGCGACCTCGGCGGCCACGAGCGGCTCCAGCCAGTCGTTCACGAGCCCTTCGAGGACCGGGGCAGCCTCGGGACGGCCCCGCAGCGCGTGCCCGTAGATTTCGAAGAAGAGCCGCTCCTGGCCGGCCAGTCGAGGGTCCGTCAGCTGCTGCCAGAGGAGCCGCGCGGCATCGGCGGGTGAGAGACCGGGTTCCAGGCTGAGCCGGGACAGCAGATCACGCTGGCGCTGCTCCGACGTCCGGACGATCTCGACGAGCAGGTGTTCCTTGGAGCCGAAATAGTGGATCAGCATGCGGTGACTGACGCCGATCGCGGCGCCCAGGCCGCGCAGGCTCAGGTCCGTGATGCCGTGTGCCGCGACGTAGTCGACGGCCGCGTTCACCAGTTGAGCACGCCGGTCCCCGTCCGTGCCGGGCGCTGCCCGGCCCTCAGGATGTGAGCCGTCCGTATTCACCACGTCATGAGTGTACCAATTGGTACATGCCCTATGTACCGTGTGGTACATGAAGTCTGTCACCGTGTCGATCGACGTACCGCAGACGCCCGAGCAGGTCTACGACTTCCTCGATGTCATGGCACACCACGAGCGATTCACCAACCACTACCTGACCGACTGGCGCTACAGCGGCCCCGGCCGCGGCATCGGATCGTGCGCCACGGTCACAGTCGCGCTGGGCGGCACGAAGACCGACGTCACCATCGAGGTCGTCGAGGCCGACCCACCGCGGCGCGTCGTCGAACGGAACGTCAGCGCGGCCGGCCGACGCGTGGCCCACGGCACCTACACCATCGAACCGCTGCGGACCGCCGGGAGTCACGTGTCGTTCACGTATGTCTGGGCGCGCGCCCCGCTCGCCGACCGCCTGCTGGCACCCGTCGTCCGGGCCACGATGCGGCGCGCCAACCACACGGTCATGCGACGCCTGGCCACCGAGTTGGCTCGCCACGTCTCCGCTGCCGGATCCTGACGTTGGTACATGTCGGCCGTTCGGTGTCAGGCTCGCACACATGCGCACGCCACCAGCAGCGCCACCTCAGACCCCGAACGGAATCAGGCCGCTGGGAATCGGGGCCTCCCACCTGGCCTGCACCGGCTCACTGGTCATGCCGACGCGCCTGACTGGAGCAACCCGGCTCCGGTTCTTTGCGCAACTCGACGTCCGGCGGAAACGCCACAAGTCTCCCGTCTTCCTAGGGATACCCCCAGTCGACCGGATCGCCGGCCGCACCGGCTGAACAGATCACTCCGTCCTGAACTGCTGCAACTACGAACGGCCAAAAGCCCGGCCGGCGGACAGTCTCCGCCGGCCGGGCTAATCCCATGGCGTGGCTCCCGCAGACGTCCTGTTAGCCCATTCTGCGGCATTGGCCACTCCCACGAGGGGGACGAACAGCAGGTTGCTTCTTACAGAGCCGTCTGTTTCAGGGTGCGGCCGAGGAGGGGGAGCAGGCGGTCCCAATGGCGCTGTAGTGCGGCGGGGTTGAAGGCGTCGGTGTCGGACATGGTGAAGCCGTGGATGGTGCCGGGGTAGATCTCGGAGGTGTAGTCGACACCCGCGGCGTCCAGGGCCTGGTTGAGCTCGCCGAGGGCCTCGGGCGTCATGTCGGTTTCGGCGTGGCCGAGGTGGACCTGGGCGGTGAGCTTGGAGAGGAGGCGGTGCAGGCTGTCGGGGCCGTCGGCGCCCACGGGGCCGTGGAATCCGGCGACGGCGGCCACCTGGCCGGGGTGGGCCGCGGCGGTCCGCATCGCCAGGAGGCCGCCTATGCAGTAGCCGGTCACCGCGACCGGTCCGGCGCCGACCTCGGGCTGGGTGGTGAGGAACCTGAGGTAGGCGTCTGCGTCGCTGAGGACACGTTCGGCGGTGTGCGCCTCGATCAAGGGCATCAGCTGGGCGATGACCGCGGGCCGGACCTCTTCTCCGATGTGCTCGGGAAGTTCGATCAGCGGTGCCGGGCCGTGCCGGTAGAAGAGGTTGGGGACGAGCACGTAGTACCCGTGCCCGGCCAGTTCGCAGGCCATCTCCCGCAGCACGGGCCGGATGCCGAAGCCATCCGCGTACATCAGCACCCCCGGGTGCCGCTCGCCACGGTCGGGGAAAGCGGCGAAAGCGTCGGCATGGCCGTCCGCGGTGGGAATCTGCAACGTCTTGGTGGGCATGAATTCTCCTGTCGTGGTTGGTGTGTCGAGCCTGTGATCAACACGACAGGAGGTGGAGCCCGCGCAGCAGCGCAAGATCCTCGATCCAACAGCGGGCCCGCACCGGCCCGTACGGCCCTCAGAAGAGCACCGGGTCACCAATCCGTGTGTGGCGCAACGCCGTCCCGGTAGTCATGGCCGCACAGCGTAGCCCACCGGCCAAAAAGCCGACGGTACTTCGAAACACTCCCTGGTTCGGAGAAGTCTCGTACGGGGAGATGGGCCGGGGGTACGAGATGCCGGACGGCAGGGTCATCCCGGTCTCGGACGAAGAGCTGCGGGCCCTGCCGCTGCCACGGCGCGCGATCGAGCTGATCGCGTTCATCCCAGCCGCCGACGTCGACGCGATCCGCATCAGCCCTGGCTATTACCGGTAGTTCGTTCCGGCAGTAGAGATCAATGCCGTGTCCGTGGTGACCGCGTCGATCAGGGCCTGGAGCTCGGAGGGCGGGTCCTTGTCCGTCCAGGCTCGCCACCACCGGTTGAGGGTGACGGCGTGGGTGAGCCAGAAACGGATGGCCCGTAAGGCCTTGGGCCAGCAAGGCAGTTGGGGCTGGTGGGGTATGGCTGGGCCCCCTCTCTGGCCCCCCGTTGGGGCACGGGTCCGGCGTGGTGGCATCCAGGGGTCCGGGTGGGGCGAACCACTGGTCCCAGCAGAAGGAGAAGGCGCAGTTGACCAGGGTCTGGTGGCGGCGGACGGCGCGGTCGGAGCGGACTTGGAAGTCGGCCCGGCCGAGTTCGTCCTTGACCTGCTTGTAGCTCTGCTCGATCCACGGCCGCAAGCCGTAGAGGCGGACGATCTCGGCGAGGTCGGCCAGCGGGTGCGGGCCGGTGGCGGCGTGGGGTGCGTCGGGGTGGGGCAGGTTGGTGGCCAGGTACCAGGTGGCCTTCTCCGGCAGACCGGCCGGGTCGGTGGTGGCCACGGCCAGGCGGCAGGGTGAGTGGGGGCCGTATCCGCCCAGGCGGGCATCAGCGGCCCACCAGGTCTCGGTGTGTCCGTCGCGGAGGTCACTCCGTGCTCATACCATCGGTCCCATGCGACGACCCAGGCCCCACGAGCCGACCATAACCCCAGGTGAGCCAGCGGCTCTCTACTGCCGGATATCCCAGGCGGACGACGACGACCAGACCGGCGTCGATAGGCAGGAACGTATCTGCCGGGAGATCGCAGAACGCCGGGGCCTCACCATCGACCCTGCCCACGTCTTCGTCGACAACAGCCGCTCGGCCTGGAGCCGGGGCCGCAAGCGGCCGGGCTGGGACCAACTCCTCGAACGCGCCCAGCGGCGCGAGTTCCGGCACGTCATCGCCTACCACCCCGACCGGCTGATGCGGCAGCCCAGGGACCTGGAGGAGCTGCTCCAGGTCTCGGACGAGCACCAGATCATGCTGCACGGCGAGGCGAACCGCCGGAATCTGTCGGACCCCGACGACCGGTTCATCCTGCGGATCGAGGTAGCCCACGACTGTCGCTCGTCCGACGACACCTCGCGACAGCTGAAATCGGCGCTGAAGGAGCGCGCTGAGACCGGCCTCCCCCACTCGGGCAAGCGCCGCTTCGGATACGAGGCCGACGGCATGACTGTCAGGGAGGACGAGGCCGAGATCGTCCGCGAGGTCTTCGACCGCTACCTCAAGGGGCAGAGCCCAAGCGCGATCGCGCTGATCCTCCACAAGCGTGGCATCAAGACCGTGTACGGCAAGGAGTGGACGCAGGGCACGGTCCGCGCCCTCCTCGACTCCCGCCACGTCGCCGGCATCCGCATGCACCAGGGCGAGGAGGTCGGCCAGGGCAAGTGGCCCGCGATCATCGACCAGGGGATGTGGGAGGAGACGCGAGCCCGGCGCGAGTACCGGTCCGCCGTCCACGAGACCAACCTGGAGCTGCGGCGCTTCTACCTGCTGCGCGCCGCCCCAGCTCAGCTCCGCCATCCGGCAGCGCTCCACCACAACCTTCGGCGCCTTTCTGGCCGACGCCAGGCGGTGGACCACCGCTTGCTCGCCCTCGTCACGGCCCGGCCGCGCCCTCAGCACCACTACCCAGCACCCGCCCCCGAGCACCCGCAACTGCCCCGCTACCAGCAGCTATACCCACCGAAAGCGGAATCCAGCACTAGGGGGTGTCCGATGGGTGGGCCCTCGCGCCGTCGCCTACAGGTTCCATCACGGTCTCCTCGTCGTCGGACAACCAACCGGCGGCTCATTCCCTGACCGGCGGGCAGAACTTCTAGGTCGCGGCAGACCGCATCCCCTCACGAACCGGGCCGGGCATGGTCGCTGGCGCCGTGGCGTTCGTCCTCGTCCCTGGCCAGCATCGACAGCAGGCAGGCCACGGTCACGCCCTCCTCGGCCGGGTGGCGCAGCACCTTGTCCGGGTCGATGCTGTACCGATTGGAGCGGCCGTGGCGGGTGTGGGAGAGGTATCCGTCCTGCTCCAGGTCCGCGATGATCTTCTGGACGGCCCGTTCCGTGAGCCGGCATCGCGCCGCGATGTCACGGACCCGCGCGTGGTGGTTGTCGGCGATGCTGGCCAGCACGCGCGCGTGATTGGTCAGAAACGTCCACCCCGTGTGCGGCTCGGGCACTCCATGGACTTCCGTCACGACTCCATGTTACGACCACACGTTCACGCACCCAAAAACACGAAGATAAATTCGTGTAGGGGTTGACGTGTCACGTAGAGGCGGCTGAGCCTGGAGAAGAACAACCCGGAGGACCGGAGGAGGCGAGCATGACGACGCTACCGTCCCCGGACACACCGCTCGTCAGCGACGAAGCCGACCGCACACCGTCGTCCACCGGCGCGCTGCCGGTGCAGGCAGGGCCGGCCGGGATCCGCGTGACCGTCACCGTGAGCGGAGAGTTCTGCCTCGACAACTGCCAGAGCCTCCGGCACGCCCTGCGCGATGCAATCATGCGGTCGGCCGAGGGTGTGGACCTGGACCTCAGCGAACTTCACTTCGCGGACTGCTCTGCACTCAACGTGCTGCTGGCCGCTCGCCGCGACGCAGTCGCGGCGGGGAAGACGGTCACCGTCACCACGGCCAGCCCCGCCGTCGAACGACTGCTGACCTATACCAACACCCACAGCCTCTTCTCCCCCGCCCACGAGCATGCTGACCCGCCCGCCCGAAAACCCGGGCCGCCACGCGAGGAAACCGACGACGACCTCCTGCGGACCGAAGTCGTCCAGCTGAGGCGCGCGCTGCGCACCCATCCGGACATCGACCTGGCACGCGGCATCCTCATGGCCTCTTTCGGTCTGAACCCCGACGAGGCGTGGCAGGTACTGGTCACAGCGTCCCAGAACACCAACACGAAACTGCACCGCCTCGCCGAGGACGTCGTCACCACCGTCCAAGGCGCGCCCCTGCCCGGCCCGGTCCAGCAGCAACTCACCGCAGCCGTCGCCAGAACACGCAACACCGGCGGCGGACCGGCATTCGCTGTCAGGGAGGTTTGGGCCGGCGGGATCTGAGCTGCCGGGGTCGGTCTTGAAACTCCCTGCTGCAGGCGCCAATTTCGCCTATCCACGAGGAGGTCGGTCAGATGTCTACCGGCATGCTTTTGGCGATCGTCATTCCTGTCGCAGTGGTCGTCGTGCTGATTGCCGCGGCCCTGGCTCTTTTCCTGCGGCACCGGGCTCTGCGCCAGCGCTTCGGCCCCGAGTACGAACGGACCGTCGACGGCGCCGACAGCAGGCTCGCCGCCGAGCGGGAGCTCAGCGCACGCGAGAAACGGCACGACAAACTCGACATCAAGCTTCTGCCCGACCGTCTCCGCGAGCGCTACTCACGGGACTGGGACAATGTGCAGCACGAGTTCGTGGACCGGCCCGAGGACGCCGTACACGACGCAGACCATCTGGTGACCTCCCTGATGCAGGACCGCGGCTACCCCACCGAAAGCTACGGCCAGCAGCTCAAGGATCTCTCCGTCGAGCACGGCCGCACCCTCGAGCACTACCGAGCCGCTCACGAGATCGACACACTCAGCGCGAGTCACAAGGCCACCACCGAGCAACTGCGCAGCGCCATGGTGCACTACCGGGCGCTGTTCGACGAACTTCTCTCCGACGGCGGCCAGACCCGCCACGCCCCGGCCTGACCTTCGGGCAGCCGGGACCGAACGGACACGGAGGAGACATGCAACGCGACGACACACCGCACACTCGTGACAGCGGGCTGTCCACGGAGGACCTCGCCCAGCCCCGCAAGGCCGACGCAGCGTCGAACACCCCTCCACCGCCCCCGGTCTACCCGAGCGAGGGCGACGACAGAACGGATGCGGCTGACGACCTCGCGTCCCGCGACGGGGCCACCCCCGTAGCGGACGAGGCGGTGGGCGCACGGACCACAGACGCCGACGAGATGCCGCAACTGCTGACATCCCAGGACGAGGAAGGCTTCCGCAAAGAGTGGGAGAACATCCAGGGTGCCTTCGTTGACGATCCTCGCCAGGCGGTACAGGCCGCGGACAACCTGGTCGCCAAGGTCATGCAGACGCTCGCCGCGACGTTCGACGAGCACAAGAAGAACCTCGAAGAGCAGTGGAGCCGAGGCGAGCAGGTCGACACCGAAGCTCTGCGCAGGGCCCTGCGCCACTATCGCTCGTTCTTCAACCGCCTGCTCACCACCTGACAAACACACCCGTGAGGCGAGGCGCAACGGGTCCAGGAAGTGAACGGCATCCCGCCTCACAGCGGCCGGCACACCGGCCGGAGAGAAAGAAGAACGCCGTGATCGCACTTGGCATCATCCTGCTCGTCGTCGGATTCGTCCTGAACATCGGAATCCTGTGGACGATCGGGATCATCCTGCTCCTCATCGGAGTCGTCCTGTTCATCCTCGGTTCCGTCGGCCACGCGGTCGGCGGCCGACGCCACTACTGGTAGAGCACGCCTGTACAACTTCCCTTCCAGCAACACCGGCCTGCCCCCGATACAACCGACGCGGTTCGTCAGGACTTCGCATCCTGGGACTGTTCTGCACCGGCCTCCCAGCCTGGGTCAGCAGCGCATTGACGACGAGCGCGGCCGCTGGCGGGCCTTCCGCCGCTGTTGCCACGGCGTTGGCTGTGAGCTTGTTGGTCACGGCGTTCGGGGATGGTGTGCTTGATCTGCCGACGCCGCAGGTAACGGCGGTTGCGGCGTGATGAGTACACCCCTCCCCCGCGCCCTGCCCAGAGACGCCCACTCCGCCGCAGGTGAGAACGCCCCGCATACGTGAGCAATGCGTGAGCGGACTGTCTGGGACGAGCCGTCACACGCCTGTACCTCCTCCTGTACCGCGTGTGGCGGGGGTGCAAGGAGTCGCGTGCAGCGGGTAGTACACGCGGCCGTCGGTCCACACCGTGGTCACCGTGACGATGCCGTTGTCGGTCTTGCCGTACCGGCCCAGCCACTGTCGGCCCACGTGCACGGTGGCCCGTGCCGTCCTTGCGGTCCCCGGAGTCGTCGATCACGATGACCCCGCCGTCGCGCGGAGCGGTCGCCGGCTGTTCGCGGAGCAGTTCAAGCCGCCGGTCGTTGACCTGCTCGGCCTCCCAGGGGGACTCGGACAGGAAGAACTGCAGCCGCTGCACCCCCCGGCATCCCCGCGCCGGTCACCGGCTCCGCGCCTGCCAGGCAGGTGATCGTCCTGTTCCGCTCCCGCGGCGCCAGCAGCCCGGTCAGATACTCACGAAACCCCCGCCGCTGCGCCAGGCTGAAGAAGAGGTCGTCGAACCGGGCCGCGTACTCCTCCAACGGCCGCGGCGCAGGCGGACACGGACGACGAGCAGTCATCTTCAGTTCCCAGCAAGGCAGTTGACTCCTACCACCGGCCTACGACCAACCCGACCTGCCGTCAACCCGCACTACCGCCGGATTTAACGAACTACCGGTAACGCCCTCTCAGGAGTCAGTGGCCGCTGGGTGTTCGGGCGTCGTACAGGTGGCTGTGGGCCTCGTGGACGGCGGCGCGCCCGGCTTCCAGTGCGGTTTCGAGGAGGTCGCCCTGGCGAGCCAGGCGGCCGACCGGCGGTGTGCCCGGGGCGGGGCGGATCGAGACGATCGTCGGGTGGTGGGCCAGGTAGGTGTCGTCTTCGGCCAGGCGCGCTTCGCGGTCGAGGAACACCCGGCGCAAGGTCGCGGGCTCACGGCGCAGCAAAGTCTTGGCGATGACCGGGGCGGAGCGCGAGGGGCGCGCCGCGTCGATCGCACGCCTGGATCGCAGCACCATGACATGGGTCGCGCCCTGGGCCAGCGCGGTTCGGTAGGGCACGGATTCGGAGACGCCCGCGTCGTAGAACCGGCGCCCGCGCAGCATCACGGGGTCGCCCGCCAGGAGCGGCAGCGCGGCGCTGGCCCGCAGCGCCAGGCGCAACTCCGCGGCGTCGTCGATGAAGGGCCGCAGGTCGGTGGAGTCCCCGGTGGCGGCGTCGGTGGCCAGCGGGTGGTACTCGATATCGCTGGCCAGGATCGAGGCGAAGTCCATCGGCGCGAAGTCCCGGTCGCCGTAGCGGTAGAGCACCTCGTAGAAGGCGTAGAGGTCTACGAGCGGCCGCCCGCGCAGAGGGTTCGAGCGCCGGATTACCGTTCTGGCGTAGCGGGAATCCGCCCAGAAGCGCAGCGACTGCGGGCTGCTGCTCAGCAGCCACGCTCCGGACGCGGCGCCGGCGGAGGCGCCGTAGACGGCGTCGAAGCCGTTGGTCAGGCCGAGTTCATGCAGCGCCAGGGCCATCCCGCCGGCGATGATGCCGCGCATCCCGCCGCCCTCGATGGCCAGTGCGACGCGGTGCCCGTCGGTGCGTGCGCCGGGCCGGCTGTCGGCCTGTGCGCGCTCGGTGAGCACGCGCCAGACCGGGTGCGGCCCCTCGGGCTCTGTCGCCGCAGCAGGTGTGGCGGTCATCGTCATCGTGGTCACGGCTCCAGGGGACTTGCTGGGGGGCGGGATCTGCGCGCCGCCCCGGTGTTGCTCGGCTGCTGCTGGCCGGCCTTGCGGTCGAGGGCGGCGTTGGCCGAGTGCCGCAGTGTACGGCGGTTCTCCCAGCCGGGGTAGAGATCGACCATCCGGGCGACGATGTCGGTGGTGGTGGTGGTCTCCTCGGCGGACGTCTGGGTGGTGGTCGCGGAGCTCATGGCTCGCGTCCTTCTCCGCAGTGGTTTTCGAGGCCCGACGTGGGCTCTGAGTGATCAGTGCGCAAGCTGCGGGTAGAGCGCACCGAGGTCGCCGGACAAGCCTGCCTTGACCTGGCGGGTCACCTCATCGGCCAGCACCTCATAAGCGTCGGTTTCGACGCCGTCCAGGGCCGACGCGGCGACGCTTGCGGGGGAGGACTTGGGGGCGTCGATGCGGGCGGCCAGGTCGGTGTCGACGTAGCCGACGTGCAGTCCGGTGACGTTGATGCCGCGGGGCTTGAGGTCCAGGCGCAGCGAGTTGGTCTGGGACCAGAACGCGGCCTTGGACGCGCTGTAGGAGCCGCCGAGGGCGATCCAGGACACAACCGAATGCACGTTGAGCAGGTGGCCGCCGCCGTTGGCCTCGATGATCGGGACAAAGGCCCTGGTGGTGTGCAGCGGTCCGTAGAAGTTGGTCTCGAACTCGCGGCGCACGTCCTCGATCGGTGACGTCAAGTAGGAGGCGGCGACGGCCGCGCCCGCGTTGTTGATCAGGATCGTGACGTCCGGCGCGGCCGCGGCGGCGGCGGCCACCGAGGCCGGGTCGGTGACCTCGAGGGCCAGCGCGACGGCGTCGGGGTGGGTGACGGTCCTCGGGTCGCGGGCGGTGGCGTACACCTTCTTGGCGCCCCGCGTGTACAGGTCTTCGACCAGTGCCTTGCCGATGCCCCTGCTGCCCCCGGTGACCAGGACGGTCGAGCCTGCGATTGCGGTCATCGGCCTTCTCCTCGCACGTTGGAAACCGATCGGTTCCGGATCACCGTAAACCGAACGGTTTCTGCAGGCAAGTCGATGACGTAGCCTGGCCGGCATGAACGTGAGTTCCCCCGCCGCGACGACAGCGCCGCCCGCGGCGGCTGCCGCACCTCGCGAGCGGCTGCCGGAGGCCGCAGCGTTGCTCTTCCACCGGGAGGGCGTCCCTGTGGGAGTCGAGGCGCCGTGCCGGGCGGCGGGGGTGTCCAAGCGGTCGATGTATCAGCTGTTCACCAGCAAGGACGAGGTCCTGGCCGCGAGCCTGGAACGCGCGGCGCCGACCTACTGGGAGACGGTTTCGGTGGCGTCCACGGATTGGCTGTCCACGATCGCCGAGGCCGCCGTCGGGGTCTTCCCGGCGGCGAGGTGGATCCTGCGGCAGAGCTGGTCACGGTTGAGGTTCTCACTCGGGGCGGCTCGGAGGGCCTGCCGCAGAGCCTGGACTTCGTCGCGGTGCCGCAGGGGTATCAGACCGTCGCTGATGCCGGTGAAGGTGAGGGCTCCGCTTCAGGCCGTACATCGCTGGTGAGGCGGATGCCATCCCGGTTCACATCCAGCCTCGCGCCCCGGCCCTTACAGACCCCCTGGGCGCGCCTCGCTGAACCTAGGTCCAGGTGGTCCACCTTCACCGAACCCGTCAAGGGGCTGCGGTGCTAACACTGGATACATGAAACAGAACGGCGAACTGGGTGACTTCCTGCGCTCGCGACGGGCCCGTCTGCGCCCCGAGGACGCGGGGGTGGACTTCAGCGGCGGCGCGCGCCGGGTGCCGGGGCTGCGCCGCGAGGAGGTCGCACACCTGGCCGGGGTGAGTACGGACTACTACGCCCGCCTCGAACAGGGCCGGCACCCTCACGTCTCGGAGACGGTGTTGGAGGCTGTGGCTCGCGCTCTGCACCTGGACGACATCGAACGCGGCTACCTCTTCGAGCTCGCCCGGCCCAAGACACCCGGTCCGGGCCGGCGCCGTCCGGCCCGCGTGCCACGGGTGCGGCCGGCGGTCCACCGCATGCTGGACGTTCTGGACAACGTCTCTCCGGCCCTCGTCATCAACCACCGCAGCGACGTCCTGGCGGCCAACCACCTCGCCCACGCGCTGATCACCGACTTCGACGCACTGCCGTACCGCGAGCGCAACCTCGCCCGATTCGTCCTGCTCCACCCCGCCGCCCGTGATCTGTACACGGACTGGAACAAAGCGGCCGAGACGTTCGTCGCCAGCCTGCGCCTGGCGGCCGGCCGCCAACCCGACGACCCCCAGCTGAACGAGCTGGTCGGGGAGCTGTCCATCAAGGTGCCCGAGTTTCACACCTGGTGGGCCAGCCATCGCGTGGACCAGTGTGCCCACGGCACCCAGCGCCTCCATCACCCCGTGGTCGGCGAGCTCACGCTTTCCTACGAAACGCTGGCCCTTCCCGCCGATCCCGACCAGACCGTCTGCCTCTACACCGCCGAACCCGGCTCCGCCTCCGCGGAGACGCTCCGGCTGCTCGCCAGCTGGAGTACCCCGGCGGCTACAGAAGCATCCTCCCCTTCCGGGCACGGCACGGCGCACCGGAACTGACCGGCCCGGTCAGTTCCGGTGCGCCGCCAAGGAGGTGCGCGGAACATGAACGCCTACCAGGTTTTCCGGGTTGACGGGCTGCCGGAAGTGACAGCGTGCGACGACCTTGCCCCCTTGTTGCCGGCCAGGACGAGCCGGTCGCTGCCGCGGACCTGGCCAAGGGCAAGGCCAAGGGGCATCAGGACAGCCGAGTTCTACCGGGCAGCAGCATGTTTTCGCCGGCAGCGCAGGGTACGGACACACGACAACTGTCGCGCTGACCAACGTCCCGGACGCCGCTGGGTACACCGATCGCCGGAGTATGACGCTTCGCGCTCGCAAGTGCCCACACCATCACCATGACGACATGTCGAACAAGGCGACCAGATCCGGTCGCACAGACCGCCCCCTGACCCAGCCGCACACGGTCGAACGACCGTTCGCCCCGGCCTGAGGCACGGGAAGAAAGGACACCGCACAATGCCATCGACTAGGGCGGAACTGCTGACACAGAGCATCGATCTGGTCGTGGACGCCGTCAACGGCGCGCCAGTGGACCAGTATCAGAATCCGACTCCGTGTTCAGAGTTCACGGTGAAGGATCTCGTCAACCACATCGCCATGATGCTCCTTATGACAAGGGACATAGGCACCCGGACGGCAGAGGACCTCAGCCTGCTGACCGCCAACCCAGTGCCCTTCCTCGCCGGACGACCGGAGTCCGCCTGGGCCCAACTGCTGGCCGGCAAAGCGGAGCCGGCAGCAAAAGCCTGGTCGGAGCCGACGGCATGGGAAGGGGAGGCGAGCCTCGGCGGACCGCCCATGGCCGCCACTGCCCTCGGCGAGATCCTCATCGCCGAATTCACCATCCACGCCTGGGACACGGCAGTAGCCACCGGTCAGCCTGTCAATGTCCCCACGTCCTTGGCCAAGGCCGCGTTCGACACCTACACGCGTGAGGCACCTCGCATGCGCGGCCTGGGCCTTCTCACCGACGAGGTGCCACAAGAAACCCACGCGCCCCTGTTCGACCGCGCACTGGCCTTGACCGGCAGGGACCCCCGATGGAGCCGACCCGCGCATGAGCGGCGTAAAGCCCGACGTTGACGGGGATTCTTGAAAACGTCCAAAGCTGCTCCTCGCCTCACTTGATCAAGTCCTCAAGCGGGTGGGGAAGTTCGGTAAGCGCCGGGCCCCGGGTGAGCCGGGGCCGCCCGCGCGATCGGCGTCCGGGCCACGCCGGCCCGTCAAGGGCGCCTTCGGCGTCGCTCACGCGATGCGCTGCGCGCACCCTGGACCGGCCACCACGGCCCTGGTGCTGGCCGGCTATCGGGCGGCCCCTCCCCTGTGGCGACCCGTCCGCAGGTCAGCGCGGGTTCGCCTGGGAAATCAAGCCGGGCAGCTGTCAACTACCCGTCGCTAAAGCATCGCTAAAGCGACGGCCTGCACAACGGGCATCACTGGCGGTGATGTGTCGTTTGCGTCCAGTCCCACTCCGAGGTGTCCGGGTGGGTCAGGGGCCGTTGACGGGACCCCGCGTCGCCACAACTCCCACGCACGGGCACGGATGTTGCGGGAGCCTCCCCCACTCTCGGCTTCGCTCGAGCGGGAGGTGCCCCCATCGGTCCGCGTGATCAACGAATCCGCAGTTCCGGCTGGAGCTGATCACCGAGGCGGTGCGGGCCTCGCTGGAAGAGCTCGCAGGCACCGCCCCGCACCTGCCGGCCGGCCTGGTGGACGAGGAGGGCCCTCACGGGCTTCCGTCACCTTCCGATGCCCCCGGCTCGATTGAAATCGAGTCATGGGACGACCAGCCCAACGCCGAACAGCCGACCTTCAGTCGATGAAGACGCTCCATGCGACAGCGTTGAGGTTGTCGGCGAGGAAGATGTCGCTCCCCCCGAGGCGCTTCTCCCAGGACGGCATCAGTTCTGCTGCGCGAGCGACGACCGCGTCCATCCAGACCTTGAGCTCCGCCTGCCGATTGCTCGCCGACACCTTGGCGGCGGCCGCGGCCTCTTTCAGATCCACCGTCCGCAGCGCCTCGACAGCAGAGGTCCGCAGGTCGCGAATGTACTCACGATTCGTCTGCACGTCCTCGGGAGTGCCGTACAGGGACATGTGACCGGTCGCGATGGTCTCGAAGTCGTACTCCAGCATCTGGTCCATGGCGTCGAAGTACGCGGGCACGTGCGCGGAGAAGACAAGGCGGAAGAACGGCGCGTTCTTGACGGTGAAGCTGTCCATCGCCGCCATGGCCTTCTGTTCCGGGAGGTGGATGAACAGATTGCCCGCCTGATGCCAGTCCCCCGTGTAATCGAGGACGAACCTCACTCCGTCGATGTCCAGCTCCTTCCGCCTCCCGCTGAAGGTCTCGGTGGGCAGGGGCCGCCTGTCGTCATGTGCCTCCTTGATGAACTCGCCGGTGAGCTCGTGGGAGATGATCTTCAGGCCGTCCCGGTTCAGCAGGTGAGCTGCCCCGATGTGGTCGGAGTGCGCGTGGCTGTAGATGAGGTGAGTGAGCGGCTTCGGAGTGACCTCCTCGATGGCCGCCAGCAGCTTGTCACCCAGGACCAGAGGGGCGTCCACGAGGACAACGCCCTTCTTGGTCACCAGGAACACGGTGTTGATCATCCCCTGGGTGACGCCGTGGACACCGCCGCCCAGGTCAGTGACGACATAACCGGACTCAGGGATTTCCGGACCCTGAGCGAAATCAGGCAAAGGCGTGAATTCAGTCATTGGTGATCTCCCTTTTGCGGCCCGTCCGGCAGACGGGTGGAACGGTGTGGCAGTGGCGCCAGGTGATCGAGGGCCCGTTAGGGCCGTGGACCTCGAGACCCAGAAACAGCGGGGCTTACCCCTGAGGGCTGTCCGCCGAGGAGTTGCCCGACGCGGTGGACAATCTGGTGGCCGGCGTATGCGTGACCGGCCAGGAAGTCACCCGGTTCGCCGTTTTGATCCTGCAATCAGTGTTACCGCTGGAGTGCCCTGCCGGGTTCGGTGAAGGTGGACCGCCTGGACCTGGGTTCAGCAAGGCGCGCGCAGGGGGCCTGTAAGGGCCAGAGGGCGCGAAGCTGGATGTGAACCGGGATGGCAGCGCCGCCTCATCAGCGATGTCCGGCTTGAAGCGGAGCCCTCACCTGCGCGCAGTGCCCGCAGGGAGCGGAGCGGAAGCCACCTGGTTCGTCCTTCGACCACCTTACGGAGCAGCTGGATCATGCCGTTCGTCATCTATGTCCTGGGGCTGGGCATCTTCGCTCACGGCACCTCCGAGTTCATGTACGGAGGGCTATGCGGAAGCGTGCGCGCATGGTGGTGCTGCTGCCCAGGCCGGTCAGCATGTCGCCCTCGGCCATGCTGAGGTCCGGTCCATGGCGCAGCTCCGCGGGGAGGCCCTTGATCAGGTCGAACAGCCTCTCGCGGCCCGGTGCGGTGTGGGCGCTGTGCTGGATGTAGTTGGGGTCGGCAGCCGGCCGGGCGCTTCGACGGGGGTCAGACCTCCGCACGAGGTGGGTCTGCCCTCGGAATCAGGGCCACGGCGGATCGCGCCGCCTGCTCGAGTGTCGCCGCGTCGACATCCGCCTTGGCAATGGAATCGATGCCCCTGATGACGCTCAGCAGCAGATACCCCAGAGCCGAGGAGTCGACATGGTCGGCCACTTCCCCTGCGTCCTGGGCGTCGCGGATCGCGGCCGCGAGGACGCCGGCGAGATCGTCGAACGCGCGGCGGGCCGTCTGTGCCACCTCCTCGTCCTCACCGGCGCGGTCCGCGGTGACCTTGGTGAGGAAGCATCCGCGGTGGGGCGACTCACCGGCGAAGGTGTTGGCGAGGGAGACGAGGTAGCGCTCGAGTCGCGCCATCGGCGAGGGGAGCACCGCTTCCGGGCCGCCCTGCAGCTGCTCGCGGGCCTGGGCGACGAGGTCCTGGCAGTAGTCGGAGAAGACACGCACGTAGAGGTCGTGCTTGTTGCCGAACGCCTTGTAGATGCTGCCCTTGCCCAGCCCGGTCGCTTCCATGAGGTCATAGGTGGACGTGCCGGCAAATCCGGTCGTCCAGAACCGGTCGCGTACGACATCCAGCACAACGGCCTCGTCGAAGCCTCGTTTTCTCCCCATGCCCCTAGGCTACGCCGTTGTGGTCCGCCTGGACCACAACGACTGGTGACCCGCTCACGACGCACGGCATTCCCCCGGTCGCGTCACGCCCGCCCGGGCGAGGAAACACAGGCCCCTCCCCTACCGGAATACGGTCGCCCGCCCCCACGCCGAGCACCGGGACGACACGGTCAAGCGTCACGCAGCAACAGCAGCAGCGACCACGGTCACTCACCGCCGGAGTCGGCTCACATCCCCTGGCCGGGGGCGTGGCGCTGGTCGTAGGCGACGCGGGCCGCGTGAACGTGCGCGGCCCGCTTCTCGGCCCCCGCCGGGGAGCACGTGCCAGGTTGGCGATGAACAGCTGCCCGTGGGCGATGCCTGCGCGGGGGTGTACCCGTGCCGCGGTCAGGCAACAGAGATCTCGGTGAGATCGATGGTGACGAGGACCGGCTCGGGCAGGACCCGCGCATCCTCCTGAATGGGCAGGACGTACCGGTGAGTTGGGAAGACCAGTCCCGATGCCGTTGCGTGCTTCTCGCACAGATGTGCAGCCGGCGCGCCGCCGAGCACCTCGGCAGCGTAGTCATGGCGTCGCAGCAGGCCCGCAGCATTGTAGTAGAAGATCTGCTCTCTGGCGTGTGTTGCGAGAGCATCGGGGAAGGCCGCCCGCAGCCGTCGCCAGTTCTCGCCGGCTTCCTGCCAGGGCTCCAGTTCCTCCACCACGACGCCGGGGCGCGTCAGCAGGTAGGGGGCCGTGAGGTAGTTCCACATGGCGTAGCCCGCGAAGTACAGCACGTGGAGCTGGTCCCAGGGGGTGTCCGGGCCGTGGCCGGCGAAGGCTTCCCGTGGGGAGGTCCGCTCGGCCACGACCTCGCCCTCCCGCCTCTCGATCGCGACACGGTCGGGCGTGAACACGCCGCGCAGCCCCGGGCCGGTGAAGCCCTCATAGACCACGCGCTGCTGCTGCACATCGACGGTCATGTCGGCCGTGGCGAGAATTCCCTCCTGCCCGCGGAGGGTCCACAGGAGCCCGCCCATGGACCCCTTGGCATGGATGGTTCTTGCTTCTCGCCACCGCTGGAGGCCGCCATGGGCCTCAAGAACAAGATCCAATAGGTTCGTCATGGGTAGGTCTCCGTGGTGAGTGACGCTGCCTGTGTGTCGATGTTCCTGCGGCGTTCGCCTGTGGCGCGCGTTCGGCGCGCATGCGGCGGAAGCCGCCGCGAGAAGCGGCGTGGACGCCGTGCCCCGGCATCAGGTTGGCGTGCCGTGGGGTCGGCGGGGTCTCCGCCGGGGTCGGCGTCGGGTCTACGTCGGGCGCCGACTCGGAGTGCGTACCCGAGCCGTCGCGTCTTCGAGTCAGGCCTGCCGGTCGGCCTAGCCGGCCTGAGGGTTGGTGAACATGGGGTTGCCCGCGACGGTGTCCTGCGCGGCCACCTCGTCCTGCAGGACGTCCCAGTGCTCCACCACCAGGCCGTCTTCGAAACGGAAGATGTCGATCCCGAGGAGGGGCTTGTCGAATCCGCCGGAGTACCGGCCGTGGACCATGACCAGGTCTCCCTCGGCGATGATCGCTCCCGGCTCGTAGCGGGTGGCGTCGGGCAGGTCGGCGATGAACCCGCGCAGCCCGGCCTTGGCCGGCGGGATGAACGAGTTGTGCTGCACGTAGTCCGGGTGCAGGTACCGGTCCAGCGCGGTGAAGTCCTTGGAGCTGAACGCGGTCGTCAGGATCTCGAGGATGACGGCCTTGTTCCGCTCCGTCTGAGTCTGGGTCTGGGTCTGGTGCATCGGAATCCTCCACTAGGTTTGTTGACCGATTGGACCACTATCGAAACATGATGTGGTCCAATCGGTCAACAAATCGCCGTGCCGGATCTCAGCGCAAAACGGTCTCAGGCAACCACCGGAAAAGCGAAGATCCATATGAGGTCAGGATGCGGGAGCCCGACCGTTCGCCCCGGCCCGGTCCTCCCAGTCTGTCCTGGTCACCCCCGTACCGAGCTGCTCGAGCGCGGGATCGACCTGCATGTCATCGAGCAGGGCATCGACACCGCCACGATGGGGCCGCGCGATGTTCGGCATGCTCTCCGCCCTCGCCGAGTTCCAGCGCGAACCCATCGTGGCTGGACGGCCTTGCCGCAGCCCGGGCCCGCGGCCAAGTCGGCGGCTGACGCCACTCGTAAGTGGCCTCGCACACGCGCTCCGCAGGCGGGAAGCGGAGCGGTCCACCCGGCGCCCGGCATCCCACGAAACTCCCGATCAGACTCCCCAGCATCGCAATTGGGCCGGCGCTGTCAAGCTCCGTGAGGCGTCCGAGTACCGGTCTGCTCGCCGATCCATGACGCGGCGAAGCGTGTCCATGTCGATGCCTCTCCAGCCCCATGAGCAAGGCCCAGGCTGTGGGGTCCGTGGGGGAAGACGTGCACCGCGTGGGGCACATTGTCGGCGGCCAACGCCGCAGCAAGGCGATAGGTGTGCTCCGGCGGAACATAAGGATCCTCCGCCGTGTGCCAGAGGAAGAACGGAGGAGCCGACGGAGTGACCAGCGCGTCGAGCGAGATCGAACGACGCAGACGCCGGGGTGTCTGCCGCGCCGTTCGGCCAGGGAGACGGTGGCGCCGCCGGCCGGACCGGGGCTTCGCGAAGGCATCGTCCGCAGAGTCGAGGGGACTTTCGGCCCCGTTTTCGGGCCCCGTCGCCGCCCGTCACATCACCGACTCCCGTCGACGCAGGTCCTTGCGCAGTATCTTGCCGGCCGGGGACTTCGGGATCTGGTCCAGGAACTCGACCAGCCGGACCTTCTTGTACGGCGCGACCCGGGCCGCAACGAACGCCTGGACCTCCTCGGCATCCAGACCGGGGTGGGTGGCGCGGCGCACGACGAACGCCTTGGGCACTTCCTCTCCATCGTGGTGCACCCCCACCACAGCGGCGTCGGCGATCCCGCCGTGGGTGAGCAGCAGGGCCTCCAACTCGGCGGGGGCGACCTGGTGACCCCGGTATTTGATCAGCTCCTTGAGCCGGTCCACGACGTGGAAGACGCCGTAGGCATCAACGGTCACTATGTCGCCGGTATGCAGGAAGCCGTCGGCGTCGACGGTGGCGGTGGTCGCCTGGGGGTTGTTGAGATAGCCGCGCATGATGTTCGGGCCGCGGCACCACAGCTCGCCCTGACCTCCGGGCGCGCTGTCTTCTCCGGTGACGGGGTCCACCACTCGGGCTTCCAGGTTGGGCATCAGCACGCCGACCGATCCCCGGTCGAGGTCGGGCCGTGCCACGGGGATGCCGTGAGTGGTGGGACTCGACTCGGTCAGGCCATAGCCCTGGACCACGACGGCGTCCAGCCGCTTGGCGAGCGCCTGTGCCAGATCGCGATCCAGGGGGGCGGCCGCGCTCATGATCAGCTTGACGCTGCTCAGGTCGTACTCGTCCAGCTGTGGACAGTTGAGCAGGGCGAGGGCGATGGGCGGCACGATGTAGAGGTGGTCGATCCGGTGCTCTTCGATCGCGGCCAGGAACCGGGGGAGGTCGAACCGCGGCATGGTGACGATGCGGCCTCGCCTGTACAAGGTACCGTTCATGAGACCCGTGATGCCGTAGATGTGGAACAGCGGCAGCACTGCCAGCATCCGCGAGTCGGGGCCCAGGAGGTTGAGCGGCTGGGTCTGCAGCACGCCGGCAACCAGGTTGCGATGGGTGAGCATGACGCCCTTGGACAGGCCCGTGGTGCCCGAGGAGTAGGGCAGCGCGGCAAGGTCATCGCCGCTGAGTACAGCCTTCGGGGTCGGGGCGGTGCTCGCCAGGAGCTCGTCGAAGCCTGTCTCCCGGACCGGGCCCGGCGCGCCCCGGGCTGAGCCGAGCACGATGATCTCCTCCACCCGGACCCTGTCCTCGGCCACCGCGGCGCGCGCCCGGTCCAGGGAGTCGGCGGAGGCGAACAGGACCCGGGCGCCGGAATCGCGGAGTTGATGGGCCAGTTCGGCCGGCGTGTAGAGCGCATTGGCCGGTGAGGGGACGGCGCCGGTGCTCATCACACCGTGGAAGACCGCGGGGTAGTCCGGGCAGTTGGGGGAGAAGATGACGGCCACGTCGTGGCGGCCCAGACCGCGCTCGGCCAGACCAGCCGCGACCCGGCCGATTGCGGCGGTCAACTGGCCGTAGGTGTAGCCGCGATGGGAGGTGTCGATGATGGCAGGGCGGTCGGCGTCATCGGTGCCGAGTCCGGCGAACAGGAACTCCGGCAGGCAGACCTCCGGGATGGCGATGTCCGGGTAGGGACTGCGGATGATCATCGATACTCCTCGGCTCTCGGCAGTCAGCGTGCGGCAGTGGGCGCGGGTCGGGGCTCCTTCGGCAGGCCGAGCACCAGCTCCCCGACGATGCCGCGTTGGATCTGGGAGGAGCCTGCGTAGATCGTGCCGGCGCGGGCGTTGAGGTAGACGCTGGTCCAGGACGCGGACGAGTTCGGCGCGCCGGGGTCGTCGGTGTGGAACCAGTTCGGCGAGGGCCGCCCGGTCGGGGTCAGCGCGCCCAGGCCGAGGACGTCCACGGCCAGCTCGGTGGCCCGCTGGTGGTACTCGCTCCAGAGCAGCTTGAACGCGGCAGCGGCGGGGCCAGGTTCCTCTCCGGCGATCAGTGTGGCGGCGGTGCGCAGCCCGTGGCAGCGCAGTTGCTCGACCTGGACATGGCACCAGGCGATCCGGCGGCGGATGTCGGGGTCGCGGTGCAGCCCGCGCTCCCGGACCAGCTCGATCAGCCGGTCCAGCTCGTTGCGGAAGCGGATCGGTGCCTTGAGCGCGGTCGCGCCGCGCTCGAAGCCCAGCAGCGTCATCGCAACCGTCCAGCCACGGTCGACCTCTCCCACGACCAGGCCGAGTTCGGTCGTCGCGTTGTCGAAGAAGATCTCGTTGAAGTCCGCCTCGCCGGTGAGGTTGCGGATCGGGCGGATGTCGATGCCGGGTTGGTCCAAGGGGACCAGGAGCATGCTGATGCCGCGGTGCGCCGGGGCGTCGGGATCGGTCCGGGCCAGGACGAACGTCCAGTTCGCCTTGTGTGCGCCGGAGGACCACAGCTTCTGCCCGTTCAGTACCCACTGGTCGCCGTACGGTTCGGCCCGCAGGGAGAGCGAGGCCAGGTCCGAGCCGGCGCCCGGCTCGGAGAAGCCCTGCGCGAAGACATACTCGCCGGAGACGATCCTCGGCAGAAACCGGCGCAACAGGGTCGGGTCGCTCCAGCGCAGCATGGTGTTGCCCAGCATGGTGATGCCGAACTCGTCGTTGTCCGAGCCGGAAGGAATGCCGGCTGCGGTCAGTTCCTCAATGACGACGACCAGTTCCGCCGGTCCGAGGCCGGCGCCGCCGTACTCCCGCGGCCATGCCGGGGCAACCCAGCCGCGCTCGGCGAGCGCGGCCCGCGTCTTCTCCTGGAACGTCTCGCGCTCGATCGGGTCGAGGGCGCCGATGCCCCGCCAGTCCGGCGGGACCAGGTCCGCCACGAATGCCCGCACCGAAGCGCGGAAGCGCTCGGCCCGCTCGCTGCCCTGCGGTTCCACTACAACCTCCTGGTGTCTTCGGTAAGCGAATGAGCAGAACAGTTGCGTAGATAGACTCACTAGTCAATGCTGGGCGCCTTGGATTTCCCCCGACGTGAGGAGGACCCCGATGCGCTTCGCGCCAACCGACGAACAGCTCGAACTGGGCCGAACCGCGGAGCGGTTGCTCGCCGCCCACGCCCGCAGGAACACCCTCCCTCCGCCTTGGGACGCCATCCCCCAGACCCTCAACCGTGAGCTATGGGCCTCGCTCGCCGAACTCGGACTGCTCGGCCTGGGCGTGCCCGAGAGACTGGGCGGCTCGGGTGGCGGTGTTACGGACCTGTGTGTCCTGGCCGAGCGGGTGGGGTCGGCCCTGCCGACCCTCCCGTTCGCCGCCACCGCGACCGTCGCCGCAGTGCTGGCCGAGCACGCCGACAGTCCCGGCGCGCGAGCCGCGCTGGCCGGCGTCGTGGGCGGCTCCACCGTCGCCGTACCGGCCTGGGAGACCTTCCCTGCCCACATGGTGCCCGGCCGGCGGGCGGGCTCGCTGACGCTGAACGGCTCGGCGGCGGACGGCATGCTGGCAGCGGTGCCGTTCGGCCTCGACGCCGAACTGCTGCTGGCTTTCGCCGACGAGGGCAGCGCCCCGGCGCGGCCGGTCCTCGTGGAACTCGCCGAACCGGCCACCGCGCGGACCTCCGTGGAGTCGCTGGACGTCACCGAGCCGATGGCGAGCCTGCGGCTGACCGGCGCGCCCGCCATACCGCTCGGACCGCTCGGCGCACATACGGTCGCCCGCCTGCTCACCGTGCTGGCAGCCGAGCTCATCGGCACCGGGCGACGCGCGCTGGAGGGCGCCGTTGAGTATGCCGGGCAACGTCGGCAGTTCGGCCGGCCGATCGGATCGTTCCAGGCCGTCAAGCACGTACTCGCTGACCGGTCCGTCCAGCTCGACGCCGCCTGGATGCTCGTCCGCGGGGCGGCCCACGCCATCGACGGCAAGCGTGCTGACGCCGACGTGGCGGCTCGTACCGCGCTCGCGGCGGCGGCCGACGCGGTCGAGGCAGTGACGGCCGACGCCCTGCAGACCCATGGAGGCATCGGCTTCACCTGGGAGCACCCGTCCCACGTACTGCTCAGGCGCGCCCGTGCGCGGCGCTCACTCCTCGGCTCGTCGGCCCACCGGCTCAACGTACTCGCCGACCGCCTCCTCGGATCGGCGCATCTGTCCTGACGTCGGCCTTACGGGCTGCCCCATCGCGGCGGGCGGCCTGCGCCTGCGCGGTTCGCGGGCTGCGGCAGTTACCCGGTAGCGCCGCAGCCCACCACTTGACACATAAGTCTATCTACGCAACTTTACTGTTCAGACCCCTATTTTGCAGGGATCTTCACCACCGAATGAGGAGGCCACCGGGCCATGGAATGGACGGGCGCGCGCTACGCGGACAAGCCGACGGTCGAGGTGCCGATCTGGATCGCCGCCCCGCCGGAACGGGTATGGGGGCTGGTGACCGACATCGAGCTGATGCCGCGCCTGAGCGCGGAGTTGCAGTCGGTGGAGTGGCTGGACGGGGCGACACAACCCGCGCCGGGGGTCCGCTTCGTGGGCCGGAGCAGCCACGAGGCGCTGGGTGAGTGGGCCACCACCTCCCACGTTGTGGAGTACGAGCCGCCCAGGGTGTTCGCCTGGGCGGTTGAGGACCCCGAGCAGCCTTCGGCGATCTGGCGATTCACCCTCGACCCCAAGGACGGCGGGACGCTGCTGCGGCAGTGGATGCAGCTGGGACCGGGCCGCTCCGGTCTTTCGTTTGCCATTGACCGCATGCCGGAGAAGGAACAGAAGATCATCTTCGTGCGGATGCGGGAGTTCGAGACCAACATCAGCGTCACTCTCACGGCGATCAAGAAGCTTGCGGAGAAGTCCGGAAAGGCGAGTGTGTGATGCGTACGTCGACCACGATCGAGGCATCCGGGGGCAGCTGGCCGGAGACGGTGGACTTCGTCATCGAGGCGGAGAAGCTGGGCCTGAACATCTGCTGGGTGGCGGAGGCGTGGGGATCCGAGGCACCGTCGCCGCTGGGGTATCTCGCCGCCCGGACGGAGCGCATGCTGCTCGGCTCCGGGATCATCCAGCTCGCCACCCGCACGCCGATGGCCATCGCCCGAGCGGCGATCACCCTGTCGCAGATCTCCCAGGGGCGCTTCCTGCTGGGACTCGGCCCATCCGGCCCGCAGGTGATCGAAGGACTGCACGGCGTACCCTTCGACCGGCCGTTGTCACGGATGCGGGAGACCGTCGAGATCGTGCGGCAGGCCGCCGCGGGCGAGAAGGTCTTTCACGCCGGGCGGGAGTTCCAGATCCCGCTGCCCGGTGGGGATGCCAAGCCCATGCGCCTGTCAATGCGCGCCGAGCACGACATCCCGATCTACTTGGCGACCCTCTCGCCCAAGATGCTGCAACTGACCGGCGAGATCGCCGACGGCTGGCTCGGCACCAGCTTCGTACCCGAGGGCGCCAAAGAGGCCTACTTCGACCACCTGGACGCGGGCCTCACCGCTTCCGGCCGCTCACGCGCGGACTTCGACATCTGCCAGGGCGCCGAGGTGGCCTTCGCCAAGGACGAGGACGCACTGCGGGCGATGGTGGCCGGCCGGAAGAAGGAACTGGCCTTCAGTCTGGGCGGCATGGGCTCCGCGAGCACCAACTTCTACAACAACGCATACAGCCGCCAGGGCTGGGCCGACGTCGCCGCCGAGGTCCGCGAGCGCTGGCAGGCCGGCGACCGGGACGGCGCGGCCGAACTGGTCACCGACGAGATGGTGCTGGGCACCACGCTCATCGGCACCGAGGACATGGTGCGGGACCGGCTGCGGGTGTGGCGCGACGCCGGCGTCGACACCGTTCGTTTCTACCCCGCCGGCGAGACGCTGGACGCCCGGCTCACCACCCTGGGCCGGGCCCTCGACCTGGTCCGCGCCATGGAGCGCGAGCCGGGCCGGGCCGGGAACCCGAACGCTCGATGACGCCGTCCGTCAGGCCGGCGCTCGTGCTGATCAGCATCGACAAGCGGCACAAGGTCCGGTATCCGCATCCCCGGCCTGGGACACGCTGGACGACCACCGACGCGGGTACCGGAAGCACGACCACCGTTGCGTGTCGCCGCGGTGGCGACCACCCCTGCGGCTACCCACCGCTCGGCTTGCGGATTCACAGGTCCGAAATGCTGAGTCCTATGGTGAGACCTATATGCTGAGGCCATGAGGCGGACCTCTTTCGCGAACTGGCCGTGCTCAGTCGCGCGCACCATGGACATGCTCGGGGACTGGTGGACGCCACTGGTCCTGCGGGAGGCCTTCTACGGGATCAAGCGGTTCGACGCGTTCCAGCAGGAGCTCGGCATCGCTCGCAACACCTTGACCGACCGTCTCCGCCGCCTGGTCGATGAGGGCCTCATGGAGAAGAAGGCCTACCAGCACGAGCCGGTGCGCTACGACTACGTGCTCACGGAGAAGGGGCGCGACTTCTTCGGCGTGTTGGCTGCCATGAACACCTGGGGCAATCGCTGGCTCAGCGGCGAGCAGGGACCGCCGGTGGTCTTCCACCACGACCGCTGCGGTCACCAGAGCGACGCCGAGGTCGTTTGCGCCTCCTGTAAGGAACCGATGACAGCCGACGACACCCACCCGCGCCTCGGCCCCGGCTATCCCCCGCACCTCGCCGAGCGCCCGGACATCCAGAGCCGCTTCACCGCCTGAGAGGGGCCCAGGCCCTCATCGGCGCCGAGGCGGCCGCGGCGCGTCCGGGGGCGTTCCCTCGCTGACCGCGTCTCTTCACGGCGGAGCGTGTCGTTCAGGGGGCGGTCTGGTAAACGACGGTTGTGGTCAGGCAGGCCTCGACGAACTGAGTCAGCACGGCATGCCTGCGAGCAGGACAGCACGTCGCGATGCGACTGAAGACCGGACAGCAGGTTACGAAGGGAGGCTGTTCATTGCGGCTTCGGCCAGGTTCGGCCACTGTTTGGCGTGGCGCTCAGGAACAGCGACCCAGTCCTTGAAGGGGTGGTTTTTGAAGGATGGGTCGAAGAGTTCAGCCCCGCGCAGAGCGAGGGCTTCGGCGTGGGCGGGGGTGCCCTCGCCGAGTTTGAAGGCGAGGTTGTCGCCCAGGAGGCAGGCGAAGGCTTTGTCGTGGGCTTTGAGGGCTCGTTTGCCGAACAGGATGCCGGTGGTGACACCGCGGGGCGCCAGGTCGGCAGCGATGCCGTCGAAGAGTTCATCGGGGGTCATGGGCGGATGTCCTTGTCCTGGTGGAGTGCGCTGGTCGCATCGGCCGGATCAGGAGTCGCGTTCAGCCTGGTTGCCCTCGTGAGCGGTGCGAGATCGCAGGCAGCTGCTCCTTCGGTCGTGCGGCCAAGACGGCGCACAAGGTCGTCCTGCGCTGCGGGCAGCAGATGCCTTCCAGCGGTCCGCCTTCTTGAAACCGGTTCCAGCGCCGTCAGGCCGACGTAGGGGTCGCCGGCCATCGCGTGCGGGCGTCGTCGCAGCACAGCGCTGATGCTGCAGGCGGGTTGCCGCAGCCCGGGCGACGAGCTCGGCCCCCGAACTGCGCTACCGCCTGATCCGGTGGACCCGCCGAGCCGCCGTTTTCTGAGACCCCATGCTTCGGGCCCGGCGCCCGGCAGGTGCGCGCTCCGCCGGCACACCACGCGCCGGAGAGTCGGCTGTCAGACCTGGTCGGCGCCGGCCCGCTTGCGCGCACGATAGTTGCGCAGGTTGGCCGCGTTGCCGCAGACGTGGACGTCGTGCCAGACGCCGCTGTTGTTGCGGGAGCGGTCGTAGAAGGCAGCCAGGCAGCGCGTGTTTCGGCAAGACTTCAGGCGGCGCAGTGTGTCGGTGCACTGCGCCTGGTAGGCCTCGATGAGGGCGAGTGACGCCGCCTGCCGCCATCCCGTACCGCGGGGCTCAGCGTGGATGGCCCCGTGCTCGTCGAGCCGCAGACCGGTGGGCAAAGTCATCAGTGAAGCCGCCGGGCCGGGCTCCGTCGCCGAGTCACCGAGCTGGGCGTGGAGGATCTGGCCCAGGTCATGGCGGAAGTCGCGGAGGCCCTGCACGTCCTCGGCTGTCAGTTCGATGCCGGGTGCGGGCCGGTGGGTCACGCCACTCCAGCTCTTCAATGCCTGGTCAAGCCAAGCACGGGCGCCCTCGGCGGTCTGCAGAAGGTCGGGCTCCCGGGGCTTACCGGCGGACAGTGTGTTGAGCAGGTCCTGCACGAAGGCCAGCCCGCCCGGGGCGGGCTCCAGGCCGTATCGGGCTGTCGCAGTCCAGGACATTCGCGGATCTCTTTCGGTGACGACAGCTACGGCAACATGTCCATAGCCTATTTACTTATTACGTTTGGAAGTGTAACTCCCCGAATGACGAGCGTCAGCTCCCCGAAGTTCCACGTAGGGTCCGGTCGGTTCGCCCATGCAGGCTGCGCCGCTCGGGTGAGTCGCGAACAGAAGCAACCGGACGACGGATACGCACTCAGCTGACGCCTCCGTGCCCCGGGCGCCCCGACCATTGCGTGACCGGGCGGCCAGGCCCGGCCGCTCAGCCCTTGGCGGACCTCGCCGAGCCCCACAGTGCGCCCTGGTTGATCCGGCCAGGATGCAGTTCCAACATGCCGCGGTAGAGGTCGAGAGTGGTCGTGGCGCGCTCTGCGACCGCCTCGAAGTCGTGGATATAGCGCCGGGTCTCGGCGATTGTCTTCGGGTCGTCAGGGCGGTCGGGGTTCTTGTGTCCCGCGACCACCGCTTCTGGCTCCAGCGCGGCGATGGTGTCGAGCGCGTCCAGCCAGGCTCGGCGGCCCTCGGCGGGCGATTCGGCGAGGTAGAGGTGCACATCGTTGTAGACGGCGTCTCCGGCCACGACCAGGCCGATCGACGGCACGTGCAGACAGGTGGTGTCATCAGTGTCCGTGTGCCCGAGTCCCACGACGACGAGGTCGTGACCCTCCAGCTCCAGCCGATCGCCGGCCAGCGGCTCCGCGGCCACGAGCCTGTCCGGGATCTGGCCGGGGAAGCGCTTGTCCCAGAACGACGCGACGAACTCCGGTGCCATCTGCTTCTTCATCTGCTCCACCACCGCCGGCGTCGCCACTGCGCGCGCCCCCGGGAAGCGTTCAAGAAGGGTGCCCAGCCCGAACCAGTGGTCACCGTGCCCGTGGGTCACGAAGACCGTCGTGAGGTTCATGCCGCTCGCCGCAACCCAGTCGGCCAGCCGGTCGGCCTGCTCGGCAGTCATCAGCGCGTCGACCAGCACCGCATCGCGCTCGCCAGTGATCAGCGTGGCCGTGATGGGCGACCACATGCGCCGGGGGACGTCGGGCGGCAGGTCCGCGATCTCGGTGGGGATCGACGGCGCTACGTGGACACTCCAGCTCAGTTGCGCTCCGGGCATGATCGCTTCCTTGGGGCTCAGAGGCACCCACGAGGTGGCTGTAACCGATCAGCCATGTCGACACCCGTGGACGCTGCCTGGTCTGTCGTGCTTCTCCAGTCGAAAGTAACGCGAATAAACGACACAGTCAATAGATGTATGCCTATGTTGCGCATTCCGCACCGTAGCCGTCCTCGCGCAGGCCTCGACTTCCCGCGTGCAAGCAGTGCCCGCCGGTACGCGACCAGACAGCCCCGGCGGCCATGCATCACGCCTCACAAGGGGGCCACCATGACCGCAGAGGCTCGCGTCACACACGGGCGACATAACTAACGGGCATATACTTATGTCGGCCGAGCGTTACACATTTGGCCAGGCGTTCGGCACCGCCGCGCGGGCCGCTTCTCTCCGGCGTGGACCGCGCCTCAACCCGATGGAGGTCTGACGATGATCATTGACGCTGCGGAACTCGACGCCGCCCACGCGTACAAACTGCTGATCGGAAGCATCATCCCGCGCCCCGTGGCCTGGGTCAGCACGGTGTCCACCGAGGGCGTGGCCAACCTCGCGCCCATCTCCTTCTTCACCGCCGTCGGCAGGAAGCCGCCCATGGTCTCGATCACGCTGCAGCCGCAGGCGGACGGCGTCACGCTGAAGGACACCTTCATCAACATCCGTGACACCGGCGAGTTCGTGACCAACCTGGTGACGCTGCCGCAGGCGGACGCCATGCACGGTTCGGCGTTCGGGTTCGAGTCGGACGTCGACGAGTTCGAGGCGCTCGGCCTGGGCAAGGAGCCGTCCGAGGTGGTGCGCGCCCCCCGGGTCAAGGATGCGCCGATCTCCTTCGAGTGCGTCGTCGACCGGATCATCCCTGTCGGGGACGACGGGGTCGACCACGTGGTCTGGGGCCGGGTGGTGCGCTTCCACGTCCGGGACGACCTCTACCTGGAGCGGGGCCGAATCGACACCGCCGCCCTGCCGGCCGTGGGACGCCTGGCCGCCGAGTACACGCTGGTCGAGAACGTCTTCACCACCCCCCTGGACAAGGAACTGCTGGAGGCGAAGCACGGCCTGCGGATGCAGCGCCTGGACGGACGGCCCGCCGACTGGTCCCCGATCGACACCAAGGCGTGGTCCCCCTCGGGCGAGGTCAGGGTCGCTCCCGGAAAGTGAGCACAGCAATGAGGACAGAGCGGATCGGAACGAGCGATGTGCGGTTCCGGCGGCAGGGCGAGGGAGACTTCGCCGTGGTGTTCGTCCACGGCTTCCTGGACGACCAGTACGTCTGGGACGGCCTGATCGGCGAACTCACCACCCCCGGCATCGAATGCGTCACCCTCGACCTGGCCGGGAGCGGGGACCGCACGCAGGCGAGCGGGCCGTTCACCTACGACCGGTTCGCCGACGAGGTGGGCGCCGTGGCCGACGCCCTCGGCAAGCCCTTCGTGATCGTCGGGCAGAGCATGGGATCGGCGGTGGCCGAGCTGGTGGCCGCACAGCGCCCCGACCAGGCTCTCGGCCTGGTCCTGGTCACCCCGCTCCCGCTGGCCGGCACCCGGCAGCCCGACGAGGTGATGGACACCTTCCGTTCCCTGGGCGGCGACGGCGACGCGCAGCGCGCGGTCAGGACGCAGCTGTCGGCCGCGCTGGCGGAGGCCGACCTCGACCGGCTGGTGGTGAGCGGCACGCGGATGCGTCCCGAGACCGTGCGGGACGCCGCCGACTGCTGGAACAACGGGCACCCGGCGGGCGAGCAGTCCAGCCGGTACACGGGGCCCGTGCTCATCGTGCGCGGCGAGGACGACGGTCTCGTCACCGACGAGCTGGTCGCCCAGGGGGTCGCGCCGCGGTTCGCCGCGCCCGAGACGGTCGCGGTCGGCCAGGCCGGGCACTGGGCCCACCTGGAGCAGCCGGCCACCGTCGCGGGTCACCTCGACCGCTTCCTGGCCGGTGTGCTGCCCGCCGTGCGCGCGTCGGGCTGGACCAACGCCTTCGAGGAGAAGTCGGCCAACGCGTTCAGCGAGGCGTTCGCCGCCGGCGTGACGCTGGAGGCGAGCGCGCTCACCCGCACGGTCGAGGGCCGGGACCTGGTCAAGAACGTGATGGCCGCGGCGAGCACGATCTACGACTCGCTCGTCTTCACCCAGGAGACCGTCAGCGGGGAGCGCTCCTACCTGGAGTGGCAGGCCACCGCGTTCGGCGGCACGCAGATCGACGGCGTGACGATCCTGACGAAGAACGCGGACAGGCAGATCGTCCGGGCCGCCATCCACCACCGGCCGCTCGGCGCCGTCCACCGGTTCTCCGCCGAACTGGGCCGCAGGCTTGAGGGCGTGCTCGACGCCGAGTACTTCCACCAGGGCTGAGCCCCCGTTTCCGTCATTCCGACCAGGGCCCGGCCCTGGTCGCACCGAGGAGGTTGTTCCATGGTCCAGCGCGAGGATGTCGCTTTCCACGCCGACGGCGGGGTCACGCTGCGCGGCTGGCTCTTCCTGCCGGACGGTCCCGGCCCGCACCCGGCGATCACCATGGCCCACGGCTACGCCGGGGTCAGGGACCACGGCCTGGAGCCCTTCGCGCGGGCCTTCGCCGAGGCGGGGTTCGTCGTCCTGCTGCACGACCACCGCAACTTCGGTGTCAGCGACGGCCTTCCCCGGCAGGACATCGACCCCTGGCGGCAGATCGCCGACTGGCGCCGCGCCATCTCCTACCTGGAGAGCCGGCCCGAGGTCGACGCCGGCCGGATCGGCCTGTGGGGCACCAGCTACGCCGGCGGCCACGCGATCGTGCTGGGCGCCACCGACCGCCGGCTGCGCGCCGTGGTCTCCCAGGTCCCGACCATCAGCGGCTTCGAGCAGGGGCGGCGCCGCATCGCGCCGGAGGCGGTCACGAAGCTGGAGGCGGCCTTCGACGAGGACGAGCGCGCCCAGGCCCGCGGCGAGGCCCCCCGCACCCAGGCCGTCGTCGGCGACGACCCGGCGGTGCCCGCCTCCTACCGGACGCAGGACGCCATCGACTTCTACCTCCAGCCCGTACCGGAGGGCGTGTGGAGCAACGAGGTCACGGTCCGCTCCAACCGGCTGGCCCGTATGTACGAGCCCGGGACCTGGATCACGCGGGTCTCCCCCACGCCGCTGCTCATGGTGGTCGCCGAGAACGACACCGTGACCCTCACCGACACGGGGCTCACAGCCTTCGAACAGGCCCTGGAGCCCAAGCGGCTGCAGATGATCCCCGGCGGCCACTTCGACCCGTACACCACCGAGTTCGACCAGGCGAGCACCGGCGCCCTCGACTGGTTCCGCCGGCACCTCTCCTGACGAGGGCCCCCGACAGAGTGCAAGGACGAACCATGCCCCATCTGACCTACTCCATCGACGACGGCCTCGCCACGCTGGTCCTGACCAACCCGCCGCAGAACCGCATCGACCCGCGGATGGCAACCGACCTCGCCGAAGCGCTGGAGGCGATCGGCCACAGCGACGCCCGCGCGGTCCTGGTGCGCGCCGAGGGCCCGGACTTCAGCTTCGGCGGCGACATCGTCGAGTGGCCGGATGCGGACGTACGCGAACTGCGGACCCTCTTCGAGCGCTACATGCAGGTCTTCAACCAGCTCGAGCGGCTCCCGCTGCCGGTGATCGCCGCCGTTCACGGGCTGTGCTTCGGCGGCGGTCTGGAACTCGCGCTCCGCGCCGACGTGATCTTCGCCGGCGAGACGGCCCGCTTCGGCCACCCCGAGCAGACCCTGGGCATCGTCACCCTGCTCGGCGGGATCTACCGGGTCGCCGAGCGTGCGGGCCGGGCACGCGCCGCGGAATGGGCACTCACCTCCGAGCAGGTGCCCGCCAGGGTCATGGCAGACGCCGGTGTCGTCAACCGGGTCGTCGCCGACGACGCCCTGCTGGCCGAGGCGACCGCCTTCGCTCGCAAGGCGGCCAAGGGACCCACCCGCGCCTACGCCGCACACAAGGCCCTGCTGCGCGCCTGGGCCGTCGGCGGCGTCTCCGCCGCGGACGAGGCGATGTTCGACATCGCCATGCCGCTGTTCGAGACCGACGACGTCACCAAGGGCCTCGCCTCCGCCGTCAAGGCCTTCAAGGCAAAGCAGCCCCGGCCCGCCGTCGACTTCCAGGGCCGCTGACCGGCCCCGGGCCCACCCCACCCCCCACCACCACAGAAAACTGCAGGACCCCTCCCCCAGGCACCGCGCCCCCCCTGCCGCCGGCACCCGCCGATGAACGGTGGGTACCAGGTGCACGGCACCCACCGTGACTGGCACCCATGACCGGCACCGGGGCCCGGGCCGGGCCGGGCCGGCCGCAAGGCCCCCCGGCACCACGGCGCACGGCGCCGACACGACAGTGCACGGCGCCGGCCCGCCGCCGCGGGCGCCTGCCCGTCCCGGCCGGCCGCCCGCGAGCAACCGCGCCGTCCCGTACGGCACCAGCCCGGGGGAACGGACCTCCACCGCAGCCCTCGCGCCTGCCTGCCCAGGGCAGACAGGCGCGACGCGCACGAAGGAACAGCAGTCATGAACACAGAAAGCACCACGTCAGCCGAGCACCGCGAAGCCGCCGGCCGGGACAGCAAGCCGGTCTTCGCGCTGCACCGCCGCGGCAAGATGGCGATCACATCGACCGTGCCGCTGCGCGACAGCGACGACCTCTCCCTCGCCTACACCCCCGGCGTCGCCGAGGTGTGCACCGCGATCGCCGAGCAGCCCGCGGTCGCCGAGGCCGTCGCCACCGCCGCCCGGCTCGAAGAGGTGGCCCGGCGGTGAGCCCCCCAGCGGTGTGACCACGAACGGTCCCGCTGTCGTCGATCCACCACCAGTCATGGAGAAACCCGGAGTGCATCCCCAGCCCCACCCCCCGCATCACAGGCGCCGCCATCCCGTCCGCGTCTGGCTGCAGCCGTTCCTGATCGGCCTGGTCATCGTCTCGGCGTTCGTCAGCTGCTATGTCGGACTCATGCGCGACCCCCAGCCCCACCGGATCCCCGTGGCGGTCACGGGACCGCAGCTGGCGAACAAGGTCCAGCAGGCCCTGGGCGACTCGATCGACGTCCGGCGCGCCGACTCCACCACCGAGGCACGCGACGCGCTGCGCCACCGCGACGTCGTGGCCGTGCTCGGCACCGGCCCTCACGGCAAAGACCTCAAACTCGACGTCGCGAGCGCGAACGGCCTGTCCACGACCACCGCGGTCACCAAACTCGTCACCGCCTACGCACACGGCGCCGACCAGCACCTCAGCGTCTCCGACATCGTGCCGCTCGACCGGTACGACGCCCGCGGCCTGGCCGGGTTCTACGTCTCCTTCGGAGTGACCCTCTCCGGCTTCGCCCTCGCCCAGAACGTCGTGGGACTCAGCAGCCTGCTCCACCTGCGCCACCGCTTCACCCTGCTGGCCGCCTTCGCCGCAGCGTCGGGCCTTGTCGCGGCCGCCATCGCCGGCCCCATCCTGGGCGCCGTCCCCGCGTCGTATCTCCCCCTCGCCTTCGTCCTGGCCCTGCTGGCCGCCGCCGCGGCCTTCACCACGAAAATGCTGGCCACCTACGTCGGCCCCCTCGGCATCCCCCTCGCCACCCTGCTGCTGCTGACCGTCGGCAACTCCACCAGCGGCGCAACCGTCGGCACCGACCTGATGCCCAGCGGAGCCCGGACCCTGTCGGAGCTGCTGCCCCCCGGCGCCGCCGTCCGCGCCATCGCCGACCTCAGCTACTTCCAGAGCTCCCACGTCCTCGCCCCGCTGGCGACACTCATCCTGTGGGCCGCGGGTTCCGCAGTCCTGCTGGCCTTCCACACCACCAAACAACGCCCGGCAGCCCCCGCACCGCCCCAGCCCCAGACCGCCCCGAACCCGCACCTGTCCGGCAATGACCGCCCCACACCACACCGGGCCACAACCGACTACGCACCCACACTGCCCTGGGCCGGCACCGACGACACACCCACAACCCACTGGGCCGGCACCGACGAAAGACACTTCGCACCGGGCAACGGCACCACGCGGCACCACGCGGCACCCGGCGTTCACGTGCCGCCGAAAGAACCCGACACGAACGCTGAAAGGTTCGTCTGATTCCGTCTGACCGATGTGACAACAACCAGGAGAACGCCACGGCACTGCACCACCAGCGCGCGCCCACCCGCCCCGGTCAGGTGCGGACATCTTGTGTAGGGCGTGAGCGGGTCGAGTTTGTTGGGGAGTCGGCGCCTACGGCCCTTGACCATGTCCTGCCGGCGGGCGGCCCGGGCGTACCGCTGGACGGTGTGCCGTCCCCCAGCCCAGGTGGCGGGCGACGCGGCGCAGGCCCATGCCCTGGGCGAGGCGATCGTGGACGAGGGCGTCATGGGCGCGGCCCCGCTCGGAGAACGTGCCGGCCGGATCGTCTGCTTCGTCGCCCTGACCGGGGGCCACCTCGGCAGGCGTCTCCCACTCGGGCTCGGGTTCCGGGGTGGGCGGTGACAGATCACGCAGGCACGAGCGGTGGGCGGCGACGGTCGACGACGAACCGGTCGGCGGACCGGTCATTCGCTGCATGCGACGTGGCGGCGCTGCACCGTAGCTTCGGATTCGTTGAGTGCCTCAGCCCAAGCGGTGTACACGCGGCTCACGAGAGTCAAGAAGCCGCCCTGCGCGAGGGGAAGTAGCGTGGGATCTAGGCTCAGATACAGGCAAAACGCCGCATACAGGTAAAACGCGGCACCGGCGGGCCCACGCCCGGTGGGGCGTGATGGCGATCTGGCCCGGCTGGGGGCTCTGGTTGCCCTGTCCCGGACGGGAGCCGCGCATCTGTCCGTGCGGGGCGAGGCGGGGATCTACAAGCGAGCGTAAGGGAAGAGATGATTGATCATGTCGTCCAGCGACATCGCGCTGACCGCCCCGAACCAGTCTGTTGAGGCACCTAACGGCGTCAGCTACACCTACCGGCGGTTCGGCACTCCCTCCCCCGGCGTGCTCCCGCTGGTGATGCTGCAGCACTTCCGCGGCAACCTGGACAACTGGGATCCGCTCCTTCTCGGCGCCCTCGCGTCCGGCCGCGAGGTCATCCCGGTCGACAACGCCGGGGTCGGCCTGTCGTCCGGGACGGTGCCGCACACCATCACCGAGATGGCCCGCGACGCCATCGCCTTCATCGAGGCGCTCGGGCTGAGCCGGATCGACCTGTTCGGGTTCTCCATCGGCGGGATGGTCGCCCAGGAACTCACCCTGATCCGCCCCCAGTTGGTCCGCCGGCTCGTGCTGGCCGGCACCGGGCCGCAAAGCGGCCGGCTGATGCACGGCTGGATCAACGACGTCCAGGCCCTCGCCAATGTCGCCGACAACCATCCCGAGGATCTGCTCTCCCTGTTCTTCGAAGTCACCCCAACCAGCCAGCAAAAAGGCCGGGAGTTCCTGGAACGGCGCGCCGCCCGCACGGAAGACCGCGACAAGCCCGCCGGCCTGCAGGCCCGCGACGCTCAAATGGACGCCATCACCGAATGGGGCATCCCCGAGCCGTCCCGGCTGAACCGGCTGGCCGGGATCACCCAGCCGGTTCTGATCGCCAACGGCGACAACGACATCATGATCCCGACCCCAAACTCCTGGCTGCTGGCCCAGCACCTGCCCAACGCGCGCGTCCGGATCTACCCCGACTCCGGCCACGGCTTCCTCTTCCAGTGGCCCGAGCAATTCGCCGCACTGGTCCACAGCTTCCTGTCCGGAGCCGGCGAAGAAAAGGCCCCATGATGGACACGACCAGCAAGCTGCACAGGCAGCAGCGAGCGTCACATGCGGCGGCGGTCACCGGGCTGCGGGTGCTGCTGTGGTGGCTCGGGCACCGGCTGGTGCTGGCGTCACGGTTCAGCGCGCCGGTCCGGTCGCAGATCACGCGCAGTCTCACGGTCGAAATCTCCGCGGACGACGGTCCCGCGCGGCACTGGGACTTCGACGGTCAGCGGCGCCGCGTCTCCACCTCGGCGGGCAGGGCCGAGGCACCCGACTTCGCGGTCCGCTTCCCCGGCAGCGGTCACGCGCTTCGTGACCTGATGTCGCGCGATGCGATCGATGCCATCATGCGTGACCGCATCCGCGGAACCGTCCGCGTCGAGGGCAACCATCTGCTCCTGATGTGGTTCCGCGGCCTGATCCGGAAAGTGGTGCCCATCGGCGGGGCCGGTCCTGCCCGGCGGGCCCTCCCGGGCGCGTACGTGGCACACGACCCGGCCTCGAACGGCGTCGAGAAGATCACGATCGAGCCGGCCGTGCGGCAGCTGGATCCGGCCTGGACCGGTGCCTGGAACGCGCGGGCCAAACTGTGGATCGTGCGCGGGGCCAACGGCGAACCGCTACGGGAGCCGTGATGAGCACGCGCGCCGAGACCCCCGAGGCGGGAACGCCCATGGCCGGGCTGAACGACCGCGCGCTGGGCTGGCTGCGGTTCATGTGGGACAAGGCGACGACCCCTGACGACTGGAGTGACCGGGGCGAGCCCCACCCGTGGTGGGATCGCTACACCGCGCCGCCGATGTGCTCCTTCCCCCGATTCGACCTCCACTACATGTCGTACGCGCTTCCGGTCATGCTCGAAGCGACCCCGGCGTGGCGGGAGGCCTACACCCGGATCGCGGATGAGCTCATCCGCCGTTATGTCTCGTTCTGGGGCGCGGTCGACTGGTGCACACTGATCGGGCCTGATCCCGGTGTGGACCGCTACCCGCCTGAGTGGCTGGCCTTCATCCCCGAACCGCTTCGCGGCCGCTACGCGCCACCGGGATGGACAGGGAACGGGGTCGAACCATGGGGGCTGCAGCCGGACCCCGTCGGCGCCGACGGGAACGTGTTCTACCGGGGCTGGCTGAACCTGCTCCTCGGGATACGCCACTACGTTTCCGGAGAGGCCACCGAACACCAACCACTCGATATCACCGGCTACCAGAACCGCCAGTTCACCTGGACCCACGCGCGGATCGCGGAGTTCATCTCCGCCCAGTTCCGTACCCGCCCGCAGGGCCCGCACTGCGAGAACACGAAGATCTGGCCGTTCTGCGTCAGCGCCGCCGGACTCGGGCTGAAACTCTACGACGCGCTGCTCGGAACCACCCTGCACGAGCCGTTCCCGCACTGGGTCGACTACACCCGCCGGCACTACATGAGCCTGACCCGCACCGGCGAGCTGCGCACCTTCGCGCTCTACTACGACCCGATGGAACAACGCCTCCACACACTGCCCGGGCCCTCCGTAGCCCACGGGGTGTTCCCCTGCCTGCTGTATCTCTACCCGCAGGACCGCGAGTTCGCTCTGTGGATCTACGACCTGGCGATGCGGCGACTCGGCTGGAACAACCCGGATCTACCGCTGAGCAAGCTCCACCCGGACCCCAACCACCTCAGCACGGCCATGTGGATGGCACATGAGGTAAAGGACACCACCACCGAAGACCGCATCCGGGACTTCGTCGAGCGTGAATACCAGCCCCGGTTCTTCGGCGAGGAGAACGACCGTTTCGCATTCTGGTTCGGCTACGACTCCACCTGGCCCCGCGGGCAGGTCAACGCCACCCTGATGCTCGCCGAGAGCGGCAGCCCGGGAGCGTGGTGGCGGATCTTCAACGAACCCCGGCTCGCGCCGGCGCCGGAGCCAGAGCTCCGCGGTGTCGACTACCCCAACATCGGCATCCGCCGCGCCCAGAACGACATGGCCCACCGTGTCCTCGGCATCGAGACCACAGCCGCCACGCCCTCACAGCGAGGACATTCCACCAGTTTCACGATCGACCAGCTCGCCAGCCCTGCTGAGGTGTCGGTCACCGTCGACGGTCAGGACTCGGCCGGCTGGCACGTCACTGGCCGCAATTCCATCCGGCTCGACCTGGACATCGGCGACCACCAGATCCGCGTCGCCTTCCCGCGCGGCAGCTCCCGGTAGAGCAGTCCCCGCACATGAAAGGTGCCGTCATGACGCCCGCGTCCGCCTTGGCAGCCGCGCTCATCGAAGATCCGCTCAACGGAGTCCGCCTGATCGCAGAGGGCAAAGGACGCATCGGCCGTAGTCCATCGTCCGCATGGCGGCCTCTGCCAGCGCGTCGGCACTCACCACACCGAGACCCCGTCGGTCCGCTGTTCGGCGTCGGCTTCTGCTGAGGTGGCTGGGCGGCGCCGGGCCCGGGACGTGCACCTCGACCTGGCAACCGGTCGGCAGCAGCTCCACCAGCTGGTCCACACCACCATCTACCAGCCGACTTGGACCATACGGATGACACCGGTGCGGTGGCCTGACTCGTCCTCGCCTCAACGCGGCAACCCGAGCAAGCTCAGCGGCCGACTGCCGCCCACGCTCCGGCCGCGCTCCGGCCGCGCCTCCCGCCCAACCCCTGCCGTCGCCCGATGTCTCGCCTCCGGTACTCCGTAGCACACACGGTCACGGAGACCACGTGCCGCACGTGATTCCTCTTACCAAGGCATGCGTGCGAACCTGGAATGCATCGGAACGTCTGACCCTTGTGCCGTCACCACACACTCTTCCTACCGGATCGGCTCTCTCCGGACACCCGTTCGCCTCCTTCCCCCGCGGGCGGCTGGACGGGGTACCGCATCGTCGCTCTCGGCGTTCTGATGGCGGCCGAGCCAGTCCGCCACCTGCCCTCGCCGGACCAGCCGCGCCAGGAAGGTCAAACCCCACCCACCGACACTTCGGTCCGATTGGCAAAAGTGGGAGGATTCCGCATGAGAATCGCGATTCTGGACGACTATCAAGGCGTTGCGCTGGGCCTGGCCGACTGGGATTCGCTCCACGCCGAGGTCCATGTCTTCACTGAACCCTTCGAAAACGAGGGGGCGGTTGTGACGGCGCTCGCCGAGTATGAGGTAGTGGTGGCCATGCGAGAGCGGACTCCCTTTCCGTCCGCAACCCTGAATAGATTGCCACGTCTGAAGTTGCTCGTCACCACCGGGCCGGTCAACGCGGCAATCGATCTGGATGCCGCACACCGTTCGGGTATCACCGTGTGCGGTACGGGGTATTTCTCGTACCCGACGGTTGAACTCACCTGGGGGCTCATCCTTTCCGCGGCACGCTTGATCCCACAACAGGTGGACTCCGTTCGCCGAGGTGGATGGCAAGAGGGGCTGGGGTCGAGCCTTAGGGGTGCCACTCTGGGAGTGCTGGGCCTCGGGCGATTGGGGACCGCGGTAGCGGAGATTGGGCGCGCATTCGGCATGCAGACCATTGCCTGGAGCAAGAACCTGACACCCGTGGACGCGCAGGCGAAAGGAACGACATACGTTTCGCGAGACGAATTGTTCATGCGCTCCGATGTGCTGAGTATTCACGTAGTACTCAGTGAGCGCACTCGAGGCCTCGTCGGTGAGCGCGAACTGGGCCTCATGAAGTCGACGGCGATTTTGGTGAATACCTCGCGCGGGCCTGTGGTGGACGAGGCGGCGCTGCTCAGGGCATTGGCCGAGAAGAGGATTGGTTCAGCGGCGCTGGATGTCTTCGATCGCGAACCCCTGCCGGCCGATCACCCTCTGCGTTCACTGAACAATGCTGTGGTGACACCCCATATCGGCTACGTAAGTCGGGATCTGTATGAGGTCTTCTATCGGGACGCGGTCGAGGACATCGCCGCATGGAATGCCGGAACGCCTGTTCGCACGCTGTCTTGACGGTCCGCAACGTGCTCCCGGAAAGCACCGTCGCCCCCTGCCCGATCCGCGCCACATCCGTCTGCGGATCACTTCGCTTGCAAGGTTGAGGGGTCTCGCGTTTTCCGGACAGGCGTCCGGAGCGGTTTCGGCTATCGTAGTGATGCCTGTGATGTGGCAGTGGATGAAGCCGATCTCGGCGAATACTTTTGCCGCGGCCTGCACGAGCCGGGCCCTGGTTGCCCATCCCCGCGGCGTCAACTCAAGCGCGACCGCAGTGCCGAACCCCGGCGAGTCCTCGTTGCTCATCCAGTCTCAACCTTTCCGCCGACGAGCACACGAGACGTGCATGCGACTTCTGTCTACGCCCGCGCACCGCCGGTTCCTGATCGCTCTCCAGGACCGGGCCCCGGAGTTCACCAGCGAGGGGCGCCTTCGGCCAGTTGGAGTTCGCCCCTGCCGAAGGGCCAGCAACTGCAGCGGGAAGGGAGGAGAAACATCATGACGTCGTCGTCCTCACCGGCCACCGTGGTACTCCTCCACGGGGCCTTCGCGGATGCTTCCAGCTGGTCCCGGGTCCTGGACCACGTGCGCGCACCAGGTTGAGCGGTGCGGCCATCTGCCGGTGCCCGCCCGTATTACCTTCGCCCACGAGGATGTGACACTTCAGCGCCGAGTGTCACATCCTCGTGCCTCACCACTCGGGCGCCTGCGCTCCCCGCGCACCTCCTAATGATGTTGTCAAGTCGCCACTGTGGCTGGGAGTGCGCTTTGACAGCACCGTCCGTCACGGATCAGGGCCCACAGGACATTGACCCGCCGTCGGGCCAGGGCGAGGACTGCCTGGGTGTGCCGTTTGCCCTCGGTGCGTTTGCGTTCGTAGTAGCGGCGGGAGGCGTCGCAGCTGCGGATGCTGATGAGCGCGGAGGTGTAGAAGACGCGTTGCAGGCCGCGGTGGTAGCGCCGGTGCAGGTTGCCGCTGACGTTGCCGGAGTCGCGGGGAACCTGGGCGAGGCCGGCGAGGCCGGCCAGGCGGTCCGCGCTCGTGTAGCGGGTCATGTCGCCGCCTGTGGCGGCCAGGAACTCCGCGCCCATCAGCGGGCCGATGCCGGGCATGCTCTCGATCACTTCGGCGAGGCCGTGCTCGCGAAAGGGCATCAGCCCCTCGGGCACCAGCGGATCGCCGGTCCTCTGAGCCAACTCCGCCCACCGCAGGCGTCGCCAGCCGGGTCCGGGGTGCTCGGCGCGGCGCCGACTTCCCCGTCCACGTCGCAACTGGAGTACGCACGGGTTCCTGCGCGGACACCACGGCCGTGATCGAGCGAAGTCGGCAGGCAGAAGACCCGTGTTCGAGGTGTCGCTCCGGACACCGGCCGCTACCACCGACCGTCGGCCCACAGCGATGCGGCCCAATCCCTTGCACCCTGACGCGCTATGAAGGTGGGAGGCGACGGTGTCGCGCCCCTCATCGTCCCCGATCCGGCGGTGCGCACCGAGTTTTGAGAAACGTTTTACGCGACGCAGGCAACTGCGGTCCACGCCCTCGCTGTCTGATACGGAGTCGGGCCCGTCAGGGCCGAAGAACGAGAGAGCGGGGCAGGTCGTGGGACGGCGCAAGGGCAGCATAGGGATCGCACTCGTCACGGGTGCGATGCTGGTGGGCGCGAGTGCCTGCGGCGGGGGTGGCAGTGACAAGGCGAGCGGGGACGACGCAAAGGCGCCGGGCAAGCCGAGTGCGAGCACTTCTCCGTCACCGACGAAGCCCGCGGGCCCGCCGATGCTGCTGGAGACGATCACCCCGCAGACGGGAACCACGGTCGGCGTGGCCATGCCGATCTCGGTGGTCTTCACGAACCCGGTGGCGGCAAAGGCACGGGCCACGGTGGAGAAGCACATGAAGGTGAGCGCCTCGCAGCCGGTGGTCGGCGCCTGGCACTGGTTCGGCGACAGGCGCGCCGACTGGCGACCGAAGACGTACTGGCCCTCCGGCACGAAGGTGAAGATCGACGCTGACATGAACGGCGTCAACAACGGCAACGGACGCTACGGCGTGCGCAGCTACACGCACACCTTCGAGATCGGCGACGACGTGCGCGCGGATGTCTCGGTGGCCGGCCACACCATGAAGGTGACCCGGAACAGCAAGGTGGTGCGCACCCTGTCGATCAATGCGGGAAGCGCCCAGTATCCGACGTGGAACGGCACGATGGCCGTCATCGACAAGCAGGAGAAGGTCCACATGACCTCCTGCAGCGTTGGCATCAGCTGCGAAAAAGGCAGCCCCAACTACTACGACCTGACGCTGCCCTGGGACGTCCACCTGACCCAGTCCGGCACGTACGTGCACTACTCGACCGGCGACCCCACTCCGGGCAGCGGCAGCGCCCGCGGCTCGCACGGCTGCGTCCACCTGTCCATGTCGGACGCCAAGTGGTTCTACAGCCAGGTCAAGCAGGGCGACCCCGTCACCATCACCGGCTCGCCCCGTGCCAAGGCCCCGGCCGACAACGGCTACGCCGACTTCAACCTGGGATGGGACCAGTGGCTCGCGGGCAGCGCGTCCGGGAAGGGGACGACCGCGACGTTGTGACGCGCTGCGGTGGCGGCGCCAGTCACCACTCGATGATGTTGACCGCGAGGCCACCGTCGCACTCGCCCTTCAGGCTGATCCAAACGGCTGGCCCTCCGGCACACCCCACTCGTCCAACCGCTGGTCGAGGTCAGCGAACAGGGTACTGAACGTCCCCCACCGGCCCCTGTGACGGCCGGTGGCACGCCCGCAGGAGAGGCCGCAGACCCGATGCGATGGCTCGGTGACCGCTCCATGCCCCCTCTACGCGCGCGTGGCGGCCATCGTGGACAGCGGCCCCTTGTCCGCGGTCTGTTCACGGCCGGCAGCGGCGCTGCCGAGTTCGCCGGCGGCGCCGCGCCGGCTCACCGCTCGGATGCTGCTGGGCAGGACGCTCGGGTAACAGGGACTTGTCCAGCGGCTCGACACAGGGCAATACGCCTAGGTCTTGACCACCTCCGCGTCAAGGAAGCCAAGTCCTTGCGGGGTGGCGATGACGCCGACGTCCCGGTGCCGTTCCTGTGCTTGCGTGATCAGCTTGTCGACGTCGGCGGCGACACCGGCCGTGTCCGGTCAGGTTCCCGGCCGGAGCGGTTCGGAGTCCTCCAGCGGGGTGTCGATCTCGGCCAGGGAACGGAAGAGGGCGGCGTCCAGGGGGTAGTCCCAGCCGGCGATCTCGATCCGGCGGCCGTCGCGCCAGGCGAAGGCCGCGTGCATGACGCGCGGGTCGCCCCAGGCGAAGAACTCGGTGACGACCGGCACGCCCTCGACGATGACGGATTGCTCGGCCCGGTTGTGCAGGGCGTCGCAGGCGGGTGTGTCCGGTCTGCGGCGCAGGATCAGTGACAGTGCGGGGCGGGGCACGGATGGGAGGGCTGACGGCGACGCCGGAAGGGGGCTGTTGCCGATGACCACGCTGGGGCGTGGCTGGTGGGGCAGGACATACGCATGGGCGAGGGTGACGACGACCGACGTGCCAAGACGGTCGTCCGCAGTCCGCTGCCGGACCGCCTGGCGCACGGTCAATTTTCGTTCTCCTGGCCAGGCGTGGGGCGGAATGCCGAGCACGGGGAAGGACAGTTGCTGTTCGTGGTACAGCGGTGGTTGGGACATGGCGACACCCCTTGTGGTGGATCCGTCCCTGTCGGCGCGGCCGGGCCCCCTTTCGGGGGTCCGGCCTCTACCAGCCAACTACGAGTGAACCGTTTCGCACGGCTTGCCTGCAACTCCGGTCCATGAATTGCACAGTTGCGTATGGTTCTCAAAATATTCGGTCTCGTCGTCCCATCTCGTCGAACGGCACCGCGAACAGGTCATGCAGCACGAACGCCAGCCGCTCACTCGGTCCGAGCGACTCCAGGACGACGAGGAGCGCGAGCCCGACCGAGTCGGCGAGCACCGCGTCATCCGGTCCGTACAGCACCGCGATGCAGATCAGATTCGTGGCGGTCTTCGTGTTCTTCCTGGCCGGCGCGCTGCTCCTGGTCCGCAGGATTCCGCCGACGCAGGGCCGTACGCCGGCCACGCTGCTCGCGCTGTGGGCCTGGGGCCCGGTGGCCGGAACGCTGGCCGTGACGGTCTGCGCGCCGTGGTTGATCGCATCCCGGGGGCACGGCAGCTACCGGGTCCTGCCGCAACTGGCGGGTGTGATCGCGTCGAGCGGGCCGGTCATGGTGTTCGCGGCGCTGTTGACCGCCCTGCTCACGGTGCTCGTGGCGCGTGTCACCGCCAAGGGGTGCGGACCCGCTGCCCCGGCGGGGTGTACCGCCGCACGCCGCCCGCCTGGCCGCGAGCGCCGGGACCGCGGTGATCGCGCTGTCGCTGGTGATCCTTTCGTACGAATCGGTGGCGGCCTGGATTCAGACCTCGTTCGGCGGCGGAGGGCTGCTGTCCGAGCCCGGCGACCTGCTGCGCGAGTGGCTGCTGCTCGGCGGCTGGACGGGCCCGGCGACCACGCCGCTCGGCGACTGGCTGCTGTACCGAGCCGCCGACGTGCTCATGCTGACCGTGGTGTGGTGGGCGCTGCGGCTACTGCCGGGCCTGCTCACCCGGACCACGGTGCCGGCGATGGCGGTAGGCGCGGTCTGCGCATTTGGTCCTTGTACAGATCCAGCACGCAAAGCGATCCAGCGCTACAGGCGTCACCGACAGGCTGGGCTGTGTCGCCGGGCGAGGGGTGTAGCTTCACGGACCGCACACCGTGGTGATCACCGTGTCCGCCGACAAAAATGCCGCGAGCAGTGGCCGGAACACAGGCCTGGACGCCATTGTCGTGCGGCCCTGAGCCGACGCGCCGGGCGGGACGGCGGAAGCGGCGGCGTGGTTGGCGAGTCAGTCGGTGGGCGTGCCGGGGCCCGCCTGGCGCAGGCAGCGTTCGAGGCGTTGCAGGTATCCGTCGAAGGACTCGTCAGCGGGCCAGGTCTGGTAGGCGGTGGTGGTGGCGGCTATCGCCAGGTTCAGCTGCAGGATCGGGGTCAGCTCGTCGGAGTCGGTGGTGCGGGACGCCACCCACTGCTCCAGGTCGGTGAAGAACTGCTCACCAAAGCTCTGGGCCGACTGGGCGAAGGCGGGCGATTGCGCCTTGAGGCGGCGCTGCAGCGGCATGCGTTCCCGCAGGCTCCCGCAGAACCCTGTCATGATCGCGGTGAGGGAGTCCCAGAGCGGCTCGTCCGCGGGACGGTCGTTTATGAGGGCCTGCCAGTTGCGCCGCTCCTCGGGGTCCTGGTCGAGGACCGCCGCGTCCTTGCTGGCGAAGTAGTTGAAGAAGGTGGCGCGCGAGATGTTCGCCGCGGCCGCGATCTGCTCGACGGTCGTGGCCTCGTAGCCCTGCTCGTCGAAGAGCCGCAGCGCGGCGGACCGGATGGCGCGCCAGGTCGCCAGCTTCTTGCGCTCCCGCAGGTTCATGGTTCCTCCCATGCGCCTATCGTACGTTTCAATTCCTGGACGGATGCATTTTTGGACGCGTCTAACTTTTGGGGTTACAGTGAATTCGGCCCCCGGAGGTCAGCTCCGGAAGGTCAGCCCCAAAGGAGAAGTCATGAGCAAGGTCTGGTTCATCACCGGCACATCCCGCGGCATCGGCCGCGCGTTCGCCCAGTCCGCCCTTGAGCGCGGGGACAAGGTCGCCGCGACCGCCAGGAACGTGGCCACACTGGACGATCTGGTTACCAAGTACGGAGACGACGCGGTCCTGCCGCTGGCGCTGGACGTCACCGACAAGGCGGCCGTCGCCGCCACGGTGGCCGCCGCGCACGAGAAGTTCGGCCGCCTCGATGTCGTGGTCAACAACGCCGGCTACGGACTGTTCGGCATGGTCGAAGAAGTCACGGAACAGCAGCTGCGCGACCAGATGGAGACGAACCTCTTCGGCGCGTTCTGGGTCACCCAGGCCGTGCTGCCGATCCTGCGCGCGCAGCACAGCGGCCACATCGTGCAGGTCTCCTCCGTCGGCGGCGTCGCCGCGTTCCCGTCGCTGGGCGCGTACCACGCCTCCAAGTGGGCGCTCGAGGGTTTCAGCGAGTCCCTTGCCCATGAAGTCGCCGGCGCGGGGATCAAGGTCACCATTGTCGAGCCGGGCGGCTTCACCACCGACTGGGGTGGCTCTTCGGCCGTGCAAGCCGAGCTCAACCCCGCCTACGACCAGGTCCGCGAGGCCATCGCGGCGCGCTTCGGCGACGCCCGGTACAGCGACCCCTCCAACGCCGGCGCCGCCCTACTGCACATCGTCGACGCGGAGAACCCGCCGCTGCGGGTGCTGTTCGGCACCGAGCCCATCGAGATCATCAAGCCCCTCTACGCCGAGCGCCTCAAGACCTGGGACGACTGGGAGCACGTCTCCCGGATCGCACAAGGCTGACCGGCCACCCATGTCAGGGCGGCCTGATTGCCGGCCATGGCGCCCCGGTCCTTTGGTCTCGGGGTCGCAATATTTCCTCAAGTAACTTGGCAAAGTTACTTGAGGAGTTCTATGGTGGAGGCATGCACACGAACCCCCGGCCGCAGCAGCCCGCCGTGTCTGCTGCGACCGCACAGCGTCTCCAGGACGCGATGAAACGGCTGCGTGCACGCCTGCGCGCGGAGTCGGGGCAGAACGACACCGGTCTGACCGCCACGCAGCTCGGCGTACTGGCGAGTGTCGTACGGGAGGGCCCCGTCACCGCGGCCCGGCTCGCCTCACTGGAACATGTCAGCGCACAGGCCATCGCCCAGAGCCTGGCGGTGCTCAAGGCCGCCGGGCTCGTCCACAGTGAGCCCGACCCGCAGGACGGCCGCAAGAAGTTGATGAGCGCCGATCCATCCGCGATAGATCTGGTGGACCGGCTCCTCAATGGCCGCGCTTCGTTCCTGGCACGCGCCATCGACCAGATGGTCGCCCCGGACGGACGCCAGGACGTCGAGAAGGCCATCGAGCTGCTGGAGCGGCTCGCCGAAGCCGACCTGAGTGGCGGCAGCATATGAGTACGGTCGTGGGTCGCGATGCCTCGGCGGGCGACTTGAAGGACACGTCGTTCTCGTGGCCCTTCACCACACCGCTCTATGTCGGCTCCGCCCTCAACCCGATCAACAGCTCCATCATCGCCACCGGCCTGGTGCCCATTGCCGCCGACCTGGGTGTCTCGGTGGGGGCCACTGCCGTCCTCGTCTCCTCGTTGTACTTGGCCAGTGCCGTCGCCCAGCCCACCGCGGGCAAGCTGGCCGAGGTGGTCGGCCCGCGCCGGGTCTTCCTGTCCGGCATCCTGCTCGTGCTGCTCGGCGGCCTGGTCGGCGGCCTCGGCCAGAACCTGGCGATGCTGACCGTCGCCCGGGTCCTGATCGGCATCGGTACCTCGGCTGCCTTCCCCTGCGCCATGGTGATGATCCGGCGCCGCGCCGAACAGGCCGGCCTGGACACCCCGCCGGGCGGTGTGCTCGGCGGCCTGGCCATCGCGGGCATGGCCACCGCGGCCGTCGGCCCACCGATCGGCGGCCTCCTCGTGGGCGACGCGGGCTGGCGCTGGGCCTTCTTCATCAACATCCCGATCACCGCGATCGCACTGGCCATGGCGCTGCGCTGGCTGCCCAAGGACCCTCCGCTCGACCGCGCGGACAGCAGCTTCCGCACGATCGCCGAACGGATCGACCTGCCCGGCATCCTCGGTTTCGCCACCTCGATGACGGCGCTGGTCATCTTCCTGATGGACCTGCCCCGCCCGAAGTGGGCCGCTCTGGCCGTCTTCGTCGTGGCCGCCGCGCCCACGGTCGTGTGGGAGCTGCGCAAGACCGCGCCGTTCTTCGACTTCCGAGGCCTCGCCGCCAACGGCGCCCTCACCCGCACCTACCTACGCCAAGCCCTCACCCTGCTCGGCGTCTACACCGTGATGTACGGCATGACCCAGTGGATGGAGGCGGCGCACGGCCTGTCCACTGTGGCATCCGGCCTGTTGCTGCTCCCGATGGGCGCCGTCTCCGCACTGCTCTCGCGCCCGCTCGCCAGCCGCAACCTGGTGCGCGGACCGCTGCTCACGGCGGCCATCACGATGGTGCTGGGCTCGGGCGGCATCATGCTGCTCACTTCGCACAGCCCCGCGATCGCGATCGTCCTGGTCTCCCTGATCTTCGGCGTCACCTCGGCCGCCACCACGGTCGGCAATCAGACCGCTCTCTACCTCGCGGCGCCCCCTGACCAGATCGGCACCGCCTCCGGGCTGTTCCGGACCTTCGGATATCTCGGCACCATCACGTCCTCCGTGATCGGCAGCATCGTCTTCCGCGGCGGTGTGAGCGACCACGGCCTGCACGCCCTCGGCTTCGTACTGGTCGCGGCGGGCGTCGCCGTCCTGCTCCTGACCGTCCTGGACCGCCGGCTGATGGCCCGCAAGGCGGACCGCGAGACCGGCATCTCGAACCGCACCGACACCCCTACGCACACGAACGCTGTGAACGCAGCGATATCCCCCCGCAAGGAGAACCACGCATGACCACCCCCGCCCTCCCCGAGATCGACCCCAAGCGGACCGCCCTGCTGGCGATGGACTTCCAGAACGGCATCGTCGCGGTCGCCCCCGAGCCCGACGCGCTCGTCGAGCGGGTCCGGGGCGCGATAGCCGACGTCCGCGCAGCCGGCGGCACCATCGGCTACGTCCGCGTCGCCTTCACCGAGGACGACTGGGCGGAGATCCCGGAGACCAACAAGACCTTCAGCGCGGTCGCCGCGGCGAAGATGATGCACCACGAGGACGACGCCACTCAGATCGACGAACGGATCGCCCCCGAGGACGGCGACATCGTCGTCCGCAAGATCCGCTTCGGCTCGGTCTCCACCACCGATCTCCACCAGCAGCTGCGTGAGCGCGGCATCGACACCCTGATCCTCTCCGGCATCAGCACCGGTGGTGTCGTCCTGTCCACGCTCATCGACGCCGCCGACCGCGACTACCGCGTCTTCGTCCTGACCGACGGCGTCGCCGACCCCCACCCCGAGGTCAATCGGGTCCTGGTCAACGAGGTGTTCCCGTCCCGCGCCCACCTGATCGACACGACCCGGCTGCCCGAGCTGCTCAAGGCCGCCTGACTCGGCGAACCCTGGCTGCCGGAGTTCGCCGGACCGCAGCGCCGCCTCCTCGGGCTCGCATCGGCGCACCCCGGCCTCCGACGAGCCCACGGGGTGCCGCCGCCAGGTCCCCTGAGAGGGACTCGGCAGCATGAAGCCGTATGCCACCAGTCCCAGGGACCTCAGCCGACCGGCGCGGGCGGGCCGCTGCAGCAGTTGACCAAGTGCGTGCCGGCCGGTCGAGTCTGCCGGCCGGTCCGCGGGCCGGCCGGGCCGGCGTGTCCCGTACGCAGGAGTGATCGCCGGGCCGTCGAAACCTCGCCGCGGGCCCTGACGAAGCCGGAACAGGTCCTGCCCGCCCGGCTCCGGCACCGGCACCGGCACCGGCACCGCGTCAACGCGCTCGACCATGCCACCGTGACGCTCCCCGGCCCCGGCCCTGACGTCGCGGCCGACGTACTGACCGTGATCGCGGGCGCGTGCCGCGATCACGAGAAGCTGCGCTTCGGCCACACCACGCGCAAGGACCGGACCGGCGAGCGTAGCGTCTGCCGCGGGGCGCCTGTGTGAGGACCGGTCGAGGATTCAGCGATAGGTGAGGAGTCCGCGTTGGCCGCCGGTGAAGTGGGCGTGGTCGTTGAAGGTGAGGAGACTGGTCCCGGAGCCGCCTACGACGAGCGTGGTGACGGAGGCGTTGACAGTGACCCGGTTGAGGGCGACGACTCCGGCCGACGGCAGGGACAGCAGGGCACCGCAGAGCGTGGCGAGGACGCCGCCCGAGGTGACGACGACCGCGTCGCGGCTCCGGCCGAGTGCGGTGGACAGCTCGGTCAGCGCGGCTGTGGTGCCGTTCTCGAAGGCGGTCCATCCGGCGGGGCCGGTCTCGTCCGTGTCCTGGATCCACGTCCGTAGCGCGCGGTCGAGCAGGTCCTGTACGGCGCGGGAGTCCGCTTGGCCCTTGGGCAGCGGGTCGGTGTAGCGGGCCATGAGGGCGAGGTGGTCGTACTCGTTCCAGCGCGGATCTTCGCGCAGGGGCTCGGTGAATCCGGCGGCGTCCGCGAGGAGTTGGGCGGTGTCGCGTTGGCGGGTGAGGGTGCCGGAGACGACGTGCGGGTCGCGCAGGCCACGGCGGGCGAGTTCCCGGCCGACGGCCGTGGCCTGTTCCCGGCCGAGGTCGGACAGGACGTCGTAGTCCTGCGCGCCGAAGGACGCCTGGCCGTGACGGACGAGGGAGATGAGCGGCATGTCGATGTTCCCCTGTCAGCGTCCGGTGCGGCGGAGGGTCGAACGGCAGCGGTGGTCAAGGTAGTTGACGGCGAGCCAGAGGTGGCGGAAGGCCGGGTTGCTCGTCTGCCTGTGGTGGTAGCGGTAGTAGATCTGCTGGGCGATCACGGCGAGCCGGAACAGGCCGAAGACCTCGTAGAAGGGCCAGTTGTCGGCGGGCAGGCCCATCCGGTCGCAGTACCGTTCGACGATCTCGGCGCGGGTGAGCATTCCGGGGAGGTGGCTGGGCTGGCGCCGGGCGGCGCGGGTCATGCGGTCGTCGTCGGCCTGCACCCAATACGCGAGGGCGCTGCCGAGATCCATCAGCGGGTCGCCGAGTGTGGCCATTTCCCAGTCCAGGACACCGGTGACGTGCAGGTCCCTCTCGTCGAGGACGAAGTTGTCCAGGCGCCAGTCGTTGTGGATGACGCGGGTGGCCGCGTCCTCGGGCTGGTGGTCGGCCAGCCAGGTCGTCACGCGGCGGAAGCTGGGCGTGTTCCAGGTGCGGGCCTGTGCGTAGCGGCGGGTCCAGCCCTCCACCTGCCGGCGGACGTAGCCGGTGCCCTTGCCCAGGTCGGCGAGTCCCGCGGCGGCCGGGTCGACCCGGTGCAGGTCGGTGAGGGTGTCGACGAAGGCTTCCGACAGGGCCCGGGCCTTGGCCGGGGGCAGGGTCATGCCGTCGGGGAGGCGGCCGCGGAGGATGAGTCCGGGCACCTTGTCCATGACGTAGAAGTCGCCGCCGATGACGGACGGGTCCTGGCACAGGGCGCGGACGGTGGGGACGTACGGGAAGGCGGGCTTCAGGGCCTGCTGAACGCGGTACTCGCGGCCCATGTCGTGGGCGGAGGACGCCTTCTTACCGGCCGGCGGGCGGCGCAGGATCAGCTCCCGGCCGGTGTCCGGGTAGTGCAGCAGGTACGTCAGGTTCGACGCGCCGCCCGTGAACTGGGTGACCTCGGGCAGGCCGTCGGGGAGCCCGTCCGTGTGTTCCGTCAGCCAGGTGTGCACGCGCTCGACGTCGAAGGCGTCCTCGGTGCGGACCGCGCTCTGGTTCTTGTCGTTCATCAGCTCGCCTTGGTCACGAGTCGCAGGGGCAGGTGGCGCATGAGGAAGCCCACGGGGACCCAGGGCCAGGCCGGGACTTTCGCGTCGGCGCCCTCTCGTTCGATGGCCTTCACCATGGCCCGTACTCCCTTCTCGGCGGAGGTCATCAGAGGCGTCTTCGCCGCCCCCGTGCTGAGGTCGGTGGCGATGTAACCGGGGTGGATCGTGGTGACGGCGATCGGGGTGCGGGTCGCGGTCATCTCGGCGCGGATGCCCTCGGCGAGCGCGGACACACCGGCCTTGGTGGCCGCGTACGTGGTGAGGTTGCGCGGCAGGCCACGCATGGCGCTCATGGACGAGACGACCACGAGGTGGCCCGTCCGCTGGGTGCGGAAGATCTCCATCGCCGCCTCGCACTGGGCGAGCGCAGCGGTGAAGTTGGTCTGCGCGGTGGCGAGGTTGGCGTCGAAGCGGCCGGTGCCGATCGGCTGTCCCTTGCCGAGGCCCGCGTTGACGATCACCCGGTCCAGGTGCCCCAGGTCGGCGCGGAAGGCGTGGAAGACCTCGAAGACCTGGTCGTGGTCGTTCACGTCGAGCTCGCGCACGGTCACCGTGATGCCGGGGCGGGCGGCGAGGAGTTCCTCGCGCAGCTGATACAGGCGTTCGGTGCGGCGGGCGCACAGGGCCAGATCACGGCCGCGGGCGGCGAACGCGCGGGCCATGCCCTCGCCGAGGCCCGAACTTGCCCCGGTGATCAGGATGTTCTGCCGGACGGTCATGTCGTCGCCTCCTGTCGGTCCTGTGCGTCGAGTTTGGCGGCGGTACGCCTCCAGACCTTGGCGATCTGCGCGTCCACCAGGGAGGGAAGCACGCGCTTGAGGCGAACCGCGCGTCGGCCTTCCGGATGGGTGAGGACCAGGAAACGTCCCCCGGCAACCCCGTCGACGACCTGTTCGGCGACCTGATCTGCGGTCAGCTTGCCGCCCTGGATCATGCGGTCGGCGAGCTCGGCGAGCACAGGGTCCGGACTGCGCAGTCCCGCACCGAGGTTGGTGCGGACGAAGCCCGGGCAGACCACCGTGGTGCGGATGCCGTAGGGGGCGAGCTCCTGGCGCAGGGTCTGGGAGAGGGAGATGACGGCGGCCTTGGAGACGTTGTACGAGGCCATGCCGGGCAGGTTCAACAGCCCCGCCAGGGAGGCGATGTTGACGACGTGGCCGCTGCCCTGTTGTTTGAAGAGCGGGACGAAGGCGCGGCAGCCGTTGACGGTGCCCTTGAGGTTGATGTCGAGGATCCAGTCCCAGTCGTCGGGCTGGAGGCGTTCGATCCGCCCGGCCGCTGCGACTCCGGCGTTGTTCACCAGCAGGTCGAGGCCGCCCCACGTGGTCTCGCACCACTGGCGGGCCCGCTGCCAGTCGCCCAGCACGCGCACGTCCAGCCGGAGGAAGGAGACGTCGCCGTCCGGGAGTTCGTCCGGCTCGTGCAGGTCCGCGATCAGGACGCGGTGCCCGGCAGCGGCGTACCGCTCGACCAGAGCCCGGCCGAGGCCGGAGGCACCGCCGGTGATCAGGATGCGCTTGCTCATGCCGTCTCCCGGGTGCGGTGGCGGCCGAGTTCGGCGCGGGCCACGACGCCGAGGTGCACCTCGTCGGGGCCGTCGGCAAGGCGCAGGGAGCGGGCGGCGGCCATGGCGGCGGCGAGCGGGAAGTCGTCGGACAGGCCGGCGCCGCCGTGAAGCTGGATCGCCATGTCGATCACCTCACAGGCCATCGTCGGCACGGCCGCCTTCACCTGCGACAACTCGCTGATCGCGGCTGCGGCTCCGAGGGTGTCCAACAGCCATGCGGCGTGCAGGACCTGAAGTCTGGCCTGGTTGATCGCGATACGGGCCTTCGCGATGCGCTCGCGGTTGCCGCCCAGGTTGGCGATCGGCTTGCCGAAGGCGGTACGGGACAGCGCGCGCCGGCAGGCCAGTTCGAGGGCGTGCTCGGCGAGCCCGATCAGCCGCATGCAGTGGTGGATGCGGCCGGGGCCGAGCCGGCCCTGCGCGATGTCGAAGCCGCGGCCGGGCCCGGCGATGACCGCGTCGAGCGGTAGCCGGACGTCGGTGAAGGAGACCTCGCCGTGGCCGTAGGGCTCGTCGAGGTAGCCGTACACAGGGAGCATCCGCTCGATGCGCACGCCGGGGGTGTCGAGGGGGACCAGCACCATGGAGTGGCGGGCGTGGCGGGGCGCCTCCGGATCGGTCAGTCCCATGAAGATCACGAACCGGCAGTCGGGATGCCCGATCCCGGTGCTCCACCACTTTCGTCCGTTGACAACGACCGCATCCCCGTCGACGACGGCGGTGGCGGCCATGTTCGCGGCGTCTGAGGAGGCCACCTCGGGCTCGGTCATGCAGAACGCCGAGCGGATCTCGCCGCGCAGCAGCGGCTCCATCCAGCGGCGGCGCTGTTCGTCGCTGCCGTAGTGGAGGAGGACCTCGGCGTTGCCGGTGTCGGGGGCGTTGCAGTTGAAGATCTCGGGGGCGATGAGTGAGCGACCCATGAGTTCGGCGAGCGGCGCGTACTCGACGTTGGTCAGGCCGGCGCCGTGTGTGGTGTCGGGCAGGAACAGGTTCCACAGGCCCGCGGCCCGCGCCTTCGCCTTCAGTTCGCCGATCACCGGCGGGACGGCCGCCCAGCGGTCCTCCTGGGCGTGGAGCGCGGCGAGGTACTCCCGCTCGCGCGGCAGGATCTCCGATTCCAGGAAGACGCCGACGCGTTCGACGTACTCGCGCGCCCGGGGCGAGTGGGCAAAGTCCATGTGCTTCCCATCCTTATCGAGCAATGCTCAGTAATTGAGGCAGACGACGGACGCCTGTCGGGCAACGGCCGGCAGACGCTCAGTGATCCGTGGCGGCGAACTGCTCCATGACCCGCTCCAGGCTGCCCACGAGCAGCTCGACCAGGTCGGCCGTGGTGACCACCTCGTCGGTGGCGTCGACGGCCATCTCCTCGGCCATGGCCAGCCAGCCACGCACCGCCAGCCGCAGCAGCGGCGTCGGGTCGTTCACGCCCGCCGCCTCCAGGACACGGTCGACCAGCGTGTGACGGATGTCCTCGAAGACCTCCAGGACCAGCTCGTCGCCGCCCGCGCCGGCCCGCACGAGCGCCACGTAATTGTTCTTCCGGCGCTGCACGAACGACACGAAGCCGTCGACGATCCCCCGCATCCGCTCCGTCGCGGTGCCCTCCTCCGGGGCCTTGGCGTGCAGCAGCAGCCGGCGTCCGGCTGCCCGCACGACTTCGACGTAGTAGTCCCGCTTGGTCGGGAAGTAATGGAAGAGCAGGCCACGGGAGATCCCCGCCTCGGCGGCCACCTCGTCGATCGGCATCTCATGGATGGGACGGGTCACCAGCAGGCGCAGGCCGATGTTGATCAGCTGTGTCCGGCGTTCCTCGGGCTTCAGTCGCACGCGGGTCGGTGCGGACTTGGCGGTCATGGCGCGACCCTAACTTGTTGAGCGATGCTCGACAAGACTGTTGAGCACTACTCAGCAGGAGCCTATGCTCTGCTGCCACCCGCAGGCGGAGCCGCCTCCGAGCGTGAAGGAGTTGCACGTGCCCACTGTCGACGTCAACGGAGCATCGATCTCCTACACCGACACCGGGACACCCCCCGGAAAGCCCGACGCACCTGCCGTCGTCTTCGGCCACGGACTGCTCTTCAGCGGCTGGATGTTCCATCCGCAGGTCGAGGCGCTCCGCCGGCACTACCGGTGCGTGACCCTGGACTGGCGGGGCCAGGGCGACACACCGGCTACGCACTCCGGCTACGACATGGACACCCTCACCGCCGACGCCGTCGCCCTGATCGGACGGCTCGACCTCGGGCCCGTCCACTATGTGGGCCTCTCCATGGGCGGCTTCGTCGGCCAGCGCATCGCGGCCCGCCACGGCGACCTGCTCCGCTCGCTCACGCTGCTCGACACGAGCGCGGACGACGAGGACCCCGCCAAGCTCGGCGAGTACCGGCTCCTGGCCAACGTCTACCGGCTGACCGGGGTCCGCCCGGTCCTGGGGAAGGTGAAGACCATGATGTTCGGCCCCGCCTTCCTCGCCTCCCCGACGAGCGAGACCATCATCGACGAGTGGGTACGACGCCTGCGGCGCTGCGACCGAGCAGGCATACGCAAGGCCGTGTTCGGCGTCGCCGACCGGCCCCCCGTCCACGATGAGCTCGGCCGCGTCTCGGTACCCACCCTGGTCGCTGTCGGCGCCGACGACGTCGCCACACCGCGCGCAAAGGCGGAGCGCATCGCGGCCGCCATTTCCGGGGCCCGCCTGGAGGTGGTACAGGGGTCGGGACACAGCAGCACCCTCGAACAGCCCACCGCCCTGACCACACTGATCCGCGACTTCCTGGCCTCGGTCGACGACCACACCTGAGCGCATCCGCCACACCGGTGGCATGCCTACGCCCTGTGTCCGCACTTCGCACCGGGCGCCAACTCACTGCGCGCCATGTTCACCGATCCGCAGATGCGCCGCCTCTACCGCGACTGGGACACCCTCACCGCCCAGGCCGTCGGCTACCTGTGCTCCAGCCCGGCATGCCGTCGCAGTTGCCCGCACTCGCGGCAGATCCGCGGCGGCTGCTTGCTCTGCCGGGGACGGGAGCAATGGCCGCACCAACCGGTGTCCTTCCGCAGACAACCCGGCTTGCCGCAGTGCGAACACGACTGCTGGGCAGCCCGTTGGCCGGCCTTGCGTCGGCAGTCGCGGCACAGACCGTTCTGCGGTGACCGGATGGGGTGGCCGCACTGTTCGCAGACGCGCGAGCAGGTGATGCACCGGCCCATGTCCTGCTGCAGGACACGGTCGCGGCCGCAGCCGGGACAAGAGGCCTTGGCGGCGGAACGGTCAAGGTGGCACCTGGAAAACCGGAGTACCACCGCGGGAATCAACGAGGACCTCGGGAGCGGGATAGGGCCAGGTGGCAGCGGCAGCTCTTGTGAGGGAACAAGTGCCCGCCCCAGATGACTGGACCAAGACCTTCACCGACCCGCGGCTCTGCGCGGCGATCGTGGACCGGCTCGCCTTCGGCGGCAACCTGATCCGGACCGGCACCGAGTCCTGCCGCCTCGCCCGCACCAGGGCGATCAGGAGCAGCGGAACGAAACAGAGTGCAAGTTGAAGGGCACCGCCTCCGGTTTCTGGGAGGTGTCCTTCATCGAGTGGCGGCGCGGCCAACCGGAGTGTTTCACTCTCCCGCATGTCATCGACTCTCGGCACATCCCGCCCCAACCAGGCTGCCTACATGCTGCGAACTGCCGCCAGCGCCGCCGGCCGCAGCTACAAACAGGAGTTACTGGAACTGCTGGACATCCACTCAGGGCAGACCGCGCTGGATCTGGGATGCGGCCCTGGCACTGACCTGCCCTCGCTGGCGGAACGCGTCGGCGTGAACGGCACCGTGATCGGCGTGGACCGCGACCCGGCGATGCTCGCCGAGGCCCGCCGACGCACGAGCGGCATGCCAACGGTGGATATCCGCGAAGGAGACGCCCATGCCCTCCCCGTCGAGCCCGGCACAGTGGACCGGGCCAAGATCGACCGTGTCCTCATGCACGTTGCCGAGCCCACCGATGTGCTGGCACAACTCCACCAGGCCACCCGGCCGGGGGCGCGAATCGGTCTTGCCGAGCCGGACTGGGACACCCTGATCGTTGATGGGGAGGACCTTGACACAAGCCGTGCCTTCACGCGCTACACCACATCAGAAGTGGTCCGTCACGCCACCATCGGCCGCAGCCTCGCCCGTCACGCCGAGCAGGCAGGCTTCACCATCGAGACGGTAACCGCCACGACCCCGGTCTTCCTCGACTTCCAGGACGCGGACCACACCCTGGGACTGGGCCGCAACATGCAACAAGCCATCCAGGAGGGTCACATCGATGAAGCACGCGGCCGCCAGTGGTTCGCCTCGCTCTCCGAAGGCCCCTTCTTCGCTTCCATCACCCTCGTCAGCGTGATCTGCTCCCGCTGACAACAGCCGTGGACCGGTGCGGCGCCGCGCCGGTCCACGTTGCAGACCCGGCAGGCCGGTGGTCCCCACTACAGCCGCCTCCCGGGCCCACCTCACGACGCCTGATCTTCACCAACCATCCCCGAAGTGGGGCCGGCCGGAGTCGCCTCGGTGGGGCCGCGGAACCGTCGCCCCAGCCAGCTGAGGTGATGCAGTCGCATTTCGACGATGGCTGCCACGGCCCCGGCGAGAGCGTGCGAATGCTGCACCGAAGACGACGCCGGCAGCACCATGTCCGAGCCGACTGCCTCCCGCCGCAAGCATCGCCGACCTGGTGGCCGCCCCTTGTGCTCCCCCGTCATCCAAACGCTCACGGGCGGGTGCGGAGCGTCCCCGTAGCGGGTCTCGGGCGCAGCCCAACGGGTGCGCCACATCGGCTTCTCGTGGCCGTCGGTGTCCTTCACCTTCCGCTGGCAGAAGCGCAGGTAGTTGTCGAACTTCCCGGCGATGATCGCGGCGATGATTGTGGCGTCCTCGGTGCAGTTGTCGGCCTCGATGAACAGCAGCGGCACCCCGGCCTCCGGGGCGATCAGGACAAGGTCGGCCCGCGTGCTGCCGATGCCGGGGTTCTTCCAGGTGCCGGTCGCCGGGAGCGCCACCTCGGTGGCGTACGAGGTGATGGTGCCGATCCCGTCCGGAGCGTCCACCGCGGCCTGGGCGACGGCGACCGCTTCGGCCGGCTCACCGGCCACCGGGTCCAGGCCGGGCTTCGGCCGGATCAGCGCGACTGGTGACCATTACGCCCAGCAGCAGGCCGAGAGTGTCGACCACGATGTGCCGCTTGCACCCGTTGATCAGCTTCCAGCCGCCGAACCCGCGGCTGTCGGCGCCGACGACAGCATCCGCCTTGACCGACCGCGAGTCGATCACCCCGGCCGTCGGCTCCTCATCCTGCCCGAGCACCCTGCGCCGGCAGCCGTCAGCCGGCGCCGCCGGCGCCGCCGCGGCCGCCCATGCCGCCGCTCTCACAGCCCAGACCGAGGCAGATCCCGCCGATGCCGCCGTTGCCGCCGCGGCCGCCGTCGCCGGTGCCCACCGCGGCCCCGCCCGTCCCGCCGGTGCCGCCGTTGGCACTGCCGCCGCAGATCCCTGCGCAGATCCCGCCCTTGCCGCCGATGCCGCCCTCGCGGCCCGGCGCGCCGGTCGTGCCGGTGCCGCCGTTGGCGCTGCCGTTGCACAGCCCGGCGCAGATCCCGCCCTTGCTGCCGCTGCTCCCGTTGACGGTCCCGTTGCAGTTGCCCGCACACACCCGGTCGCCGATCCGCACGCTGCCGTCGCCCACCTTGACGTTGACGGTGCCGAACGACCCGCTGCCGAACCGGCCGCCGCCGCCCGGCTGGGCGCTGCCGACGGGAAGCTGTCGGGCGGCGGCCACCGCGGTCGTATGGTCTTGCGGCACCGGCGCCGCCATCGCGGCCGGCGCCAGCACGCCGGCCGCGACACCGGCGGTCAGGGCGGTCGAGACCGTGAGACCGAGACGGACCTTCCAAGAACGCATACGCATGACATTCCTCTTTCCAAAGAATTATTTTCCGTACCGCAGTTTCCGCTGTATCGAATAAACCCGGTCAAGGGTCCCGTAAACCCGGTCAAGGGTCCCGCCGTCACGGCCCGAGAATCCGGGGCTTGACAGGAACGCCCCGGCCTGCGCCGGGCCGGGGCGTCCGAGGAGGCTCCTCAGGAGCCGAAGAGGGAATTCAAACCCATCAGCGCGGCCCAGTCCCCGTCGCGGAACTGCTTGTCCCAGGTGTCGATCTCCTTCTCCGAGATCTTGTACTTCTTGGCGACGTCGGCCTTCTTCGCCTGCCCGAACTCCACGGTCAGCACGATCCGTATCTTGTCCACGCCCGTGAGGTCCGGCCTGGGCTTGTCGGGCAGGTCACCGAACGTGAAGCAGCCGAGCCGGCCGGGCTTGCCGGGCTCTCCCGGCTGACCGGGCGCACCGCCCTTGCCGCCTTCCCCGCCCTTCCCGCCTTCCCCTCCGTGGCCGCAGTGGGACGAGTCGGCCGGGGCCATCTGGCTGGTGCCTGTGGTGACACCCGGCGCCGCCTGGGCGGCGCACGCGGTGCCGGTGGCGAGGGCCACCGAGGCCACCGCCAGGACGAGCGGACGCTGCCAGCGAGTTCTGGACATGGGGATTCTCCGTTTTCCCTGAGCAAGGTTGTGGTCCTGCGGGCGCTGCGCCGGCCGTCCGGCTCCGCGCGCTGGTCAATGAGGGTTTGGGGGTGGGGGTTTGGGGGGGTGGGGGGCGAAGGCCGCGCGGGCCTCCGCCCCCCGGGTCGGAACGGTCAGAAGATGCTGCCGCCGCCGGCACCACCGCCGCCGCCCAGGCCGCCGAAGAGGACACCGAACCCGCCCGCACCGCCCTTGCCGCCGTCGCCGCCCTGGAAGACACCGAAGCCGCCGTTGCCGCCCCTGCCTCCGTTGCCGCCCTTGAGGATGCCGTCGCCGCCGGTGCCACCGCCGCCGCCGCTGCCGCCGAACAGGCCGGTGCCGCCGTTGCCGCCCCTGCCTCCGTCGCCGCCGACGACACCGTCGCCGCCACCACCACCGCCGCCGCCCCCGCCGCCGGACAGGATGCCGTTGCCGCCCCTGCCTCCATTGCCTCCGTCACCGCCGGTGCCCAGGACGCTGCCGCCACCGGAGCCCCCGGAGCCCCCGCCGCCGCCGATGAGGCCACCGCCTCCGGCGCCTCCGTCACCGCCGGCGCCGCCGCCGTGGACGAAGCTCACAACATGCGCGGCGGGCATCGGGGCGGCCATCGCGGCGGACGCCGGAAGAACGATGCCCCCGGTGATCACCGCGGCCGAGGCGGCGAGTGTCGCGAGGCGGAAACCCCGGCGCTTGGGACGGACGTCACTGTGGGTGTGAAAAATACGGGTCATGGGTTTTCTCCTACCGATACAGGGGGCTCTTCTACCTGCCCCGGGAATTCGGGACGACGGCCGGCGGACCGTTTTTACCGGGACCGCCACACCGGGACAACTCGCGGTTTCGGTGAAAGAGAGAACCCTCTACGAGGATTTCCGTCCCACCGTCCTGCCTCATTTCTTTTCCGGATTTCCTTTCCGGTGAGGCCCGCACTTCAAGTAGGCCCCACGGGCACCGCACGGTCACGTTCCGAGGAGTCGTGACTTGACCAAGCGGAATAAATCGGGTAAAGCGCGTAAAAAGGGCGCCACGCGGTGGTCCTGGGACACCGTGCGGCGCATCCGCGCCGCCTCTCAACAGCCCCCGTTTCACCGGACTTCACGGGCCTCTTGGGCTCGGGCATCGCTGCCGGGCACCGGGCGGCGACCGGCGCTGCCAGGACCCCGCCGGGCCGGGCGGCTGCTCTTGCTGCTGCCGTTGGTCTTGCTGCTGCTGTTGATCCGGTGCGGGGGTCAGTGGGTAGTGACAGCGGCGTCTGCAAGGTGCGCGCGGAGTGCTTCGCCGGCGGCTCGCACGCGCTCGGCCGTCCAGCCGGATCCGGTCAGTGCGAGCCGGGCCACCTCGTGGCGCATGCCGTCCACGGCGGTGACGTGCACGGTCATGGGACGTACGTCGGCTCCGAAGCTGATGCGGCCGATTGGCGGTGGGGTCATCTCCTGCGCCCGTGTCCATCGGACCGGCACTCGCTCCTCGCGGGCGCCTTCCGGCCTGGGGCAGGCGTGGAATATGGCGTTCAGCAACTGGGAACTGCGGGTGCACTCCCCCGGGCAGTGCAGCAGTACGACCCGGCAGCGGGCCACCCTGAACGCGGGCCGGGTGAAGGAGGAGCGGGCGCGGGTGGTGACGGCGCAGCCCCGGGCGGGAACTCGTGCCGTGCGCTCCGACCAGAAGCCCTGACCGTGCTCATCCCAGTACGGGCTGGCGAGGTCCCATGCGTAGACGCCTGCGGCATGCTCCCAGGTCCAGGGCTCCCCGTTCCGGTAGTCCCAGTCTTCCGGGCCAGCCGTGAGCCACAGGCGGTAGCCGGCGGGTGCAGTGAACATCGTGTTGGGCGCGAAGACCGGTTCGACACGTACAAGGACCTGCGGGGCGTTCACCGGTACGACGGTGCATTGGTCGCGCAGCGCCGCCTCACCGGGCACTCGTCGCACCGACCGCGGCGGATGCAGAGACCACCCGCCGCCCGCCGCCGCTCCAGCCGGGACCGACCGTGCCGGGCGAGACTGCGTGCTGCCGACTCCGGCTCGAAATGGCGGCCCTCCAGATCGCAAAGCCGACCGCAGAGGGGCGCCCCGACGCAGCAAATTGGGCTTCCGAGCGGCAGAGCAGACGCGTCGCTCGACAGGATATGCCGGTCGACGATATATATAGGCGCCATGAATGACCGACCGCTTCAGGAGCCGACGCTGCTTCTGCTCACCGCCCTGGCCGACGAGCCCAGGCATGGTTACGGACTGATCCAGGAGATCGACGCGATCTCCCAGGGCCGCGTGCGGATGCGCACCGGCACCCTCTACGGCGCGCTGGACCGGCTGCTCCAGCAGGGCCTGATCCGGGTCGAGCGCGAGGAGGTCGTCGACGGCCGGGCCCGCAAGGTCTACGCCCTCGCCGAGGCCGGCCGCTCCGTGCTGGCCGCCGAGACGGAGCGGCTGCGCGCCGTCGTCGCCGAGGCGGAGCGCCGGTTGGCCACCCGCCGTGCTCCCGTCACCCGGCCCAAGGGGGCCCTGGCATGACGGAGCAGCACCCGTCGCGCGCCCTCCGCTGGGCGCTGCGCTTCCACCCGGCCGCCTACCGCGCCGAGCACGGAGCCGAGCTGACCGCGATCTACGCTGAGGCCACGCAGGACGCCGGCTCGCTCGTTCGGCTGCGTGAGGCGCTCGACGTCGCCGGGCACGGCCTGCGGCAGCGCACCGGACTTGGCTCCGACCGGGCTGCCGGTCAGGTCCTGGCGCTGGCGGCCCCGCTGGCTGTCGCCGTCGCGACGGGTGGCAGCGTGGCGAACCTGTTGTGGCTCGTGACCCCCGGCGTCCGGACCCTGCCCTCGTCCTCGCTCCCGGGTGTGCTCGTCGTCGCCGACCAGGGCCTCGTGCCGCTGCTCTGGCTGGCGGCACTTGCGGCTGTCTGGACCGGGCGCTGGAATGTGGTCCGGGCGCTGGTCGTGCCGGCGACCGTGCTGCGGCTGGCCGACCTCCCCCTGCTCCTGCTCGCCCACCTCGACTTCCACGGCGACTACACGGGCCCCGTGCTGAAGCTGATCATGCCGCTGCTCACCAGCGCCGTCATCGTCGCCGCGCCCAGGGAGCTGCTCGGCTCCTCCCGGCCGCAACGTGTCGCGGTCGCGGTCACCACCGCCCTGGCCGTCCTGATGTGGGGGGCGCAGCTCGTCAACATCTACTACCCGCCGCTGGGCCCCCGCACTACCCACATGATCTGGGCCGGCGTCCTCGCGGTCGCCCTGCTCTTCAATAGGCGTGACCGGTTGGCCGCCGCGGGCCTGGCGGTGGCCGTGCTCCCCAGTGCGCTGCAGGTCACGCTGCCACTACACCCGTTCTCCCCCGCGGGTGCGTTCGCCCTGCTCCTGGTGCTGCTCAGCGGGGCGGTGCCCCTCCTCCGTGCGCGTCGGCGCCGCGCCCAGATAACTCCGCCGAGTGGGGCGTAGCGGGGTCCGGTGCCCGGTCGGCGGCCCGGATCGGGCCGGGACCTGTGCCGGGTCTTCTCGACGCAACCTGGGCCGGTGGCGAGGAGAAGGGCACCGGCCTGCGCCATCAAGGCTTCCGTCAAGGGTTCGATAGCGCCGACAACTCCGTTGCGGTTGCGGCCACTTGCCCTCCCCACCCAGCCAACTCCCGTGCCGGGCCAGCCTCAGGCGGACCCTTGGTGTCACAGCGTCATCATGAACGGCTCGTACCGGCAGGACCTGATCCGCACTGTGGTCACCTCCGACGCGTCACACGCCCAACGCAAGTACGCCGATTATCCGGTCGCCCGCCGCACCGGGTACCTGCCGGCCGCCAAGCGCAACCAGCCGCACCTGCACCAGCGCGGGCCATGAGATGCCACACGCCCCACCCTGCCGCACGGGCTGCTCGCCCCGCTCCGTCCAAGAAACCCAGACCCGGGAGGATCCATGACCATCACAGCCATCGGCCGAAGGCGAATGACGCGCCGAGCCGTGCTGGCAGCTGCGGCCGCCGTGCCGATCGGCGTCGCAAGCCACGCGTCGGCGGCTCCGGCTACCCGAACCCCGGCGCAGCTCACACTGCCCGTTCCCACCGGACCGTACCCGGTGGGAACGGTGGCGCTGCATCTCGTCGATGGCTCACGTCCGGATCCCGTGGCCGGCCCGGGGCATTACCGCGAGGTGATGGCCAGCGTCTGGTATCCGGCCCGGGAGGTCGGGCGGTATCCGCGGGCGCGTTGGATGGCCGCCGCCCCTCTGCGGGCGCTCCTCACATCCGCGGGGTTCGAGCCCGACGCGGTGATGGCCCCACTCACGGTCGGCCACGAGGGCGCCCCGGTGCGGCGGACGGGCGGACGATGGCCCGTCGTCGTGTTCTCGCACGGCGCGCACGACCACCGGGCCGACACCACCATCGTGGTTCAGGAGCTGGCCAGCCACGGATACGTGGTGGTCACGGTGGATCACACCTACGACGCGTTCAGCGAATTCCCCGACGGCCGGCTCACCGTCCCCAGCCAGGCGACTTGGCCGGCGATCTACGCCACCGACATCCAGTTCGTGCTCGACCGCATCGAGGACCTCGACGCCGGGCGCAACCCCGACGCCGAACACCGGCCGCTACCGGCCGGCCTGCGTGGTGCACTCGACCTGCACCGCATCGGCATGTTCGGCTGGTCGAAAGGCGGGACGGCGACCACCCTCGTCATGAGTGAGGACCAGCGCGTCCGGGCCGGGCTGAGCCTCGACGGCCCGATGCAACCGGTGATCACCACCGACCTGGATCGCCCGTTCATGATGATGACCGCCGAGTTCACCCGGGCCCAGGAGCCGAGCGTCGCCGAGTTCTGGTCCCACCTGCGAGGATGGCGGCTCAACGTCCAGGCCGACGGAGCGGTCCACCGGTCGTACGGCGACTACCAGGCGCTGATCCCGCAGCTGGCGAAAGTGGTCGGGATGAGCGACGAGGAGCTTCGGGGCTGGATCGGTACCCTCGATCCGGCCCGGGCGGTGCGGATCCAGCAGGCGTACCCGCTCGCTTTCTTCGACCTGCACCTGCGGCACCTGCGACACCGGGGGCACCTGCTCGACGGCCCGAGCGCGGCCTTCCCGGAGGTGAAGTTCATTCCGTGAAGCGATGGGCCGCGGCGCTCACGTCCCGCGCCGCGGTCCGCACGCCCCGGCCGGCGACGTCCCAAAGAACTGCGGTGAGAGCCTCTCGCCGCCCCCGGCGAGCAGGACCCCGTCCGGAATACCTTCCCAACGGCTCTGCTGATCAGGCACCGACAGCACCAGCCTCGGCACGTGGGCGCGGGAACTGGTCCCACGCCCGTCACTTTGTCGTTGTGTCGAGGTCGCGGTGGACCATCTCGACGACCAGGCCCCGGCCGAGGAACACGCCAGCGGCGGCGGGCGTGGTCGGCGGGGCGGGCGGGCAGGTGGTAGAGGCGGAACCGCATGGTGTCCGGCTCGGCGTCGGCCAGGTCATCGACGTCGTGCAGGGCCAGCAGCCGCAGCCATGCGTCGAGATCGGCGGCGAGGTTCGCCGGCGAGCATCCAGCCGCGGTTCACCTCCCAGGAGGCGGAGGGCAGGTTGCCCAGACCCATCGCCTTGGTGGTGCGCACCCGGTCTTCCACACCGGCGTGGGACCCCCGGCCGTCTATTCGGCGCGCAGGGCGGATGCCGTTCCGGCCTTCGCCGCCCAGCCGGCCGGGCCGAGCGCGCCGACGATCGCGATGACCAACCCGGCGAGTCCCAGCAGGATCAGCTCCCACGGGGAGTACACCGACAGCAGGGACTGCGGGTACCCGGAGTTCGCGGCGTGCGCCATCACCGGCACCACGGCATGGTGCAGGAAGACTCCGGCGGGGACTCCGACGATTCCGGCGACCAGGCCGACGCCGGCGACCGAGCACACCACCATGAGGAGGGTCTGGCGCGGCGTCATGCCGATCGCCTTGTACACGCCGATGTCGTGAGCTCGCTCGCGGATCTGCAGCGCCACGGTGTTCAGCACGCCGAGGCCGGCGACCACGGTGATCAGGATCGTGAGCATCGTGATCAAGGTGAGTACGGCGAGGAACTGCGTGGTCGAAGCCTGGGACGAGGTGGCCCGGTAGGAGTGGCCGAGCGCCGCGGACACGTTGTTGGTGTACGCCTGCGCGCTGGTGCCGGACTGGAGGGCCACGTCGAAGTACTGCGGCTGCGCGCCCGGGTCGAAGCGGGAGAGCGTGGCCGGGCTCAGGTACAGGTCGGGCTGGCTGCCGGTCTTGAACACCTCGCCCACGATCTGGACCGTCAGCCGGTGCCGGCCGGAGATCAGCGTGTACGTCGACCCGACCGAGGTGCCGGTGTCGGTGAGGAACAGGGTGTTCACGTCCACCTCCGCGGCTCCTGGGGAGGCGGAGTACCAGCGGCCGGAGATCAGCGGAATCCCGCTCAAGGACGGGGTGTCGCCGTAGGCGACGGCGGACGCCTTCTGCGCCGCGCCGGGCACGCTGAACTGGGCGTCGGTCTCGGTCATGTAGTGTCTGGTTCCGGCCTGTGCTTTCAGCACCGACTCGACCGCGCGCTGCTGCGCGTCGCTCAGGGAGGGGGCCTGGCCGCCTGTGCGGCCCGACACCTGCACCGGCATACGCGAGTAGGGCGAGTCGTCGCCGACCCGGTTCAGCGTCGACCCCAGCCCGATGCCGAACGTCACAGCCGCGGCGCCGAACACGATGACCACCAAGGTCGTCACCGTCCGGGCAGGCCGGGCGGCCGGCGCGGCCAGGCCGAGCGTGATCGACCGGGGGAGGGACCGCAGCCGCGCCGCGGCCCGGTGCGCGAAGAAGCCGTGGACCGGCCGGGGGGCACGGCCGGTGGCAATCGCCTGGATGGCGCTCATCCGACCCGCCCGCAGCGCGGGAAGGACCCCGCCGACCGCGGTCAGCGCGAGTGCCGCCGGCGGAACCAGGACGTCGACCCACAGCGGGACGCTCAGCGTCCCCACCTGGTAGACGTGCGCGTTCACCTCGAGCATGGGAATCGCCAGCAGGTTCCCGACCACGACCCCGACGGCGCAGCCGACCAGCGCGGGAACCAGCACCAGCAGCACGTACGAGGCGACGACCTGCACCGGGCTGAACCCGATCGCCTTGAGCACACCGATCCGGGTGGTTCCGGCGATCACCGCACCGGCCACCACGTTCACCACGATCAGCACCGAGATCACCAGCGCGATCACGCCGAACGCGACGATGAACGGCACCCACGGCTGGATCCCACCCTGTTCCGCCTGCCGAACGTCCAGAGAGGACGCGCTGCCGAGCACCGCGCCGCTCGGCAGTGCCGACCGCACCGAGGCGATGTCGGCGGCGACCGCGGACTTCGACTCGGCGTGGGTGAACCGGTAGAGCATCTGGGCCTCCCCGGTTCCTCCGGTTCCTCCGGCGCTCCGCAGCGAGGCGATCTGGGACGGCGTCACCCAGCCGGCGGCGGTGTGCGTGATCGAGTTCGCGGTACCGACCACCGTCAGCGTCTGCGAGCCGATGGTGAGAGTCGACCCGGTGAACACCCCGTTGCCTCGGTCGACCACGATCTGCCCGTCGCCGTCCGGCCAGTGGCCGTCGAGCAGCGTGATGTCGTCCACCGGGCCGTCCGGTGTGGACCGGCCGACGATCCGGAGCGGTGTCGTCGACGAGCCGGGTACTCCGGGAACCGTGACCCGCGCGTCCACCTCGACCTCGCCGAACGGGCCGGACGCGGCCGTCACGCCGGAAAGCCGGGACGTCGCGGCCAGCTGGTCGGCGTCGGCGACCGAGGTGTTCACGGTGACGGTGACGTGGGCGCCGTTCTGTTTCGCGAACGCGTGGTCGAACGCGCCGTGGGCGTTGACGAGCAGACCCAGCGCGACCGTCGAGGTCGCGGTGGCCGACAGCATGACCACGCCGATGATCAGCGCCTGCAGGCGGCGTCCGCGCAGGCCGCTGAGGGCCGCGCGGAGGACCGCGGTCATCGCTGGACCCTCATGCCCGGTGCGCCCGCGGGACCTGCCGGGTTGGCCGAGTCCGACCTGATCCGGCCGTCGGCGACAGAGATCACCCGGCTCGCGTACCTGGCGGCCAGTTCCGGGTTGTGGGTGACCAGGATCAACGTCTGCCCGGTCGAGTTCAGATCCAGCAGCAGTGCGCCGATCTCCTCGCCGGCCCTGGTGTCCACCGCACCGGTCGGCTCGTCGGCGAGCAGCAGCGCGGGCCGGTTGATCAGGGCCCGGGCGATCGCCACCCGCTGCCGCTCACCGCCGGACAGCCGCGCCGGGTAGGCGTCGCGGCGGTGGCTCAGCCGGAGCCTGTCCAGCAGCTGGTCGGCCCGCTGCCGCGCGGCGTCCGACCGGCCCTCGGCGAGCTGGGCGGGCAGCAGGATGTTGTCCATGACGGTCATGTCGTCGAGCAGGTTGAAGAACTGGAAGATCATGCCGACCTGGCGCCGCCGGTACTTGGCGGCGGCGGTCTCGTTCATCTTGTCCACGCGGTCCCGGCCGACCTGCACCGTGCCGGTGGTCGGCCGGTCCATCGCCGCTATCAGGTTGAGCAGCGTCGACTTGCCGCTCCCGGACGGCCCCATGATCGCGACCGCCTCGCCCTGCGCGATCGCCAGGTTGACTCCTGTCACCGCAGGCGTTGCGGCCCCGTCGTACTGCTTCGATACGTTCTGCAGGTGAACAAGTGTCTCCATGCGCAGGACGGTAGGTCGCCGGGGCCGCCTCGCGCGTCGCTCGCGATGGCGAATCGCCTACCGTAATCGGCTGGCCATGGACCCGCTGTCATCCCTTGGATGTAAGCAAGTGGATGTAAGCAAGCTACCCCTGCTGGATGATGCCCAGCAGTGGGGAAGTGGCGACAATGATTCCCATGGCGGCCTCATTGAAGACGCTGCTCGCGTTAGTTCGGCAGGCCGAGCCTCGCACCGCCCCGTCCGGCTGGGGGATCACGCTGGACGGAGCGATCGCGGTGGGTGCGGCCGTCGCCGCTGTGTTCGAAGCAGCGCAGACCACCAGCCATGGGCCGGTTCTGGGCCTCATGGCGCTGACCGCGCTGCCGCTCGCGCTGCGGCGGGTGTTCCCCGTCGCCGCCTGGCTGGTGATCATCGCCGCCATCATGGCCGTACAGCAGACGACGGTGCCGCCAGTGGCCCTCGGCGCGGCGGTGTTCGCCGCCTACAGCGCCATCGCCTACAGCAAGTACCGGAACCTGGCCATTGCCGGCGTGGTCGTCGTCACGCTGGCCGCCACCGCGTACTTCCCCCTGCCCAGGTTCCCCGGCCGGCTCACCGCGGTGCTGACCATCGCGCCCACGGTGATCGCCGGGCTCGGTATTCGCGAACTGCGGCGGCGGCTCAACGACTCCGCCGCGCGGCTACGGCGCGCCGCGGACGAGCAGGAGACCGCCACCCTGCAGGCGATCGAGGCCGAGCGGGCCCGGATCTCGGCCGAGTTGCACGACGTGGTGACGCACAACGTCAGCGTGATGGTGATCCAGACCGGCGCGGCACGCAAGATGCTGAACACCTCCCCAGGCGAGGCCGAGGAGGCGCTGCTGGCCGCGGAGGCCGGCGGCCGGGTCGCCATGGCCGAGCTGCGGAACCTGCTCGGGCTGCTCAGCCCGGCGCAGCGGGACGGCCAGAGCGCCGCTCTGCACCCGCAACCGGGCCTGTATGAGCTGCCTGCCCTGATCGCGCGGGTTTCCGCCGCGGGGCTTCCGGTCGAGCTGGCTGTCAGCGGCACCCCTCGGGCGCTGCCGCCGGGCGCGGACCTCGCCGCCTACCGGGTGGTTCAGGAAGCCTTGACGAACGTACTGCGACATACTGCGAACGCGGCCACCGCCGTGACGATCCACTGGGGGGACGAACTCGTGATCACGGTCAGCGACAACGGCCCGGGCACGGGTGGCGACTGGGGCCGGGGGCTGCTCGGGCTGCGGGAGCGGCTGGCGCTGTACGGAGGAGAGTTCGATGCGGGGCCGCGCGCGGAAGGCGGCTGGCGGGTGCGGGCGGTTCTGCCGCCGTGAAGGTCGTCATCGCCGATGATCAGGCGCTGGTCCGCCGCGGGTTGCGGCTGATCCTGCGGGAGGCGGGAATCGACGTCGTGGCGGAGGTGGCCGACGGAGCGGAGGCGGTCGCGGCCGTCGCCGAGCGCCGGCCGGACGTGGCGCTGATGGACATCCGCATGCCCGAAGTGGACGGGATCGAGGCCACTCGCCGCATCCTGGCGGACGGCCCGGGCGGGCCCGACGGAGTGCGGATCATCATCTTGACCACGTTCGACCTGGATGAGTACGTCTACGAGGCCCTGGCCGCCGGGGCCAGCGGGTTCCTGCTCAAGGACGTCTCACCCGAGCAACTGGTCGCCTCGGTCCAGCTCGTCCGCGCCGGCGACGCGCTGCTGGCGCCGTCGATCACCCGCCGCCTGGTCCATCGCTACGCGGTGCGTCCCGGTACGGTCCCGACCGCTGCGAGTGGCGCCCCGGCGGGAGGACGGGACCTGTCCGCTCTCACGCCGCGAGAGCTCGAGGTGCTCGGGCTGGTCGCGCGTGGCCTGAGCAACGCCGAGATCGCCGCCTCGTTGACGCTCAGCGAGGCGACGGTGAAGACGCATGTGGCGCGACTCCTGACCAAGCTCGAGCTGCGCACCCGGGTCCAGGCGGTCGTCCTCGCATACGAGACCGGGATCGTACAACCGAACGCCGGGGCGTCGGGCCCTTCCGCACCGTAGGTACCGCGAGTCGCCGCCGACCACCAGCGTCGTGCACGCGGCCAGCACCAGGATCACCACCAGGGGATGCCGTCGCCCTCCCTCCGTGTGTCGGTCCGGCACCTGCCACAGCCTGCTGACCAGCGCGGACTCGGGCCGTCGGTCTCCGTCGGCCTTGGTACGCCTGGGACAGCTCAGCGATGGCCCCCAAGTGATGCGGCGGAGTGCACAAGACGTCCCGCCCCTTGTGGGCCGGGTGGGCTCTTGGACTTCGGGGCGAAGCCTTGCCTTCCTCAGTCTGTGGACGGTCACCGGGATCCGCCTCCGGGCGCCGTCATTGATGTCACGCGTGGATGTCAGTCTGGGTCACGTGAGAGGCAGAGGGTCTCGTGGCGGTGAGCCAGGCTACGCTCATCGCAACCCGTACGGCCTGGTGAGAGGCAGTGCACCTTGGTGAGCCGTCCCCTCCTCTACCTCGACGTGGACGAGCCGTTGAACTCTGTGATGCGAAGCGGGGGGTGTCGCCCCGAGGGCTGCACGACCCATCGAATGAAGCCAGGAAGCCGGCTCACCCACCTTGGAGCACGACCGTGAACCCGAAAAGGCACCAGCGGACCCTACGCATCATGTTGGCCGTTGCCGTAGGGGCTGCTCTCGCCATTGCCGTCACTGCATCGATCATGAAGGACCCCCGGCATGGGGAGGGTCTCTTGGGCGAGGTACTGGTGAGCGGTGACGGCCGCACCATCACCACCCTGAACAGCCGGGCCCCATGCCAGCAGGACCCGCCCGAACTGGTGGCGAGCGAATCCCGCGATTCCGTCACCCTGGTACTGAAGGAAAGCGATACCGATCTCCGGCCTCAGTGCAACAGGATCGACGAGCAGATCACCACGACGCTGCAGTCACCGCTAGGGACACGACGGCTGGTAGACCCCGATAACGGCTGGACCATTGCCCCCTTCGACCAGAAGCGGCTGGCCAACCCGCGATATCTCCCGCCAGGCTATTCGCCGACAACTGACGTGAAGTGGAGCGACTCCAGCCAGCATGACCTGCTGTCACCCTTCTTCATGCGTGACCGGAACTCAGGCCCCGCCTGGACCCGTTTCTACCACCGCGCCCCGGAGAAGGCGTCTTTGAGCATCACGCAAATCGCCGGACGGCTCACAGTGAGTGCCGCAGGCACTCCGGAGTCCATCCACGGGTGGGCCGGTCGGCTCACTGCGGACTCCAATAACACCGTGACATGGACGAACGGGACCTACACATTCGTCGTGAGCACCACGGATCAGGACCTGCACGAAGCCGAACTCCTGAGGATCGCCAAACACCTCACCCCCTGAAACCCGAGAGCACCAACTGGAGGTGACGAACGCGGCCCCCGATGATCAAAGGTGTCGAAGCCTTTGATCACGAACAGGGGTCGCGTTCGCGTGTCATCCTCCCTGAGCGGTGTCCTGCAACGCCACCGCGAGGACGTCGACTTGTCCTGCCCACCCGCCGAAATGCCCGACCTGACCTCGTTGTCGACGGTCCTGGACCGGCTTCCCGATCAGGGCTGATGCGTTCTCAGCTAGCGGGATGAGCCGGTTCGTCGGACCTGGCATCCGATGGGCGGTTTGCCGGAGTGGAAGCAGGAGACGCGACACCAGATGATCAAGGTTGCTGAGACCGAAGATCGACCTGGAGCCGCGTCCGCATGCCATCCTCAGGCCCATCGCGCCATCGCCGACGACCAACTCGGGCGCATGCCGCGCCTGCGGCAGTCGCGCAGCAGGTCGGCCCACGACTCGGCCGACTCACGCAGCCCCTCCGTCAGCGCGATCAGCTCCTCGGTGCCGTCCAGGCGCACACCCGTCAGCACCGGGACGCAGGAGTACGCCTGCCCGAGCCGCACCTTGGGGTGCACCCCGTCCGCCCGCACATACACGTAGTCGCTGTCGGCGAGGTCGCGCTGCTGGAAGGCGGCGTGGTCGTCCTGCCACTGCTTCGTCAGCCGGGTCACGGTGGCCGGCGACAGCCCGGCCGCCGAGCCGAGGAACTGCTCCAGCGCGGGCACGAAGTCCCCCGACACCGGCAACCGGGCCGCGCTGTGACGGGTGGCAGCGTGGTCGCTCACTTGCAGTCATTCACAGGGTGGCGCAACAAGATGACACACCATGTTCATCGTGTTGTCACCTTTATGCGGGCCGACACCGGCAGTGTGACCCGTATAAGGCGGTTGGCGGAGAGGCCCTGAAACGTGACGGTGTGGTGGCGTGGAACGGTGACCGCGGGTCGCTCAAGGACATGGATGCCGGTGCTGGCCTGGGCGGTGACGCGAGCCGTACTGCTGCTGACGCTCTTCGGCGCCCTGCGCTTCCCCGGTGACGACGTCCGCCCTGACGTGGTCGTCATCTACCACGGCTGGTACGAACGGCTGCTGACCGGCAGCTTTCCGGTCGGCGACGTCACCTGGCAGTACCCGCCCGCCGCGGCGGCGGCCTTCCTCGCCCCGGCACTGCTGCCGTTCCTGACTTACTCGCACGCCTTCTACCTGCTCGCCTGCGCCGCCGACGCGACGGTCCTGGCGATGCTGCTGCGGGCCGGGCGGGCCCACGGCCGGGACCTGGCCGGCGCCTGGCTGTGGGTCGCCGGGGTCGCCGTGCTCGGCCCGCTGGCCCTGGCCCGCTACGACGTGATGGTCACCGCCCTCGCGGTCGCCGCCCTCCTGGCCGCCGCACGGCACCCCCGGGTGGCGGGCGCGCTGGCCGGGATCGGCGCGCTCGTCAAGGTCTGGCCGGTACTCGTGCTCGCCGGTGCGCGGCCGGGCGGCACGACCCGCCGCTCCTGGGGGGCGGCGCTGGTCACCACCGTCGGCGTCAGCGCCGCGTTCCTGGCGTTCACCCGGGGACCGTTCGCGTTCCTCACCGAGCAGCGTCAGCGCGGCGTCGAGATCGAGTCGCTGGGCGCCCTGCCGTTCCATGTCCTGCGCTGGCTCGGTCTGTGGCACGGCACCTCCCGGCTGCACTACGGGTCGTACGAGTTCCTCGGTCCGTATGTGCCCACCGCGGCCCGGATCGCACTGGCCGGCGCGGTGCTGGCCTTCTGCTGGCTAATCTGGTGGCGGGTACGCGCCCGCACTTTCAGCGACGCCGTGCTGTACGACGCGGCGTTCGCCGCGGTGCTGGTCTTCGTCACCACCAGCCGGGTGATCAGCCCGCAGTACCTGATCTGGCTGCTCGGCCTCGGCGCGCTCTGCCTGACCAGCCGCTCCACCGTCCAGCGCCGGCCTGTGCTGCTCATCCTGGCCGCGTGCTTCTTCACGGTGCTCGAATTCCCCGTCGGCTTCGGCCAGGTCGTGCGGAGCAATCTGCCGGGCATAGTCGTCCTGCTGATCCGCGACGGGCTGCTGCTGGTGGCGACGGTCTCGGCCTGCCGCCGGCTCTGGCGCAGTACGGCCTCGCGGCCGGAAGCCACGTCTGACGACGCGGCGTCCTCAGACGCGGACTACGCGGTGGCACATATGGGTTGAGCTACCCCGGGGCCAGGGGCGTCAGCCCTCGCTCCGGTCGATCCAGGCGTCGAGTTCGGCACGCACCCGGCTGTCCATGGCATCAGGCACCCGACGCCGGTCGCCAACCGCTTCGCCTTACCGACACCGACCGCGGCACCATGATCGCCCCGATCACCCGCACCGGCTGGTCACCGGGCGCCGCCAGTTCCACCGGCAGCTCCGCGACCACCTCGGCCACCGTCTCCCGCGTCACCCGCAGCCGCGACCACGTCTCCCGCTCGGCCTCCAGCCGCGCCGTCAACTCCGCGATCTGCGACTCAAGCTCCTCCACCCGCGCCCGGGCAGCCGCCTCCCGGGCCTCCAACTCCTCGAACAATGAGCCCATCAGAGTAGCCTCCTCCACCGCCACGGTAGAGACGGGAAGACCCGACCACACCCCGATCAGAGTCGCTCAGCTCACGTTCCCTTCAGAGGACCGCACCCATCTGGGACTGCAACACCGGGGCCGAGCAGTACTGGGTCCAGGCCGGTGGTGTCCAGGGCTCTCCGAGTGAAATCGTCAACCGCAAAAGCGGCAAATGCTTGTCCCTTGCGGGCAGCGGCGCAACCGCAAACGGGACCCAGGTCATCCTGTGGGACTGCAACAACAGCCCCGAGCAGGACTGGGTGTATTCGGCTCAGGGCAGTTGGTACGGCACGTGGCGCAACTACAAGGCAGGTAAGTGCATGTCGACGGCGGGCTGCGGTGGCACCGCGAACGGTACCAACGTGATCATCTGGGACTGCAACGGTAACTCCGAGCAGACCTGGGACTATATCGACTAGGGGCGAAGTCCAGAGCACCATCGAGCCTGGTGGCGTGGGGCACGTTTACAAGTACGTGAAGAAGTCAGACAGGTATAGCCGCAGGTCCAGGCGGTGATGACGGAAGAGCACATACGAAACGGGACCCGTGATAGGCAGAAGATCGACCAAGATCGGCACTGCCATCAGAGGTCCCGCTTGCGCCACCGCTCTGCCACCACCACGATCGCCCACACCATCGAGGCCGCCGCCGGGATCTTCGTCCCGGGCCACCTGGGCGACCCGGTCCACGGCAGCGGTTGGGAGAGCGAGTTCCCGCGCGGGAACTGCGCCGGCTCGGCATCGGGGAACCCGGACCCGGCTGCGGTTCGACCGCATCACCCGGCAAAAGCCCGGCCGTGGGATGGATCATGCTCCGCCGACGTCCGGCCCGCGAGGATTCCCTCGTCGCGCCAGTTCGGGGTGGATTCGCGGGTGAGTCGTCGGCTTATGAGGTCGATCATCGCGATGTGGATTATGGCTTCGGAGCGGTGGGGGTGGCTCTCGTAGTCGCGTGCGAGACGGCGGTGCTGCATCAGCCAGCCGGTTGGGTCGGCCGCGCGGTGAGATGCCCGCCGAGGCAGGTCCTGTTCCGCGAGGCCTCCCGCCGAGTGAAGTGACCACTGCGCGACTACTTCGGCAGGCCGTTTTGAGTGGATTCGGTCATGGCGGGTGTCGCAGGCCACGACGGTCCTGCGACGCCGATGCAACATGACGCGCGCCCAGTCGGAGGGCCGCCATCCGGCATGCGCGACCTTACGCGGGGATGTTCTCCTGATCGGCGAGGCGCTCGGCGAGAAACGCCCGCTCAGCCTCGTTGCCGGTCAGCTCCAGCGCCTGCCGGTAGGCGGCCGCCGCCGCGTCCGTACGGCCGAGTCGCTGCAGCAGGTCCGCCTTGATCGCCGGTAGGTACTGGTACCGGGAGAGCCGGCCGTCCTGCTCCAGCGCCTCGACCTGCGCCAGCGCGACCGCTGGTCCTTGGGCCATCGACACCGGCACGGTCCGGTTCAGCGCGACCACCGGTGAGGGCCAGAGCGACAGCAGCCTGTCGTAGAGTGCCACGATCTGTGGCCAGTCCGTCTCCTCGTACGTCGGCGCCTGTGCGTACAGCGAGGCGACCGCCGCCTGCAGCATGTAGCGCCCCGCGCGGCGGCTGCGCAGCCCGGCCACGATCAGCTCGTGCGCCTCGGCCAGTGCGGCGCGGTCCCACAGTGAGCGGTCCTGCTCCTGAAGCCGCAGCAGCCGACCGTCTGCGCCGGCCCGGGTGGCGCGCCGGGCGTCCGTGACCAGGAGCAGCGCCAGCAGTCCGCGGACCTCGGGCTCGTCGGGCATGAGGTCGTGCAGCGTGCGGACCAGGACCAGCGCGCGGTCGGCGAGGTCGGTGCGCATGAGCGCGGGGCCCGAGGGGGCCGTGTGCCCGGCGGTGAACAGCAGGTGGAGTACGCCGAGCACAGCCGTCAGCCGGTCCGGCAGCTCCGCCGGGCGCGGCACCCGGTAGGAGATGCGGGCGGCGGAGATCTTCTTCTTCGCCCGGGTGATCCGGGCGGCCATCGTCTGCTCCGACACCAGCAGTGCCCGGGCGATGTCCGGTGTGGGCAGCCCGCACACCAGCCGCAGCGTGAGCGCGAGTTGCGCCTCCTGTGCGAGCGCGGGATAGCAGCAGGTGAAGACGAGCCGCAGGCGTTCGTCGGGAACGACATCCTCCGGGTCCACGGCCTCACCCTCGTCCTGTTCGTCCAGCTCGTCCAGGGCGAGCTCGTCGACGGCCTCCTCGGGCTCCACCAGCAGCGGCAGCTTCGAGCGGAACGTCCGCTCGCGGCGCATCGCGTCCATCGCCCGGCGCTTGGCCGCGGTGGTGAGCCACGCCGCGGGGTTGCCCGGGATCCCGTCGCGTTCCCAGGCCGACAGCGCCGCGGCGTACGCCTCCTGTACGCACTCCTCGGCCAGGTCCAGGTCCTGCGCGACGCGCACCGTCGCGGCAAGCACGAAGGCCCACTCGCGCCGGTGCGCGTCGGCGACCGTCTGTCCTGCGTCCGTCGCAGCCGTCATCGGGCGATGGGCGTGACGCCGCCCGCGACGGGCCGCACCTCGACACCGCCGCGGCCCCACTGAACAGCCGGGTTACGACGGGCCAGCTCCAGGGCGGCATCCAGGTCGGGAGCCTCGATGATGCACACGCCGGCGATGACCTCCTTGGAGTCGATGAAGGGGCCGTCAGTGACCACGTCGCCGCGCAGCGAGGTCGCGGTGTCGGTGGACTGCAGCGCGTACGCCGTGATCATGGCGCCGGAGTCGATGAGGTCGTCGGCGTGCCGCTTGCTCGCCGCCTGCTGCTCGGGCGTGTAGTCGCCGGCCTCGGGCGTGTCGTAGATGAGGATCGCGTACTGGGCCATGATGGTTCTCCTTGGCTGTGTCTCTGGTCGCTACGCCTCTACGTCGGGCGGGCGACGCGAATTCGACAGACGGTACGCAAACTTTCTTCGGATCCTTCGGGCAGGCTCCGACTACTGACGCTATTGGGTCCAGAGCCACGAGGAGATCCCCGGCCTGCTGGACCGGCTGGCCGAGGTCCCGGATCCGCGTGATCCACGCGGGGTGCGCCGCCGCCTGGCCGTCTCGTTCTCCCGGCGGCGTTCCTCCTTGGCTGACGGTGACGTCGGGTATGGGAACTGTCTCAATGCCTCGGCCGGGCTGCGAAGTTACTGGGGGAGCTGTAGCTCTTGCGACGTCCGGCCGGCATCTGTGTGGAGTCCGGGGCAGAGCAGGTTGAATGCCTGGAGTGCCGCTGTGGCGACGCTGTCGCGGGCGTCCGTGGGTGATTCGCCGGACAAGATGCGTCGTTGTAGTTCGCGTAGGGCTGCCCGGTGTGTGCCCGCGATGGCGCCTGCGAGGAGCGCGGGCATCGGGTCGTCGGTCTGGTTCGGTCCGTTGGCGGTGTTCGGCGGATGGTCGGCCAGGGCGGTTGTCAGGGCGGTCGTCAGGGCGGCTTCGGAGCGTTCGCTGATCTCGCGTTCGCGTGCGCGCAGTGCGGCGCTGTCGTGGATGACCTGCCAGAACCTGGGCGCGTCGGGGTGGAGCCCGAGCGTGGGGTCGTCGTTCCGCAGGGCGGTCAGCAGGTCGTCGCGGATGGTCTCCACTGGGCAGGCGCCGGGCGCACGGTTGCGTACCAGTGCGGCGAGATGGCCTTCTGCCTCTGCCTGGCGATCGAAGAAGAGGTCTTCCTTGGTGGGGAAGTAGTTGAACACGGTGTTGGTGGAGACGCCTGCGCGTCGTGCCACCTCGGCGACCGTGACCTGGTCGAAGCCGCACCCCAAGGAGGACCCGGTCACGGGTGAACTGCACCTGTTCGGGACCGGGTTCGCCCCGCCGTTCCTCACCTACCACCGGGTCACCGCGGAGGGAGTGCTGACAGCCGGCCTGTCGACGTGCCGGGCCCGACGATGATGCACGACTTCGCGATCACCGAGCACCACATCGTCTGGATGGACCTGCCCGTCGTTTTCGACCCCGCTCTCGCCGGGCGCGGCGGCATGCCCTACCGGTGGGACGACGCGTAGGAGCCGGTACGGAGAGTAACGGCTCCGTGGCGGGGACGGGCCCGAGGAGGTAGCCGCTGTCAGCGACGAACTCCGCGCCGGTCGAGCAGCCGTCGTCGTCCGACGCGATGAACAACACAAGGCTGCCGATCTCGTCGACGTCGGCCAGGCGCGGGATGGGCTGGTCGTCGATGCTGACGATGAGCTCGCCGGTGGCAGGGGCGTAGGCCAGGGGTGTCTCGATGATGCCGGGGTGCACGCCGTTGACGCGGATGTTCTCCCGACCGAGTTCCTTTGCGCTGATCCTGGTCAGTCCACGGATGCCCCACTTGCTGGTGCCGTAGGCGGCCAGTCCCGCGGCGGCGCATCGACGGCACGACCGCCCGCTTCAGCCATGCCGCGACTCCTTCCTGGTCTCCCCCATCAGCCGTTGGCTGGAGAGCGTCACGACGTGGGAGGTCCCAAGGACCTTGCCCTGCGCATTCAGTGCCTCTACCTGGAAGTACGGTCCGGGGGCGTTCGTGGTGACGGCTGTCTCGAATCCGGACCGTGGAGCGTGTCCGACAACGACCGACAGGGAGCGGGGGTCGGACCCGGCAAGTACCCGCCATGCTCTGGTCTGCGTCGAGCCGTTCCAGGAGGCGTAGACGACGCCGCCCCCGCCGTCGGCCCGTGCCGCGGCACTTGGTGGGTAGTACGGTGTGCCGATCCATTGGTTCCGGAACGCTCGGTAGGAGATGTCGGATCCCGGCAGCTTCGCGTCGTAGAGCAGGTTCTGCGAGCCGTTTCCCTGGGTGTTCCCCTTACCCGCGTATTCCGAGTAGTACGGGCTCTGGCCCCATCCGATGAATTCGTTGCCGTTGGGAAGGGCCTGGGTGTTTCCCTGGGTCGGCGACTCCAGCGGCGGCTGGTGGTAGTAGGTCCTGTCCACGGTCGCCTTCCGGCTGCGGAAGTCGAGGTTGAGGATCAGGCCGTGTGACACCTGCTCGGGGGCGCCGTCGGGCAGGTCGCAGCAACCGTCGTCGAACATGCTGATCCGGTTACCCGGCCGGAACCGGGCATCGTGCTGCCAGAAGAAGTCCGCGTTCGGGCCGAAGGTGAAGTCGCTTTTCTTCCCTCCGAGTTGCCAGCGGATCCTCCCGGATCTCTTGGAGATGTCGTAGATCGCCCACATGTTCCGGGCCGAGATCAGCAGTCGGCCGTCAGGACCCTCGTCGACCGAGTTGATGTGAAAGGCGTCCCACACCCCGTCGGACGACGACGCACTGGAGACCGGTTCCTCGGAATCGGCGGGGTCGAGGTGGTCCAGCGCGTTCCACGAGAAGAGGAGTCTGCCCGTGGCGAGGTCCACCTCCTGGATCTCGCTGTTCTCGATGGCTCCGTTCTTCGGGCCTCCGTAGGGCCTGAGATCCATTGGCACGGGTCTGGATGCGATGAACAGCGCGGTGCCCCTGCGGGTCAGGGTGAACTCGTGCTCGTCCGGGTAGTAACCGTGGTGCGCGAAGACCGTCTTGAGCAGGCGGTAGTGCGTGTCGTAGATGTAGTAGCACCCGCCCGGTTCCGGGGCACCGGCCGGCAGGTTCGTGTACGCCGGCGGCAGGGCGAGGCTTCCCTGCCACCAGGTCAGCACCGGCTGCCCCCGGTCCCTGCGGGCGTCGTAATAGGTCTGGACCCTGAAGTCGGCGTTCTGGAGGTTCGTGGAGGGCAGTGGGCGGAACCAGACCGGATCGCCGGAGTTGTCGTTGATCAACGCCCCGGTCTGGCCGATCATCCTGTCCGCGCTGAACGGGGCCACGAAGATGTCGCCGGGAGCCGTTCCCGGTTTGTTCGCAGTCACGGTCACTCGCGCGGGGTGAAGGCCCGGCTCGGAGACGAAGCTCCACACATCGCTGCCCGAGAGGATCGGGGGCGGGGTACTTTCCGATGGAGGGAAGGGCTCCGTTGCGCACAGACGGGACGCGCTCCCTTGCGGACTCGCCGTGGCAGGTGGCACGCAGCTTGCGACGACACACCCCGCAGCGAGCACGCAGGCCCCGACGGTGCGACGGGTCTGCCTTCGTGCCCGGCGGGCCCGCAGATCTCGCGTCACCATTGCCAACCTTCCCGGCGCCCGGGCACCCCTTCTCCGATGGCGGTGCCGCTGAGTCTTCGATTGTCCGGTTTCCCCCCGACTCGTAATGATCAAGATCGGGAGTTGTTCCTCGGGTGACAGTAAGGAGCAAGGGCCGCCTGCGGCTGCTCAGAACCACTCAGGTAGGCCATTCGGCAGGCGCGGCGTCACCCGTGATGGCGACAGCGCCGCCAAAGGACCCGTCAGGCGTTTCCTCCGCGACGGTGAACACTGGATCCGGCACAGCAACCCGAATGACGCACCCAACCGGCCCCCGGCAGGCGCAGGTCTCCCTGACCCGCGTACGGTCGGGCGACGCCGGCCGCGCCGGGGATGTACGAGGAGGGCCCGCCGGCCGCGGTGGAGTACGTCGCCGATCCGGTGAAGGTCCCGGCCACCGACTTCGCGACGTACACGCTGGTCGGCCGGACCGCCGAGTACCACCGTAAGCAGATCAACGGCTGTCTATCCGCGGTCTGAACCTGGCTTGGCAGTGCCGCCTGAGGTCGCTTCGGGTTTCGTGTAGAGGACTTCGCGGACCTGCTCCGCGGCGCGGAGGATGCTCTCGCTGATGAAGTCGCTGAAGCGGGCGATGTTCTCCAGGCGGGCGGCGGCCGGGGTGCCGGGGCCGAGGACGCTGACGCCCTGTCGTGCGGTCTCGGCGACCTGGGCGGTGCCGCGGGCGCTGGCGATCGTCGACTGGTACCAGACGTCGTCGTCGACGAAGTAGCGCTCGCGGCGGCGTTCGTCGCGTTCCCGGCGGATGAGGCCCTGATCTTCGAGGAACGCGATCGCCTTGGAGACGGACGCCGGGCTGACCTGGAGGTGCTGGACGAGTTCGGACGCGGTGAGGCTGCCCGCGTCGGCGATGAAGAGGCAGGTCAGCACCCGAGCCGTCATCTTGGGCAGGCCCTGTTGCATCAGGAGGGTGGTGAACATCTCCTCGTACTCACGCACGGCCTCGGCGTCGCGCCCGTGGGCCTGCGCCGGCGCCCCCTGCTCTCGGGGCGCGGCCTGCCTGCGCCGGTGGGCGCGGCGTTCGGTGGCGCGGTGGGCCAGGTCGGCGCGGTAGGCGGTGGGGCCGCCGTTGCGCATCACCTCACGCGTGATCGTCGAGGTGGGGCGGTCGAGACGTCGGGCGATCTCCGCGTAGGCGAGCCCGTCGGCCAGCCCCAGCGCGATCTGCTGACGTTCCTGCTGGGTGAGTCTGCCTCCCGGCATCGCGATCTCCCTTCGTACTTCCCTGATGCCGCCAGCGTAGCGTTCGCCCACAGTCCAATGCAACGATCAGAACACTCGTCATTGCGTTAGATTTATGCCCGTTGCAACGAAAACTGGACTCCCACCTGCATTAATACGGATTGCGCGCAACGAACTAGTTGCATGAATCTTGAACGCAACGTAGCGTTTCCGACATCAGAAACGACGAGCAGCACGAGGAGAGCATGATGCAGAAGTTCGACACCCCCGCCGCGATCTCCGCCGTCCTGGACATCCCCGCCGGGCGCATCCAGGTCATCGCCGCCGACCGGGCCGACACCACCGTCGAGGTCCTGCCCGCCAACGCCTCCAAGAGCCGCGACGTGAAGGCGGCCGAGCAGACCAAGGTCGAATTCGGCGACGGCGTCCTGCGGATCAAGGCCCCGGCGGAGAAGAACCAGATCCTCGGCGCGTCCGGATCCATCGAGGTGACGGTCCAACTGCCCGCCGGTTCCCGCATCGAGGCGAAGGCGGCCGCCGCCGAGTTCCGGGGCGTCGGACGGCTCGGCGACGTCGCCTTCGACGGCGCGTCCGGCGCGATCAAACTCGACGAGGCCGCGAGCGTCCGCCTCACCGCCCTCGCCGGCGACGTCTCGGTCGGCCGCCTGGGCGGCCCCGCGGAGATCAGCACCCAAAAGGGCGACATCCACATCGCCGAGGCCACCTCCGGCACGGTCGTGCTACGCACCCAGATGGGCGACGTGACGGTCGGCGCCGCCCACGGAGTCTCCGCCTCCCTGGACGCCGGCACCGCCCACGGCCGGATCCACAACGCGCTGAAGAACACCGAAGGCGCCGCGGCCGGCCTGAACATCCACGCGACCACCGACCACGGCGACATCACCGCCCGCAGCCTGTGAAGAAGGAGCCATCCGTCAAAACCGTGACCAAAGAACGAACGGATATCCGGATGACAGCGAATCAGGTCCAGGGGTCTGCGATCCACGTGCAGGGCCTGGAGAAGTCGTACAAGACGCTCTCACGCGACCAGGGGGAACAACACATGACGAAGAACAGCACTTCCTCGACCGGTTCGAAGTGGACCGGCATGGTGCCGGTTGACGATACGGCCCTGGCCGTCACCGACACCGGCGGTCCCGGTATCCCTGTGGTCTACCTCAATGGCCAGTTCGCCACTCAAGGGTACTGGCGGCGGGTCGTCGCTGAACTGGGGACGGGGTGGCGGCACATCACCTACGACGAGCGGGCTCGCGGCAAGAAATCGAAGCGTTCGGCGGACTACTCCTTCGAGGCAGCCGTCCGGGACGTCGATGCCGTTCTCGCGGCCAGGGGTGTGGACCGGGCGCTGGTGGTGGGCTGGTCCTACGGAGCGTTCGTCGCGGCTCACTGGGCCAGCCGGAATCCGGACCGTACCTTGGGCGCGGTCCTGGTCGACGGCGCATACCCGTACGACTGGCTCGACGAGGCCATGGAGCAGCGGATCCGGAAGCTGTTTCGGCGGATGGGCTGGTTCACGCCGCTGCTGCGCCCGACGGGCCTGACCCCGCGGATGACCGCCGAACAGCAGGCGAACAGCAACATCGAGCTCGGCAGGCTCTCCCGCGAGCGCGAGCTGGGTCCCGTGCTGGACGAAATCACCGTCCCGGTGCGGTATGTGGTTGCTTCGGGGACGTCCCTCGGAAGCCGCGGTGATGAGCAGGAACAGATACGCACCAGCCTCGATACGGTGACCGCCCGCAACGCGAACATCAAAATCCACGCGAAGGTCGCCAGCAACCACGGTGCGATCCTGAAAAAGGAGTTCCCGGCCGTCGCCGAGGCCGTACGCGAGGTCGCCGCCCTCGACCGCGGCCGGCGCTGAAGACCTGACCAGCGGACTGACGATCAGCCAGGCAGCGGCCTTCGCCGGTGTCGCGGTGAGACTCACATGTCGGCAAACGACCGTCTGCCGACACTCGGACCGGACCCGTGATCACGAACCCGCAGGTGGGCAGTGTCGGGAACTCGCGTCGAAAATCGACGTCGGCGGACGGTGCTGCCGGTGGATTCCGACACGCTCATCGGCTGTCCGCGGGTCTCGGCCGCCGACCAGAACCCCGACCACCGGATCGACGCCCTGTTGCGGGCCGGCGTCGACCGCGACAACATCCATGTCGACACCGCGAGCGGCGCGAAGGCGTACCGGCCGAAGCTCACCGCGGACCAGGCCGCGCTCGCCCAACGGCTCTACGACGAGCGGGAGAAGACCGTCCAGCAGATCGCCGACATGTTCGGCGGATCCCCGTGGGTTCAGGGAAACCGAAGGCCCTTCAGCGCGAACCCACGGGTCCACCAGTGTGCGTCAGGCCGATGCATCCGTGGGTCCGGGTGGAACACGAGGTTGCTGAGCGATCCGAGGGGCTTCGGCAGTGACGTCGGCCTGGACGTCCTCAGGTCATGACGGCCGCCCACCGAACTGCCAGTTGTGCACCTCGATGCCGGCGTACCGGTCCGGAGTCAGGATGGCGCGTGCCGTGTCCGGGTCCGGCGCCCGGACCAGCACCGCCGTGCCCAGCCAGGTGGCGCCGTCGTCGGACAGCAGCGGCCCGTAGGCGATCAGCTCGTCCCGGTCGGGCGGCACCGCGAGGTCGGCGGCCGGCCCCGCGCCGAGGCCGAGACCGAGCACCAGGTAACGGTTGCCGCCGGTCCGGCCGCCGGGGAAGTCCCACATGGTGCGCCCCAGTATGTTGCGCCACCGTCGCAGCAGTACGTCCCGGTAGACGCCGGCCTGGTAGCCGGGCTCGTCGAAGGCGAACGCGCGGGCGGCAGCGGGATCGGGCAGGTCGAGGATGTGCACGCTGCCGGTGGGTGTGTCGCCGTCGTCGGCGAGGGTCGGGCCTCGGGCGATCATCTCCTTCGCGTACTGGTCCATATAGGACCAATGCTCTTCCAGCAGCTCGTAGCGCAGCGGCAGGGAGCCGGGCCGGTCGCGGTGGTAGCAGAGGAATTCCATGCCCAAATAATCTCTTCAAGGAGGTAACCAGGTCGAGCGGGTTTCACTGCGATGGCTGCTCGGCAACCTCATCCGGAAGCACGCGTGCCGACTGCGCGCAGCGGATGGCGGTCTTCTCGTCGATGCCGAAGAGGCGGACGAGGTGGACCGGGTCGGTGGTCTCCCGGGCCTCGTCCAGGATGCGGTCGGCCCATACCTGTCGTGGCAGCAGCCCGATCTGGTCGAACGCGGCCCAAAGTCGAGGATCCCCTATTGTCAGTGGCTGCTGAGAGGCTGTCAGCCCGGAGAAGAAGGGTGTCCTCCGGACGCCCTGGCGGAGAGAGGAAGACTGAGATGCATTTTGCCGAGGCATTGTTCGATCACCTTGTGGATGAGCTGCCGATGAGTGAGCGGCACGATTCCTGGAGGTTCCACCACCTGGGTGAGCTTGCGGTGTCGTCGGGTATGGCGAGCATTTACGATCCCACTTCGGGCGAGGCGGACGATCTGGACGTGCCTCCGGGCAGCCACCGTGTGTATGTGGTGATGGACGCGGTTCCGGAAGCGGCGCCGATGGCGCTCGGAATACTGCTGTGGTTCGGCGAGGCACCGCCGGTGGTGCTCGGTGAGTTCTCAGGTGTCGGCGTGCTGACGCACTGCGGCGTGGTCTGCCTGAGCAGTTCGCAGGACAATGACGATGCCTTGGTGAGCGGGCTGATGAGGCTGGCCGGGCAGGAGATCCGGCGTCGCGCAACGCACGGCCAGGACCGCGGTCTTCTACCGGTCTTCGAGGATGCCTGCCGGCAGTACCGGCCCGATGCCCTGCAACCGCCTGAGGAATCCGCTCCTGGCGCGTTCCGTGCTGGATGGCACATCCTGTCGGACGAAGGGACCAAGACGACCGTCATCGCACTGCTGGACAACGGCGAGGGTGGCAGTATCTACCCCTGTCTTGACGCGCAAGGGCGCGAGGTCGCCCACCTCGTGCAGTTCGAGACAGAGTGACGGCGCGTCAAGTGCGACGTCCCGTGGTGCGGCGGGCGCGCACCTGACACACGGCCAGGTCATCGAGGCGCTGGTGGCGAACCGGCTGACCTCGCCCGCGCCGGCGAGCCCGGCAGTTTGGGCTGCACCGGGCTTCGGGTGACCGGAGCCGCCGACGCGTGGCTTGCGACGCCGAGCGGCAAGGCGACCCCCACTGCCGGCACGGCTTTGGCTTTCTGTCGGCGCGTTATTCGTTTTCGGCCGATGGACGCCGTGATTGTCATGGACCCTCCCGGGTCTAGGTTTCTTGGACAGACCGGGCTCGCCGCCCGTGCCGCTGAGCGCGGCGTGTGCATCGTCATGGCCCTGCGCTGGGGCTAGCGGGAGGCCCGGCAGAAGCCCCGGGCCGATCCGGGGTGCCGCCCGGGGCCCCGGAGCCGGCTATGCCGCGCTCGGCGGGGTTGCCTGGGCGTGGCGCCGACGCGCGCGGAGGAAGGCCGCGCTGCTGAGCAGGACCAGGAGCAGGGCGACCGCGCCCACGGGGGTGAGCGGGTGCAGCAGCGGCACCGTCGCCTGGAGCGCGCTGGGGAGCACGGCCGGCTTCACCACAGGTGATACAAGCCGGTCCGGTCCTCGTCGCGGCGGGCCAGGAACGGCACGCGTCCAGCGTTCAGGCCGGGAGCGGACTGGTGCACCGCTGTCTGGGCAGCACGGGGTTCCTTCGGACAGGCGTCGGCCGGGTTCATGCATGGCGAAGGTTCAGGGCGCGTGTTCCATGTGCTCTTCGAGTTCGACGGCAAAGGCTGGGTCTGGCCGGGGACCAGGCCGTAGCCGTCGTCGGTGTCGGCTTCAAGACGGCACACGGCGTCAGCGATACCGAAGTCACACTCGGAGTATTCCCGTCCAACACAAGGAACGGTGGGTCACCCCGATGGCCCAACCGGTTCATCACGACAACCGGCTCTCACAGCCGTGTCCCTGCATCAGCTGGAAACCCCGAAGCCACTGACCCAGGTGGCGCCACCGCCACCCCTTGCAGACAGTAAGAAACATGAACCGTCACCGACGCTCACCCCGTCGAGCCCCGTGGATCGCGGGCGGTGCCGCCGTGCTGGTCGCCGGTGGCATCGGCGTCGGCATTTGGGCATTGGTGACGCCCGACCATGAAGCCCCTCGGCCCACGCCGTCGGGCGTAACACGGCCCACGTCGACACGCACCCCGAGGCCCACGCCGACAGCGACGGCTCGTCCCCGGCAATCGGCACCCTCGAGCAACCGGCCCCAGCCGACGCCCCACCAGACGGCGACGGCCCCCTCGTCCGGGCCGAAACCGAAGCCACCGGCAACACGGCTCCCCGTGCCCAAACCGTCGGCGACAGCAGTGCCGAAGCCCACGCCGAAACCGCCTGTACCGTCCCTGCCCAAGCCCACGCCGGCCGCACCAACACCGCCCACCTCGCGCCTGCCCGTACCACCCCTGCCCGTACCACCCCTGCCGAAGCCCACACCACCTGCACCGCCACCACCCAAGCCCACACCAACCCGCCCCCCCGTGCCCAAGCCACCGACAACGCCGAAGCCCTCGTCGCCCACGCCCACGCCACCCGTACCACCTACGCCCAAGTCCACGCCGCCCACGCCGCCCCCGCCGCCCCCGCCGCCCGTGCCGCCCGTGCCGCCCGTGCCGCCTCCGTCGCCGACGCCGACGCCGACGCGGTGGTACACGAGCGCGGCGGCGACGGCCGCTGCTCAGCGCATGGCCGCCGCTGGAGTGGTCGGCGATCCTGCCTGTTCGCTGGCGGCCGTCGGCAAGCCGGACCCGGCGCTGCTTCCAAAGGGCCTCACGTCGGTCGGCACCGGGCAGGCCGGCAACTACTGGTGCCTGATCTGGTAGCGCCCTGGGTCCGGTCGTGTCAGGTTGATGAGAACCCTTGAAATTCCTGACAGAAGCCCGGCGCACCGGGCTCGCTGCCTTCTCCTTCTCTATGCCCAGGGGGCGGCAGTGATCACCCGGTTGACCGTCAAAGACGTCGAGGCCACCGACACGGGAGTACGTCTCCGGCTCGGCCGGGCCTCCATCCAGCTGCCCGAGCCCGTCGCCGCGCTGGCCCGCGCCGTTGCCGCGAACCGCAAGGGCCACGCGACCATCGGAGCCCTGGCCCCATCCCCTGGCTCTTTCCCGGCGGCCAGCCCTGTCGGTCGATCAGCACCACACAGATGTCAGTGATGATGTAGCCCGCGGCACCGCTTGGAGGTCTGACCCGGCAGGCGGAGCCTCCGTGGCGGGTGGTTCTACTTGCCTCCGCGAAGTTTTTCCTGCCGCTTCTTGGAACAGGTGGAGAGACACACGCTGGCCTCAACGGTGGTGTCCCACCACGTCTTGCACAGCGGGTACTGCGCTCGCAGTGCCTTCTTGCCGTCAGTCACGTGCCATTGTGGCCTCCTCAGCTACCGGGCTTGCCGGGGACGTACCCGTACACCTTGTCGCTGCACGCGAGGTCATCCGGGTAGTTCTTCTGGCACCAGTTGCCGACCTCGGTCAAGCAGTTGCTCTGCTGAGTGACGGAGAGGCCCTCCTGGTGGGTGGCGCACGACGGCGCCGACAACGAGGAGTCATTGCACGCGGTGACCCCGGAGAGAACCGCGACCGCGATGACGGAGCTGGCGATGACGCGTCGGTTCATGTTCCTGTCTCTGTTCAGTCCTGCGAGCAGCCGTTGCGGCCGCCTCACTGCTGGGTACCACGGAGTTTGTTGCTCCTCTGCCGCGACTTATGCGGCGCCGCTGGAACAGCATGGAGGATGTGATCCTTTAGCGAAACGGTTGTGATCATTCTGTGCTGACCCGGCGTTGGTCTGGCGCTGGCCTGATGCGCCGAGGCAGAGACTGTGCGATCACGGGCCGAGTACAGGAGCGGATCGGGGACACGAGATCGGCTTCATTACTGATGGTGTCGCGTATCCAGGTGTCGTGAGTTGGGCAGGGCTGACGCTATGAAGTGCGGGTGTCGGCGTACGGGGTTGCAGCGCAGGTGTATACGGTCCGAGGTGCAGAGCCGCACTCAGGCCGGACGGCGGATCGCCGGGGCCGACCGCTGGTGGTTGATCTTCGGGCCTGGATTCGTTGTCCCCGTTGCGGAGCGATGCTCCCCGCGGAACCGCGGCCACTGGATGTGCTTGTGCTGACAGTCCGCAGTGCTTGTGCTGACAGTCCGCAGCTTTTGACTCCTACTGGCCGCTCAACTTCGCCCAGGTGTAGCTGTCCATACCGTCGTGAGGGCCGATCCTGGAAAGTTCCGAGCCGTCGCGCCCCATGGCCACGATGAGCGGTCGTGTCCCCCCGCGGCCTGTGGACAGGGACTTCCAGACGACGATGAGGCTGCTGTCCCCGGGCACCTCGATCCGTCGCCGGCCGACGAGGAGATGATCCACCTCCGCGGCCACCTGGAGCTGGTTGGATCCGATCCAGGGGGCCGTCCCGATGGAGTGCGGATAAGGATGCCGCAGGCGGTTGGCACGGCGCAGAGCGCCTGCGCCTCCGCCGAGCTCGATCATGCCGACCTGCCCGGGCTGGCCCGCCGCTGACCTTTTCACAGGCAGGTCACCATCTGAACTGCTGCCACCGCCCGTGTAGTGCCACTCCTCACCGCAGAGCTCCATGAGCGCGGTGTGCGTCTCGGCTTTCGCGGCCCTGGGGCGCCACACCAGCCAGACCGCGCCGATACCCGCGTCGAGGTCGACGTCACTCGACACCACGGTCATCCAGCGACGCGGCAGCCAACCGGGCTGCGGAGCACGCCCGTTGACCACCCTCCGGACCACCCCCGGCAGGATGATCCCCATCCAGCGGTGAATCCGGCGCATCCGACGCAACTCCACAGAAGTGGGCATGTTCACACGGTACCCAGAGTGGGTGAGGCCCGTCACTCCCTCAGCGCGGAAGCCGCGCCGCTGACCGTGAGGAACGCTCTGCGCGATCCGAGAACGGGAGACCCTGGCATCCCGGCGAAGCACGGCGTCCCGGTCTCCGATGTTCGCGGCGATGACCGCGACGACCAGGAGCAGGCCGAGCCAGTCGGTCACGATGTGCCACCGAGGTGGTCGTCACCAGGTTCGCGACTGAGATCTGTGTGAACACCACGGCGCGGCAGGCGCTGAGCCACCGGTTCGACCTGCTGCTGGTCGCCGACGGGCACACCACGTCCGTCCGGCTCGACAGTGGCGAGTACGCCTCGCCGGGGCAGTCGATCGCACACCACAATGAGATCTTCCGGCACATCGACTTCCCTGGGCGGAGCATCCGGGTGCTGCCCGCGTCCGAAGTGGCCTTCGCTGCGGTTGAGAAGCTGCCCAGGTAGGTGTGTGGTCAATGGGCGACGACTTCCTCGTCATCGACGAAAGGACCGCCAGGGGTGACGACCTGACCCTCGGCCAGCAGGTCTTCACTTGGCTGCTGGACGGCTCCCGCCACAAGTCGAGGATCGGCGCCGTCATCCAGACCGGCCGCGACGGGGACGCCACCTTCCTCTCCGCCACCCGCACCCCGGCCGGTACCGGCAGGAGGTACAGCAGCGGCTGACCGCCGCCCTCGCGCACCAGCCGGTCATGGCCTGGCATGCGACAGGGCCGGGCGATCGACGTCATGAGCATGCGGGAGTAGACCCCCGACTCCCGCAGAGGGACGGCCCCTTGCCCGCCTGGAGCGGGCCGTCTACGGATCTCGCAGCCGACGGCAGACCGATGCCCTGGCTCGCTCTCCCCAAAGGACGCTGTTGGCGAATCCGGCGCGGCCGGGTAGTCGGCCGCGGGAATGTGACACTCGCCGCGCAAGTGTCACATTCTCCGAGCCATACACCGTGCCCCTGAGGCCACCGGCCAGACCGCCCACCACGCCGACCAGGATTCGCCAACAGCGTCCTTTGGACGGTGTAACCCGCGTTCACGGGCTCTCCAGCCACTCGGTGTACCAGGCGCGAAAACCGGGGCTCACCGGAACGAAGCCGCCCCAGTCCGGATCGATCTGCCAGACCTCGCCGGCTCGCGGGCCGTTCAGTACCAGCCGGAAGAAGATCCCGCAGCCCTGTTCGGCCAGCATGAGCGTGCCCCGGGGCAGCGCATCGGCCAGAGCGCCGATCCGGCCGGGCAGGGGCTCGGTAAGTGGGAACGGCTTGGCAAGCCGGCCCGGCAGCCGGTCTTCCCCCCACTCATCGTCCACAGCCCACTCCTCGCCGGCCTCCGGGCGGGGGACGGTCAAAGGCATCAACCCGTGGCAGGGACCGGCGGGGCCGTTGCCTACCTCCCCGACGAAGGAGCGGTACTCCGCCGGCAGATCGATGCCATGGGTTTCCTCGAACGTCCGGATCTCCGCCTCCGGCAGCGGAGGCGCCAGCTCGTACCGGTGCGTGTCCGCCCCGAAGCGCTCCCGCCCCGGGTCCTGTGCCGCCATCTCCCGTATCCGAGCGCGTACGCCGTCCTCGTCCCAGCTCACCATCCAGCGACCGTAACAATGGCGCCCGCCACCGGCAGCCGCGCGGCTGCCGGTGGCGGGCTTCGGTGCGGTACCCGACGCGGACCAATGAAACTGCGCATCGTTCAACGAACCTGCACGCTGCTCTGCAGCTCGAGCGGAGAACCCGGTCCACGGCACCGCGCCCTGGAGCGGAGCCTCTCCAGGGGGATTCGGGCCAGGGCCCGTCGTCTGCGGTCTGTTCGACGGGATACCTCGTTCCGCTGGAACGACTTGGGCACCCCGACCCCCGCGGAGAAGATCGTCGCCGGAGGCGAGGTACCACCCCGGCGTCCGGTCAGCGGGTGGCGAGGAACTCGAGCGTGTCGATCACGCGGTTCGAGAAGCCCCACTCGTTGTCGTACCACGCGGCCACCTTGATGTGGCGGCCGTCGACGCGGGTGAGGGCCGAGTCAAAGATCGACGAGGCGGGATTGCCCGTGATGTCGGACGACACGAGCGGGTCGTCCGAGTACTCGAGGATGCCGGCGAGCGGCCCCTCCGCTGCGGCGCGGTACGCCGCCAGCACGTCGTCGCGCGTCACCTCGCGGGCGACGGTCGTGTTGAGTTCGACGATCGAGCCCACCGGCACCGGTACGCGGATCGAGTCGCCCGATAGCTTGCCGTCGAGGTTCGGCAGCACCAGGCCGATCGCCTTGGCGGCGCCGGTCGTGGTCGGCACGATGTTGACGCCGGCGGCTCGGGCGCGACGGGCGTCGCGGTGCGGACCGTCCTGCAGGTTCTGCTCCTGCGTGTAGGCGTGTACCGTCGTCATGAACCCGTGCTCGATACCGGCGAGTTCGTCGAGGACCGCGGCCAGCGGCGCGAGCGCGTTGGTGGTGCAGGAGGCGTTCGAGACGATCGTGTGCACGGCCGGGTTGTAGGCGTCGGTGTTGACCCCGAACGCGAGCGTGACGTCGGCGCCGTCCGACGGCGCGCTGACGAGTACCTTCTTCGCGCCCGCGTCGAGGTGGGCGCGGGCGGCCTTGGCCGAGGTGAAGCGGCCGGTGGCTTCCAGGACGATGTCGACGCCGAGTTCGGCCCACGGCAGCTGCGCCGGTTCGCGCTCGGCCAGCACCGTGATCCGACGGCCGTCGACGACGAGGGCGTGCCCGTCGACGGTGACCGGGCGCCCGAGCCGGCCGGCGGTGCTGTCGTAGGCGAGCAGCCGGGCGAGAGTGGCGGGCTCCGTCAGGTCGTTGACGGCGACGATCTCGAGGGCGCTGTCGCGCTCCAGCAGTGCGCGCAGCACATTGCGTCCGATGCGGCCGAATCCGTTGATGGCGATGCGAGTCATGAGTGATGTCCCTTCCCTTCGCCACCAGGGTCGCCCGCGGCTCGCGCCGCTGACAGTGGCGGGATCGCCATGGTTCAAAAGGATCCCGCCACGCGGTGCCGGGCGGGTTACTCGCCCCGGGTGAAGGTGCGCCGGTACTCGCTCGGTGTGGTGCCGAGGATGCGCTGGAAGTGCAGGCGCAGGTTCGCGCCGGTGCCGAGCCCGACGTCGGCGGCGATCTGTTCGACGCTGCGCTGCGAGCGCTCGAGCAGTTCGCGGGCCAGGTCGATGCGGGCGCGCATCACCCATTGCATCGGCGTGCAGCCGGTCTCCTCGACGAAGCGCCGGGAGAACGTGCGCGGCGAGACCTCGGCCTGCCGCGCCAGTGTGTCGAGGGTGAGGGGCTCGCCGAGCCGGTGCAGCGCCCACTCGCGGGTGGCGGCGAACCGCTCGCCGAGTGGCTCGGGGACGCTGCGCGGCACGTACTGGGCCTGGCCGCCGCTGCGGTAGGGGGCGGCAACCAGACGCCGGGCCGCGTGGTTGGACGCGGCCACTCCGAGGTCGCCGCGCAGGATGTGCAGGCACAGGTCGATGCCGGAGGCGGCGCCGGCCGAGGTGAGCACGCTGCCCTCGTCGACGAACAGCACGTTCTCGTCGACCTGGACGAGCGGATGCCTGGCCACGAGTGCCCGCGTGTAGTGCCAGTGCGTCGTGGCGCGCCTGCCGTCGAGCAGGCCCGTGGCGGCGAGCGCGAAGGCACCCGTCGAGATGGCGGCGAGCCGCGCGCCCCGGTCGTGGGCGGCGATCAGTGCGTCGACGACGGCCTGCGGTGGGTCGTCGCGGTCCGGGAACCGGTAGCCGGGGACGAAGACGATGTCGGCCCACGCAAGCGCGTCGAGGCCGTGGGCGACGTGGTACGCGAGGCCATCGCCGCCGGCCACGAGACCGGGTGTCGCCCCGCACACCCGCACCTCGTACGGCATGCTCGCGCGGGTCGTGAAAACCTGCGCGGGAATTCCGACATCGAGCGGCTTCGCACCCTCGAGCACAAGGACGGCGACGCGATGCAGGCGGGAGGCTGGCACAGGAAGAGGTTACGTGGGGCGTGACTTCGATACGCCCGCTGCGTGGACCGGGCAGACGACGCACCGGCCGGGCTGTCTTCCACCTTGCAGTCCACCGCCCGTCCCACCCTTCGCCCGCCTCCAGCCGATCTGAGACGGGCCAAGCCAGCCGCTCACGGGAAGCGCTCAGTTACAGCTTCACAGCCATCGGCTACCTCGCTCGGTGGGGAACAAGAGCAGGTCTGGGGAACGAGGTGAGCGCTGGTGGAGAATTTCAGAGAGCCCCAACATCCTGATCCCTCAGGACACCGCCGCATCGGCGAGAACTTCGCGCGACTCGCGTTCGGCGATGGTGGCCCCTTCGCCGCCAAGACCGGCTGATCAAGTCGCGGTCACGCAGACCGCGATCGCTACCTGGCCGTAGGGATGCAGTTGTCCCTGCCGCGCCGCGGCCGGGACGGGCCACCCGCTCGCCGCACTCCCCCACCGCGGTGCTGGGCTGAGCTGCGCCCTTGGTTGAGTCTGTTCGCACTACTTGACACCGGAAGGTCGTTCTCTGTTGCTACCTGCGCCTGTTTTCGCGTGCCGGGCGGACCTCAACTCTTGACGGCCTCTGCGATGTGCAGGGCGGCCTGGGCGGGCGTGAGGTGCGTGGTGTCGACGACCTCGGCCTCGCCGTGCAGCCACGTGCGGGCCGCCTCGGCGTAGGGCTCAAGGTATTTGAGACGGAAGGGGGAGGGGCCAAGAAGAGTGTCCCCCTCGATGCGCCGGCGGAGGGTGTCTTGGTCAGCGTGGAGGACGAAGTGCCGTACCGGAATGGCATGTTGGGCTAGGCCCGTGCTGATCTCGCGCCAGTACTGCTCGACCAGGACAGTCATGGGCATCACCAGAGTGCCGCCGGTGTAGTCGAGTACCCGGCGGGCGGTCTCGACCACGAGCGGCCGCCACGGCGGCCAGTGCTGGAAGTTGTCCGTCCTGGGCAGCCCCGGCGTGATGTCCATGAGTGTCTCGCCCACCTTCTCGGCATCGAACACCCGTGAATCCGGGATCAGCTGCTGCACGAGTGCACTGGTCGTCGTCTTGCCTGCGCCGTGGGTGCCGTTGAGCCATACGATCACGGGACCCGACGCTAGCGCAGTGCGGGCCGCGGGAACGGACACAGCAGAAATCCGGTACGGCTTCGGCGTTTCTCGGGGTGGTGTCAACCACCAAGATCAGTGTCACCTATCTCGAAACCGCACCCGCGCCGAGCCCACACGACAGATAGCTCGCCACCACGACACTGAGCGTGACGAGTCACAACGACGAGCAGCAATCAGCGACACGAACAACAACCCCCGCCGAGAGCGAATGTGTGCGAGATGTGAGCCTTGCCGAGGATCACTGACGTCGTTGGCCAGTTGGCGCCGGATGAGATCTGCCCGTGCCTTGCCTGCCCTCAGCCGAGACGACCGAGCGTTCTGTGATCATCAGCCTCCGATCACTTGGCGGTGCGGCCAATTTGTACTCGGCATGCTCCTCACCGAGCCGGGCGGCGGAAGACGGCACCCCACACCCATACTTTGAATCCCGGGGTTGCATCGTGAAGCCGCGACCCATATCCTTCATCTTGCAACCCCGGAATTCAAAGTATTCCCGGGTGGGAGAACAGAGGGTTGACCATGCTCACCATCGCACTCGGCACCTACCAGACGTTCCCGACAGACGAGTACGGGAAGTCGACTGCGGGCTGGCGCCCGGGACTGACCGACGAGGAGGTCTACGAGGCGGGTCGTGGCCGCTGGCGGCTCGGCACCCGCGCCGACCGCGAGCGTTACGCGTTGTTCACCGCCAAGGGCATCGTCGTCCTGGCCGTCAGGATCGACAGCATCACGGCCGCCGATCCTGACGGCCGCCGCACCATCAACGGCACAGTCCTCAAGCCGGGCGACCCGATGTACGACAAGTACGTGGGCAGCGACGCGCCGGTGGGAAAGAGCCAGAACCCGGTCCAGTACGTCGACTCCCCGTTCGACAGGACTCTCTGCGCCTGCGGGTGCGGCAGTGAGACACCCTCGGGTCGCAGCTTCATCGCCGGACACGACCAGAGGGCGATTCACGACCGGATCTCCAAGGTCGGTGGCGTCGTCCCGTTCCTCGACTGGTTCGACAAGACGTGGAACGAGGCCGGCTGACCTGGCAGCCCTGAGCCCGGCGTCACCCTCAGCCCGCCGGACACGGAGGCGGCATGGTCCCCGTCGCAACCGGGTCGTTCCCTCTGTCGGCAGGTCGCGGCGCTTTGACGCGAGGCGGGAATCTGGTTTCCGTTCTGTTCGGTGTCGAGGGGCGGTCCGAGCACGGTTGGTCTGTGCTCCGCTTCGCCGGCGTTACGCCTGTGTAGGGCCGAGGAAGGCGCGCACCCACTCTGGCATGAGGTCGGGACTGTGCGGGGTTTCCCACTGCAGGCCGGGGATCATGCTTTCCAGACGGTAGGGCATGTCCCCGCAGGCGACGCAGCGCGTCGGTGAAGGCAGTGGTCAGGCCGGTGGCATCGGCCAGATCGGCCAGCAGGCGGAATCCGGCGTGGCTGACCGCTCCGTGGCCGTCGGCCGAAGCGATGAGCTCGGGGCGCGAGGGACGCGACCCTCCTCAGTCGCGTCAACGGGCCCCGGTAAAGAGTTTGGGCATCACTGAACGCCGCCGGTACCCGCAGGCGGCGCTCGGTGATGCCGTTCCGTTTCAGGCGCTCACGGTCTTCAGGAGCGCGGCGAGGCCGTCGACGTAGATGCCATGGAAGAGCTCTTCGACGTCGGTGTCGCTGACACCGACGGGGGTGAACGTGCCGGACCATTCGACGCGCGAGACGTCGGGGCGGCCGGGGACGGCGTGCACGCGCAGAGTGGAGAGGTAGCCGGTCACCGGGAACGGCGCCTGTTCGATGGCGTAGGAGTAGCTACGCGCATCGTGGTCGAAGGCCTGGAGGCGTTCGACGATGACGCCGCCGTCCTGGCTGGTCAGGCGGCGTACACGGCCGCCTTCGCTCACTTCGCTCTCGGGGATGTAAGGGAGCCAGTCGGGCAGGGATCCGAAACCGCCGATGAGCTGCCAGACGCGGTCGGGGCTCTGCGGGATGTCGAGGGATGCCGTGGTGGTGGCCATGGTGGGTGCTTCCTACGGTGTGCTGTGGTGTGTCAGGCGGTGGGGGTGGGAGCGTCGGCGGCGATGAGCTTCTCGTCGCGCAGGGCGGCCCAGAAGGCAGCCGGGACGCTCTCGGCGAGGGCGGCGACGTCCTCGCCGATGCGGCTGGGCCGGGTGGCGCCGGGTACGACGGCGGCCGTGGCGGGGTGGGCCAGTGCGAACTGCAGTGCAGCCGCCTTGATGCTCACACCGTGCTCGGCGGTGAGTGCCTTGATCCGTTCGACCTTGGCGACAATCTCCGGCGGGGCCTCCTGGTACTCGAAGTGCCGACCGCCGGCGAGGACGCCGGAGCTGTACGGGCCGCCGACGACCATGTCGACGCCCTGCTCGGTGGCGACGGGCAGCAGGCGCTGCAGGGACCGGTCGTGGTCGAGGAGGGTGTAGCGGCCGGCCAGGAGGAACGCGTCGGGCCGGGGCTCGTCCAGGTCGAGGGTGAGCTCGATCGGCTCCACACGGTTGACGCCGAGGCCCCAGGCCTTGATGACGCCTTCGTCGCGGAGACGCTGCAGGACGCGGAAAGCACCGGTGCGCGCGGTCTCGTAGACGGCCGGCCAGTTGTCGCCGTGGAAGTCCTGGGCAACGTCGTGCACCCAGACGATGTCGAGGCGGTCCGTCCTCAGGCGCGTGAGGCTGTCTTCGATGGAGCGCAGGGTGGCGTCCGCCGTGTAGACGTCGATCATCTTGTTCGGACGGCCGTGCTCGAACAGGCCGCCCTTTTCGCCCAGGTCTCGGGCGGTGGGGTCCTCCAGCTCGTCGAGGATGACACGGCCGACCTTGGTGCTGAGCACGAACTCGTCGCGCGGCCGGCCGGCCAGCACCTCGCCCAGGCGGATCTCGGACAGACCGGCACCATAGAAGGGGGCGGTGTCGAAGTAGCGGATGCCCTGGTCCCAGGCGGCCTCGACGGTGGCCGCGGCCTCCTCGTCCGGGATGCTGCGGAACATGTTGCCCAGCGGTGCGGTACCGAAGCCGAGGGTGCCCGGCAGAAGGGACTTGATGCCCATGAGGAAGATCCTTCTCTCCATTACGTGACGCGGAGTTCGGGAGGGTTTTTCCGCTCCGCGGCTCTTGCTCTGTCGAGGTTAGGATCGAGGGATAAGACTGTCCAAGACTTGCTTGGACACACTTGAGTCCCGAGAGGTCTTACGTGCTTGACCTGCGCCAACTCCGATATTTCGTGGCCGTCGCCGAAGAGGAACACGTCGGCCGGGCCGCCGAACGCCTGCACATCTCGCAGTCACCGCTGAGCCGGCAGATCGCCCAGCTGGAGAAGGTCCTGGGCCTGACGCTGTTCGAGCGCAGCCAGCAACGCATCCGGCTCACCTCCGACGGCCGCGTCTTCCTCACCGAGGCCACAGCCCTGCTGCGGCACGCGGACCGACTGGAGAACCTGGGCCGACGCCTCGGCCGGGGCGAAGAGGGCGGCCTGTGCGTGGGGTACGTGGGCGACGCCATGCACACCGGCCTCCTGCCCCGGGCCCTGCGCGCTCTGCACGACGAGCGTCCCGGAATCCACGTCGCCCTCTACGACCTGACCTCTCCACAGCAGTTCGAGGGACTGCGCCAACGCAGCCTGGACATCGCCCTGGTCCCGGAGGCACCGCCCGAGACGGACCCGGACCTGCGCAGCGCCCTCCTCCTCGAGGACCCTCTGCTCCTGGCCATGCCGAGCAACCACCCCCTCGCCGACGCGACGGAGATCCTGCCCGAAGACCTGGACACCCAGCCATGGATCGCCATCGAGGACAGTCAGCATCACGCCTGGCGGGACAGTTTCGTCGCATCCTGCGCCGCCGCCGGGTTCACCCCCGACATCCGACTCGAAGCCCCGGAATCCCTCACCGCACTCGGCCTCGTCGCGTCCGGGCTCGCCGTAGCGTTCGTACAGAAGAGCATGCTGCACGGCCACACACCAGGCATCACGGTCCGCGAACTCCCCTGGTTCCAGAGGTCTGTGCGCCTGTGGGCCGCCTGGCACCGGATCGATCTCCGCCCGGTCGTCGCCTCGTTCCGCGCAACCGTCCTGAACACCGGAGACAAGGAGCAGGAACACACCGGCTGAACCCGCGAAACCCGCGGCACAGCGTTGTCGGCGACGACCGCTGCCTACTTCGCGAACACCGCGTGAAGGCCCAAGGCCGTCGCGAGGTCCTCGGCCCACACCCGGTCCCGGCCCGTCGCCGCCTCACTCCCCTGGACCGACCCTCCACCCCGTCCACGTCCTGGTCCCCGGCCCGGGTTGCCGGCTCGGCCAGCACCTCCGCCACGACTTCCCGGACGATGATCACCGCTCCAGCAGCCGCTCGGCATCCACCGACGCCATCAGCCACCCCACCGATCAAAAAAGCAACCCGGCGCCCCAACGCTCCCTCGCAGACAGCGGGTTCACTCCTGACCAGCAGCAACGCAATGGTCAGGACCGGAAAGACAACGGCTCACACGCCGTCCGCACGGCAAGGCCGGAAAGGCTCGGCGACAAGCCGTGGGGACCGGCCCCTTCGATTCCGGTCCCCACGCCGATGAAACGGTGCCGTGGTCGGGTCAGTTGACGCTTTGCCCGCCGTCGACCATCAGTGTCTGACCGGTGATGTACGAGGAGAGGTCCGACAGCAGGAAGAGGGTCGCTTTGGCCACTTCCTCGGGCTCACCGAGCCGGCCCAGCGGGATCTTCTCGCCATGTGGGTGGTACTCGGTCCCGTCCTCGTTCCTGGTGATTCCGCTTTCGGTGAGAGGGGTGCGAATCACCGTCGGGTTGACGCTGTTGACACGGATGCCGTCGGGGCCGAGTTCGACGGCGGCGGCGCGAGCGAGCGCGGTGACGCCACCCTTGCTGGCGCTGTAGATCGAGATGCCCTCGATGCCCAACTGGGCGAAGACGGACCCGTTCAGCACGATCGAGCCGCCTTCCTTCTGGCGCTTCATCTGCGCCGCTTCCGCCTGGAGGTAGAAGAACGTGCTCTTGAGGTTGCCGTCCACCAGGACGTCCCAGGTCTTCTCGTCCAGCTCGGTCAGCGGACCGACCATGGCGGTACCGGCGTTGTTGAACGCCGCATCCAGTCGGCCGAAGTGCTCGACGGTCCGACGCACCACGTCAGCTGCGCCGGCGATGTCGGTTGCGTCGGCCCGGATGAAAAGCGCCTCACCTCCCGCCTTGGAGATCTCGTCGGCAACCTGTTCGCCGGCCTCGGCGCGACGCCCGGTGAAGGCCACCTTGGCGCCTTCCTCGGCGAACAGGTCGACGGCGGCGCGGCCGATGCCCGAAGTGCCGCCGGTGACCAGCACCACTTTGTCGTTCAGCAGTCCCATGGTTCTTCCTCTGGGGTGTCGGTTCGTTGCCCGCCTTCACGGGACGATAGGCGATATGTACCTTGTGCGGGCGATATGGAGAATTTATGGGTGATTACGTGATTGGGTGACGGGTGATTGGGTGATGTGGAGCATGCTCGCGCAGCGACCCTGCTCCAGGGGGTCAGGTGAGGGCCACCGCTCCGCCGTCCACGGTGAGGACGGTTCCGGTGACGTAACTGGCCCGCGGAGAGGCCAGGAAAAGGATCGCCTCGGCGATCTCCTCGGGGTCGGCGAGCCGACCGAGCGGCACCTCGGCGCCGATGCGCTCGAAGGTCTCCTCGCCGATCATGCTGGAAACGTTCCGGGTGCGAGTGTGACCGGGCGCAACGGCGTTCACCCGGACCCCGAGGCCACCGAACTCGACCGCCCAGGTGCGGGTCAGGGAATCGACTGCGGCCTTGGCCGACCCGTAGGCGGCAGTGCCGGGAATGCCGCGCTGTGCGGCGATCGTCGTGACGTTGACGATGCTGCCGCCGCCCCGGGCCGCCATCTTCTCCGCCAGTGCTGCGGTGAGGAAGAACGGCCCCTGCACGTTCGTCGTGAAGAGCTGCTGGAACGCGTCCAAGCCCTGCTCCACCGTGGGGGCGAACGGGAACGCGCCGGCGTTGTTCACCAGGACGTCCACGTCCCCCACCTGCTCGACGAGCCTGCGCACCGACTCCGGATCACGCAGGTCGACCTGGAGGAAACGTGCCCGGCCGCCGTGCTCCCCGAGCTCGGCCACGGCCTTGGCACCAGCTTCCTCGCTCCGGCCGGCGATCACGACCTCGGCTCCCTCCCGGGCGAGCAGTCGTGCCGTCGCGAAGCCAATGCCGGTTGCGCCCCCGGTCACGAGCGCCTTCCGGTCTCGAAGCTCCATGATCCTTTCCCTTCCGTCGGTGTCATCGCGGCGTGGTGACCACCGCGATGTCTCACAACCGAGGGAGCGGTCGGTGCCATGCCCTCCGGCCATTCGTCCTCGCCGGCCCGGCCATCAGGAATGTTTATGGCCCGCGGTGGCGCTGCGGGTCGCCACGCTCGAACCAACCCGATGCGCGCCCGTCGGCCGACGATGCCGCCGCGCCCGCCCGGCAAGATCGCCTGGAGTCCCGGAGCCACGATGACCTGGGCGGCCTCGGCTTCGGGCGACAGCGTCACCGGAGGCGGCAGCAGGTCATCCGCCGCTGTCGTTCCCCAGCGCCACCACGAAATGGCCGAGGTCCAGTCGGTGCGACCTGGCCTGCCACACGGCCCATGTCCGACGCACCAGAGGACTGCCTGCCAGGGGCTGCCAGACGACGTTCTCGGGCAAGGGGTGGAACCAGTGCGGCGGCGCCAGGGCGAAGGCCGTCCCGTCGCTCACCGCTGCCAGCTTGACTTCGGCAAGCAGCGCCTCCCCTCCCACCGCGGAGGCTTCGGTGGCGATGCCGTGTCCGCGCAGTACGGCGGTGACCTCGTCGTACCAGACGGGGCTTCCGGAGCGGGGGAAGCCGACCCAGTGCAGCCCGGCGAGGGAGTCGAGCCGCACACCTTCCGGGCCGGACAGTTCGGCGCCCCGCTCGGCCGCGAGCAGCACGCCCAGTCTCTCCTCCAGGACCTTGATCGCGTCCAGGTCACCCCCGGAAGGGCGTTCGCGCAGCAGGCCGATGTCGAGTTCCCCGGAGCGCAGGGCCGCCACCTGGTCCGCGGTGGACATGTGCCGGGGTTCCACCCGGGTTTCGGGATACGCGTCGGCAAGTGCCGCCAGCGGGCGGGTCAGGAACCCGGGGGGCAGTTCGAGCGGGATGCCGAGCCGCAGGACGGAGCCACCTGGTGCGCTGTGCCGGGCGACGGCGGCGACGGCCTGGTCGTACCGGGCGAGCACCGCACGGGACTCGGCGAGCAGGGCGGTGCCGGCCTCGGTCGGCTGGACCCCGGTCGAACTGCGCACCAACAGGCCGACTCCGAACTCCCGCTCCAGCGCGAGCACCATCTGGGAGAGCCGGGGCTGGCTCATATGGAGCCGGCGGGCCGCCGCGGACAGGGCGCCCTCCTCCACCACCGCCACGAAGGCGCGCATGTCCCGAAGCTCCATGGACCCCATCGCACCACATCGACGGATCGCGGCTCGACCGGGTGCCATAAACATCCCTGATGGGGGGTGGTCCCGGAGCGACTGGGCGAACGCTACGAACCGGCCTGCCCAGGTGGTTGTGTGGAAGAGCGGCGCACGACGGCGCCGCGCCACCGTAGGAGTGACCATGACCGGCGCAACACCTGACTACTTCACTGCCTTCAAGAACATCGCCTTGAGCCGCACGGACTCCGGAGTGCTGACCCTGCGCTTCCACACCGACGGCGGCCCGGCCACCTTCACCGGTCAGCTGCACACCGACTTTCCCCGCGCCCTGTTCGAGATCGGCGAGGACCGCGACAACCGGGTCCTGGTGCTGACCGGCACCGGGGACCGCTTCATGACCGAGATCGACGGCGCCAGCCTCGGGGACATCACCAAGCCCGCGCAGTGGGACCGCACCGCCGCCGAGGGCCGCCGGGTGATGCAGCGCCTGGTCGACCTGGAGATGCCGATCGTCGCCGCCGTCAACGGCCCGGCCTCCGTGCACAGCGAATACGCGCTGCTGGCCGACATCGTCATGGCCGCGGACACCACCGTCTTCTCCGACTTCCCCCACCTGACCTTCGGTATCGTGCCCGGCGACGGCATCCAGATCGCCTGGGAGGAGGCCATCGGCGTCAACCGCACCCGCCACCTCACCCTCACCCAGGGCTCCTTCACCGCCGACCAGGCCGAACGGTGGGGTGCCGTCGCCGAGGTGCTGCCGCTGGAGCGGGTGCTGCCCCGGGCCCAGGAACTCGCCGAGCAGATCGCCGCCAAGCCGCAACTGCTCACCCGCCATCTGGCCGTCACCCTGCGGCAGCGGATCAGCCGCCGCATGGCCGAAGGCACCCAGCTGGGCATGGCGCTCGAGGGCCTCACCGCGGCCGACCTCGCGTACCGAAGCGGGGCCGGGGCGTGACCGCCGCCGACTGCTGGATCGGGGCCCTGCACGACTCGTCCGAGCGACTGGGGCACGCTGTCGCCGACCTGCCACCCGACCGGCGCCCCCGCCGCCAGGTGATCGACCGGCCAAGGTCCTGAGGGTGTCCTGTGCCAGCGAACCTTGACCGATTGTCACTGAAGTTTGACCGCTTGGGTGGGGGTGTGACTGAGCACGCTGGTTGGCCACTTCGGCGCTCATTGGGGCAGCTTGCGCACCATGAACACGTCTATCGGATCCTCGGTCTCGACGGTGAACCCATGCCGTTCATACAACCGTCGGGCCGGACTGCCCTGCAGCACGTTCAACCGGACGAGGACACCGCTGCGGTCACACCGCTCCAGTAGCTCGCGCAGCACGCCCGAGCCGATGCCGTCGCCCTGAAGATGCGGGGCCAGGTAGAAGTGCTCCAGCCAGTGGAAGCCCTTGGCCGGTCGCAGTGCCACGCAGCCGGCGAACGCACCGCCCACCTCGATCACCCAGGTGTGGGCCGGGTCGAATCCGTCTCGCAGCCGCTGCCGCACCCGCTGCGCGTCGTACCGCCCGAGCCGGTCCAGATCCGCCCGCAGCACCATCGCACGCAACTCGGCCACCGCCTCGACGTCCGACACCGATGCCAGCCGAATATCCCAGTCCGCCATGATCGCCACGCTATCGCGCCGGGCTTCTCCTGGTCTCACTGCTCCGTTGGCTCCACGGCGTGACGCGAATGCGGCCAACTAGCTCCGTATTTCGCGGGTCACTCGTTCAGGTCTCTGGCCAGCGGGGACGTGTCGGTTCCAGGCCGAGGAGGTCGAGCAGATGGAGTTGCACGCCCTGGCTGACGACGATGGTGGGCGGGTCGGTGGCGCTGCCGACCCGCAAACGGAGGCCGGAGAGTTGGTAGAGGATCATCCGTCCGGTCGGTTAATTTTTGACCCTGCGTACCGGGTGAGCCGCTCGCTGTGACTCAGTGGCGGTGGCGATCGGACGATGAGAATCCTGGAGTTGCTGTCGAGGTCTCGGGGAGAGCGAGCAATCGGCCCGGAGAAGGCTCTGGCCGGCCTCGGCCTCCTCGACGACGCCCTCGCCCTGGACCTGCGCAAACCCCAGGACTACTTCCACCGCGTGTGGTCCACCGCCTTCCGCGCCACCGCCCTCGCCGAGGCAGGCACGGAAAGCGACGAGGCGAACGAGTACAGCGATACGTGCACAGCCGAGGACATCGATCCCGAACAGGACGTCGCATGAACACCGCCACCGTCCCTGCACCGCGCACGGCCGCGGCCCTGGCAGCCCGTCGCCGGAAGACCGAGGCCGCCCTTCAGCGTGTCCACCAGGCCATCGCTCGACTGCGGCGCGAGAAGGCACAGGTCAGCGTCGCCGGCGTCGCCCGCCGCGCGGACGTCTCGCGCACCTTCCTCTACGACAACCCCGAGGCCAGAGCCGCCATCACCGCGGCGATTTCCCAGGCCGGCGAACGCCGGCCCCGGATGCTCGCCGAACAGGACGACGAGCGGGAGGCGACCTGGCGCGAACGCGCGCTGAACGCCGAGGACGCCCTCAAGGCCGCCCATACCGAGATCCTCGCCCAACGCACCCGCATCGGTGAACTCCTCGGCCAGATCCGCGACTTGCGAGCCGAGTGGACCGAAGAGGCCATCCAGCGGATCACCACCGAGAACACACCGCTCAAGCTGCGAGTCCGCCAACTCACCACCGACAACCGCACCCTCGACGAACGACTCAAGGCCGCCCGCTCCAACCTCCGCTTCCAAGACCGTCGTGTCGCCGACCTCGAATCCCGCCTCGCAGACCCGGAACCAAGCGCCTGATCCCGATCTGGCGAAGGCCGTGTCGTCACTGTGTTCGATGGGCGACTCATGGCCTTGATAGGTTCGCCACGTGCAATTCATGGTGATCACGCAGCGATACAGCGACCAGTTCAGCGACGAGGACTTTGCAGCCGTCCTGCCGCAGGAGACCGAGACGGTTCGAGAGCTCTACGCCGATGGCACACTCCGTCAGATCTGGCTGCGGGGGGACACCCGAGGTGCTTGCTTCCTCCTCGAAGCCGAGTCGCTGAGTGACGCCGAAGCCGCTGTGGCTGCACTTCCGCTGGCACAAAAAAAGATGTCGGACTTCCAAGTCATTCCACTGCGGCCATACGGCGGATTCGGTCCCCGCTGACCCAAGCCCTGCGGCTTCAATCTCACGGCCCGTCCACCGCCACGGTGGACGGGCCGTTGCACGAGACCACCCGGACGAGCTACAGCAACGGCCCCAACTCGCCGTCGCCGACATGTAGTCTGTGAATCGTCGCAGTTCAGAGCCGGTATCCGAGCTCCTGCGGTCGGTGATGTCGAGAATTAGCCGAGCGCGAGTCTGGTCTCGGCCCTGCAGCCGTCGAACCTTGCACGGCTCCGCTGGTCGGGTGGGCCGGGGGGAGACTCCCTCGGGCCACCCGACCAATGTCGGACTGCCATGTTCAGAACGACACGGAAGCGGGCTTCGCCGGGCACCATGCGCTCGTAGGCGGGCCGTCGCTGTTTTGGTCGAACACCGCCGCCACCTCCCGTTATTCGGGATGCGGTGCCGCGGTGAGCTGCGTGCTCGTCTGCCAAAGGCGGAGCCGGGCTGTGGTGTCGTACGCCTGGGCGTGGGCGTAGGTTTCGCGGGTCCGGTCGTAGAAGCGTCCGGTGATCCCGGCGAGCGTGGGGTCGGTGATGAGGCGGCTGGTGGCCGCTACGCCTTGTTCCAAGGTGTCGATGCTGTGGCCGACTTCATCGAGGACGATCTTCGTCGGCATGTAGGTGGCCGGGTGGAGGCTGTTGACCGTGACCTCGCCTGCGGGGATCCGGGTGGCGAGATGGAGGCCGCACATGATCTGGGCGAGCTTGCTCTGACCGTAGGCGCGCATTCCGGAGTAGGTGCGCTCCAGCATCAGGTCGTCGAAGTCGATGGGGTGCTGGCCGATGGAGGCGACGTTGACGATGCGGGCGGGTGCCGATGCTCGGAGCAGCGGGAGGAGTTCGAGGGTGAGCAGGAATCCGGCGAGGTAGTTGACAGCGAAACGTAGCTCGTGACCGTCGGCACTGGTCCGGCGGGTGCGGCCGTCGGGTTCGCCGCCGCCGATCCCCGCGTTGTTCACCAGTACGTCGAGTCGGCCTGTCATCGCGCGAACCTGGGTGGCCATGCGACGCACCTGGTCGAGGTCGCCGAAGTCCGCAGTGACGGTTCGGGGCCTGGTTGCGCCGAGTGTCGCGCACCGGCCCGCGATCCGGTCGAGCTTGGCCCGGGTACGGCCGTGCAGGATCAGGTCGGCGCCGTTGGCTGCCAGGTCTTCGGCCAGGGCCCGGCCCAGGCCGTCCGTGGCGCCGGTGATCAGGATGGTGTGGAAACCGGTCATGGGGTGCCTTCCGAGCTGCTCGTCAGGGTGGCGGTGAGGTCATCGATGAGGTCGTCGTCGACGGGCTGGCGAGTGGCCAGGAGGCGGTACCACAGGGCGCCGAAGACGATGTCCAGAGCGGTGGACGGGGTGGGACGGGAGGGCAGATCGCCCCGGGCGCGGGCACGGTAGCGAGGGTGGCCGCCGCGCGGCACCGATGCCCGGCGTTGCCGAGGGCAACGCCGACCGCGCCGCCTCCTGGCATCTCCTCAGGACTTGGTGCAGGTCGGGTGCCTGGTTGTGCCCGCGATCCGTGCGGAGTGCCGATCCGGCGGCGGTGGGCGGCGAGCAGGCGAGCGAGGAACTCGACGATGCGGCGCGGGACGCCGAGCGTGGCAGCATAGGTCACCAATGTCGAGCCTCTGGTTCTGACGGAAAATCTTGTAGCGGGAACTGTCCTATCAGCGGCTGTTTCCCTGAACGCGCGATGCGGGAGCCAGTGTGGCCGAGATGCCGATAACGACCACCTTCGTCAGCACACCGGCTACGGTGCTTCGCTCGTATCGGGCGTGCGCCCGGCGCGGGTACATCCAGCGCGTGGCCATCACTATCGGGCTTGTGGCGGCCGGCGCTGCCGCGGTGGTCGCCGGACTCGCCGGAGTGCCCGGCGCTGTCCGGCTCGGCGTGGCACTGGCGGTCTCGGGAGCGGCGTTCTTCCTGCTGCGCGAGCGTTCCGTCCGGCGTCAGCTGGCGCCTTACCTGAAGGGGGATCGGGAGGTCACCATCACCATGACGGACACGGAGTACCGCACGCAGGGCCCGGACCGGGCGACTTCCCGGACGTGGACGACGTTTCGGAGTGTCTCGCGCGTCGGTGACTTCTGGGTACTGCGCGTGTCCCCGCAGATGGCCATGGGCCTGCCCGTCTCGGCGCTGGACGAACAGCAGACAGCCGCCTTCCTCCAACTGCTGCGGGAAAAGGGACTCCACCGAACCACGTCCCCCTGATGCGGCCGTCAGGGCCATGGACCGCCAGGATCGGCCCGGGATGAGCGTCAATTACAAGTTGACGATTGGGGATCGTCAACTTAAGATTGACGCATGAGCCCACTCGACATCAGCCTCGCCGACCTGATCGCCCGGCTCGACGAGGAACTCCCCAACGCCAACGAACTGGCCCGCATCAGCGAGGCGCGACTTCGCGCCCAGACACTGTCCGACCTCGGTGACCAGCTCATCGACCACTACGTCAGCAAGGCAAAGCAGACCGGCGCGTCATGGACCGAGATCGGCGATGCCATCGGAGTGTCCAAACAGGCCGCGCAGCAACGCCACGCGCCCGCCGCGTTTGAGCGGTTCACCAACCTGAACCGGCACAGCATCGTGCTGGCGCAGGAGGCCGCCCGAACGCACAAGCACCACTTCATCGGCACCGAACACATGCTGCTCGGCCTGCTCGGCGAACCGCGGGGCCTGGCGTACGAGGTGCTGGTGGCGAAAACCGAGTCGGAGCAACGCATCCGCGACGCGATCGAGGAAGCGATGCCGCCGGCCGGGGAGAAGGCGCTGCGGGGGCACATCGCGTTCCGGCCGGAGAGCAAGGAGGCCATCGAACAGGCACGCCGCGCGTCAGCCGACCTCGGCCACGACTGGGTCGGCACGGAACACACGCTGCTGGGCCTGATCCGCGCCGAGGAGAGCCCGGCCGCGCAGATCCTGCGCAACCTCGGCTTCACGTCAGACGAGTTGCACGAGACGGTCAAGACCGAGATCACCAAACGGCTCGCCGCGCGCGACAAGTAGTAACGTCCAGCGGCAGGTCCCGGTTGTCGGCCAGCTCGTATATCTGCCCGAGCACCGAGCGGGGTGCCTCGCCCACCGACACGGCGTACGACAGAAGCCCACGCACCGCGATCAGCACCCCGTTGATCCGCCGTTCCTTCCGGGCCGGCTCGGCCCCTGGCCCCAGCACCACCGAGGCTGGTTCACCGTCCGGCGTCGACGGCGTGTACTTCAGCCAGACCATGAACAGGCCCATGTCCCGGGCCGCTTGCGGCCATTGCCGCCCCGTGATCCGGCACCACAGCAGGTACAACGCCACGCCCTCGGCGTACGCCTTCGTCGTCAGCTCGGCCCGGCTCCGACCGAACCGCAGGAACCGCAGCCACTGATCTGCGACCCACACCACCTCGAAGTCGTCGTCGACGACCGTCCAGTACCGAACTCCCGACGGCAAATCCACAGGAAAGGCAGCAATGCAACTCCATGACCTGACGGTTGATGCAACAACCCGCCACAGAGCCACACCCCCCGAGAACGAGTCTCAGAAGATCGACTTACTGCCCCCACACAACGTCACACCACACCGGGCTTACCCCCAGAGAAGCAGGACGACGACGGCCGCGGCGTCGACCTCCACCCCGTTCGAAACGACGGCGCTCTACCCTCTGTGAACCGCGTTCCACCCTCTGATAGGCAGCTGACCTGCAAAGAAGCGGCGCGGTTCGACCATCGGGCGAAGAAGGCGGGGTTTTCGGTCACCCACCGCATCCTGGCTGCCGGCCCAGCACGTCGGACACCCGGCGCCACCGAGTGGGCAGGACCCTGACCTGCGTGTGAGAATTGGGTACTGGATCACAGTTCGGTGTCCGAGGCCCGCCCGTCGCTGCATGGGGGAGCGGGCGCATCACCTGACGTCCCCTCCCACTGATCCCATCGACACGCTGGGAGGCTCTCTGTGAGCGAACGTCTCAATGCGTGGCCGACGCTGGTCTATGAGGACTTGGCGCCCATGGTTGACTACGTGAACCGGGTGGTACAGGTCGCAGGCAAGTACACCCTCGACGAGCCCTTCGAAGTCGGCTGGGGAAACACCGTCCTCGATGTCACCCCCCGGGGGCTCAGAACGCCAACCCTTCGGCAGCGAGGCGTGACCTTCACGGTGCACTACGGCTTGCTCGACGGTGGCGTGGTCATCGAGGCCGACAATGGCTCGCGGACGGTGCCATTGTCCAAGGGATCAGTCGCCATGTTCTATGCGTCCTTCTGCGATGCGGCAGACGAGCTCGGCATACACCGACCGCGCAGCTCGTTGATCTGCGAGATTCCCGATGCTCCGCCGCGCTTCGAGGACGATCACGTCGAACGCACCTGGGATGGCCACGCGGCCCGGCTGATCTGGACAGCGTTGAACCTCGCCGCTGACGGGCTCGAGGCGTGGCAGGCCCCCTTCCTGGGATACCGCCCCCGGGTCGGTGTGATGTGGGGCGGCTTCGACCTGTCCGCCACGCGTTACCGGGCGCAGCCCACCGTGCCGACGCCCCACCAGCCGCCGTTCATGGAGAACGCCCAGCTCGATGCGTACGTGTCGGTGGGATTCTCCTTCGGGGATGCCAAGGCGCCGAACGCCGGCATGTACGCGTACATCTGGCCCCAGCCGGACGGTCTCGGGGGCCGGTCCTGGGGTGTTGAGGGCGCCGCCTGGCATCCCGACGCCGGTCTGGTTCGTCTGCCGTGGGCCAAGCTCAGGGAGACAGCGGACCCTCACCAGGCCATTGTGGCGTTCGGTGACGCCGTCTACGATGCCGCCGTCGAGACGGCAGGCTGGCCGTCCAACCTCGTCGGACCCCGCGTCGAGGGTTGGTACATGAGCAGGACACCGCCCGCGCTCGTCCAGCACCAGCACGGCTGACTCAGGTCGAGATTCCTGACTCGGAAGACTGGGAGCGTCTCTAGAACTCTGTGTGTGCCTGTGGTTTCCAGGCTTTTCGGGCGCGGCGTGGCCGTGTGCGGTCGCCGGTGTGGGGTCCGAACCTCGGGGTCAGGGCCCAATGACTGCTAACCCGTTCCGCCGCACCCGCGTCTACTCCGGCAGCTTCACCGAGCTGGGCCTGCGCCACGGCCGGCGCCTCGGCCCCTGGGAGATGGCCCGCCGCCTCTGGCAGCGGGCGTACGCCGCGGTCCTCGCCCGCTGAGCCGCCGCCCCTCGCCCGAGGCGACGTTCGCACTGATCGCGGACTTCTTCGACGCTGGAGAGGGTCTTCAACTGTTGGGTGTTTGGCTTGAGCAGGCTGGTTGATGCTACTTCGTGTCATCGGTGCGGATCCTCAGGATCCGCCACTGCTTTCATCCTGGTTGGTTACGGTTTCCGTCGGCTTTGAGAGATGCGGGTGTTCCCCGTCTCGTCCTCGTCGGATGCCGACGAGCGTGGTCTTCCCGCACTTTCCCGGCCTTCCCGCACCCTCGGGGTGCGGGAAGGCCGTGTCTTTGTGTGATGGTCGGTCGTTAGGCCGATCGGAGTGCCGGGATGCGGCCGCTGCTGAAGATGACCGGCACAGGTACGGGATAGGCGGGGTGGCGGGCATGGCCAGGCTGATGGCGACGGCGACGTGCACCGCCTTCTCCGGTGTGCTGGAGGGCAGTGGTGAGCAGGTCGGGCAGCGTGTCCTGCTGGAACGGGTGGGCTTTCTGGCGGAGTTGAGCCGGGAGCTGGCCGGCGCTCTGGTGACCGCCCGATGGGATGAGGATTCCCTGGATGTGCTGGCCGCCGGGGTGGACGAGCGGGGCGAGGCACTGCCGCCCAAGGGGTGGATGGCGCTGCGCCGCCTGAACTGGCCCCAGGATGTGCCGTCCCCGGCGGGGGTGTACGTCTCGGACCGGGTGCGCCGGGGTGCTGAGGAGTATGCCGCGCGTACCCTTCGGCTGGCCCTGCACCGGCGCAGTATCGTGGCCGCGGTCCTGGCCACCTGGCCCGCTGATCCGCGGCGGCGCACCGAGGCGGAGTGGACGGCGCTGCGAAAGCTGTTGCCTGCTGGGGTGAGTGGTGCGGAGATCCGCAACCGCACCCGGCAGATCTGCGCGTATGTAACCGGGCACGGGAAGTTGCCCGCCGGGTTGTGCGTCCTGGAGGGCCCGCCGCAGGTGGCCAGGCAGGTGTTGCTGGCGGCGATGGACCGCCAGCAGGTCACCCTTCAGCGGGTGGATGAGGTCACCGCCCGGTTGCGGGTCAAGCTCCCCCTGCGGGCGGCCCCGGCCACGGGGCGGGACTGGGCCTGGCACGTGATCGACATCCGGCTGCTCGGCACCGTCACGGCGGACGCGGCGCTGCACACTCCGACCTTGCGCACCACCCGCACGGGCCGGATCGCCGTCGACCTGCCGCACTCCCGGCCCGCCCAGGCCACCAAGGCGACCGGCCATCGGGTGGCACTCGGTTTCGACTGGGGTGTCAACACCCTGCTCACCGGCGTCCTGGGCCGCCTGACCGGCCACGGCCCGGCCAAGCGGGTGGTCACCGACGGCCGTCCCCTGGTCTTCGACGCCACCACGGTCAGTGCCGCCCTGCACCGGCTGCGCGGCCACCGCGAGCACCTCGCCGCCAAGCGCGACCACTACCAGGCCCTCGCGGACGGGCTCGGCTCCCCCCACCCGGCCTGGGGCGAACACCTCGACCGGGCCCGGGTACTGGAGGCCGAGCACGGGCGGGTGTGTGCCCGCATCCGGCAGCTGAATGCCGCGCTGGCCTGGGCGGCGGCCCGCTGGGCCGTCGGCCAGGCGGCAGCGCTCGGCGCGAGCGTCATCTACCTGGAAGACCTCGCCACCCTGGAAGCCCGCGGCCACCGCAAGGGCAACGCCCGGCTGTCCGGGCAGGTGCGCGGCACGGTGGCCGAGGCGATGCGGCACCTGGGAGCGAAGGCGGGGATCGCGGTGGTCACCGTCCCGGCCCGGGGCACCTCCACACTGTGCCCCGGCTGCCTGAACACCCTCACCCACCATCCGGCCCCCGACCGGCTCGCCGAGCGCGGCTGGAAGTGGGCGCACTGCGCGCGGTGTGGACTGTCCATGGACCGGGATCACGCCGCCGCCCGCCGGATCGTCTCCCGCGGCCTGCTCGCCCAGGCCCACACCCTCACCGACCGCGCCACCGGCGCCCGGACCATCCGCACCACGATGGAGGGCACGGTGGCTCTGGTCCGCCGCCCGAAGAAGGCCACCCGCCGCCTGCGCCGACTACGCCGCGCCGAGATGACCCCACCCCGGCCGCGCGGACCGAAGGCCACCCCGGGCAAGGGGCACCCCACGCCCAGCAGGCCCACCGGCCCCCAATACCAGCCCGCCCGGCGTGCTGCCCCGGCACATGCCCCGGGCCCCACGACTTCCCGCCGTATGCCCGATGTGCGTACGGTCCCCGCCACCACCCCCACCACAGGGGCAGTCCAGCGTCCGGCGGGGCATGACACCCAGACACCAGCCGCCGTATCCGGGCCGGTGCCAGGTCATGGAGTACCCGCACCCCACCGGCCGGAAGATCTTCTTCCGGCCGGCCGGATGCGGCTCTCGAACAGAACCTGCCGACGGCGCACCCGCGCCGCCGAGCGGACCGGCTTCCACCACCTGCACGCCACCCAGGTCCACCCCCTCACCCCGAGGTTCGGACCCCACACCGGCGACCGCACACGGCCACGCCGCGCCCGAAAAGCCTGGAAACCACAGGCACACACAGAGTCCCAGAGACGCTCAACGCTGAGCTGCCGCCATCTTGAAGGCAGGTCAGGGGCCTGGTGTGACGTTGTTCGGGGGTGCTTGTGCCGGCCGGGGGAGGCAGTCTGCCGTGCAGATCGTCTGGCAGGGCGGTTTCGGGGTTTTCCGCTCGACGTCGCCGGTGTTGCTCGTACGATCCGGCCCATGACGGACCCCGAGGTGCTGGAGCGGATCGCCACGCGTCGTGCGGAGCTGGACGGACTCGAAGAGCAGTTGGCCAAGCAGCTGGAAGGCGGCCCGCACGAGGGTCTGCGAGGAACTCGACCTCGACCCCGAACCCGACAAGATCCTCAAGCGGACGCGGCGGCGTTCAGCGCGGAATCACCCAGCCCGGCGCCCAGGTCCCGGCGGCGTCGTGGCCGGCCGCTGTGGCGGCGAGGTGGGCGCGGAGAGTGGCCAGCGCTGGGTGGGGGTTGTCGCGGTGCCAGAGGAGCGAGTGCGGGTAGACGGGCGTCGGGTCGGTCACCGGGATGCGGCGCAGGCCGTGGCCGGCGGGCCAGACGAGGCGGGTCTGCTCGCCCATGAAGGTGGCCAGGGCCGGGGTGTCGGCGACGGTGTCGAGGAGCGCGTCGGAGCCGAAGTTGGGGCCGGTCGCCTCGATGGTGAGGCCGAACTCGGCGACGAGGTCGTCGTAGTAGGCGGCCCACTCGGTACCGGGGACGATGCCGGGCATCCAGATCCGGTGCCCGGCGAGCTGCGCGACGGTCACCGACCGGGCGCCCGCCAGCGCGTGGGCGGGGCCGGTGAGGAGCTGGAGCGCCTCGTCGAGCACCCGGACGGACTCGATGTCCTCGGGAAGGGGCCGGCCGGGCACGGCGACGGCGCGGAAGGACGCGTCGATCGCACCGGACCGGATGGCGGCGACGGCCGTCTCGATGTCGAACAGCCACACCACGTCGAGCTCGATCTCGGGGTGCGCGCGGTGGAAGCCGCGCATCAGGCCCGACGCCGCGCCGCGCGAGGCGATCACGTCGACGCGCAGCGGACGGCGGCCGGTACGCACGGACGCGACCGCGCGCTCGGCGACGCGCAGCAGCTCGCGCGCGTGGGGCAGGAACGCCTGCCCGTCGATGGTGAGCTCGGCGCCGTGCGCGGTGCGGGTGAACAGCCGCACGCCGAGGTTGCGCTCCAGCGCGGCGATGCGCTTGGAGACGGCCTGCTGGGTGACCGCCAGCTCGGCGGCGGCCTCCTGGAACTGCCCCGCGTCGGCGGCGGCGGCGAAGGTCCGGACGGTGTTGAGGTCCATGTCGACACCCTATGGGCACAACCATTGGTTGTGGCCAGGCGGTCCTGCGGTTGTTTGATCCCCGGGTATGGTGCCCGCTTTGATGCTTCCGATCGCGGATCGGTTGTGCGAGTGAGTGGCGAGGGGCGGCGGGCATGAGGAGCGGGCACCGGCTGGGACATCTGCTCGGACAGCGGCTGGGGCGGCGGTTCGGGTGGCTCTGGGGAGCGTACGGGACCAGCGCGCTCGGCACCTGGCTCGCCTTCGGCGCGTTCCCGCTGATCGCCATCCGGGTGCTGCACGCCGGACCGGCCGAGGTCGCCGCGCTCTCCTCCGTGGGGGCTGCGGTGGGCGCGGCCGTGGCGGTGCCGCTCGGCCCGTGGGTGGAGTTCCGCCGCAAGCGGCCGGTGCTGATCGCGATGGACCTGGTGCGGTTCGCGGCGCTGCTGACGATCCCCGCCGCGTTCGCGCTCGGCGTGCTCACCTTCCTTCAGCTCCTGCTGGTCTCGGTCGTCGTCGCGGCGGCCGACATCACCTTCCGCGCCGCCTCCGGCGCGTACCTGAAGACGCTGCTGCCGGCCGAGGACCTGCTCGTCGCAGGCGCCCGGTTCGAGTCCACGGCCTGGACGACCACGATCATCGGACCGCCGCTGGGCGGCGCCGCGATCGGGCTCCTCGGTCCGGTGGCCACGGTGGTGGCCGACGCGGTCAGCTACCTGCTCTCGGCCCTGGGCATCCGCGCGATGGGCGGGCACGAGCCGCTGCCCGAGCGCCGGGAGGCCGCGCGCATGCGGGCCGGGGACCTGCTCGACGGTTGGCGGTACATCCTCGCCGACGCGACGCTGCGTCCGCTGTTCTTCAACACCGCCTTGTTCAACGGCCTGGTGATGGCCGCCCAGCCGCTGCTGGCCGTCCTGATGCTCGGCCGACTCGGGTTCGCACCGTGGCAGTACGGGCTCGCCTTCGCCGCGCCCTCGATCGGCGGGCTGCTCGGTTCGCGGCTGGCCCGACCGCTCGTCACCCGGTTCGGGCAGCACCAGGTCCTGGTCGTGACCGGGGCGCTGCGCGCACTCTGGCCCGTCGGCCTGGCCTTCCTCGGGCCGGGCACCGGCGGGCTGCTGCTGGTGATGGGCGTCGAGCTCGGGCTCATCTTCTGCTGCGGGGTCTTCAACCCCGTCTACGCCACCTACCGCCTCCAGCGCACCGCGACCGACCGGGTCGCCCGCACGCTGTCCGCCTGGGCGGTGACGACCAAGGCCTCGACCGCGCTCCTCACGGCCGTCTGGGGCGCGCTGGGCGGCCTGCTCGGCCCGCGTACGGCCATCGGCCTGGCCGGCGTGCTCCTGCTGGCGACCCCGCTGCTGCTCCCCCGCCGCGCGGCAGCGCCTCTCTCCGAGCCGGAGCCGGCACCGAGCCGCACCTGACGGGCCGCCGCGGCCGTCACCGCGACCGGGCTGCGCCGCCCCTCTTCGGAGCGGTTCACCCCTCCGCGTACAGCTCGCAGACGCGCGCGACGGCCTCCGCCGTGGCCGGCGCGGCGCGGCGCGGCGCGGCAAATCGTGGCGCGGCAAATCGTGGCGCGGCAAATCGTGGCTCACGTGCCCCATATGCCTCCACAGCCCGCAGATACTTGTGAGGCCCATACGGCGCCGGGTCACTTGCGTCATATGTCTGAAGCCTTCTGGCGACCCCGGAGATCGCCGGCAGCGTGGGGTCAGCGGGTGTTGAGCAGGCCGGCGAGCAGTTGGAGTCGCTCGGCGTCGGGGCTGCCTTCGGCGGCGGTGCAGACGAGGAGCATCGGGCCGGGAGTGCCCGGCATGGGGTAGGCGTCCCAGTCCAGGTTCAGTTCCCCGACCAGGGGGTGGTTGACGCGCATCCGGCCGCGGGTCGGTTCCTCCACATCGTGGCGGGCCCACAGGGCCGCGAACTCGTCACTGCGGACCGCGAGTTCACCCACCAGCTCGACAGCGCGCGGGTGCCCCGGATCGGCGGCGACCTGCGTCCGCAACATCCCGATCAACTCTGCCAGAGTGGCTGCCCGCTCCGGGCATGTCTGGTCGGCCTCGGGGTGCAGGAGCAGCGACAGCAGGTTCCGCTGCTCCTGGGGCTGCTGGGTGAACTCGCCCAGCAGGGCACCGGCGAGCGGGCTCCAGGCCAGCACGTCCAGGAAACGGCCGACAACCAGAGCGGGCGAGGTCATGGTGCGCAGCAGTCGTAGCGTGGTGTCCGGTACCTCCTCCGGCACGTACGGACGCGGACGGCGGGCCGGGGTACGCGCGGCGGCGGCGAGGCTGTGCAGGTGCCGGGTCTCCTCTGCGGAGAAGTTGAGGGCGCGCGCGAGGGCGTCCAGGACCTGGTCGGAGGGCCGGACATCGCGCCCCTGCTCCATGCGCTGGTAGTAGTCCGCGCTCACCCCGGCCAGCAGGGCCAGTTCCTCCCGCCGCAGCCCGGCGACGCGCCGCCTCGGGCCGGGCTCCAGGCCGACGTCCTGTGGCCGCAGCCGAGTTCGGCGGGTTCGCAGGAACTCGGCGAGTTCGCGCCGGGGATCGTCGCTCATGGCGAGGGGGGCGTCGGTCACGGCGCCAGTATGCCGCGGACGCGGCCCCTGAGGGTGGGTCTGCCAGTCCCAGGAAAAGCGGAACGACCGTGATGCCGCGTGCAGGGTCCAGCATCGGATCCACCACAGCCGGCCACGGAAGGACAGCGACATGAAGGCCGTTCAGATCACGAGTTACGGTGCGGCGGACGTCCTGCGGGTCAACGACGTCGACCGCCCCGCTCCCGGTGCGGGCGAGGTACTGGTGTCGGTCGAGGCGTCCAGCGTGAACGGACACGACGTGATCGTCCGCGCCGGGGAGTTGAAGATGGTGTCGGGACGCCGGTTCCCGATCGGTGTGGGGCTGGACTTCGCCGGCACCGTCGCCGCGACCGGCACCGATGTCACGGGTTTCCGAGTCGGGGACCGGGTGTGGGGCATGGTGCACCCCCGGCAGCGGCACACCACCGGTGGCGCGGCCGAGTACGTCGTGGTGTCCGCGGACCGCATCGCGCCCGCCCCGGCCGGTCACTCCCCGGTCGACGCCGCCTCCCTGGTCGTCGCGGGCGCCACGGCCCTGATCGCGCTGCGCGACAGCGTGCACCTCACGAGCGGCGAACGGGTCCTGGTCCGGGGCGCGGCCGGCGGAGTCGGCACAGCCGCCGTGCAACTGGCACACGCGATGGGCGGCCATGTGACCGCGCTGGCCCGCGACCGCCACGCCCGGCTCCTTACCGGCCTCGGTGCCGACGAGGTCCTCGACTACGGCTCCACCACCTCGGACCGGATCGGACCCTTCGACGTCATCGTCGACACCGTCGGCTCGGAACTGAACTGCTACCGAAGCCGGTTGGCCAAGGGGGGCCGGATGGTCACCGTGGGACTGTCCGCGTCGGCCCTGGCCGCGATCGCCGCGTCGAGCGTGTACGGTGCCCGCCGCATCCGCACCTTCAGCGCCAACCCCGACACCGCCGTGCTCCGCGACCTGGCCGGCCATGTCACGTCGGGTGCGCTGCGCCCGGTGGTCGACAGCGTGTATCCGCTCGCGGACATCGCCGCAGCGCACGAGGCGTTCGAGCGCGGCGGCGTCGTGGGCAAGCATGTGGTCGCGGTGGCCGCGTAGCTCCGTCGTTCTCGTGAGTATCCGGTTTCACGGGCGATCGGGCAGCCCGTGATGCTGACGGCCGGCTGTCCGGGGCCTGCGAACGGACCTCCTCGATCTGCGGGGGCAGCAGCGACAGCACGATGAGCAGTCCGGTCGCCGGCTGAGAGAGGTGTCGGTGCTGCGCTCGATCATGGATCACGACGTAATCGGGCGAGCGGACATCACGAGTTCAACCTGAGTCATGGTGACGCGCGGGCCGGACGACCGTGCCCTCAGTCGATGTTCGGGTCCGGCGAGGTCCGGGACGAAGAGGCCGTGGGTTCACCTGCCGCCATCGCGACCGCGTTGCAGCGGGCCAACCCGTGACTCGCCGCCGTGGATCACGGTCTTGCGGAGGGGGTCCGGTCAGCGGGGAGTGGTGCGCAGGTCGATGCCGCGGCCATGGGCGTCGGCGGTCACGATCCGGGTCGCCAACCGTGACAGCCGCTTCCGGTCGGTTTCGGTCAGCGGCGCGGCAGACCTCTCGATCTGCTCGGCGAACTGTGCGGCGACCTGTTCGACGAGCTGCCGGCCGGCGTCGGTGATCGATACCTGAAACGAGCGGCGGTCGATGGCGCTGGTGGTGCGGGTGACCAGGCCGCGCCGCTGCGCGCGGTCGACCAGGCCCGTGATCGAGGACTTGTCGAGGCCGAGGTGTCGGCCGAGCTGGTTCATCGTCGGCTCCCGGTCCCGCAGTATCCCGAGCAGCCGTGTTTGCGTGACCGACAGGTCGTGCTGCCCTGCGATCTCGGCCAGGGTGTTCTGCACCAGAAACGACAGCTGGGCGAGGGCATCGACCAGCCCGAGATCCTCGCTTGTGGGTGACGGCGCCTGCGGGGGCGGCGCGTCATGGGGTGACGTCATATCCGGATTCTACTTGCAAAGGTACGTGGCACCCACTAATTTAATTTGTGCCACGTACCAAATCCTTTGCGTCACGTACCAAGTCCGACCGAGGTCCCGGGCGTGCGCACCGTCCTTGTGCCCTGACCCCGGCAGGGCCGTTTGTACACGATGACGTCCGGGTGCGATGAGCCGCTCGGACGGCTGTTACCGAAGGAGAGCTGAGTCATGACCCGTACCACGGACACTGACGTGATCATCTGCGGAACCGGTGCGGCGGGGTTAGCCCTTGCCATCGACCTCGCCCGCAGAAATGTCGGATTCCTGCTGATCGACAAGGCGCCGCATCCGTTCATCGGCTCCCGCGGCAAGGGCATTCAGCCCCGCAGCCAAGAGGTGTTCGAGGACCTCGGCGTGATCGACCGGATCGTCGCCTCCGGGGGTGAATACCCCGTCCAGCGCATTTACACCGACGACGGGCCGGTCGACAAGGCTGCCGTAGAGATGTCGGAGCCGACGCCGGACGAGCCGTACCAGATTCCGCTGCTCGTCCCGCAGTTCCTCACCGAGCGCCGACTGCGCGAACGGCTGGCCGAGTTCGGCCACGCCCCGCACTACAGCCACGAACTCGTCGGCTTCGACCAGGACGCCGACGGTGTGTCCACGCGGATCGCCACCCCGGACGGCGAACAGACCGTGCGGGCCGCGTATCTGATCGGCGCCGACGGCGGATCGAGCTTCGTCCGCAAGGCCCTCGGCATCGGCTTCCCCGGCAAGACCCTCGGCGTGCGGGCGATCGTGGCCGATGTACTGGTCGACGGTGTCTCGTCAGATGCCTGGCACCGCTGGGGCGAGGACACCGCGGCGCAGGTGTCGATGTGCCCGCTCTACGGCACCGACATGTTCCAGCTCCAAGCCCCCGTCCCCTTCGACGTCGACCTGGACCTTTCGGCCGAGGGGCTCACCGCGTTCCTCCGCGAACGCACGGGCCGGGCCGACGTCGTGATCCGCGCCGTGAACTGGGCGTCCGCGTTCAAGATGAACGCCCGGCTGGCCGACACCTACCAGCGTGGGCGCGTGTTCCTGACCGGGGACGCGGCGCACTGCCATCCGCCGACCGGCGGGCAGGGCCTGAACACGAGCGTCCAGGACGCCTACAATCTCGGCTGGAAGCTCGCCGCCGTGCTCGACGGCGCCCCGGAATCCTTGCTGTCGACCTACGAGAAGGAACGCCGGCCGATCGCCCAGGCCGTCCTCGGCCTGTCCGAAAGGCTGCTCGAAGCGGCCAGGAACCGCAACACCCACCGCGGCCGCGAGGTCAGCCAGCTCGATCTCGGCTACCTGGACTCGCCCTTGACGCTGACCAACCCGGAGCGCGACAACGGTGTCCTGGCCGGCGACCGCGCGCCCGACGCGCCCGTGACCGGCGCGGGCGGCCTCCCCACCCGGCTGTTCAGCCTGTTCCAAGGGCCCCACTGGACCCTGCTCGGCTATGACGTCGACGACGCCTCGGCCCCGGCGCCACGCCGCGGCCTGCGCATCCACACCATCGGCGCCCGAGGCGACATCCTCGACACCGGCGGCTACGTCCACAGCGCCTACGGGCTGTCCTCCGAGCAGTGGGTGCTCATCCGCCCGGACGGATACGTCGCGGCCGTGGTCAGCACAGACGATCTCGGCACCGTCGAAACCTATCTCGACACCGTCGGTATCCGCCCCCTCGCAGCGACGCGACCGCCCACCGCAGAACCGAGCACCGGCATGCCCACACCCAGTTCGTCCGACAGCACCGGCGCACCCCGCACCCGACGAGAGCACCGGCAGATCCGCACCGCCGCCGAGCAGCGACTCGCCACCGCCCAACGCGAGCTCCATCAACTCTCGCGCCAGGTCCAGCGCGACCTGCGCACCGTCCGCCGAGACGGCGAGACCACCGCCATCGTCGCCCGCTCGAACTTCGCCGAACTCGCGGTCCAGAGCATCACCCGGCTGGCGGCCAACCTCCGCACCGACCGCACCGACCAGTAGCACCTGCAAGAAGGATCGGCGGACGGCAGCCAGTCGGCCTTCCTCGGCAGGTTTGTCGGCTGCGGTGTGAACGCGTTCGAGCAGGTCGCGGTGACGACAGAGGAAGCGGCGGGCGGCTCGGGCGGCTCGGGCAAGACCGGAGACGGTGATGTCGCCTCCGGTCCGCAGGGCCCCATCCCAGGGCCTTGATCACTCGCTCCCGGCGCCGTGCGGAGTCGGCTCACCTTCCTTCGAGCATGCTGGAGATCATGCGGTCCTCCCGGGGCGGAGATCGGGCAGGGGCTGCCTCACCTTCGGGCTGCCGAGCGGGACAACGCCCGCCCGCGTTCCGCGGACGACAGTGATGGCCTGCTGGATCTGGGACCGGCCTCTTGCTGGAGCCGAGGGCAGCATGGTGTGGAGGGCGGGAGCCAGGTTCACCCCAGCCCCGGCAGGCTGCGCAACTCTCCGATCCGCAAGAGCCTCGCAAAGAGCAGGAACAGCAGGACCATCGCGATGCCGCCCGCAGCCAGCGAAAGCGCCGGCGTCCAAGAGGCTGCTACCAGGCTCTGGCCGCAGGCGCGGGCGATGAGCCACCCGGCACCCCCGGCAGCGATGGCGGCCGCAGTCAGTCTTGCGTAGGTGCGGCAGATCCGCCGGCCGTCGAGCAGCCCCTCTGTGCGGCGCCGCAGCCGCGGGGCCGTCAGCAGCAGGCCGATCGCGTAGGACAGAGCGTAGGCGGCGGCCATCCCCGTGACCGCCCAGCGCGGGGAGAGCAGAAGGTGGCAGGCCGTGGCGAGAGCGATGTTGATACTGCTGATCCACACCGCCATCCGGAACGGCGTGCGGGTGTCCTCGAAAGCGTAGAAGCCGCGCAGCAGGAGGTACTGGGCGGAGAACGGGATCAGTCCCAGGCCGAAGGCTTGCAGCATGTGGCCCAGGGGGACGGTGGCTGCGGCATCGGCGGCGCCGTGGGCGAACAGCAGCCGAGCTGTCTGCGGTCCGAAGGCGAGGAAGAAGAAAGCGGCTGGGACGATGATGACGCCGCTGACCCGCAGTGCGCGGGACAGGTCCGCGCGCAGGTCGTCGACACGGTGCTCCGTCACTGCCCGGCTCATGCGCGGGAGCAGGGCTGTCACAAGGGAGACGGTGACGATCGACTGGGGCAGCATCCAGATCTGCTGGGCGTAGCTGTAGGCGGTGTAGCCGACGCCGTCGTGAGGCAAGGCAGCGTCGGCGGCGGAGGCCATGCGGGTGACGACCGTGCTCGCCACGAGGTTGGCCAGCACGAACAGCAGGGTCCAGCGGGCTGCGTTCACGCTCTTGCGCAGGCCGGTGCCTCGCCAGTCGAAGCGCGGCCGGAAGCGGAAACCGGCTGCTCTGGCGTAGGGGATCAAGGCGAGTGCCTGGAGGGCCAGGGCGAGTGTGGTCCCGATCCCGAGCAGCCTGACCTGGGCGCCGGTGATGTCCGAGACCTGTTCGGGAGCGGTTATCAGGCCGAGGTAGAGGCCGAACATGGTGATCAGGACGAGATTGTTGAGGACCGGGGTCCACATCATCGCACCGAACCGGTTCCGGGCATTGAGGACTTGACCGAAGATGCTGAATACGCCGTAGAAGAAGATCTGCGGGAGCAGGAAGCGGGCGAAGACCACGGTCAGCTCGAACGCGTTGTGCGTGGCGGGTGTGTCGTGCTGGTAGATGCTGATGATCTCAGGGGCGGCCCAGGTGGCCAGCGCGGTCCCCACGCCGAGGACGCACAACACCAGGGTGACCAGGCGTTGCTCAAAGGCTGCGCCGCCGTCGGGGTATTCCGCGCGGGCCCGGACCAGTTGGGGGACCAGGACAGAGTTCAGCGCGCCGCCGATCAGCAGGAAGTACAGACTCGTCGGCACTGTGTTGGCCAGGTTGTAGGTGGTGGCCAGCAGCCCGGTGCCCAGCGCGGCGGCCTGCAGCACCTGCCGTACCAGTCCGGTGGCGCGCGAGACCACGGTGCCCGCCGCCATCAGCGCGGACGAACGCAGCAGTCCGCCCCCGCCTTTCGCTTTCTTTGGGGCGGCGTGCCTCCGTCTTGTGGACTGCTCTAACCGCTCGGGCGACGTCTCCTCAATCATGGGCACAATCTACGATCCAGACCTCACCTGCTTGGAGGGGCCTCGGCCTTCGAGGCCCAGGACGAACCACCCTGGGAGGTGCGGTGGGTGAACCGGTGCGGGTGTGAAGGCCGACCTGTCGCCGAACCGGCCCCCCGGGGCAAAACCCCCTGGCCAAAGCACCACCCCTAGGGCCCGTGTCCTCCTGCGAGATGATGGCCCGTAACTCCTCCGGGCGACAGCACGTCCTCCACTGAGGGGACGCCGGCTACGACGCCGCGTTCTAGCGTGGCCGCCATGACCAGAATCCGCCGCACTGCCGTTGCTGCAGTGCTCACACTCGTCCTGCCGCTGCCCGTGATCGCAGCGGGTACGGCATTAGCCGCACCCGTTTCCGAACACTCCGCCGCGGTCTCGGACCCGTACGGGCTCCATCCGGAGCTCCCCCGCCCGACCGGTCCGCACGCGGTCGGCCGCGAAATCCTGCACCTCGTCGACACGCACCGTCAGGACCCCTGGGTACCGTCGGCGGGGCTGCGGCAGCTGATGGTGTCGATGTACTACCCGGCCCGGCCCGGGACGGGCCGACCAGCTCCGTACATGACCGTCGAGGCAGCCCAGGACATGCTCCAGTTGAAGCTGCCGGGTACCACCATCCCGGCCGAGGCGGTCAGCGGGACCCGCACCTGGGCGCGCTCCGACGCACGCCCGGAGCACGGCCGCTTCCCGCTGGTCATGCTCTCACCCGGTTTCACCATGCCGCGCACCGAGCTCACCAGCCTCGCCGAGGACCTGGCCAGCCGCGGATACGTCGTCGCACTCGTCGACCACACCTACGAGAACTCCGGCACCACCTTCCCCGACGGGCAGACGCTCACCTGCACCATCTGCGACACACCCCCCGCCGGTGGTCCCGGGGTCATAGCGGAGAGCCGGGCGAAAGACATCTCCTTCGTGATCGACCAGCTGACCAGCCGCCACCACCCTGCCTGGCAGTACGCCCGCATGATCGACGCCAGGCGGATCGGAATGGCCGGGCACTCCCTCGGCGGCGACGCGGCCGTCACCACCATGGCAGCGGACAAAAGGGTGCGAGCCGGGGTGAACCTCGACGGCACCATGTTCGCGCCGGTACCCGCCACCGGCCTCGGCGGTCGCCCCTTCCTGCTGGTCAGCCACGACCAGGGCGGCGGGGAGGATCCCACCTGGACGAGCGGCTGGGCGAACCTGGACGGCTGGAAGCGCTGGCTGATCGTCTCCGGTTCCAACCACGCCAGCTTCACCGATGTGCCGGTCCTCGCCGAGGCGCTGGGCATTCCCGAGCCTCCCGGTACGACGATCTCCGCCCAGCGGTCGGTGCAGATCACCCGCACCTACGTCGGGGCGTTCTTCGATCTGCACCTGCGCGGCATCCCGGAGCCGGTCCTCGACGGGCCCTCCGCGGCAGACCCTGAGGTCAGCTTCCACCCCTGACGGCCCCGCACGCACCGACGCGGCTGACACTCCGTCTAGGGCGATGGGCGATGGGCTACGCGGCGGTGGCGGTGAAGTACTGGTTGTCGGCGCCGTTGGGGGTCCAGCCGTCGATGGGAGTGCCCTCGGAGCGGCCGTCGCCGTAGACGTCCATGACGAGCCCGGAGTTGGGGTTGGTGATCTTGTAGGCGTAGAGGCTGCCGGGGGTGAGGCCGGTGCTCCACACCTGGCTGACGTTGCCGACGCAGGCGAACTGGTACAGCGTGTGGCCGGCGACGCCGTCGGTGGTGAGGCACATGCCGCTGTTCTTGTTGATGATGTTGTAGCCGCCGCTGACCGGCGAGAAGGTCCAGATCTGGTTGGCTCCGCCGTTGCCCGACCACACGTCCACCGTGTCGCCCAGGCTCTTGCCCCCGCCCAGGACCTCGACGGTGAGGAACGGGTTGGTCAGCGGGATGATGCGCACGGTGAAGCCGGCGGCGTTCGCGGTGCCCGCCGTCGCGGCCAGCGCCCCGGCGGTCAGTGCCCCGGTGGCGAGGAGGGCGCCGAAGGCTCGGCGCACGCGTCGTGCGCCGAGCTTCCTGGTCGTCGTGCCGGCCCCGGCTGCCAAGCCTGCGGGGTTGAGGTTCATTGCGGCTCCTTCGGATTGTTCGTCCTGTGCTCAACCTGGCAGGTGGCGATCAATTTTCACTAAACATCCGCTTGTCGCTCACAGAAGGATCATCACGGGAGATGTTCCCGGGCGAGGACCAGTGGCGCGAGCGCGCAGTGTGGCCCGAAGACGGCCCGGAACGGGCGGAACTCGCGCGGCTGCGCGCCGAGTCGACGCGCTGATGGACCGGATCCGCGAGCACCCGACGATGGTGCAGGCCCGGGCTGAGGGCTGCGCGAATGAGACCGGCTACGCGCTGCAGAAGGCCGCCCGCCAGGCCATGGCCGCTGGGGACGGGACCGAGACCGCGCGGCCATAGCGCGCGGCGCGCCTGCAGGTGCGCGTGGCGCGCGGCTCCGCGCGGTGCGATGCGCGCGGGACCGCACCTGGTGCGCGCGAGCGCCTCGATTGGATGACAAATGTCCGCTGTCATCCAATCGAGGCGTTTGACAGCGAACCCAGCCGTTTCGTTGTGCGGGGTGAGCGCGCTGGGGGCGTTGCATGGCTGTACTGGCTGGGGTGGAAGGTGCCGGGCCGTACGTCGAGGTGTCGTACGCGGATGCTCTTCATCGAGCCAGTGCGGACGGCGCGGGCGGGCGGGGAGCGGTGCCGCCTTCCCCGGAACGGCCGTGTCGTTCTGGGGAAGGCGGTCGATCAGCGTGGGGTGCTCTTGCGTCGGCTAGCGGACGACGTGGACGGTCACTGGCGTGGAGGTGCGGTCCGTCTTCGCGTGCCGGTGGTGCTTGTCGGTCGAGTACAGCACTGAACGGAACTGCAGCTCGCCCGTGTGCGTGGCCTTGACGTTTGCGCGCGCATCGCCGTTGAAGCTCCGCGTGACGGCGTGCCAGTGGCCCCAGTGGCCGGGTTTGCCGGACCGCTCCTGTATGACGAGTATGGTGTACTGCTCGGCGTCGTCGTCACCCTGGCCGTGTACCTTCACGACGTGGCCAGCATGCACGGTGTGGGGGGTGGCCTGAATCGAGATGTCGCTCTTCGCGAACGCCGGGGATGCCGCCAGTGCTGCTGAGGCCACACCCAGCGCGCCGACTACCGCGAGCCGCTTCATACCAAGCTTCATGCTCAGGTCTCCTTGGATTTCTTCGTTCCCTTTGCATCAACTAGGGTTCATAGCTGCCTAATTGGCGCGCTTTCACCGAAGAAGAGCAGTTGGCGCGCTGAGAAGTTGGCCCCCGATTGTCACTACCTCGTAACTGGTGTCGGGTGACCACCGCGCTGCCTCACCGTGCACATACCGAGATGGGCTGTTTGACAGCCAACCCAGTCGTCCCAGGTCAGAGGCACTGCCTCCGACTAACTTCGTTGTCAAAGGACAACAAAACTGTCCTGTCTCAATGAAGTTAGTCGTCCGCATGCTGCTGACCTGCATGGACTGGATTGAGTGAGACACGTGGGCTCGGTTGGTTGAGACAGACTGCAGGGAGTGTCGCCGCGCCGTGTTCGCCGATGCCGCTCCAACTTGAAGCCGCTCGGCAGAGGTTGCGGCTGTGGACCGAGCCTGACATCGCCGCTCGACACACGCTCATCACCGAACGGGGCGAGGGCATGCTAAGGGTGGGAGTTGGGCCGCGACCCTGGAAGGGGGCGTTCGTGAGCGTCGGGTGCGTGCAGCGGTCTGAACGTGTTGCTGTCATCGGAGTGGGCATTCTCGGAGCCAGCGTGGGCTGGAACCTGTCGCAGCATGGAGCCGAGGTGGTCTTCATCGACGCCGGCCAGCCAGGCGAAGGGGTCACCAACTGGTCTTTCTCGTGGGTCAACGCCAGCAACAAGACCGGGCGCAGGTCCTACTTCGACCTGAACGTTGCGGGCATGGCGGCGTACCGTGAGCTTGCAGAGACCATCGGGCCAGACTCATGGTGGCATCCCAGCGGCCACCTGCGCTGGGCTGGGGACCCCGCAGCGGAGGCGAAGCTCCTGGAAACAGCCGAGCTGCTGGCTAGTTGGGACTACAGGGTCGAGGTGTGCACGGGGGCCGAGGTGCGCCGCCGCCTCGAACCTGCTCTCACGGTGCCCGGCAAGACTCCGGTCCTGTTCTATCCCGACGAGGCATGGGTGCACGGACGGCAACTCGTCGGCCGCCTGGTCGGCCGAGCCGTTGAGTCCGGCGCCGAACGCAGGTCCGGCACCGCGGTCTGCGACATCGGCATCGGCATCGGCATCGGCGCCGACGGGAGCATCCGGACCGTGACTCTGTCGGATGGGAGCTGTCTCGACGTCGATGCCGTCGTGAACGCGGCAGGGCCCAGCGCTTCCCGGGTCGCCGGGCTCATTGCTCGGCACTTGCCGATGCGCCGGGAACCCGGAGCCGTCACCCGGATCGACTGTGCTCGGGTCCCGGTTCGCCGAGCCATGCACGCGCCCCACGTCGAGATCCGTCCTGACGGAGATGCGTCGGTGGTCCTTCACAGCCGCGAGATCGACGCACTCATCGACACCGGTGAAGAGCCAGCGGAACTCGCACGGCTGCTCCACGAATCGGCGAAGCACGTCGTTCCGGAACTCGGCAACTCCCTCATCGCGCAGACACGGGTAGCCCACCGGCCCATCCCAGCCGACGGATTCCCCTCAGTGGGTGCGGTGCCTTCTGTGCCGGGCTACTACGAGGCTGTCTCCCACAGCGGCATCACGCTCGGGCCGGTGATCGGCCGGCTGCTTGCTTCGGAGATCCTCAGCGGGAAGAGGGACGAGATGCTTGCGGACTTCCGCCCGGAACGGTTCCCTCAGCCCGGATCCACCGGCTTGATGCCTGTGGATAGTTCTTCCGGAAACGAAGAAGTGCCCTGTGACCTGCGATGATGGGGTTTCTCTAGGACCACATCAGGCACGATCGACAAGGCACTTCCGAGATGCAATCCTCCCATGCCGCGGCGGCGGTCTCTTCCACGTTCGATGATCCGAACCTGGTCGCGTACGGCGGGCTGGAGCCGGTGGTGCGGCTGGCCGAACGGTGCGGTCTGCCCGCGCTGGCCGGGGAGCACATCAGGCTGCCGGTCTCGAAGGACGGCACCGGCGCCTTCCCCGCCGCGAAGCTGATGTCGCTGGTGGGCGGTATGGCCGCGGGCGCCGACAGCATCGAGGACATGGACCGGCTGCGGCACGGCGCGATGGGCCGCCTGTTCTCCGGAGTGCGGGCCCCGTCCACGCTGGGGTCGTTCCTGCGCTCCTTCACCCACGGGCATGTGAAGCAACTGCATGCCGTGGCCCGCCGGTTGTTGCCCGAACTGGCCCGTCACACCCCGTTGCTGCCCGGCGCGGACCAGGTGGCCTACGTGGACATCGACGACACCATCCGACGCACCTACGGTTACGCCAAACAGGGCGCCGGCTACGGATACAGCAAGGTCAAGGGCCTGAACGCACTGCTCGGCATCGTCTCCACACCCCTGGCCGCCCCCGTGATCGCCGCCACCAGGCTGCGTAAAGGGCCCTCGAACTCCGCGCGCGGGGCGGCAGCGTTCGTGGCCGAGACCATCCGCACCGCCCGCGCCTGCGGCGCGAGCGGCCTGCTGGTGATGCGGGCGGACTCCGCGTTCTACGGCGCCGACGTCATCAACACCTGCCGGGCGCTGGGCGCGCGCTTCTCCGTCACCGTGCGGATGAACGCCTCCGTCAAGGCCGCCATCGCCCACATCGACGAGACCGCCTGGACGCCGATCAAGTACCCCAAGGCTGTCTGGGACGAGGAGGGCCAGTGCTGGATCTCCGACGCCGAGATCGCCGAGGTCCCCTACACCGCGTTCACTTCCAAGCCGAAGAAGCAGCAGGTCACCGCCCGTCTGATCGTGCGCCGCGTCAAGCGCCTGAACCCTGACGCCGTCCCCGCCGGGCAGGGCACCCTCTTCGACACCTGGCGCCACCACGCCGCGTTCACCGACTCCCCGCTCGCCTTGAAGGACGCCGAGCGTGATCACCGCCGGCACGCTGTCGTCGAGCAGGTGATCGCCGATGTCAAGAACAGCGCCTTCGCCCACGCACCGTCCGGTCATTTCCAGGCCAATGCCGCATGGCTCGCCCTGGCGGCCCTGGCACACAACCTGACCCGCGCCGCCGGCGCCCTGGCCGGAACATTCCATGCCAGAGCAACCACCGCCACCATCCGTGACCACCTGATCAACGTGCCCGCCCGCCTGGCCCGATCCGCCCGCCGCCTCACCCTGCACCTGCCCGAACGCTGGCCCTGGAGCGAGGACTTCACCCAGCTCTTCAACACGGTGCATGCACCGCCAGTCCTCTGACTCCCTGACCGACCCGCCCGAAAGGGCCCGAGACCTGTGGAAAAAGTGGAAGAGCTGGGCAGACCAGCGGCCACCCCATGCCCGAATCCGCAACTCAGCCCCGACACGGCCTGCGCGACCCCGAAACGATCAACCGGGAATCAAGCCGGTGGATCCGGGCTCAGTGACAGCGTGGGGAGACGCCAGTACCGAACAGGCAGATGCGTCTCCGTGCGTCCGAATCATGCTCGTGACCTGCAGCGGATGCCGACGACGCCCGCCTGCCGCATCCACGTACGACGAGTCGACGCACAGCCCCGCCTGATTCACCCGAGCCGGTACAGCCATCCAGCGCCCCCAGCGCCCTCAACCGCGCGACTAGGTTCGCTGAGACAGAAGCCCGGAAGACTCGGTTCGTTGAGAAAGCCACTCGATTGTGTGAGACGGGACAAAAAACGCCGGGGGGCAGACAGGAAAGATCACGGAAAGACTGGCCAACGCGGGCGGGGCATGTCAACGTAGACGACCTTGCAAGAAACCCCAGGTCAGAGAGGTGATTGCCCGTGACCGTAGCGCCTGTGAGCCCCGGTTTCTCCACCGCGATCGAGTCCCTGCGGCTCCGGGAATGGCAACTCGGCCCCGGCCAGCCCACGCTCGTGACCGATCAGTTCTCCGCAGACGACTTCCACCTGATTGTGGACGACCACGCGGACGCGCACGTCAGCTCGAAGGATGGCCGCTTCTACCTCGGCTGGTTTCCGAACGGCCGTCCCGGCACGGAGGGTGAGGGATGGACGATCGCCGTCACCGGCACGGCCAAGGTTCCCGGCTACCGCCTGTCGTTCGACACCGAGACGCCGGCCGACATCGTCGCCGCCGCCGTGGCATGCGTACTGGAGACCTCACGTCACGTACGACAGCCGGACGCCCACGAGTAGTCCCCCCAGACGGCGGTCGGCTGGCTGCCGCTCACCGCTCACCGTTCCCCTCACCCCAGGAGGCTGCTCGTGACGTCCCAGGAGATGACCGTCGGCGATCTCATCGACTTGCTGTCCGCCTGCGACCGAGATGTTCCGGTCCGCCAAGCCGTGAACCCGTTCTTTCCGATGGCACGCCGCCTGGCGCAGGTCGTGCAGTCGGTGGACGAGACCGGCCGGACCGTCGTCTACCTCGCCGAAGGGCGGGACGAGGACGCGCAGCTTGGCCATTTGCCGCCCGAGGTCGCTGTCGCCCTGACGTGGCAGGGCCCCGTCCAGGCGCCCCCGCGCCGCCCCCGCCGCCGTGCCGGCGGCAACTAGACGAGTCATTCCGAATGCTGACGGTGTGTCCGGGAACGCAGACAGGGCGTCCAAGATCGTTGTGTGACGAACAACCTGGACGCCCTGCTGACCGCACTGTACGTGAAGATCGATGACGAGATCGGAGGTACCCGATGGCTGGGTCGGCCGCCGCAGCTGACCGATTCCGAGCTGGTCACCCTTGCCGTCGCGCAGGCTCTGCTGGGCTTCACCTCGGAGTCGCGCTGGCTGCGGTTCGTGGACTCCCGACTGGGAGCGATGTTCCCGTACGTGCCCAGGCAGCCGGGCTGGAACAAACGACTGCGGGCAGCGTTGCCGCTGGTCAAAAAGGCAATACGGCTGCTGACTTCTGGTTCGACAACCACTGGATCGTCGACTCCACGCCGGTGGAGTGCGGTCGCTCGCGGCCGACGGTGAAGCGGTCGGACATGGCCGGCTGGGCCGGATACGGGTACTGCGCCTCGCACTCCCGGTTCTTCCGGGGCCTGCGCCTGTTCCTGGTGTGTACTCCGACCGGCATGCCGATCCTGTGGGCCCTGGCGAACCCGAAGATCGGCGAACGTGAAGTGCTGACCGCAATGCTTGACCGTGAACCGGAGACAGTCACGGACCGGCCAGGGCTGCTGGTGATCTCGGACAAGGGCTTCGCCTCCAAGGAGTTCGAGGCCGATCTGGCCTTCCGGGGCGCGGAGTTGCTGCGACCGACGTTCAAACGCGAGAAGAAGCGCAAAGGCGAGAGCCTCCTGAAGTCGGTGCGGCAGTTGATCGAGTCGGTCAACGACACCCTCAAGGGCCGGCTCGACCTGGAACAGCACGGTGGCCGGACCTTCGAAGGTGTCGCCGTCCGCGTCGCCCAGCGCATCCTCGCGATGGCCGCCGCGATCTGGCACAACCACAAGACCGGCCAGCCCGTCACGCGGTCCTTGATCGCTTACGACCACTGACCACATCGGAATGACTCGTCTAGGGGCTTCAACAACCTCCGGACACCGTTTCCTGAAAGGATTCGGGGCATGCACACGCCCTCGGAGCCGTCCCAACTCCTCACCCCAGAGCCGCTGGTGCTCACCGACATCCGGATCGGGTACGCCCGGGTCTCGACCGGCGGCCAGAACCTCGACCGGCAGTACGACGCTCTCAAGGCCGCCGGGTGCCGCAAAATCTTCGCGGACAAGAAGGTGTCCGAGTAGGAACGGAACAGAAAACCGGCGTAGCTGTCAAATCTTTTGACGATTCGCGAGGCGGGCTTTCGCTTCTGTGCTCACGAGGCCGCCTCCGTCACCTGCTCGGCTTCGGCGAAGGCGCGGTACAGCGAGGCGACCGACGGGCTCGTGCCCGCGTTCTTGCCGGCCTTGATGGTGAGCTTCTTCGCGATGTCGGGGACGGGGACGCCCTTGCCCTTGAGTGCGAGGGCGAGGGCGAAGGCGAGCATGTCGTCGTCGATGACCTTGGGGCGTCCGCCGTGGTTGCCCTTCCTCGCGGCGGTGACCTGACCTTCAAGGGTCTTCTCCCGGATGTAGTTGCGCTCGATCTGCCCGGCGAAGAACATGGCGCCCATGCCGTTGGGGTCGTAGATGCCGGTGAGCGGGCCGGTGAGGAGTTCGAGCTGGATGCCGCCGGCCTGGAGCTCGGCCGACAGCGTCATCAGCTCGGCCGCGTTCCGCGCAAGCCGCTTGAGCTCGTGGACGGTGAAAATGACTGGGGTGTCCGGGGCAGCCTCCTTGAACTGGTGGGCCAGCGCGAGCGCCTTCTCCAGCTCGGGCCGCACCTTGACGCGAGTGCTGATCTGCTCCTGGAAGACCTTGTGGCAGTCCGCCGAATGGAGAGCTTCGAGCTGGCTCGCCAGCTCTTGGCGGGCAGTCGATGTACGGGCGTACCCGATTCTGATGGGCTTCTCGGTGCGCTGTGCAGGCATGGCGGCGGGCGCCGGTCCCTGCTTCCAGGGACGGCCGGGGCCGCGGTCAGCAGGGATGAGGACTTCGAGTTCCTCGCGCAGCGCGGCGATGAGGACGAAGCGGGGGGTGTGGTACTTCGTCGCGGTCTTCCCGCCGCGCGTGCGGCAGGCACTCCCGGCGGGTACTTCACACTTGGGGCAGTCGTTGTGTTCTACCGCGTTTGCGGCTTGATTGGGCGTCAGATCCACGCGATCAGTGGGTCAGAAGTTTCTCGCAGAACGCCCGGGTTTTGAGAGGACTTCTGCGAACAGTGACCTGGGGAAACGTGATCGCGTCCGGGGCTGTCGCAGAACTCGCACAGATGCGCGCATGCATGGGGGTTTGGCGAAGCCTCGATATGCGTTAGGTCGCGAGTTCTGCGTAGTTGTCCTTCTGGTGTGGGGGGTTTGGGTGAGATGGGTGTGCGAACCGTACGGTGATGGCCAGGCCCCCTTCGGGGCGGGCGCTGGTGGTGAGGGTGGCGTGGTGGGCTTGGGCGACGGCGTTGACGATGGCGAGGCCGAGACCGTAGCCGTCGCGGCGGCTGTGACGGTCGGGCGCCAGCCTTTGGAAGGGCTGGAAGAGGCGCCGGATCTGGTTGTCGGGGATGACTGGTCCGCTGTTGGTGATCGTCAGGGTCGCCTGCGTGCCGGAGGTCTGAGTGGTGATCTCTACGTGCCCGTCTGGGTGGTTGTGGCGGATGGCGTTGTCGATGAGGTTGGCGATGAGGCTTTCGACCAGCCTCGGGTCCCCGGCTGTCACTGCGGGCGCTAGGTGTTCGGCGAGGTCGATACCTCTCTGTGTTGCTTGGTCGCGGCGGGGGGCGAGCACTCCGGTGGCGACTTGGGCGAGGTCGAGGGTGTCCCTGCGGGTGAGGCCGCGCTCGCTGGTGGCCAGGGCGAGCAGTGCTTGGACGAGCCGTTCTTGGTGTCCGCCGAGGGCGAGGGCCTCCTGGCAGGCCGAGCGCAGGGTGTCGGCGTCGGCGTCGGGGTCGGCGAGGGTGACTTCGAGGAGGGTGCGCAGGCCGGCGAGGGGGGTGCGTAGCTCGTGGGAGGCGCTGGCGACGAAGTGTCGGTGGGCGTCGAAAGAGGCTTGGAGGCGGGCGAAGAGGTCGTCGAGGATGTAGCCCAGTTCAGTCAGCTCGTCGGCGGGTTCGCCGAGGTTGAGGCGCTGGTGGAGGTTTCCGGCGGAGATGGCGGTGGCGGTGGCGGTGATGGCCCGCAGGGGCCTGAGGAAGCGGCCGGCGACGAACCAGCCGGCAGCGAGGGCGATGGGGATGTGGATGGCGAGCGCGACGGCGGAGCCGACGAGGAGCTGGTGCGGGCCGATCCCGTCCCCGGTGCCGGTGACTGTGGCTGGCGCTGAGCTGTGGGCGGGAATGGTTGACTGGATGCCGGCCAGCGGGACGGTGACGATGGCGAGAACCACGATCCCGGCGACGTAGATGCCTGCGGCGTAGAAGAGCGCGAGCCGGGCCTGGAGGGATCGTCTGGGGAGCGGCTGGGGGTTGGTCATAGTGGCCCGATCCGGTAGCCGCCTTCGCGGATGGTCTCGATCGCCGGCGGGTCGCCGAGTTTGGCTCGCAGCCGGTGCATGGTGTGCTTGACCGCAGACGTGAAGGGGTCGGCCGCTTCGTCCCAGACTCGTTCGAGTAGTTCCTCGGCGGGCAGGACCAGGCCAGGCGAGCCCAGCAGGCATTCAAGGAGCGCGAACTCCTTCGGGCTGAGCTCAAGACGTCGGCCGGCGCGGAACGCCACCCGGCGAGCCGGGTCCAGGGTGATGTCCCCGCAGGAGAGGGTGGGAGGAAGCGGCGGGGTGGCCCGGCGGGCCAGGGCCCGGACACGGGCGACCAGTTCGGCGAAGGCGAACGGCTTGGGCAGGTAGTCATCCGCGCCGAGACCGAGCCCGTCGACGCGGTCTTCGATCGTGTCGGCCGCGGTCAGCATCAGCACGCGGGTGTCGCAGCGGTCGTTGGCGAGTCGTCGGCAGATCTCGTCCCCGTGGACGCCGGGCAGGTCGCGGTCGAGGATCACCACCTCGTAACGGGTGACGGCCAGGCGGTCGAGGGCGTCGGTTCCATCCAGGACGACGTCGACGGCCATTCCCTCGCGGCGCAGCCCGGTTCCGATGGAGCGGGCGAGGACTTCGAAGTCCTCGACGACGAGGACCCTCACCGCCACTCACCGCTGGTCGTTGTGCGGGCGGGCCGGCCGAGCCGGCCGCCGGGTCGAGGTGCCATGCGTTTAACGATGCCAGACTCCAGGTTGCAGCAGGGTCGCAGCCGCTGCGACCGGGCTGGAACCGGGTGCCGCGTACAACTGCCGGCATGAGTCCATTTCCAACCTTGAGCTCGCTGCGATGAGCGCCCCGGGGATCGTCGTCGCCGGACTGCGCAAGCGATACGGGGCCGCCCTGGCCCTCGACGGCATGTCCTTTACCGTCCGTCCGGGTGTGGTGACCGGCTTCGTGGGGCCGAACGGGGCCGGGAAGTCCACCACGATGCGGGTGATCCTGGGCCTGGACGCGGTCGAGGAGGGCACCGCGCTTATCGAGGGGAAGCCGTACCACAGACTTCGGCACCCGCTGAGCCACGTCGGTTCACTGCTGGACGCGGCGGCGCTGCACCCCAGCCGGAGTGCTCGTAACCACCTGCTCTGGCTGGCGCATTCACAGGGCCTGGCCGCGCGGCGGGTGGACCGGGTGCTCGATCTGGTCGGCCTGACCTCGGCGGCCCGGCGCAAGGCCGGCGGCTACTCGCTCGGCATGCGCCAGCGGCTCGGGATCGCCGCGGCCCTGTTGGGCGACCCGCCGGTCATCATGCTCGACGAGCCGTTCAACGGCATGGACCCCGACGGCATCATCTGGATGCGGGGATTCCTGCGGTCGCTGGCCGCTCAGGGCCGCGCCGTCCTGGTGTCCAGCCACCTGATGAGCGAGGTGCAGGACACCGTCGATCATCTCGTCGTGGTCGGGCGCGGCAAGGCCATCGCCGACGCCGACGTGGCCGACCTGATCGCGGCCGCCTCCTCGGGCAGGGTGGCCCTGCGGACCACGGCCGGCACGCACGCGATGACGGTGCTCGCGCACGCCGGCGCGACCGTGGCGGCCACCGGCCGCGACACCATCACCGTCTCCGGCCTGCCCGCGGATCGGATCGTGACGCTGCTCAGCGAGAGCGCGGTGCCGTTCTCCGAGGTATCAGCACACCGCGCCACCCTTGAGGACGTCTACCTGGAGCTCACCCGCGAGGCGGTCGAGTTCCGCGCCGCGACGCCCACGGAGGTATCACGGTGACCCCGATCGTTACGCCTTACCGATCCAGCCAACGGGTCGGGCGAGACGGCTTCCTCCAGTTGCTGCATGCGGAATGGACCAAGTTCCGGACGGTCCTGGGCTGGGTGACCGGCATGGTGGTGGCGGCACTGATGGTGGTGCTGGTCGCCCTGCTCGCCGGGGTCAGTAGCAATCAGAAGGGCTCACCGCCCGTTCCGATCGGGCCGGGCGGTGAGCCGGTTACCGACAGCTTCTACTTCGTGCACCAGCCGCTGACCGGAAACGGCAGCATCACTGTCTCCGTTTCCGCGCTCGAGAGCAGCATCCCCAAGGGCCTCGGGGACCTGCGGCCCGGCGTCGTGCCGTGGGCGAAGGCCGGGCTCATCGTCAAGGAGAGCACCCGCCAGGGATCACCCTACGCCGCGATCACGGTTACCAGCAGCCACGGCGTGCGGATGCAGGACAACTACGTCAACGACACCGCCGGCCTCCCCGGCCCTGTCTCCGCCGCGTCGGTTCGCTGGCTGCGGCTGGACCGCTCGGGCGACGCGATCACCGGCTACGCCTCCGCCGACGGCACGCACTGGACCAAGGTCGGCACCGTGCACGTGGAGCTCGGACCGATCGCGCAAGGCGGGCTGTTCGTCGCATCTCCGCAGGCCGTGGAGGGCCTGGGCACGACCGGCAGCGTGTCGACGGCCGCCTTCGGGGACCTTCGTTTCCAAGGGGGCTGGACCGGTGGCAACTGGACAGGCGATCAGGTGGGAGCCGAATCTCCCACCTTCGCCGGCTACCCGCCGCCCGCGTCGGGTTCGTTCACAGAATCCGACGGCAGCTTCACGGTGACCGGCGCCGGCGACATAGCGCCCGCCGTCCGCTATTCCTTGCCGGCCGCCGGCACCCTCAGCAACATCCTCACCGGCACGTTCGCCGCGCTGATCGCGGTGATCGTCGTGGGGGCGCTGTTCATCACCACGGAATACCGAAAGAAGCTGATCCACGTCACCCTGACCGCCGGCCCGAGACGGGGCCGGGTGCTGCTGGCCAAGTCGATCGTGCTGGGAGCCGTCACCTTCGTCGCCGGGCTGGCGGGAGCGGTCGTCGCGGTTCCGCTCGGCGTGCGGCTCTCCCGGGCCAACGGCGTGTACGTGTTCCCGGTGACGTCCTCGACCGAACTACGAGTGGCGCTCGGGACCGCGGCGCTGCTCGCGACCGCCTCGATCCTGGCCCTCTCCGTCGGCGCCATCTTCCGCAGCAGCGCCGGCGCGGTCACCACCGTCATCGTAGCCATCGTGCTGCCGTACCTCCTGGTCGCCAACCCGTTCATGCCCGCGAGCGTGGCGAACTGGCTGACCCGGGTAACGCCGGCCGCGGCCTTCGCCGTTCAGCAGACGCTTGTGCAGTACCCCCAGGCCGCAAGCCCTTACACGCCATACAACGACTACTACCCGCTGGCGCCGTGGGCCGGGCTCGCCGTTCTGGCCGGCTACGCGGTGGTAAGCCTGGTCGTAGCAGCCGTCCTTCTCCGCAGGAGGGACGCATGAGACCGGCCCTGCACGCGGAATGGACGAAGCTACGGACCGTCGCCAGCCCCCTGTGGCTGCTGCTCGGCATGATCGCGGCGACAGTGGCCCTGAGCGCCGGGGCGACCTCGGTGGTGACATGCACGTCCGCCGGCTGCGGCGGCGACGTGACCAGGCTCAGCCTCATTGGCGTCCAGCTCGGCCAGGCGCTGGTCGCCATCCTGGCGGTGCTGGTCATCAGCGGCGAGTACAGCTCGGGCATGATCCGCACCACACTCGCGGCGATGCCGCGTCGGGCCACCGTCTTCGCGGCCAAGGCCATCACTCTCGCCGGCGTCGTGGCTGCGGCTGGAAGCATCGCGGTTCTCGGGTCGCTGCTGGCTGGGCGGCTCATCCTGCCCGCCACCCGCGGCTACCCCGCCCTGTCCTTGTCCGCCGGGCCAACGCTACGCGCGACCGCCGGGTCGATCCTCTACCTGACCCTGATCGCCCTGCTCAGCCTCGGCATCGCTGCCATCGTGCGGGACTCCGCGACCAGCATCGGGGTCATCCTTGGCCTGCTCTACCTTCTCCCCACCCTCTCCCAGGCGATCGGCAATCCGCACTGGCAGCGCCTGCTCCAGCAGATCGGGCCGATGAGCGCCGGGCTCGCCATCCAGGCCACCACCAATCTCCACAGCCTGCCCCTCAGCCCTTGGGCTGGTCTTGGCATCACCGCCGGGTGGGCCGCCGCCGCGCTCGTGGCCGGCGGCCTACTGCTACGCAAACGCGACGCCTAGGTGTATTGGCCCTGCGACCGTCCGGTTCGCCGGGTTGGTGGTCGTCGCGGTTGGACGGAGTCCAGGCCCAGCTCGGCGGCGATGTCCCGGTAGACCTGGACGTCGGAGAGGCCCCGGCCGTCGACGTACCAGGCGCGCTGCATGGCGGCGGCTGCGTCGACGAGAACGCTCGCTCCGGGCTGGCCGGTCATTCATGCCGCGCCGGCGCCCCGCCGTCTCGATTTCGAGCAGGTCGACGCGGCCGTCGCGGGCGATGGTCTTGCCGAGCTGCTTGTCGTCGGCGGCTTCGACGAGGTCGTTCACCAGACTGGCTGCGGCGGTACGCGGTCTCCTACCGGGCGTCGTGCTCGCCCGGTCGCTGTGGTTGCTGCGTGCCGGGCGAGTCGCGCGTTTCTTCCATCTGCGGTACGCGGTCTCCTACCGGGCGTCTGCGGGTGTGACGAGGAGGCCGCCGACGATGGTGTGGGTGGGGTTGAGGTCGCGCAGGGCGTCGCTGGGGCAGTGTGCGGGGTCCTGGTCCCAGATGGTGAGGTCGGCGAAGCAGCCCGGGGTGAGGGTGCCGCGCAGGTTCTCCTCGCCGCACAGGCGGGCGGCGTTGATGGTGTGCAGGGCGAGGGCTTCGTGGTAGGTGATGGCGTGCTCGGGGCCCTTGACGCCGATGACGGTCTGCCGGGTGGTCATGCCCCAGACGGAGCGCATGGCGCCGAACTGGCCGACGGGAAAGTCGGATCCGGCGCTGACCTGAGCGCCCAGGTCGAGCCAGCCGCGGGCCGGGAAGAGGCGTGCGACGCGTTCCGGGCCCCAGAAGCCCTCCTCCACCTCGGCGGTGTCGTGCAGCAGCGGCTGCTGGATGGTGACGGGGATGCCCAGGGCGACGGCGCGGGCGCGCTGTTCGGGACCGGCCAGGCCGCCGTGCTCCATCACCAGCATGCCGGCGGGCAGGCCGGGGTTGCGGGCGAGGACGCGTTCGTAGACGTCCAGGAGGATGCGGACCGCACGGTCGCCGTAGGCGTGGGTGCCGACCCGCCAGCCGCGGCGGACCACGGCCTCGACGGCCTCGACCAGTGCGTCGGGCTCCCAGGTCAGCGTTCCGGAGAAGGCGTGGTCGCAGGCGTACGGCTCTTCGGTGGCCCCGGCCTCCAGGCCGCCGTCGAGCCCGAACTTCACTCCCCACACCCCGAGCCAGGGGTCGGAGCTGTGGCGCCAGTCCTCCATGACGTCGAGCAGGTCCTCCACCTGGGCCGCGCTGGTCATGCCGAGCGCTGAGATCAGGGCCCGCACCCGGGTGCTCAGCGCCCCCGCCTCGCGGGCGGCCAGGAGCATCGCGTAATCGTGCGGGGTGACCGCGCAGTCGCGCACGGTGCCGATACCGGTGGCGGCGTACTGGCTGCCGGCCAGACGCAGCCCGTCGATACGCCCGGCCTGGTCCGGCGCCGGGACCAGATGCTCAACCAGGCCCAGGGCGTTGTCGATCAGCCGGCCGTCGAGCCTGCCGTCGGCGTCGCGGCCGATGACGCCGCCCGGCGGTACGGGGGTGTCCTCGGTGATGCCCGCCAGGCGCAGCGCGTAGGTGTTGACGACGTCGTTGTGGCCGCCGCGCTTGACCAGGACCGGGTGCCGGTCGGTGGCCTGGTCGAGTTCGGCCGCGGTGGGCATGCGGCGCTCGGCCAGGTTGAGTTCCTGCCAGTTGGTGGTGGTGCGGATCCACTCGCCCTCGGGGGTGGCCTCGGCCCGTTGCCGGATCAGGTCCAGGAACTCGGGGATGTCGTGGGCCTGGTGGACGGGAACGTCGTGCGCGCCGAGCGCGGCGAAGATCTGGTGGGTGTGGGTGTCGTCGAACGCGGGCAGCACCGTGGCACCGGGCAGGTCGTGCACCGTGGTGCGCGGACTCACCCAGTCGTCGAGGCCGTTCGGGTCGGGGGACAGGGCCGCGATGCGGTCGCCTCGCACGGCCAGCGCCCGCTGCGGGGCCTGGCCGGGCGCCAGTGTGTGCACCGCGTCGGCCCGGATCACCAGATCGGCTCCGTGATCAGTCATGGTCTTCTCCACCACCATCTGAAAGTCGTCGTTCGGGGTGTGTCAGGGGCCTCGGGTGACCGGGTCCGCGCCCGGCAGACCGGTCGTCCACCACGTCCGCTGACCAGACCGTTGTACGGACTCTCCGCTGATTCACGTACATTCGAATGCCAGAAGCACAGGAAGTACGCCAATCCTGCGGTCTACCATGCCGATCATGCGCCACACTCTCGACGAGACGGACCGTCGGATCGCGGCTGCCCTTCTCGCCTCGCCACGTGCCTCCTGGCGCGAGGTGGCCCGCTGTCTGGGCCTGTCCGAGCGCACCGTCGTACGCCGCGCCACACCGCTGTACGCCGACGGCACCCTGCGCGCGACGGTCGTCCGCAACCCGGCGCGTTTCCCGCACCTGGTTCCCATCGCCCTGCGCATCCGCTGCCGACCCGACAAAATCCGTCAGGTCGCCGACGCACTGGCACGCCGCACGGACACCGTCTGGGTCGACATCCTCGGCGGCGGCGACGAGATCTCCACGATCTTCTTCCTCGACGGCCCCGACGCCCGCAACACCCTGCTTCTGCGCGACCTGCCCGCCACCCATGCCATCGGCTCCTGGACCTCCCACACACTGCTGCGCGTCTTCCCCACCGCGTTCCGCTGGACCGCCGGTCTGCTCTCACCCGAAGAGCTGGCCCAGCTCGCCCCCGACCCGGCGCCACCGACAGCGCCTCCCCCGCCCCTCGGCATCGACACCGCGCTGATCACGGCGCTCACCGAGGACGGCCGGACCACCTACACCGACCTCGCCCGCCGCGCCGACACCACCGCGCTCACCGCCCGCCGACGCCTCGACGCACTCGTGCGCGGCCAGGTCCTGCGCCCGGCGACCGAGCTCGACCTCGCACTGCTCGGCGCGTACGCCGAAGCCCTGCTGTGGATCGCCGTGCGGCCCGGCGCACTGCACCAGACCGCGCAGACTCTCAGCGGCCACCCGCACGTCCGCTTCTGCGCCGCCACCACCGGCCCCGCCAATCTCGTCGTCGCTCTCGCCGCAACGGACCTCGACGCCCTGTACGCCTTCCTCACCGACTCCATCGGCCCCCTCGACGGCATCGCCGCCATCGACACCACACCCCTCCTGGCGACCGTCAAACGCACGGGCCTCATCCGCCACGCCTCTCGGGCTCCCGGACCCCAGTAGCCGGTTCGCGGCCTGTCCTGTCGGCCCGGCAGGCCCCAGAGGCCACATCCGGTGTGGAATAGCGCAGGTTCGCAATACTGCCCCCCTTCACCAGTACAAAAAAGTGGGGAAAACGCCCGGGCCCGGCCGCCAGGTTGCCGCCGGCATCGCCGTCCTGGCCCGGGCAGCCCTGTCCAGCCCGGCGCTGCGCGGCCTGCGTTTCTCCCGCGGTCGCCTTCGTCCACGCTCGCGTGCACAACCAGGCACCCCCGCCCCTGAGGTGGCGGTCCGCGCGGAGATCCACATGCCGCGGGTTCACACGTCGCGGCGCCGCACGACGACCACCGCGAGCACGACCGCGACGAGCGGCCAGACAGCGTACACGATCCAGGAGCCGGCGACCGTGGCGGTGTAGCCGAGGGATCCGGGATCCGGCGGCCAGTTCTGGACCAGGCGCTTCCAGGCGGTGATGACCATCGCGTGGTTGACGTCGGCGGACCAGCGCTTGGTCTGCGAGAAGATCGTGGACAGCATCAGCAGCGTGAAGACGCTGGTGACCATGGTCGCGGCGCTGTGCCGGATCAGGACGCCGAGCCCCAGGCCGACCAGTGCGCAGACCGGGGCCAGCAGCGCGGATGCCGCCAGCGCCCGGAACACCCCGGGATGGGTGATCGAGACCCCTGCGTGCCGCCCGTTCAAGATGGCCTGGGAGACCAGGAAGGAACCGGTGGAGATGGCCGTGCCGACGGCGGTCCACACGCCGGCGGTGACGACCGCTTTGGCCAACACCACTGAACCGCGGGCAGGGACGGCCACGGTGGTGGTGCGGATCAGGCCGCTGCTGTATTCGCTGACGACGGTGATCGCGCCGATGCTGCCGGCGACGAGCATCAGCGTCATGTAGCCGGCCGCCGGATAGGCGTCGTAGGGCAGGAAGCCGGGGGGCTGTCGCATGCTCGCGCTGGAGGCTTCGAAGTTCTTGTAGTCCGCCAGTGCCGCCACGGCTGCGGACCCGATGACGAACAGGACAGTGAGTGCGATCGTCCACGGAGTGGAACGCAGGGACCGCATCTTGATCCACTCGGCCGCCAGGAGGTCGCGGAAGCGGGCGGGCGACTCGGCGACGGGCGCGTCCGAGGTGGTCGAGGGGACGGAGGTGATCGTGGTCATCGGGATTGTCCTGCCAGGTATTCGACGCTGTCGGCGGTGAGTTCCATGAACGCCTCCTCCAGTGAGGCGGTTCGGGTGGTCAGCTCGTTCAGCATGATCTTGTTCTCGAAGGCAAGCGCTCCGATCCGCTCCGCCGGCAGCCCGGTCACGGCGAGCTTCTCGGTGCCCGTCGAGCCCTGCGGCTCGACCGATGCGCCTGCGGCGGTCAGCACCGCTGCCAGCGCGGCAGCCTGCGGGCTGCCCACCACGACGCTGCGGCGGGTGCTGCGGGCCGCGAAGTCCCCTACCGACTCTGCGGCGATGAGCCGACCCCGGCCGATGACGACGAGCTGGTCGGCGGTGTTCTCCATCTCCGACATCAGGTGGCTGGAGAGGAAGACGGTGCGCCCTTCGGCGGCCAGGCGCCGGAACAGGCGGCGCACCCAGAGAACGCCTTCCGGGTCCATGCCGTTGATCGGCTCGTCGAACATCAGCACGGGCGGGTCGCCGAGCAGGGCGGTGGCGATACCGAGCCGCTGCTTCATCCCGAGCGAGAACCCGCCGATGCGGCGGGTCGCCGCATCGGCCAGCCCCACCTCCTGCAGCACCTCGTCCACCCGGCGCAGCGGAATGCCGTTGCTGCGGGCCAGAGCGGACAGGTGGGCGGCGGCGCTGCGTCCGCCGTGGACCTGGGTGGCGTCGAGGAGGGCGCCGACGTGCCGCAGTCCACGGGGGTGGCTGTGGAAGGGGACGTTGTTGACGGTGGCGGAGCCGGCGGTTGGCCCGTCCAGGCCGAGGATCATCCGCAGGGTGGTGGTCTTGCCGGCTCCGTTGGGGCCGAGGAATCCGGTGACCTGGCCCGGCCGCACGGTGAAGGACAGATGGTCGACGGCGGTTTTGCTGCCGTAGCGTTTGGTGAGTTCGTGGACTTCGATCACACGGCCCACCCTGCCGAGAAGTCCCCGGCCGGGCATGGGGCCCAGGGCGGCAATCGCGCCGACGGGTCAGCCCGCGGGCGTACGTCCCGGGGCCGATGTCGCGCGGGCAGCGGCTGGTTAGTCTCGCGGCATGGACGCCACATCGACCTCCCCGTCGCCTGCCTGGGTTTGGCATCGCAACCTCCCTCTCGAAAGGGCACACCGGCGGTGACGAGGACGAAGGTCACGGCCTGGGTCGGGGGTGTCCTGTACCTCTTCATGCTGCTTCTGCTGCTGGGGGGCGCGCCGCGCGCTTCGGGCACGGTCCACGGTGTGGGGTCGCTACTGGCGGTGAGCCTGCTGGCCGGTGTGCTGCCACGGATGCCGCTGCTGGCTCTGGCCATGACGCTCTTCGGCGCCACCGCCGTGGTGGTGATCCCACCCCGCCACCCGCATGCGAGCCTGGCGGTGTCGTATCAGGGCGAGTTCCTGTCGTATCTGGCGGTGGACCTTGTCCTGGGCTTCATCGTCGCCACCCGCACGCGACGGGCTTCGATCGTCGCCGTGGCCGTATCCCTCACCGTGCAGCTCCTGCTGGTCGGCGGTTTCGCGCACGGGGACAGCCTGACGGCCAACAGCGTGATCGCCCTGCTGGCGATGGCCGCATCCTGCACGGTGGGGCTGCTCGGTCGCGAGCGCCGCGAGCACGCGGTGGCGCTGCGCGCGCAGGAGGTGACCGAGGCCGTGACCGCCGAACGGCTGCGGATCGCAAGGGAGTTGCACGACATGGTCGCGCACAGCATCGGCATCATTGCCATCCAGGCCGGGGTGGGCAGCCGGGTCATCCGGACGCAGCCCGCGGAGGCCCGCGAGGCATTGCGAGCCATCGAGGCCACCAGCAGAGAGACCTTGTCGGGCCTTCGGCGCACGCTGGTGGCGCTTCGTCAGGCCGACCTGGAGTCAGCGTCCTCGGGGCAGGCATCTCTCGGGCCCTCGCCGGGTCTTGCGGACATCGAGCGGCTCACGGCGGCGACCGCGGACGCGGGGGTACGCGTCGACGTGCGCTTCAGCGGGGAGCAGCGGCCCTTGCCGGCCGACATCGACCTGTCCGCCTACCGTATCGTGCAGGAGGCGCTGACCAACGTGGTCCGTCACGCGGGCACCGGGCACTGCCGGGTGAGCGTCGACTACGGGAGCGAGGAGCTGTCCGTGGAGGTCGTCGACGACGGGTGCGGCGCCACCGAGAACGGCTTGGCCCATGGCTTCGGCCTCGTAGGCATGCGGGAGCGGGTCGGCCTGCTGCACGGCCGACTCAGCGCCGGGCCGCGTCCCGAGGGCGGCTTCCGGGTGGCGGCGCGCCTGCCGCTGCCCCGACCCATCGGAGTTCCGGTGGAGGCCCGGTGACTGTCCGCGTCGTCCTCGCCGACGACCAGCCGCTGGTGCGGTCCGGTCTGCGCGTGCTCATGGCCGATCACCCCGACCTGGAGGTCGTCGGTGAGGCCGCCACCGGCGCCGAGGCGGTCCAACTGGTCAGGGATGTCAGCCCCGACGTCGTGGTGATGGACATCAGGATGCCCGGCATGGACGGGATCGAGGCCACGCGCCAGATCACGGCCGGTCCGGCGACAACCCGCGTCCTCGTGCTGACCACCTTCGACGAGGACGACCATGTCTACGGCGCGCTCCGGGCCGGCGCGAGCGGCTTCGTGGTGAAGGACATGGCGTTGGACGACATCCTCGCGGCGATCCGCGTGGTCGCCGTCGGCGACGCACTGATCGCGCCGGGTGTGACACGCCGTCTGATCGCGGACTTCGTCAGGCGCCCCGCCGCTGCACCCGAGCGCTCCCCACGGCCCGTCGAGGGCATCACCGAGCGGGAACGTGAAGTGCTGACCCTGGTCGGACGCGGCCGGTCGAACACGGAGATCGCGGAGGATCTCTTCATCACGGTGGCCACCGCCAAGTCGCACGTGTCCCGGCTGTTCGCCAAACTGGGCGCCCGGGACCGGGTTCAGCTCGTGATCACCGCCTATGAGACGGGGCTGGTCAAGCCGCCTCGCTGAGCACGTCGCCGGGCCCATCGCGAAGTCGCAAAGCACGTGTACCCCCGCATCAGCGTCCTTGGGCGCTTCGCCCCCGTCGCCTCCCACCCCGTCTGCCCGCCCATGCTCGGAGTCGGACGCGCGCGTCGGAGATGAATAGCGCACGGTTGGAATACTGACTCTTCACCAGCAGTTCGGAGTGGCCGCTCGGACGCCGGCCTCCGCGCATCGGCCTCGGGGAAGGTGTCCGCCCTGCGGGCTGTGCGCTGCTCCGACCAGGGGCGATGTGGTGGAACGCCGTGTCAGTGGTCGTGTCAGGGGCGTGACAGGTGGGTGACAGGCCCGGTGGGGACGGTGGGGGCATGAGAAGTACGGGAATTGCAGTTTCAGGGCTGCGCAAGGCATATGGCGACAAAGTCGTGCTCGACGGCATCGACTTCGAAGTTGCCGCGGGATCGGTCTTTTCCATGCTCGGCCCGAACGGGGCGGGCAAGACCACGACGGTGAACATCCTGACGACGCTGATGAAAGCCGACGCCGGGACGGTGCGCGTCGGCGGGCACGACGTGATGACCGGGACCAAGGAGATACGCGCGGTCATCGGCGTGACCGGCCAGTTCGCCGCGGTGGACGAGCTGCTGTCGGGCCGGGAGAACCTGCAGCTGATGGCGGACCTGAAGCGCGTGCGCTCCGGTGACCAGGTGGTCACGCGGCTGCTGGAGCGGTTCGAACTGGCCGAGTCGGCGGACAAGTTGGCGTCGACCTACTCCGGCGGTATGCGCCGGAAGCTGGACCTGGCGATGACGCTGGTCGGCAACCCGCAGATCATCTTCCTGGACGAGCCGACGACGGGGCTGGACCCGCGCAGCCGGCGCACGATGTGGGGGATCGTCCGCGAGTTGGTGGCCGACGGCACCACCATCTTCCTCACCACCCAGTACCTTGAGGAAGCCGACCAGCTCGCCGACCGGATCGCGGTGCTCGACCAGGGCCACCTGGTCGCCCAGGGCACCCCCGAGGAGCTCAAGCGCCAGGCCCCCGGCACCCACGTCCGGCTCCGGTTCGCCGACGGCGCCGAACTCGACGCGGCGGCGCGGGTCCTGACCGGGTCCACGCGGGACGACCAGGAGCTGACCCTGCGGGTGCCCAGCGACGGTGCGTCGAGGTCGCTGCGGGCCCTGCTGGACCGGCTCGACGAGCACATGATCAATGCCCAGGAGTTCTCCGTGCACACACCGGACCTCGACGACGTATTCCTCGCCCTGACCGGGCGCACGAACAGGGAGGCGGTCGCACAGTGAGCAGTGTCTCGACGTCGTTCGGCGACTCGGCGATCATGCTGCGTCGCAACTTCAGGCACACGGTCCGGAATCCGGTCACGGTGTTCAACGCGGTCCTGTTTCCCGTCGTGATGATGCTCATGTTCGTCTACGTGTTCGGTGGCGCCTTCAACGTCAAGGGCAGGTACATCGATTACGCGGTGCCGGGCCTGATCGTGATGGCCATCAGTTACGGGCTGGGGGCCACCGCGACGGCCGTGAACGACGACATGACGAAGGGCATCATCAACCGGTTCAAGGTCATGGACGTCTCCCGCGGCGCCGTGCTGACCGGTCATGTCGTCTCCACGACGGTGCGCAGTCTGATCGCCGATGCGGTCATCATCGGCGTCGGCTTCGCGATGGGATTCCGTCCGCATGCGAGCTTCCTCGACTGGCTCGCCGCGATCGGCATCATGCTGTTGCTCGGTTTCGGGGCCAGCTGGCTCACGGTCGCCATGGGGTTGGCCGCGAAGACCGTGGAGTCGGCGGGCTTGGGCACCGTGCCGCTGATCATGCTGCCGTTCCTGAGCAGCGCGTTCGTCCCCGCGGACACGATGGGGACCGGCATGCGGCAGTTCGCGGAGTACCAGCCCTTCACCCCGATCATCGAGACGCTGCGCGGGCTGCTGGAGGGCAGCCCGTCGAGCGGCGACACGATCGCGGCCGTCGCCTGGTGCGTCGGGCTCGCGCTCGTCGGATACGTGTGGGCGGTCTCCACGTTCAAGAAGCGAGCGTGACCTCGACCAGCTGAGACCAGCCGGCCCGCGTCCCCTCCCGAGTCGCCTCGGCGAACCGCGCGTCGCCGAGGCGGCGGCGCGCGGTCTGCTCGATCCGAGCCACGTCCGGATGGGAGCGGTCCTGCAGCCCCCGCACGCCCGTGCTCGCCGCGAGCAGCCGCGCGGCCTGCTCGTGCTCGTCGCGGCGCAGGGCCAGGTCCGCCACCCCGACGAGCACCTGAGCGATCAGCGGCGCGTATCCCGCCTCGGACGCCGCCTCGCAGGCCGCCGCGCGGTGCGCCCGGGCCTCGCCGAGGTCGTCGGCGAGGTAGCCGAGCAGGTCGTGCGTCAACCCGCGGATGGTCGCCTGCTCCGCTTCGTCGCCCAGTACGGCCGTCACGACGCCGAGTTGCCTGTATGCCTCCTCGATGTCGCCGCCCCACCGGGCGAGTTCCGCCTTCGCGAGGGCCAGCTCGGCCAGCGCGTCCGGCCAGGCGACCCGTTCCGCGTACCGCTGTGCCTCGGCGATGGCGACCGCGCTGGCGTCCTCGTCGCCAAGGAGCCAGTACAGCTGCGCCTGCAGCGACCGCATCCGGATGACATCCTCGGTGGCACCGACCTCGGTGACGACCGCGATCGCCTGCTCGTAGTACGCGCACGCACCGGCGAACTCGCCGCGCACGGCGATCCGGTCCGCCAGCTCGGTCAGGGCGAACGAGATCCCGAACCGCTCGCCGAGCGCCCGGAACTCGGCAAGCGCCCTCTCCAGGTACGCGTCCGCGTCCCGCCCCTCGTGGCCGAGCGTGATCCGCGTCTTGCCCAGGTGCAGCCGGGCCAGCGCGCGCACCCACGGATCCTCGGAGTCGAGCAGCGATTCGAACGCGGGCAGGAACGCGTCGGGCCCCTGCAGCATGCGTTCCATCGCGGCGACGAGCCCCAGCAGCGGGTTACGGCGCCGGCTGCGCTGACCGAACCGGTGCGCCTCGCGGATCCAAGCCTCCGCCTGGTGCGCGTCGCCCCGCCCGGAACTCACGAACAGCACGACCATCGCGTACGCCATGGCCCGGACCTCGTCGGTCGCCTCGCCGGGCGCCCTGGTGGCCGCGGTGAGCAGCTCGAAGCCCTCAGTCCTGTGCCCGCCGAGCCACCAGTACCAGCCCGCGCCCGCCGCGAGCCGCATCACCGCCTGCGCCTCGCCCGCCGCGAGTGCGCCGCGCATCGCCGCACCGATGTTGTCGTGCTCGGCCTCGAGCTTGGCCAGCCAGTCCAGCTGCTCCGCGCGGCGCAGGTGCGGCTCCGCGGTCTCGATGAGCTCGGTGAAGTAGGCCAGGTGCGCGTGGCGCGCCCGCTCCGATTCCCCCGCCGCCGCGAGCCGGTGCCCGGCGTACTCCTTGATCGTGCCGATCATGCGGTAGCGCGGGGCGCTGTCGCCCTCGGCGAGCAGCAGCGACTTCTCGGTCAGCGCGGTGAGCAGGTCGAGCACCTGCTCCTGCCCGACCGCGTCGCCCGCGCAGACCCGTTCGGCCGCTTCCAGGCTCGCCCCGCCGGAGAACACCGAGAGCCTGCGCAGGACCATCCGCTCGGCGTCGGTGAGCAGCTCCCAGCTCCAGTCGACCACCGCGCGCAGCGTCTTGTGCCGCGGCAGCGCGGTCCGGCTGCCGCTGGTCAGCAGGCGGAACCGGTCGTCGAGCCGGCCCGCGAGCTGGTCGACGGACATGGTGCGCAACCGGGCCGCGGCCAGTTCGATCGCCAGCGGCATCCCGTCCAACGCCCGGCAGACGCGCACCATCGTCGCCAGCGTGCGGGCGTCGACCGCCAGATCCCGGCGCACCGCCCTGGCCCGGTCCCGCAGCAGCTGGACGGCGGGTGAGGACTCGATCTCGCCTGGGCCCGCGTCCTCCTCCGGCAGGGCCAGCGGCTCGACCGGCCACAGCGCCTCCCCGGTGATGCCGAGCGGTTCCCGGCTCGTCGCCAGGATCCGCAGCCGCCGGCACTCCCCGAGCACCCGGTGGGCGAACACCGCCGCCGACTCGATCACGTGCTCGCAGTTGTCCAGGATCAGCAGCGCCTCCCGCTCGCGGATCGCGGCGATGAGCCGGTCCGTCAGCTCCGCGTTCGGGGCCCCGCCGAGCAGGGCGTCCCGCAGGCCCAGCCCGGCGAGCGCCGACTGCGCCACGTCGCCGTCCGCGCCGACGGCGGCAAACTCCACCAGCCAGGCCCCGTCCGGCAGGTCGCCGAGCAGAGTGCGCGCGGTCTCCGTGGCCAGCCTGGTCTTCCCCGAGCCGCCCGGCCCGATCACGGTGGTGAGCCGGTGCTCGGCTATGAGCTCACGGACCGCGGCGACATCGGCGCCCCTGCCGACGAAGGTGGTCAGCTCGGCGCGCAGGTTGGTCTTGCGGCTCGCTTCCCCCCGCCCCAGTTCGCCGCGCAGCAGCGCAACATGTAAAGCGGACAGCTCCGGCGAGGGGTCGACGCCCAGCGCGTCGGCCAGGGCCTCCCTCGCGCGCTGGTACACCAGCAGCGCCTCGCTGTCGCGACCGGCCGCGACGAGGGCGCGCATCAGCGCGGCGACGAGCCGTTCCCGTACCGGGTGCGCGGCCACCAGGTCGGTCAGCTCCGTGACCACCTCCGCACCGCGCCCGAGGGTGACCTCCGCGTCGAACCGCTCCTCGGTGGCGGTCAGGCGCAACCCCTCGAGCCGGACGACCACGGCGTCGAACGCGGCGCTGTCCTGCAGACCGACGTCCTGCATGGCCGCACCGCGCCACAGCTCGAAGGCCTCGCGCAGCAGCCGCACCCGCCGGGAAGCATCCTCGGTGCGGGCCTGGCCCGCGATGACGAGGCGTTCGAACCGCACGGCGTCGACGGCGTCGGGCTCCACCGTCAACCGGTAGCCGTCCGTCTGCCCCTCGACCACCCCGTCCGGCAGTGCCTTTCGGAGCCGGGAAACCAAGCGCTGCAGGGCGTTCGTCGCATCGGCGGGCGGGTGCTCCCCCCAGATCCAGTCGACGAGCGACGCCTTCGGGACCGCGTGACCCGGCTTGAGCGCGAGGGCGACCAGCAGTCCGCGCAACCGCGCGCCCGGCACGTCGGCCAAGCCGCCGTCGTCCGTGCGAACCTCCAATGGACCCAGCATCCCGATCTGCACCCGCTGATTCTGTCATGGGCGTTCGGCAGCATCTTCGGGTCGATAACGCCTCGCCGACCGGTAGTTGAGCACCGATGCGGGTGCGGGTGAAGATCGAGGTCGCGCCGTGGGAACCGGTCGTGCCGCGCTCCGACGCGCGGGCGCAGCTGCTGGGCGGTCTCGGCGGCCTGAACGGCTCGGCCAGCCGGTAACCACGCGGAGCGCCCACAACCTGATGCAACAGGACTCAAACCAGTTCGGGTTGCGGTTCCGGTTGCCGCGCTGGTGCGGCCTTCGGCTCCCACGCTCCGGTGGTCCGTACGTAGCCGTGGACCACTGAGGTCATCGCCAGAATGAGAAGTGGTCCAAACACCCACGGATGTGCGGCCATCTCCATCGGCAGATAGCGATATGACACCAAGAGCGCAGCGAAGACCGTTGCGCCGTAAGCGACCAGCTGGATTCCTGACCGATCCCAGCCACGTTCGAGCGAGCGCAGCGCTGCCTCGATCGTCAGCGTGAACACCACGCCGGCAACGAGATCCGCGCCGTAGTGGTAGCCGAAGCCCAGCGTCGCGCCGAGCGTGGCAATCAGCCAGAACGCGCCTGCGAATCGCAGAATCCGTGGGCCCCTGCGGGAATGAATGAAGATCGCGGTAGCCCACGCTGTGTGCAGGCTGGGCATGCAGTTGCGTGGGGTGATCTCGTCGAACGGCATCTGGTGCGGGGCATTGATCGGCGGCGGCGTGTCCGGCCACAGGTTGGCCACCGCCCAGTGCCCGCCGTCGGTGCCGTAGGCGAAGACCGGTCCGACCACCGGGAAGATCATGTAGATGCCCGGCCCGAGGAGGCCGATGACCAGAAAGGTGCGTACCAGATGATGGCGCGGGAAGCGGCGCTCGACGGCCACGTTACGCAGCTGGTACAGCGCGACGATGACCGCGGCCACCGCAAGCTGAATGTAGACGTAGTCGAGAACATGGGCGCCGATCGGACCGGTGGCCTTGACAATCCGGCCTACCAGCCACGACGGGTTGCCCAGCGCGTGATCGGCGGTTGCCACGTACTGGTCGAGCACCGCCGGGCGGGTCTTCGACGTGATGAGTAGCCAGATATCGCCGGTCTTGCGGCCGGTCACCAGCAGCAGGCCCAGCCCGACGCCCTTCAGCAGCAGGACACGTTCCTGGCCGGTGCGGCGCGTGAGAGCGATGACCGCATAGCCCAAAATCACCCACAACGCGCCGTTGCCGAAGGTGTGGCCGCCGGCCGTCTTGGCGTCGACCGCCCACCGCACCAGCAAGAAGGCGACGTCGATGCCGATCGCGGCACCAGCCGCGAAGAACCGTTGCCGCCAGGTGAGCACCACCATCATCAACGCCATGCTGGCGTACAACAGCGGCCCCGATTTGGGGGCGAATATCACCTCTCGCGCCTGGTTGGTGATCGGCCCCGGTAGGCCGTAGCGACGCGCGGCGATCTCCAGCGTGATGAGGAATCCGAGGGCCACCACACCGGCCGTGGCCCACAGCATCGCCCGTGGTTGACGCCATGTGGCGAACGTAATTCTGCAGTTTATTCGCGAAAATACCCGTGATGCTATAGATATCAATTGTCTGGCCGATTTGTTAGTTATTAGTCGAATAGGGCACTCTTTGTGCCGGATAGCATGGTTTTCCGGTTGAAGGGCAGGCGATAAGGGCGATCGTCGTGAGTTCGATCATGCTATCGGAGCGGCGCGGGTGGGTTTCACTGGTCACCGGTGGTGCGAAGGTAAGTCGATCCTGGCTCGATGATCCAGCGTCTCGGGGATACCCATGAAACTCTCGACGCCCGGCGGGCATCGAGAGTTTCATGGGTTGCCCCGCGGCTCTACAGCGTGTGCACAAGCCCGTGAACTGGAAGCCTGGGCGGGGATGCTGGCATACCGTCAACACGCCGACCGAGCTGATCGAACAGCGGCTGGCGGCGGTCGGCCCGGCATCGCGTACCGCTCTGGAACTGCTGGCGCTGTGTGCGCCGGTTCCGCTGGCCGACCTCGACGAAACCGCGCCCCTGGAAGTCCTGGCCTCCTTGGAGGCCGCAGGGCTCATCACGGTCGTCCAGGACGGCCGGCGTACCCGGGTGTCGCTGGCCCATCCCTTGTACGGTGAAGTGCTGCGCGCCAAAGTTCCCGCCCTGCGCAGCCGTTCGGTCCTGCTGCGCCAGACGCAACGGACCCTGGCCAGAGGCCGGCGGCGCGCGGACGACGCGTTACGCATGGCCGTCTGGCAGCTGACCGCGACCGGCCGCGCCGATGCCGCACTGCTGCGCGAAGGCGCGGCGACTGCCCTGAGGGCATACGACTACTGTCAGGCCCTGCCCCTGCTGACCACCGATTGCAGAGCACCGGGCGACGCCGACGCCGACGCTCGCTGCTCGGGCGCCTGGAGTCACTGCTGCGGAGTCAGGTGCCGCGATCCGGAAATCGCGCCACCAGGTGCGACCTGGCCTGGCGGAACGCTGACCTGCGTGTTCTCCGAATCCTCGCTCAAGCTCCCATGGTCCCCGTGGGGTTAGGGACGGTAGTGGTCGGTCATGGTGGGCAAAGAGCTGTTCACTGAGGCCGCGTTGTAGAAGACCCTGTCGTTGTGCGCCTGCAGCCGCCGTGCTTGCTCGATCAGGCGACCGTCGACGTTCTCCGTGTTGCCGTTCCTTCGGCGCAGGAGCACGAAGACCAGGACCAGTACCGCTGCCACCAACAGACCAAATAGCACGCCGAGCTCGATCACAGACGATCCCCCCGAGTGAGTGTGTGATGCTCCACGACAACGATCAGCCTGAAAGGTGCCTAGCTAGGCGTGCTCGGAGGATTGGGTAGTTGTCCCACTCGCCTCGCCTGCGCGCTCGAAGGTCATCACCCAGCGCTCTTTGGGGCGTGAGGGATCTTCATGGATCCCGGCCAGTTTCCAGCCCTCTGACTCGATCACCGAGGTGTACCGGTCCTGGATCTGCTGATTCGAACTGGCCAGTCTGTGAACGTAGGTGGTTTCACCCCGTTCCCGTGCTGCGACAGCGCCTTGAGTCATGCGCTTGCGCGCCCACTTCTGCAATATCCCCATGGCTGACCCCTCCCTGCCAAGTCGGTCCCCATGGCCCAACCATGGGGACGATAACGGCAGGCCGGCCCCGCTCCTGGCCCGGGGTGGGGCCGGCGTTTTTGCTGGGCCGTACCTGTTGTGGCCGCCGACGCCGAGACGAGGCCAGGTGGTGCGACCTGGCCCGCACCCTATGGACGGTCTTGCCTGAAACTCCGTGCCCTGTGATGTGCCGGTCCTGTCGTGAAGCGCGTGCGTCTGAAGGGAACAGCGTTGATACTCCGTAACACTGCCTGGGCGGCCGATCGTGCGAGGTCGGCCGTGACGGCAGCCGGACACCTGAGATCTGGAACGCTGGTGTCGTGGGCCGACCGTCCGGGAGTCAACGTTTTCTCAGGTTCACCTGCGGCAATGCCCCAAGATCCCGTCCACGCCTCGTCCACAGACCTCGGCATACGCCCGCTCTGAGCGGCACACGCCTGCACATACGCGAAGACCCCACCCTCAGCGTTTCCGCTGGTGACGGGGTCTTTGGGCACCTCATGCAGGGTGCCCCCGGCAGGATTCGAACCTGCGCGCACGGCTCCGGCGACCGTGCCCAGTGAGCGGTCACTCCTCGTCGGGGGCATCCGACTCGCGCAGGGGCCGCAGGCCACCGGGTCTGGTCCGACCCGTGGTATCGGCGGTACCATCGGTACCATGTCGCAACCCAAAGCCATGAACCTACGTTTTCCCGATCCGGCCCAGCGCGCCGCGATCGAGGCCGCCGCGCGGCAGGAGGGCGTCAGCCTGCAGGAGTACATCCTGTCCGCCGCCTACGCTCGCGCCACCGCTGTGGAAGAGCGCTTCATCGACGCGTTCCAGGCGTCGATGAAGCGCAGCAGCGACGCGTTTACCGAGGGGGCCGGCACTGTCGATCCCAGCGCGCAGCAGCGCACGGCGGAGCTGGAGGCGCGGCGCGATCTTGAGGAGCAGCAGGAGCGGGGCCACGCCGCGTGACGCAGAACGAACCGCTCCACCCGCTTGATGTGACCTTCTTGCTGCACGCCGCCGAGTTGCTGCCCGGTGATCCGCAGGTGGACGACTATGGCCCGCTCTACGCGGCAGTCGCCCGGGTCAATGCCCGGGCCCTGGAGCGCGACATCTACGGCTCCCTGTATCTCAAGGCGGCCGCGCTGCTCCAGACACTGGTGAAGCTGCCATGTCTGGAGCACTCCAACGAGGCCTTCGCCTGGCACTCCGCAGAGGCGTACCTGGCCCTGAACGGGTGCCGGCTCGACTACCCGCCGAAGGAGGCGGTCTCTCTGGTGCGGGACGCTGCTTCTGACGCGATGGGCGTTGGTCTGATCGGCCGCCGGCTGCGCGCATGGAGCGTTTCCTGATCCGGCTGGTGTCTTGAGCGCCCCTTGGGTCTCGCCGTCCGCCGTACCCCGCCCCCAGTGCATGAGGTCGATGCCGGATACGCCACCGCCGCCCACATCCTCGACGCCCGCGACGAGCATGGCATCGACCTGGTCGGCCCTGTGGGAGCGGACGCCCATCAGACCCGCCATGGCCTGGAATTCCTGTCCCAGAGCGCGTTCCTGGTCGAGTGGGAGATACGCCAGGTCACCTGCCCTCAGGGAGCAATCAGCTCGGTGTGGTCCACCTGGCGCAAACCAGCAACGGGACTCAACCTGATCCGCCTCGACGCCTGGTGGACCGGCACACCCATCGGCTCCACCCGCACAAGCCACTTCGCCCGACGGCGAGGAACGTCGGCCGGAAGTCCTCCTCGGCGACGACGTCGTGATCACGCATGACCTTCTTCGCCCACTTGCGCCCGGTGTCCTGCCGCTGCCGGTCCACCTTCTTGTACGCCTTCGCGCGCAGGCGTTTCGCTTCGCGGTAGCCCTTCGCCGCGGGCTGTCCCCCGGCAGGTCTGCGGCGGGCCGTCATCCGGTCGTACCGAACAGGAACGCCCGTACGACGCCCACAACCGTCACGGATGGCGGCCGCCCTCACCGAACAGCACTCGCTGCTCAGCGAACGCGTCGCTCGTCGGTGTTGCAGGTGTTCTTCGTCGGGTCCGCCGCCGTGACCGTTCGCTCTTCGAGAAAGGCTCGGGGCGGATCCGCTCCGGTTGCCGTAGCGCGAAGTTGCGCTCCCGGACCGGGCCCTACCGGCTCGTCGGTGCCGCCGCGGCCGAACGCGGCTCACTCGTCCGCTTACGCGCACGATAGGCGGCCGCCTTTACCCTGTTTCCGCACGGATCCATGGCGCACCACTCCCGGCGGCCTCCATGCGACCGGTCGAGGTAGATCTGGGTGCACTCCGGCCTGCTGCACTCCTTGAGCAGCGCCGCTTCCGGTCCGCCGAGGAGTTGGACGACCTGTCGGGCGATCGAGGACAAAGCCTGCTGCCCAGTCGCCTCGATTCGGCGCCCCGCCTGGGTGAGCTGCGGGATCGCGGACGGTGTACGCGCCCTGTCGTTGACCAGCGCGAGTGCATCGGCGTCATAGGTGTCACCCGCCAGTCCGGCGGCGACGAGCAGGTAGATCGCCTCGCGCAGAGCCACCGCATCCTCCACGTCGGACGGCTCGCAGTGCGTGTCTGCGTCGACGACACCGGACTCACGGAACCAGGCGTCGAGACTCTCCGGGGACGTGAGCATCTCCATGGGCACGGCGTTGCGCCGTGCGCGCAGGGTTCCGGCGAAGTCCAGCACTGGGGCGCCGCACTTGAAGACATGCATCATGTCACCATTTTGAGCGGTGACGAACGAAGGGGCAACAAGCGTTGCCTTTCGGCCGACGAAGCCGTGGCACCGGCGGCGGGGACCGCGCGCATTTCGAGCACGCGGCGGGCACGCCAGGTAGAAACGGCAGGCGACTCATATGGTTACGCCCCGGCCCTGCCTCAGCCTCAGCCTCATCGAGTCTCCTGAGGCCAATCCCGTGCTGCCGAGTACCCTGCGCTTCGCGCAAACGGATCGGGAAGTTTGGTGCGCCGGTGAGCAAACCGACACGCGTCGGATCGGCTCACCGGCGCACCACTCGCACTTCCCCGAGCAGCTCGGCGAAGGATTTCGGCAGCTCGAAGGGGTCCTTGACGACCGGTGAGTCCCGGCCGTCACCTCACGAGCCGGCTCGTCGCGTCACCAGGTCTGCTCGCCGGCGCGCACGAGGATCTCGTTGACGGCCACTCGGCGGTCCCGGGTGACGATGTAGGAGACCGCGTCGGCGATGTCCTCGGGGCGCAGCAGCTCCATGCCATCGATCTGGCGTTCGATCGCCTCCCGCGCGCCGTCGCGGAGGTGCGAGCTCAGCTCCGTGGCCACGGTGCCGGGCTCGACCACGCTCACCCGCACGCGCTTTTGCATGACCTCCTGCCGCAGCGCCTCGGTGAATCCGTTGACGCCGAACTTCGTCAGGTTGTAGACGGCCGTCCCGGGCCGGGCCACCCGGCCCGCGGTCGAGCTGATGTTGACCAGGTCCGCCACCCGCCGCGGGGAGTCCTCGGCGGCTCGGAGGAGGTGCGGCAGCGCGGCGTGGGTGATGTACAGCAGGCCCTGGACATTGATCTCGAGCATGCGCTCCCACTCCTCGAGCGGAGAGTCCACCGCCTGCCCGACACCCATGAAGCCGGCGTTGTTGACAACCGTGTCCAGGCGGCCCAACTCTGCGACCACACTCTCTATGGCCGCCGATGCCTGCTGCTGGTCGGTGATATCGGCCTCGACCACCAGGGCGGTCCCGCCCTCGGCCCGGATCTTGTCCGCCAACCGCTCCAGCCGTTCACGCCGCCGCGCGAGCACGGTGACCGCCGCTCCCTCCGCGGCGAGGCTGCGGGCGGTCGCCTCGCCGATACCGCTGCTGGCGCCGGTCACCAGCGCCACTGTGCCCTGCAGTCGTCCGGTCATGTTGTCATCCTCCGTGTGGGGTGTTCGCGGCCTGACAGGACGCGGTTTGTCGCGGCTCTGCAGCCGGCGGTGGTTCGCGTCGGAATGCGATTCGCCTACCTCGCGGATCCGGATCCCGAAGGCAACCCCATGGCCGCCGGGCCGGCGCCGGCGGGTGTGCAGCTCATGTGTGCTGCCCGTGGGTTTGGGCAACGTGGGCGATGGTCGTTTCGGCGACTCCATGACACGGGAGCCAGGCCGATCGGCATCGGCCGGTTCCCGGCAGCGGGTGTCCCGGTCCGAAGGCGGTGAGGCGTCGATCATGGACATCCACCGGCAGACGGTCCGAGTGCGAACCTGGCGACGAAGCCCGGAGCTGCGACAGCCCCATATCCGGAACCAGTTCCGGTTAACCGTAAGCGGAACCAGTTCCGGTTGCAAGGGCGGTGGAGATGACACAGGTGCCGGCCGACAACGACAAGGGCGGTGCAGGCCGCTTCGAGCCGATGCACAGCGCAAATGGGGGCCGAGGTCAAGGACGTCAACGACGACGCCGACGTCCGTAGCGGTACGCCGTATCGAGACTTCCTCCCCAGGGGCCGCGCCGCCCCTGGCGGACGACCCGACGGCATGGACGGAGCACTTCCCGGACCCCATGGCCACCCGCGCCCGGCCGGGTTCCACCTGCCAAGGGGCCACGGTCGCCTCAGCTCACGCCGTCGCGGCACCGGTCGCGGAGGCCCCCTCGACCGCCCACGCCGTGCCGAGGCCCAGAGGGTCCCGGCACCGCACGGCCACCGACTTCCCTGCCGTCGCCGCCTGATCCCGCACTGCATGCGCCACAGCGGCCGAAGGGCCGGTACGAGAGAGGTCGGTACCGGCCCTTCGGACGGGGGTCCGGGTCAGAGGCGGTCGGCGTCCAGGACTGCCCGGGCGAAGGCTTCGGGTGCCTCCTGCGGCACGTTGTGCCCGATGCCCTCCAGCGTGTGGTGGGCGTACGGGCCGGTGAACTTGGCGCGGTACGCGGCCCCGTCGCCCGCCGGAGTGAAGGGATCCAACGCGCCGTCAAGGGTGATCGTGGGCACGGCGACGCCCGGGCCCGCAGCGAGTTTGGCCTCGATGCCGTCGAAGCGCGGGTCACCCTGCGCGAGGCCGAGCCGCCAGCGGTAGTTGTGGATCACAATGCCGACGTAGTCCGGGTTCTCGAAGGCCGCCGCAGTGCGGTCGAATGTGGCGTCGTCGAAGTGCCAGGTCGGGGAGACGTTGTGCCAGATCAGCCTGGCGAAGTCGTGCCGGTTCTCGGCCAGGCCCAACTCCCCCCGCTCGGTGGCGAAGTAGTACTGGTACCACCATGCCCACTCGGCTGCCGGGGGCAGCGGCTGCCTGTTCTTCTCCCGGTTGGTGATGAGGTAGCCGGTCACCGAGACCAGGGCCTTGCAGCGCTCGGGCCAGAGCGCCGCGATGATGTCGGCCGTCCGCGCTCCCCAGTCGAAGCCGCCGAGCAGCGCCTTCTTGATCCGCAGGGCATCCATCAGGGCAATGATGTCCAGGGCGACCACCGCCTGCTGGGCGTTGCGGAAGGTCTTCGACGACAGGAACGTCGTGCTGCCGTAGCCGCGCAGGTAGGGAACGATGACGCGGTAGCCCTCGGCGGCCAGCAGCGGGGCGACGTCCACGTAGCTGTGGATGTCGTACGGCCATCCGTGCAGCAGGATCACCACCGGGCCCCGCTCCGGGCCGACTTCGGCGTAGCCGATGCTCAACTCACCGGCCCTGACCTGTTTCACCGAGTCGAAGGATGTATGTCCCCTCGCCCGGCCGACCGTTGGCGCCTTTCCCCCGGCAGGGGCCGCCGCCGAGGCCGACGCGGCCGAGGGGTTCAGCCAGCCGGCCAGCGACGCCGCCGCCGTCCCCGCGGTGCCTGCGCCGAGGGCCTTGCCGAAAGTCCGCCTGTTGATCACGAGAACCGTCCTGCCTGTGAGCATGTTGGAAGGTGCCGCCCCTGGAGCGCGGCCATGATCAGGCTGTGCCGCCAAGCGGCCCGGCGCCACGACAGGTTTCCTCTCTCGTGAGAGGCGCAGCCTTCTACGCCCGAGACAGGGTCTGTGGTCAGCGCCGACCCGTGAGACACGGTATCGGGGAATCCGCCGGCCGTCGCTGGTGTGCTAGGTGTGCTAGGTGTACGTGTACTCGAGGACCAACCGAATGGACGGCAACCCTCCCAGCCCTTCGGGTCGCCGAAAGCAACTGCGGCCAGGCTCCTGTCAGAAGGTTCCAGGCGGTTCCGGACGGTCAGGGCACGCCGGTGGCCATCGCTCCGAAGATCGCCGTACCCTGGTAACCGGAATCAGTTCCGTTTCAGGGCAACCGGAGCCAGTTCCGCTTCGCAAAGGTGGATGGAGCAGTGCGGAAGGACTGGTTTTGGCGGACACCACGGACGGCGCGGCACCGCAGCAGCGGCGGTTGCGCGCGGACGCGCAGCGCAACGAGGACCGGTTGCTCGAGGCGGCTGCCGCGGCCTTCGCCCTGGACGGAGCCAACGCCTCGGTCAAAGACATCGCACGCCAGGCCGGTGTCGGAATCGGCACCCTCTATCGCCGATTCCCCTCCAAGGAACTGCTCATCGAGGCCACCTACCGCCACGAGGTGCAGCGCCTGTGCCAGGCGGCGCCCGAGCTCGCCGCGTCGCTGCCACCGGTCGAGGCGCTACGGACCTGGATGGAGCGGTTCGTGGTCTTCATGGCCACCAAGCAGGGCATGGCCGAAGCCCTGCGCGTGGTGCTCACCGATGACAGCCGGCGGCTGCACACCCGTGCCCTCCTTGTCGAAGCGATCGACCACCTGCTCACGGCTGGGACGCAGCAGGGTGCGTTCCGCTCCGGCACCAGCGCCTACGACGTCTTGATGGCACTGGGCGGCATCAGCCTCATCGCCGACTATGACAACCAGCCCGAACTCGCCCACCGGCTGATCGGCCTGCTGCTGCACGGCGTGGCGACCGGAACCTGACCCGAACCAGCGGCCTGCGCGGCGACCGTGCGAGAAGCGGCGCGCCGTGAGCTGGACGACTACGAATGGGCCTGCTGGGGGTCACTGGCCTCATGGGCCCTGGACCACCCAGCCGATCCCGACAGTTCGCACGCCCTCGAGACAGCCACCACCCGACGCTCCGAATGGCTTCGGGTCTACCGGGACACCTGAGGATTCGTCTGCCTAGTCCTGCGTCGGACGTCTGATTGACCTGCGCGTGGCGGCGTCCCGGCGGTGTCCGCACGGCGGGACCGGAAGCGCTTGAGGAGGAGCGCCGTGCCCGCCGCCGCAGCAGCGAGGAGTACGCCACCCGCGGCCCAGCCCGCCACTTCGGTGAGGGATGTCCTGGAGGGACGCGCCGCCTGCTGCGCGGGGCAGGTGCTCGTTCTGGAGGCAGGGGCGATGCGCAGCCGGGCCCATGGCTGGTTCGGGTGGCTCTTGCCCTGGTCGGGAGCGTGCCGGTAGACGGGATAGAGGCCTGGCGCAGCGTCGCATCTGAGGGTGGCGGTGGCGGTCAGGACCGCTCGTGCGCCGCGCAGGACGGGCTGGTCGGCGAAGGAGGGGGACGAGAGGGTGATGACCCCGTCCAGTCCCTCGTCGTCGTTGTCGGTGATCGTGATGCGGCTGCCGGCGCGGAAAGACCGGACGTCCCATTCCGACTGGGGCCAGGTGGTGTTCGCCGCCCAGTGTTCCTCCCGGTCGGGCGGGGGCATCTTCTTGACCTTGTCCCGGCAGGCGCGACGCGCGGCCTCGTCGGCCGGTTCAACGCGTACGCGTGCCCACGGGGCCCCGTGCTCGGCCGGGCGTGCGGCTCCGGCGCTGGTCAGCGTGACAGGGTAGGTGCCGGGCCGGGCGTCGCAGGCGATGGTGACGGTGGCCGTCAGCCCGGGTGCCGTCATCCGCATCCGTCCGGCTTTCAGCAATGCCGGGGAGGTAATGGTGTCGCCGTTCGCGGCCTGTCCGCTCGCCGCGGTGACGGCCAGCGTGTCGCCGGGACGCACGGACCGGACACTGCCGAGCGGCAGCGGTGCCGGTTCGGCGGCGGAGGCGGGTGCGGCGGCCAGGAGGGGCAGCAGGAGCGGCAGTGCCACCACTGCCGCGGTGCGGAATCGGTCCATTGCCTCGCCTGTCTGTCTTGTGACGCCGCGTCAAGCCGCGTGTGACGCTACGCTGCCAACCGTCATATCGAATATGTGTGCGATTACGTGAGATCGGTATCGCCCGCCGTTCGGCTTTCTCCAAGACGGAAAGACACCTCGTTGAGTTCCAGTTCCAGATGGATTCCGGCGCTCGCGCTCGGTCTGTGCGCGGGCGTACTCGGCACGGGCCAGGCGCTTGCCGCGACCGGTACTCCGGTGCCATCGGCCCCCGCTGCACCGACGCCCCGTCCGACAGGGCCCGGGGTGGCGGCAGTGTCGCCTGCCCCCTCGGCGACACCGACACCCGTGCAGCCGAGCCGGCCGCCTGTCTCCCCGACCGCCTCCGGCGGGCCGAGCCTGAGCGAGGAGGAGAAGTACTGGACAGCCAACCGCATGGACAACGCGGTCCCCCTCGACAGCCCACCCGGCCGGGCCCCTGCAACCTCGGCGCCCGGCATCAGCGCGCGCGGCACGCCGCCGGCCGGCACGCCCGGTCCCGAGCACTTCGGCGGCCACCCGATGGTGGGCACGTTCTTCTTCGACGGCAAGCCATTGGGCGGCAAGAGCACGTACTGCACGGGCAGCGTGGTGCACACGGCCGCCCATGACATCGTCCTGACCGCCGGGCACTGCGGCCGCGGTCTGGAGAGGGCCACCCACCGCATCTTCGTACCGCAGTACCGCGACGGGCTGTCCGCCGCGAACCAGCCGCACGGCGTCTTCCCCGTGTCGCAGATGTACATCGATCCGCGCTACGCGGCGAACACCAAGAAGCCCACCTCCGACCTGGACCTGGCCTTCGCGCAGGTCGATCCCGGCAGCCGGGGCAAAGTGGAGGACGTCACGGGCGCTCTGACGTTCACGCCCACCACCAACTACACCCACAACGCCACGGTCATCGGGTATCCGAGCTCCAAAAGCGTCAATTCGAAGCACCAGGCGATCCGCTGCCCCGTCACCACCTCGCGCCTGCCCGGTTACCGGCAGATCCGCATGACCTGCACCGGCTTCTACGGAGGGGTCTCCGGCGGCCCCTGGATCGAGAACTACAACCGCACCACCGGCACCGGCAAGGTCATCGGCAACACCGGCGGGTACAACGGAGGCGGCAACGACGCCAACGACGACTGGGTGACGTACGCGCCCATCTACGGCAAGGACGCCCAGAACCTGTTCAACGACGCCGCCGCCCATCGCACCGTGGGCGCGAGACCGCCCTACCGGCCGTCGAAGGACAGCCCGGCTCTGCGGGCACCTGGCAGCATGCCAGGCTCCTGGCCTCCGGCGACTTCCGCCACGCCGGGCACAGCGACACGATCGTGGTGTGGACCGACGGCGAGGTCACGCTCCACCCCGGCAACGGACAGGGCGGCTTTGCCCCCGACCGGCAACTGCCGGCCTCCAACAGCACCTGGACACACGCACAAACCCTCACGGCCGGCGACTTCACCGGGTCCAACCAGTTCGACCTGATGGTGCGCTGGTCCGACGGCGAACTCAGCATGGTGCGCAGCATCGACTCGCGCTCCGTGACGGGCAGCCGATCGAGGAGCCTTTTTTGATGCTATATATCCCATTGGCTATATCCCATTGGCTCGGGTCGTGGATGTCACCGAAGGGAAGGGCCGCGATGGAGCGGACAACGTGCTGCGTGGTGGGCGGCGGCCCGGCGGGAATGGTCCTCGGCCTGCTGCTGGCCCGGGCCGGCGTGGTCGTCACGGTCCTGGAGAAGCACGGCGACTTTCTGCGCGACTTCCGCGGCGACACGGTGCATCCCTCGACTCTGGCGCTGCTGGACGACCTCGGTCTGGCCGAGCGCTTCGCCCGTCTGCCGCAACGTCGGGTGACCAGGGTCCAGCTGCCGCTCGGCGCGGACGGTTCGCTGATCACCGTCTCGGACATCAGCGCGCTGCCGGGCCCGTACAACTACGTGGCGATGGTGCCGCAGTGGGACCTGCTCGACCTTCTCGCCGACGAGGCCCGAAAGGAGCCGTCCTTCTCCGTGCGGATGAGCACCGAGGCGACGTCCTTCCTGGTGGAGCGCGGACGGGTCACCGGGGTGCGGTACCGCACGTCCGACGGCCGTACGGGCGAACTGCGGGCCACCCTCACGGTGGCCTGCGACGGTCGGGGCTCGCTGGCCCGGTCGCGGCCCGAACTGCGGCTGCGGCAGTTCACCTGCCCCATGGACGCCTGGTGGTTCAGGCTGCCACGGCGGGAAGGCGACCCGCACGGGCTTGTGGGAGGCGCCGGCGACCGGTTCCTCACCGCGATGATCGACCGTGGGGAGTACTGGCAGTGCGCCGCGCTGATTCCCAAGGGGACCGACGCCGAGCGCCGCGCCGCCGGTCTCGAGCGGTTCATGGCCGACTTCTCGGCCGCCGTGCCCTGGCTCGCGGACCGGGCGCATGCGCTGCGGTCGTGGGAGGAGGTGAAGATGCTCGACGTACGGCTCGACCGCCTCCGGCGCTGGCACCGCCCGGGACTGCTGTGCATCGGCGACGCGGCGCACGCGATGTCACCGGTCTTCGGCATCGGCATCAACCTCGCCGTCGAAGACGCAGTGGCCGCCGCGCGGCATCTCGTCGGACCGCTGCGCAGGGGTGTGGTCGGCCTGCGGGACGTACGCGGCGTCCAGCGGCGCCGCTGGCCGACCACGGCGGCGACACAGGCGCTGCAGCGGTTCGCTCACGCGCGGATCATCGCGCCCGTGCTCGCGGGACACCCGCCCTTCGGCGACGCCAGGCGGGCGGAGCGGGTGAGCGACCTGCTCACCGCCGCACCGTGGCTGAGGCGCGTGCCGGCGTACTTCATCGGCTACGGCGCTGTACGCGAGCGTCCGCCCGCCGAGTCGGTGCGGTGATCCGCGGCGCACGGCTCGCTGCACCGACCTGAAGCACCGTTCACACGGTTGATCGGTGGCCGGCCCGCGAGTGCGGTGCGGCAGCGGCGAGCGTTCCCCCGCCCCTCAGCCCACCCACCCGCCGCGCGCAGCGCGAGGCGGTCCCTGGGTCGACGCGGCGCGCGCGACACGTCCCGCTCCGGCGGGTCCGTCCGGCGTCAGCGGCCCTTGCGTACCCGGGCCGCCGCGCGGGCTTCCGCGATCTTTCGGGACTCGGCGGCTTTGCGGGACTCCTTGACGGGACGGCCCGGACGGGTGCCGAGGCCGCGGAAGGGGGCGTTGCCGCCGCTGGTCTTCGTCCCGACCGGCGGGCGTTTTGCCCCGGTGATGGTGGTCAGCGTTTCCTCACCGGAACGCACTTGTGTGACGGTCGGCCGGATACCGGCGTCGGACATCATCCGGTTCACATCGCGCCGCTCGCTGTGGGTGACCAGGGTGACCACGTTCCCGGACTCCCCGGCGCGCGCCGTGCGCCCGCCCCGGTGCAGGTAGTCCTTGGCGTCGGCCGGGGGGTCGACATTGACGACGAGGTCGAGCGCGTCGATGTGAATGCCCCGCGCGGCGACGTTGGTGGCCACCAGCACGGTGATCTCACCGTCCTTGAACTGGGCGAGCGTGTGCGTGCGTTGCGGCTGCGACTTCCCGCTGTGCAGGGCAGCAGCCCGTATGCCGCTGGCCCGCAGGTGACGGGTGAACTGGTCCACGCCGGCCTTGGTGTCCAGGAACATCAATACCCGGCCGTCCCGCGCGGCGATCTCGGTCGCCGTCGCGTACTTGTCGGCGGCGTGAATGTTCAGCACGTGGTGTTCCATCGTGGTGACCGAGCCTGCCACCCGGTCGACCGATGCGAGAACCGGGTCGTGAAGGTAGCTCCGTACCAACTGGTCGACGTTGTGGTCGAGCGTGGCCGAAAACAGAAGCCGCTGCCCGTCGGAGCGGACCTGGTCCAGGATTTCCGAGACCTGCGGCAGGAACCCCAGGTCGCACATCTGGTCCGCCTCGTCCAGCACCGTGATCCGCACGTGATTCAGGTGGCAGTCCCGGCGCGACACCAGGTCGGCCAGCCGCCCCGGCGTCGCGATGACCACCTCGGCGCCGGTCCGCAGCAGCGCCGACTGCCGGTTGATCGACAGGCCACCGACCACCGTCGCCAGTCGTACGTTCAACGTCTGCGCGTACGGCGCCAGCGCGTCGCTCACCTGCTGTGCGAGCTCCCGGGTCGGCACCAGGACCAGTGCGAGCGGCCGCTTGGACTCCGCTCGCATGCCTGCCGTCCGGGTGAGCAGTGCAAGCCCGAAAGCCAGCGTCTTGCCGGAACCGGTCCGCGCTCGGCCGAGGACATCACGGCCGGCCAGCGCGCCCGGCAGAGTCGCCGCCTGGATCGGGAAAGGCTCCGTCACCCCGAGGCCGGTCATCGTCTTCACCAGCTCCGGCGGCAGCCCGAGTGCGTCGAAGGACGCGGCCGGCGGCAGGTCCGTGGAGACCGCCTGCGGCGTCGAGAGTTCGCCCTGCGGCGCTGTCGCCGGCTGGTGCTCGTCGGCACGGGAGAGTCCAGGGGCTGGCGGCTTCGCGTTCATGGGGAACCTTCCTCGGTCTGGCGCCCGGAACGCGCCGGGGCCCGTACCCCTTCGGTACGGGCCCCGGCGGCGTCGAAGCGTGCCCTCATTTTACCAGCGGGCACCCGGATGCCCGCCGGTCCGGTCGGCCCGTGCGGGACGCGATACCGGGCCGTCGGCCCGCCGTGGGGCCATATCGCCGATGTGGCCGCCCGGCGAGGAGCGTCTTCGTTCTCGTGCAGGTCACGGATTCGCTTTTTACTTGAGGCCGCTGAGCATGACGCCGCGGATGTAGTACTTCTGCAGCAGCAGGAAGAGGATCAGGACCGGCAGGATGCTCAGGACGAGGCCGGCCATGACGATGGGCATCGTGCGGGTCGGGTCGACGTAGTCCTGCAGGAGCTGGATGCCGACGGGCAGGGTCATCACGTCCGGGTCGGCGGTCGAGACGAGCAGCGCCCAGATGTACTCGTTCCAGGCGTCGACGAAGGTCAGCAGCCCGAGCGTCACCATGACCGGCTTGGTCTGCGGCACCACGATCCGCCACCACACGGCGAACTCGCCGGCCCCGTCGATGCGCGCGGCCTCCAGGACCTCGTCCGGGATCGAGACCATGAACTGGCGCATCAGGAAGATCCCGAAGCCGTTGACGAGGAACGGCATGGCGAGCGCCACGATGCTGACGGTCAGGCCCGCGCCGCCGCGCCCGAACAGGTCGTTGCCGCCCGCCAGCGGCCAGTGCACCAGGATCAGGAAGTGCGGGACGAAGAAGAGGAACGGGGGGAACATCATCGTCGACAGCACAAGGCGGAAGATGAAGTTCCGGCCGGGGAAGCGGAGTTTGGCGAGCGCGTAGCCGGCGAGTGACGACGTGAGCAGCACCGACCCGGTGATCACGGCGGTGGCAATGACGCTGTTGCGGAAGAGCACCGGCAGATCGAGCTGGTCGATCGCCGCCCGGTAGTTGGACAGGTCGAACGCCTCGGGCAGGAACCGGTACGGCAGCGTGCCGGACTCGCCGGGCCCCTTGAAGGACGTCATCACCATGTCGAGGAACGGCACCACCGTGAGCACGGCGCCGGTCACGACCACCAGATACGACAACCACGGGAAACGGCGGCGGGTCATGCGTCCTCCCCCTTGCGTCGGAAGATCCACAACTGCACCAGGGTGACCACGAGGACCACCACGAACAGCACGAAGGCGGCGGCGCTCGCAGTGCCCCAGTCGCCGTAACTGAAGGCCTGCCGGTACATCTCCAGCGCGGCCACATCGGTCGCGTCACCCGGCCCGCCCTTGGTCATCACGATGATCAGCGCGAACGACTGCAGGCCGGTGATGAGCTGGGTGATGCACACGAGCAGCAGGGACGGCCGCAGCAGCGGCAGTGTGATCTTCCAGAAGACGGTGACGGGCCCGGCGCCGTCGAGTGCGGCGGCCTCGTAGTACGAGTCGGGAACGGACTTCAGCCCGGCGGTCAGGATGAGGATCGCCGTGCCGACCGAGGCCCAGGCCTGTACGACCACGACCGAGGGCAGCGCGGTGTCCGGGTCCTGGAGGAACGCCACCGAGCCGAGCCCGAGGGCGTTGAGGACGCCGTTGACAAGGCCGCCCGGCTCGTACATGTACTTCCATACGTTGCCGACGGCGACGACGGTCGTGACGATCGGCAGGAAGTACAGGGTGCGCCACAGCCCCTGGAACCGCAGGTTGTCGATGCAGGTGGCGACGAGCACGGCGCCGGCGAGCGCGAGGGCCACGGTGCCCAGGGCGAACAGCAGCGTGTTGGTGAGGATCGGCGCCAGGAACGTCGATCCGTCCGCGAAGAGGCGGGTGAAGTTGTCCGGGCCGACCGGCTCGATGTCGCCGAGGTCGAACCCGGCCCAGCGGGACATCGACAGCAGCAGCGCGAAGCCGAGCGGCAGGATCAGGAAGACCGCGAAGAACAGCAAGGTCGGCGCCAGGAAGAGATAGGCGACGACGGCCTGGCGGCGCCGGGCCCGGCTGCGGCCGCGGGCGGCGGGCCCGGCGGGCCGCGGGCTGTGCGCCCGCTCGGTCGTCGCCGGGGTCAGGGTGTTCACCATGAGCGCGACACCTCCTGATCGACCTGACGGCGGGTGGTGCGCAGCGCCTCGTCGACCGACTGCTGACCGGTCCACAACGCCTCGATGTTCTTGCGCAGCAGCGACTTGGCCTGCTGCGCGCCCGGCACGTTCGGCTCCGGCACCGCGTACGCCAGCGCGTCCAGGAACGGGCGCAGGTTCGGATCGGTGCCCTCGCCCAGGAGTGTCCGCATGTCGTCGGCGCGGCCGGTCAGGGAGCCGACCGACACCTGCAGGGAGCTCATCCGGGTCGCTGCCGCGCCCTTCCCCGCGCCCTTCCCAGCGCTCTTCCCAGCGCTCTTCACGCTCACCTTCTCGGTGTTGAGCCAGCGCAGGAACTCCCAGGCCTCGCGCGGGTGCTCACTGGCCGCGTTGACCCCCAGCATGAAGCCGGTGGAGAGCGTGGCGCGCTTGTCGTCCGCCTCGGGGACGGGCAGCGGCGCGACGCCGACATCGCCGTAGTCCTTGCCCATCAGGGTCTTCAGGCTCCCGGTCCACCAGCCGGCGCTGACCACCATGGCCACCTGCCCGGACGGGAACGCCTTGTAGACGTTGACGCCGGGGGCGCTCGCACCTTTGACGACGAGGCGGTGCTCCAGATCGAACACGGCCCGGCCGGCCGGCGAGTCGATGGCGGTGCTCCTGCCGTCCGCGGAGACGAACGTTCCGCCGGCGGCGTTGAGCAGGGCGAGCGTCTGGCCGACGGTGGTGGAGTCGTCGTAGGTCGACAGCCCGAACCCCTGGACCAGCGTGTTGCCGTACCGGTCCCGCTCGGCGGTGCGGTAGGCCGTCTCCTCCAGCTCCCGCCAGGTGCGCGCAGGGCCGTCGATGCCGGCCTCGCGCAGCAGCCGCTTGTTGTAGTAAAGGGCGTACGTCTGCACCTCGGTGGGGTAGCCGTAGACCTTGCCCCCCACCGACGAGGAGGCGACCGCGGCCTTGCCGTAGCCGTGCGTGATCTCCTCGGCGTGCTCGGAGGGAGCGGGCCGCAGGACGCCGGCCTGGACGAGCTGGCCGTTCCACAGGCAGTACGGGTGGATGATGTCGGCGCCCTGGCCCGCGGCCTGCCGAACCATGAACGTGGTCAGCAGATCCGTGAACTCGACGGCCTTCGTCCGCACCTTGACCCGGTCGTGCGTGGCGTTCCACTCGTCGACCGGGACCTGCAGCGCCACCTTGAGCGCCCCGCTCGCATAGTGGGAGAGCAGGGTGAGGACGATCGGATCCCCGGGCCGCCCGGTGCCCTGGTGCGGCGCGGCGCATCCGGAGGCGAGCAGCGCCGAGGGGAGCGCGAGCGCGAAGTGACGGCGACTCAGGCTGCCGGTGCGGCGCGACGGCGTCAGCGTCATCGGGTCGCCTCCCGGCGCATCACGCGGAACACCCGGGTCGTGGTGAAACCGGTCTTGCGGTACAGGTGGCCCGCCGGGGACTGCTCACCGGTCCACAGGAACCACGCGGAGTGCGCACGGCGCGCCCGCATCCGCTCCAGGACCAGGTGGAGGAGGACTTCGCCGAGTCCGGTGCCGCGCATCTCCTCCAGCACACCGATCGGGCCGAACCGCTCGTCCACCGAATCGAACGTGCCGTGCATCGCCCAGCCGACCAGGCGGCCCGAGGGGTCCCGGGCGACGACGATCCGGTCGAGCGGCGTGCCCGCGGCCAGACAGTCCCGGATCATGCACGCCCAGTCCGGGCCGAAGTGGTTCCCGGCGAGCGCGAACAGGTCCACCAGGTCGTCGTCGCGCGGGGTGGCGAACCGGTAGCCCCGCGCCGTCAGTTCGTCCAAGCGGCGCGCGACATCCTCCGGAATGCGATAGCCGACCAGGCCGCGGTCCATCGCCGCCGCCTCGTACAGAGTGCGAAAGCCCAGGGACTCGAGGAGCCCGGCCGCTTCCGGGTACGCCTCGGCGTCCAGGCCGGGGAGGACGTAGTTCGGGGTGTACGAGGAGAAGTCCACCCGGGTGCGGCCGTGGCCCTGCAGCCAGTCGAGGGCGTCGGTCAGCAGCCGGCGGCCGAGGCCGCGCCCGCGGGCGGCCGGGTCGACGAAGAAGAACGGGATCCAGCCCTGCTCCGGCTCCAGGTCGATGCCGGCCATAGGTGTCAGACGGCGCACCGCGTAGGCCGCCCCGACGACGCGGTCGCCGTCGACGGCGACCCGAAGCCCCTCCGGATCGAAGTTGGCGTCGAGCAGCACCAGGGAGCGGAAGCGGTCCGGGGTGATGGGGTCGGCCGGCGCACTCCGGCGCCACGCCTCCACCAACCGCGGTCCGTCGCCCGCGCGAAAGCCACGCATCTCGGCCCGGGATTTCGTCGTGCGATCGGTCATCGACGGGGTTGTCCTTCCATACGCAGGTCGCGGACGGCGTCGCACGTCGCCCGCGGCGCTGCCTCGGTCCGGTACGGAGTGCGCTGCGCCACGGCGATCAGGACGCGGTCCACGAGGGTCAGGGGCAGAGCAGCAGGTCGCAGCGGTGGGCAGGAGGGCTCAGGGATCTCAGAGGTAGAGCAGCACGTCGTCGCCGGCCCACCGGCCGGGCGGCGCCGGCGGATCGCACAGCGCCAGCGGGTCGTCGCCCGCGTCGACGGCACGCCGCAACCGGTCGGACCCCCACAGCAGGTCGACGAAGTGACGGTGGCCGGTCCCCTCCACGCCGCCGTCCGCGGTGCGCCAGGCGAAGTTGTCCGGGTACAGCCGCCGCAGCGTGGCGAGCATCGCGACGGCGGTACGTACGGGAGCGAACACCTCGCGGTCGGTGATGTGGAGCTGGACCCCGCGCAGCGGCCGTCCGGCGTGTTTGTGGAAGGTCGGTACGTACCGCAGATCACGGAAGTGCACTCCGGGCAGGGCGAGCTCGGCGAGCGAGGGCGCGAACCGCGCGTCGATGTACGGGGCCCCGACGATCTCGAAGGGCTGCGTGGTGCCACGGCCCTCGGAGAGGTTCGTGCCCTCGAACAGGCAGGTGCCGGGGTAGAAGGTGGCAGTGGCGGGCGTCGGGATGTTCGGCGAGGGTGCGACCCACGGCAGGCCGGTGGCCTCCGCGTCCATGGCGCGCTGCCAGCCGACGGCCTCGATCACCGTCAAGTCAGCGGCACTGCCCGCCACTTGGGGCACGGCCGAGGCGTTGAGATGCCGGGCGAGTTCGCCGCAGGTGAGGCCGTGCCGGACGGGTACCGCGGCGCGCCCGACGAAGCTGGCCCACGCCGGGTCGAGCAGCGGGCCCTCGCTGACGAGTCCACCGAGGGGATTCGGCCGGTCGGCGACCACGAACCGTACGCCCGTACGGGCCGCCGAGACCATCAGGTCGAACATGGTCCACACGTAGGTGTAGAACCTGGCCCCGATGTCCTGCAGGTCGTACACCAGGGCGTCGACGCCGCTGTCGAGCAGCAGTTCGTCGAGGCGCTCGCCGCCGCACCGGTATGTGTCGTGGACCGGCAGGCCGGTGGTGTGGTCCGCCTGAGCGGCCTCGCCCTCGCCGGCCTGGCCGGTCCCGTGCAGCCCGTGCTCGGGACCGAACAGGGCGACCAGCCGCGCGCCGGCCTCGAGCAGCGCGGGCGCGGCCGGGCGCAGGTCGGGGAGGACGCCGGTGTGGTTGGTCACCAGCCCGAGCCGGCCGGGCCCGGCGAGTCCGGGCGACGCGTGCAGTCGTGCGATCCCGGTCGTCACCGCGACGCGGTCGTCCGTGCTCATCCCTTACCCCCGTCTGCCGGTGACACCTCGAAGCAGCTGACGGAAATTTACTTGTATGTCCTGGAATTTCGCAATGAAGGCGCGACGAACGCCGCAACGCCTCTGGAGGAGTTCGAGCGGGACGCGATCGCGTCGGCCCGCTCCTCCGACAACAGCGGCTGCGCAGGCACACTCCGAGAGCATCCGTCCGATGGCGAAGCCGATGACCATGTCCCGCGCAGGCCCCTCGGCGTCCGCGGGCCCCGCGAACTCCACCGGTCAGTGCCGTGCGACCGCGGACACCACAGGCGCGTTGTAGGCCTCCACCCGCAGCTTCGGCTTGCCCGAGTGGAGCGCCTTTGCCGGCCAGGACAGCGTGAGCGTGCGGGACTCCCCGGGAAGCAGCCACAGGTAGTTGTCGCTGTACAGGGTCGGCAGCACCCGCTCACCGGTCGCGGAGTCGACGAGCGAGACGCGCACCATCGCCGCGACCGCCCCGCCCTTGTTACGCACTCGCGCGGTGAGTTCGCCGCGGCTGCCGGAGCGGTCCGTGTCGGTGACCTCGGCGGACAGTCTGGTCCGGTCGGCGCGGTTCAGCGCCTGCATGGCCTGGGCGTCGCGGTGGCGCCAGTAGGTGTTCTCGGCCAGCAAGCTGCCGCTGGAGTCCTCCAGGCGCAGCCGCAGCAGATGGAAGTCCGGCAGGTCGTCCGTCCAGCCCGCGGTGAACGCGTCCGCCGTGGCCGACGGAGCGATGTCGACGGACTTCCGCTGCTGCGCCGCCACCTCGCGCCCGGACAGGTCGAGGAACGTCGCGGTCACCGTGGCGCGGCTGACCCGGTTCGGGGTGTGGTTGACCGCGATCACCCGGCCGTCCCGCAGATCGGCCTGGACATGCAGGGCCTCGTTGGCCTTGCGAGCACCGTAGTACGCGCCGTTGACGTCGAAGTCGTAGTCGTACGTCTGCCAGACGGTGCTGTACCAGGCGGGGTGGGACATCCACAGCATCAGACCGGTCGCGTCGTCCCACAGCTTCGCGTTCCAGGCCTCGAACATGGCCCGGAAGTTCTCGTAGTTGACGAACTGCGCCTTGCGGCAGAAGTCGTCGAGGTCCTTGGCCGTGCCGAGCCGCGCCTCGACGGCCGCCATGTAGTTCTGCGGAGCCTGGTTACCCCGCGTGCTCCAGTCGTGGTAGTACCAGGCGCCGCCCACGGGCCACTCGGGTTCGTCGCCGACGAGCCGGCGCATGGTCTCCGCCGTCGGGAGGACGGGCATGCCTATTTCGGTGTGGAAGCCGAAGTTGCCGCTGCCGTAGGTCCCCGGCGAGTAGTACTTCTCCGGCTCCACCCAGCCGTAGGGACCGCCACCGGTGACGATGCCGCCTGCCGAGTTGTTCTGGTACAGCACGTCCGGCGCTTCGGCCCGCACCGCCTTGCGCATGCCCTCGTCGACCGGGCCGGGTGGGTTGCCCTCGTTGGCGCCGCACCACACCACGACGCAGGGGTGGATGCGGTAGCGCCGCACCGTGTCCTGCGCGGCGTCGAGGAACAGCTGGTGGTTCGGCGGGTCCATCCCCCAGGCGTTGGGGAAGTCGTTCCACACGAGCAGGCCGTGCTCGTCACAACTCGCGAAGAACTCCTCGCGGTTGCTGCACCCGACCCAGTTGCGGATCATGGTGAAGTTCATGTCGCGGTGCATCCGCACGGCCGCGTCCATCCGCTCGGCGGGCATCCGGCGCAGCAGTTCGTCCCAGCCCCAGTTGCCGCCGCGGCAGAAGACGCGGACGCCGTTGACGCTGATCTTGAGCGGTTCGATGGAGTTGTCGACGGAGGTGACGTCCGTCCACTTCTCGCCGTCGTCCGACACCTGGATGGTGAACGTCCGCGCGTACGCCTGTTCCCAGGTGATCGCCACCCGGTCGAACCCGACCGGCGAACCGAGGTCGACCTGGATCCACTGCTCGTCCTCGTAGGCCGAGGACCAGCGGGTGTCGGGGTTGCCGTCGACGGCGTTCGCCGGCCCGTTGGAGTCCTGCTCGACGGACGACGCGGTGGCCTTCTTGCGCAGGGCGAGGTCGGTGCCGGCGGCGGTGCTGTCCACGACCGACAGGCCCCACATCGACGAACCCCAGCTGCTGGCCCGCGTGTGGCAGAGCACCCGCACGTAGCGCGCGGTCCGCGCGTCGAAGTCCACGTTCTGCAGGCTCGCGGCGCCCGAGGTGTGGAACGGCAGCGGAACCGCCGTGTTGTCCACGGCCTTCGCGTCGGTCCAGGTGGAGCCGTCCTCGGACACCTGGACCGTGTACGTCTTCGCGTACGCCTGCTCCCAGGTGAGGATCACACGGTCGAACGAGAGGGAGGAGCCCAGGTCGACCTGGACCCACTGCTCGTCCTGGAACGCGGAGGACCAGCGGGTGCCGGGGTCGCCGTCCGTGACGTTGCCGGCGCCGTTGGAGTCGGTGTCGACCGTGGAGGCGGTGGCCGGCTTGTGCAGCGCGAGGTCGGTGTCGGGCGCCGCGCTGTCGGCGACGCTCAGGCTCCACAGGGAGGAACCCCAGTCCGTGGCCCGGGTGTGGCATGCGACGCGCACGTAACGGGCCTTCAGCCGAGTGAAGTCCACGGTCTGCGCGTATGCGTCGCTGCCCGTCTGGAAGACCAGCGGGACCTGGTACTCGTAGCCGAACTGGCGGATGCCGAACCGCGTGGTGCGCCGGTCGCTCTCCTCGCCGTCGACCGTTGCGGCCAGTGTCAGCCTGTGCAGCGCCGCCTCGCCGTAGCCGTTGGGCCACCACAGCCTCGGGTTGCGCAGCCGGAGTTGGGAATAGTCCGCCGGGCTGAAGACGACGTCGGCGCTCTGCCCGCCGGGGACCGTGACCGTCCTGGTCACGCGCACGTCGCCGAAGGCGGCGGAGACGGTGACGCGCCTGCTGTCCGCGTCGGCGTTGCGCACCGGCACGGTGACCGTCAGCTCGGCCGTCCGGGTGTCCGGCAGGTCCGGGAGCCGGGACTCCACACGCGGGTCGCCGATCACGGCCGCGCCGGTGGAGCGCAGCCGTACGTGGTTCCAGATGCCGGCCGCCCGGTCCCGCACCGCGGGCATCCAGTCCCAGCCCGAAGAGGCCAGATACGTGGGCGAGTTGCGGTTCATGGTGTTCGCGCCGGCGTCGACGAAGGCAAGGCCCTGCGGGCCCTTGTCGCCCGGGCTGCCGGGCACCGGCATCGGACTGATCTTCACGGCGAGGGCCTGGTCGCCGTCCGTGAGCAGCTTCGTCACGTCGAAGGCACCCCGGGCGAACGGGCTCGTGACGGTGCCCACCTCGGAGCCGTTGAGCCAGACCTCGGCCTCGTGGTTGATGCCGTCGAACTCCAGCCAGACGTGTCGGCCGGGTCCCGTGCGCAGGCCCCCCGGCAGCTTGAACGCGCGGCGGTACCACCAGGAGTGGCGGGAGAGGGCCTCGGGGACGTGCAGGTTGTTGAACCCGGCCACGGGATCGGGCAGGTGGCCGCCGTCCACGAGGGAGGTGAGGACGGTGCCGGGGACCGTCGCGGGCAGCCATCTGCTGGTGTCCACCGACGGACGGGACAGCTCGGCGCCGTCCTTGCCCGCCCAGTCGTCCATCGTCAGGTCCCAGCCGGACTCCAGTGGCACGGTGCCGTCCGCGCCGGCCGTCAGCGCCGGCGGCGTGCCGTGGTGGGTGCCCCAGTCGGTCCAGCCGGTGACGGACGGCCGCGCGGTGCGGCAGGTCCCGTACACCTGGAGACCGTTGAGCCCTACGGGGTTCGCGTTGGACCGCTTGTTGACGGTCATCCGTACCCAGCGGGCGGTGACGGGCTTCTGGAACGGGATCTCCATCACCCCGCCCTTGCCCGAGCCGGTGCGGAACGCGGCCGTCCAGGTGCGGTTGTCGCGGGACGTCTCGACGACGAAGTCGGTCGCGCAACTGGACAGGATCTCCTGGCCGGTGGTGTCCAGGCGCGGGTTGCCGCTGGTCGAGTCGGTGTACGGGGGATCGTCGAGGGTGGCCTCGAAGGTGAGCCGCAGCGATTCCACCTCGCACAGCGCCTGGAGGTCGACGGAGATCCACTGGGGGTCGCCGACCGCGGCGCGCCAGCCCGAGTTCTTCACGCCGGCGCCGGTCAGGCCGTCGACGGCGAACGCGGCCGGGGTGGGGGCGTAGTCGGTGGAGGACACCGACACCGGGCGGTTCGCCGCGAGTTCACCGTGGCTGGAAGCAGTGCCCGGCTGCCCCGCTGCGGCCGCGGCCGCCGCTGAGGGCAGGGCCATGCCGACGCCGAATCCGGCGAGCAGGGTGGACCCGGCGGAGAGAACGGCACGCCGAGAAGGAGAGGAGGACTGATTCGACATGAACCTTGGCTCCGATCAGGGATGTCGAAAGACGGGGCGCTCGACTCGATGGGGGGGTGACAACGTTGCCAATGCCCATGACAACGTTGCCGAACACTGCCCCCGTGTACGCGCCCTGTCAAGGTTTCCAGCAGATGACGAACGACTGCTTCTACTAAATTAGTAATTAATATTGACACGGTTTCGGCCGCGGTCCAGAGTCGTCGCCGTGACACCGAGGCCCCCTGCCCCGTGCGGCCCGCGTCACGCCCCTACTGCTTCCCAACCCCCGGGAGTGGCACGTGACTTCGCAAGCACCCGCACCGAGGCCCGGACTCCGCCGCCTCACCCGCCGTGGCGTCGCCGCCGCCGTCATGGTGGTCGTCGCGGCGACCACGGCACCCTCCGCCTCCGCCACCGCCTCCGCCACCGCTTCCGCCTCGCAGGACCAGGGCGCGCCCGCCTTCTACGACAGCGGACTCTCCCCCACTCCGTACATGGGCTGGAACACCTACTACGGCCTGGGAGCGCCCACCGAGAAGGAGGTACGCTCCGTCGCCGACAAGCTGGTCAGCAGCGGCCTGCGGGACAGCGGCTACGACATCGTCTGGCTCGACGGCGGCTGGCAGGCCGACAACCCCCGTGACGCGCAGGGCCGGTTGGTCGCCAGCCCCGAGCGCTTCCCCTCCGGCATCCCCGCCCTCGTCTCGTATCTGCACCAGCGCGGCCTGCGCGCGGGCATCTACACCGACGCCGGCACATACGACGGCGGGAAGAGCTGCGGACTGGGCAGCCGCGGCCACTACGACGCCGACGCACGGCAGTTCGCCGGCTGGAAGATCGACGCCATCAAGGTCGACTTCCTCTGCGGCATCGGCGCGAAGCTCGACCCGGGCCCCGCGTTCAAGGAACTCAGCGACGCGGTCGCGAAGTCCGGCCGCCGCATGCTGCTCAACCTGTGCAACCCGCTCACCGACGACTGGGGCCTGCCCCACACCCCCGAGCAGGACGCCCACAACACGTTCGTCTACGCACCGGCCATCGCCGACTCCTGGCGCACCGGCACCGACATCGCCTGGGGCACGCCGACCCCGGGCGAGTGGCCCAACATCCTGCGCAACATGGACGCCAACGCCTGGCACCCCGAGGCGCAGGGCCCCGGCCACTGGAACGACCCCGACTACCTCATCCCCATGCGCCCGACGTCCGACGGCACACCGGAGCTGACCGAGGAGGAGTCCACCACCCAGTTCGTGATGTGGGCCGAGATGGCCTCCCCGCTCGTCCTCGGCTCCGACCCGCGCACCCTGAACGCGTCGATGCTCGCCACCCTGCGCAACCCGGAGATCATCGCCGTCGACCAGGACCCCCTCGGTATCCAGGGCGTCCGGGTCGCCGCCGACGACACCGGCGACGTGTACAGCAAGGTCCTCTCGGGCCGGGGCAAGCGGGCGGTCGTCCTGCTCAACCGGTCCGACAAGCCGGCCCAGCGCACCGTACGCTTCGCCGACACCGCCCTCGGCGGACCCGTCGCCGTGCGCGACCTGCGCGCCCGCGCCGACCGCGGCGTCCACACCGACTCCTACACGGTCGAAGTGCCCGCCCACGGCACCGCGTTCCTCAAGCTCACCGGCGCGGACGCCCTGCCCGGTACCGGCCTGGGAGCGCGGACCACCGCCGACCCCGCGGTCGCGCGCTCCGGCGACACCGTGCACACCTTCCTGCGCGGGCCCCACGGCACGCTGGTCCAGCACACGGACACCGGCCGCGGCGCACCGCGCACCCGGGACCTCGGCGGTCCGGTGAAGGGCGGCATCCTCGGCCAGCCCGCCGCCCACGCCTCCGCCGACGGCCGTATCGACGTCTTCGTGCGCGGCGCCGACTCCCGTGCCTACCGGCGGGTCTACACCGATGGCCACTGGGGCGACTGGCAGAGCCTGGGCGGACGGCTCAGCGACGCGCCGTCGGTGGCGTTCACCGACCCCGGCCACTGGACGCTCGTCGCACGTGACGGCGAAGGCCGGATCGTACAGCGCGGCCCGTCCGCCGACTGGTCCTCGCTCGGCACCCCCGACGGCCGTGTGACGTACGGCAGACCGTCCGCGGCGGTCGACTCCACCGGCCGGGTGCACGTCGCCGTGCGGACCGCGTCGGACGACATCTGGACCCTCTCCCGGGACACCTCGGGCCAGTGGTCGGTGTGGAGCGCGCTCGGCGGCACGGTCAGCGGCAGCCCCACCCTCGTCACCGTCGGCGACCAGGTGCTCCTGTACGCGCGGGCCGGCGACTACACCCTCTGGCAGCAGCGGTACGAGGCGGGCGCCTGGCAGGGCTGGTCGAAGCGGCAGGAGTTCCCCAGCGCCGCGTTCGACGGAGCGCTCGGAGCCGTCGCGGGTGCGAACGAGGCGGTCGACGCGGTCTACCGCGGAGTCGACGGCACCGTGCACCGCATCACCTTCAAGTAGCTCATCCAATCGTCCTGACCTGGCAGGAGCCTTCCATGACCTCTCCACAGACCAGCCGCCGGCGCTTGCTCGCGGGAGCCGGCGCCGCCGGAACCGCGGCGTTGCTCAGCGGTTGCGTGACCTCCACCTCGTCCTCGTCCAAGACCTCCTCCAAGGGCGCGGTCTCCCTGCAGTCCAACCTCTCCGCGCCGCAGGCCAAGGCCGCGATGCAGGACCTGGTCGCCGCGTACAAGAAGAAGGGGAGCGTCGACCTCAACACCGTCGCCGCCGAGACGTTCCGCACCCAGCTGCCGACGTACCTCACCTCTGCCAACCCGCCGGACGTCTACACCTGGTACCCCGGCTCGGTGGCGGACGCGTACGCCCGCAAGAACCTCCTGCTCGGACTGGACGAGGTGTGGACCTCGCCCGACCTGCAGCGCTACTCCAAGGCCCTGCACACCCTGTGCACCTCCAGCAGCGGCAAGAAGGTCTTCGTGCCGACCACGTACTACTGGTGGGGCATGTTCTACCGCAAGTCGAACTTCGCGAAGTGGGGCGTGAGCCCGCCCACCGACTGGAACGGCTTCCTCGACCTGTGCGACAAGCTCAAGTCCAAGGGCGTCGCCCCGATCGGCCTCGGCGCGGGAGGCAACACCGCCTGGGTCGCCTCCGCCTGGTTCGACTACCTCGACATCCGCATCAACGGCGCCCAGTACCACCGTGAACTCCTCGCCGGCAAGCACCGCTTCGACGACCCGGAGGTCCACAAGGTCTTCGACCACTGGAAGGAGGTGCTCCCGTACTTCGACCCCAACGGCACCGCCGTCGCCTTCCAGGACGCCACCACCGCCCTGCTCAACGGCCGTTCGGGAATGATGCTGATCGGCACGTTCTTCGCCGACGCGGCACCGAAGAACGCCCTGGACGACATCGACTTCTTCCGCTTCCCCGTCATCGACCCCAAGATCCCGCTCGCCGAAGAGGCCCCCACCGACGGGTACTTCGCCAGCGCCCGCACCGGCCACCGCGAGCAGGTCTTCGACCTGCTGCGCTACCTGGCCGGCGCCGAGGCCCAGGAGATCTACCTCAAGGGCTCCTCCGGCACCGCGCTGCCGTGCCACCCCGACGCCAAGGACACCGGGACCCCGTTGGTGAAGAAGGGCCGCAAGCACATCGAGGAGGCCGTCGAGATCACCCAGTTCTTCAACCGCGACTCCAGCGACGCCCTTCAGCCCACCGCGGACACCGCCCTGACCAAGTTCATCGCCAAGCCCAAGGAGATCAACAGCATCCTGACGGACTGGCAGCGCGACGCCCAGAAGATCTGGGGAGCGTGACGTGGCCGCCTTGACCACGGTCGCACGCAAGGCCCCGACCCCGACGCCGCCCCGCGGCCGAAGGGCCGGGGGCCCGCGCCGCACCCCTCCCCTGGTCCTGGCGTTCGTGCTCGTCCCGCTGCTGGCCGAGGCACTCTGGGTGTTCTGGCCGGCCCTGCAGGGCTTCTACCTGGCCCTCACCAGCTGGGACGGGATCTCCGCACCGCGCTTCGTCGGCCTCGGCAACTTCCGCGAGATGATCCACGACGACACCTTCCGCACCGCGGCCGTCGACACCGTGCTGTGGCTGCTGCTGTTCGGCGGGCTGTCCGCGCTGCTCGGCCTCGCCACCGCCCTGCTGCTCCAGCAGGAACGCCGCGGGGTCGGCTTCTACCGCGCCGCCCTGTTCCTGCCGGTGGTGTTCTCCCTGGTCGCCACCGCCCTCGTCTGGCAGGCGATCTACCAGCCCGACGGCGTCCTCAACCAGCTCCTCCAGGCGGTCGGCCTCGGCAGCCTGCAGCACGCCTGGCTCGCCGACCAGGACACCGCCCTGTACGCCGTCATCGTGCCCGCCCTGTGGCGGCAGATCGGCTACGTCATGGTGCTGTACCTGGCCGGCCTCAAGGGCATCGACCCGGCCCTGTACGAAGCGGCCAAGGTCGACGGGGCCGGACGCCGGCAGCGCTTCCGCCATGTGACGCTGCCCCAGCTGCGCGGCGTCAACGCGGTCGTCCTGTCCGTCATCGTCATCGACTCGCTGCGCTCCTTCGACGTGGTGTGGTCCCTCACCCGCGGCGGTCCCTACCACTCCTCGGAACTGCTGAGCACCTACATGTACTCCACCGCGTTCCAGTCCCTGCGGCTCGGTTACGGCTCCGCCCTGGCCGTCGTCATCTTCCTGCTGGCCTTCGGAGTGATCGCCTCCTACCTCGTGCGCGCCTTCCGGGAGGCGGACTGATGACGACGTCGCACAGCTCCTCCTCCGCTGCCGCCCTGCGCCGGCGCCGCCTGTCGACCGCCGGCTTCCACGCCGGCGCCGGGGCCCTGTCCCTGCTGTGGCTGCTGCCGATCGCCCTGGTCCTGGTCACCAGCCTGCGGTCCTTCGACGACATCGCCGCGCACGGGCTGGGCAGTTGGCCCCGGTCCTTCACCCTCGGCAACTTCAAGCAGGCCTGGGTCGACGGCGGCCAGCAGCGCGCCCTCATCAACAGCCTGCTCGTGACGATCCCGTGCGTCGTGGTGACCCTCACACTGGCCGCGATGGCCGCGTTCGCGCTCAGCCGCTACGAGATGCCCTTGCGCCGCTCCCTGCTCCTGCTCATGCTCGGCGGCAACCTGCTCCCGCCGCAGATCCTGCTCATCCCGGTGTCCAGGCTGAGCGAACTCATGGGTGTGTACGACACACTGCCCGCGCTGATCGGTGTGCAGGTCGGCTTCGGCGTCGGCTTCTACGTCTTCGTCCTGCACGGCTTCATGCGGTCCATCCCCGCCGAGATCCAGCAGGCCGCGGTGGTCGACGGAGCCGGCCCCTGGCAGATCTTCTGGCGGATCATCCTCCCCCTCACCCGTCCCGCCCTCGCCGCGCTCAGCGCCCTGTCCTTCACCTGGATCTTCAACGACCTGCTGTGGGCGATCACCGTCCTGCGCAGCGACAGCAGGATGCCCATCACCGCCGCCCTCATCGGACTCCAGGGACAGTACGTGTCCATGTGGAACGTGATCGCCGCCGGGTCCGTCATCGCCGCCGCCCCGACCGTCGCCGTCTTCCTGCGCTTCCAGCGTCACTTCGTGGCCGGACTGAACCTCGGAGCTGTGAAGTGACGCCGTACGAGCGCTGGACCCTGCGCACCGAGAACACCAGCTACACCGTGCGGCTGTCCCCGGACGGGCCCTGGGCCGAACTGGACGCCTGGGGCCCGCACGGGGTCGAGGAGGGACCGTCGGCCCTCGACTGGTCGCACCGCACCCACTTCATCACTCCCGCCGACGCCGCCCCCGCCGAGTACCTGCCCCAGGGGCAGCGGCCCTTCACCGGCGCCGACCTGATCGCCGGCCGTCCCGGACAGGAACGCGGCGTCTGGTGGGAGTTCACCGGGGCCAAGGAGGACACCGGCGGTCTCCGGCTGACCTTCACCGACGATCTCCTCGGCCTGCGCACCACCCTGTGCTACGCCGTCGTCCCCGGCACCGACGTCCTGCACCGCTGGACCGAACTGGCCTGCACCGGCGGGCAGGAACTGCGCCTGGAACGGTTCGACTCCGGCGCCGTCAACGTACCGGTCACCGCGGGGGCCCGGCTGACCTACCTCACCGGCCAGTGGTCCCAGGAGTTCCAGCGCACCCGACTCGCCCTCACCCGGGGCACCTTCACCATGGGCAGCACCCAGGGCACCCCCGGGCACGCCTACGCGCCCTGGCTCGCCGTCCAGGACCTCGCCTCGGACGACGCGCCCGCCTACGGCATCGCCCTGGAGTGGCCCGGCAACTGGCACATCACCGCGCAGGCCGAAGCCGGCGGCGCCGTCCGGGTCCGCGCCGGGCGCGTGCCCCACGAGGGCGCCGTCCTCCTCGCGCCCGGCGAGACCCTCACCACACCACGCCTCGCCTGCGCGTTCAGCGCGGACGGACTCGACGGCCTGTCCCGCGTATGGCACCGCTACGAGCGCCACCTCGCCGGAGCGCGCCTGCACCGCCCCCGCAAGGTCCTCTACAACTCCTGGGAGGCGACCGGCTTCGACGTCGACGCGGCCGGACAGCTCGAACTCGCCAAGTCCGCGGCCGACATCGGCATCGAGCTGTTCGTCGTGGACGACGGCTGGTTCACGGGCCGCGCGGACGACACCGCCGGCCTCGGCGACTGGCACCCCGATCCGGCCGCCTTCCCGGGGGGCTTCGGCCGGTTCGTCGAGGACGTCCGCGCCCTCGGCATGGACTTCGGCCTGTGGATCGAACCCGAGGCCGTCAGCCCCGGCAGCCGGCTGCTGGCCGAACACCCCGACTGGGCCTACCGGATCGACGGCCGCCCCGCCCGCCTGGTCCGCAACCAGCTGCTCCTGGACCTCGGCCGCGCGGACGTCCAGGACTTCGTCATCGCCACCCTGGACCGGCTGCTCACCGAGCACCGCGTCGACTACCTCAAGTGGGACATGAACCGGCCCCCCACCGAACGAGGCCGGCCCGGCGACACCCCCGCCGAACGCCTCGACCTGGACGCCGCCCACGTCCACGGATACCTGCGCGTCCTCGACCACCTGCGCACCGCCCACCCCCACGTGAGTGTCGAGGGCTGCGCCGGCGGCGGAGGCCGGATCGACCACACGACCCTCGCCCGTACCGACGTCGTCTGGCCCAGCGACAACACCGCGCCCCTGGACCGGCTCGCCGTCCAGTACGGCTTCCTGCACGCCCACGCCCCGCACGTGATGAGCTCCTGGGTCACCGACGCCCCCGGAATCTTCGATCCCCGCCCGCGCAGCCTCGCCTTCCGCTTCGTCACCGCGATGTGCGGAGTCCTCGGCGTCGGCGCCGACCTGCGCGCCTGGTCCCCGCAGCGCCGCGCCGAGGCCGGCGGGTGGATCGCCCGCTACAAGGACGTACGGGACGTGATCCACCATGGCGAGGCCCACCTGCTCGGCAGCCCGGACGACGCCACCTGCGGAGTCCAGTACGACGGCGCGGACGGCCGGACCGTCGTCGCCGCCCTGAACACCGGACGCCTCGACGGCGCGCCCCTCGTACCCGGACGTCCCGCCCGCCTGCGCCCGCGCGGCCTCGACCCCGGCGCCCGCTACCGCGACGAGGCCTCCGGCACCACCTACGGCGGCGCCCACCTCCTGCACTACGGGCTGCCGTTCGCGTGGACCGCAGACCACGACGCCGAACTGGTCGTGCTGACCCGTCACCCGGGCCCGCGACCGGCATAGATTCGACCCACCCAGCCCCACGGACCCGCACTCCGTGCCCGACCCGCGAAGGAGCCGTACCCCACGATGGACCAGCCCGCACGACGCGGCGGTGCCCGCTTCACCGGCCGCACGGCCGTGGTCACCGGAGCCGCCTCCGGCATCGGAGCCGCCACCGCCGCACGCCTCGCCCAGGAGGGAGCCGCCGTCGTGCTCGCCGACATCGACGAGGAGAGGGGCCGTGGCGTGACGGAAGGGATCACCGGCGACGGGGGCCGGGCCCGCTTCGTCACGGCCGACGTCGCCGCGGAGGACGACTGGCACCGCATCGTCGCCGCCGCCCACTCCTTCGGACCGGTCGACGTCCTGGTCTCCAACGCCTACACCGTCGACGTCCACCCCGCCCACGAACTCTCCCTCGCCTCCTGGCGCCGCCAGCTCGACGTCAACCTCACCGCCGGCTTCCTCGGCGTCCGCGCCGTCCTGCCCGACCTGCGCGACCGGGGCGGCGCGATCGTTCTCACCTCGTCCGTCCACGCCCACAAGGGCATCCCCGGACATCCCGCCTACGCCGCGTCCAAGGGTGCCCTGCTGTCCCTGTGCGGCCAGCTCGCCGTCGAGTACGGGCCCGAGGTCCGCGTCAACGCCGTCCTGCCGGGGCCGATCCTCACGGCCGCCTGGGACCGCGTGCCGCCCGAGGACCGCGCGCGCAGCGTCGCCGAGACGGCGGCCCGCCGCTTCGGCACTCCCGCCGAAGTGGCCGCGGCCATCGCGTTCCTCGGCTCCGACGATGCCTCCTACATCACCGGGTCGCACCTCCTCGTCGACGGCGGCTGGAGCGTCCTGAAGGCCTCCGCATGACCGCGCCCCGTTCACCGAAAGGCTGTACGACATGACGCCCTACGCCCGCCGCGGCGTGCACGGTCAGACCGTGGAGTTCCTCGCCCGCCGCATCCTCGGCGGCGAGATCCCCGAGGGAGCCACGCTCGACCTCGTGGCGCTGCAGCGGGAGCTGGACGTCAGCCTCACCGCGCTGCGCGAGTCCCTCAAGGTCCTCGCCGCCAAGGGCATGGTCGACGCCCGTCAGAAACGCGGCACGTTCGTCCGCGACCGCTCCGACTGGAACCTGCTCGACGCCGACGTGCTGCGCTGGCAGATCCAGGGCGCCGGCTCCGCCGAGGCCGACCGCGGCCTGCTGCGCAACCTCGCCGAGGTGCGCGCCATCGTCGAACCGGCCGCGGTCCGGCTGGCCGCCGAACGCCGCACCGACGCCGACCTCGCGGCCCTGGAGGACGCCCTGACGGCGATGGGGGAACACGGCACCGGCGCCGCCCACGCCGTCGAGTCCGACCTCGCCTTCCACCGTGCCCTGCTCGCCGCCACCCACAACGAACTCCTGGAACGCATGGAGGTGGTGATCGAGTCGGGACTCGCCCACCGCGACCGCATCGTGCACAGCTCCCCACACAGCGAGGACCCCGTACCCGCCCACCGCGCCGTCCTGGACGCCGTACGCGACCGGGACCCGCGTGCCGCCGAGGCGGCCATGCGCGCCCTGCTCGACCAGGCCGGACGCGACCTGGACCGGATCGACGGGCCCGACGACACGAAAGGCACCGGTGGCCGGTGAAGATCACACGCGTCGAAACCTTCCTCGTACCGCCGCGCTGGCTGTTCTGCCGGGTGGAGACCGACGAGGGTGTGGCCGGCTGGGGCGAACCCGTCGTCGAGGGCCGCGCCGAGGTGGTCAGGGCCGCCGTCGACGTCCTCGCCGAATACCTGATCGGCCAGGACCCGCTTCGTATCCAGGACCACTGGCAGGTCCTCACCAAGGGCGGCTTCTACCGCGGCGGCCCGGTCCTCTCCAGCGCCGTCGCCGGACTCGACCAGGCCCTGTGGGACATCGCGGGCAAGACCTACGGCGCCCCCGTGCACGCCCTGCTCGGCGGCCCCGTGCGCGACCGGGTCCGCGTCTACGCCTGGGTCGGCGGCGACGAACCCGCCGAACTCACCGAGCAGATCACCGCGCAGGTGGAGGCGGGCTTCACCGCCGTGAAGATGAACGGCGCCGGCCCACTCCCGCCGGCTGCGACCGCGGCCGAGACCGCGGGGGTCGTCGCCCGCGTGGCGGCCGCCCGCGACGTCCTCGGGCCCGATCGCGACGTCGCCGTCGACTTCCACGGCCGGTTCACCGCCGCCAACGCCCGCCGCGTCCTGAACGAACTCGCCCCCCTGCACCCCCTGTTCGTCGAGGAGCCGGTCGTCCCCGAGCAGAACCACCTGCTGCCCGGCCTCGTCGCCACGAGCCCGGTGCCGCTGGCCACCGGCGAACGCCTCTACTCCCGCGCCGAGTTCCTCGCCCCACTGACCGCCGGAATCGCCGTCGCCCAGCCCGACCTGTCCCACGCCGGAGGCATCTCCGAGGTCCACCGCATCGCCTCCCTCGCCGAGACCTACGGCGCCCACCTCGCCCCGCACTGTCCGCTCGGGCCGATCGCCCTCGCGGCCAGCCTGCAAGTCGCCTTCGCCACACCGAACTTCCTCATCCAGGAGCAGAGCCGGGGCATCCACTACAACAAGGACGCCGACCTGCTCTCCTACGTCGTCGACCCCGAACCCTTCCGGTTCGTCGACGGGTACGCACCGCGCGGGACCGCGCCCGGCCTCGGCGTCACCGTCGACGAGGCCGCCGTCCGCGCCGCCGACCGCGTCGGGCACGCCTGGCGCAACCCCGTGTGGCGGCACCCCGACGGCACGTTCGCGGAGTGGTGAGCGTGCCGCTGGACATCGTCACCGACCCAGTCCACGGCGGCCGTTGGACCTCCCTCGCGGCACCCGGCCGCGAGTGGCTCTGGCACCGCCCCGACCCCAAGCGCCACCAGGTCGCCCCCGGTGCGGCGTTCGTGGACGCGGGCGGGCTGGAGGAGTGCGTCCCCACCGTCCGCGGCGACCCGGACCACGGGGACGTCTGGTCCCGGCCCTGGACCCGGGACGGCGCCGCCGAGTCCGTGCGCTGCGCGGACTTCACCCTCCGTCGTACGATCCGCGCCACGGCCTGCGGAGCCGAGGCCGACTACGTCCTTGCCGCCGAGCCGGGATTCCGCTTCGTCTGGGCCGCACACGCCCTGCTCGACCTGTCGGCCGACGCCACCCTGCATCTGCCCGACGGCGCGCCCACCCGTCTGTTCCCGGAGGCCGCCGCACTCGTCGACCGGCCCTGGCCGGACGGCGCCCCCTGGATCAGCGGCGCCTGGCCCGCTCCCTGCGGAGTGCCGTTGGACCGGCTCGGTCCCGACGACGGCACCGCGGTGGGGGCCGTCGTCGACGCCCGGCAGGCCTGCGTCCACGACGGCCCCCACCGCCTGAACCTGGCCGTGCACGCCGAAGGGCAGCCGGTCTCGGTCGCCCTGTGGCGCAACCTCGGCGGCTTCCCCCAGCACGGCCCCTATCGGAGCACCGGCGTCGAACCGATGCTCGGCCGGGTCTTCGACCTGGCCGAGGCCGGCCCCGGCGACGCCGCCCGCGTCCCCGCCTCCGGCGAGGTGCGCTGGCGCCTCACCCTCACCTCCGCCTGCCGTGGCCACTGAACACCCCTGCCGAGACAAGGAGTTGCCTTCCGTGGATCTGCAAGCCGCCCTGGCCGCCCGCCGATTGCTGGCCATCGTGCGCGGAGGCGACGCGGACGCCGCGCTGCGCACTGTGGTGACCCTCGCCGAGGAGGGCGTCGACCTCATCGAGGTGTCCCTGAGCGGAGCGGACGCCCTCACCGTCATCGAGCGGGCCCGGCACGCCCTCGGCCCGGACGCACTGCTGGGCGCCGGGACCGTACTGAGCGCCGACGACGCCCGCGCCGCACACCGCGCGGGAGCCGCCTTCGTGGTGACACCCGGACTCGGCGACGGCGTCCGCGCGGCCCGGGACCTGGGTCTGCCCGTCCTCGCCGGAGTCCTGACCCCGACCGACGTCATCGCCGCCCGCACGCTCGGAGCCGAGGCCCTGAAACTCTTCCCTGCCGCGCCCTTCGGGGGAGCGGACTATCTGAAGGCGCTGCGCGGCCCCTTCCCGGACGCGCCCTTCGTTCCCGTCGGCGGAATCGACGCATTCGCCGCTCACGCCTGCCTCACGGCCGGCGCGATCGCGGTCGGTGTCGGCTCGCCCCTGGTCGGCGACGCCGCCGACGGAGGCAGCCTCGCCGCGCTCCGCGACCGGGCCCGCGCCTACCGTGCCATCGCGGAGGAGTCCGGACGATGAGCACCCCGCGCACACCACCCGCCCCGCCGACGCCGGTGTTCCGCCTCCACGACATGGCGCCCGTGCCGCCGCTTTTGCCCGGGGAGCCCGCATGAGCGTGGAATGGCGGCCCGCCCCCGGCCCCGTCGTGTGCGTCGGGGAGACGATGGCGGCCCTGGCCCCCTGCCCGTCCGGCCCGCTGGAGGACGCCGAACTCCTGCGCCTGACGGTGGCCGGGGCCGAGTCGAACGTCGCGATGTACCTGGCCGACCACGGCATACCGGTGGCCTGGCTCTCCGCCCTCGGCGACGACGCGCCCGGCCGGCGCGTCCGCGCCGCCGTCGCGGCCGCCGGCGTCGACGTCACCCACGTCCGCACCGACCCGGACCGCCCCACCGGCCTGCTCCTCAAGGACCCCCACCGGACCGGAACCCGCGTCCACTACTACCGGTCCGGGTCCGCGGCCTCCGCCCTCGGCCCCGGCCTGTTGGACACCGAACCCGTACGCACCGCCTCCGTCCTGCACATCAGCGGGATCACCCCGGCCCTGTCCCCCTCCTGCCGGGACCTGGTGACCCGGGCGCTCGGCCCCCCGCCCGCCGAACGGCCGTACGCCGTCAGCTTCGACGTCAACCACCGCCCCGCCCTGTGGCGTGACGGCACGGCAGGTACCGTCCTGCGCGACCTCGCCGACCGCGCGGACGTCGTCTTCGTCGGCCTGGACGAGGCGCAGAACCTGTGGGGCGCCGGCCTCACGGCCATCGGTGTGCGGGAGTTGCTGCCGCATCCGCGGATCGTCGTCGTCAAGGACGGCGCCGACTCCGCGACGGCCGCCGTACGCGACGGGGGCGTCGTCGCGGTTCCGGCGCTGCGCACGCTGGTGGTCGAACCCGTCGGCGCCGGCGACGCCTTCGCCGCGGGCTTCCTGGCCGGTCTGCTCCGCGGCGGGACCACGACGCGCGCCCTGCGCCTCGGCCACATCACGGCCGTCTCCGCCCTGAAGGTGACGGGGGACCACGGGCCACTGCCCGACGCCGGGGCCGTACGGCGGCTCCTCGCACTGTCCGCCGAGGAGTGGACACGGGTGGCCCGCGTCGAGGACGGCCACCGCGAGGAGGCCCGCCCGGTCGGCGAGCCACCGGCTTCGGGACGAGGTCCCGGGTGGCGCCCTCCTCCCGCTCCGCGACGGCGGCCTGGTTGATGACCGCGTCCAGGCGCTCCCGCAAGGCCGGCGCGCGGCGCAACCGGTCGCCCGCCGGGGCGGCGGGATCGAGCGGGATCAGGTCGTAGGCGAGATCGCCGAGCTTCCGGGCGCACAGCGCGAGGCAGACGCGGACCTCGTCGCGCGATCGTGCCGATCGGCGCGGTGCAGCCGAACCGAGCCGTCGTCTCCACGGTGCTGCCCGTGGCGGTGGCGGCTCGCTTCTCGGTCATGTCCCCGGCCCCGACCGGCCTCGGACCCAGGCCCGCCCAGGAGATGTGAACGGCGGCGGACCGTCCGCGCGCTCGCCCTGGTCCCGGGCCGGAACACTGTTCAAGCGTCAAGGAAGTGAGGCAAGGAGCGTCGCTGCTGCCGAGCTCGAATGTCGATGAGTTCGGGAGTCACTGCGGCCCGTCATGCTCAGGGTGTCAGTTCGCTTTGAGCTGCCACTGGGGAGACGGTGTCCTGGCGGATGTACCACTCGGTGGAGAGAATCCGCTCCCGGACGGCTGCCGGGAGGCCGGCAAGCAGACCCGGTGCGGCCCCTCGCTCCACCTCGGTGCGATGGGCCTGCACGGCAGCCCATTTCTGCTCCAGCCAGGGGCTGACATCGACCGTCGCGGTGATCCGTTCGTCCGGAACACTGTTCATGGCCTTGCCGGCACGGGCCAGGTCGCTCAGCGTCCGTACAGCCGAATGCGGGTGCGTGGCCAGGTAGAGGGCGCTCGGCTGCCAGGGGTCACCTGCACCCGGATAGAGCCGTTCAAGCCCCGCTGCCTGGACTGCGAGCGTGGTCACCCGGTGGGTGTGCACATGGTCTGGATGACCGGTCAGCCCACCGTAGGCGTCGTGGGTGACCACGACGTCCGGGCGAAACTCCCGCAGCTGCGCGACCAGTCGTCCCACCGTCTCGTCGAGCGGCGCTTCGCAAAACCGCACGCTGCCCGAAGCTGACTGCGGTGCCCAAGCATCGGCGTAACCGAGCATGCGCGGCTCGTCCGTGCCGAGGATCCGAAGTGCTTCGGCCAGTTCCGCGCCGCGTTGAGTGTCCGCCGCCCAGGTCGCCGTGACAACCGCGGTTCGAGCTCCTGCGGCCGCATGCCGGGCAAGCACTCCGCCCGACCACAGGGACTCGTCGTCCGGGTGAGCGAAAACCGCGAGCAGACTCGGCACCGGCATCGACAGATCACCTTCCAGAATGAGGAGAGCGTCTCTGGAACTCTCCGGGCCGGGCGCACCCTGGGATTGCCGCCCCGCCGGACGCTGGGCCGGTCACCTCGGCTAAGCCGTGGCTCCCGAAGTCGCGTACCTGCGGTAATCGCGTGCGAGTGCGACTCCCAATTCTCACGTCGAAACGACGTCGCAGCTCGCTCGCGTACTATAACCAGCCGTCTGCGGCACGAGCATTACCCTCATCAGCGTCAGCTTCGCCATCACCATCGCCGCGGCGTTCACCGGCTACGACAAGTACCGCGAGCGCACCTACTTCCTTCAGCAGACCGCTGACGACATCGAGAAGCTGCCGGCGGCGGCGCCGGACGGGCGCAACGGTCAGGACGTGCCGTACGTGCAGTGCGCCAACACGTCCGCCCTTGCCGATCTCATGACCATCTTCCCGGCCTACAGGTCGGTACCGGCGTTGCCATCGTCGCTCGAAGAGTCTCGCTGCTTGGTCCCACCCTGAGCGGAAGCGTCCTTCTCCTGCTTGTCCAAGAGCTCCAGGAGCGCAGCGTCTGCCTTTTGCCGATCCTCCTTCGTCAGTTCAAGAGGTGCGTTGTTGCAGACGGCGTACCGGTCGGGATCAATGATGTTGGTGGTCCTCAACGTGAACGTCAGAAGCGGGCGCCACCCCTTGCGGTGGCCAACCCTCACTTGAATCTGGACCTTGTAGTCACGGGCCTCCGGAAGGAGCCCGGGAAACGGTGCCTCGAGCTCGATGAAAAGTTGTTGAGCTTCTCTGCCGGCCACAACGAATCCGGCCGGCAACTTCAGTTCCTCGTCCGGTCCGGGTTGGAGACGAGACGGCGAAGACATCCACAAGAGTGGTAGATGAGAGGCGGGCTCATCAGGGAAGGTGAGCCTGAGATCCTGCACGACTATCGGCTTGGCGCCGGTGTTGTGAAGGACGAGCGGAAGCCGCAGGCGAACCAGAGAGTAGTTGAAAATCGCCGCAAAGGAGTGAGGCTCCCATGTCTTCAGGCGCCCTTGTCTGGCATTGATCCACCAGAATGAGGAGACCGTGAAGACCAATGCGCAGACCGACACGACGGCGGCGCCGGTCATCGATGAGGACGCATTCTGATCAGCAACGGTCATCAACGGGGACACACATTCAGTGTGCCAGCATCAAGATGGCCACGCTAAACGTCGCCACCGAGCACAGACAGCTGGTCAGGGCGGTCTCGGCCTGCAACGGTACGTTTTGCTGCAATCACAGCCAGAGTCGTGGTCGCGGCCCGACCGGCGGTCGTCGCTCCGGTCCCAGTTGTGCTCATGGCCGCCGCCCGAGCGGTGGTTGTCGGCCGCGACACCGACAGCCGGGCGCTGGACATGCTGGGACGCCGCAGCCGACGCGGTCGGGCGCTGTTGGCCGCTCTGTGCGGGCCCGGTCGGCTCTGCACTGCGTCACCGAGCGCGAGAGAAGTCGCTTTCGCAGCAAGGCCCCAAGATTCCATACGCCGTATGGAACTATCCTTCGAGTAAACCATACGATGTACGGAAACGTGAGTGCGAAGAACCAGGTGGCGGCAGTGCCGTCAGGCCCAGGCGACGGCGTCCTCGACGGGCACGCGGGGCAGCCGCGGGAACCACGGGTCGGCACCGGGGTGACCGATGTTGACCACCAGATGCGAGCGCCAGCTGGTACCGGCGAAGAACTCTCCGTCCACGCCGGCCTTGTCGAAGCCCGCCATGGGACCGGCCGCGAACCCCGCCGCGCGCACCGCGAGCAGGAAGACCCCGGTCTGCAGTGCCGAGTTGTAGGCCGCGATGCTCTCCCGCGTCTCCATCTGACCGGCGAACGCCGCTCGCAGCATGTCGCCGCGGGCCGGGAAGACTGTCGGCATCTGCTCGTGGAAGTCGACGTCGTACGCCAGGACCGCCACGGCCGGCGCACTGAGCGTCTTGGCCCTGTTGCCCTCGTCGAGATGCCGGACGAGTCGCTCCTTGCCCTCGCGGGTGCGCACGAAGAGCGCGCGCAGAGGCTGGCCGTTGGCGGCGCTCGGCGACCAGCGGGCGAGTTCCCAGATCATGGCCAGTTCGTCGTCGGCAACGGCCACCTCGGCGAAGGTGTTCGCGGTGCGGGCCTCGGAGAACAGCACCTTTCGTCCGGCGTCGTCGAGGACATCGAGGGCCTGCGGTTCGCGGTCGGTCATGCTCATGATTTCTCTCTTACTTCGGTTGTGTGTGGTGCCGGGGCGGGTTGACCGCCCCGGCACCACCCCGTGGGGACGGGTTTGCGGAGCCGGGCGGGGCACAAGGACCCGGTGCTGTCACGTGCGCCTGTGGTCCCCTGGCCGACGTCATGTGTCGTGTGCTGACCGCTTGTTCCGCTCCGCGCCCAGGCGGGCGAAGTAGGCGATCAGGTCGGGATTGTCGACCGCCTCGGGGTTCAGGACTTCCTCGGCGGGGGCACCCTGGAGCAGGCGCTTGACGGGAACCTCGAGCTTCTTGCCGGTCTTCGTGTGCGGGAGGGCCCGTACGGCGAGGATCTCGTCGGGGACGTGGCGGGGGGAGGCGCCGGTGCGGATCGCGTCGCGGATCCGGACGCGCAGGGAGTCGTCCAGGCCGACCCCGTCGGCGAGGACCACGAAGAGCGGCATCCAGTAGCGGCCGTCGGGTTCCTCCGCGCCGATGACGAGAGCCTCGGTGATCTCGGGGAGGCGTTCGACGACGTCATGGATGTCGGCACTGCCCAGGCGCACGCCGTTGCGGTTGAGGGTGGCGTCGGAGCGGCCGTGGACGATCACCGAGCCGTGCGAGGTGAGTGTGATCCAGTCGCCGTGCCGCCACACACCGGGGTAGGCGCCGAAGTAGGCGTCGCGGTAGCGGCTGCCGTCGGGGTCGTTCCAGAAGTACAGCGGCATGGACGGCATGGGCCGGGTGACGACCAGTTCGCCGACCTGGTCGAGGACAGGGGTGCCCGTCGCGTCGTAGGCGGCCAGGGCCACGCCGAGGCTGGGGGCGGACAGCTCCCCCGCCCAGACGGGGGTCGTGGAGGCGCTGCCGGCGAAGCCGGAGACGATGTCCGTACCGCCGCTGGTGGAGGCCAACTGGACGCCGGCGCCCACGTGGTCGCGGACCCAGGGGTAGGCGGAGGCGGGCAGAGCGGAGCCGGTGCAGCCGACGACGCGGATGGCCGACAGGTCGTGCACGGAGGGTTCGATGCCCAGCTTGGCCATGGTCAGCAGGTACTGAGGACTGGTGCCGAAGACGGTGACTTTGTGACGGGCCGCCAGCTCCCACAGGACGTCCGGACGCGCCTGCGGTGCCGGGCTGCCGTCGTAGGTGCAGGTGGTGGCACCGGTCAGCAGGGTGGAGACGACCAGGTTCCACATCATCCAGTGGGTGGTGGTATACCACAGCAGGCGGTCCCCGGTGCCCAGATCGGTGTGCAGGCCGAGAGTCTTGAGGTGTTCGAGCAGGACCCCGCCGTGCCCGTGGACGATGCCCTTGGGCAGTCCGGTGGTGCCGGAGGAGAAGACGACCCACAGGGGGTGGTCGAACGGCACCGGGGCGATGGTGAGGTACTCGACGCGGGTGGCCGCGTCCTCCCAGGGAACCCTCAGCACCGAGTCCCCGCCCTCGGGCCACGCAAGGCCCACGTGGTCCACGAGCACCGTGGCCTTCAGCGTCGGCAGGGCGGCGGCGAGTTCGAGCGAGGCGGCGCGGCGGTCGTGGGTGGTGCCGTTGAAGAGGTAGCCGTCAGCGGTGATGAGCACCGTGGGTTCGAGCTGCGCGAAGCGGTCGGCGGCGGCCTTGGGTGCGTAGTCCTGGCCGCACACCGACCACACCGCGCCCAGGCTTGCGGTGGCGAGGAAGGCGATGACGGCGTGGGGGGTGTTGGGCAGATAGCCCACCACCCGGTCGCCCTGTCCGACGCCCAGGTCGCGCAGGCCGGCAGCGACGGAGGCGACCCGGGCGCGCAGCTCCCGGCCGGTGATCTCATAGCCGGCTCCGGTCTCGTCCAGGGCGGTGATCGCGGGAGCGTCCGGCTGCAGGTTGCGCAGCGCGTGATGGGCGTAGTTGAGGGTGGCGCCGGGGAACCAGCGGGCGCCGGGCATGGTCTCCTCCGCCAGCACCCGCTCGTACTCAGTCGTCGCGTCGATGTCGAAGTACTCCCACATCGCGGCCCAGAATCCTTCGAGGTCGGTGACGGACCACTGGTACAGGGCTGGGTAGTCCGTGGGGTCCTGGATCCCTTCGGCGCCCCGGTGCCGGGCCGCCCATCGGGCGAAGTCCGCGATGCGGCTGTGGGCGGCCGACTTCGGGTCGGGAGTGAAGAAGGGTTCCGGATACGGCTCAGGGCGCGGGGTGGTCATGGTGTGGTGCTCCTCGTCAGGCGGGCCGGGCGTCGGCGGTACGGCGGGCCGTGTGCAGCAGGGGGGCCCAGGCGACGGTGTCCGTGAAGTCGCCGGTGCCGGCCGGGACGGTGTCCATCACGACGCGGTCGGGGCGCAGCAGGACGGCGTCGGCACGGCCGCGTGCCAGCCAGCCGGCCAGGGTGCCGTCGTCGCCCAGGTCGTCGACGCGGATCGTCGGGGCGCCGAGTGCCGTGGCCACGGCCGTCATCTGCGCCGTGGGTGGCACAGCGGTCAGGACGGCGAAGGAGTCCCCGAGGACGTCATCGAGGCGTACTCGCCTGCCGTCGTGCCGTACCCAGGGCTGCGGGCAGAAGGTGCCGGCCAGCACGCGGCCGGTCAGTCTGGGGCGGCGCCGTACGAGTGGACCGGCGGTCAGGGCGGGACTGAGGTCACGGCTCACCGCCGCGGTCACGCCGGGGATGCGACAGGCGGTGCCCACGACGGCCCGGCGGAACGCCGCACCGCGGTCCTGTCCGCCGGTCATGGCCCAGCCGACGGCGACCGCGATCCGGATCACCTGGCGGGCGTGCGGCTTGCGCTCGCGTTCGTAGGTGTCCAGCAGCCCCTCGGGTGCGCTCTGTTGGAGGACGCGGGCGAGTTTCCAGGTGACGTTTTGGGCGTCGCGCAGGCCCGCGCACAGACCCTGCCCGACGAAGGGCGGGGTGAGATGGGCGGCGTCGCCCAGCAGGAAGACACGCCCCCTGCGCCACCGGTCGGCGAGACGGGCTCGGAAGGTGTACTGCGCCTGCCGCACCACCTCGAAGTCGTCGCCCTGCGAGGCGTCGGGCGGCAGGTCCACCCAGGGGGCGACCAGCTCGCGCAGGCGCTCCCATCCGTCCGGGCCGTCCAGGTTCTGGTCGTCGGCCAGCCGGAACTCCCAGCGGTAGCGGTCCTCGCTGACGCGCATGAAGGTGGCCGGCTGGGTGGGAGAGCAGATCTGCTCGGCGCCTTCCCAGGTGCGCACAGGGCGGCTGGTGCGCACGTCGATGACCCGCCAGCTCTCCTCGAAGTGCAGGTCCTCCCACACGGCGCCGATGGCGTCACGGGTGAGACTGCCCGCACCGTCGCAGCCGAGGACGGCATCGGCCCACAGGTGCTCGTCCTCGTCGCTGCCGTCGCGACGAAGGGTGACCCGGACCGGACCCGTCGGATCGTTCGGTCCGTCGGTGTCCCGTGCGACGGACTGGGTGACGGACACGACCTCCACTCCGCTCCACAGCTCGCACTCCGGGCGGCGCGCCAGGGCGTCACGCAGCAGGCGTTCCAGATCGGGCTGGTCGAACATGCTGGTCTGCGGGAAGCCGTGGTGTCCGTGCATGGACCGCGGGAATTCGGCGATCACGCGGCGCCCGGCGTCCAGCAGCCGCAGTCCGGGCGCCGGGCGGGCGAGGGAGGCGAACTCCTCGTGGACACCGGCGCTCTGCAGGATCCGGCGGATCTCGTCGTCCACGACGACGGCGCGCGGCAGGGGGTAGATGTCCCGGTGACGTTCGAGGAGCAAGCTGCGCACTCCGTGCCGGGCGAGCAGCAGGGCGGCCGTGACCCCGACGGGTCCGGCACCGATGATCACCACCGGTCTACGGGCTGTGGCCTTCATGGTGCGTCCGTAATGGGGGTCCGCTGCTCGCCGAGGTCGATCCGTCCGTCCGGGGTGGCGATCGTGGCGGTGATGAGGTCACCGTTGCGCAGGTACTTGGGGTTCTTGGCCTGGCCCTTGAAGAACGCCTTCCACTTCAGTGCGGGCGGCAGCAGCGCAGCGATCTTCTCGGCCGGCTTGGGCGGGGCCTTCAGGGCCGTGCCGCCGGGTGTGCCGGTCAGCAGCAGGTCGCCCGGGGCGAGGGTCTGGAAGCGGGCGAGCAGGGTGAGCGCCTGTGCGGGCCGCACGATCATGTCGGTCAGCGTGCGGTCCTGGCGTGACACGCCGTTGACCGACAGCCGCAGTCGCAGGTTCAGCAGATGGGTGAAGTCCTCGGGCTCCAGCAGGGCCAGGTACGGACCCGTCGGTGTGAAGGTCGGATAGGACTTGCTCTCGTAGAACTGGGTCTTGGTCAGCTGGACGTCGCGGGCGCTGACGTCGTTGGTCAGGACGAGGCCGGCGACATAGCGCGGCAGGTCCTGCTCCTCGACGACGGTGCCCACGGGCAGGGTGGCGCCCATGACGAGGCCGAGTTCCACCTCGTAGTCGAGGAACTTCACGTGTGCGGGGCGGATGATCGTGTCGTGGGGGCCGCTGACCGAGCCGGACGCTTTACGGAAGAAGGTGGGCGGGATGTCGCCGGTGAAGCCCGAATCCTTGGCGTGGCTGCGGTAGTTGACCATCTGGGCGACCACCCGGCACGGGGTGGTGACCGGAGGCAGCGCCACCAGGTCGGCGACGGGCGTGCCGCTCTCGGCGGAGGCGGCAGCTTCGCGGACCGCGTCGCGGTCCGCGAGCAGTTCGGCGGTGGTGACGGCCTTGGTCTCGATGCGGACGGCGCGTTCGTCCCGGACGACCCACCAACTGTCGGTGGTGCGCAGAACGTTGGTACTCATGAGCTCATCGCTTTCATCAGGCCCAGCAGGCGTGCGGGGTCGAGTTCGTTGTCGTCGCGCAGGGCCGTCATGACCTCGCGCAGCTTGGCCGGGGAAGGGTTGGTGCCCAGGAAGTCGCGGGTGACCGGCGGGCCCCACTGGGCCAGGCCGCTCGCCGACATCGGTGCCCAGCCGGGCTCCAGGTCGCAGGAGAAGAGGTCGCCGTCGGCGAAGTGCTCCAGCATGAAGTGGTCGGGGTCGCGCCAGTAGTCGAACAGCTGGCTGCCCTGGATGTGCCGGCCGATGCCCCAGCTGCGCTGGTAGCCGCGCTCGGCCAGGTACTCCCCACCGACGGCGATCGCATCGAGGTCGGTGACCTGGTAGGCCGAGTGGACGTAGCCGGTTCCGGGCCCCAGGTGCAGGGCCAGCGTGTGGTGATCGACGGCCACGCTCCCCCGGTCGCACCGGATGAACGTCATCGTCGGCCCGCGCCCGCGCTGCCCGTCCAGGAACAGGAAGTCGGACACGATCATCCCGAGGGTGTCCAGGTACCAGTCCAAGGTGCGGGCGAACACCCGTGTTTCCAGCACCACATGGCCCAGCCGCTGGATACGGGACGGCTCACGGGGCGGGCGCTGAGTGGCGTTCGTACGACGGTGATCTGTACCGAAGTTGAGGATCAGCGGCTCCTGCTCGGGCAGCGCGGGCAGCTGCTCGGCGCAGTGCACGACCCGGACCGGCAGGCCCGAGGGATCGAGCAGGGCGACCGACTGCCCGCCCGGTACGCCGATGGCCCGGACGGTACTGCCGGTGGCGCGGGCCAGCCGGTCCAGGTCGGCCCGCTCGGCCGCGCGGAACGCCGGCCCGATGAACCGGGACGCACGCCCCCGCCGGATGACCATGCAGGGTGAGCCCGCGAAGGTGCCGCGCAGCCACAACTCCCCCTCGGTGCGGGCGGCGACCGCGAACCCGAAGTCACGCGCGAAGACCTCAGCCCGGTCCAGGTCCGGCTTCTCGAACTCGAGCCAGGCCAGATCCGCCACCTTGATCACGGGATTCCGGGAACGTCCGGGGTGCTCTCCGCGCAGGGCGCCCTGCTCACTGTGGAGGTCTTGGTGGGGCGTCTGGGGAGCGGCCCTGTTAACGGGGGTGTGGGACATGGTGTCCTCCAAGCAACACTGCTGTAATGAGGAAATCATCAACTTTGCCGTTACCCATCGTCAATAGGGTGGACTCAAATAATTGATGATCTCATCACTAATGGCAGACTCATCGCGACGGTTGTTAGACTCGCCGTATGCCGACGTCAGCCCCGCCCAAGAACCGCTTCGAGCGGCGCCGTGCCGAGACCCGTCAGGCGCTCGTCCGCGCGGCCCGGCAGATCCTCGCGGAGACCGGGGACACCAGCGCCAGCATCCAGGCCATCGCCGAGCGCGCCGACGTCGGCTTCGGCTCCTTCTACAACCACTTCGAGTCCAAGACGGAGCTCTTCGACGCCGCGGTGACGGACGCCCTGGAGGAGTTCGGTCAGGCCATCGACGAGCGTGTCGAAGGGATCGAGGACCCGGCCGAACTCGTCGCGGCGGGCTTCCGGCTCACCGCCCGGATGGCCGACTCCCATCCGGAACTCATGCGGATCCTGCGTGATCGCGGTCTGGCCCACATTCACGCCCAGAGCGGCCTGTCCCCACGAGCGCTCCGCGACCTGGAGATCGGCATCGCCACGGGCCGCTTCACCTGCACCAACCCGACCACCGCCCTGTCCGCCCTCGGCGGGACCCTGCTGTCCCTCGTGGCGCTGAGGCTGGCCCGCCCCGACCTCGACGGCGACGAGGCCGCCTCGGACCTGGCTGAGATGGTCCTGCGCATGCTGGGTGTCCCCGCCGACGACGCCCGTGAGGTCACCCGGCGCACCCTGCCCGGCCTCACCTGATTCCCCCGCCCGAGGCGACCTCTGACTTGCCCCTTTGTGCGGCGAGAGGGCGAGAGCAACGACGCCGTTCGATGCGAGGAAGCCGCCGTTGCAGCGGCGCCCCAGATTTCCATACAACGTATGGAACTGCTTCACTGATACCATACAACGTATGGAAAAGAAGGCTCCCCGGGGAACCAGGAAGAGGGACGTCCCGCTCACCAAGGACGGCATCTACGCCATGGCGCTGCAGCTCATCGACGCCGACGGGGTCGAGGCGCTCAGCATGCGCAAACTCGCGACCGCGCTGGATGCGAACCCGATGTCGCTGTACCACCACGTGCCGAACAAGGACGCCGTGCTGCGTGGTCTGGCCGAGCGCGTCGGCTCGCAGTTCCGCGCGGGGGCGCGGGAAGATCTCCCCTGGCAGGACCGCCTGCGCCAACTGGCTCTGGACTTCCGTAAACTGTCACACAGCCATCCGAAACTGATGGCGTACTCCTTCGCGCGAGCCGACTACGTCCAGCCGGAGGACCCCTTTTGGCAGGGGCTCATCAACATCCTGTCTGCCGCGGAACTGCCGGCCTCGGAGATCCCGCGCGTCGCTGCCTCCCTGTGCGCGGTTTTCACGGGGCTGCTGGTCAGCGAACTGACCGGAGCGCTGCAGCGGTGGACCACCCTGCCGCCGGCACCAGCCGGCCCCGACGGGGAAGACGTCCCCTCACCCGCGAAGGATGTGATCGACGCGATGTTCAACTGTGCGCTGGACGCGACGATCGCCGGCTTGGAGAGCCACATCGCACGAACCCGCAAGGAGCCGTGACGGAGCGGAGCGGCTGCCGCGGGCTCGACGCACACTTCTTCGTTGCCTCGGTGACTGCGCGCTGAGGCGGCGAAGCGGCGAACGTCAGAACGCCGTTCATGCCCCTCCGACTCATGCAGGACGTCCCGCACGCGGAGCGCAGCCGGCGCGTGCCAGGCCGGCAGATACCGGAAAGCCGTGGGCGCCGGTGCTCCCTCAAGCACCGGCGCCCACTCACCCCTGCCCGAGGTGGCTTTGATGTCCCGCTGGACGTGTCAGGGGACGAGGATGAGGCGGATCGGGTCGCCGATCTTGTTCTCCAGTCGGTGGATCGCGTCGGCGGCGTCGGCGAGCGGGATGTGGTCCGTGATGGAGGGGGCGAGGTCGAGGCGGCCGGCTGCGGTCAGCTGCACGAGCTCGGTGACGGACTCGGGGTAGCCGCCGTAGTGGCCACGCACCTGCTTCTGCATGTAGTTGAAGGTCAGGCCCTCGGTGATGGTGAGGGGCCTGGGCGTGATGCCGACCAGGATGAGGGAGCCGCCCAGGCCGAGTGCGGAGGCGGCCTGCTCGCGGACGGCGGGCACGCCGGCGCAGTCGAAGGCGAAGTCGAGGCCCCGTCCGGCGGTGGCGGCACGTACCTGGTCGGCGAAGTCGTCGGCGGCCGGGTCGAGTGCGATGTCCGCGCCGAAGGCCAGGGCGCGTTCCCGGGCGCTGGGCAGCGGGTCGACGGCGATGATCGGTGCGGCGCCGACCAGGCGGGCGAGGCGTACGTTGTGTGCGCCGACTCCGCCCACACCCCACACGCCGACGGACTGTGCGGGGCGTACCCCGGCGGTGGCGACGACGGCGGCGTAGGGGGTGGAGACCGCGTCGGGGATGATCGCGGCCTGGTCGAAGGGGAGGCTGTCGGGGATGGCGATGAGGGTGTCCTCGCGGGCGAGGGTGTACTGGGCCCAGCCGCCGTCGTAGTCGATGCCGGCGGTGAGCATCTGGGTGCAGGGGCGGCGGCGCACGCAGCCGGCGCACTGGCCGCAGGTCTTGCCGGCCTCCAGGGTGACGCGGGTGCCCACGGTCAGGCCGCGCTTGAGGTCGGGGCCGAGGGTGTGGATCACGCCCGAAACCTCGTGGCCGACGGTGACCACGTCTGAGGTGGCGAACAGCGGGACGAGGGAGCCGTCGATCAGGTGGACGTCCGAAAGGCAGACGCCTGCGGCCTTCACCTCGATGAGGATCTCGCCCGGACCCGGCACGGGGACGGGGACCTCCTCCACGACGAACTTCTTGCTGTCCAGGTGGAAGCGTCCGGCGAGCATGGTGTCCATGGTGATCTTCCTTCTGTGAGCGGCACTCCCGGCGATTCGGGCCGATCGGTGCCGTGTGGTGTCGGGCGGGCTTGTGGTGGCCGGGAGGCGTGCGGGGTGGCTGGACGGCCGCACGCCTCCCGGCGTCCGGGGGTCAGGCGAAGACGTCCTGCTGGTAGCGCTCGTCGGCTTCGAGCTGGGCGAGCCACTGCTGGGCGGTTTCGTCGTCGCTGCCGGTCCGCTGGCGGTGAATCGCGGCGAGGGCCTCGCGGACGGCGGGTGCCATGCGGCGGCCGTCACCGCAGACGTAGATGTACGCGCCGTCTTCGATGGCCTGCCACACCGTGTCGGCGGCGTTGGCGATGGCGTTCTGCACGAACCGGGCCGGGTGGCCGCTCACCGCGGAGAAGGCGGTGTGGACCTGGGCGATGCCGGACAGCGCCCACATCTCCATCTCGTCCCGGTAGAAGTAGTCGTGCTCCGGGTGGCGGCAGCCCACGAAGACCTGCGACAGGCCGACCTGGGTGCCGTTCGCGTGCTGCGAGGCGCGCTCCTCCAGGAATCCGCGCAGCGGCGCGATGCCGGTGCCGGGGCCGATGAGGATCAGCGGCGTGGCGGGGTCGGCCGGCGGGGCGAAGGTCGGGGAGGGCACGCGCACGTAGCCGTAGAAGACGTCTCCGGGCTCGAGTCCGGCGATGTAGGAGGAGCAGGTGCCGCGGTACTGGCCGTCACCGGACAGGGCCGGGCCTTCCAGCAGGCCCACAGTCAGGCGCACGTGGCGCGGGTTGGCCAGCGGGGCGGAGGAGATGGAGTAGAAGCGGGGACGGATCGGCCCCGTCATCTCCAGGAAAACGGCCAGCGGCAGTTCGACCGCGGGGAAGCGCTCCAGCAGGCCCAGCACGGAGACGCGCTTGCCGAGGATCTCGTTCTGGTAGCGCTCCTCGGCTTCCTCGGTGTCGGCGGTGTAGGCCTGCAGCTGCGGCCGGGTCCACGGGCACTCGGTGTGCTCGGCCAGGATGCGCACCTGGGTGCGGGTCGCCACGTCCTGCAGCTCCAGGAACTCGGTGAGGAGCAGGCCTGCGGGGACGGGGGTGCCCACCGGCAGGTGGGTGCGGCCGCCGGCCGGCTGGTCCAGCCGCAGGACCTGGTCGCGGTCGACGCCGAGGCGGGCGAGAGCGCGGCCCACCAGTGCCGGCTCGTTCTTGGCGAAGACGGCCAGGTGGTTGCCGGTGTGGTAGGTGACACCCTCGGGGAGCTCGATGGTGATGGACTTCGCCGACGGGCGCGGCGGCTCGAGGCTGAAGTCCCACAGGCCGGTCGCGTCGGCCACGAGTTCGTCGTTGGCCACGACCGTGAGGGGGTAGGCCTGCTCGGAGACGATCGCGGGGCGCACGTCCGCCTCGGTGAGCAGCTGGACCTGGTAGCGCGGGCCGCTCGCGTCGGAGGTGTCGGCGGCGTACTCCTCGGCCAGGGTGGTCCACAGGGTGTCCATCCAGCGAGTGGCCATGCCGTCGAAGTCACCGGCGGCGTCGGCGATGCCGCGCTCGATGACGGGGGTGGCGCCGGCGGCCAGCAGGCCTTCCTCGATCCGCTTGGGGAAGGCCTGGTAGGTGGCCACCCACTGGGTGTTACCGGCGCCCAGCAGCGCGTACCGCACGTTCGACAGCGAGCCCTCGGGCAGTCCTGCGGCGAGCAGGTCGTCGAAACGCTGGGCGTTGTCGGGGGCCTTGCCGTTGTAGCTGGCGGCGACGACCACGAGCAGGCCCTCGGTGGGCAGGTTGTCGCCCAGCTCGTCCAGGCTCGTCAGCGTGGTGCCGAAGCCGGAGCGCTCACCGCGGTCGGCGATGGTGCGCGCCAGGTCCTCGCAGGAGCCGAGGCTGGAGGCGTAGGCGACGGTCAGGTTCACGCCGACGCCGCTGACCGCTGTCTGCGCCTGCGTGTCGCCGGCCTGCGGGTCGGCGGCGCCGAAGACGGTCCGCTGGTGCTCCTGACGCCTGCGGACGACCAGTTGGAAGTCGCCGGGCTTGCGCGTCAGCGCCTCGCGGACGTCCATCTTGTAGTCGGTGGTGTCGGAGAACCTGAACTTCTGCAGTACCAGCGCCAGCGCCAGGCGGGCCTCGGTGAGCGCGAACTGGCGGCCGATGCAGGCACGCACACCGTTGCCGAACGGCTTGTAGGCGTGCGGGTGCTGTTCCACACGGTTCTCCGGCAGCCACCGGTCGATGTCGAACTCCTCCGGCCGGTCCCAGGCCTTGGGGTGGGAGTGCAGCGCGCCCATGAGGATGTTGGCCCTGGTCCCCTTCTTCAGCTCGTACCCGTCACCGATGACGGTGCCGTCGATGGGCGCCTTGGCGATCAGCGGGATGGGAGCCCACAGGCGCAGGGTCTCCTCCAGGATCCGCGGGATCACGTCGAGCTGCATGATCGTGTCGTAGTCCGGGACCGTGTCACCGGGCAGCAGGCGGTCGACCTCGGCGTACGCCTGCGCCAGGACGTGCGGGTTGCGCATCAGCGAGTACGTGGCGAACGACAGCAGGCCACTGGTGGTCTCGTGACCGGCGATCAGGAAGGTCACCACCTGGTCGCGGACGTTGTCGTCCGCCAGCAGCTTGCCGGTCTCCGGGTCGGTGGCCTCCAGCATCAGGCCGAGCAGGTCCTCCTCGCCGGTGCCCTTCCCCTCACGGCGCTCCTTGATCACGTTCTCGACCAGGTCGCGCATCAGCTGGATGTTCTCGCGGTACTTCCTGTCGTCCGCCTTCCGGAGCCTGGTCATCATCGGCAGCTCCTGGGAGCGCCGCAGCGACTCGATCAGCGCCTCCAGCAGCGCGTTGAGGAAGGGGTGCAGTTCCTCCTCGGCGAAGGAGTCGAACCGGTAGCCGAAACCCGACAGAGCGATGGTGTCCAGAGTGAGCCGGGTGTAGTCGTCGGTGATGGCGACCGGCTGCCCCTCCCGGCTCTCCCACTTGCCGACCAGGTTCTGGGCGATCTCCAGCATCTGACCGAAGTAGGTCTTCATCGCCCGCTGGCTGAAGGCCGGCAGGAGGATCCGGTGGGCCATGGCCCATTCCTCTTCGTGCTGGTGGGCCGTGAACAGGCCCGCCCCCGTGTAGTCCCGCACATGGCTCAGCGGCGTCTTCTCGATCTGCTTGAAGAACCGGGTCTCGTCGCAGACCTCGGCCACCAGGTCCGGGTCGTAGACGAAGACCTGCTCGATGCCGGCGATGTCCATGCCGTAGATGCCCTCGGGGAACTGCTTGGACAGCTCGTTGAAGTACTCCACCGGGTTGGTGTCGGGGATCTGCGGCGTGTGGCCGAGCAGGGGTATCCCGCGCGGGGACCGAATGGGGCGAAGGTCGTTCGACGTGGTCATGGCTTGCTCCTTTGTGTGGAGAGGGATGGGCAAGGGTGCCGGTCGATGCCGCGGTGCACCACAGAAACATACGCCGTATGGAAGAGAAACATACGCCGTATGGAACGTCGAGCGCAATCCGGGTCACGGAAGTGTCTGCTCGGTCACTGTGTGGCCCAGCTCATTTCCGTACGCCGTACGAAACCGCTACCGTACGGCGTATGACAAAGGCGAAGCTTCCCCCGCGGGGAACAAGGAAGAGAGACGTGCCTCTGACCGAGACCGGGATCTATGCAGCCGCCCTGCGGCTCATCGACGCGGACGGGGTCGACGCGCTCACCATGCGCAAACTCGCGACCGCGCTGGACGCGAACCCGATGTCGCTGTACCACCACGTACCGAACAAGGGCGCCCTGCTGCGCGGCGTGGCGAGGACGGTCGGCGCCCAGTTCCGCACCGTGACGCTGGAGGACGCTCCCTGGCAGGAGCGCACCCGCCTGCTCGCCACAGATTTCCGGACGCTGGCGCACCGCCACCCCAACCTCATGGCCTACTCGTTCAGCCAGCCGGACTTCATCCAGCCCGAAGACCCGTTCTGGACTGCGCTCACCGCGACACTGGACGCCGCAGGGGTACCGCACTCAGAGATCCGGCCGACCGCAGCTCTCATGTGCGCGGTCGTCATCGGTGTCCTCACCGCCGAACTCAACGGCGCGCTTCACCAGTGGTCGAACCTCGAGCCCACCGCCCCCGCTGCCGGCGAAGACGGGGCCGCGGACGCAGGCCCTGAGGAGGACCGCATGTTCCGCCTGGTGCTGGACACGATCATCACGGGCCTGGAAAGCCGACTCATCACCGATGGTGACGGCCAGGGCGCCGGCCGAGGCATTGCGACTGAGGCAGGCCCCTGGCCGAGCGAGCCGAGCTTTGTCCCAAGGCAGCAAACAGTGTCCAGCTCGCGATGGCCGGGCCCAGTCTGATCCTGCCGGCCGTGGGCCGAGTCGATCTGATGGTGTACACGTCGGCGGATCCACGTGCGCGCTCTACGGGCACTACCTGCCCTACTCTGCCCGCGCCCTGGCCTGTGTGGTGCTCGGCATGGTCGTGAGCGGGTGGGTCTGGCGACCGCGGCCACCACCCGCAGCACCGCGGTCCGGGGTGCTGTGACAGCCCTCTTTGCCGCTGCTCACAAGCTCGTGTGCGAGGCCACCCGGATCGGCGTTCCGGGCAACGTCGTCGTCATGTTCGTCGCCGCCGGCTGCGCCTGCTTTCCGCAGCGCCTCGCCGACATCCCAGGCCACCTCGCGCTCACCCTTGCCGCTGCTTCGCTCGCCTGGATGGCCTGCATGGCCCCCGGTCCCGTAAGGTCCCAAGAACCGCAGCCCTCTGGTGGTGGCCAGGGCCCTGGACGCTGCCGTACGGCTCGCTCGCACTCCGGACGACGACCCTGCCCATGCCCCGGCCTGCCGAGCTTCGGACGCGGCAGCAGCCGAAGCCTGGCGCACGGTGTCGCTGGTACGCGTCCACTCCCCGGAGCACCAGGTCCTGGCACCGCTGCCGGCCATGCCGAATCCGGCATGGCCGACCACCGGGAGCTCGCCTGCTCGGCGAGACTCCTGCGCACAACCGCGCCGCTACGGACGCGAAGGTCGCCGCAGTCGTCATCCTGCCGCCCGAGACCAGGTGAGACCGCCCGGTGTCGGCCGGCTCCGTCAGCCCATCGCCGTCCGCGCCGGTGGAACGTGTGCGCCAGGTGATGCAACGCCGGGCGACTTGATCACGACTGACCGCGGCATGCGGATCGACCCTCGACCGTGTGGGTCACTTCGATCGGCTCGGTCCCTGTCACCGCAAGGGTGAGTCGGCGGTGGGCGTCAGCACGGACTCGGCGACGTCGACGATCTGGCTGATGTCGAAGCCTTCCATGTCGGCGCGGAACTCAGGGCTGGACAGGTACGCCTGCAGCCGCTCCTGCACGTCGTCGGCGTCCCTGTAGGAAACGAGGGCGTACAGATGGGGCGCCTCGCTCCCGGGAGCCGCGGGCACCGTCCAGACGCCGTGTGTGGTGATCCGGTGCTTGGCCAGACCGGGAATGTGCTTGGACCAGATGTTCTCGTAGGCGACGAGCGCCTTAGGGCTGCACAGTGTGTAGACACGAAGCTGGTACTGGGACATGAACACTCGTTCCTTTTCTTCTGGGCATGGTTGTCAGTGGTCGGGCGTGACGCAGTGGAGGCCGTGTCCGGATCCTTCGTCCGGCGACAGCGGACGAAGGGGCGTGCAACGGATTTATTCCGCAAGCCAGTTGGCAGGCTTCTCTCAGCTTTCCGCGAGCAGGTTCGCCAGTTCGACATCCCAGTCGATGTGTCCGGACTCGGTGCCCTGTGGCACCAGAGCCTCCGTGTTCTCCAGGAAGGTCCTGACGTCCTGCACGGGAACCTCGAGCAAGGCGGTGCCCGCAGAAGACCCGAGGGCGATGTACATCGCTTGGTCACCGCGGGCAACGGCCGACCAGATCCGGATGTCCCCATCGCCTGCGGAACCGCTCAGGCCGTCAGCCAGAAGATCACGCCCCAGGACCCAATCAACCGGATCGTCGCTGTGGGCGAAAAAGGTGGCACGGACGACGTAGGGATCACTGGGCTCGTACCGCAGGCGCATACACATGGACAGCGAGTAGTCGCGCGAGACAACAAGCTGCACGGCCACCCCCTGCACCACGGTCCTCAAAGACTCCATCGTTCACTCCACGGCGCCTCTGCCTCGGCTGCGCCCCGCCGCTGGGCGGTCTTCAACGAAGGGAGAGGGGTTACAGCAGGGCCCGGGCGCCGGACGGCATCAGCGGACCCCACGATTCGTGACGTCGCGGCAGCCGGGCGAGCGAGCCTGCGACACATGGTTGGCGTGCGCAGGCAGGTGTGAGAGGGGCAGGGCCTCACCCGGCCGACCGCCTGGGCTGCGGTCAGGACCGCTGACCCCCGGACCAGCGGTCGCGTCCCTGCCGCCGACAGGCATGACGGCGAGGCGCACAGGCTGGGCCCACGGGCACAAGCGGAATCTGTCTCACCGGCCACCGTGGTTCCGGTCGCGATGCCGGTCCCGGCCGTCGTGCTCGTAGCGGTTCCAGTCGTGCCGGTGCGACCTGTCGCACTCTCAGCCACGTCCCTCGCCGTCCCAGCGGCAGGAGTGACCATCGCGGCCATGCCGAGCCGAATCGGTGACGCGGTCGTCGTGGTGCCAGCCACGGATTTCGTCCCAGGAGTAACCCTGCTCGAGCAGGTAGCCGACACCGTGGTCCCAGCGGTAGTCGTCGGCACTGACGTCGACGGCCGGGCGCTGGACGTACGCGGAGGCAGGAGTCGCGGCCGAAGCGGTGCCCCCGGCACAGAGAAGGGCGGCACCCGCGACCGCCACGGAGGAGGCAGCGACAGCGATGCACTTCGCGAGCTTCTTCATGGTCTTTCCTTCCCGGTTGGTGCGATCTGCACCGACGGTTGCTTGTGCAGGCGATGTGAGGCGCCTGGCGTTGTCCGAGCAATCCTTTCCATACGACGTATGGAAGGCCCTCCCCAGTGCTACCATACGTCGTATGGAAATGTCGAGGCGGCGAAGGTGGCCCGCACGGCCGGCAGCGACCGGGAGAACACCGGGTCGGGACTGTCCGGACGACCCTGACCGAAGGTCCGCGCCACTGCTTCGTCGACGTGTCCCCGCTGAACAGCTGGACGTCCTCGCCGAGATCAGCCACAGCATCTGCGGTGCTGGGTCTCCATCGAACGCGCCATCCGCATGCTCACCTACGCCAACCATCTCGGCCCGTACGCCGAGGAGATCAGCCACACCGGAGAGCAACTGGGCAATTTTCCCCAGGCCTTCACCCACCTCGCCCTCATCAGCGCCGCCTTCGACCTCGACCCCGCCCTGGGCTGACCGCCGCCCTCCCGCGGCGGGAGCCACACACGACCGCCGTCCTCGCAGCTGCGGCCGTGCGGGCGTCCGGGTCTGCCCCCATGCTGGAAACGAGGGGGCGAGACACGGAGGAAGTGGTGAGGATGCGGACCGTTGTCGACCTCACGCGCTGCCAGGGCTACGCGCAGTGCGTGTTCCTCGCGCCGGAGGTGTTCGAGCTGCACGGTGAGGAGGGGCTGCTATACGCCACCGCCGTCTCCGACGACCAGGTCGAGCGCGTGCGCCAGGCCGCGGCGGCGTGCCCGGTCCAGGCCATCCTCCTCGGGGAAGAGGTGAGCGGCGGTGCCCGATGACCTCAAGGACGGCCGTATCGTCATCGTCGGCGCGTCGCTGGCCGGGCTACGGGCCGCGGAGGCGCTGCGCGAGGAGGGCTTCACCGGCTCACTGACCGTGGTCGGAGACGAGCCCCACCCGCCCTACGACCGGCCGCCGCTGTCCAAGCAGGTGCTGCTCGGCCAGGCGACGGCGGACACCACGGGGCTGCCGATGCGCCGGGACCCGGATGCCGAGTGGAGGCTGGGCGTCCGCGCCACCGGCCTGGACCCTCTCGAAAAACGGGTGCTGCTGGAGGACGGCGAGTCGCTGCCGTACGACCGGCTGCTGATCGCCACCGGGACCCGGGCGCGGCCCTGGCCCAACCCGGAGGAGGGCGCCCTGGACGGGGTGTTCACTCTGCGCACCCGCGAGGACGCCGGGGGACTGGCCGAGCGGCTGGCCGCCGGGCCCGAGCGGGTGCTGGTGATCGGCGGCGGTTTCACCGGCTCGGAGATCGCCTCGGCCTGCCGGGAACGAGGGCTGGAGGTCACGGTCGCCGAACGCGGCCCCGCACCCCTGGTGGGCGCGCTCGGCGGCACACTGGCGAAGCTCGCGGCCGCCATGCAGCGCAACCACGGCGTGGACCTGCGCACCGGGGTGACGGTCACCGCCCTGCGCGGGAACGGCAGCTTCACCCGTGCGGAGCTGTCCGACGGCAGCCGCGTCGACGCCGACGTCTGCGTCGTGGCGCTGGGTGCGGTCCGCAACGTCGAGTGGCTGGCGGAGTCCGGACTGGCGGCGGGCCCGCGCGGGATCGCCTGCGACGCCGGATGCCGCGCCTTCAACATGTACGGAATCGTCACCGACGACATCTTCGTGGCCGGTGACGTCTCCCGCTTCCCCCACCCGCTGTTCGGCTACCAGATGCTCTCCCTGGAGCACTGGGGCAACGCGGTCGAGCAGGCCGAGGTGGCGGCCCACAACATGGTCAGTCCGGGGCCCCTGCGGCGCCCGCACCTGGCCATCCCGACGTTCTGGTCGACCCAGTTCGGGCTCAACATCAAATCGGTGGGCGTGCCCACCTACTCCGACCACGTGATCATCGCCCAGGGCTCCCTGGAGGCGCGCCGCCTGGCCATGGTCTACGGCTACCGGGGACGGGTCACCGCCGCGGTCACCGTCGACATGGCCAAGTCGCTCGACTACTACCGGCACCTGATCGAGACCGCCGCTCCCTTCCCGCCCCCACCCGGCGCGCAGGACCGTGCGATCGCGGCCGACATCCCGATTCCATCCGACGTGCCGGACCCGAGTGGGCTGTCCCACGGCCCCACCGTGGCGCTCACCGGATACCTCCCCGACCGCCGGCTGACCGTGGTGCAGCCCACGGGCTGACCCAGGTCCCGCCCAACCACGAGGAGCCACCATGGACTCCGACACCCTGCTGGCGCGGATCACCGACTACGCCAACCGCCCCAACCCCTACCCGCTGTACGAGGAACTCCGCGAGGCCGGTCCCGTGGTGCGGCAGGCAGACGGCAGCTACCTGATCGGCACCTATCACGAGATCGCCGCTCTGCTCCACGACCCACGGATCAGTGTCGATCCCCACACCCGTGGCGAGGCGACCCACAAGCCGCCGTTCCTGCGGCTCGACGACCCCGAGCACCACAGGCTGCGCACCCTGGCCATGCGGCCGTTCGGCCCGCCGCACAGCCCGGGCCGGGTCGATGCCATGCGCGGTGAGATCGACCGGATCACCAAGGAACTGCTGGAGCCCTTCGAGGCGGGCCGGCAGATCGACGTCGTCGACGCCTTCGCCTACCCGCTGCCCGTCACGGTGATCTGCCGCTTGCTCGGCGTACCGCGCGAGGACGAACCGCTGTTCCGGGCCTGGTCCGACGCTCTGGTCGCAGCCGCCGACGTCAGGCCCGAAGAGGACACCACCGAGACGGACAAGGCCGGCAACCAGGCGCGGATCGAGCTGGGCGGGTACCTGGTGAACCTCGCCGAGCAGCGCCGTGGCCACCCGACCGACGACATGCTCTCCGCCTTCGTCAACGAGCCGGACCCGGCCCTGCGGCTCACCGAGGAGGAACTCGCGGAAACCGCCATCCTGCTGCTCATCGCCGGACACGAGACCACGGTCAACCTGATCACCAACGGGGTCCTCACCCTGCTGCGCCAGCCCGAGCACCTGGACCAGCTGCGTCGCGAACCCGACCTGCTGCCGCGAACGGTGGAGGAACTGCTGCGCTACGAACCCCCGGTCCACATCCGCGGGCGCATCCCGCTCGCCGACATCGACGTCGCCGGCACCACGATCCCCGAAGGCACCTCCGTCGTACTGGCGCTGGCCTCGGGCAACCGCGACCCCAAGCGGTTCCACGAGCCCGACCGGTTCGACCCCACCCGCCCGGACAACCAGCACCTCGGCTTCGGCAGCGGCATCCACCTGTGCTACGGGGCACCCCTCGCCCGCATCGAGGCCCAGGCCGCACTGGGCGCGCTGCTCCCCCAACTCGGCACGGCACGCCTGGTCCAGGACCCGCCGCCCTACCGGCAGAACGCCATGCTCCGCGGGCCGCGCCACCTGCCCGTCCAACTCTGAGCTGAGCTTGATCTTTATGGTCTGACCAATCCCCCAGGTTCTGCACGGACTCGGCAAGGCAGGCCAACCGCTTGGTCGCCCTGCCTTGGCGCCGTGACTTCACTGAGGCTGTTCCAACCTCATCGTGAGGCTGCGAGGTTGGAACAGCTCAGGGTGTGCGGCCGGCGCGATTCAGGCGTTCCTACCAAGCCACCGGCAGCTCCAGCGGGAACCGCCGGATCGTCTCCGTGTCCCACCGCACTTCCTCCGGCGACACCGCAAGCCGCAGCCCGGGGAAGCGCTCCAAGAGGCGCCCGATCGCCACTTCCAGCTCCGCCATGGCCAAGGGCACCGCGATGCACCGGTGTCCGCCCCAGCCGAACGTCATGTGCGGCTGGTACGGCCGGTCGGGGTCGAGGACGTGGGAGGCTGGGAAGCGCTCCGGGTCACGGTTGGCCGTCAGGTACGACACGTGGACGAAGTCGCCCGCCCGGATCCGTACGCCGTCCAGCTCCACGTCCTCAAGGGCCACCCGGGGGATACCGACCCCCTTGCGGAACGGGATGTGGCGGAGCATCTCCTGCAGGACGTCAGTCAGGGTCTCCGGCCGGCGCCTGAGGTGTTCCATCAGCTCGGGACGAGTCAGGAGCAGGTACGCGATGTCGCTGATCTGGCATGTCGCCGTGTCCTGGCCGCTGAGTGTCAGCGTCAGTGCCATGACCGCCAGTTCCCTGTCGTCAAGCTGGTCCTCGCCGTCCCGCGCTGCGGCCATCGCGCTGATGAGGTCCTTGCCGGGTGAGTTGCGGCGCTGCTCGATGAGTTTGGCGAAGTAGGCCGTCAGATCGGACTTGGCGCTCGCCGCGGCCTCCTTGTTGTCCGCGCCGACGACGAGCAGCTGGCGCACGGACTCCTGCATTCGGGGCCATTCCTCCCGTTCGACGCCGAGGAGGTCCAGGATGGTGTGCTGGGGAAGCGGGTCGGAGAGGTGCTGAACCAGGTCCGCCGGCGGGCCGTCCTCCTCCATCTTGTCCAGCAGGACGTCCGCGAGCCAGGTGATCCGGCTCCGCATCCCGTCGACCTGCTGCTGGGTAAAGGCCTGCGAGGCCAGCCGGCGGACGCGGCTGCTGTGCGGCGGGTCCATCACGTTGATCGATTCGGGCGAGACGATGGGCTCCGGCGTCAGCCGGGGGTAGTCGTGGCCGATGATGGCGGCCCGGCTGAGCCGGTGGTCGGTGGTCACCTGCTTGACGGAGTCGAAGCCGGTGACCAGCCAGACGTCCGCATCGCCGTAGGGAAGCCGGATGCGTGCGGGGGAATCGCGCTGCATCAGGTCCGCGAGCGCAGGGTCGAACTCCAGGGCTTCGCTGAAGTCGAACGGGCAGATGGTTGTCTCGTCGTCCGCGGTCATCAGGCGGTTCCTCCGGGCATGGGTACGACATTGGTGGTGTCCACAGCCCGGCGAATGGCCTTGGCGAGGCAGACGGCATCGCCGACGGCCCAGTAGTGGACGAAGAACAGGCGTGGTTCGTCGGTGAGGTTGTGGTGGTGCACCTCGACGAGTTCGACGCCACCGTGCCGCAGGGCCACGAGGACGGGTTGGACCTCCTCGGCGATCATGACCAGGTCACCGCTGAGGGCGGCCCTTCCGCCGCCGAGCGGCTGGAAGTTGACGGAGGTGGTGGTGCCCAGTCCCGGAGGCAGGATCACAGGGCCGTCGGCGACGGTCTCGCGGCGGACATAGGTGCACTTGTAGATCTCGCCGTCGGTGGCGCCCTTGACGCCCATGACGGCGTCGATCGCGGCGGTGTCCAGGTCGACGGGCGGCGAGGTGGTGGTGGGTTCGGCGGGCGGGGTGCCGGTGCAGTCGAATGCGGCGCGCAGACCGCGGGCGACGGTGACCGGATCGTGGCCGTGGGCATGCAGGTGAACCCACCAGACATCCGGCTCGTGGGCGAGCAGGTGCTTGTGGATGGCGGTCTGCATGATCCCGTGCTCCTGCAGGACGTCACTGAAGTGCTGCAGTTCGCGCTCGGTGACCACGGCGTCGCCCATCAAAAGCGTGCTGTGGTCTGCGTACCGGACGAAGGACACGTGTGTGCCCAGGGCGAGCGCGGGGTTGATCCGGATGCCGCGGGAGAAGACCGTGAGGTCCCAGCGCGGCAAGCCCGTGTGGTACATGAACCGCCTTATGTCACCGGGTCGGCCGAGAGCCTCGCCCACGTCCGCCCAGTCCGCCAGCTTGGTCATCACCGGTTCGACCAGGGCGCGGTCCTGCGGTCCGGCGGACAGGGCGCGGGCCCCGGCAGGCACACCGGTGAGTAGGGGCGCAAGGGCGGCCGCGGCCAGCACACGGCGCCGGGACGCGGTGAGCCGGGAGCGGGTGCCCTGCTGTCGCTCGTCATCCATGTCATATGCCTCCTGCCGTGATGCAAGCACGGGAGACCGCGTGGACCGCTGATCGGCACACTTACATCCCGCCAGGTGGGCTAACTGACTGCCTCCTTTGGACCGCGGCTGTACAGCAACTCGCCGCGCGAGCCATCGAGGTCATCCCAACCAGCGTCTGCCGGACATGCCGTGGCGGCCGAAGGACGACGCCTCGCCGAGTCGTGCGGTCATGCGGACCGCGCGGATCCGCTTAGGATCGTGGCGGAAGACGCCTGTCGGCCCGCGTCCAGGCTGTCCGTGCTGCCCGCAGCCGTCAGCAGCACGATCCGGACCGCTACCGGCAGGCCGCCTTGTGCGGCATCGCCGCCAACCCGAACCCGGGCAAGGGACCAAAGTCCAAGGTCAGAGCGCTGGCCGAACGACTACGAGACCGCACCGGTGACTACCAGCAGTACATGACCGACTTCGCGGTCCCCTTCGACAACAACCAGGCCGAGCGCGACCTCAGAATGGTCAAAGCGCAACAGAAGATCTCCGGATCCTGGCGGACCCTGACCGGCGCGAAGCGCTTCGCCCGGATCCGCTCCTACATCTCCACTGTACGCAAACACGGCATCAACCCCCTCACCGCCCTACGCGACCTCTTCGCAGGACGGCCATGGACGCTGCCCACAACCAGCTGAAAGTCCTGAACAGTTACCAGGAGTCGCCTCGGTCGTACTGCACCAAGGCGACTCCCTGGGGTAGGTCATTGCCGTATGGGACTCGACCCAGGCACCCGTTCGGCACCTTGAGCTGTTTTCCTGGTCAGCCGAACGGACTGACTCACGCCCGTTCGAGGATCAGGTCGTGGTCGGACTCGATCTCCTGGTCTGCCGTCAGGTGAACGTGGGCTCCTTCGTGTACCTGGTCCTGTGCCAGGGTGAGGAGGTGACGAGCGAGCGAGACCAGGCCCGCACGGTTGGCCTTGATAGAGACCTCTGACCCGCTGACCGAGACGGCGATTTCGAAATCCTCGTCCCCGGAAAGCAGTAGACCGCCTCCAGGGCGATAATCGGGGACCTGGACAATGTGCTCCACCTTGGGGCTCCTTTGCATCTTGTGGTGATGTCCGGCGCGGGAGTCGCCTCGGGCGTACTGCACCAAGGCGACTCCCGTCCCAGGTAACGGTCACACGCTCACCCGAGGTAGATGTGCCTGTTTTCCACGACCATGGACTTGCCGGGCTTCTTCGGGTTCGGGGCCAGTCGCTCGAAGTTCATGTGCGGGCCCCCGCCATGCTGTCCCGTGATGTCCGACTCACCCATCCTGGCCACACGTGTTCCGTCCTTGGAGACAAACCGGCCACTCCCCGCAACGGGCTCCGTATACCCAGGTCCGACCCACTTTTCCGCTGCGGACAGCGCATCGTCTTTGCGGTGATCCCCAAGGACGCCGCGGAGATGGTGGCCGCAACCATCCGCACGACAGCTCACGACGGGTGGGCGGGCGATCGCGCCACTTGTAGAACCACGACTCGCTCACGCCCAGGGCGCGGCAGGAGACGGTGTGCGGGATGTCGTGCTCGGTCCTGTTGTCGCTGATCACCCCGGCCACGGTGGCCGGGTCCGCCGCAGCTATCTCACGCCCCACGAAACACGCCTGCGCTACCGGCAAGACCAAGCCCTCGCGGCGTAACAACAACGTGCCCAAGATCACGGGGAAACTTCAAACTGAAGGTATTGGTGGCCCTGGATGCGGAGCGTCCCCGGCTGGGAGCTGGTCTTGCCGCGGGGGCACGTCGCCTGCTGTAAGTCCCAGTCGATGGTGAAGGCGGACTTCCCGAAGCCCTCGCCGCTCTTGGCCTGGCGGCTGTGGTCGGCGACGATCGGGCCGAGCAGCGTAATACCGTGGACCTGCTGGGCGCGTTGGACGCGGGCCGGGGTGATGTAGGCGGCATCGACCACGTGCTCGGCCGGGACCAGGGCGGCCTGGGCCAGGTCGTCGTGGATCTGCTCGGTGAGCTGACCGTCCTGGACCGGGGCGATCGTGGTGGCCACGTGCACCACGATCTCGGGCCGCTGTTCCTCGCAGGTCTCGGTGTAGTGCACGCGATAGCCGCTCCACTCGGTGCCGTTCTTGGTGCAGTAGTGCGCGTCGGTGTCGTAGGGGGAATCGAAGCGCAGGCTCGCCGGTGGCAGCGCGTGCCCGTCACGCCAGCGGAGCTGTCCTTCCTCGTCCCAGTAGTAGTGGTGAACCCACACCTGTCGCAGAACCTCCACCTGGGGCAGAGTCCGCAGCCGGCCCGGTGCGTCGGGGGACCACAGGGCGGCCAGCACCTTCTGCCCGTCCCGTCCGAAAGTCTCCGCCCGCGCGATCACGGCCTCCGGTCCACCGGGCACCTTCCGGATCTCGATCTTCCGCCCGTACCGCTTGTCCCACTCGGGTTCGATCAGCGGCTGCAGCCACTCCGGCGCGATCTCGGCCAGTTCCTCAAGGGCGGCCCGCAAGCTCTCCCCGGCCAGCTCCAGACGGCTGAGCCGTCGCACCGCGGCCAGGACATACGTCGCGTCGGTACGCCGCCGCCCGCCGGCCTTCAGCAATCCCGCCTCGGTCAGCCGCGTGAGCATCACACGCAACATCCGGTCCACCGCGTCGCCTTGCACCAGGCGGGCGCGGAAATCGCTCAGCAGCGAGTAGCCGAACCCGGTGTCCTCCAACTCCAGCCCCAGAGCGTACTTCCAGTCGATCCGAGTGCGAACCGCCTGAGCAGCCGCCCGGTCCGACAGATCCTCGGCGAACTGCAGCACCGACACCAGCGCGAGCTGCCCCGGCGAGAAACCCGGCCGCCCATCAGCGGGATAGAGATCCGCGAACTCCTCATCCCCGAACAGCACATCGAGGCGATCCCGCACCAGCATCGCGGGGGTTCCCTTCGGGCACGCCGCCCACACCGTGCGCACCGTCCGCGCCGGAATCCGCTGGTAATCCCCTGGCTGCAACGACATCAGGCCCGCCCCGACCTCGGCACCGCCCCGCTGCCTCCACTGAAGCACCGACCGGAACAGCTGTCAGCACCCGCTGAAGATCACCAACAGAGTCACGGTGTTGACTTCAACAGCCGGGCGCTCAACCTGCCCGGACGCCGAAAACACCAGCCGCCACATGCGAAAGAGGGTCCGTCAGCAAGCTGACGGACCCTCACGCAAGATCGAGGCTAAGCCGTCAGGTCGCGGTCACTCTCGTCAGAGAGTCTCCTACCGCTGCGCCGCGGAGTTGTGTCGAATTCGAGAGGATCCGCCTCGAAGGCTCTGGGCCCAGGAGTAGGGAGTCAACGACCCCTGGAATTTCTACGCCACCGTACAAGATTGCCGAATCCCAGTCGCCAGCGTCAGTGATTCCCCGGTAATCGGACACGAGAGCGCGCGTCGGCGTCGCGACTCGAGACATGGTCGACACGACAGCGGAATTGAATGCTCGCGCCTCTTCGGTCGTCAAGCCATCCACCCAGAACGTCTGGATTTCACAGCCGAGCGGCTCGTGTGTATACGAGCCTACGACATTGATATCTGCCGACTTCCACCAATTGATACTGATGGATGCAGCCCTGAGCCCGATGAGCAGGTTGAGTACCTCGAACCCGACGGGAACATCGTCGCCATCGACGTTGACCACGGTCGCGACACCGGTCCTGGGGTGGGCGAGAGTGAAGCCGTGTTGCTCAAACACGGCAACCTGGTCGCAAAAAAAAACTGACTCCGCACCCGTCTCGCGGTACCATCGAATGAATCCGTCTCCCACTTTTCACCCCTTAGGCATGTTGAAAGTGTGGACGTTATCGGGACCGAACACCTTGCGCGCTTGGTTGATTGCCGATTCGGGGGTGTTGGACGCGTCCAGGTAGTAGATGGCTGGCACGCCCGCCTCGTCAGCGGCATATTTGTTGATTTTGAGCGCCTTTCCGAACTTCGAAGGATTGGCCGCTTCCACCCCTCCGCCCACGTATACATACTCTCCATTCGGGCCTATTGCATCTATTCCACTGGATCCAACGTTAGGCATGACAATCTTGATGTCTTGCCCCTTTGCATCCTTAGCGACCCTGCCGCCAATTAGATCTGCTACATATTCTTCCCTTCGGTCCCCCAGAGCACCTGCCTCAGCACCCTTGGAAGCTCCACCGCCCACAAAGCCGGTCGGCCTGTTCGCCAGGCGTATCGCCTGGCGAACAGGCCGAGGCCGCTGTGTTTATCTCAGGCGGCCGGACGGTTCGAGAATTCCTCGATAAGGTCAAGTGTCAGGTCTGCCAGGTAGGCCTCCACCTCGGGGGGAACGCGGTCGATGGGCCTGTTCCCGTCGAGGATTTCGGACACTCTGGTTGAGGCGATCACGTACGCCCAGTGGACACTCGAGCGTCTACCAAGGATCCTTTCGCAAACCCAGTCCTGAAATCCACTCAGCGGGGAGCTCCCAAGAGCGGTGCAGAACCCTTCGATGAATGCCACCATCGTTGAGAATCGGTCGTCCAGTAGATACATTCGGCGTCGATTCCGCAGGTGGAAGCAGAGTTCTTGGATTTCCATCATCTACCCCAGGTCAGGTCGCCAGTCGAGGCGAATATATTGCCAGTAATCCCATTGTTGGCGATATGCGTCCAGTTCCATGCCTCCCGAACCGGTGAACGCGTCGTACGCTCGACCATCTTTGATCACCAGGAAGTGGTTGTGCCACTTCCCAAAGGGGTCGCGTTTGGACGGGCCCAGTTTTGCTCCCAGGGAGTCCTTCATTTCGTAGATCTCGCCACCGGCCTTGCCCTTGATCACCTCGGCACACTCCAAGCAGTTGCTCTGGGTGGGAACAGGCCAGCCGTTTGAGTCGACCTGGGGCTCTCCCGAAGCGGGCGTGCCCTCAGCCTCGCGCAGGGCTTGTCCGAGGCCGTTGTTGAATCGACTGATGCCGTCGGTAATTCCGTAGATCCCCGTGCCTGCTATCCCGGTGCCGACGACGATCGCCGGTGCTCCCTCAAGACAGCCGATGATTGTCAGGCACAGGCCTCCACCCCCGACGTCGATCGTGGCGCCTACCCCGACGCCGAAGACGCCGGCACCCGTCTCGAACAAACCCTTCCAGATGTCGGAGTTTCCGAGGATTGCCTGCCCGTAGTCGCCGATCGTATTGACGGTGTCCTTGAGCCAGCTCGGTACCCAGCTGCCGTCGTCATCCTGTTGGCTATTTTGCCTCTGCTGCTCATACCACTGCCGCAACTGCGCCTGGGCCTGCTGCCGCTTGACGACTGCTGTATGGAACGCCTCGTTTGCCGCTTGGTTGGCGGCGGTGGCGTCCTTGCCTGCGGCCGTGGCCGAGGCGCGTGCCTGCTGGGCGTCTGTCCAGGCCGAGTCTGCGGAGCCGCGTGCCGCGGTGGCCGAGTAGTGGGCCTGGGCGGCGGAGGTGACGGCTGCGGCGGCCGCGTTTTCGGCGTCTTGCTGGGCTGTGCGGGCGGTCTTGGCCGAGGCTGCGGCGTCCTTGGCCGACTGTTCGGCCTGGGTGGCGTAGCTGTTGGCCTGGGTTGCGTACTTCTGGGCGTCCTTGGCCGACTGGTCGGCCTGTTTGGCGTAACCGGCGGCTTCGGCCGCGGCCTTGGCGGCGGTGGCTGCTGCCTTGCCCGCTTCGGCCGCGTTCTTCTGGGCGGTGGCGGCCACGCCGGCGGCCTGCGCGATGAGTTGCTGGATCTGGGACTCGTGGGTGGCGGCGAGCTGGTCCTGCCGCTGGGCCTTGTACTGGCCGACGGTGATGAAGGCGTGGAGCAGGCCGGAGGGCCCTTCGAGGGCGATGCGGGCTGCGGCCTTCACCTCCGGGCCGCTCCTTTTGTTGTTGCTGTCGGCGAGTTGGGCGGCGCGGACGCGTTCGTCCTGGGTGCGCGCTTGGGCGTCGTCGGTGGTGATGAACTGGCGGAGAGCGCCCGCCGTGTCCATGTCCAGCGCGGTGCGGCCTGCCTGCTGCTCGATCGAGCCCGCGTTGGCGATCGTCCGGGCGATGTACAGGCGCATGTCCTGCTTCATGGCCTCGTACTGGCCGGTGGCGAGGAATGCGCTCACCGTGGCAGCGTCGCCTTCGAGGGCCTTGGAGGCGGCGGCACGTACGTCGGCGGAGCCGGCGGCTTCCGCCAGGTGTTCGACGTCTTCGCGGTCGTCTTGGGCGCTGGCGTCCTGGCGGCCGGTGCGGATGTATGCGGTCATGTCCTGGTCGGAGCCGGCCAGGGCCACGAGGGCGGCGGACTGGCTCCAGGAGCGGCGGGTCTTCGCTGTCGCCAGGGCTACTTTGCGGGCTTCGGGGGCGATCTGCGCGGGATCCGCGCCGGGCTGGGCGGCCTGGTCGGCGAGCTTGACCGCCTCGGCCTGCAGGTCCTTCGCCTGCTGCGCGGCCGTCTGCTGTGCCGCGGTGCGCTGATCCTCCGCGGCCTTCAGGTCTTTGGCCCGGTCGATGGCCTCGTTGGTACGGGCGGTCAGCTGCTCGGTGTCGATGCGGACTGCCAGGTCATGGACCTTCTGGGCCTTGGTCACCGCCGCACTGGCGGCGGCGGCGTCCTTCTTGGCCTCCGCGGCGTGCGCAGCGGACTGAGCGGCGGCGGTCGCCGCCTCCCCGGCGTGGGCGGCTGCGTCGTCGGCCGCCTTGGCCGCGTTCTCTGCATGGGTGGCCGCGTCGTTCGCGGCGTCACGGGACTCGCCGGCAGCGGATGCGGCCTCCTGCGCCAGCGCCGAGGCGGCGTCGGCGGCACGGCTTGCTTCCTGGGCGTGGCGGTGAGCGGCGGCGGCGGCGTTCTGTGCCTCGGCGGAGTGGGCGCCGGCCTGGTCGGCGTAGGAGTTGGCCTGGTCGGCCGCGTTGGCGGCGTCGTTGGCGTTGCTGCCGGCACCGCTCGCCGCCTGGGCTGCGTCGGCAGCCGACGCGGCAGCGGTCCGGGCCGAGTCGGCGGCCTGGGCGGCGGCGTGAGCGCCCGCGGCTGCGTCCCGCGCTTGCTGTGCCGCCTGGCGTGCGGCGCCTGCCTGGCCGGCGTCGATGGCCGCGTTCGCCGCGGCGTCGCGGGCTTGGGAGGCTGCCTCGGCGGCACCGCTGGCGGCAGCGGCGGCAGCCGAGGCGGCGTTGGCGGCGACGTGGGCCGCATCGGTGGCGGCCTGGGCGGCATCGATCGCCGTCTGCGCGGCGGTGGCGGCCTGCTGGGCGGCGCTCGCCGCACGGGCTGCGGCTGCGGCCGCGTGCTGGGTGTCCTGCTGGGCGGCCTGGGTTTCGGCAGCGGCCTTCTGGGCTGCTGCCTTGGCCAGTTGCGCCGCGGCCACCGCACGGGCGGAGGCGTCCTTGGCGGCCTGGGTCTGCTGCCCGGCGAGCTTGCCCGCCTTCGTGGCCTGATCGGCGAGTTGGGCGATCGTGGCGTGTTCCTCGTCGTGCGAGCGGGCCACGTACTGGCCGACCTGGAGGAACTCGTGGATGTCGTCGGCCGTGCCATTCAGCGCGATCCGGCCCGCCGCCACCACATTCGGGCCTGCCACACTGAGGATCTGCGCGACCTGGACACGCTCGTCCTGCTCCCGCCGGTCGAACTGCCCGTCAGCGAGAAAGTCCCGGATCTTCTCAGGCGAGTCGCTGTCGAGCGCGGCCCGGCCCGCTTTCTGGACCTCGGGGCCGCCCGCGTCAATGATCTGCGCGACGCGCACCCGCTGATCCTGGAGCAGCGGCGCCTTCCACCCGTCCTTCAAAAACGCCTTCAGGCCGTCCGGCGAGTTGCTGTCGAGGGCCTTGCGGGCGGCGTCCTGGAGGCTGAGGCCGCCGATGCTGGCGACCTGAGCGGTCGCGACGCGGTCATCCTGGAACTGGAGATCGGAAGCCTGGGCCAGGAACTTTTTGACATCGTCGTCACCGCCGACGAGAGCGGCCTCTGCGGCAGCTCTCACACCGGGTCCGCCCGTCTCACAGGCGGACCACCTTGGCCCGGTCGGTGTCCGGGAGCGCGGTACTGATACCGGTGCCGGCCGGTGCGGGGCCGTCGGCTCTGGCAGGGGTGGGGGCGGGTCCCAGCAGGCCCAGTACCAGCGCGCTGGGCAGCAGACCCAGACACAGCACACGGACCGCGTGCTGTCTGCCTGCCTCGACGCGTCGTGGGCGTCGTAGTCGTAAACGTGTCACTGCGGACTCGATTCGTCTGTTGTGTCTTTTTTGGGGGTGAGCGCACTGGCTTGCCGCGCGCTGGCGGGGCCTTTGGTCATGGGCCCTGCGCGGCGGCAGTTCCCGAGGGGCGGTCCATCGCTTCCATGGGGGCCGCCCCTCGAACGCCATGTGTTGGGGTGCTGGTCGGTCAGCCGGCGGGTGCGAGTTGCACCTCGTCGTGCAGGCCCTTGGCGTCCACGCCGGGGAAGAGGCTGACGTGGCCGTCACTCCAGCGGACGAGGATGTCGTCGGCGGTGGTGTTGGTGGTGGTGGTGGTGAAGGCGCCGGCTGTGACCACGGTGGCGTTGGCCCAGTTCGACTTCGGCGGCCGGATGGTGATCTCGGCGGGCAGACCCTTGCTGGTCAGGCCCGGGTAGACGGTGGTCTCGCCGTCGATCCAGCGCACCAGCAGGTCATCAGTGCCGCTGCCGGTGAACGAGCCCGTGCTGATCTGCTCGGCGGAGGGCCACGTGGTGTTCTTGGCGACGATCTGTGCCTGCTTGTTCAGCCCGTTGGCCGCCAGGTCGCTGAAGAGGGAGACGTGGCCGTCTTTCCAGGCGACCAGCAGGTCGTCGCGGTGACCTGCGGGGGTGAAGCGGCCGCCGGTCAGCAGCCGCGCGTCGTTCTTCCAGACGGCAGTGTTCGGCGCGGCGAGCTGCTTCTCGCCGTGGAAGCCCTTGGCATCGACGGTCGTGTACTGGGTCATCTCGCCGTCGATCCAGCGCACGACCAGCCCGTCCGTGCCGCCGCCGGCGTTGACACTGGTGAGCGAGAGAGCCTTGGCCCAGATGCTCTTCGGGGCTGCCAGCTGGTATTCGGCGGCGAAGGGGTGGGCGGGGTCATTGCCGTCGCCTCCCTGATACAGGGTGACCTCGCCGTCGTCCCAGCGGACGATCAGGTCCATACGACGGGTGCCGCCGGCCGAGCCGCCGGTGTAGTAACCGGAGGTCATCTGCACGGCGTCCTTCCACGGGGCGGCGGCGAAGGCGGGGCTGTAGGCGACCTGCTGCACCCAGGCGGCGAGGTCGTCGACCCGGGCGTCCACCGCTCCCGTGCGGGTCTCGGCCGGGTCGGTGCCCAGGCAACCGCCCTGCCAGGACAGGCTGTTGACGCCGATGATCTGGGTGTGGCCGCCTGCAGTACTCAGCGCGGGGCCGCCGGTGTCGCCCTTGCAGATCGCGGCACCATCGGACTTCGCCGCCAGGTCCACGGTGGTGGCGCCCACAGTCTGGACGGTGAAGGTGGCCGCGTGCACCTGGTCGGGCACCCACTCCTCGTGTGCACGCCCGTACCCGGCGGCCTGGACCTCGTCCCCGGCACCGGGCGCGGTGCCGGCCACCGGGATCGGGGTGACGCCGCTGACGGGCTTGGCCAGTTGGGCCATGACCACGTCACGGTCGGTGCGGGGAACGAGATTAACCACCTGCTGGGCGCTGCCGCCGAGGGTGGCCGTCGTCTTCAGCTTCGGCGCGCCGGACGATACGGCTGCGCCCGGGGCGTCGGCGAAGCAGCTCGCCGCCGTCAGCACCCACTGCGGGGCGACGAGCGTGGCCGAGCAGCCGCGTACTCCCCCGATGTCGAGCCTTGCGGTGGCGGCGGATATGGCGTCGGGGGCCTGCGGCCCGGACAGGGCGGTCGCGGGTGCCGCCGTCAGGCCGGTGGCAGCAGTCAGCGTCGCGGCGGCGATCAGGCCGCTGGTCCACGCGGTGCGCGGACGGTAGCCAGACATGAAGATCCTTGTGATCGTGTCGAATTGGGGGTGATGGGAGCAAGGTGGGCCGGTCAGCCGGTGACGCGCAGTTCCAGCAGGACGGAGGGTGCGCCACCGGCGGTCCCCTCACCGACGCTCTTGTAGCCGTTCTTGTCCACGTTCACCGTCGTCGCCGGCGCCGAGGGGTCAGCCTGCGGCCGGAGGTCGGCGCTGATCGGGTGGTCGGCGGTCTCCAGCGCGATGACACGCGGGAGTTCAAGAGCGAGGTAGCCGCTCTTCGCGGTGGCCTTGAAGCAGTAGGCGCCCTGCACGTCGCCGCCCTGACCCTGCACGGTCTGGACCTTGATCTGCTGGACCGAGGCATCACACGCGGCAAGGGTGATGTGTCCGTCGCCCTTGATCAGCTTGATGCCCTGGTCCCGCTGGATCTGGTCCGCGTTCGGATAGGCGAAGTCCTCCACCGCGGACGGCGGCGTGGCCCCCGCCGACCCTCCCGGCGGCTGCGGATCGGCAGAAGCCAGCACCGGTACGCCCACAAGCGCCATGAGTGCAGCAGCCCCCGCAACGGCGAGCATCCCACGCATACGAGAAGTCACCCGAATTCCTTTCCAGGCATGGGTGACGGCATGACGGAACATCTGCAGCCCCCCACACACACAGACGTAAAGCAAAAATAAAGGTCGCCCGTGAGCCTAAATACGCGCCACGAAGAAGAGCAACGTGACCATGCTCACAGACAATTCACAGAGACCGGCCAGAGCATTCACGGCAAGACGAAAACACGCCACGCCGCTGACCCGCAATGGCCGGTAATCAGAGTCCGTCGGCGCCATGCCGCATGACGTCACCCAGTCTGCAGGTGCGGTTAATTCGCTTGACAGTGATGAATGACCGACGCGAAGGGAAATCAGGGCGTTACAAGTCGGCGAGTGTCGGGTCAAGGGGAGGTCAGGAGGCCGGTGCGACGAGCACGTGTTCCGTGCCGAGTGCGGTGGAGCTGGTGTCCGAGTACAGGGTGGTTCCGCCGTCGGGCCGTCGAACGACGAGGTCGTCGCTGCGGCCATTGGCGGTGAAGTTCCCGGCGGTCATGGCCAGGTCGCCGGTCCACAAAGGAGTGGGACCCTGAAGGCGGGTGGCGCTTCCCAGGCCGGAGGCGGTGATACTCGGGTACGTGTCGATTGCGCCGTTGGACCAGCGGACCATGAGATTCCGTCTCCCGCTGCCCGAGAAATCAACGCCGACGAGACCAGCGGAATCCTGCCAGCTCGGGTTGGGCGCCTTCAATTTGTTTTCCTTGCCGAAAGTACCGGCACTCACGTTGGTGTAAAGGGTCAGTTCACCGTCCGACCAGCGCACGATGAGATCCCTGGCACCTGCGCCCGCGGTGAAGGGCCCGGCCGTAATCTGCGTGGCATGCGGCCATGTCTGATTAGGGGCGATCATCTGGGTGCCGGCAGTGTTCAGCCCGTTCTTTCCGACATCGCCATAGAGGGTGACCTCGCCGTCGGACCAGCGCACCATCAAATCGGACTGTTTCGATCCCGTGAAGTCTCCCGCGGTGATGGTCTGCGCGTGGGTCCACGTGCCGTTGGGAGCCACGAGCTGCTGCTCGGAGACGAAACCTCCCTTGCCGTCACCGAGGTAGAGGGTGGCCCGGCCGTCATTCCGCACCGCGATCATGTCGCTGTGTCCGGTACCCCAGAAGTCTCCGGAAGCCAGGAGCCGTGCGTTGCGCCAGGTGTCCCAGGTGCCCATGGAGTAGGGAAGCGTGGGCTGCTGGTAGGGGCCGTGATCGGTGTGGTCACCGAGTTCGGCGTCGCTGTACAGCTGGAAGAAGCGGTCACCGTACACGGGGCTGTACGTAATCCGGTTGTACAGCGGATCACTGGCCGGCACATCAGGACCGCCGCCGTTCCAGCCGCCGACGTTGCCCACGATCTCCCCGGTACCCGAGCCGCTCAGGTCGACCCTGGAAAACCACGGGCCGCCGGAGACGCCTCCCCACATGCCGGCACAGTCGATGCGCATCTGGTTGAACCCCGCCAGCGCGCCGGTCAGGGTCGGGCAGTTCACCGCCTGGTCCGACGTGTCGTATTTGCTCATCGGATAGCCGATGACCGTGACGTTGCCGGTGAATCCCGGCGTGCGGGCCACCGTGTTCGCCCCGACCACGTCCTGGACGTTCTTGCCCTGGTAGGTGCCGACCCGCGCAAAGGCGAAGTCGAGGTCGGAGTTGACGCTCTTGTCCGCCGCCCACTGGGAGTCGCGGAACCACTCCTGCACGGGATAGACCCCGAACGGCTGGGCGTCAGCGGACTTCCCTCCGACGTACTGCGGGACGAACATGCCATGGGCGCTCTCGCAGTGCCCGGCGGTGAGGATCAGGTCGTGCCCAGGGCTGTCGACGACACTGGCAGTGCAGGAGTGCGTCTGTGGCCCGCTTCCCGTGTAGAGAACCCCAACGGACTTGATCCCGGCAAAATGCTGACCGGTGTCACCGCCCGGCTTGACGCCCGGCTTGACGGCCGGACCTCCCCGAGCCGACGCGCGTCCCACCGGTTCGGCAAGGCGGCCGGAAGGATCGGTTGCCGCCGCCATACGGTCACGCGTCCAGAACCGCATGGCGTCCTCGGCCGTCCAGTCCGGATCCCCGCCCGGATCAGCGGGCCGTATCGCCCCGGACGACGCCGACGGCACCGGCCCATGGCCCAAGGAGCGCTGTCGACCCTTGTCCGCCGCGCCGCCAGTGCTCTGGTGGTCGCGCGACGCATTCCGGGCCGCTGTCGGGACAGGCGCGGAAACGCCTCTCGCCTGACTCGTAATGGAAGAAGACGCGGCGGCCACGCCGGGGTCGACGGCCAGCAGGAGGCCGCACAACATGGCAGTGACCGCACTCAGCGTGCGTAATCGGGGCACAGCAAGACTCCACTAGGTGATGCGTGCAAGCGAGAGGCGCCTGTAACGGCTCACGACCGCCGGGCCGGGCGCGGCGCGGCAGACGGGAGGGCAGGCGTAAGAGCAGAAGGAAGCCACGGTGTTCGGCGCGGTGTCCGAGGCAGCGGCCGTACCAGTGGTGCGTCAGGGGCAGCGGTCGCCGCTACCGCGGCTCGCGCTCAACCGATGGGCACGGCGAACCCGCACCACCGTCACGGGCGGAAAGCAGTCGCTTCCGCTGCTGCCCAACCCGGAGCACCCGTGGCACTCAGCGAACAGGCGACGGACGGACTGCCGTCAAGCCGCGGTGACGCCTTCGCGGACTGATCTGCCTGCGGACTGTCGTTGATGGACAAGTCGTTCCCCCAGCGGCGTCCGCCGCTCACTCGCCGCCATAAGCGGGCCCCGAATCCGGTAGCGGCTGCTCCCGGATCGTGTTCAACCAGGCCCTGGTCAGGGGCAGTTCGAACACGTGCGCCAATACTGTAGATCGTAGATCGCCCAACGCGGTAGTGCATTAACCTGCATGAGAAGCCATGAGCGGACGGTCAACCACTTCGTGAACTGCGCGAACAACGGATCCACCAGCATCCGGGGGCTGTCGACGGCGTACGGGACCACGCCAGATCCTCACCACCTCATTACCCGCACACCGAAATCTCACAACGGTCCCGACTGTCCCGCAGAACTCCTCAACGACGGCCGAACGGTGATGCAACCGCCGTCGACAGAACTTGAGCCTGCGGCCAAGCACAGACCGGTTCAACCACAACCGGTACTCCGTCCGCCTGATCTCGTGCACGGACAACCGCGCCGGCGGCAACCGGCTCGACGAGATGTACACCCTCAACCGCGTCTTGGACAACGACCCCTTCTACGTGAAGATCACCGACTGACAGAGAGGACAACACCGTTGCGTTTGAGTCTTGAGTCGCAGGTCAAGCCCTGGTGAATGACGCAACGGGACGTCCTGATAGATCAGCTTGTGTCGAGCAAGAAGATCATCGGGAGTCCCGTTGCAGGAGACGTCTGTCATCACGTGCACGGCCGAGGCGGCCGGGGGTGTGTACGCGCCCGGCCACTTGGGCGAGTTGACCCAGATCGTGGACTTCGTGCTGGTGGACGCGGTGATCGAGGAGACCGGGTCACGTGAGAAGCGGCTGCGGCTGCTGCCGTCTCGGGTGGTGGTCTACTTCGTCCTCGCGCTGGCCCTGTTCGAGGACTGCTCCTATCGGGGCGTGTGGGGCAAGTTGACGGCGGGGCTGGAGGGACTGCCGTTGGTGCGGCCTGCGGCCTCCTCACTCTCCAGAGCTCGGCGGCGGGTCGGGGCAGCACCGCTGCGGCGGCTGTTCGAGATCCTCGCCGGGCCCGTCGCCCACCTCGGACAGGCCGGTTCATTCTATCGAGGGTTGCGGACCGTGGCCGTGGACGGGACCTTGCTGCACGTGCCCGATGAGGAGACGCTCACCTGGCGCTATCCCAAGCGGGCGGGCGGGGGCGTGGAGTTCGGCTACCCGCTGCTGCGACTCGTGGTCCTGGCCGAGTGTGGCACCCGTGTCCCGCCGCCTGACCCGCACCCGCCGCCAGACCGAGGCGCCTGCCACTCTCGCAGCCATCTGAAGACAGCGCGCTGCCGTCGCCGTTCGGAACGGCGACCATCGACGCCCAACCGAACGGCAAGCGGGATCACTACCACCCTTCACACCTCCGTGACCTGCGAAAAGAGGATGTGACACAGCTTCTGATCTTGTTCCTTGACTTCGGCCTTGATCATCGGCGTTCAGGTGGTCACTCGCTGGAGTGATCGCAGGGTATAGCGCGGGCGCGGGCGCGGGCGCGCGGCCGTGTCGAGTCTCCGACGCCCGCTGCTGCGCGGATGCCGTACCCGCGCGGCACGCGCCGTCCTCTACCCGAGCGTGAGCATCGCCTCGGCGACCTCGCCGACCGCCGCATCGGGGATCGCAGTGGCGGTCTTCTTGAGGACGAGCAGCCGCGCCCCGGGGATCTCGCGCGCGATCGCCTCGCCGTTGCCGACAGGGAAGAACCGGTCGCGGCGGCCGTGGACGACGAGCGTGGGGACCTCGATCTCGGGCAGGCGCTCGCGCCAGCGGGGTTTGCAGTCAAGCTTGGAGAACACCATGCCCATCTGGTTGGCCATCTGGACCGGGGGTGCGGTGCCGGGCGTGCGGTCCCAGATGCGCGCGGCGATCGCGCGCGCGGCGACGGGGTCGTCGCCGAGGATCTCCGCGCCGACGGCGGCGAACTCCGCCACCGCCTCGCGGTCGGTCCAGTCGGGCATCGGATGCGCGAACAGCCGGCTCATCGTCGCCTGGTCATGGTCGGGGAGGTCATCGTCGGGCGGGCCGGGCGCAACCGCGCGGGTGCCGGCCAGGGTGAGCGCCGAGAACGCGTCTGGATGGTCGAGCACGGCCACCTGGGCGACCATCCCGCCGACGCCGATCCCCGCGAGGTGCGCGGGCCCGCCGCCGAGCGCGTCGGCAAGGGCCGCCGCATCGGCGGCGAGGTCGCGCAGGGTGTAGGCGGGCGCCTGTGGGTCCGCCGTCGTCGACTCCCCGCTATCGCGCAGGTCGTAGCGCACCACGCGGCGCCCGCCGGCGGCGAGGCGCTCGCACAGCGCGTCGGGCCAGGAGAGCATCGTCGTCCCGCCCGCGAGCAGGACGAGTGGCGCGTCGTCGTCACCGAACGACTCGATGCCCAAGGTGATCTCATTGGCGTTGACGGTGGTCATCGGATCACCGGAGGAGGTCGTAGGTCAGGTGCGTCGCCGTCGATGTCGAGCTCCGCTGCACCAGCGTGCGCGGCGCTTCGCCGGTGAACAGTGGCGTCCCGGCACCCAGCACGACGGGCGCGAGGTGCAGCGTCAGCGCGTCGACCAGGTCGGCGTCGAGCGCCGAGCCGATCGTGGCGCCGCCGCCCATGAGGACGACGTCGAGGTCCTTGCCGCTGTCCGACGACGCCGCCTCGGCGCGCTCGCGCGCGGCGGTGACGGCGTCGGGCAGACCGGTGGTGACGAACGTCCAGTCGAGGTCGGTGAGCCGCACCGACTCCGGCGGCGAGCTCGTCACGACGACGAACGCGGGCTTGCCGACCTCGCCGACACCGTAGCCGGACTTGTCGTCCCAGCCGTTCGGCCCGTCGACCACGTCGAAGAGCCGGCGGCCGAGGACGACGGCGCCCGAGCGGGCGGTCGCCTCGCGCAGGACCCGGCGGTCGTCGGGGTCGTCGGAAAATGCCCAGGTTTGCAGGGCCTCGCCGCCGGTGCCCAGACCGTTGTCCGGGCCGGGGTCGGGCCCGGTGACGAAGCCGTCGAGGGAGACCGAGATGTCAGCGATGATTCGAGTCATGCCAGGGCAGACCCGATCCTCCGCCCAAACTCATCGCTCACGCATGAAGCGTGTGGCGGATGTGAACCCGATAGCACCCATAGCCCACCGGAGGGTCGTCGACCGGAGCTGTGCGGTGGCCGTTGGCGAGCTCGCTGTTCCCGAGCGTTCACGGTGTGGCGCCGTGGAAGCGGAGGTAGGCCAGCGGGTCGATGTCGGATCTGCAGTTCGGGCCGGTGCGCACTTCGAAGTGCAGGTGGGGTCCGGTGGAGTTGTTGCCGCTGGTGCCGCAGCGGGCGATGGCCTGCCCGGCGCGCACCTGTTGCCTGGCTTTGGCAGAGAGCTTCGAGAGATGTGCGTACTGGCCGTAGTGGCCGCCTGGGTGTTTGATGACGATCTCGTATCCGTAGGCGCCGCCCCAGCCGGCGGTGATGATCTTGATCCTTAACCTCGACCTTGATCGATAAGGATCGTGTGGTCACTCGTTGGAGTGATCCCCTGGGTACGAGGGCGGCCTTCCTCGTGACCCTGAACTCTGGGACGAGATCCAGGAGTTCACAAGAAAAGCCGTGGGGATGAGTGTGCTGACGCAGGTCGGCGAACGGAACGATTTCGCGGAACTGTCACGCTTTCGGACGGCCTTCCACGGGTGCTTGCCCACCCGGGCGGACGCGTTCTTCGAGGTCACCGACGCACTGCTGTCGCAATGGCACGGATGCTGGCGCTGGTGTCGCCGGACTCGGCCAGGATCTGCCGCTCGGCGCGGGCGAGTGCCTGCCGGGTCTCGGAACGACGGCGTTCGAATCGGTTACTGCGTGAGGCTGACATCGGCATGCGCCGCGAACAATAGTAGCAGTTCTGATGAACTCATCATCATACTACCAGCCTCGATTGTCCGCCCTGGGACGCCACCCCCCGACGAGTCGGTAACCCCCACGGCAGGCATTGCAGGGCGCGACGATGCCGATCAGTGCCGCCCGGATTTGCACCTTGCGCCGGTGAGGTGCCGGGGTGCTCGGCCTGCCGGTCCCGCGTGAGCTCATGTCTGATTATTCGATCAATCTTGGCGGTCTTGACGATTGAGCAATCGTCATTGATGCTTTCATCAGAAATCGGGACAAAGTGGCCTCGGTCTGCGAGGTGCCGCGCATGTGGCCGCTCAACCACTCGGCCGTCGCGCTCTTACACCGCACCCCCATAGGAGGAATCGCAAGGATGAACACTGACCACACGCCACTCGCCGAGCCCATGAGCCCCCTTGAGATACCCGACGCAGCGATAGCGGTGATCGATACGCACGGCACGTTGGTGGGGTGGACGCAGGCCGCTCAGCACCTTGTCGGGTACTCGGCCGGGGAGGTGGTGGGCCGGTCCGCCGCTCACGTGCTGGCGTCCCCTGAGGACGCCCTGAGTGCTTCGGCGTTCGCCGAGCGGTGCCGTGCACAGGGTGGCTGGTCCGGCACCGTGACAGTCCGCCACCGCGCCGGCCACACGCTCAAAATGACTCTGCGGGTCTCGTTGCTGTGGGGACAGGACGCCACCACCCGGTGGCTGGTATCCGTGACCGACATAGGCACCCTGTCCTCGGGGGCGACCAACGGACCGGTGCGGGAGTCGCTCCTTGCCCACGCACCGATCGGCATCGTCGTCTATGACCCGCAGCTGCGCTGCACCTGGGTGAACGACGCCATGGAGCGCCACGACGGCATTCCCCGTGACCGACGCTTCGGACGCCGCCTGAAGGACTCGCTGCCCGCCGTCGAGGCCGAAGCGCTCGAGGTGGTGATGCGGCAGGTGCTGGAGAGCGGCATAACCGTGGTCCACGAGTACCGGGCGTGGCCGTCGGCGGACACGCGCCGGGAACACGCATTCTCCGCCTCGTTCTTCTGCCTCCAGGACGCGAGCGGCCAGGCGATGGGCGTGTGCTCCATGAGCGTGGACGTCACCGGCAATCGGCGGGCCCGGGAGCGCCTGGCCATCCTCAGCGAAGCCAGCACGCGCATCGGCAGCACCCTCGATTTCATGCAGACCGGTCAGGAACTGGCCGACCTTGCCGTGCCCCTGCTGGCCGACATCGCCGTCGTCGACCTGGTGGAGTCGGTTCCGTTCGGACTCGAGCCCTCCGCACGGATCGGCACGACGAGCGGCCGCCGCCCTGTGTTGCGCCGTGCCGGGGTGGCCTCCATCGACCTGGATGTCCTGGAGTTGCCGGCGGTGCGCGAAGAGGTGATCCACGTCCCCCCCACCTCGTCATTCGCCGCCGCCCTGCGCACGGGCAGGTCTCACCTGGAACCGGTGCTGGACACCGATGCCGGCCCATGGGTCGACCACGATCCGACGCGGGCGCAGAAGGTTCGTGACAACGGGATCCACTCGTTGATGGTCGTACCCATCCGTGCGCGGCGTTGCGTGCTGGGATTGGCGCTGTTCGGCCGCTCCAAGGAACTGACGCCGTTCCAGGACGATGACCTCCTCCTCGCCGAGGAGCTCGTCACCCGGGCCGCGCTCAGCCTGGACAACGCTCTCCAGTACGCTCGCCAACGCACCGCGGCCCTCACGCTCCAACGCGACCTGCTCCCCCACCATGTGGGAGGCGGCGCCGCCCTCGATGTGGCCTCGCGCTATGTGCCGGCCGACATGGACCACGGCGTGGGGGGCGACTGGTTTGATGTGATCAAGCTGTCTGGCGCCCGGGTGGCCCTCGTCGTCGGAGATGTGGTCGGACACGGCATCAACGCCGCGGCGACGATGGGCCGATTGCGCACCGCCGTCCGCACGCTCGCGGACATGGAATTGCCTCCACACGAACTGCTGACGCACCTCGATGACACGGTCAGGCGGCTGAGCGAGGAAGATGCCGACGCTCCGGACCAAGCCCCCGCGGCGGTGGGCGCCACCTGTCTGTATGCCGTCTACGACCCGGTCACCCGGCGGTGCACGATGGCGCGGGCCGGGCATCCCCCGCCCGCGATCATCAACCCGCAGGGCCATGTCACTTTCCCCGACCTGCCCGCCGGAGTCCCGCTCGGCCTCGGCCTCGGTCTGGTCCCCTTCGAGTCCGTGGAACTGGAACTGCCCGAGGGAACTCTGCTCGCGCTCTACACCGACGGTCTGGTCGAGTCCCGCGACGACGACATCGACGTGGGCCTGGATCGCCTGGGCGCCGCCCTGGCACAGACCGGTGGGTCCCTGGAAGACCTGTGCTCGCAGGTGATCGAGACCTTGCCGACTCAGGCCCCGGCCGACGATGTCACCTTGCTCCTTGCGCGGACTCGCGTACTCGAACCGGCCCAGGTCGCCTCCTGGGACCTGCCGGACGAGCCGGCCGCCGTCTGTACCGCCCGGCAGGTAGCCGCCCGTCAGCTCAGCGAATGGGGGCTTGAGTATCTGGTGACCACTGTAGAACTGATCGTCAGTGAACTGGTCACCAACGCCATCCGCTACAGCGAGGGACCGAGCCGCCTACGGCTCATCCAGCACCAGGTTTTGACTTGCGAAGTCTCCGATGGCAACACCAGCCACCCACGCCCCCGTCATCCCCACATCCTCGACGAGAACGGCCGCGGTCTTTTCCTCGTCGCTCAGCTGTCCCACAGGTGGGGCTCGCGCTCCGCAACGGACGGCAAGGTCGTCTGGGCCGAACAAGACCTGCCCTCCACGGCCGTTGCGATGTGACGCGCTGCCGACCGGGCGGCCGACAGCCGCCACCGCATGCTGATATCTCAGAGCCGCAGGTTCTCGTAAAGAAAGCCAGAGATGGATATAGAGAATGTCAAGAACGCCTGCTCGGCAGGCGCCTCCCAAGGATCGACGGGCATCTCCGGTTCCGGTCCCAACGGCAGGTTGTACGCCTTCGACGGTCTGGCAGCCGCCGTGCTCGACACTCAAGGCGCGGTGGTGCGGTGGACCGGGACAGCAGAGGACCTGACGGGGTTCCGCGCCGAGGAGGTCTGTGGCCGCCCCGTGCGGGAACTGGTGGCCGACCTCCCGGACGACCTGCGCGGCGTCACAGAGATGCCGGCGTCCGGCCGGGTACGGCTGTGGCACCAGTGCGGCGACACCATCGATGTCACCTTCCGGACCACAAAGGTGGGGGGCTCGGCGGAGGTCCTCGTCCTGGCGGCCCCTACACACCACATCGCCGACCACGAGCAGGGCGCGGCGCTCCTGCGCGCACTGGCCGCACAGAACCGGATCACGATCGCTCTGCACGACACGGACCTCACCACTGTGCAAACGAACGCCACGCCGGACACTCTCGACGGCCGTCCAGTACAGCCCGGCACTCGGCTGAGCGACGTGCTGTGCGCCGAGGACGCCGAGAACCTCGAGGCAGTACTGCGCCGGGTGCTCGAGACGGGTCTTCCGGTGGTCCGCAAAAACCAGCAAGTGAGCTGGCGGCACGATCCGGCGCTGCAGCACGCGCTGTCGCTGTCCGCCTTCCGTCTGGAGGACGCGCGAGGACGCCCCACGGGGGTCGCAGCCCTGTACGTCGACAACGCCGACCAGATGCGTGCCCGCCGTCATCTGGATCTCGCCCGCGAGGTGGCCGAGCGAGTAGGAGGATCCCTGGATGTCGTGCGCACTGCGCAGGACCTTGCGGACGTTCTCGCACCTGCGTTCGGGGATCTCGCCGCAGTCGACCTTGCGCACTCCGTTTTCGACGGGGAAGAACCCTCGAAGCAGCTGGGCGGTGGAGACATGAGCAACGCGGCTCTGGCACCGGCCACCGTAGTGTGGCCGGCCGGCATCAAGCGCGGCGACCCCATCCCGCCCCTTCCCGACCACCCCCTCCTGCGCAGCGTCCGACACGGCGAGACAGTCGTCTTCGGCCTTGACGACTTCATCGCCATGGTCAGCGACCCGCAGCTGGTCGAGTATCTCGTCCCGAAGGACGCCCATTCGGTGATGGTGGCACCGTTGCATGCCCGAGGGCTCACGCTCGGCGCCATATCGGCCTGGCGCTGCGGCCGATCCGCCCCCTTCACCGAGGATGAGGCGGATCTCATGAAGCAGATCGCCTCACGCGGTGCGCTCGCCATCGACAACGCCCGCCGTTACAGGCGCGAGCACAGGGCGGCCGTAGCGCTGCAGCAGCTTCTCCTTCCCCCGGCCACGACCGACACCCCGGCAGCCGAGACCGCCGGCGTCTACCTGCCCGCAGGCGGGGGAGCGGACATCAGCGGCGACTGGTACGACGCCATTGCTCTGCCCTCTCTCCGGCTGGCCCTTGTCGCCGGAGACGTGGTCGGCCACGGCATGCTCGCAAGCGCCACCATGGGCCGCCTGCGCGCCGCCATCCAGACGCTCGCGGACCTGGAACTCGAACCGGACGAGCTGCTCACCCGGATCGCGGACCTGATCCAGCGCCTCGCGGCCGAAGCCCCGTCCGGCGACGGCGACATTGTCGGCGGCACATGCCTGTACGCGGTCTACGACCCGGTCACCAGGCGCTGCGCCATGGCCAGTGCCGGGCATCCGCCACCCGTCCTGGTCCGGCCCGACGGGACCGCCGAAGCAGTCGGGATCTCCCCGGGACCACCACTCGCCCTCAGCGGCATGCCGTACGAGACCACCGTGATCGACGTCGAGCCGGGCAGTGTCCTCGCTCTCTACACCGACGGCCTGGTCGAACGGGGCGATCGCGACATCGGCCAAGGCCTGCCGCGCCTGACGGAAGCCCTCGCCGCGCACTGCCGTCCGGATCGTGCCCTGGACGAAACCGGCCGGGCTCTCCTCGCCGACCTGGCAGACCAGGCCCCGCGCGACGACGCGGCTCTGCTGCTGGCCCGCACCCGCGCCATCCCAGCAGGGGGCACCGCTCACTGGGAGATCCCGGCCGATCCGGCCGCCGTCTCCAAGGCTCGAGCGTGGATAACCCGCCAACTCACCATGTGGGGCCTGGACGACCTCCTCTTCACCACCCAACTCATCGTCAGCGAACTGGTCACCAACGCCATCCGCTACGGCCGCCCTCCGATGGACCTCCGTCTGATTCGCCACCACGTCCTGGTGTGCGAGGTCACCGACTCCAGCAGCACCCAACCCCGCCTCCGGCGTGCCCGCACAACCGACGAGGGAGGACGCGGCCTGTTCCTCGTCTCTCAACTCGGCGGACGATGGGGCTGCCGCCATGGCCAGAACGGCAAGACGATCTGGTCCGAGCAAGCCATCCAGGATTCCCCCTGAAGCTACGGCTCACCGAGGTGGTCGCGGCCGAGTCACCCACAGCTCTGATGTCTCTCGACCCGGGGTGCCATGACAGCAGCTACCCGAGGCCGGGGGCTGCGAGCAGGAGCAGACCCCCACCTCGTGGCCACGGCGCGGCTCGGCTCGATGGAAGCGCGGCGACCGGGATCAGGTGCCATCACCGAAGCCGGACTTGGCATTGATCACGGAAGAGACGTCCACGACCACGTCACTCGCACGCTTCTCCGGCACCCCGGCAGCGATCACCATCAGCCCCGAGACCGGCGCCAAGCACTGGCAGGCCCTGGAGTACGGCGGCCCGGAATGGCAGAAGGTCTACTTCCGGCTCCGCAACAGCGTCGAGGGCTGCAACGGCTACGCGAAGAACCCACTGGCCGAGGGCATCGAAGCTGCGGGCTCACCCAGGCCCCGGGCCGCCGCGCAAGACGCCGCAGGCTGGCCGCCGGCCAGGAGCCAGGGGCCAGGGGCCAGGGGCGACTGCCGGCGGCGAGAGACGGCCGGAGAGAATCGGGGCGTGACCGCCAAAGAGAACTCGCGCGATTCCCTGCTCCGGCGGGGCTTCGCCCTGGAGTACACCACGCTGGCCTGGAACGTCATCGGCATCGTCGTCCTTGCCGTCGCGGCGGTCTCCGCCCGGTCCGTGGCGCTGGCCGGGTTCGGCCTGGACTCCCTGATCGAGATCGGTGCCTCGACCGTGGTGATCTGGGAGCTCTCCGGCACAGGCGAAGCCCGCCGGCGACACGCGCTGCGGCTGATCGGCATCGGCTTCGCGGCGCTCGCGGTCTACCTGCTGATGCAGTCCACCTGGGCGCTGGCCATCGGCCACCACCCGCACCATTCGCCTCTGGGCATCGTCTGGACCGCGGTCACCGCCGTCGTGATGTTCGCCCTCGCCGCGGGCAAGGCCCGCACCGGCGCCGCCCTGGACAACCCGGTGCTCAAGACCGAGGGCCGCGTCACACTGATCGACGGCCTGCTGGCCACCGCGGTCCTGCTCGGCCTGGTCCTCAACACGGCCGTCGGCTGGTGGTGGGCCGACCCGGCGGCCGGCTATGTGCTGGTCTACTACGCCCTCCGCGAGGTCCGCGAGATCTTCACCGGCGACCACTGAGTAGTCGACCACGCCGGGGCCTTCCTCGACAGGTGGCGCATTCACCGGCCTCGGGACCACGTCAAGGGGGAGGCGTCCGCAGGCGAAGCCGAGGACGAACGACCTTGACACGGTCCCGAGGCCGGCCGTCATCACGCCGCCGAGGAAGGGCCCACCCCCGCCGCAGAAACACGCCGCGGTGACCGATAGGTGTTGGTCAGCGAACGGGCGAGACGGGTAGGTGGGGAGTCGGCGGGGTCAGCAGCGTCGGCGTGGGCTGGACAGTGTCTCGGTGGCGGTGTGGACGGCGGCGAGGCCGGGGCCGACGAGCGCTGGACGCTGCACTGCAATCCACCCCCGACGCCGGCGCGACGCGTCGTCTGCTGCCCGCACACCGCGACGCCGGGCTAGCGATGTGCGAGGCCGTCGATCCGCGTCGGCGGGCGCCGACCGAAGCTCACGGCCGACCAGGCCGAGCTCGCCCAGCAGCTCTACGACGCCCGCGAGAAGACCGTCCAGCAGATCGCCGACATGTTCAACGTGCCCCGTTCCACGGTTTACGGCCACCTCGACAAAACCAAGACGGTCCCCCGCCAGCCGAAGAAGAACGCCGCAGCGAAGTCCTGAAAGCTACCAGCGGGTTACTTGTTCCCTGGTGTCCGAGCTAGGACTACAGGGCCGATTCCGAGAGCGGCTCGCTGCCTCCGCCACAGCCACCACGCTCGTCGGTCCCGCCTCAGCCCGCGACGTGATCGGCGCTGTACCCCGCGGTACATGAACAGCGTCGTTCTCGCCCCGCCGTCAGGATCGGGCCGAGTGGTCGTTGTTGGATGAGCGTGGGGCGGTCAGGGTGGCCAGGTAGTCGTCCAGGAGCTCAACCTGCCGCTGCGGCGCGAACGCTGCCGGGTCGAACAGGGCCTGGACCACCAGGCCGAGGGTGAAGGACTGGGCGCCGGCTGCGATGTGCGCGGGGTTGCCGGGGAGAAGTTCGCCAAGTTCCTGGGCTGCGGCCACCCGGTCGCGCAGCTTGTCACGGCTTTGGGCGTACTTGCGGGCGTAGTCGGCACTCAGTTCGCCGTCGGAGAGCGCGGCGTCCCAGGAGGAGACCCAGATTCGGTTGCTGTCGGCGGCCTCGGGGGTCAGCGGCAGGATGTCCATCAGCGCGTGCCTCAGGGCGATCAGCCCTGTGCCCGCGGGCCGGCGCGGGCGGGCGATGGTCCGCTGTTCGAGCAGGTCGAGGGCGTACGCGACGAGGGCGCGTTTGGTGGGGAAGTAGTGCGTGAGCAGGCCGGTGGTCGCGCCGAGCTCGGCAGCGACGGCGCGCAGAGTAAGACCGGCGAAGCCGCGTGTGGCCATGACCTGCCAGACCGCTTCGGAGACGTCGCGTCGGCGGGCTTCGTGATCCCCCTTGGTGCGTGGCATGCTGCCACGGTACATTGCCATAACAGTTGTTACGTGAATGGGGGATCTCATGTTCTCGCTGTCGCTGCGCGACGGTGCTCGCCTCGGCCCGCTGGAGGTCTGGCATGCCGAGGAGCTCGCGGCTCATCTGGATCGAGCTCGCGAGCACATTCGGCCGTGGGTCGGGGCCGGATTCGTCACTCACGATGTGGACGGGGCGCAGGCCACGCTCAAGCGGTATGCCGAACGCCAGGCCGGCGACGGCGGCCGCCTGTATGGCATCTGGCGGGATGGAGGGTTGGTCGGCGGCGTGATGTTCACCGATTTCAATGCCGCTTTCGGCTCGTGCGAGATCGGGTGCTGGCTGGAACCGTCCGCCGAGGGCCACGGTCTGGTCACGCAGGCGTGTGGCGCATTGCTGGACTGGGCGTTCACGTCCCGGGGTCTGCATCGGGCCGAGTGGCATTGCCGGGCCGACAACGACCGCAGCTCCACGGTGGCCAAGCGGCTCGGCATGACGCTGGAGGGTGTGCGGCGCGAGGCATGGCCGTACGAGGGCACGCGCTACGACAAGCAGTTCTGGGCGGTCCTTGCTCCAGAATGGCGAGCCCTGGGGCAGTGACCTGCGACGGCTCCGTCCGGCAGGCGCGCCGTCGCTTCAATGACCTTGCGAATCGGGAGTTCTCTGTCCTGCAGTGGAGTTACTGGTTGTCGGTGACGCGGTCTCCGTAGTAGCCGGCGAGGGTGTTGGAGGAACCCTGATGAAGGTGGAAGACAGCATGGAGCTCAAGGAGATCCTGGCCGACTGGCGGGACTACGACGATGCGGCGTTTCGGCTCGGGGTGTTCCTGGGCGTTTTCCCGCGTGACCCGAAGTTCTCCTCCGTGAAGCGGATGTTCTGGGTGGACGGATATCCGCTGGGCGACATGTTGGTGGACTTTCTTGATCGGATGGCGCAAGCCGGAGTTCTTCTCAAGGATGAGGATGACGTGCGGTACAAGTGGAACCCGGCTCCCATCGACCTGTCGTGAAGGTGCACGCTGAGTTCTTTCAGCCCCGAGCCACCGTGTGACGGGCTGTCTGTGTGCTCTGCCGGGCCACCGTGCTGACCTGCCTGCTGCAGCACATCCGGCTGCCGGAGCTAGGGGTGCCGGCCGTAGCGGGGGTGGACGACCTCGTGCTGCGTCGCCACCGCTACGCCGCCGCGATGCGCTGGAACGACCCCGCCAAGTGGATCGTCTCCGAGCAATTCGCCCATCCGGCGCTGATCGACGACGCCACCTTCGCCCGCGCCCAGCAGTTGCGTAACCGGCAGAGTCGCACCGGACCCGCCCACGGCGTCGCCCGCAGTCGACACCTCTGCCTGCGGCGCGGGGTCATGGTCTGCGGCGTATGCCGGCGCGAGATGCGAGGCGTCCGGTGACCTGGGACTGGTTGAGCGGGTGGAACTCCACTTCTGCGTCGGTCAGAAGGAAACGTCGAAATAGTCGATTTCGTTGAGGGCGACCTCGAGGTTGTCGGCGCGGCGTCCGCCGTCCTTGAAGTACACCTCCTGCAATCCTTCGGCCACGATGTCGCGCATCTGCTGGTCGCCTGCGCCCTGTTCGCGGGCGTTGAACAGGCGGCGCGCGTAGTCCGGCGGGAGGTGGACGGTCAGTCGGCGGAAGCGGCCGTCGTCGGTCGTGCCGATCGGCGCGGTGTAGCCGAACCGGGCCCTCGTCTCCACGGTGATCCCGGTGCTGGTGGCGGCCTGCCGCCGACGCCGCTTGCGGACCTGTGGCTGCCAGCGGGCCCGGACGGCGGCGTCGATGCGGTCGGCGATGGCCTTCGGCGGGTGCTTGCGCTCGCCCGTGCGGTAACGCTCCACGGAGCGCTGGGTGACCCCGAGCTCCTGGGCCACGGCCTTGGTCGTCTTCAGCTTGCCGAGCAGGAAGTTGATGCGTGCCTGAAGGCCCTTGGGCGGCTCGCGGGTGAACGTCTCGTAGTCGGCGCGCTCCAGGGCGTCGTCGATGTCCCCCACCGGTCACTCTCCTTCGTCCATGACGGCGTCGCCGCCCTTGATGTGGCGGGCGGGGTTGTAGCCCTGCTCCATCAGGTCGACCGCCCACGCCATCTCCTGGACGCCCTCGACCTTGCACAGGCCGGGGGTGGCGCCCAGGCGGAATGTGCCGGGCACCGGCCTGCCGTCCCCGGCATGCGGCAGGAAGTCCAGCGGGGAGGGGTCTTTGCCGGCGTAGACGACGCAGTCGGACAGTACCGCGAGCGGGTACAGGCCGGTCAGGGTCGCGAGTTTGGCCATCTTGCGGTGCATGTTGACGCGGGCCTTGGCGATGACCGCCGCCCGGATGTACGGGTTCCAGGTCGGTCGCTCCAGTGCGGCCCAGCGCTCGCCGTCGGTGTAGTGGCGGCCCTGCGGGCGTTCGCGCAGCTTGCCGATGCCGCCCTTGACCGTCGACTTGACCGCGGAGAGGACCATCGCGCCCTGCCGGTGCCTGCGGACGGCCGCCCGCAGGTCCTGGTCGCTCCGGTCTGCCGGATGCGTCAGGTCGGCGCGGCCTGCCGGGAGTTCACGCAGGGTGGTGCGCAGTGCTTCGAGGTCGGCCTCGTCCGCGGCGGCGTACGTCTTGTGCAGGGCCATCGCGGTGAGGAACGCGGTTTCGTCGGCTTCCTTGTCGACGGGGACGCCCATGTCGGCGGTCGTCGTGACGAACGCGTCCTTCAGCCGGTCGTGCCAGGGGTCCAGGTACGCGCCGGTCTCACGGCGCAGATACGCCTCGGCCGGCCGCACTTCGTGGCCGAGCTCCACCGCGTACGCGACCGTCGGCGTCGCGTACCAGGCCGGTCCCTCGGGGGGCTGCCCGGAGGGTGTGAACGGGTTCGGCAGGCGTGGGTCCAGCTCGATGTGCGAGAGGTCCACCAGCCAGCTTCCGGGGATCTTCTTGTCGAACTCGGGAGCCGTGACGTGGACCGGCTCCGACAGACCGACGGTCAGCCGGGCGGCGGCCGCGAGGAACGCCGTGTTGATGTCGAGACCCACCGCCCATGGCAGCAGGCACTCCTCGTCGGACAGAAGGTTCGGGTCGCGCACCCACTGGTAGGCCTCTTCGTCCAGGAACCCGCCGGTCCAGCCCTGGGCGACGGGGTGCTCCGGCGGGGCCTCCGGCGGCGCCGGGTCGATGGGCCGGGTGAGCGCGCCCGGGTTCGGCCCGGACACCCACTCCCCCGTCACCTCGTCCTTGACCGCGCGGGTCGGCGGCCGTGTCGCGGTCATGAGCTCCAGCCCGCAGACGGCGGTGGAGCCGCGCGGTGTGATGACCCGGGACGCGTACACGCCCAGTACCCGGGCGAGATCGGCGGGGTGCAGGTCCGCGGCGTCGCCCCAGGCGCGGGTGTCGAGGGCGTCCCAGGGCAGGATCGCCAGTTGCACGCACTGCCGTTGCGAGCCCTGGGCGGGGCGGTAGATGCGGGCCCATGGGCCGAAGCCGCGCTGGGTGAGCTTCCACTTCGCGCGGGTGATCCCTTTGATGACCGGGTGGTCCTCCGGCAGTCGCAGGTTCCGGCGGGCCTCCGGGCCTTCCAGACGCTCCGGCAGCCCCAGCCGTACGGCGGCCGCCGCGGTCAGCACGATCAGCGGATCGGAGTCCTTGCCGTTGCGGTGCAGCCGCGGGGCGCCGATCCCGGACTCCTTCAGTACCCAGTCGACCAGTTGCGGGATCGTGGTCGCCGCACACTCCAGCAGCACCCCGCCCAGGCAGTACGCCGTACCGTCCCCGTCCAGTACGGCGAGAGGCCCGTTGGGAAAGCGGGGGTCGAGGGCAGGCGCTGCCGCCTTCGGCCTGGCCTGGCGAAGCGACGTCGTTGTCCTGCGTGCCGCTTCCCGGGGCGCGGCATGCGGGCCCGCGACGGTCGCGCCGGGCGTGTCGGCCGTGCCGGGCGTGCGTTGCGCGGCGGCCGGGGCCGCCGTGAACGTCCCCGGCGGCGCAGGCGCCGTAACATCGGGCCGGGCCGTCTCGTTCTCGTCCAGGGCGGGGTACTTCTCCGCCCAGCCCTCCAGCAGCCGCTGATACGCCTGGAGTCGCGGCGGGCGCGGCTCCGACCGGCCGTTCTCCCAGTTCTTCACCGTCTGTGTCGTCGACTTCAGCGCCTGGGCCAGGCGGGTCTGGGTGATTCCGGCGGCTTCCCGCAGCCGGGCTCGCTCAGCGGGCGGCGGCAGTTGTGGCTCGCCATCCAGCAGCGCATCCACCGCCGCGAACAGCTCTTCTTCGGTCGGCATGCCTTACCTCCACCCCGGACACTATCACGCTTTACCCTTGGGTTTATTCTCGGATTTAACCTTCCTCTCCCAGTCCCCGCGATGCTGGGGGTCCTGCGCGCGGGCACCCGGTACGTGCCTGATCTCTCGCAGCGAAGGTTGAGCGTTGTCATCGAAGGTTGGCGACCGCCAGGTTTTCTCACCGAAGGTTGAGTGATCGTTTAGGGCTGGCTGTCTCGGCGAGACCACCGACCACTACATCCAGCGACTCGCCCGCGCCAACCACCTCCGGCCCAGCGAACTCCTGCAACACCTCACACCGCCGCCCCACAAAACCGGCCGCAGGCCCCAGCTGAGCCGCCTCGCCGCCCTCAGCGGACGCTCGACAGACGTCCTGGCAAGCACTCTCGCGGACGCCGGCCCAGCCGCCGAGCCGACTCCGTCCGACCTCCGCCTTCAGCACCGCCCGGCGCTGAACGACAACGGCCACAACATCACATCGCTGATCAAGCACAACGCGCGCAGGAACAACAACAGCCTGAAGCAGATCGCCGACACGTGGAAGATCCCGCTCTGGCTCCTCCGAAGGGTCCTCGGCCCGCGCTTCCCCGACCCGAAGCCCCCACTGCGAGCCTCGATGTCGGAGGACACCTACCGCACGGTCTGGGAGCACTACACCCAGGGCGCGACACCCACGCAGACCCGGCACAACCTCCTCGACGAGCACGTCGACTGGATCCCGCTGACCACCGTCACGAAGCTCTTCCTCCGCTTCTCCGAAGAGAACGCCACGGCCGAACTCGCCAATCGCGAGCGACCCGAGCCCCCCACCCGCTCATGATGTCAACTGGCCCACGGGGTGCGGTTGTTGTCGCGACAGGGCCTCGGCATGATGGATGCCGCATGCCGTCAATCGGCACTACCCACGGCCTCTCCGTGATGGGCCCAGCAGGGATCCGTATCGCGATATAGCGTTAGTCTTCCACTCGCGCCGCCGCCTGTGTCGCGCGGAGACCTTCGACAGGACCGGGACGGAAGTATGTCGGGAGAGATTTCACCCACCGGGAAGCACTCTGGCCCCGGCTCGTCGCCCGAGCTGCGAGCCTCTCATGCGGACCGGGACCGGGCGGTGGATGTGCTGCGAATCGCGGCGGGGGACGGCCTGCTGACCGCAGACGAGCTGGACGAGCGCCTGGAAACTGCCCTGTCGGCGCGGACGCTGAGCGAACTGGCCGTGCTCACCGCCGACCTGCCGGCCGTGTCGACCACCGCTGACGGTACTGCGGCAGAGGTCGCAGAGGTCAAGGACGTCATCCGGATCGAGCAGGTGTTCAGCGGCGCGGTCGAGCGGACGGGCCGCTGGGTGCTGCCGCGGCGGCTGGAGCTCGCGGTGACCTGGTGCAACGTGACGCTCGACCTCACCGAGGCTGTGATCACGCAGGACACCCTGCGGATCGACGTGGCCATGGCGGGGAAAAGCCTGACGCTGGTCACGAGGCCGGGCGTCGAGGTCGATGTCGACGGCCTGACCCTGGTCCACTGCAAGCTCAGACACCGCCGCATGCGAACGCCCCCGGACACACCGACCACGCTGCGAGTCGAGCTGGTCGGCCAGAAGGCTCACGGCAAGGTAGTGGTGCGGCCCCCGCGTCGGACGTTCAGGCAGTGGCTGCTGCGCAGGCCCGCGTCCCTTTCCGCAGGCGCCTGACTCCATCACCCACGAAAGCGAGTGACCCAAGCCACTCAAACTTCGCTGAGAAACGCTCAACCTTCACTGCGACAGATCACGTGCCGATCGACGCGGCCTTCCCGCTCGCACGGCAGCGGATACCGGAGCTCGTCGAAGCACTGGTCGACCAGGCGGAGTTCACGGAACCGTACGCGTTCTTCGGGCACAGCATGGGAGCCCCCCCTCGCCTACGAGACGGCACTGGTCCTGCGCGAGCAGGGCCGGGCCGCGGCAGCTGTTCATGTCCGTCAACGCGCCGCCGCATCTGCACCGCCCGGGTCTGTCCCTGTCCGAGCTGACGGAACCGGACTTCGCGGCCCGCGTCGAGAAGCGGTACGGGCCGCTGCCACCCGGCCTGGCCGACGACCCCGGACTGCGCGAACGGTATCGAGGACGGGACGCCAGGCAGTTCCCGGTCGGCGGGGGCAGCGGGGGTGAGTGACCCCGCAGTTCGGCCGTGACAGGCGAAAGGGGGGCCGTGGCGACAACCGTGGCCACGGGCCGATGACGTTGACGCGCGGCCGACGGGATGACAGCCCGAGTTCCGCAGTTGCGGTGGCGTTCTAGTGTCCTGCGCCAGAGATCCGTCGGCAGAAGCGGGCAAGGGAGTCGAGGATCTCTTCGGCGGTCTTGGTCCAGATGAACGGCTTGGGGTCTTCGTTCCAGTCCTTGACCCAGGCGCGGATGTCGGCTTCGAGGGCCTGGATGTTCTTGTGTGCGCCGCGGCGGATCATTTGGTGGGCGAGGTAGCCGAACCACCGCTCGACCTGGTTGATCCAGGAAGAGCCGGTCGGGGTGAAGTGCAGCTCGAACCGTGGGTGTTTGGCCAGCCAGGCCTTGATCGCAGGGGTTTTGTGGGTGCCGTAGTTGTCGACGATCAGGTGGATCTGCAGGTGAGCGGGGACCTCTTTGTCGATCCTGATCAGGAACTTCTTGAACTCCACGGCCCGGTGCCGGCGGTGCAGGGCCGTGATGACTTCACCCGTGGCGACGTCGAAGGCGGCGAACAAGGTGGTCAGGCCGTTGCGCACGTAGTCGTGGGTGCGCCGCTCGGGCATGCCCGGCATTATCGGCAGCACGGGCTGGGACCGGTCCAGGGCCTGGATCTGCGACTTCTCGTCCACCGAGAGCACCACCGCACCCTCGGGCGGGTTGAAGTACAGGCCCACGACGTCGTAGACCTTCTCCACGAACAACGGGTCGGTCGAAAGCTTGAAGGTGTCCGCCAGATGCGGCTTGAGCTGGAACTGCCGCCAGATCCGGCCGACCGTGGACTTCGACAGACCACTGTGTTGCGCCATCGATTTCCGGGACCAGTGAGTGGCGTTCTTCGGCAGTTGTTCCAGCGTGGTGACCACCACCGCTTCCACCTGATCGACGCTGATGGTGGGCGGTCGGCCCGGCCGGGGCTCGTCGACCAGTCCGTCCAGCCGCTCGGCAAGGAAGCGCCTCCGCCACTTGCGGACCGTGTCCGCGGTCACCCGCAACTCTCGGGCGACCGTGACAATCGGCGGTACTTCCGGCCCCGCACACGCCAGCACGATCCGCGCCCGCAGAGCCAGGGACTGGGCCGATGTCGCCCGACGCGTCCACCGCTCCAACTCCGCCCGCTCGTCATCAGACAGCAGCAACGGCTCCAGTTTCGGGCCCCGACGAGGAACTGACGCACCAGCAGCAGAAGTCACACACAACTAACGATCAACTACTGGCGCAGGACACTAGTACACGAATACGTGTATTGACCTGCAGATATGTGTGATCGCACGCCGGGTCGGCGTGTGTCTGGGGGCGGAGGTGCTGGTCAGCGGGCTGTGCTGGGTTCCAGGGTGATGACGCGCTGGGGTTCGGCGATGCCGAGCTTCGCGAGGATGGCGCGCTGGGTGGGGCTGGTCTCGGTGCACTGGCGGAAGGTCCCGGCGGGGCCGGCGAAGGTGCGACGTGGAGGAGCTGGAGTTCCCAACCGCGAGGGCCGTGCCAAGGCGATCGGCGTCGCCAACTTCTACCCCGACCGGCTGATCGACCTGATCGTCAACAACGACATCGTGCCCGCGGTCAACCAGAGCTCAGAGTCTGTGGTCGATCTCCTTTTCCCGCATCAGTTTCTCCAGCTCTGTGTCCGACAGCGGGTGCAGAGTGTCCAGGAGATGGCGTAGCCCGGGTTCGTCGAGGGTCTGGCTGGCGACCTCGACCTCCGCGTTCCGGTGACGGCGGGTGAGGGTGACGGCGCGGCCGCCGCTGGAGAAGTCGCGGACCATGCACATCTCGCCGTGCGCGTCTACCGTGCAGGTCACGCCCTTCTCCACGAGCTCGGGGCATCGGGGTGTCGGCGTGAGCGGCGAACGCACCGTGAGGTCCGCGTACGCCAACTCGTCGTGTCGGACGGGGCGGTATTCGACGCTGAAGTAGGCGGGGCCGGCCTCGGCATGGGACACCTGCATGCCGGGCGGCGCAGCGCCCAGGTACAGCAGCTCCGGATGCTCCCGGTACCGCGCGACCTCCGCCTCGTGCCGGCGCTGCTGCGACTGCGCCGGGCCGACGAAGCCCCCATAGGCCACCCCGGCCGCCAGCGTGGCCACCGCCCCCAGCCGCACCCACCGGCTCGGCACGAAGAACGCCGCGGCCACGGCGTACGGCACCCCCGTCAACGCGATCCGGGTACCGGCGCTCCCCAGGTCGACGTCCCCACCGTAGGCGGCCAGACCTGCCAAGACGCCGAGCGTGCCGAGGACGAAGACCAGTACCGCCCAGCCGAGTCGCTGCGGCACGGAGCCGCACAGCCGCACCACGGTCCGCGCCGGTATGCCCGCCGTGGCCAACAGGCCCACCGTCAGCGGCACACCCAACGCGAAAACCGGCGCCGCCGCACCGGCCCCTCCACCCCAGGCCGTCACCAGCAGCCCGAAGCCGAGCGTCGGCATCGCGGCCGCCATCGTCGCCCAGACCAGGAAGAGATGCAGGGCCGTCAGCGCCCGTCTGTCACTCGTCATACCGCGGATCCTGTCAGCCGGCGTCCTGGCGCACATGAGTTCTCGTACTCAGCACAGAACCCCGCCGCCCGGGTCGGGCGGCGGGGTTCCACAGGCGTAGGACGGCTATCGCAGCCAGGCCATGAGTGCATATGCGACGAGTGTGATCGCGACCTGGGTGGTGGACCTTTTTACCGACCACAGGAGCTCGGATACCGGCTCTGAACTGCGACGATTCATAGACTACATGTCCGTGACGGCGGCTCAGCTCGTTTGCTGTCACTCGTCTGGATGATGGCGCTCGACGACCCGGCCACCGAGGTCGATGGCCGGGTCGTGGAGGTGGTTGGTTAGCTCACGAGGGCCGATCAGTGAAGCCCATCGGGCAGTTCGTCGGTCTTGTCCGTCAGGCCGAGCAGAGGCAGACAGGCGCTGAGTCCGTCGATTGAGACGCTTGCTTGCTGGTGTTCCTCCCACTGCGCGCGGGAGAGCCGCAGTCGGCGCATGACGGTGACCTGGCCGCGCACGGTCAGGCGCTCGATGCCGTCTGGCTCGTAGCCAAGCTTGCTGGACACCCGGAACGATGACGGGTTGTCCGCGAAGGCGCCGGAGGTTGCCTCGGCTGCTTCCAGCCCAGCGAACGCCAGGTGAAGGATGGCTGCGCGCATTTCGGTGCCGATTCCACGTCCTTGGTGTCGAAGGCCGATCCAGGAGCCGGTGTCGACCTCACGCAGGGTCGCGTAGTTGCGGGCGGCGATCGTCTGCTGACCGACGATCTGGCCGTGCTCGAAGACCGCGAGATTCAGCGCCCAGTTGTCCGGGGTCCAGTTGCCAAGCCGGAGCCAGTAGTGCTGAACCACCGAGCGTGCTCGTTCCCGGGGAGGCAGATCTGTCCAGGGGACGGAGAAGGGCATGCGGTCTGGATCGTGGACGCCTTCCGCTGCAAGGTCGGCCAGCTCGGAGAGTTCCTCACCCGAGGGCAGACGGAGTTCCAGGCGAGGCGTGGTCAGTCGCAGTCCGAGCAGAGGCCAGTGGTCGATGAGCATGAGTCATTCTGCGGGGCTGACCGGACTCCGCTCACCTTGTTTTCGCCGCAGGGGACGCTGACCGAGTGAGGCTGATCCCTTGGAGTGGACACCCTGACAATGGATCTTGAGGTCCAGGAAGGGGTGTTCAGGTGGGACGCCAGTCTCCGCATCCGGAGGAGTTCCGGAGGGATGCCGTCGCGCTGTACCGCGCGGCCGGTGGCACGCGCACTTACGCGGCCGTGGCCGCCGAACTCGGGACCACCGGGACACAGACGCGCCTGGAACTCCTCCGCCGGCTCTCGTACTACAACCGGCGCCGACAAACGCCTGGCGGGAGCAGCCCTTCGACATCCCGTCTGGCCAACCATCCATCGATGAAATGGCCAACTACGACTCGTCACGACGCGATGACCTGGGCTTCTCTGCCCGCCTCTGGCCGTCTACCGCGCGAAGTCACACGGACGTGGAGCGGCCCCGGGCGACGCGCGGGGGGATCGCGCGTCGCCCGGGGCCGCTGCCTCGGTCGGCGGGGGCAGCCGACCTTTAGGGAGCCTCCCGCAGGAGGGGGCGCAGGGATTCGGCGGTGGCCGCGAGGACCTCCTGGACCTGGACCAGCTGCTCCTCGGTGAGGGAACGGTTCTGGCCGGCGTCCCGGACCTCCTCACCGAAGCGCTCGAGCATCCGCTTCAGCAACCGCTGCGACTCTTTGGCGTTCTTGCCCTCGGGCTTGCTCCCGAGCGAGCCCGAGCCCGAGCTCCGCTGCAAGCTGGTCTGGATCCGCTGGTCGATGTCCGCGGCCACCTTGGCCTGGAGGCCGTCGCCGCTCCACTGCTCGAGGGCCGAAGCGGTGAGCTCCGCCGTGAGTTGCTCCTTCATTTCCTTGGCCTGCTTGCGCATGAGGGGTACCTGCTCCTTCATCTCGGTGCGGATCCGGCGGGCCACCTCGGCGGGCCCGTCGGGGTTGCTGGTGGCCGTGCGCCTGAGCCCCTTGCCCAGGCTGGGGCGGCTCTTGGTGGCCGCGGGCTTGAAGTGCCCGGACAGTTCCGCGATGGTCGGGTGCTCGAACAGCAGACGAATCGATGTGTCGATTCCGAGCGTGCGGCGTATCCGGCCGATGATGCGGGTGGCCTTGAGGGAGTTGCAGCCCAGGGCGAAGAGGTTGTCGTCGATACCGACCTCGTCGACGCCAAGGACCTCCGCGACCAGCTTGCGGACCGCCTCCTCCTGCTCGGTGCGTCCCCTGCGGGGGCCGACGACGGCGGCGGCGTCGGCGAGGGCCCCGGGCTCGGGAAGCGCGTCCTGGTCGACGCTTCCGTCCGTCGCCAGTGGCAGCTCCTCCAGCATCACCACGGTGGCGGGCACCAGGTGGTCCGGCAGATGCCGCGCGGCGAACTCGCGGAGCTCCTTCGCCGGTATGCCGCCGGTGGCGCGCAACGGGGCGACGTACCCGACGAGTTGCGCGTCGCCGTCGCCCCCGCGGATGGCCGCCGCCGCCTGGGACACACCCGGGTGTGCGGCCAGGACGGCCGCGACGTCGCCCGTCGCGACGCGGCGTCCGCGCAGCCGCGGCTGCGGACCGGCGTACTCGAGCGTGCCGTCCGCGCCCCAGCGGACCAGGTCCCCGGTGCGGTACATCCGGGCGCCGAAGGGGCCGTACGGGTCGGCCACGAAGCGCTGTGCGGTCAGCCGGCCCTGTCCGTGGTAGCCGCGCGCCACCTCCCCGGCGACGTACAACTCGCCCGTGACGCCCGTCGGTACGGGCCGCAGCGCGCGGTCCAGCACGTAGACGCGCATGGCGCCGAGCGGCGAGCCGAGCGGCCGGCGCGGCGTCGCGGCATCCGTCTCCCGCGCGGTGCACGCGGTGGCGGTGAACGCGGTGGCGCGGACCGTCTCGGCCGGGCCGTAGGTGCCGACCACCCGCACGCCCGGTATCACCTCGCGCAGTCGCCGTACGAACGAGCCGGGCAGCGTGTCCCCGGTGAGGACCACCGTGCCCGCGTAGATCACGGCCGGGGACCGGTTGAGCACGGCGGCGAAGAACGGGGCGACCGTGCTGATGACGTCTCCCGTCCAGCCCCACTCCGTGCCGAAGGAGTCGATGTCGGTGGGCACCTTGGTGTCGGCACCGCAGCACAGTGCGCTGAGGACCTCGAAGACCATCGCCTCGTCGTGCGGCGACGCCGCGAGCAGCCGTGTCCCACAGGCCAGCTCCGCCTCCGCCGCGAAGCACAGCGCGGCGTGGGCCAGCGCGCGGTGGGTGACCACCACGTCGCCGCCGGGGGAGGCGACCGGGCGGCGCAGCCATGCCGGGTGGTGCGGGTCCAGGGGCGCGCCTCGGTCCTCGTCGGTGGGGTCGAGGTTGTCCGCCGGTCCCGCGGGCTGCGCGCCGAGCGCGTCGACGTCCGCCCGTGTGACGACCTCGGCCGCCTGCGCGGGGCCGGCCCCGTCGGGGCCGGCCAGGGTGAACGCGGCGCCGGATTTCAGCACCGCGAGCAGCGCGACCGCCAGCTGGACCGAGCGCGGCAGGGCGAGGCCCACCACGGACTCGGGGCCGACGCCGCGCCGGATCAGCCGGTGCGCGAGGCGGTTGGCCCAGGTGTTGAGCTCCCGGTAGGTCAGCGAGCTCCCGTCCGCGCTCACCGCGACCGCGTCCGGCGCCGCGGCGGCCTGCCGTTCGACCAGCGCGGACACGGCCGACGCGGACACGGCCGGCGCGGGCAGGGCCGTGCGCCGACCGCCGGCGCTCCGCTCGCGCTCGCGCTCGACGAGCACGTCGACCGCGCCCACGCGCCGGGCGGGATCCGCCGTCAGCCGGCGCAGCACCGCGTGCAGCCGGGCGGCGATGACCTCCACCGCGTCCTTGGTGAAGACGTTCCGGTGGTACTGCAGGGTCAGACGTACGTCGCCTTCGGTCTGGACGATCAGAGCCAGCGGGTAGTTGGCGGCGCCCTCGGCGCTCGTTCCCGTGACCTCGATGCCCGCGGCGGCGGTGGCCTCCGCGATGCCGACGCGGTCCACGGGGTACGACTGGAACGCCACCAGTGTGTCGAACAGCGCGTCCACACCCAGGTCCTGGTGGATCTCGGCGAGCCCGTAGTGGTGGTGGTCCAGGAGCTCGGACTGCCGGTCCTGCAAGCGGGTCAGCAGCTCGGTGAGGGTGTCACCGGGTGCGAGGCGGACCCGTACCGGGAGGGTGTTGATGAACAGCCCCACCATGGACTCCACGCCCGGCAGGGCCGCCGGACGGCCGGAGACCGTCGCGCCGAACACCACGTCCTGGCGCCCGGTGAGCGCGCCGAGCAGCACCGCCCAGGCGCCCTGCACCAGGGTGTTGACCGTGACGCCCAGCTCCGAGGCGCGCCGGAACAGGCGGCTCGACTCCTCCTCGGACAGGCTGACGCGGGACTCGGCGGCGCCGGAGGTGCCGCCACGCGGCGCGCGCGCCGGGGCGAGCAGCGTCGGTTCGCCGACACCGGCGAGCTCCTCCTTCCACACCCGCGCGCTCTCGGCCCGGTCCTGCCGGGACAGCCAGGACAGGAAGTCGCGGAAGTCGCGGACGGCCGGCAGCCGGGAGGCGTCCCCGCCCGAGGCGTACAGGTGCAGCAGGTCCCGCATCAGGATCGGCTCGGACCAGCCGTCGACCAGCACGTGGTGGGTGGTCAGGACCAGCTCGTACTGGTCCGGGCCGAATCGCACCAGGGTCAGGCGCAGCAGCGGCGGACGGGTGCGGTCGAAGTGCGTGGCGTAGTCCTCGGCGAGGAACCGTTTGAAGGCCTTGTCGCGTTCGGCGCAGGAGACCTCGCTCAGGTCGAGCTCCTGCCAGGGGAGTTCGACGCCGTCGACGACGAGTTGCACCAGGTTGTCGTCGGCGTCCGGCACGAAGGCCACGCGCAGGTTGGCGTACCGGTCGAGCAGTGCCTGCCCGGCCGCCCGCATCCGGGCGGCGTCGACCTCGCCGGCCAGGTGGAACACGGTCTGCATCTGGTACGCGTCGTACCCGCTGTCGCTGAGCGTCGATTCGAAGAGGATGCCGGACTGCAGTGAGGTCAGCGGCCACACGTCCGAGAGCGTCGGGTAGCGCTCGGCGAACGCCTGGAAGCGGGCGGAGCCGGCACTTGTCAGGGGAGCTGAGGCGGCGGCGATCGCGGTGGGGGCCGTGCTCGTCGCGGCCGGTGCGAGCGCGGCGACGGTACGGCACTGCAGGATCTGGCGCGGGCTGACCTCCAGGCCGCGGGCGCGGGCCCGGGTGACGACCTGGATCGCCTTGATGCTGTCGCCGCCGGCGGCCAGGAAGTCGTCGTCGACGCCGACCCGCCGTACGCCGAGGACCTCGGCGAAGGCGGCGGCCAGGATCTCCTCCTCCGGCGAGGACGGTGCCCGGTGGGCGGCGGTGGCGAACTCCGGCTCGGGCAGGTTCAGGCGGTCCAGCTTGCCGTTCGGCGTGAGCGGCAGTTTGTGCAGGACCGTGACCGCGGCGGGCACCATGTACGCGGGCAGCTTGTCCGCCGCGAGCGCCAGCAGTACGCCGGTGTCGACGGTGGCCCCGCTGTCGGCGTCCTCGGGCACCACATAGGCGACGAGCCGGTGGGAGCGGGCGAGGACCACGCACTGCCGTACGTCCGGGTGGGAGCGCAGTACGGACTCGATCTCGCCGAGTTCCACCCGCAGCCCGTGGATCTTGACCTGGAAGTCCTTGCGGCCGATCAGCTCGATCAGGCCGTCGGGGCGAAACCGGGCGGCGTCACCGGTGCGGTACAGACGTTCGCCCTCCACCACACCCGGGTGACCCCAGTCGATGAACCGCTCGGCGGTCTGCTCCGGCCGGTCCAGATAGCCGCGGGCCAGACCCACGCCCGCCAGGTACAGCTCGCCGGGCACGCCCGGCGGCACAGGCTGCAGGGCGTCGTCGAGGATGTACGTCCGCTGGTTCGCCATGGGGCGGCCGTAGGGGATGCTCGTCCACTCCGGGTCGGTCTTCTCCACCTCGTAGATCGTCGAGTGGATGGAGGACTCGGTGGCCCCGCCCATCACGACGAACCGCAGCCCGGGCGCGATGACATGCACCCGGTCGGGCAGGGTGACCGGGACCCAGTCGCCGCCGAGCAGCGCCAGGCGCAGCCGCGGCAGCGGCTCCGCTCCGGTCTGCTCCAGGTGGTCGGTGAGCAGGTTCAGCAGCGCCGGGGCCGAGTTCCAGACGGTGACGCCTTCGGCGACGAGCAGCTCGGCCCAGTGCGCGGGGTCCTTCGTGTGCCCGGCGTCGGGCACGATCACGGTGCCGCCGGCGATGGTCAGGCCCAGGAACTCGTACACCGACATGTCGAAGCTGGGCGAGGACAGCGCGAGCACCGAGTCCCCGGGGCCCACGTCGTAGCGGGTGTTGAGGTCCGCGATGTTGTTCAGGACGCCGCGGTGGCGCAGCGCGATCGGCTTGGGCGCACCCGTCGACCCCGAGGTGTGGATGATGTAGCACAGGTGATCGGGGTCGGCGATGTGGCCCAGATTGTGTCCGGGCAGTCTGGACAAAACCTCGGCGTCCCGGTCGAGCAGCACCAGCGGCAGGTCCCGCTCGGTGTGCGCGGGCAGGTTCGAGCGCAGTTCCGTGCGGCTGATCATCACGGCGCAGGAGGTGCCGCCCACCATGGTCGCGATCCGCTGCGCCGGGTAGTCCGGGTCGAGCGGCACATAGGCGCCGCCGGCCTTGAGCACGGCGAGCTCCGCGATCAGGAGCTGGGGCGAGCGGTCCAGGCACAGGCCGACCCGCACGTCCGGGCCCACGCCCAGGGAGCGCAGATGGCGGGCGAGGCGGTTGGCCTCCGCATTGACCTGACGGTACGTCAGACGATGGGTGCCGTGGACGACGGCGACCGCCTCGGGCGCGGCGTCCGCGCGGGCCTCGAAGGCCTCGTGCAGGCAGCCCTGGTCGGGCAGGTCGGTCTCGGTCCGGTTCCACTCGACGAGGGTGCGGTGCAGTTCCTCGTCGGTGAGGAGCCGCAGCCGGCTCACGGTGTGCTCGGGGTGGCGCAGTCCGTCGAAGAGGAGCGTGCGGTAGTGGTCGAGCAGCCGGAGCACCGTGGAGCGCTCGAACAGCTCGGTGTCGTAGTGGAGTTCCGCCTTCTTGTCGCGTACGACCAGGTGGAGCTCGAAGGGGGCGCCGTCCTCGGGCGGCGTAGCGCCGGCCGTGAAGCCGGCGGGGCAGGTTCCGGTCGCGTCCGCGGTGGTGCTGTGCGCGGCCAGGTCCCGCAGCGTCGACTCGCCGGTGACCTGGAAGCGGATCTCGCCGTCCGGGGCGGCGAGGGCGATACGGTCCTGGCCGGTGTAGCGGTGGAGCACCGCCGCGAACGCGGCGGCCAGGACGCGCTCCCGTACAGACCTGGATTCCAGGTCGGTGCTCTCCACGGCCGAGCACCGGGGGGCCGCCCCCGGGCGGCGCGGCTGGTCCGCCGGTACGAGCACGGGAGGCCAGGGCTGGGCGCCCGAGTGGTGACGGGTGTCTGAGGCGGGCCGGCGGTCGGTCATGTTCCGACTCCGATCAGGGAAACCGGGACATGGGCGGTGGTGTCGATGGGCAGGGGATGGCAGGAGCACAGCCACCGGACTTCCTCACGGACGATGGTGACCAGAGCCGGGTCGATCCGGTACTCGGTGTCCGACCGCGCGGTGGTGCCGGCGAGGACGGTGTGCAGCAGTTGCGCGCACTCGCGCATCTGCTCGGGGCCCATCCCGCGCTGCGCGAGGATGTTGGTGCCCAGGCGCAGACCGCTGGTGACCAGCGGCGGCTTGGTGTCACCGGGGATGCGGTTGCGGTTGGCGAGGATGCCGCACTCCTCTAGGGCGCGCTCGGCGACCACACCGCTCAGACCGGCGCTGGTGACGTCGATCAGGACCATGTGGTTGTCGGTGCCGCCGGTCAGGACCTGGTAGCCGAGGGTGGACAGCTCACGGGCCAGGGCCCGGGCGTTGTGCACGATCAGCCGTGCCGTCTCCAGGAAGGCGGGCTCGGCGGCCACGGCGAAGGCGCGGGCCTTGGCGGCGATGGACGCCGGGCTGGGCGTGCCCTGCGACTGCGGGAAGACCGCGCGCTGCATCAGCCGGTGCAGTGGAGTGCGGCCGTCGGGGCCGGGCGTCTTGTACTCCCGCCCGCTGAGGATCAACCCGCCGCGGGGGCCGCCCAGTTGCTTGTACGTACTGGTGGTGGTGAGGTGCGCGACGTCCACCGGGTTCGGGTGGCGGCCGGCGGCCACCAGGCCCGCGATGTGGGAGATGTCCGCGAGCAGGTACGCCCCGACGGTGTCGGCGATGGCCCTGAACCGGGCGAAGTCGATCGTACGGGGGTAGGCGCTGGCTCCGGCGATCAGCACGCGGGGCCGGTGCTCCAGGACCAGGTCCGTCAGCCGCGCGAAGTCGATGCGGCCGCTCTCGTCCAGGCCGTAGGAGACGGAGTTGTAGTGGCGTCCGCTCACCGACGCGCGCGAGCCGTGCGTGAGGTGGCCGCCCGCGTCGAGGTCGAGGCCGAGCAGCGTGTCACCCGGGCGCATCAGCGCCGAGAGGACCGCGAGGTTGGCGGAGGAGCAGGAGTGCGGCTGCACGTTGGCGTACCGCGCGCCGAACAGGTGCTTGGCCCGCTCCACCGCCAGGGTCTCGACCGCGTCGAACTGCTGGGCCCCTGGGTGGTACCGGGCTCCTGGATAGCCCTCGGCGGTCACGTTCGACAGGGCCGATCCGCCGGCGGCGAGGACGGACGGGTCCGCGATGCTCGCCGACGCGACCATCGCGAGCGTGGAGTTCTGCTGGGCGACCTCGGTGTCGAGCAGTGCGGCGAGCTCGGGGTCGGTGTGATGCAGGGTAACCATGCCGGCCCGGAGCAGCTCCGCCTGCTCGCCCGACCGGGAACGGCTGCCCTGCCGCGTCGTTCGCACCTGGGCAGCAACTGACTGACGTGTCATCACCTTTACCTCATCTCGCGTCACTGCGCCTCGAAGGACTGAGCTGCACGTTTTTTCAGGACTGGTGGTGCGGTGGTGCGGTGGTGCGGTGTGTCGGTGGTGCGGCGGTGCGTGCGGTGCTGGATGTCTTGGGGGGTCAGTTGGTGCGGTCCTTGTTGAAGTGCTTCATGGACCAGGTGAAGCCGAGGACGGTGATGCCGGCGCACCAGGCGAGGGCGATGTAGGCGCTGTTGCCGATCTCGGTGCCGAGGAGGAGGCCGCGGAGGGTTTCGATCAGGGGGGTGAAGGGCTGGTACTCGGCGAAGTAGCGCAGGCCGGTGGGCATGGTGTCGGTGGGGACGATGCCGGAGCCGACGAAGGGGAGCAGGATGAGGGGGAAGGGGGCGTTGGAGGCGGCGTCGAGGGTCTTGGCGGCCATGCCGAAGGCGACACCGAGCCAGGTCAGGGCGAAGGCGGCGGCGGTCAGCAGGCCCAGGACGCCGAGCCATTCGACGGCGTTGGCGTTGGGGTGGAAGCCCATGAGCCAGGCGACGAAGAAGACCACGGCCATGGAGGCCAGGGTCTGCAGGACGGCGGAGGTGACCCTGCCGATGAGGATGGACGGCCGGAAGATCGCCATGGTCTTGAACCGGGCGATGATGCCCTCGGTCATGTCGATGTTGGTGGCCGCCGCGGTGCTGAGGGAGCCGGTCGCGGCGGTCATGAGGATCAGGCCGGGAAGGACGTAGTTGACGTAGTCGCGGTTGCCGCTCGGCAGGGAGGCCACGCCCGCGCCCAGCACATTGCCGAAGACGTAGACGAACAGCAGCAGGAACAGCACCGGGATGCCGATGACGGCGATGAGGGTGGTGGGGTAGCGCAGCACGTTCTTGATGTTGCGGCGCACCATGGTGGCGGAGTCGGCGATCGCGTAGCTGACGGTGCTCATGCCAGGACCTTCTCGGTGTCGGCGGGGGCGGGGACGGCGCTGCCGGCGGGAGCGGTGGTGTCGCTCTGGCCGGTCAGGGCGAGGAAGACGTCGTCGAGGTCGGGGGTCTTCAGGGACAGCTCGTGGACGGTGGTGGCATCCAGGCGGCCCAGGACGTGCTGGACGAAGGCGGCGGAGCCGTCACCGGACACGCGCAGGGTGAGGGTGTCGTCGTCGCGGGTGACAGGCGTGTCGGACAGGACCTGGGCGGCCTGTTCGAGCGTGGCGGGCGTGGTGAACTGCAGGTCGACGCTGCCGCCGGGGATCTGCCGCTTGAGCTGCTCGGGCGTCCCCTGGGCGACGAGGCGGCCGCCGTTGAGGACCGCGACCCGGTCGGCGAGCTGGTCGGCCTCTTCCAGGTACTGGGTGGTCAGGAAGATGGTGACCCCGTCGGCGACCAGATCGCGGATCAGGTCCCACATCGCCCGGCGCACCCGCGGGTCCAGTCCGGTGGTGGGCTCGTCCAGGAAGATCACACGCGGGGCGCCGACCAGGGTCATGGCCAGATCCAGGCGGCGCTTCATGCCGCCGGAGTAGGTGATCACCGGCTTCCTGGCGGCCTCGACCAGGTCGAACTGCTCGATCAGCCGGGAGCAGCGCTCCTTGGCGACCTTGCGGTCCAGGTGCCACAGCCGGGCCATCAGCTGAAGGTTCTCCTCCCCGTTGTGGAACATGTCCACCGCGGAGAACTGGCCCGTGACGCCGATGCTCGCGCGCACCCCGTCCGGGTCCGACGCCACATCGTGTCCGACGACGCTGGCCTGCCCGGCGTCCGCGGGGGTGAGCGTGGACAGGATCTTCACCGTGGTCGTCTTGCCGGCTCCGTTCGGACCCAGCAGCGAGAACACCGACCCCTCCGGGATGTGCAGATCCACCCCGTCGAGCACCTGGTGCTCCCCGTACGCCTTGCGCAGCCCCACGGCTGAGATCGCCACGCCGTCTGGGGTCCTGGCTGAAAAGGCCGACATGGAATTCCTCCTAGAAAAAGGGTGACGTGGTATCGGGCCGAACTACGGAAAGGGAATCCGCTGCGGCCGGTCGGCGGGGCGGCGTCCCCTTTTCAGAAATCCACCGGTGCGCCCTGCGAAGGGAAACAGAAAGGATTCTGGCCGCGACTTTGGACGTCTCGCGGATCCCCAGGTCCAGATAGACGGGCATCATGGCAACTGCTCCATCAGTGCGGCGGTGGCCCGATGGCGGCTGCACGCGCGCTGACTGAACGACTGCTGTACGCGGTCCCGGATCTGGGGCGCCTGCTCCTGGCTGAGTTTGAACATGCCGTCGGCGCCGGAGACGGTGAACCGGAACGCGCCCACGGCCGGCAGGATCTTGCGGAAGTAGCCGAGGGACTCGGACATGTCCCAGCCGGTTCCGAACCGGCTCTCGAAGGCCCGGACGGTGGACTTCACCACCTGCAGTGCCTCCTCGGCCGACGTGGCCTCGTCGATCCTCTCGATCGTGCCGCGCACATGCACCGAGGTGAAGTTCCAGGTGGGAGCCGCCGGGGTCACCCCGTACACCGTCGGTGACACGTAGGCGTGCGGTCCGGTGAAGGCCAGCAGCGCGGTGGCCCCCGTCTCCAGCGCGGCCCAGTGCGGATTCGCCCTGTTCATGTGCCCGAGCAGGGTGGTGCCCGACAGGTCGGCGGACCATTCGCCGGTCGTCCGCGGGTCCGGGATCACGGGCAGGTGGGTGGCGAACGGACCCTCGGCGTCCGTGCCGTTGCTCACCAGGAGTGCCAGCGGGTTGCCGCGGATCAGGTCGGCCATCCAGGAACCGTCCGGTTCCCGGTACGGCGGGGGAACGTACATCTGGTACCGCCCCTTCGGCTTCGGCGTGGACTGTGTCTTGCTTCACTGCCGAGGAAACTAGCCGTGCCTCTTTTCGATTCGTTATCGGTCCGACTTCGCCGGCCGAGCGCCCGCGGGAGAGAGCCCTCGTCGGCCGAAAAGAGTTCGATAACGAAAGGGAAACTCGCGTGGCTAACTTCGATGGGCGCGCAGTAACTGCCCAGGATCGAAGTGAGGCGAGAACATGTTCCATGTGAATTCTGAGGTCGGTGCGCTGAAGCAAGTCATCCTGCACGAGCCCGGCCTGGATTTCGAACGGCTGACCCCGAACAACAAGGACGAGCTGCTCTTCGACGACGTCGTCTGGGTCTCCCGGGCGAAGGAGGAGCACCAGGCTTTCCAACAGCTCTTCCGCGACCGGGGAGTCACGGTCCATCTCCTGCACGAGCTGCTCGCCGAGACGGTCAAGGCCGAGGAGGCGGTGGCCTTCATACTCGACCGCATCCTGGACGACCGGCAGCCCCACCTGGGTGCCGCGCTGGCTCGGGCGGCCCAGCAGGTCCTCACCGCGATGGGACCCGACGACCTGGCCACGCACCTGCTGGGCGGCCTGAGCAAACGCGAGCTCATGGAGGCGCTGGGAGAGCGCGGCGACGGAGTCCGTTCCTTCGGCCTCGACCTGCTGGCCGACGACGATTTCGTTCTGCCGCCGCTGCCCAACTCGCTGTTCACCCGCGACACCAGCTGCTGGGTCTACGGCGGTGTCTCGGTCAACCCGATGCGCAAGGCCGGGCGCAAGCGCGAGACGGTCAACTACGAGGCGATCTACAACTTCCACCCGCTGTTCGCGGAGGACGGCGCGCAGCGCTGGATCGACGGCGAGGCGATGGCGCCGGCCGCGATCGAGGGCGGCGACGTCGAGGTGATCGGCAACGGCACCGTCCTGGTCGGCCTCGGCGAGCGCACCACGCCCGCCGGTGTGGAGATCCTCGCTCGCCGTCTCTTCCACGCCGGTTCGGCCGAGCGCGTGATCGCCGTGGAGCTGCCCAAGGCCCGCGCGTTCATGCACCTGGACACGGTGATGACCATGGTGGACAAGGACGCCTTCACCCTTTTCACCGGCCTCGACCGCGCCGGGCTGCGGTCCTGGACGCTGACACCCGGGGCCGGCCAGGTCCCCGATGTCACCGAGAACGCGGATCTCTTCGCCGCGGTCGCCGCCGCGCTCGGCCTGGACAGGGTCCGCGTCCTGCAGACCGAGCAGGACGCGTACGGCGCCGAGCGCGAGCAGTGGAACGACGGCTGCAACCTCTTGGCCGTCGCTCCCGGCAGCGTCATCGCCTACGAGGTCAACGAGCAGAGCAACCGGATGCTCGAGGAGAACGGCATCGAGGTGCTGCGGATCAGGGGCGACCAGCTCGGCCGGGGCCGCGGCGGCCCGCGCTGCATGAGCTGCCCCATCGAACGCGACGCCGCCTGACCCCCGCCGGCGACAGCGGTGGCGGGGGAGGCACAAGCGCTCCGGCCACCGGCCCCGGCAGAACCCGAGTTCCACCGACCGAGCAGAACCCGAGATCCACCGACCGAGAGGAAGCAGACCGTTGTCCCAGACCCTGGCTGTCCGTCAGGCCACACACCGCCACTACCTGATGTGCCGTCCGACGTACTTCGACGTCACCTACGCGATCAACCCCTGGATGGACCCCGGCAAGCCGGTCGACACCGACCTGGCGATCGAGCAGTGGGAGGGTCTGAGACTGCTCTATCAGGAGTACGGACACACCGTCGATCTCATCGAGCCCGTCGAGGGCCTGCCGGACATGGTCTTCTCCGCCAACGGCGCGACCGTCGTGGACGACCGGGTGCTGGTCGCCAGGTTCCGCCACCAGGAACGGGCCGCCGAGGCCTCGGCCTACCAGGAATGGTTCACCTCCTGCGGCTACCGCGAGGTCCGCTCCGCCACGTACGTCAACGAGGCCGAGGGCGACTACATGGTGGTGGGCGGCACGATCCTGGCGGGCACCGGCTTCCGCACCGACCCGCGCGCCCACGCCGAACTGGGCGAGGCCCTCGGCTGCCAGGTGGTCACCCTCACCCTGACCGACCCGCGCTTCTACCACCTGGACACGGCGCTCGCCGTGCTCTCCGACACCGAAGTCATGTACTACCCGGGAGCCTTCTCCAAGGACAGCCTCGCCACCCTGCGCGAGCTCTTCCCCGAGGCGGTCGTCGTCGAGGAGGCCGACGCGGAGGCCTTTGGCCTCAACGCGGTGTCCGACGGGCTCCACGTGTTCCTGCCCGACACCGCGACCGGGGCCGCCGAGCAGCTGCGGCGCCGCGGGTTCGAGCCGGTCGGTGTGGATCTGTCCGAACTGCTCAAGGCGGGCGGCAGCGTGAAGTGCTGCACGTTGGAGATCCGCCACCAGGCCCAGGCCTGACCCCATCCGTCGACGGGGGCGCCGAGTCCTGTCCACGTCACAGCAACGCCAGCGGGAGAATACCCATGAGTGCTCGCGAAATTGACACCTACGATGTGGTTGGCATCGGATTCGGCCCGTCCAATCTGTCGCTCGCCATCTCCTTGGAGGAGCATCACGCCAATGTTCTGACCAACCCGGTGACCTCTGCCTTCTTCGAGCGGCAGCCGCAGTTCGGCTGGCACCGTAATATGCTGCTGCCGTCGGCGACCATGCAGATCTCCTTTCTGAAGGACCTGGTCACCTTTCGGAATCCGGTGTCGCGGTTCAGCTTCGTGTCGTTCCTGCACGCGCAGGGCCGGCTCGCCCAGTTCGTGAACCGCAAGGACTTCTTCCCGACCCGCCAGGAATTCCACCAGTACCTGGAATGGGCGGAGTCGAGCATGACCAACGTGGTCACCTACAACTCGGCCGTCACCGCGATACGGCGGCCCCGAAACGGCGCAGGCGGCTCACCCGACCACGTGCAGATCGAGGTCCGCGACACCGTGGGCGGCACCGCCCGGCTGGTGAACGCGCACAACGTCGTCATCTCGACCGGCCTCGAGCCGCGCATGCCGGACGGCGTGGTGCGCGACGAACGGGTCTGGCACAGCTCGGAGTTCCTGGCCAAGTACCGCCGGGCCAACCCCGCACAGCTGAAGAGCGTCGCGGTGGTCGGTGCCGGGCAGAGCGCGGCGGAGATCACCAAGTTCTTCTACGCGCAGCTGCCGCACGCGCAGGTGCACGCCGTCTTCCCCTCCTACGGCTACTCCATCGCGGACGACACGCCCTTCGCCAACCAGGTCTTCGACGCCGACGCGGTCGACGACTACTACTTCGGCAACGAGCCGACGCGCGAGGCGTTCTGGCGCTACCACCGCAACACGAACTACGGGGTGGTGGACGACGCCGACATCAGGGAGCTCTACCAGATCTCCTACGACGAGGAGGTGTCCGGCACCAAGCGGCTGCACTTCCACAACCAGACGAAGGTGAAGTCCGTGACACGGGACGGGCGTGCGGCGAGCGTGCTGCTGGAGCGGCTGGACGGCGCGGAGCGGAAACTGGGCGTCGACGCGATCGTCTTCGCCACCGGCTACGCCACCATGGACCCGACGAGCCTGCTCGGCGACCTCGACCGCTACTGCCTGCGAGACGAGTCGGGACGTCACCGGGTGACCCGCGACTACCGGCTCGTCACCACGCCGGAACTCACCTGCGGCATCCATCTCCAGGGCGGTACGGAGCACACCCACGGTCTGACGTCGTCGCTCCTTTCGAATATCGCCGTGCGGAGCGGTGAAATAGCCGATGCCATCATCAAGGAGCGCACGGAGCGCGAACTGGCAGCGGCGGCGGCCGGAGTTCTCGAAACCGCGGACAAATCGATCTGACACCCGGAAAGCATTTCTGGGTGCGCATGGCCCGTCGGCCCCGGACATTGGTCCTGGGGCCCACGGGCATGCCCAAAAAAGAAATACAGAGGCATGACGCGGCACAGAGGAATGGCCGAACATGGAGGATTTCCTCCATGGCGCGTGCGTCCGCGGCCGCGTAACTTCGGTATTGCCCCGCATATTTCGGCAGGGCCTAGGGCCCAGAGGGAGGGCGGCACGATGGATTCCATGGCAGGCGCGGCGGTCGCCGGCTCGGTGATGCTGAGCACGACGGCTCTGCTCGCCACGGGACTGGTCTGGGTCTCGTCGACCTGGAAACGGGAGCGGCGCACCGCGGACCACGCCGCGGCACAGCAGCAGGAGTTGCGCTCCGAAGTGGCCGAGCTGTGCCGGCGGGTCGGAGCACTGCAGCGGCTTCTGGAGGGCGTGGACTGACCCTCCCGCCGGGCCCGGGGACCCGGGCCGCCTCGCAGGCGGCGCGGCGCCGTCCGTCACGGCGCCGCGCCGCCGCCGTCTCCGTGTCAGTCCCCGTCCCCGTCTCCGTCCCCGTCTCCGTCCCCGTTCAACCGTGCCCGCCGCAACGGGAGCGATATCGCGTCGATAAGGCTGCTCCCTAGCGTCGTGTCCACAGGAAGACGTGCGGCCCGACCGGCCCGCGGTGGAGCGAACATCCCAGGTGGAGGCGGAGCAGATGACCGGCGACGTGGAGTACCAGTCCCCCGGCCAGGCCGGGGCCGCCGAGATCCGCGAGGACGCGGGCCACCCCCCGGGCGCCGGCGAACGCGAGCTGGCCGCTTTGTGGGCCGACGCGCTCGGCGTTCCGGTCGAGCGCATCCGCCGCAGCGACAATTTCTTCGAGATCGGCGGCACTTCGCGGGCCGCCGCGCGGCTGGTGATGGCGCTGGAGCGGCGCCTGTCCGTCGACGACTTCGCCCGGACCCCCACCCTGGCCCATATGGCAGACCTCTTCGAGCAGCGGTGCGCAGGTGCCGAGGCCGAGGCAGCCGGCGACTGAGATGTCACCCAACTCACCTTTTGTCCCATCGAGTTGGACGGTTGACACCAGCCTACCCTGGCCGAGGAAGTGATCCGCCATGCGTCTCGTCATCGCCGAAGGCTCCGCGATCCTCAGGGCGGGCCTGGCACACGTGCTCAGCGCCCAAGGCCACCAGCTCGCCCCGCCCGTCCACGACGCCCGGGTGCTGCCCGCCCTGGTCGCCACGCACACCCCCGACGTGCTCATCACCAACGTCCGCCTCGCGCCGACCTGGAGCGACGAGGGTGTGGGCGCCGCCTTGGACGTGCGTCGACGACACCCGGGCATCGGCGTCCTGCTCTTCTCGGCGACTCCCGAACCGGAGCACGTCGCCCGCCTGTTCACGGGCGACGGCGCGGGCCTCGCGTATCTGCTCCAGGACCGTATGACGGACTACGACGGCCTGGTGGACACGCTCACCCGCATCGCGGCGGGCGGCATGGTCGTCGACCCCCGCATGGTCAGGGCGCTGGCGACGGCCACCGTCCACGGGCGCCGCGAGGGGCCTCGGGACGGGCGCGGCGGCGGGCTCGGCACGCTCAGCGAACGGGAGTCGGAGGTCCTCGCGCTCATGGCGCAGGGCCGCACCAACAGCGCGATAGCCGAACGGCTCGTCGTCTCCCAGGGAACGGTGGAGAAGCGGGTCGCGGCGGTCTTCGACAAGCTCGACATCCCCGGAGGCCCGAGCGACAACCGCCGGGTGCTCGCCGTGCTGCGCTACCTGTCGGACCGGCAGGCACCGGCCGCTCCCCTCGGCATCAGGCAGCAGGAGTCCCGGCGCCGCCACCTGTCGAGCGCGGCCTGACGCGGGGCGCCCCCCACGCACACAAAGCCCGCCGCCGCTGAACGAGAGCCGAAAGATTGGCGATCGCCGTCACCCGCGGCATGAGAGCCTGCGGGATGACCGCGCACCGTGGCTTGAGCAGTGGAGGATCCGTCATGGTCCGAAGCAACCCTGGCTGGATACGGCCGCTGAACGAGGTGGCCCGGCCCGCCGCTCGCGTGGTGTGCCTGCCGCACTCCGGCGGATCGGCGACCAGCTACAGCGCCTGGGCCACGGTGATGCCGCCGGACGTGGAGCTGCTCGCGGTGCAGTACCCCGGCCGCGGCGACCGGTGCGCGGAGCCCCTGATGGGCAGCATCGGGGAGATGAGCGCGCACATCGCCGCGCAGCTGCTGCGGCTCACCTCGGACGACCCTGCCCCGTACGCGCTGTTCGGGCACAGTCTGGGCGCGATGGTGGCGTACGAGACCGCGCTGGTCCTGCGCGACCGCGGCTGCCCGCCCGCCTACCTGTTCGTCTCCGGGAGCGCCGCCCCGGGCGAGCGGCGCAGCCTGCTCACCCACCGGGCCACCGACGAGGAGCTGTGGTCGTCGGTGTGCGCGCTCGGCGGCATCGACCCCGCGATCGCCCAGAACCCGGAGCTGCGCGAGCTGGTGCTGCCCGCGCTGCGCGCGGACGTGCGGGCGGGCGAGCTGTACCGGCCCGCGCCCCAGGTGCGGCCGCTGCCCTGTCCGGTGCGCTGCTACCACAGCCCCGAGGACCCGCTCACACGCGACGTGGACATGAGCGCGTGGGCAGCGCGGACCACCGGCCCGTTCAGCACGCGCGAACGTCCCGGCGGGCACTTCCACCTGTGGATCGACACCGACGAGCTGGTCGGCGACATCCTGTCCGCCGTGCCTCGGCGCACCACGTCGGCGGCATGAGCCGACCGGGACGGCGCACACGGATCGGCGCGGAGGCCCCCTGTCCGCCGGGAACCAGGTGATCCGGTCGGTGTGGACCCGTCCCCGGCGGCAGCGGCGCGAGCGGCCTGCACTCAGCCAGGAGCAGATCTCGTCGCCGAGGCCGTCCGCCTGACCCACCCGGCCGACGCCTCCTTACGACGCCTCCTCACCCCGACCACCCGGGCTCGCCCACGGGCCTCACCGCGCGGGAGGGAAGGTGGTCCGCCACGCCCGCCACGGTCGGCGCGGCGAAGAACGCGCGCATCGTCAGTCCCGGCCCGAGTTCGGCATGGACGCGGTTGACGAGGCGTACGGCGAGAAACGAGTCTCCGCCGATCTCGAAGAAGTCGTCATCGACGCCGACGCAGGTGTGGCGCAGCGTCTCGGCGAACAGGGCGGCGAGGTCGCGTTCCAGCGGGGTACGCGGTTCCCGCCGTTTCTTGTCCGCCTGCCCCGGTTCGGGCAGCCGGGACCGGTCCAGCTTGCCGTTGGGGGCCAGCGGAAGCTGACCGAGCACGACGAACGAGGACGGGATCATGAAGGCGGGCAGCCGGTCGGCGACGTGGCGTCGCAGCCGCCGCGGTGCCAGCTGGTCCTCGGGCCGGTCGGCCGCGAGGTCGGCGGGCAGGTCGGCGGGCACGACGTAGGCCACGATCCGGCTGCCGCCGGCGCCCCCCGCGGGGCGGACGGCGATCGCCGCCTGGGCGATGCCGGGGTGGGCACCGAGGACCGCTTCGATCTCGGCGGGTTCGATGCGGATGCCGCGGATCTTCATCTGCGCGTCCGCGCGCCCCAGGTGTTCCAGTTGCCCGTCGGGGTTCCAGCGTGCCAGATCGCCGGTGCGGTACATCCGCTCGCCCGGGGCGCCGAAGGGGTCCGCCACGAAGCGATCGGCGGTCAGACCGGGTCTGGCGTGGTACCCGCGGCCCACGGCGCCGCCGACGTACAGCTCGCCGGCGACTCCGGGAGGCAGTGGCATCAGGCCGGGGCCGAGCACATAGGCGCGCATGTTGCCCAGCGGTGTTCCGATCGGCACGCCGCCCGTGCCGTCCCAGTCCCGGGGGACGGTGTGGGTCGTGGCGTAGAAGCTCTCCGTCTGCCCGTAGGCGTTGACGATCTCAGCCGTCGGCAGCTGCGCGCGCACGCGCCGGACGAGGTCCGCGGGCAGTCGCTCGCCGGCGAAGCACACGGTCCGCACGTCGAGGTCGCGTGACACCTGGTCGAGCACGTCGGCGAACACCGAAGGGACGGTGTGCAGCACGTCCCCCGACCAGCCGCCGCGTTCCCCTACGACGAGCACGTCGCGGACGACGTCGATCCTGGCTCCGGTGCTGAGTGCGGTGAAGACCTCGAACACGGACACGTCGAAGTTGACCGAGGTACCGGCCAGCATGACCGCTCCGGGGCGCATGCCCACCAGCGGCGCCAGTTGGGACACACCGTTGACCACGTTGCCGTGGGTGATCGCGACGCCCTTCGGTGTTCCCGTCGAGCCCGACGTGTACATCACGTACGCCAGATTGTGCGGCAGCAGTCGTTCCTCGGGCGGGAGGCCGGTGCCGTCGTCCTGGAGGCCTTCGGGGCCGAGAGCGCCGAGGGAGCCGGGGGCGCCGAGGGCATCGATGTAGCACCGGGGCAGGTCGGTGTCCGGCAGCAGGTCGCCGGTCTCCTTGTCCGTGAGGATGAGGCGGGGGCCGGCGTCCGCGAGCATGAAGCCCAGCCGTCCGCTCGGGTAGCGGGGGTCGAGCGGAAGGTAGGCGGCTCCGGACTTCAGGACGCCGAGCAGCGCGACCACGAGGTCGGCCGTGCGGGCGAGCGCGAGACCCACGACGCTCTCCGGCCCGGCCCCGGCGCGCCGCAGATGGCGGGCCAGCCCCGACGCCCTGTCGTCCAGCTGGCGGTAGGTCATGGAGGTGGTGCCGTCGCTCACCGCGATGGCGTCGGGCGTGGCGGCGACCTGCCGTCGTACCAGCTCCGGGAGGGTCGGCCCGGTCAGGTCCGCCGTCGCGCCCGCCGACCGGGCTCGCGGCGGCCGCCCCTGCGCGAAGTCGCCCAAGTCGACGCCCATGTCGACCCGGCCCACCCTGACCTGGGGGTCCCGCACCACGTGCCGGAGGATGCGCTCGAAACCGGCCGCCATGACCTCGATCGTGGACCGGTCGAACACGTCGCGGGCGTACGAGATCTCCGCCTCGACGGTCTTGTCGCTGCCGCTGCCGCCGGCGCCGGCGACAGCGCCGGGCCGCAGGGTGAAGCGCAGGTCGCAGCGCGCGGAGCGTGCCCACGGCCGTTCCACGGTCGTCACCAGACCGGGAAGGCGCACCGCGGGCGCGGGCCGCTCCAGCCACTCGAACATCACCTGGACCAGCGGGTGGTAGGCCGCCGAGCGCTGCGGGGCGAGTTGCTCGACCAGGTGGGCGAAGGGGATGTCCGGATGGGCGGCGGCGGCCCGCTCCTTCGCCCGCACCCGGTCGACGAGTTCCGAGAACGGGGGGTTTTTGCGCAGATCGGCGCGCAGAACCACCATGTCGTGGAACGGGCCGACCGCATCCGCGCCCGGCTTGGCCGCACGGTCCGGGGGTGGCGTGCCCATGAGCACGTCCGCACCGCTTCCCCTCTGGTGGAGCAACACGGCCAGCGCCGCCCGGAGCACGCAGTCGAGGGGGACGTTCCTGGCGCGCGCCAGCTCCTCCGCCTCCTCGACCAGATCGGCCTCCAAGGTGAAGGAGACGGCGGCCGAGCGGCCGCTCGGCTCCGGCGGGCGGGGCCGGTCGGCCGGCAACGGCATCGGGGCGGGAAGGCCGGCCAGTTCCGTTCGCCAGTACGCCATCTGCCGCTCCGCGTCACTGCCGGGCAGCTCCGTCCGGGCCAGGAAGGTCCGCTCGTCCTCGACGTGCCGTGCCCAGGGGGCGGACAGAGCGCTCCAGCGCGGCGCCGCTCCCTTCCGGCGTGCGGCGTAGGCCCGTTCCAGATCACGTATGAGCGGCTCCATCGACCGTTCGTCCGCAGCGATCTGATGAACCGTCAGAAAAAGGAGGTGGCGGTCGGGGGCGCAGCGCAGCACCTCGGCGCGCACCGGCAACTCGGCCGCGAGATCGAAGGAATGCCGTGCGACTTTCAGCAGGGCGTTGTCGACGCCCTCCGGCGCCGCGTCCACGACCGGCAGCCGCACCTCGGCGTCGCCGGCGGAAATCACCGTCGGCCGGGGCAGCCCGTCCGCGTCCTCGGGGAAAACGGTCCGCAATGCCTCGTGGCGGATCACCAGGTCCGTGAGGGCCGCTTCCAGGGCGGCGACGTCCAGCTTTCCCTCCATGCGCAGGACGAGCGGGATGTTCCCTGTCTCCGGATTTCCCCCGAAGCAGTGGATGAACCACAATCGACGCTGCGCAATGGTCGCTGAGATCATGCGCGCCTACTCCTTGTACATTCCGCTCGGATGAAACGCTCGGATGAAAGCTGGAACGAAAGCTCGGATGAAATTGCGCCTGAGTATCGGGTCGAGGCATCGGCAACCCGTGTCCGCGCATTCAACCCGTATCCGCGCGCTCGGCGGACAGGCGCGGCCATAGCCGTAGGACGGTGTTCCCGGTTGTATCACGACGTCATGCGGTGGCGTCAGGGGAAAGCAGTCCGCCCGGGCGGGGCTGCCGCGCCGTCCTGGCGACAGGACACTTTCGGATCCGGAAGTGCATCCGCGCCACCGCGGTGCTGATTCACATCTTGTCCCGGTTCCCCATTCCCTTACAGACAGGTATGTTCAGGAGCGGTCGGGACCACGAAGAAAACGCAGAAGGACGTTCCCATGCCGTCTTCCATATCTCACGACGCCGCGGCCCTCTCCTCCGACAGTTCGACTGTGGAGCGATCCGTACTTGAATGGCTGCGCGCGGAACTCGAGGATCCGGAAATCGTCGGGTCCGACAACTTTCTTGATATCGGTGGCCATTCGCTCGCCTTCGCCAAGCTCAACAAGTACCTCGAAGACTCGTTCGGCGTAGGACTCGTCATGAAGGTCGCCTACGAAGAAACACTCTCCATGGCTGCGGCCAAGGCACAGCCGGTCCGGACATCCGCATAGCCGACGCAAGGAAGGCACAGCATGGCAACCAGCATCGAGCAGGGCGCTTTCGCCCTGTCCGCCGATGAGCTCGCGTTCTTCCACAAGAACGGCTACATAGGGCCGCTGACCATCTACACCCCCGAGGAGATGGACCAGCTGTGGAAGCAGGCCCAGAGGGAGACCCTGGACCGCAGCCACGCCGCCTATCCGGAGGCTCCGGCTCTCGGGGCGCCGAACATCGTCAACTACGACCGGCACCTCGACATCGACCGGCTGGCCGAACACATCTGCAATCAGAAGATCGTGGACCGGGTCGCATCGATCCTCGGGCCCGACCTGCTGTGCTGGCGCACCGAGTTCTTCCCCAAGTACCCCGGGGACGAGGGCACCGACTGGCACCAGGCGGACACCTTCGCCAACGCCAGCGGAAAGCCGCAACTCCTGTGGCCCGGAGAGTCGGAGGACGACTTCGGCGCCGGCACGATCACGGTGTGGACCGCGTTCACGGACTCGACGCGTGAGAACGGCTGCCTGCAGATCATTCCGGGCACGCAGAACAAGATGAACTACGACGAGACCAAGAACATGGCCTGGGACGAGAGCCGGATCAACGGGGAGGTCAAGGACGGCGTCCAGCGCGGCTTCTTCGGATACGACTACCGTCAGCTTCAGATCGACCCCGATTGGAAGCCGAACGAAGAGGACGCCTACTCCCTCGTCATGGAGCGAGGCCAGTGTGTGATCTTCTGGTCGACGCTGATGCACGCTTCCCTGCCCAACACCAGCAAGGGCAAGGACTATCGCATGGGCTTCGCCACGCGGTACGTGCCCACCAAGGTGCGCGTGTATCCCGGCACGGACCAGATCGAGGAATACGGCGGGAACATCTCGCTGGAGAAGTGGGGAGCCGTCCTGGCCCGGGGCCGCGACGAGTACGGCCACAACAAGATCGCAGGCGAGACGCTCCGGGGAACTCCGTTCCGCACGGCGGCGCGCTGACGGGCCACGGTGACACGCCGTCATCGGCTCCTGGGGGCTTTTGGAGGCTTCTGGAGGCTTCCGGACCGCCGCGGGAGCCGATGACGCCCCCGCCCCGGGGCCGGGGTCCCGAACGAGGCCGGTGATGTCGATGCGATGGGCCAGAACCCAATGAGACCTGTGGTCGCCCTTGTTCCCCCCTCGTGCTGCGGCGCGGGTTACTTCCGTCGGCTGCGCCGGGCCCTGTCCGACGAGATCGATGTGCGTCCGGTGGAGTTGCCCGGCCACGGCCGCCGCTTCTCGGAGCCGTTCCTCACGAGCGCCCACCGCGCCGTGTCCGACGTGCTGGCGCAGCTCGACGGGCCCGTGGACGCCATCTACGGGGAAAGCCTCGGTGCCTACGTCGGCCTCGCCGTCGCCTCAGCCATGGGCCCAGGGCGGCGACCGGTGCTGATCGCGGCGTCCAATTCGCCTCCGTCGGTGCAGCGGAACATCGACGCCCGGGATGTCGACACCCTCGAAACGGCGGTGGCGACCCTGACGTCCATGGGCGGTGCCATTCCCGCCGAAGTGGTGAACGATCCGAAACTGGCCTCCGGTGCCTTTCCGATGATCCGCGCCGACCTGCTCCTGTCCCGGTCCTTCATCGACACCACGCGCACCACGGCGATCTCCGGCGACGTGTACGTCCTCGGCGGCGAATCCGACGGCTCGCTGTTCGCACTGCACACATGGGCGCGTCACACCACCGGAGCCTGCGCGGTGCGGCGACTGCCCGGTGGCCATCTGCTGGCCGGCGCCAACCCCTCCGGCGTCGCTGCCGCACTCCTGAATGCCGTGGCCGGAGTCTGAGGCGGCGGCGTCCCGCCAGTGATGACATCTCAGAAAGGAAAACGATGACGCTGGCTTCGGGCTCGGTTCCCGGCATAACGCACCATCAAATGCTGGTGTTCATGCTGCAGACAGGTCTCCTGATAGCGGTTGCGGCCGGGCTCGGGAGAGTGGCGGTGCGCCTGCGCATGCCTCCCGTGGTGGGTGAACTCACGGCTGGCGTGGTACTCGGTCCCTCCCTCTTCGGAAACGTCGCGCCCGGCCTGTCGCACTGGCTGCTGCCACGGGATCCGGAGCAGATGCATCTGCTGAGCGCCGTGGCGCAACTGGGTGTCCTGCTGCTCGTCGCCATCACCGGCGCACACATCGACCTGGCACTTCTCGGCCGGAAACGGCGGGCCATCGGTCTGGTCAGTATGGGCAGCGTGCTCCTGCCCCTCGCACTCGGCTTCGCGCTGGGCTTCCTCCTGCCCGGCTCGCTGATGGGAGGCACCGGCGGCCGCACCACCTTCGCCCTGTTCATCGGCGTGGCGGTCGCGGTGAGCGCGCTCCCGGTGATCGCCAAGACGCTGTTCGACATGGGGCTGCTGCACCGCAACGTGGGACAGATCATCGTCGGGGCGGCCGCGGTCAGCGACATCGTCGGCTGGCTGCTGCTGTCGATCGTGTCGGCGATGGCGACGCACGGTCTGCGGGCGGGTGTGGTGGTCGAGTCCGTCGCCTACCTGCTCGTCGTGCTGGCGGTCACGGTCGTCGCCCGTCCGCTCGTCAAGCGGGTACTGCGTCCCGCCGAGCGGCCGGGCCGGCCCGGTGCCGGCCTCTCCCTCATCTTCGTACTGATCATGCTGTCCGCCGCCGGGACGCAGGCGCTGAACATGGAGCCCATCCTCGGCGCCTTCCTGTGCGGCATCGTGGTGGGATCCCTGGGCTCGGCGAGCCGCAGGTCGCTCGACTCCATGCGGACCTTCGTCATGGCGACGCTCGCTCCGCTCTTCCTGGCCACGGCCGGACTGCAGGTGGACCTCACCACACTGGGCCGTCCCCGGGTACTGCTCGCGGCCGTGATCACCCTGGCCGTGGCCATCGGAGCCAAGTTCGCCGGGGGCTACCTCGGCGCTCGGCTCGGCCGGCTGGACCGCCTCGAGGCCCTCGCCATCGGCGCGGGTCTCAACGCCCGGGGCGTGGTCGAAATCGTCCTGGCCTCCGTCGGCCTGCGCCTCGGAGTCCTGAACACCGCGTCGTACACCGTCATCGTCCTGGTCGCGGTGGTGACGTCGGTGATGGCTCCGCCGATCCTGCGGCGCGCCACCGGTCGCATCACCACGACCACAGCCGAGATCAAGCGCGAGCGGGAGTTCACCGCTCAGCTCGTCTGAAACACCCGCACGCCGGTTGAGGCCCGTCCCCCTGGGGGCGGGCCTCGCCTCGTCGTGGGGCGGTACCGCATGACGACGCCACGGTGGCACTACGGTGACGCCACTTGGCGTCACCGCTGACACCAAGGGAAAGGTGCAGGTCAGGAGCACATGTGCGCACATGGACAGTCTCCACCGACCCACATGGCACCACTGACCCTTGACATGGCGCCAAGATGGCGCCACTCTAGAGCCATGGACCTGACGCCTCACGTCGAGCAACTCCGGCACGAGCTCGCCGTCGCCGCCGACACCGGTAGTGACGAAACCCGCGCGCTGGCCGAGCGGCTGACCGCCCCCCTGGAGTCGGCCGCCCGCCTCACTCTCCTGAACGCCCTGTCCACCGCGATGGACGAGATCACCCGTGACCTCGCGCCCGGTTCGGTGGAGCTCCGGCTGCGGGGGCTCGACCCCCAGTTCGTGGTGACACTGCCGCCGACGTCCGAGCCGTACGAGGAGCCGGCCCCCGCCGCGGCGCCGCCCTCCTTCGCGCCGCCGGCCCCGGTCGACACCGACGAGGGCAACACGTCCCGCATCAACTTCCGCCTCCCGGCCCCCCTGAAGGCCCGGGTCGAAGAGGCGGCGAGCCACAGTGGCCTGTCGGTCAACGCCTGGCTCGTACGAGCCGTCGCGGCCTCGCTGGCCCCTGCCGGGGACAGCGCGCCCCCGCCGCGCCCCGTCCGCATGGGCGGCGGGAGCTACACCGGCTGGGTGCACTGACCGACCGGGCCCGGCCCCGCCGCGCACCGCACCGCACCGCACCGCACCGCACCGCACCGCACCGCACCGCACCGCACCGCACCGCACCGCACCGCACCGCACCGCACACAACAACACAGCACGTCACAGCAGTACTTCACGGCACGTATCCACCCCACGAGTCATGAGGACGGGACAGCCATGTCTATTTCCGAGACCTACACGACCCCCGAGCCGATCTCCGCCAGCATCGAGATCGAGGTCGGAAACGCCAAGATCGTAACCGGCAAGCGCGCCGACACCACCGTCGTGGTACGCCCGGCCGACGGGACCAAGGACGCCGACGTCAAGGCCGCGGAGCAGACCAAGGTCGACTACTCGGGCGGCCGGCTGACGGTACGAGGCCCCAAGACGAAGAAGCGCTCCCTGTTCGGCAGCCCCGGCGCGATCGAGGTCGTCGTCGAACTCCCGGTGGGTTCCCAGGTCTCCGGCGGTGCGGCGGTGGGCGCCTTCCTGTGCGAGGGAGAGCTGGGCGAGTGCCGCATCAAGGTCGCCACGGGTGACATCCAGATCGAGCACGCCGGCACCGCGCACCTCGGCACCTCCCACGGCGACATCCTGGTCGACCGGGTGAGCGGGAACGCCGAACTCTCCGGCAGCGGCCGGCTGCGCGTCGGTGAGATCACCGGAACCGCCACCATCGCCAACTCCAACGGCGAGATCACCCTTCACGAGGTCGTCGGCGAGCTGCGCGCCAAGACCGCCAACGGCGCCATCGCCATCGGCCGGGCCCACGCCGGGCTCAACGCCAGGACGGCCAACGGCAGCATCCGTATCGACGAGGTCGCCCGCGGCCAGGTCGTCCTGGAGACCGGCGCCGGGAACATCGACATCGGCATCCGGAAGTCGACCACCGCCTGGCTGGACGTGCAGTCCAAGTTCGGCCGGGTGCGTCAGCTGCTGGACGAGACCGAGGGCCCCGCCACGTCCGAGGAGACCATCGAGGTCCGGGCGCGGTCCGGAGTCGGCGACATCACCGTCCGCCGCGCCACCGCCGCCTGAGATCCGCCCGCCGGCCGAGCTCAAGAGGGGCGTTGTCAGCCCGGCCGGCGGGAACGGGGAACGAAGGGCCCGCGCTCACTCGGCGCGGCCCGGCGTTTCCTGCCTTCCTGCCTTCCTGCCTTCCTGCCTGCCGGCCACCTGCCGCCGCGACCGGCGAACACCCGCTTCCCGCCCCGAACTCACCCCAACTCACGCCGACATCCCCTACGTTGACAACGTCCTTGGAGGATTCATGACCGACACTCCGCTCCATCGCTTCCTTTCGGCCAAGGCGAGCGAGTTCAACATTCCCGGTTCCGCCATCGCGGTCTTCGCCGACGGGGAGGAGAGCTACGCCTTCCACGGCACCACAAGCGTCGAGGACGCGCGCCCGCTCGATGGCGACACGCTCTTCCACTTCGGCTCGATCACCAAGACCTACACCGCCACGGCGATCATGCGTCTGGTCGCCGAGGGGAAGATCGACCTCGACGCGCCGGTCCGGCGCTACCTTCCCGGCTTCCGGCTCTCGGACGAGGACGCGGCCGCCGCCGTGACGATCACACACCTGCTCAACCACACCGCGGGGTGGAGCGACTACCTGCCCGAAGGCGGGGACGGCAGCCTCGGGAGTTACGTCGCGGGAATGGCCGGTGTTCCCGTGGAGACACCGCCCGGCCGGCATGCCGCGTACAAGAACGCGGGGTTCGCGATCGCCGGCTTAATCATGGAGTCGCTCACAGGGACGGCATACGAGGAAGCCATGCGGTCGCTGGTCCTCGATCCGGTCGGGCTGACCACGGCCACCTTCATGACCAGGAAACCGACCGGGCATGTGGCGATGGGGCACGCCGCGCAGGCGGACGGGACGCTCGACATCACCACCGACTGGGTGGCGGAGCGCTACGCGGATCCGTCCGGCGGCATCGTCTCGACGATCGGCGACCAGCTGCGCTGGGCCCGCTTCCACCTCTCGGACGGCGCGGACGTGCTGCCGCGCGCACTGCTCGTCCAGATGCAGCAGCCGACGACCGAGGTGGAGGGCGACTACTTCGGTGACGGGATCGGGCTGGGCTGGTTCCTGCGCACCACCGGCGGGGTCCGCACCGTCGGCCACGGCGGTTCGATGGTCGGCCAGTACTCGTGGCTCCTGCTCGTGCCCGAGAGGAACTTCGCCGTGGTCACGGTCGCCACGGCGGGCCCGAACGGAATCCCGTACAACCAGGACGTGGTGCGCTGGGCGCTCGAGACGTACCTCGGGGTGGTCGACCGCGACCCGGAGCCGCTCCCCTTCGACGAGGCGCGGGCGCGCGAACTCGTCGGCACCTACGAGACCGCGACGGGGCGCGCGATCGTCAGGGCGGACGGCGAACAGCTCCTGCTCGACTTCGAGGTCACCGCCGAAGCGCTCGAGGTCATCGGCAAGGCACCGGATTTTGAACCGTCGGAGTTCGGGATGCTCTCTGACGCCAACGACCAGTACATCGTCACCAGCGGACCACTGGCGGGCATGCGCGGCGTCTTCTCGCGCGACGCCTCGGGCGCCATCGAGACCATCAATCTCGCCGGACGGTCCTACCTGCGCGTTCCCTGACACGCACTGACGCGCACAGCGAGAAGTGCTCCCGTGACAGCAGCGGACCCGACGTTCGACGCGTCGTGCCGATGCCGTTCAGGAGCACTTCTCGCGTTCCCGGGAAGAGACGGGAAGGGACCAGAAGGGAGTGGTCAGTCGACACGGACGTACAGACCGCCCGAGCGCACGCCGGTGAAGTCCGGCGAGTTGAAGAAGAGCGGCGGGATGTTCGGGTCGACGCGCAGCTTCGGGAAGCGGTCGAAGAGGACCTCGAACACGACCCGGGTCTCGACCCGGACCATCTGCCCGCCCATGCAGTAGTGGGCGCCCCGCCCGAACCCGAGGTGAGGGTTGGGGCTGCGGGTGATGTCGAAGGTGTCCGGGTCGGGGAACTGGCGCGGGTCGCGGTTGGCCGCCCCGAGGTACACACGGATCAGGGTGTCCTTGGGGATCTGCTTGCCGCCGAGCTCCACGTCCTGGAGGGTCGCGCGGTAGGAGGCGGCGCCCGGAGTCAGGAAGCGCATCGTCTCCTCGAGCATGCCCGGGATGAGCGAGCGGTCCGCCTTGACCAGCTCGTACTGCTCCGGGAACGACTCCAGGCACAGCATGGTGTTGCCGACCAGCAAGGGTGTGGCGAGGTGTCCGGCGCCCAGGATGCCGATGATGAAGTTGATGATCTGGTCCCGGGTCATCGGGCTGCCGTCGATCTTCTTGACCTGGCTCAGCAGGGTGATCAGGTCGTCCTTCGGGTCCTTCGTCTTCGCGTCGACATGCGCGCCGAGCATCTCGCGCAGCGGCTGCAGCGGCTTGATGAGCTGCTCGAAGTAGCCGTCCTCGGTGCCCTGGTCGACCTGAGTCATCTGGGCCTCTTGGTCCATGTTCTGGTCGACCAGCTTGAACATGGTCCGGTCTTCGGCCGGTATGCCGAGCAGCTCGCTGAAGATGATGCCCGCCACGTGGTCGACGAAGTCGCTCAGCAGGTTGAACTTGGCGAACTTCTCCAGCGTGTCGGCGTACTCGGAGGCGAGAGCGTGGACCCGGGACTCGAGGTGCGCCATGAACTGCGGGCTGAAGGCGTTGCTGACCTGCTTGCGGAGGTTCGCATGCTCCGGCCCGGTCATCTGCGCCAGGTCGCCGTCGAAGTACTTGGCCATCTCCTCGTCGATGTTGAAGAGCTTGGCGGAGTCGGCCGAGTACCCGTCGTTGTTGCTGAGGGCCTCGTTGACCTCGGGGTAGCCGTACGCCTCCCAGCGCTGGAGCTCCTCGCGCCACTCGACGGGCTCGCTCGGCCGCTCACCGCGCAGCCAGAATTTGTCGGCCTCGAAACCCCAGCGGTCAGCAAAATCGGTCACGGTTTTTCCTCCATTGATGGAAAACACGGCAACTGGCCCATGAGTCCGGCCACTTCACGATAACGGCCGCATTCACATTCTTTGAACGACTGCCGCACGCGGTCAACAGACCTTGGACGTTCTTATCCGGCTCAACCTGAACGTGCCTGACGGCTCCGGACGCAGCGCCCCGGAACGTGACCGCACCGGGTACCACGCCATGGTATGGCGCCAACTCCGCGCCACGCCAGGAAATGACGTTCCGAGCAGTACGCCGCTGAACACGCGGGGAGCCGGCGCCGGGCGCCGTCCTGTCGACAGGACAGGAAAGTCCGGCAGTTCCGACAGTAAGGCGGTCCCACGGCTCGCCCGTAATTCTTTCCGCTCTCTGTCGTAATTCTTTCCGCCCTCTGTCAGAGACGGGCCGCGACCGGGGGGCGACTCCGCAATTCCCTGACCGATGTCCTGGCGACAGGACACGCGACTATTGAACCCCCAGTGTCAATGCGTTATGAATTCCACCCCAGGCGTCGTCGACCGGAATACGGTTCATCGAGCGCCTGGGGCTCTCCTTCGCGACGAGCCCGCCGACCGGATCGGACCCTGCGCGGTGCAGAGCGACCTCGGCGGCAGACGGGCAAGTACAAGGGCCGGTCGCGGGGAACGCAGGGCCTGTCGGCCCTACTGCCCGCAAGGTGGGCGGAGCAGGCTCGCAGTGAGACCGAGAAGCGGTCTCGCGCCACGCGGTGCCCCGCTGCGGCGACGCCTTCCCGGACCTGGTGACCCGTCGCCGCGGTCCATCCTCCGAGGGAGCGAAACATGGCCGCCTTGATCATCGTCCTGGTGCTGCTCGTCGTCCTGGTCCTGATCGGGCTGGCGATGGCGATCCGTGTCGTCCGGCAGTACGAGCAGGGCGTCCTGTTCAGGTTCGGCCGACTGGTCGGCCCGCGCGAGCCCGGGCTGCGGTTCATCGTCCCCTTCGTCGACGTCCTGCACCGCGTCTCGCTGCGCATCGTCACCATGCCGATCCAGTCCCAGGGCATCATCACCCGCGACAACGTCAGCGTCGACGTCTCCGCCGTGGCTTACTTCCGCGTGGTCGACGCGGTCAAGTCGGTCATCGCGATCGAGAACGTGAGCTCCGCGATCAACCAGATCGCCCAGACCACCCTGCGGAAGGTCGTCGGCCAGCACACCCTGGACGAGACCCTGTCCGAGACCGACCGCATCAATCTGGACATCCGTCAGATCCTGGACGTCACCACCGCCGAGTGGGGCGTGGAGGTCACCCTGGTCGAGCTCAAGGACATCCAGCTGCCTGAGTCCATGAAGCGCGCGATGGCCAGGCAGGCCGAGGCCGAGCGGGAGAAGCGCGCCAAGATCATCAATGCCGAGGGTGAGTCCCTGGCCGCTGCCGCCCTGGGCGAGGCCTCCGACACGATGATGGCCCATCCGCTCGCCCTGCAACTGCGCAACCTGCAGAGCCTGGTCGAGATCGGCGTGGACAAGAACACCACGGTCGTCTTCCCCGCACCGCTGATGAGCACCATCGGAGAACTCGGCGCCTTCCTCGCCCGCGAAGCGACCGCGGCCGCCGCCACGGCGCCGCCGTCCCCCATGCTCGTACCGGCCCTCGACCTGGTCAATTCTGCTCGCGTGCCGGCACCGAACGGGGGGACCGAAACCACGTGAGCGCTCCTGTAGGTGGCGAGCCCGCGGTGGCCCGGCAGGCGGACATGCGCCTGCCGGGCCACCGCACGGTGATCTGGCGTCCCTGTCCGCCGCTCGCCGCACGGCTGACGGTCCGCATCACGGCGGGCCGTCGACCGGCGTGGGGCGGGGCGCGGCGGTACTGAAGCGGCCGGCACGGCGCCGCAGGTGACGGCGCCTGGGATAGTGCCTGGGAACCGGTGCCGCGATTGCAGCCCCGTAGAAGAGCCGTTTGCCGATTTCGATGAGGGCCAGGTAGGCGAGGATCATGCCGACCAGCGTGGCGAAGAACGCCTCGGGAAGCGGTTGGAAGCCCAGGGTGTGGGCGAGTGGGGTGGCCGGCAGCACTGCGCCGATCGTGACGACGCCGAGCGCGGCGAGAGTCAGTGGCAGGCTGGGGTGGCTGCGGAAGAACGGGATGCGCCGGGTGCGGATGGCGAAGATCACCAGGGTCTGGGTGGCCAGCGACTCGACGAACCAGCCGGAGCGGAACTGGGCCGGTCCGGAGTGGAAGACCCAGAGCATGACGCCGAAGGTGACGAAGTCGAACACCGAGCTGAGCGGTCCGAAGGAGATCATGAAACGGCGGATGAAGGCGATGTCCCAGTGCGAGGGCTTCCGCAGCTGGTCCTCGTCCACGTTGTCCGTCGGGATGGCCAGCTGACTGCTGTCGTAGAGAAGGTTGTTCAGCAGGATCTGTGAGGGGAGCATCGGCAGGAAGGACAGGAACAGCGAGGCGCCCGCGGCGGAGGCCATGTTGCCGAAGTTGCTCGAGGTGCCCATCAACACGTACTTGATGGTGTTGGCGAAGATCCGGCGGCCCTCGACCACACCGTCTGCGAGAACGTTGAGGTCTTTCTCCAGCAGGATGACGTCGGCCGCGTCCTTGGCGACGTCGGTGGCCGAGTCGACGGAGATTCCCACGTCGGCCGCGTGCAGAGCCAGTGCGTCATTGACCCCGTCGCCCAGGAACGCCACGCCGCCGCGGCTGCGCCGTTGCGCGTGCACGATACGGGCCTTGGCCGCGGGACTCACTCGCGCGAAGATGGTGGTCCTGGTGATCGCCTCGGCCAGTTGCGCGTCATCCAGGGCGTCGACCTCGCTACCGGTCATCGCGCCCGCGTCGGTGAGCCCCAGGTCATGGCAGACCTTGGCGGCGACTGCGGCGTTGTCGCCGGTGACCACCTTCACCGCGATGCCGAGGCCGGAGAGTCTGCGCAGCGCTGTGGCGGCGTCCGGCTTGGGCGGGTCGAGAAACACCAGCAGCCCGGCCAGGCTCAGCCCCCGCTCGTCCTGCGGGCCGACGGCCTGTGTTCCGGGGGCGACGGGCCGGGTGGCGACGGCGACCACCCGGTTCCCTGCGGCGAACTCCGCCGCCAGCGCGTCACGGGCTTCGGGCGGGACGTCGACGCAGCGGTCCAGGACGGTCTCCGGAGCACCCTTGGTGACCAGGCTCGAACGCCCGTCCCTGTCCCGTACGAGGACCGAGGTCATGCGCCGTTCGTGATCGAAGGGCAGCACCGCGACCTGTGTGTACCCGTCCAGCGCGGCCCGCTCGCCCGCGGCGGCCGGAGACCGCCACAGGGCCTGGTCCAACGGGTTTCCGCCGACGTCCTGCGCATCCCGCGCCGCGTTCTCGGTACTGAGCAGCCCCCACCGCACCACCGCCTCAAAGCCGTGGCCGCCGGCGGGGACCGCGCGCATGTACTCGATGCGGCCCAGGGTGAGCGTGCCGGTCTTGTCGGTGAACAGGACATCGACATCGCCCAGGTCCTCGATGCAGACCAGCCGCTTGACCAGTACCTTGCGCCGACTCATCCGGCGCGACCCGGCGGCCAGGCTGGTCGAGACGACGGCGGGCAGCAGCTGCGGGGTGATACCGACCGCGATGGCCAGTGAGAACAGCAGTGCGTCGATGATCGGCTTGTGCAGGGCTACGTTGATCACGAAGATCGAGGTGGTCAACGCGCCCGCGACGTAGACCAACAGCAGCGAGAAGCGTCGCAGGCCGACCTGGAACTCGGTGTCGAGCGGGTGGGTGTCGAGCCCGGCGGCGATCTTGCCGAACTCGGTGTGCGCCCCGGTGGCCACCACTACCCCGCGGGCAGCGCCGGTCCGGACGACCGTGCCCATCAGAGCGCACCCGGACAATTCGGCCAACGGAGTCCCGGCCGCGACCGCGGCGAGGTTCTTGTCCACCGGCAGCGACTCGCCGGTCAGCACCGACTCGTCGCACTCCAAACCGGCGACCTCCACCAACCGCAGGTCCGCCGGCACGATGTCACCCAGACGCAGTTCCACCAGATCACCGGGGACCAGCGCCGTGACATCCACCAGCGTGGCCCGGCCGTCGCGCAGCGCCACGGTCCGGTGGTGGATCTGGGAGTGCAGCGCCTCGGCTGCCTTCTCTGCCCGGTACTCGTTGACGAAGCCCAGTCCGACGGACACAGTCACGATCAGCCCGATGATCACCGCATCGCTTCGTTCGCCCACCAGGAAGGACGCGACAGCGGCCGCCACCAGCAACCCGAGCAGCGGCGACCGGAGCTGATGCCAGAGCACAGGGAACACCCGGGCACGGTGCGTGGCGACCGCGTTGGGGCCGAACTGTGCCTGGCGTCGCAGGACCTCCTCGCCGCTCAGGCCCTCCACGGCGACGACGCCGAGTTCGCGAAGGACGTCGTCCCCCGGCAAGGCCGCCGCCGACACCGCCCCGGACGCGAGCACAGGCGGCTGCGCCGGAGCAGAGACGCTCACCAGGCCCCGCCTCCGGAGGCGGGGACACCGTCCCTCGGTGCGGGGCGCCGGCTGGTCTCACGATCTCGGCACTGCTGCCTGGTCATACGCATCGCCGCCCTGGGGCTGTCACGCCCGGTGAGGACGCGGGGTCCGAAGACCGGGCGCGCTCCGTGGGGCCAGCATCGCACGCTCATCGCGGTTCGACGCCCGGCACGTGATGAACCCGCCGAGCGCCGGCGGGCCTGGCTGCGCTGCCTCGCAGGGCTGCTGGACCACCCCTGCTTCAGAACACGGGCACCGAGAAGTCGTCGAAGAACCACAGCCCGCTCGTGTACCAGGTGACGACTACCGCCACTACCAGGAAGCCGCCCGCGGGCGGCAGCGGCCAGGAGGCCGGCTGCCGAGAACGCACGAACACCACCTTGGCCGTGAACGCACCGTAGAAGAAGCACGCGGGCAGAGAGTGTCACTTCCATTCCCCGTTGAGGACGAGGGCAGCGCGGGCGCTGTCCCCGATGCGTGCTCGGAAGCGTGTTCGTGCGGCCGTAGGCTACGAACGGCTCATGGCGGTCACTGCACTGCGTACCAGCTCTTCGACCTGCTGTATGGCGCCGTCGTCGCGAGGAAGCTTGCCGTAAAGGACCAGTGAGGCGAGACCGTGGACGAGCGACCACCATCCGGTGACACGCGCCTCGTGCAGTTCAGGGGGCGTGCCTGTGACGACGTGTGCGGAGATGACGGCGTACGCCGCGTCCCCGGCCGCTTTGACCTCGGGGTGTGACGGATCGCATGGCCGGTTGAACATGAGCCGGAACAGGGCGGGATGCTCCACCGCGTACCGGACATACGACTGGGCCAGGCAGACAAGCTCCTGCCCGGCAGGAGCCGAATCCCGCGCATCGAGGAGCCGGCCGTGCAACTCGTTGAACCCATGCGTGGCGAGCGCGGCCAGCAGGGCGTCCTTGTCCGGGTAATGACGGTAGGGCGCATTGGCCGACACACCCGCTCGGCGCGCGACCGCGCGCAACGACAGCGCGGCCTCATCGCTCTCCTCCAGCAAGGCCAGGGCCGCACTCATGCACGACGCGCGCAGATCGCCGTGGTGGTACCGACCACCGCCAGATGTTGACACTGCACACTCCTGTCTCTTAGTGTGTGCAGCGTACACATGGGCTGGATGGGCAGCCAATCCCCGAAGCCCCGCCGATCCGAAGCCTCACACCGCTTTGGTCGCCCTTGCGGCATACCGCATAGTCCGGGCCGACATCGCGCCCTGGCCTCAGTATCTCGACGACGCCTGGCAGGCGCATGCTGCGCCACCCGCCAGTGCGCGAGAAGGAGAGACATGAAAGCAATTTCGATCAAGGAACCCGGGGGGCCGGAGGTCCTGGAGTGGACCGAAGTCGAGGACCCGTCTCCAGCCGCGGGCGAGGTGATCGTCGACGTGGTGGCCGGCGCGGTCAACCGAGCAGATGTCGTACAGCGGATGGGGCTGTACCCGGTCCCGCCGGGAGCATCGCCCTATCCGGGACTGGAGGTCTCGGGCCGGATCAGCGCCATCGGCGAGGGCGTGAAGCAGTGGCAACCTGGCGACGAAGTGTGCGCGTTGCTTGCCGGGGGCGGGTACGCGCAGAAGGTCGCTGTCCCTGCCGGGCAACTGCTCACGGTGCCCAAGGGCATCAGCCTTCTCGAAGCGGCGGCCCTGCCCGAAGCCACCGCCACGGTCTGGTCGAACGTCTTCATGACAGGTGACCTGAAGGCAGGCGAGACCTTCCTCGTGCACGGCGGAGCCGGCGGCATCGGCACGATGGCCATCCAGATCGCCAAGGCCCGCGGCGCCCGCGTCGTCACCACTGTCGGTGGCCCCGAACAGGCTGCCAGGGTGCGAGACCTCGGCGCCGACCTCGCGATCAACTACCACACCGACGACTTCGCCGAGCACGGCCCCTACGACGTGATCCTCGACATCGTCGGCGGCCACTACCTCCAGCGCAACGTCAGCTCCCTCGCTCCCGACGGGCGACTGGTCATCATCGGTCTGCAGAACGGCCTGGAAGCCGAGCTCAACCTCGCCGAACTCATCTTCAAGCGCGCATCCGTACACGGGACCACCCTGCGCTCCCGCCCGGCCGGGCAGAAAGCAGCCATCGTGGCCGAGGTCCAGGACCACGTGTGGCCACTGATCGAGAACGGGTCCGTACAGGTGGTTATCGACCAGACCCTGCCCATGACCGAGGCTGCCGAGGCGCACCGGATTCTGGACGCTCACCACATCGGCAAGATCGTCTTGGTCAACCCCGACACCGCATGACGCCGATCCGCCGGCACTCACGAAGCTGACAGCAGGGCTGTAGGGCGCGCCGGAAAGGGGCCAGAGGAGCGAGGTCGGCGCGCCCGGGCCGAAGAGGTCGCCGATCAGCTTGAGCGGCTGGGTCTCGACGCCGACGTCCACCCCTGCCCGGATTCCGAGGCGCGGCTTCCGCCGGCTCGCGGGGCCGTCGATGGTCGCCCACGACCTCGACGGCACTCTGCTTCACCCGATTGGCGGTCGAGTCGTCGCGGGGGCTCCGGAAGGCCAACTCCGTTCAACCGTCCTAAGTTGGACTACGGCGGCCATGTCAGGCTCCGTGGAACCTCCGATCCTGTGAATGCCCAGTTCAGGCCCACGTCCTGGAAGGTCGGGACTGCCACCAGGAAGAGGTTCGCGCCCGGGGCGACGATCGTGTCGGCCCGGCCCGGCCTCAGTGCACGTCCTGAGGGTCCGGATCAATGCGTGGACGGCGCACAGCTGTCTCGCAGACCGTCCTCGCCGTCCAGCCTGAGTGATCGTTTCGGGCGCTCATCCAGGTCCGCCCAACCATGTCGAAGGAGCGCCAGTGCGCATCGGAAACCTCTCCGGCCGACTGACTCTGTTCACCGAGCAGGGTGCGGTGGATGTCGAGAAGGCCAGCGGCGGCAGGTTCGGATCCGAGCCGCAGGCGGTCTACCACGTCTGGGAAGACTTCCTGGGCTGGGCCAAGGGCGCCGAGCTGAGCGGCGCGTCTGCGTTCGACCCCGCTGACCTCGGCCCGCCGACCCCGGCGCCGGCCCAGTTGTTCGGCATCGGTGTGAACTACCGCGAGCACGCAGCAGAGACCAAGCTGGCCACCCCGGACACGTTCCCACCGGTGTTCACCAAGTTCCGCACTGCGATCAGCGGGCCGGTCGGCACGGTGACGCTGCCTGAGGGCGGGCACACCGACTGGGAGGTGGAGTTGGTCGTGGTGATCGGCCGACGCGCCGAGAAGGTGTCCGCCGCCGACGCCTGGTCCTACGTGGCCGGGTTGGCCGTAGGCCAGGACATCTCCGAGCGTATCCGGCAGATCGAGGGTCCCGCAGCGCAGTTCAGCCTGGGCAAGTCGTTCCCCGGGTTCGCCCCGATCGGGCCGTGGGTGGTCACGGTGGACGAGTTCGAGAACCCGGACGACCTCGAGCTCGGCTGCGCCATCGATGGCGAGAGCGTGCAGCATTCCCGCACCAGCAACCTGATCTTCCCGGTTCCCCAGCTGATCGAGGGCCTGTCCGCGACCCTGGCGCTGCTGCCCGGTGACGTGATCTTCACCGGCACCCCGGCCGGCGTCGGCATCGGCCGCAGCCCGCAGCGGTGGCTGCAGCCGGGCGAGGAGCTGGTCAGCTACATCACCGGCATCGGCGAGCTTCGCCAGCGTTTTGTGAGCGCCTGAACCGGCAACGGCGATCCGCTACCGGCCATCACCCGAAAGGAGCCTCACCCGTGCCATATTCTGATTACAAGCTTTTCCAGTTCGAGTTTGACTCCGGGGTGGCATTCGTCAGCATCGACCATCCGCCGATAAATCTCCTTGACGAAGCCCTCTCGCAGGAGTTCGACAGGCTCGGCAGGGAAATCGAGGCCGATGAGAGCGTCCGGGTCGTGGTTCTGCAGAGTGCGGTTCCCGATTTCTTCGTGGCGCATTCCAACCTGGGCCGGGTCGGGACTTCTTCGAAAATGGTTTCCCATACGCGCAGCTTTCGTCTTACGCAGACGATTGGCGAGCGGTTCAGGAACATGCCCAAGGTGAGTATCGCGAAGATCGAGGGCCGGGCGAGGGGCGGAGGCAGTGAGATCGCGCTGGCCATGGACATGCGTTTCGCTGCCGTCGGCAAAGCGGTCTTCGGCCAGCCGGAGGTGGCGATCGGTCTCGTTCCGGGCGGCGGCGCCACGCAGAGACTGCCGCGGCTCATGGGGAGGGGGCGCGCCTTGGAGGTGCTCCTGGGGTGCGATGACATCCCGGCGGAGCTGGCGGAACGCTACGGCTACATCAATCGGGCACTGCCGGCGGACGAGCTGACGCCTTTTGTCGAGAAGCTCGCTCACCGCATCGCCTCCTTTCCCCCGCATGCCATCGCCCATGCCAAGGCGTCCGTGGATGCCGGAGCATTCGGTTCCCTGTCGGAAGGGCTTCTGGTGGAAGCCCACGAGTCCGATGTGAGTGTCGCCAGCGAGGTGACCCAGGCGCGCATGGCGGAAGCATTGAAGGCAGGCGCCGAAACGTACGAAGGCGAGTTCGAGATGGCCTTTCTGTCGAAACTCTCCGGCCGTTCGCCTGAATAACAAGCGGATCCTGCCCCAGCGCACCCGGACACCTCAACGCTGCGCCGGGCCATTGGAGGCCATCGCATGAAAAAACTCTTCATCCCCGAAGCCGGCCGTATCGGACGTCCGGACGGGCCGGCGCAGCCCGATGCGGTCGGCGTCGAACACCTCGGCGGCTCACCGGCGGAGCTCGTCCGCGATCTCACCGACCTGCTGGGTTCCGGGCAAGTCCTGCACCGGCTCTCGGACCTTGTGCGCTACGCCTCGGACGCGAGCCCCTACCGGCTCCTCCCACAAGTCGTCGTGCAACCGCGAGACACGGGCGACATCGCCGCCCTGTTCGACTACTGCCGCCGGACCGGGCGACACGCCACCTTCCGATCCGGAGGCACCAGCCTCAACGGTCAGTCACAGTCCGACGACATATTGATCGACGTCCGGCGCCACTGGGCCGGAATGACCGTCGAGAACGACGGTGCCCGACTGCGGGCGCGCCCGGGCACGATCCTGTCTCACGCGAACGCCGTCCTGGCACGGTACAGGCGCCGACTCGGTCCCGATCCCGCCAGCGCCGACGTCGCCACCATTGGTGGGGTGGTCGCCAACAACGCGGGAGGCATGCGGTGCTCGCTGCCCAGGAACGCGTACCACTGCGTATCCGGGATCACCTTCGTGCTCCCCTCCGGAACCTCGATCAACACCGAAGCCCCCGACGCCGAATCCGAGTTCCGCAAGGCGGAACCCGAACTTGCTGACGGCCTGCTCGCCCTTCGTGCGGACATACTCGCCGATGAGGAACTCGTCGAGCGGATCAGGCACAAGTACACGATCCGCAACACCACGGGATACGCCCTCAATGCCTTCCTCGACGCGGAGACCCCGCTGGAGATCTTTCGTCGGCTGCTCGTCGGCTCGGAAGGAACCCTGGCCTTCATGGCCGAGGTCGTGATCGACACCCTCCCCGACCCTGGGCTCACCACCGTGACGTGGATCGCCACCGAAACCATGGATGCGGCGACACGCTTGGTACCCGCGCTGGTCGACCTGGGCGCGGAGGCGGTGGAACTCATGATGGCGCCCGCGTTGACCGAGGCGGCGAAGGCATTCCCGGGTGCCCCCTCCTACTGGCGCACGCTCGATCCCAAGGCGGTGGCCCTCCTCGTGGAGTTCCGCGGCGAAGCCGCCGCACTCGATGACGCCGAGCGGCGCGTCCGAGAGCTTGTCGCAGACACCACCCTGCTGTACCCGATCGAGTTCACCCGGGACGAGGAACTCATCGAGTGCGACTGGCGGGTACGCGAGGGCCTGCTCGGCATCGTCGCCCACCTGCGACCAGAAGGAAGCGCAGTCGTCAACGAAGACGTGTGCTTCCCTCCCGCACGTATCGCCGACGGTGCCCACGACCTGCAGCAACTGCTCAGCAAGCACGGATTCCTCCCCGGGGTCGCCGGCCATGCCGCCTACGGCAATCTGCACTTCACCTTGACTCCCATCCTCTCCGAGGAGGCCGACAAGGAACGCTACGGGGCATTCATGTCCGACCTGGTCGACCTGGTCATCGGAAAGTACGATGGCTCGCTCAAGGCCGAGCACGGCACCGGACGCAACATGGCCCCCTTCGTCAAACACGAGTGGGGCGCCAAAGCCACCGACATCATGTGGCGCCTGAAGCGTCTCGCCGACCCACACGGAGTCCTCGGACCAGACGTCATCCTGACGAGCGACGAGGGAATCCACCTCAAGCATTTCAAATCCACGCCCACGATCGAAAAAGTAGCGAACCTGTGCATTGAGTGCGGATTCTGCGAAGCCGTGTGTCCCAGCCGCAATGTGACGACGACTCCCCGGCAGCGGATTGTCCTCCGCCGGGAGATGGCCCGGCAACCCGAGGATTCCCCAGTGCTCGAACAGCTCCAGGCCGAGTACGAATACGACGGTATCGAGACGTGCGCCGCTGACGGAACCTGCGCCATCCCGTGCCCCGTGCAGATCAACACCGGGGACCTGATCAAGGGATTCCGCCGTGCCGAGTCCACCGCTTCCCGTGAGCGGGCCGGGCTGGCGGCAGCCAAGCACTGGGGCCGGATCGAGAGGCTCGCACGCGCAGCGATGTCGGGCGTCGACGGCATCCAGTCCTACATCGGCGTGAAGGTTCTCACGGAGCTGACCGACGCGGCACGACGTGTCGTCAGCGGCGATCTCATCCCCTCGGTACCGGGCCCCATGCCCCACGCGGCACCGGTCCACCTCCCACGGACCGAGCGACAGTCGGCGCGCGCGGTGTACTTCCCCACCTGTATCAACCGCATCTTCGGCCGCGACCCCGACAAGCCGATCACGCCATCACTCCCGGAGGCGTTCGTCTCGCTCTCCGCCCGCGCCGGCATGCCCCTGTGGATACCCGATGACGTGCGCGGACTGTGCTGCTCGACGCCCTGGGCGAGCAAGGGTCTCGTCGAAGGGCACCGCTGGATGGCGGAGGCGATCTGCGACGCCCTCTGGCGGTGGAGCGATCACGGCTCACTCCCGATCGTGGTCGATGCCGCATCCTGCACCCACGGGCTGCTCGAGGATGTCGCCAAGCACGTCGACGACTCGCGGCGCGCCCAGATGGAGACCATGAGTATCCGAGACTCGATCACCTGGTGCCGGGACCTGCTTCCTCATCTCTCGGTGGACCGCAAGGTCGAGACGGTCGCACTGCATCCGACGTGTTCCACGACCCACCTCGGGCTCAACCGCGACCTCAAGAGCATCGCGTCTTTCCTGGCCGACACGACCGTGGTGCCCGTCGGAACAACCTGCTGCGGCACCGCGGGAGACCGTGGTCTGCTCCATCCTGAGTTGGTGGTCTCCGCGACACGGGACGAGAAGGCCGGACTCGACGCCTCCTCTCCGGCGCAGGCATACCTCTCGGCGAACCGCACGTGCGAGATGGGTCTTCGACACGCTACCGGGCAGCCGTATGAGTCCTTCATCTTCCTGCTCGAAAAGCTCAGCAGACCGTCTTGAGCCGAAACGCGAGACGGACCACGACCGTGACCGATCAGGCAGCGAATCCGACGTTCATGACGTACTCGTACTGGCCCCCACCGCGAGCCAGGTCGTTGGTGTGGGCGAGGCGGTCACCCCTCCTCCAGGAGCTGGTTACGGGGATCCCTCGTCGAGGTCGAGGGCCGCCCGGCGTACCACGATGTCGCCGGTGGCGGTGCGGGCGTGTACCTCGACGGCCCTGTCGGCAGCCGTGGGCCGGGCGGCCAGGGCATCGAGCAGTTCGAGGGAGCGGTAGACGGTTCCGGAGTGGGAGTCGAGGTCCAGGCGGGCGCCCACGCCGTCGGCGATGCCGATCTCGAGGGCGCCCGACACGGTTTCCAGCGCCAGCGGTCCTCGTACGACCTCGTCGATGCGGATGTCGCCCTGCGTGGTCCGGGCTTCCACCGCGACGTGCGCCCGGCCGATGTGGAGGTCCCCGCTGTGCGCCGACACGTGCAGCGCGCCGCCGACCTCGCCGAGGTACGTGGCGCCCCGGGTCCTGCTGAGCCGCACCGTGCCGTCGATCGTGTCGATGCGTACGTCGCCGCACTCGGTGACGGCCTCGACGTCGCCGAACACGCGCTCCACGGTGACGTTGCCGAGCAGGGAGCTCAGGTACAGGGGTCCCGTCCGGGCGAAGTGGAGGTGACCGCAGTCGGTGGTGATCCGGCACTCCCCCGTGCGGCCTTCGCAGTGGAAGTCCGCGGCGAGGGCGTCCCCGTGCACGCTGGAGCCGGTCGGGACCTCGATGTCGACGGTCACGGTTCCACCGCCGTGGGGCAGGCCGCGCGGGTTCGCGACGGACACGGTCAGCTCGCCGTCCGCGTAGTCGACGACGGCCGCGGCCGCGGTCACCACGTCGCGGAAGTCCGAGCGGTCGCCGGGGCGCACGTGGACGGTCGTGTCGGAGCGGTCGCTCGCGACGACCCGGACGGCGCCGACGCTGAGTTCGATGGTGGCAAGGATCGGGTCAGGTGTGTCGAAGACCGGCATGGTGATGCCCTCAACCAGATGGCGCGCAGCCCGTGGCGCACGGAGGGGTGTGCCACGGGCTGCGGGGGGGGGTGTGAGTTGGGGTACTGGGGGGTGAGTTGGGGTGCTGGGGGGTGAGTTGGGGTGCTGGGGCGGTCGGGGCCTCGCTCAGGCCGCGACCGCTTCCTCCGCTTCTGCCTCGCTCCCCTCGCTCCGGTCGGCCTGCTCGCCGCCGGCCGGCTGCCCCTGGGCGCCCTGGCGCAGCAGCCAGGAAGCCACCAGGCCACCGAGCAGGACCGCGAGCGCGCCGATCAGCTGGGCGGTGGTCAGGCTGTCCGCGAAGGCGCTGTGCACCTGCCGCGTCGCACCCGGACCGGCGGCCGCGACGGCGTCCGGCAGCGAGCGCGCCGCGTCGTCGGGCACCCCGGCGGGCAGTGCGCCGGCGAAGCCCACGGTCAGCACCGCACCCAGGCAGGCGACGCCGAGGGAGTTGCCGACCTCGCTGATGGTGCCCATCAGGCCCGAGCCGACGCCCGCCTTCTCCGGCGGAATCGAGGTCATCACCGCACCGGCCATGGCCGGCTTGGCGCATCCGACACCCGCACCCATCAGCACCAGGCCCAGCAGGATGCCCGGGTAGGAGCCGTCGTGCCCGAGCACCGCGATGGACGCGAGCCCCGCCGCCATCAGGCCGAGGCCGAGAGCGGTGGCCACGGGCGGCGCCAGCTTGGAGGTCAGCCGCACGCCGATGCCGGTGAGGTTGAGCGCGACGAGGGTCAGTGCCATCGGCGCGATGCGCAGACCGGCCTCCAGCGGGCCGTAGCCGAGCACGAACTGCAGGTGCTGCGTCAGCAGGAACAGCGAACCGGACAGACCGAAGGCGACGAGCACACCGCCGGAGACCGCGCCGCGGAAGCGGGCGTTGGCGAAGAACGACATGTCGAGCAGCGGGTGCGGCGTGCGGCGCTCCCAGAGCACGAAGGCGATCACCACGACCAGTCCGACGGCACCGGGCACCAGCGTGCGGTCGGAGGTCCAGCCGTTGCCGGGACCCTGGATGACCGCGTAGACGAGGGACGTCATGCCGATGGTGGACAGCAGCGCGCCGACCAGGTCGGGGCGGTCGCCGTGCGGGTCCTTGGACTCCGGGACCAGTTTGGCCACCGCGATCAGGCCGATGAAGCAGACCGGCACGTTGACCAGGAAGACCGAGCCCCACCAGAAGTGCGCGAGGAGCACGCCGCCGATCACGGGCCCGAGCGCCAGGCCGAGTGAGGCGACACCCATGATCACGGTGAGCGCCTTCGGCACCTCCTCCTGGTCGAAGGTGCGGACGACGATCGCCATATTGGTGGCGAGCAGCAGGGCACCGCCGATGCCCATGCCCGCGCGGGCGGCGATCAGCTGGACGGGTTCGGTCGCGAACGCGCCGGCGAGCGAGCCGAGCCCGAAGAAGGCGAGGCCCAGCAGCTGGGTGAGCTTGCGCCCGTACCGGTCGGCGAATCCGCCGGCGGTGATCAGCAGACCCGCCTGTACGAGCGAGTACGCGCCGATGACCCACTGGGTCTGCGCGGTGGTCGCGCCGAGCTCCTTGGTCAGGGAGGGGACGGCGACGTTCAGAATGGTGTTGTCGAGGATCACGACGAGCTGCACCAGGCAGACGACGCCCAGGATCAGCCATCGATCCCCTCGACGCTTCGGCTGGGTCACGGCCCACTCCTTCTCATCAAACGGATGACTTGCTGTCGAATTGCTGGATGCCGAGGGCCTCGAGGGCATGAACATGCGCAGTGCGGGCGAGCGGCGGGGTGGGGAACGGGACGGGACTGTCTTCGTTCCGGCTACGACGCTACGGGGACGGCATATCGGCCCGTTATCGCCGTGGTATCGCCGATTCCGCAACGCGGAAAGCCCCGCCGGTACAGGACCGGGGGGCGTGAGAAGTTCTGTGGCGAGCGGGAGGATTACATCCAATACATCCGTTACATCCGGTACATTCGGTAAATCTGGTACGTCCGGCTCAGGCGCCAGGGCTACGGCGGCGAAGAGGCGTCTCGGCTAGGGGGCGTCGCCATCCCCGCGCACGCACGCAGACGCTCGGCCGGTGAAGCCCGGCCGAGCGTCTGCGTGAACCGCCGTGGTGCGGGCTCAGTTGTTGGGAAGGACGTGCATCGAGCGGACGCCCACCATGTCCTCGGAAGGGAAGAAACCGATCGGCTGGTCGGGGTCGGACTTGAAGTTCGGGTAGCGGTCGAGCAGGGCGTTGATCGCGATCTTGCCCTCGAGCCGCGCGAGCCGGGTGCCCAGGCAGTAGTGGACGCCGTGGCCGAACACGATGTGCTCGTTGGGGCTGCGGTCCGGGATGAACTCGTTGGGGTTCTCGAACTGGAGCGGGTCGCGGTTGGCCGCGCTCACCCACGGCAGGATCATCTGCTGCGCGGGGATGGTGACGCCCCCGATCTCCACTTCCTTGAGGGTCGCCCGCGACAGCGTCGCGGCCGGCGGCAGCAGCCGCAGGGCCTCCTCGATCGCGGTCGGCACCAGGGAACGGTCGTCGCGTACCCGCGCCAGTTTGCCGGGCTCGGCGTCCAGGCACGCCATCGTGTTGCCGACCATCATGGTGCTGGTGATGTGACCGGTGATCAGCAGGACGTTGGCGACGTTGACGATCTCGGTGTCGTTGAGCCGGTCACCGTCCTCCTCGACCTGGGTGAGGTAGGTCAGCAGGTCCTCGCGCGGGTTCTTGCGGCGCTCGAGCACCTGGCCGAGCATGTAGTCGAGCAGGGGCTGAAGGCGCTGCTCCGCACTGTGGATCTGCTCCTCGGCCCCCTCGCCGCCGGCGACGAAGTCGATGCCCGCCATGTTCTCGATGATGTCGAACGCGGCGCCCTTGAACAGGTCGAAATCCTTGCCGCCGACGCCGAGGAGGTCGGCGATGACGCGGACCGGCAGCGGATAGGCGAGATCCGCGACCAGCTCGAAACTGCCCTTCTCCTGGACCGCGTCGAGGAGTTCCCCGGTGATCTTCTGGATCTGCGGTTCGAGGTTCGTGATGACCCGGGGGCTGAACGCGCGACCGATCAGCTTGCGGTACTTGGTCTGCTCCGGCGGGTCCATCTGGGAGATGTCGCCCTGCAGGAACTTCTCGTCGACCTGCACCGCGGCGTACGCGGCCGTCGCGGCCGAGAAGGTCTCGTGGTCGCCGAGGACCCGCTGCACCTCGTTGTAGCCGTAGACGAACCAGGCGCCGAACGCCTCGGAGTACTCGACGGGCTTCTCGGGCCGGATTCCGCGCAGCCAGGGGCTGTTGGGGTGGACGTTCCACCGCTCGATGACTATGGACATGGGAAAGGGTTTCCTCTCTGGTTCCTCGGGCCCCGGGCTACTTCTCGCCGGCCATGGCGACCTGCAGGCTCTTCGGCCGCAGATCGGTCCAGTTCTCCTCGACGTAGCTCAGGCACTCCGCGCGGCCGGCCGCGCCGAACACGGTCCGCCAGCCCGCCGGCACCTCGGCGAAGGTCGGCCACAGCGAATGCTGGTCCTCGTCGTTCACCACCACGAAGAACTCGCCGTTCTCGTCGTCGAAGGGGTTGCTGCTCATTTCTCGAACTCCATTTCCGTTGACCGGATAACCAGTGCTCGGCCACCCGAGAGCGCGAGCTCGTATTCCGTGCGCGGTATCGGTGTCAGGGGCGTTCTGCCGTCTCGGTGCGCCGTTTCGCGGCGATTTCCTGGCCGATGATCCGGCAGATCTCGGCGGCGGGTTCCGCATTGATCAGATCGTGGTGCGTGCTCTCGATGTCGTACTGCTTGACGGTTCCGGTGACATACGGCTTCCACAGGTCTCCGTACGTCTCGTCCGGATTAGGTACGGCGTTGAAGAACACCGCGTCGCCGTGGAAGACCGGCGAGGTGAACCCCGGTGCCAGGGAGGTGTGGTTGACGATGATCCGCACGGCGTTGTCGAGGAAGGACTCGTAGTCGTGGCTGCCGACCACGCTGGTCAGATGCTCCTGGAAGTACTGCCGCAGCGCGCTCGGGGTGGGCGCGGGCTGTGTCGCCAGGTAGTAGCCCGGCACACAGTCGAGCATGGCCAGGAATGCCACGTCGTGGCCCCGGCTCTGCAATTGCGCGGCGATCGCCTGGGCGAGCGTACCGCCGATGGAATACCCGGCCAGGTGGAAGGGGCCCTCCGGCTGGATCGCCAGGATCTCGTCGACGTAGTCGAGGACCATCTCGTCGAGGGATTCGGGCAGTCGGGCCTCCCCGTCGAATCCCTTCGCCTGGATTCCGTAGATCGTCGGGAATTGCGGCAGGCGGTCGCCGAAACCGAGGTAGGGCCAGCAGATGCCGCCGCCCGGGTGGACGAACCACAGCGGTTCACCGCCGGGTCCCGGGTTGTTCCCGTTCCCCTTGATGGCCAGGACCGGCGAGAAGGGGTCGCCGGACGGTCCGGCGTCGCCCTCCGACTCCAGGAACGTGGCCAGTTGGGCGACGGTCGGAGCGTCGAACACCGCCCCCAGCGGCAGGCTGACGCCGAGGACGACACTGATGCGGCTGATGAGCCGGGACGCCAGCAGGGAGTGTCCGCCGCGGGTGAAGAAGCTGTCGTCGATGGTGACGGACGTGAGCCCGAGCACCTCGGCGTACAGGCCGCACAGAATCTCCTCACGGGTGGTGCGCGGTGCCCGGCCGGTCGACTCGCCCGCGTAGTCCGGCTCGGGCAGTGCCCGCTTGTCGAGCTTTCCACTCAGGGTCAGCGGCACCTCGTCGATGACCAGGAGGGCCGAGGGAACCATGTGCTGCGGCAGCCGGTCGCGTACGAGAGCGTGTACCTCGGTCACCAGCTTCTCGTCGCCCGCCCGGTCGGCGGTGGGCACCACGTACCCGGCCAGGCGCCGGTCGCCGCCGTTGTCGTCGACGACCACCACGGCCTGGTCGACGCCGGGGTGCGCCGTCAACGCGGCCCGGACCTCGCCGAGTTCGATGCGGAAGCCGCGGATCTTGACCTGGTCGTCGGCGCGGCCATGGAAGACCAGCGCGCCCTCGGTGTTCCACGCGACCACGTCGCCGGTGCGGTACATCCGCTCCCCCGGCCGGCCGAACGGGCAGGCCACGAAGCGTGCGGCGGTCACGACCGGTTTGCCGAGGTAGCCGCGGGCAACGCCCGGCCCCGCGATGTACAGCTCGCCGGGCACCCCGGCCGGGACCGGCTGCAGCGCGGCGTCCAGGACGTACAGGCGGGTGTTGTGGATGGGCGTGCCGATCGGGAACACCTTGTCGTCCGCGGCCATCGGGGCGCTCATGGTGGCGCACACGGTGGTCTCGGTCGGGCCGTAGACGTTCATCATCCTGCGGCCCGGCGCCCACTGGGCGACCAGCTCGGGCGGCGGTGTCTCACCGCCGACCAGCAGCGAGACCACGCTGGTCAGCGAGCCGGCCGGAAGCGCGGCGAGCATCGACGGCGGCAGCATCATGTGCGTGACCTTGTGCCGGTCGACGGTGCGGGCCAGCGGCAGCCCCGGCGCGAGGTCCTCCTTGTCGGCGAGGACCAGTACCGCGCCGGAGAGCAGCACCGTGAACATCTCGCACAGGGAGACGTCGAAGCTGGGCGAGACCAGCTGCAGCATCCGGCTGTCGGGGGTGACCGCCATCCGCTTGACGTGCGCCGCGACCAGGCTCGCCACACCGCGGTGGGTGACCACGGTGCCCTTGGGCTGTCCGGTCGACCCCGAGGTGTAGATGATGTACGCGGCGCTGTCCGGCGTCGTCGTGCGCGGCACCGGCGGGGTGGAGCCGGCGCTGTGCATCTCGTCCACCCGCAGGGTGTCGAGGTCGTGCCCGGCCAGGACCTCGGCCGCCGCGGCGTCCACCACGGCGAGCTGTGCGCCCGAGTCGCCCAGCATGTAGGCGATGCGCTCGGCCGGGTAGGTGTGGTCGACCGGCAGGTACGTCCCGCCCGCCTTGGTCACCCCGAGCAGGGCGACGACCAGGTCCGGCGAGCGGCGGGTGGCCACCGCCACGACCGTCTCCGGGCCGACCCCCCGCTCGCGCAGGGCGTGCGCCAGCCGGTCGGCCCGCTCGTCCAGGTCGCGGTAGGTCAGCCAGTCGTCCTCGTACAGCAGCGCCGTGGCGTCCGGGAACGCGGCGGCCCAGTGCTCGAACTGGTCGGCCACGGTCCCCTCGGCGGTGCGCTCGGCCGTGTCGTTGAAGCCGGCCAGCAGTTTCTCCCGCTCCGCCGCGGGCCGGATGTCGACCGCCCCGATCGGCACGTCGGGGTCCGTCGCCACCTGGGTGAGGACCCGGGCGAGCCGCTGGGCGATGTCCTCGGCGGCGGCCGGGTCGAAGTGGTCCTCCTGGTACTCCATGACCACGTGCAGGCGGTCGTCGGCCGCGGCCGCGATACCCAGCGGGTAGTGGGTGCCGTTGCCGGTGGACACGTTGGCGATGGCGATGCCGCCGCTCGCGTCGGCGTCGCTGAGGCCCTCGCGTTCCATCGGGTACGACTCGAAGACCACAACGGTGTCGAACAGGGTCCTCAGGCCCGCGGCCCGGCAGATGTCGGTCAGACCGATGTGGTGGTGGTCCATCAGTTCGCCCTGCCGGTCCTGCAGTCCGGTCAGCACCTGGCGGAAGGTGTGCCAGGCGGACAGCTCCACCCGCACCGGCAGGGTGTTGATGAACAGGCCCGCCATGGACTCGACGTCGGGCACCGCCGGGGGGCGGCCCGAGACGGTGGTGCCGAACACCACGTCCTGGCGGCCCGTCAGCCCGGCGAGCACGATCGACCAGGCGCCCTGCACCAGGGTGTTGAGGGTGACACCCAGCTCGGCGGCGGACCGGATCAGTTCGCGGGCGGGGCCGGCGGGCAGCGGGATGTCCAGCTGCCCCACCCGCCGCGGGTCCGCCCCGGCCGTGCCGTCGGACACGATCAGGGTGGGCTCCTCGACCCCGGCGAGCTCGGTCTGCCACGCCCGCGCGGAGACCTCGGCGTCCTGCTCCGACAGCCACACCAGGAAGTCGCGGAACTTGCGCGCCCTCGGCAGGACGGAGGCGTCGCCACCGGAGGCGTACAGGCGCAGCAGCTCGCCCATCAGGATGCTCAGCGACCAGCCGTCGAGCAGCGCGTGGTGCGAGGTCAGGATCAGCTCGGCCGTCCCGGGCCCGGTCAGCGCGACCGACATCCGCAGCAGCGGCGGGACGGCCGGGTCGAAGTGGTCGGCCTGGTCCTCGGCGAGGAACTCTTCGAACGCCTCGGCCCGCCGCTCCTCGTCGAGGTCGCGCAGATCCGTGAAGCGCCAGGGCAGTTCGACGTCGTCGAGGACGAGTTGCACCAGGTCGCCGGTGGCGTCGGAGACGAACGCGGTGCGCAGGTTGGCGTACCGGTCGAGCAGGGCCTGTCCCGCGGCCCGCATCCGCCGCGGGTCCACCGCGCCGGTCAGCCGGTAGACGACCTGCACGTGGTAGGCGTCGTAGGTGGAGTCGGTGAGCATCGACTCGAAGAGGAGCCCGGACTGCAGCGCGGTCAGCGGCCATACGTCGGTCAGGGAGGGGTAGCGCTGCTCCCAGCGTTCAAGCTCGCTCTGACGTACGGCGACGAGCGGTACGTCCGAGGGGGTCAGGCCGCCCGCGCCGGGCCGGGCGACATGCCGGGCCAGGCCTTCCAGAGCGCTCTGCCACAACTGGGCCAGCTCCTCCACGGCCGCACGGTCCAGCACGCCGTTCGGGAAGCCGAAGCGGACGCCCAGCTGGGGTCCGTCCTCCGTGTCGGTGACCGCCGCGTTGATTTCGAGGGTGGACATCACCGGCATGTCGGCGTCGGGCCGGGCGATCAGCCCGGACAGACCGGGAGCCTGGGTCCAGCCGAGACCACGCAGCTCCTCCGGCATGTCGGCCGCCGTGAAATGACCAAGATAGTTGAACGCGATCTGCCCGGCCGGATACTCGGCGAGAACACCCGCACTCTCCTCGTTCAGATAACGCAGCAGCCCATAACCCATGCCCTTGTCCGGGACGGCCAGCAACTGCTCCTTGACCGCCTTGAGAACCGAACCAGCCGCCACACCACCAGCAATGGCATCCTGCACATCAGCGTCACCGACATCGACACGCAGCGGGAACATACTGGTGAACCAGCCCACCGTGCGCGACAGATCCGCACCCGGCACCACCGCTTCCTCACGCCCGTGCCCCTCCATCCTCACCAGCAGCGAGGACTCCTCAACACCACGACCCTGCCGCCAGCAACACACCGCGAGAGCCAGCGCGCTGAGCAGACCGTCATTGACACCACCACGGAACAGGGCAGGCACCTCGGTGACCAACGCCCGCGTCACCGCGACCGGCACATTCAGCCACACATACTCCTGCGTGGAGACGACATCGACCGCCGGGTCCACGGGACGTGATCCGAGCAGCGGATCAGGACCCTCCACCACCGACCGCCACAGCTCCAGCTCCGCGGTCCGCCCGGGTGAGGACGCCTCCTCGATCAGGGCATGCGTCCAGCGACGCACCGACGTCCCCACCGCAGCCGGCTCCGGCACCTGACCGTCACGGACCTGCTTCCAGGCCGCGGCAAGATCCGGCAGCAGGATGCGCCACGACACACCATCAACAACCAGATGATGCAGTACGACAATGAGGCGGCCCGGCGCCTCCTCGCCCGCGTCGAACCACACGAACCGGGCCATCACCCCAGCTGCCGGGTCCAGCTGTCCAGTGGCCGTGTCGAGTTCCGCCGCCGCCCGCTCCCGCCAGGCACCGTCCCAGCCCCCGTCCCAGGCGACACGGTCAACCAGCGCACCCACATCCACCGACCCGGGCTCCCCCACCACCATGCCGCCCTCGACCAGACGCGAGCGCAGCAGATCGTGCCGGTCCCACACCGCCGACAAAGTAGCCGTCAGGCCCTGGACGTCGATACCCGCGGGCAGGTCGGCCACGACCGACATGCTGAACCGGCCGTACCCACCGCCCAGTTCGAGCAGATACCTCGTCATCGGCAGCAACGGCACGAAGCCGACACCACCACCCTCCAGCTCCTCCAAAACGACCGTCGTGGCACGGTGTCCGGCAATCGCCGCGAGCTCGGCGACCGTGCGGTGCTGGAACACCTCACGCGGTGTGACCTCGACCCCGCGCTGCCTGGCCCGGGCCACCACCTGAATCGAGCGGATACTGTCACCACCGACCGCGAAGAAGTCGTCGTCGACACCCACCCGCTCCACACCGAGGACCTCCGCGAACACCGCGGCCAGCACCTTCTCCGACTCCGAGGACGGCGCCCGGTACACCTCACCCTTGAACACCGGCTCCGGCAACGCCCCGCGGTCCAGCTTCCCGTTCGGCGCCAACGGCAGCCGGTCCAGCATCACGAACGCCGACGGCACCATGTACTCCGGCAACCGCGCCGAAACGAACCGGCGCAACTCCGGCACCGACACACCCGCCGTCAGATCGAGGGTGCTGCGGCCGCGGGCGGCCTCGTTCTTGGCGTTCTTGGCGTCGTCCTTGGCGTTCTTGGTGTCCTTGGCGTCGTCGGCGGTGCGGACCGGGACGACATAGCCGACGAGCTGCTTGCTGCCGCCCTTGCCCTCGCGGACCACCACGGCGGCCTGCTCGACGTTCGGGTGGGCGGTCAGGGCGGCTTCCACCTCGCCCGGCTCGATCCGCAGGCCGCGGATCTTCACCTGGCTGTCGCCGCGGCCGACGTACTCCAGCCGGCCCTCACGGTCCCAGCGCACCACATCACCCGTGCGGTACATACGCGACCCGGCCGGCCCGAACGGATCCGCCACGAACCGCTCCGCCGTCAGACCGGGCCGGTCGCGGTAGCCGCGGGCCAGGGACTCGCCGCCCACATACAGTTCGCCGGGCACGCCGGGCGGTACCGGCAGCAGCCCGTCGCCCAGCACGTAGCCGCGGACGCAGTCCAGCGGGGAGCCGATCGGCGCGCCGACGCCGCCGTCCCACGCCTGGCCGCTCGGCAGCACGAACCGGGAGACGTAGTACGTCTCGGTCTGGCCGTACGGGTTGACGACGCGCACGCCGGGGAAGGCGGCGCGGGCGCGCTCCACCAGCGAGCCGGGCAGCGCCTCACCGCCGAATATCAGCGTGTCCACGCGGGTCTTCCCGGCGAGCTGGTCGAGCGCCTCGGAGAACACCGACGGCACCGAGCTGATGACACCGCCGTCCCAGCTCTCCCGCTCGACCAGCTCCAGGACGTCACGCACCACTTCCACCACGCCGCCCGTCGCCAGCGCCGTCGTGATCTCCATGACCGACACGTCGAAGTTGACGGACGTGCCCGCCAGCATCCGTGAACCCGGGTTCACGCCGAGGGCGGCCACCTGGGTGGGCAGGCAGCTGGTGATGTTGCGGTGGGTGGCCGTCACGCCCTTGGGGATGCCGGTGGAGCCGGAGGTGTACATCACGTACGCAGCGTTGTCCGGGTGCACGTCCACGTCGACGGGGCTCGCGTCGCCGTGCTCCAGGTCGATGTCGTCGAGGAGCAGCGGGGTCACGTCGTGCTCGGGCAGTGTCGGCGCCGTCTTCGCGTCGGTCAGCAGCAGCGCGGGGCGGGCGTGCCGCAGCATCAGGCCGAGCCGTGCGCTCGGGTAGCGGGGGTCGATCGGCACATAGGCGGCACCGGACTTGAGGATGCCCAGCATCGCCACGACCAGGTCGGCCGAACGCGGCAGCGCGAGCCCCACCACGGACTCCGTGGTCACGCCCCGCTCGATCAACGCGCGCGCCAGACGGTTGGCCCGCTCGTCCAGCTCCCGGTAGGTGAACCGCACCTCGCCGCACTCGACGGCCGGAGCGTCCGGATGGGCCGGGACCTGCTGCTCGATCAGACCGTGCACGGTGACGTCGGACATCTGCCGGGCCGACCCGGCGTAGTCGTCGAGCTGTTCGCGCTCGCCCGGCAGCAGCACGTCCACCAGGTCGATGCGGCGCCCGGGGTCGGTGACCAGCTGTTCGATGACCCGTACGAGGCGGGCGGCGAGGTGCTCGACGGTGGCGCGGTCGAACAGGTCGGTGGCGTACTCGAGGTAGCCGATGACGCCCTGGCCCGGGATGTCGCCCATGTTGAAGAACAGGTCGAACTTCGCGGTGTCCGTGAACGAGGGCTCCCACCTGACGTCGAGCCCGCGTATCTCGAAGTCCTCGCGGGTGATGTTCTGCCAGGCGAACATCACCTGGAACAGCGGGTGGTACGCGGTGGAACGCTCGGGGTTGAGCACCTCCACCAGCCGCTCGAACGGCGCGTCCTGGTTGTCGTAGGCGCCAAGAGCCTTGTCCCGGACCCGGCCCAGGACCTCTTCGAACGACGGGTTGCCGGACAGGTCGGCGCGCAGCACCCAGGTGTTGACGAAGAAGCCCACCAGATCGGCGAGTTCGGCGTCGGTGCGGTTGGCGATCGGCGAGCCCGTGGTGATGTCGTCGCCGCCGCCGAGGCGGCTGAGCAGTACCGCGAGTGCGGACTGCAGCACCATGGCCTCGGTCGCGCCGCTGTCGCGGGCGAGGCGTTCGACCTCGGCCATGACCTCGGGGGCGAGGCCGAACTCGACCGCGTCGCCGCGGTGGCTGGGCGCCGGCGGGCGCGGCCGGTCGGTCGGCAGCCGCAGCGGCTGCGGCACCCCGGCCAGCTCCTGGCGCCAGTACTCCGCCTGGGCGGCCAGCAGGCTCGCGGGGTTGTTCTCGTCACCGAGCAGCTCGCGCTGCCACAGCGTGTAGTCGACGTACTGGACGGCCAGTTCGGCCCAGTCGGGGGCGGTGCCGTCCAGGCGCGCCGCGTACGCCGTGCCCAGGTCCCGCCCGAGCGGGGCGATCGACTCGCCGTCGACGGCGATGTGGTGGATCACCAGCGGCAGCAGGTGCTCCTCGGCACCGAGCCGCAGCAGCGCGGTGCGCAGGGGGATCTCGGCCGCGATGCGGAAGGGGCGGCCGATGAGCCGGGCGAGTTCCTCGTCGGCCGTGTCCGGCGTGACCTCGATCAGCGGAATGTCGAGGCCGGCGTCGGCGACGGGCAGCACCTGCTGGTAGGGGTGGCCGTCGGCGTCCTCGGCCACCAGGGTGCGCAGGCTCTCGTGCCGGGCGACCACGTCACGCAGTGCCGCGCGCAGCGCCTCGACGTCCAGCCGGCCGGTGAGGCGCAGCACGAAGGACTGGTTGTACGTCGCCGAGGGGCCCTCGAACCGGTCCACGAACCACAGGCGGCGCTGCGCGTAGGACAGCGGCACCCGCTCGGGGCGGGTCTCGGCACGCCGCAGCCGCAGCCGGGCCGGGCCGCTGGTGGCGAGGTGCCGGCTCAGCTGCGCGACGGTGGGCGCGTCGAACACGAGGCGGACGCGGAGCTCCGCGCCCAGTTCGGCGCGGATGCGGTTGACGAGCCGGGTGGCGAGCAGTGAGTGGCCGCTGCGGACGAAGAAGTCGTCGTCGATGCCGGCCCGCTCCAGGCCGAGCACCTCGGCGAACAGGCGGCACAGCACCTCTTCGGTCGTGTTGCGCGGGGCCCGGTAGGGGGCGCTGGTGGACTCCGGCTCGGGCAGGGCGGAGCGGTCCACCTTGCCGTTGGGCAGCAGCGGGAACCGCTCCAGTGTCACGAACGCGGACGGCACCAGGTGGTCGGGCAGCTTCGCGGACATGTAGCCGCGCAGGTTCTGCGGCGCCGTGTTCCCGGACGCGACCACGTAGGCCGCCAGATACTTGGAGGCCGACGCACCGCTCCCCCGGCCCTCGCGGGCGATGACGAGGGCCTGTTCGACGTCGGGGTGCGTGGCCAGGGCCGCCTCGACCTCGGCGGGCTCCACGCGCACGCCGCGGATCTTCACCTGGCCGTCGCCGCGGCCGACGTACTCGAGCTGACCGTCCGCGGTCCAGCGGGCGAGGTCGCCGGTGCGGTACATGCGCGAGCCGGCGGGTCCGAACGGGTCCGGCACGAACCGCTCGGCCGTCTGGCCGGCCCGGCCGAGGTAGCCGCGGCCCAGGGAGGCACCCGCGACGTACAGCTCGCCCACGACGCCGGGCGGTACGGGCCGCAGCCCGGCCCCGAGGACGTAGGCGCGGCCGTACTGCAGCGGCTGGCCGATGGGCGCGCCGGCGCCGCCGGTGAACTCCTCGCCCGCGGCGAGCGCGTAGGCCGTGGCGTAGAAGGACTCGGTCTGGCCGTAGCCGTTGACCACGCGCGCGCCGGGGAAGGCCGCGCGGACGCGTTCCACCAGGGCCGCGGGCAGACCCTCGCCCGCGAACACCAGGGCCTTGGGGTTGATGCGGCCCGGCAGTTCGTCGAGGAGCTCGGCGAACGCGGAGGGCACCGAGTTGATCACGTCGGCCGACCAGGTGTCCCGCTCGCCCAGTGCGAGCACGTCGCGGACGAGCTCGACGGTGCCGCCGTGGCTGAGCGTCGAGAAGATCTCGTACACCGATACGTCGAAGTTGACCGACGCGCCGGCCAGCATCCGCATCCCCGGTTTGACGCCGAGTGCGGCGATCAGGCTGGGCAGGACGCTGGTGACGTTGCGGTGGGTGATGGTGACGCCCTTCGGCGTGCCCGTGGAGCCGGACGTGTACATCACGTACGCGACGTTCTCCGGACGCGCCGCATCCGGGTTCACGGGCGCGGCACCGAGTTCACCGAGTTCACTGAGTTCACCGAGGGACATCGTGGGGATGTCGGTGGCGGGCAGGACGCCCGCGGCCCCGGTGTCGGTGTCGGTGTCGGTGTCGGTGAGGATCAGCGACGGGGCCGCGTCCGACAGGATGAACTCCAGGCGGCTGCTGGGGTATTCGGGGTCGATCGGCAGGTAACCGGCTCCGGCCTTGAGCACACCGAGCAGCGCCACGACCAGGTCGGCCGTGCGGGGCAGCGCCACGGCCACCACCGACTCCGGCCCGATGCCGCGGCCGGCCAGGCCGCGCGCCAGCCGGCCGGCGCGCTCGTCCACCTCCCGGTAGGTCAGCGACACGTCGCCGCTGACCACCGCCACGGCGTCCGGCGCCGCCGCGGCCCGTGCCTCGAACAGCGCGGGGATGGTCGTGTCCGGCACGGACGGCGCCATCTCGCCGCTGTTGCGCAGCACCCGCTCCCGCTCGGCGGGGGTGAGCACGTCGACCGCGCCGACCGGCATGTCCGGGTCGGTCACCAGCTGGCGCAGCACCTGCTCGAAGCGTGCGGCGATGGTGTCCGCCGCGCTCCGCTCGAACACGTGGGGCTGGTACTGCAGCGACAGGTGCAGATTGGGGTCGGCGTCCGCCATCACGGTCACCGGATAGTGGGTGCCGCTGAACGGCGTGATGCCGGTGATCGCGACTCCGGCCGTGTCGTTGGCCTCGCTCAGGCCGACATGGTCGACCGGGTACGACTCGAAGACGACGAGGGTGTCGAAGAGGGTGTGCGTCCCGGTGGCCCGGTGGATCTCGGTCAGGCCGTAGTGGTGGTGGTCGAGCAGCTCGCCCTGCCTGCTCTGCAGACCGCGCAGCAGCTCGGCGAAGCTCCCGCCCGGGGCGCAGCGCACCCGCACCGGCAGGGTGTTGATGAACAGGCCCACCATGGACTCGACGTCGGGCACCGCCGGGGGGCGGCCCGAGACGGTGGCACCGAACACCACGTCCTGGCGGCCGGTCAGCTGTCCGAGAAGCACCGCCCAGGCGCCCTGCACCAGGGTGTTGAGGGTGACGCCCAGGTCGGCAGCGCTCGCGGACAGTCCGCGGGAGAGCTCCGGTGACAGCGGTACGTCGACGTTGCCGACGTCGTCGCTGTGCGCGGCGGGGTCCTTGTCCCGCACCAGCAGGGTCGGCTCGTCGAAGCCGTCGAGCTCGTTCGCCCACGCCTCGGCGGCCGCCTCGCGGTCCTGCTCCGACTGCCACACCAGGAAGTCGCGGAAGCCGCGTGCCCTCGGCAGGACGGAGGCGTCGCCTCCGGAGCCGTACAGGCGCAGCAGATCCTGCATGAGGGTGGGCACCGACCAGCCGTCGAACAGCACGTGGTGGGCGGTGAAGACCAGGGCCGAGCGGTCCGGCCCGCGGGTGATCAGGGAGATCCGCAGCAGCGGCGGCGCCGCCGGGTCGAAGTGTGTGCTGCGGTCCTCGACCAGGAACCGTTGGAAGGCCTCCTCGTCCGCTCCGCTCATGTCCAGGTGCCGCCAGGGCAGTTCGACGTCGTCGAGGACGAGTTGCACCAGGTCGCCGGTGGCGTCGGAGACGAACGCGGTGCGCAGGTTGGCGTACCGGTCGAGGAGTGCCTGTCCCGCGGCCCGCATCCGCCGCGGGTCCACCGCGCCGGTCAGGTGGTAGGCGAACTGCATCTGGTAGGCGTCGTAGGTGGAGTCGGTGAGCATCGACTCGAAGAGGAGCCCGGACTGCAGCGCGGTCAGCGGCCATACGTCGGTCAGGGAGGGGTAGCGCTGCTCCCAGCGTTCAAGCTCGCTCTGACGTACGGCGACGAGCGGTACGTCCGAGGGGGTCAGACCGCCCGCGCCGGGCCGGGCGACATGCCGGGCCAGGCCCTCCAGGGCGCTCTGCCACAGCTGCGCCAGCTCCTCCACGGCCGCACGTTCCAGTACACCGCTCGGGAAGCCGATGCGGGCGGTCAGTTGCCCGGAGTCGTCGACGAGCGCGTTGATTTCGAGGGTGGACATCACCGGCATGTCGGCGTCGGGCCGGGCGATCAGCTCGGACAGACCGGGAGCCTGGGTCCAGCCGAGACCACGCAGCTCCTCCGGCATGTCGGCCGCGGTGAAATGACCAAGATAGTTGAACGCGATCTGCCCGGCCGGATACGCCGCGAGAACACCCGCACTCTCCTCGTTCAGATAACGCAGCAGCCCATAACCCATGCCCTTGTCCGGGACGGCCAGCAACTGCTCCTTGACCGCCTTGAGAACCGAACCAGCCGCCACACCACCAGCAATGGCATCCTGCACATCAGCGTCACCGACATCGACACGCAGCGGGAACATACTGGTGAACCAGCCCACCGTGCGCGACAGATCCGCACCCGGCACCACCGCTTCCTCACGCCCGTGCCCCTCCATCCTCACCAGCAGCGAGGACTCCTCGACACCACGACCCTGCCGCCAGCGACACACCGCGAGAGCCAGCGCGCTGAGCAGACCGTCATTGACACCACCACGGAACAGGGCAGGCACCTCGGTGACCAACGCCCGCGTCACCGCGACCGGCACATTCAGCCACACATACTCCTGCGTGGAGACGACATCGACCGCCGGGTCCACGGGACGTGATCCGAGCAGCGGATCAGGACCCTCCACCACCGACCGCCACAGCTCCAGCTCCGCGGTCCGCCCGGGTGAGGACGCCTCCTCGATCAGGGCATGCGTCCAGCGACGCACCGACGTCCCCACCGCAGCCGGCTCCGGCACCTGACCGTCACGGACCTGCTTCCAGGCCGCGGCAAGATCCGGCAGCAGGATGCGCCACGACACACCATCAACAACCAGATGATGCAGTACGACAATGAGGCGGCCCGGCGCCTCCTCGCCCGCGTCGAACCACACGAACCGGGCCATCACCCCAGCTGCCGGGTCCAGCTGTCCAGTGGCCGTGTCGAGTTCCGCCGCCGCCCGCTCCCGCCAGGCACCGTCCCAGCCCCCGTCCCAGGCGACACGGTCAACCAGCGCACCCACATCCACCGACCCGGGCTCCCCCACCACCATGCCGCCCTCGACCAGACGCGAGCGCAGCAGATCGTGCCGGTCCCACACCGCCGACAAAGTAGCCGTCAGGCCCTGGACGTCGATACCCGCGGGCAGGTCGGCCACGACCGACATGCTGAACCGGCCGTACCCACCGCCCAGTTCGAGCAGATACCTCGTCATCGGCAGCAACGGCACGAAGCCGACACCACCACCCTCCAGCTCCTCCAAAACGACCGTCGTGGCACGGTGTCCGGCAATCGCCGCGAGCTCGGCGACCGTGCGGTGCTGGAACACCTCACGCGGTGTGACCTCGACCCCGCGCTGCCTGGCCCGGGCCACCACCTGAATCGAGCGGATACTGTCACCACCGACCGCGAAGAAGTCGTCGTCGACACCCACCCGCTCCACACCGAGGACCTCCGCGAACACCGCGGCCAGCACCTTCTCCGACTCCGAGGACGGCGCCCGGTACACCTCACCCTTGAACACCGGCTCCGGCAACGCCCTGCGATCCAGCTTCCCGTTCGGCGCCAACGGCAACCGGTCCAGCATCACGAACGCCGACGGCACCATGTACTCCGGCAACCGCGCCGAAACGAACCGGCGCAACTCCGGCACCGACACACCCGCCGTCAGATCGACGTGCAGATCGCCGATGCTCTCGGCGGCGCCGAGCTCCGTACCGATGACACCCACCGGGACGACATAGCCGACGAGCTGCTTGCCGCCCGCGCGCTCGTGGACGGTCACCACCGCCTGGGCGACACCGGGGTGGGCGGTCAGGGCCGCTTCCACCTCGCCCGGCTCGATCCGCAGGCCGCGGATCTTCACCTGGCTGTCACCGCGGCCGACGTACTCCAGCCGGCCCTCACGGTCCCAGCGCACCACATCACCCGTGCGGTACATACGCGACCCGGCCGGCCCGAACGGGTCCGCCACGAACCGCTCCGCCGACAGACCGGGCCGGTCGTAGTAGCCGCGCCCGACCGCGCCCGCGACATACAGCTCGCCCACCACGCCGGGCGGTACGGGCCGCAGCCCCTCACCGAGGACGTAGGCGCGCATGTTGCGCAGGGGCTCACCGATCGGCACGCTGTGCGAGGCGTCCCACTCCTGCGTCGCGTCCACCGTGAACGTACCGGCGTAGAAACTCTCGGTCTGGCCGTAGCCGTTGACGACGCGCACGCCGGGGAAGGCGGCGCGGGCGCGCTCCACCAGCGAGCCGGGCAGCGCCTCACCGGCGAACACCAGCGTGTCCACGCGGGTCTTCCCGGCGAGCTGGTCGAGCGCCTCGGAGAACACCGACGGCACCGAGCTGATGACACCGCCGTCCCAGCTCTCCCGCTCGACCAGCTCCAGGACGTCACGCACCACTTCCACCACGCCGCCCGTCGCCAGCGCCGTCATGGTCTCGAACACCGACACGTCGAAGTTGACGGACGTGGCCGCCAGCATCCGCGAGCCCGGGCCCACGCCGACCACGGTGGCCAGCCGCAGCACGCCGTTGACCACGCCGTGGTGGGTGATCGCCACGCCCTTGGGGACGCCGGTGGAGCCGGAGGTGTACATCACGTACGCGAGGTTGTCGGGGCGCAGGTCCACCGCGACGGGGCTCGCGTCGCCGCCCTCCAGGTCGATGTCGTCGAGGAGCAGCGGGGTCACGTCGTGCCCGGGCAGTGTCGGCGCCGTCTTCGCGTCGGTCAGCAGCAGCGCGGGGCGGGCCTGGGAGAGCACCATGCCCAGGCGGCTGCTCGGGTAGCGGGGGTCGATCGGCACATAGGCGGCACCGGACTTGAGGATGCCCAGCATCGCCACGACCAGGTCGGCCGAACGCGGCAGCGCGAGCCCCACCACGGACTCCGTGGTCACGCCCCGCTCGATCAACGCGCGCGCCAGACGGTTGGCCCGCTCGTCCAGCTCCCGGTAGGTGAGCCGCACCTCGCCGCACTCGACGGCCAGGGCGCCGGGGTCCACGGCGAGCTGCTGCCCGAACAGCTCCGGGATCGTGATGTCGGGTGTGTGCGCCGGCCGCCCGGCGAACCGCGCCAGCCGTTCGCGCTCACCGGGCAGCAGCGCGTCCGTCGCGCCGATCGGCCGCTCGGGCTCGGCGACGAAGGTGCCCAGGAGCTGCACGAAACGGGCCCCGATGTCCTCCACCGTGGCGCGGTCGAACAGGTCGCTCGCGTACTCCAGGACGCACCGCATGCCGTCGTCGACGGGGTCGACGGCGAAGTTGAACTCCAGGTCGAACTTCGCGGTGTGCGTGGGAACGGCCTCCAGGCGTCCGTACACGCCCGGCAGGTCGAAGTCGAGGCGGTCGTTGCTCTGCCAGGTGAACATCACCTGGAACAGCGGGTGGTACGCGGTGGAGCGCTCGGGGTTGAGCACCTCCACCAGCCGCTCGAACGGCGCGTCCTGGTTGTCGTACGCGCCAAGAGCCTTGTCCCGGACCCGGCCCAGGACCTCTTCGAACGACGGGTTGCCGGACAGGTCGGCGCGCAGCACCCAGGTGTTGACGAAGAAACCCACCAGGTCGAGCAGCGCCTCGTCGACGCGCCCGGCGATGGTGGCGCCGATGGGGATGTCCTCGCCCGCGCCCAGGTGGTGCAGCAGCACGGACAGTGCGGTCTGCATCACCATCGGTGTGCTCGCGCCGTGGGCGGCGGCGATGCGCTCCGCGGCTTCGACCAGCTCCCGCGGGATCGCGAAGTCGACCATGCCGCCGCGGTGGCTGATCACTGCGGGCCGCGGCCGGTCGAGCGGAAGCTGCACCTGGTCGGGGGAGCCGGCGAGTTCGTCGCGCCAGTACTCCAGCTGGGTGGCGAGCACGCTGTCGGGATCGTTCTCGTCACCGAGCAGTTCGCGCTGCCACAGCGTGTAGTCCCGGTACTGGACCGGCAGTTCCTCCCAGTCGGGTTCCCGGGACGTCAGGCGGGCCTCGTACGCCTGGGCCAGGTCGCGCATGAGCGGGACCATCGACTCGCCGTCGGCCGCGATGTGGTGGATGTTGAGCACCAGCGTGTGCTCCTCGCGCCCCGTGCGGACCAGGGTGGGCCGCACGGGGATCTCGGAGGAGAGATCGAACTGGTAGGCGGTCGCCCGCGACACCACGGCGTCCACCTCGTCGGCGGTGGCCTCGACGAGCGGCACGTCGAGGCGCAGCTCCTCGACGGGCACCACGTGCTGCGCGGGCACCCCGCCGTCGTCGACGACGAAGACCGTGCGCAGGCTCTCGTGCCGGGCGACCACGTCACGCAGCGCTGAGGTCAGCGCCTCCACGTCGAGCTGCCCGTTCAGGCGCAGCAGGAAGGGGATGTTGTATGTCGCCGACGGCCCCTCGAAGCGGTCGATGAACCACAGGCGCCGCTGTGCGAAGGACAAGGGGGTCATCTGGCGTCTACTCCTCGGTGAGTCGTCCTGCGCGGACGTGGCGTGCGGTCGGCGGGGCACCCCTGGTGACGGGGTGTCCTTCGGCCGGTCAGCCGGCCTGGTGCTGTTCGATCGTCGCGGCCATGCCCGCCACGGTCGGGTTCTCGTAGAGCTCCTGTGTCGTCCCCCGGACGCCGAGCTTCTGGGCTGTCAGCGCGAGCAGCCGCGCCGCCCTCAGCGAGTTGCCGCCGAGCTCGAAGAAGGAGTCGTCCCGGCCGACCCGGGGGCGGCCCAGAGCCTCGGACCACACATGGGCGAGCCGGCTCTCCAGCTCGGTCTCGGGCGGGCTGTAGCGGCGGCGGGGTTTGCCGGGCGCGGCACCGAGGAGCAGCTGGGCCGTGTCCACGGCGCCGTAGGCGTCCCGCGGGATGCGGGGCACTTCGGTGATGCGCACCGGTACCGGGCAGCCGGCCGCGCTCGCCGCGACGGCGGTGCGGACGGCGTCCTGCCGGCCGGCGCCGGCGGCGTCCGCGACGTAGGCGATGAGGACCTCGCTGACGCACAGCTGCTGCGCCGCAAGCTCCTCGACGATGGCCGGGTTGCTCAGGTCGAGGCCGACGACCAGGTACGGGTCGGGCAGGGCCACCGCGTCGAGGAACAGCCGCAGTCCGGCCTCGGGGGTGATCGCCCTGAAGCCGCGGTGCTCGGCCGCCGCGGACGACTGGCTCCGGTTCATGCCGACCCCGGTCCACATGGACCAGGCCAGGCAGTGCACCGGGCGCCGGCGCTCGTGGTGCCAGTGGTCGGCGAAGCCCGTCAGGAAGCTGTTGGCCGCGGAGTAGGCGCTGAACGAGTGGCCGCCGAACTCGCCGTTGACCGAGCCGAACAGAGTGAGCGACGCCTGCGGCCGGGTCTCCAGGACCCGGGCGACGGCCAGGGTTCCGGCGACCTTGGCGTGGTACTGCCGCGCGTAGGTCTCGGCACTCTCGTTCACGATCGTGTGCCGCTCCAGGTCGGCCCACTGCCCGGTCGGGTCGGCGGCCGCGAGGTGCAGCACACCGTCCAGCGGGCGGCCCCAGCGTTCTTCCGCCGCGCCGACGGCCCCCTCCAGCGCCTCCGCGTCGGCGACGTCGGCCTGTTCGTAGACGACACCGCCGGCCTGCCCGAGCGCGCGGAGTTCGGCCAGCCGGGCGGCCTTCTCGCCCTCGGCGGGCGAGCGGCCCACGAGCAGCAGGCGGACTGAGAACGCGGCGAGGAGGTAGGCGGCGATGTCGTGGGCGATGCCGCCCAGGCCGCCCGTGACCAGGTACAGCCCGCCCGCGGTCACCGGCGGGGAGGTACTCGCCCCGGCGTCCTCGCGGACGGGCACGAGCTTGGGCTGCCAGCGCCTGTCCCCGCGCGCCGCGACGATGCCCGTGCGGTCCCGGTCGGCGAGTTCGGCGCGCACGGCCCGGGCCCAGGCGCCGGTGTCGGCGGGCAGGTCGAGCTGCCGGACGGGCAGCGGCGCGGCCTCGCCGACGGCGGTGCGCACCAGGCCGGTCAGGGCGCAGGTGCCGAGGTCGACCCGGTCGCCCGGGTGTACGTGCAGCGCGCCCTGGGTGACCACGAGCAGCTGCGGGTGGCCGAACTCCCCGTCGGCGAGCGCCGCGATCAGCGCGGTCAGCTCCGCGGTCGCGGCCGTCAGGCGGTCGGCGGGCTCGCCGTCGAGGGACAGCGGCAGGGCGAACACGACGGAGGAGACACAGCCGTGGAGCGTGGTGGCGGCCGCGAGCAGGCGGCGCAGTTCCCCGCGGTCGGCCGTCGGGACGCGGAACCGGTACGGCGTCTGCTCGACGAACTCCTCGCCCCTGCGGACCGTGACGACGGTCCCGTCGAAGCCGAGGCGGCGGACGTCGTCGTCCTCGGCGAGGACCACGCACACCCCCGCGGCGTCGCCGCCGCCCGCGCTCCGGTCGAGTTCGGCCCACTGGCGGGCGAAGAGCCAGGTGTCGTCCCGCGGCTGTTCGCCTGCGGCGCCCGGCAGCCGGTCGTCGAAGGCTCCGGACTTGAACTCGGCGACCAGCGCGGCCCGCTGGATCTTTCCGTTCGCGGTCTTCGGGAACTCCGCCTCGGTGACCGGGACGAGCAGGTCCAGGGTGATCCCCGACTCGCGGACGAGGACGGCGCGGACCTGTTCGCCGGTGCGGGCCAGCGCGGCGGCGTCCCAGCTCTTCGGTACGTAGAAGACGACCAGCTGGTCGGTCGAGGCGCCGGGCTCGCGCACGCCCACCGCGGCCGAGAAGGTGACCCGTACCCCGTCGACGCGCTCGACGACGCTTTCCACCTCGTGCGCCAGGTAGTTGATGCCGCGGACGATGATCTGGTCCTTCTTGCGGCCGGCGATCACGGCCTCGCCGTCGTGGACGAACGCCAGGTCCCCGGTGCGGAACCAGCCCTGCTCGTCGTACCCCTCCTGATTGGCCGCCTCGTTGTGGAAGTACCCGGCCATGATGGTGGGTCCGGTGATGCGCAGCTCGCCCATCCGGCCTTCGGGCAGCACCTGTCCGAGTTCGTCGACGACGCGGATGCGCACCCCGGGGATCGGGCGGCCGACCCGGGTGAGCACGACGGCGTCCTGGTCGGCCGGGTCGAGGTGGCGGATGGTGCCGCCGAGCGAGGACGGGTCGATGGCGACGGTGCCCGCCGTGCGGTCCCCCAGGCTCTGGCGGGTGTAGGTGACGCCCGAGCACGTCTCGGACATGCCCCAGCACGGGACCATCGCGTCGGCGGGCAGCCCGTGCGGGGCGAGGAGTTCCAGGAACCGGTGGCTGGTCGCCGCGATCACCGGCTCACCGGCGTTGACGACGTCGCGCAGGTGCGACAGGTCCCAGGAGCGCTCGCGGATCTCCGCGGCCCGCTCGTTGACCAGTGCCATGGCGAAGTTGGGCGCCCAGGTGCTGGTCACGCGGTAGCGGTCGGCCCAGTCGAGCCACAGCAGCGGGTCGGACAGGAAGTGGTCGATCTTGGCGTTGACGTGCAGGCACTGCAGGAACACGTCGCGCACGTTGTAGTAGGCGACCGTGACGTGGTCGAACGGCATCCAGATGAGGCTGATGTCGTCGCGTGTCATCCCGCAGTGCTGGATGACCGCGAACGACCGGGACACCACGCTGGAATGGGTGTGCTGCACACACTTGGGCACCCCGGTGCTGCCCGAGGTGAGCAGGTTGAGCACCGGCGAGTCGGGCGTTGCCGCGAACCAGTCCGCGTCGCTCTCGTGCCGGGCGAGTTCCTCGACGGTCAGGATGCGTACGTCCGGCTCGTTCCACAGCTCGCGCACCCCGGCCAGCGCGGGCGCGGTGGCGGCGTCGGTGACCAGGACCGGGCGGCCGAGCAGGTGCCAGGCGCCGCGCAGCTTGCGGTTCGACTCGTTCTCGGCGGTGTACGTCATGGCGACGGCCACCGGTGTCGGCAGGAAGCCGCCGAGGACGCAGGCCCAGAACGCGGTGAGATAGCCGCGGTTGGAGTCGAAGACGAACAGCGCGGCGTCCCCCGGCAAAAGGCCCGCCGCGCGGAACCCGCCGAGGACGTGCTGGGCCTCGTCCAGCAGTTCGGCGTAGGTCTGCAGGACGTCGTCGTTGCCTTCGGTGATGTACACCGTGCCCTTGTCCGGGGCCTGTTCGGCCGCCCGGCGCAGGCCTTCCTGCAGCGTGGTGGGGGCACCGTCGGGCAGCCGCAGCTCACCGCCGTACAGGTCGGCCGCGGGGAGGTCCTCGGCCGCGGGGAGGTCCGCGTCACCGGCGCCGGGCTGCGCGGCGGCCGCCGGAGCCGGCTCCGGCGGCCGCACAGCCGCGGGCTGTCCGGCCGCCCGCACGCCCTTGCGGGCGACGGCGACCGCGTCGTGGACACCGGGTACGGCCCTGGCCGCGTCGGTGAGGGCCCGCAGCGCGTCCTGGCCGAGTGTGCCGGGGGCGCTCATGCGATCCTCCCGGCCGCCACGGGCGCCGGCAGCCCTCGGCCGATGGCCGAGACCACGTCGGCGGGATCGTCGAGGAAGTAGAAGTGGCCGCCGGGATAGAACTCGGCGCTGAACGCGCCGGTGGTGTGCTCGCGCCACCGCTCGACCTCCGCGAGCGGTGCCCGCGGGTCCGATTCACCGCAGAGCACGGTGATCGGGCAGTCCAGCGGCGCGCCCGGCTCCAGGCGGTGCCGCTCCCAGAGCGTGAAGTCCGCCCGCAGGGTGTAGAGCATGGACTCCATGACGTCCTCGTCCTCCAGGAGCTCCTCGTCGAGGCCGCCCAGCGAGACGATCTCCGCACAGAAGTCGTCGTCGGACAGCTGGTGCAGCTGGGGCACCCCGGACTCGCCCGGCGCGGGCTGCGCGGACAGGAACAGGTTCTCGGGCCCCCGGGCGCCTTTCTCGCGCAGCGCCCGGGCCAGCTCGAAGGCGAGCGTGGCGCCCGCGGAGTGCCCGAAGAACGCGAAGGGCAGGTCGAAGACGGGGCGCAGCGCGTGGGTGAGCACGTTGACCAGCGGGCCGACCTCGGTGAACGGGTCCTCGGCAATGCGGTTCTGACGCCCCGGCAGCTGCACCGCGACCAACTCGATCCCGGCCGGCAGCAGTGCGGCCCACTCGGCGTAGGCGGCCGCGCCGGCGCCCGCATGCGGGAAGCAGATCAGTCGGCGGGTGGCACCCGGCCGCTTGGCACGCCATATGTACGGGGTTTCGGGGGCCAGTTCCTGGATTTCCAACGGCATCATCTGCGGGCAACTCCTCGCTCGTTCTCGCGCAGCCCAGGACCACTCGCCCTGGCGAGTAGGTCCAGCGCGGCTCAGTACGGCGACGGTCTTATGGCGGCGGTAATTTCGGCAGCGGTCCTGAGTGGTCCTACAGGGAAAAGCGGCCGAAATGGCGATCCGCGGAAAGCACGCGGACCTTTCCATGGCAAAGATTCGGCAACGACACCATTACCATCAACGTATACGCTTCCCCCGTCGCGAAGTCGTCAGTGTCAGGGCGGAATTCCAGCCCGTATGACGTCCCTTACCTTCAGCCCTGTCCGACTCTGGAGTCAAGCGACTTCAAGCGCCCGACAAACCCCACGCCTCCCGGCCGTGGCGGGCTCCGTCCCGTCGACGGGACAACGGCCTGCGAGTCCGCGCGACGCCCGCGAGATCCTGCACATCTCGTCATGGACATCTGCGAGGTATTTCGATGGAGTACGGCATTTTGGGCCCCGTACAGGTACGTGACAACGGAGTGGAGATTCCCCTGGACGGGGCGAAACAGCGCACCGTGCTCGCGGCTCTGCTGATGGCCGAGGGCTCGTTCCTCGCCGACACCGAGCTGAGCTGGTTCCTGTGGGGGGATCACCCGCCCGCCACGCTCACCGCACAGCTGTACACCCATGTCTCGCGGCTGCGCCGCGTGCTCGGGCCCGGGGCGGCCATCACCCGCCGCGCGCAGGGCTACTCGCTGCGCACCGGCGCCGCCCGGATCGACCTCCTGGAGTTCCAGCAGGTGGCCGCGCGCGGCCAGTCGGCGCTCGCCGCCGGGAGGTACCGGGAAGCGGGAGCACTCCTGCGCGATGCCCTGGCGCTGTGGCGCGGGCCTGTGCTCGCAGACGTCTCGGAGCACCTGGCGAGCGCGGAGGGCCCCGCCCTGGAGGAGGCCAGGATCTCCGTCCTGGCCGGCCGCATGGAGGCGGATCTTGCCCTCGGCGGGCATCCGCGGCTGGTGCCGGCGCTGACCCGGCTCGTCGCCCGGCACCCTCTGCATGAACGTTTCCGCGCCCAGCTGATGACAGCGCTGTACCGATGCGACCGGCGGGCCGAGGCCCTAGCCGTCTACGACCGGGGCCGGCGGCTTCTCATCCGTGAACTCGGCATCGAACCGGGCGCGTTGCTGCGCGATGTGCACCGCGCCGTCCTCGCCTCGGACCCCTGCCTGCACCGCCCCCTCGACCAGTGGCGGAACGGGCCCGGCGACGCCCCAGGGCCCGGGGTCAGGCACGGAGACGGCTGAAGTAGTCGTACTGGGTGGGCAGCGCCTCGACCAGGCTCCGCGCCGTCTCCTTGACCGCCGCGAACTCCTGGCGCGCGGCGTGGTCGTCGACCAGGGCCAGGGCCGCCCGGGGGCGCAGCGCGATGGCGCCGGTGCCGAGCAGGATCGAGGTGTACGCGTGCGGCGGCAGCCCTTGCGGGTTCGGCGGCCGGTCCTGCGCATCCGGCGGCGGCACCCGCCAGCGCTCGATGCGTTCCACCAGCGCGCCCGGCAGTGGGCAGGTCTGGGCGTCCCGCCAGAACTGCGTGTCGTCGCGCGCCGCGCCCTGGTAGTGCAGGGTCAGAAACTCCCGTGCCGCGTCCAGCTCCTGGGCGACGGCGGCGTTGTAGTCCTCCCCCGGCCCGGGGTCCGAGACGGCGCCCCAGAAGCGCCGCACCAGCCGCACCAGCCGCTCCAGCGCGTGGTGCACGAAGGAGATCCCGGTCGCCTCGAGCGGCTCCACGCGGCCCGCGGCCGCCCCGACGGCGACGCAGTTGTGCTTCCACGCCCGAAGGCTGCGCCCGGACGACAGCCCGGTGTGCACGGCCTCGGCCCCGGCCGCCTCCGGACCGGCGAACTCGCGCAGCGCGCGCTCGGCCTCCTCGGGCGTGCAGTACTCCCGCCCGTACACATAGCCGGTGCCGATACGGCTGACCAGCGGGATGCTCCAGATCCACCCCGCCGCCCGCGCGGTGATGGCGGTGTAGGGCGGGATGCCGTGCGCCTTCATGTCGGCGGGGACCCGCAGCGTGACCACGCTGTCGCCCGGCAGGGTGTCCTGGTACGACACGAAGGGGACCTTGAGCGCGCGGCGCAGCAGCAGCCCCCGCGTGCCGGTGCAGTCGACGAACAGGTCGCCGTGGACGGCGCCGTGCTCCGCGGTGAGGACGTGGTCGATCCACCCGCGCGCGTCCAGCGCCACGTCCAGGACCTCGTCGCTCAGGTGGCGCACGCCCCGGTCCACCGCGTAGCCGGTGAGGAGACGGGTGAGCGCCTCGGCCTCGATGTGGTAGCCGTAGGACATCGCCGCCGCACCGTGCCCGGGCAGCAGGCCGTAGGAGTCGCGCGGGCTGCGCCCGGCGTCACACAGCCAGGCGGCGACGAAGCAGTCGCGGTCGAACCGCCCGCTGGGCCCGATGCGCAGCCACCACTCGGTCAGGGGGAAGCCGTCGGCCTCCCGCGTCTGCTCGAAGGGCAGGTAGAAGTGGTGTCGGGGACGGCTGAAGTCCTGGAAGCGGACGGCCAGTTTGTACGTGGCGTCGCAGGCGGGCATCCAGTCCTCTTCCGCCAGCCCCAGGACATCGAAGAACCGCCCCAGATCGCCCAGGCTCGCCTCGTCGTCCTGTGGAGCGGCCGTCTCGCCGGAGGCGACCAGGGTGACCGCGACGTCGTCGCCCAGCACGGCTTTCAGATACGAGGCGGTCATCCAGCCCGCGACGCCTCCGCCGACGATCACGACCCTTTCGGTTTTCTGCGCACTCACGCCAGCACCTCAGTTCCAGTGTTCACCTGTGAACCTGCCCGGTTTCTTTCAGGCTCGCCGGACCACAGTGGCACCCGGATGGCACCCGGATCTATACGGCACCTATATCCGGGTCCTCGCCCGCGTTTTCCTGACCAGGGCCGGTTTTCCGGACGCGTACGCGAGCGGGCGCCGTCCTGGCAACAGGACAGCGCCCGGACGGCTCATCCGCGGACTGGCCAAGGGAAGGGTGCGGTGGCGATGATGAGGCGGCGCATGCGCCTGCCGGTGAACGGCGAGAACTCCGCCGACGGAGAAGCGGGAAACCGGGAAACCGGGAAACCGGGAGATACAGAACCGGCGAATCCCACGATCCCCCGTTCCGTTTATCCCCCGATTCTTCTATGGCATCAGGACGATTACCCCGAAGGAAGGGCACACCGATGCACAGCACTCAACTTGATGTGCAGGCCTATCAGACGGCGGAGCGACTACTGCGCCACCACCGCAAGGAGCTCGTCCTCGGAGACAAGGTCACGCCGCGCTGGCTCGAGGCGAACGGCCGCTTCTGGTACACCGTCAACACGCCCGAGGGGAAGCGGTTCGTCCTCGTCGACCCCACGGCGGGCACCCGGCAGGACGCGTTCGACCACGAGCGTCTGGCGGCCGCGCTGGCCGAGGCGTCGGGGCAGCCGGCGGACGCGGCCGCGCTGCCGTTCCTGGCGATCCACCCGACCGACGATGCGGTCGAGTTCGACGCGTTCGGCGAGCACTGGCGGTGCCGCCTGAGCGACTACGTCTGCGAGAAGGCCGAGGGCGGCGCGCCCGGCAACCCGCTCGAGGTCCTCGCGCCGGACGGCAAGCACGCGGTGTACCTCGCCGGGCACGACCTGCGCGCCCGCACCCTGGACGGCGCCCGGGACTGGGCGTTGACCTCCGACGGCACCGAGGACCAGGACTACGCCGCGAACCCGGACTACCTCATGTACTCCACGCTCCTCGGCAAGATCGGGCTGCCGCATCTGCCGCCCGCCGTGGCGTGGTCGCCGGACGCGACCCGGATACTGACCCACCGGTCCGACCAGCGCGGCGTGCGGCGTACGCACCTGCTGCGGGCGGCGCCCGCGGACGGCGGCGAGCCCGCCCTGCTCTCCCCGCGCTTCCCCGTCGCGGGCGACGAGCACATACCGCTGGCCGAGTTCGTCGTGATCGACGTCGCGACCGGCTCGGTCACCCCCGCACAGGGCGAGCCGGTGGGCATGTCGACGATGTCCCCGATCTTTCAGAGGTGGGCCTGGTGGGCCGAGGACGGCTCGGCCGTCTACTACCTCAGCCGCACCCGGGACGCCCGCACGCTGAGCCTGCACCACCTCGATGCGGCCACCGGCGAGGTGCGCACCGTTCTGACCGAGCCCGGCCGCACCCGCGTGGAGCCCGCCCAGCAGCAGCTGCAGCAGCCCCTGGTCAAGGTGCTGTCCGGCGGCCAGGAGGTGCTGTGGTACTCCCAGCGCGACGGCTGGGGCCACCTCTACCTGCACGCGGCGTACTCCGGCGAGCTGATCATCCCGGTGACCTCCGGAACCTGGGGGGTTCAGGAGCTCCTGCACGTCGACGAGGAGGAGCGCGTCGTCTACTTCACCGCCTCCGGGCTCGTCAAGGAGGACCCGTACCGCCGCACGGTGTGCGCGGCGAACCTGGACGGCTCGGGATTCACCAGGCTCACCGACGACGACCTCGACCACGTCGTCACCCTCGCACCGGACGCCGCGTACTTCATCGACTCCGCCTCCACGACCGCCACCGCCCCGGTGATCACCGTGCGGGACTGGTCCGGGAAGGTCCTGGTGGAACTGGAGCGCGCCGACATCACGCGCCTGGAGGCCACCGGCTGGGGGGCGCCCGAGCGCTTCAAGACCCGCTCCGCCGACGGGACGACCGACGTCTACGGGCTGCTGTACCTGCCGCACGGCTTCGACCCCGAGAAGCGCTACCCGGTCATCGACACCCCCTACGGCCTGCCCGTGGCGAACCGGGTCAGCCCGTCCTTCGACCCGGGCGTCTACGGGTACGACGCCGAGGCCCTGGCAGCGCTCGGCTTCGTCGTGATCGCGGTGGACGGGCAGGGTTCCCCCGGCCGTAACAAGGCCTTCCACGACGCCTCCTACGGCAACCTGGGCGACGCCTGCGGCCTCGCCGACCACGTCGCGGCGCTGCGCGAACTGGCCGCCACCCGGCCGTGGATGGACCTGGACCGCGTGGGCGCGTGCGGCATGTCCGCGGGCGGATACGCCGCCGTACGCGCACTGCTGCGCCATCCGGACGTCTTCAAGGCCGGCGTCGCGGAGTCCGGGATGCACGACTTCCGCCTCCTTGAGCCCGGCCTGGGCGAGGCGTACCACGGCCCGTTCGACGCGGATCAGTACGCCGCGCTCTCCAACACCGAGCTCGCGGGCAGCCTCCAGGGCAAGCTGCTGCTGATCCACGGCGGCCTCGACGACCGGGTCCCGCCCCAGGTCACGCTGCGGCTCGCCGAGCGTCTGATCGCCCACGGCAAGGACTTCGACCTGGTCATCGTTCCCGACGCCGACCACATCTACTTCGGGTACGAGCACTACGTGGCCCAGCGCAGGTGGGACTTCCTGGTCCGCCACCTGCTGGACGCCGAGCCGCCGGCCGACTACCGGCTTCCGCCCGTCCCGATCGACATGGAGGCCCTCGCCGACCTCTTCGGCTGACCTTCCGGCCGCGTTCGACAAGGCGCCCGTGGCCTGGTGAACTCCAGGTCACGGGCGCCTTGTCGTGCCAGATCGTGTCGACTCGCGCCAGGTCGTGCCGGCTCGCACGAGAGCGACGTGCGGCGGCCTCAGCCCACCAGCGCGCCCAGCGCCTCCTCGGCCCGCCGCTCCCACACCGACGCCCCCGCGGCGGCGAACCGCTGCTGCGCGGTGCGCAGGAAGGCGCGGGCCGCCTCGGTCTTGCCAAGACCCCGGCTCACCTCGCCGAGGACCAGGCCGATCCGCCCCGCCACCAGCGGGCTGCGGCACTCCTCCGCGACCTCCAGCGCATCGGTCAGCGTGGTCTCGGCCAGCTTCGTGTCCCCCCTGCTGAGCCGGGTCTCGCCGAGGCCGAGCAGGGTGTGCGCGAGTCCGACCATGTCGGTCTTCTCCTTGACGATCCGCACCGCGCGCAAGAACGCCTCCTCGGCGGCCGCCAGCTCGTCCAGGGCGAGGTGGACCCGGCCGAGGCGGTACAGCGCCTGCGCCAGGTTTCGGGTGTCGGGCGCCCTGTTCTCCTCCAGACGCACGGCCTCCCGGGCGCACTGCATCGCCGCGTCGAGGTGCCCCCGGTCGAGTTCGGCCTCCGCCATGTTGTGCAGGGTGTGCACCTCGCCGAAGAGGTCGCCGGCCTCGCGGAAGAGAACCAGTGCCTCCGCGAAGCGCGGCATGGCGGTGTCCGGATCGCCCCGCATGCGGTCGCTCTGGCCGAGAGAGCGCAGGGCCATCGCCCGCCCGTGGTCCTCGCCCGCCTCCGTGTAGAAGTAGAGCGCCTTGTCGAGGTACGAAGTGGCGTTCTCCAGCCTGCTGTGGCTGAGCTCCAGGGTGCCCAGGCCGAAGTACATCGCCCCCTGACCGCACAGATCGCCGACGGCGTGTGCCGCCTCCGCGGCCGACTGACAGCAGGTACGCCAGTCATCGGTGTAGCTGCGGGTCCCGAAGAACACCAGGGCGCTGACGGTGAGGTCCCAGGCGAGTTCCGCCTCGCCCGTCCGGGCCGCCTGCTGGACCGAGGCCACCAGGGCGAGCCGCTCGGCCTCGAACCACTCCAGCGGTACGGCGAGCAGCTCGTCCAGGAGGACGGAGTCGATCCGGCGCCGCTGGACGCCGCTGTGCACCCAGGTGTCCTTGCCCGCGCCCTCGCGCAGGTCGGCCTCCTCCGCGATGGTCAGCAAGGTGCGCAGGAACCGGCTGGTGGCGGCGAGCCGGTCCGGCTCCGACTCCTCCTGCCGGGCGCGCTCCCCCGCGTACAGCCGCACCAGGGTGTGGAAGCGGTAGCGCAGCTGGCCGGTGGCGTCGACGTTGACGACCTCGAGGAACTGGGCGTCGACGAGGTCTTCGATGAGCCGCTCCGCGTCCAGGACTTCCTTGTTGAGCACCGCGGCGCCGGCCCAGGCGGTGAAGTCCGGTACGTCGAGCAGCCCGAGCCTGCGCAGCAGCCGGGCCGCCTCGCCGGGCAGATACCGGTAGCTGAGGGCAAGGCTGGCGCGGACCTGCGACTCGCCCTGGCTGAGCTCGTCCAGCCTGCGGCGCTCGTCGCTGAGCCGGTTGACCAGGTAGCGCACCGTCCAGTGCGGCTTGGAGGCGAGCCGGGCGGCGGCGATCCGCAGCGCCAGCGGCAACCGGTCGCACAGCTCGACCAGGCGGGCGGCGTCCGCGCGGGCGGGCGCGATCCTGCGCTCGCCGACGATCGCGGTGAGCAGACCGACGGCTTCCTCCTCGGACAGCGGGCCCAGGTGCACCCGGGCCCGTGAGGGCCAGGTGACGAGGTCTTCCATCTGGTCCCGGCTGGTCGCCACGACGCAGCACCGTCCGCCGCCGGGCAGCAGCGGGCGGATCTGCGCGTAGGTGCGCGCGTTGTCGAGGACGATGAGGACACGGCGGTCGGCGAGCAGGCTGCGGTACAGGGCGACGCGCTCCTCCAGCTCGTCGGGGATCTGCTCGCCGGGCACGCCCAGCGAGCGCAGGAAACGGCTGAGGATCTCGTGGGCCGGGACGGGTTCACGGTGTTCGTCGTAGCCGCACAGGTCGGCGAAGAGCTGGCCGTCGGGAAAGTGCTCGGCGGCCCTGATGGCCCAGCGCATGGCCAGGCCGCTCTTGCCGATGCCGGCGGCGCCGGTGATCAGGCCGATGCCGAAGGAGCCTTCCGGTGTATCGGTCAGCAGGCTTTCCAGGGCGGCGAGTTCCTCGCTGCGGCCGGTGAACGCCGGTACATCGGGCGGTAGTTCGGAGGGAACGGCGGGCGTCACGTGCGCCGGCCGGCGTTCCGCGGAAGGTATCGCGGGCGCCAGGGAGGGGTCGTCGCGCAGGATCGCGTCGTGCAGTTCGTTCAGGTCGGGTCCCGGTTCGATGCCGAGTTCCTCGATGAACTGAGTGCGCGCGTCCCGATAGGTCTCCATCGCGTCGGCGCGGCGGCCCGAGCGGTACTGCGCGAGCATCAGATGGTGCCGGGTGCGTTCGCGCAGCGGGTGCTCGCGCACCATGGCCGCCAGTTCCGGGATGAGCTCCTGGTGCTGGCCGAGTTCCAGGTCGACCAGGGTGGAGTCGTCGTAGGCGTTGAGCCGGTGCTCCTCCAGGCGGGCCGCCTCGTCCTCGATCAGCTGCCCGCTCACCCCGGCGAACGCGGGCCCGCGCCAGAGCCTCAGTGCCCCCGCGTAGCACCGTGCGGCCTCCGGCAGCTCGCCTTCCCTGGCGGCTTGCTCGGCCTGCTGGACGAAGTCCGCGAAGTCCACCGCGTCGAACCGGTGGCCCTCGGTGTTGAGTACGTATCCCGGATGCGCGGTGACGATGACGTCCTCGGTGACGCCCGCGCTCTTGAAGAGTTTGCGCAGGGCCGCGACGCAGATCGCCACCTGGGTGCGGGCGGTGGGCGGCGGGTTGCTGTTCCAGACCGCGTCCACCATCGTGTCCACCGGGACGACACGACCGGGGGTGAGCGACAGCAGGGCGAGGATGGTCCGTTGGCGGCCACCGCCGAGCGGGACGCTTTTCTCCCCCGCGGTCACCGCGAGGGGCCCCAAGACCTTGAAGCTGAGTTGTTCGCCCACTCCGGCTCCCCCTTGTTGAAGTCCTGTTTTCCGGACGACAACCAATGTAGGTCACCAAGCGACATGTTCCAGTCCGGTGTACTGGCGATATGAGCCTTAACAGCCGGACGGACGACGGTTGTTGGGGGCGACGGGCCGTATGGGCCTAAGCGGGATGAGTTCTCTGACACCCGGAGATGACTGTGTCGAGTCGCGGACCGGTGATATCGGTCCGTTGCGGACTGAGCGTCTTCTGCTGAGGGAAAGCGCCGGGTGGAGTCAAGCGCGGTTGCGCTGAAGAGAGAGCGAGCGAGGCGAGCGGGACGAGCGGGATCGGAGGCGGCCCGGGCGCGCCGCGCTCCTACCAGCCACCACGGTCGTCCTGCGGGGTGACGACCGTGGCGCCGGCCGCCGACACCGAGCTCGTGGAGACCTGCGCCACGGCGGGGACGACCACGGTGAGGATCGCCGCCCCGGAAACCAGGACGAGAGAGACGGACTTGACTGCGGCACTCAGGGTCTTCTTCATTGTCTTCGTTTCCTGTCTGTGTGGAGCTCAGGTCCTCTGAGCTGCGCTTCCTTGCGTCTGACAGAAAACTTAAAGAACGGCGTTTTCGGGGCGTTATCGGATCTGCTTCGCCTGCCAGGCACGGCGATAACGGCTGCCGGGAGAGGCGATAACGAAGGCCGCGCCTAAGGCCGCCGGGAGGTTTTCCACCCCCCGTAAGCCGGAGGATTTCCTGCTACCGGCGGCACTTCGGCGGAGCGAAGACTCGGTAGCGCGGCAGAGGCACTGCCGCGCTACGGAGGTGAAACCCCCATGACGCTCCCCGCAGCCGGCGCCGCGTCCGTCCTCACCGCGGGCGCCGAGGAGCCGCAGCCGGTCGCCGAGTGCCACATCTGGTCGCTGCCCCCGTTGCCCCAGCCGTCGAAGTGGTTCGGACTGCTGGACAGCACGGAACTCGTTCGCACCTCGTCCTTCGCCCACGAGCTCGACCTGGCCCGGTTCGTCACCGGGCGGATGCTCGCCAAGACGGCACTGGCTCTCGCCGTGGGCACCGGGCCCGAGGCGATTCGCCTCCATACGCGGTGCCCGGGGTGCGGCGGCCCGCACGGCAAGCCACGACCGGTCGGCATCGCCGAGGGATGGGAACTGTCCATCTCGCACTCGGGCGACATCGTGTCGGTGGCGATCGCCCTGGGCATCCCGCTGGGCCTGGACGTCGAACGGTTCGAACCCTGGCGTGGCCCCGGCCTGCCGCCCGAGTACGAGCTGGTCCTCACCCCCGCCGAACGAGCGGCCGTCGAGCGGCTGCCCGAGGGGCGGCGCGTTCGCGCCTGCCTGACCTACTGGGTGCGCAAGGAGGCCGTCCTGAAGGCCACGGGAGAGGGGCTCAACACGCCCATGACGGACTTCACGCTCTCCGGGCCCGAGGAGCCGCCCGCCCTGCTGAGCTGGCACGGGCCGGATGCCGCCCGCCCGGTTCCCGCGATCGCCGACGTGGCTCTGGACGACGGCCATCCCACCGCCGTGGCCGCGCTGGGCGCCCGCTGCGTGCGGGCGACCGTGCACCGCGGCACGGAACTGCTGCCCGGGCGGCCCCCGGCGCGGGGGCGGCCGGCGCAGGCCCCGCGGATCGCCTCGGCGCAAGGTCCGCCCGCGGGCCAAGGGGGCGTGGCGCGATTTCCCGGCGCGCCCCGGCCGCCCCTCGAATACGCCCGCGACCGGCTTGACTTGCGCGTTAAATCACCTCGTTTTCCAGGAAGTTAAGGCGGTCGGCGACGATCGGGAAGTCCGGGGCCAGGCCGCGCCCCATGCCTGTGCACGCACGCCGAACCTCCCCGAGGAGAACCCCATGCCCAAGATCACCTACGTGGCCGCCGACCAGAGCGAACAGACACTCGACCTCCCGGTGGGCACCACCGTCATGCGCGGCGCGCTCGCCAACGACGTCGACGGCATCATCGGCCAGTGCGGCGGCTACGTGCAGTGCGCCAGCTGCCACGTCTACGTCGGCTCGGACTCCCTCGACAAGCTGGACGCGGTGGGGACCGAGGAGAACGAGATGCTGGAGTTCACGGCGTGCTCACGGACCGCGGGCAGCCGCCTGAGCTGCCAGATCAAGGTCACCGAGGACCTCGACGGCCTGCGGGTCCGCCTCCCGGAACAGCAGATCTGATGGGGACGCGCGAGCAAACAGGCCGCGTCGTCATCGTCGGGGCCGGACAGGCCGGCTACCAGACCGCCGCGTTCCTGCGCGAGCGCGGCCACCAGGGCCCCATCACCCTCATCGGCGACGAGGGCCACCTGGCGTACGAGCGCCCGCCGCTGTCCAAGGCGTACCTCAAGGGAGAGGCCGACGAGGCCCAGCTGTGGCTGCGGCCCGAGACGTTCTACGAACGCAACGCGATCGAGCGGGTCACGGGCAGCGCCGTCCGCCTGGACCGGGCCGCGCGGACCGTCCGCCTCGACGACGGGAGCGTCCACGCGTACGACCACCTGGTCCTGGCGACAGGGGCCCGCGCCAGGGCCCTGCCGGTGCCCGGCGCCGAGCTGCGCGGCGTCCACACGTTGCGCACTCTGACGGACGCCGAGGCGCTCAAGAAGGCGCTCTCCCGGGCTGCGCACGTGGTCGTCGCCGGCGCCGGGTTCGTCGGCCTCGAATTCGCCGCGGTGGCACGGCAGCTGGGGTACTCGGTGACCGTGGTCGAAGCACTCGGGCGCCCCCTTGCCCGGGTGACCTCGGCCCCGACGGCCGAGCACTTCACCCGGCTGCACGGGGAACGCGGCAACGGACTGCTCTTCGGGCAGTCGATCGCCCGCTTCCACGACGACGGCGACGGACGGGTGGCCGCGGTGGAACTGACCGACGGCCGCCGGCTGCCCGCGGACCTCGTGCTGGCCGGTGTCGGGGCCGCACCGTGCACGGAGCCGGCCGAGGCGGCCGGGCTGGAGGTCGCCGGCGGGATCGTCGTTGATTCCCGGCTGCTGACGAGCGATCCGCACATCTCGGCCATCGGCGACTGTGCGGTGTTCCCGCATCCGCGCGCCGCCGCACACCTGCGCATCGAGTCGGTGCAGAACGCCGTCGACCACGCCCGCCTGGTCGCCGACCGGCTCACCGGCACCATCAGGACGTACGACGACCTGCCCTGGTTCTGGAGCACCCAGTTCTCGACGACCCTGCAGATCGCGGGACTCGGCCAGGGCCACGACGACGAGCTGGTCCTGGGCGACGACCCCCACTCGTTCTCCGTGCTGCTGTTCCGGGACGGGGCACTGATCGCGGTCGAGTCCGTCAACCGGCCCGCCGACCACATGGCGGCGCGCCGGCTTCTGGCCGGCGGCGTCCCGCTCGGCCGATGGGAGGCGGCCGCGGCGGACTTCACTCTCAAGGGGCACCTCAAGGCCCGGATGGGCCGCCCCGTACCGGCAGCTGCGTGAGGGGCCCCACATGCCCCACGCCCAGGGAGGGCCGGCCCACCCGGCACGGCCCTCGCATCTCACGCTCCGACGAGGCAAGCCCCGACCGGGCGGGCCCCGTTGGCACCGCGGATGTGCCGGCACCCGATCGGTGCCGGGCACATCCGCGATCACCGTCGCGCCCGCGTCACGCGGGCGCGTGCGCGAGGTCCCGCCGGCCCGAGAGGGTCTAGGCCCCCTCGGGCGCGCCGGGCGGCAGTTCGTCGGCGGATACGGCCGGTTCGTCGGCGGATACGGCCCCTTCGACGACGGCGGGCGGCTCCATGACGGCCTCGATGACCAGCTCGGCGGCTGAGTCGAGGGTGGCGAGCACCCACTCGTCGACCTCGACACCGCTCTGCTCGGCGGCCTTGTGCCAGCGCTCGAACCGCTCGCGCGGGACGGCCAGTTGGCGCAGAGGGGTGGCGTCCGGGGCCTTCCCGGACTCGATGCCCCTGGCCTCCCGCAGCGCGTTGCGCAGCTGCTTGGTCGTCCACGACAGCTCCTCGGCCCGGGTGAGCCACCGGTCCTGCTCCTCGGCGGGCAGGGAGGCCACCTCGGCGTGGTGCTGGAAGGTCAGCCGCGCGTGCCGCCTGCTCATGTCGAACCGGCGGGCCACCCAGGCGTAGTTGCGCAGTGTCTGGTACTGCAGTCCGGCACCACGGATGCCCTGCTGGTACCGGTCGGCGTAGTGGTCCTTGCCGTAGGTCAGCCAGTCGCCCAGCCACCACGAGGACGAGTCCACCACGCCCGCCAGCTGGCGTCCGGCCCGCTCCCATTCCTCGAAGGAGAGCACGTCCGGGATCTGCAGTCCCACCCTCGTGGTCAGCACCTGGTCGGCCCGTTGTCTGTTCAGTCCGCGCTGCTGGGGCGGGATGTTCCGCGCCACTCGGGGCGTGGGCTGCGGCAGGGCCGTCGTACCGCCCTCGGCTCCAGTACTCAAGATCACGTACGTGTCCCCCCGTCTCGATCAGTTCCGTCTACGCGTCGAACGAGCCGCGTGTGTGCACGGCCGGACGGCGGTGCGCCGTCGCCGGCCATGAGGTCAAGACGCCGTTCCGGCCTGGATGTCGAGGACGTAGCCCCGTCCCCACACGGTGCGGATGGTGAGCCCCAGCGAGCTGATCCGGTGCCGGATGCGCATCATGTGCAGGTCGAGCGCGTTGCGGCTCATCGACCCCTGGCCGTGGCCGAGCTGGGACCTGAGCGCCTCACGCGGCACGACCTGGGCGAACTGCGACACCAGCAGGGACAGCAGTTCGGCCTGCATGGGCGAGAGCGTCACCGACTGGGAGGCGAACCGCAGGACGCCGTCCTCGTCGAGCTGGGGCGAGCGGTTGCGGTGGTAACGGTGGACCAGCGCGTCGGCGCGTGCCTTGAGGTCGGGGGAGGTGACGGGGGTGCGGACCCAGTCCTCGTAGATGTCGTCGCAGACCGGGGCCTCCAGACCCGCTTCGACCACCAGGATCCGAGGCATTCCACGGGACCTGTACTCCTCGCGCAGGTCCCGCTGTGCGGGCCAGCGCAGCAGCTGCACCTCCCGCCGCGGTGACTCGTTCCGCGTCGTCCGCGCCTCTTGTGTGATCATCTGAACCCCGTTTCCTCGGCAGCCCGCGTCACGCAGGGCCAGGCGTTCTGGTGTTCCTCCGGGTGCGGTCGCGATCGCGTCGGCCGGTTCCACACGGCTCCCCCTGATGCCCCCGCATGGCTGAAAAATACCAGTGCCCTGGTTTCTTTACAACGGGGAGGATGCCGTACCGAGGGGCCGACGACGACTCGCCGGAAGGGCAGCCCACGAGCGGGAGAGGGCCGGCGACCTGGGTCCACAGCGGCCGGCACGGGCATCCACGTGGCGTGTTCCAGCCCCCAGAAAGAAACCGCTCCAGTGGTTTGCTAATGGGGCGTACGAGGGCGCCGCCAGGCCCTCACGCCGCCCGCGTACCCGCTACAGATGCCCACGCTGTACAGATGCCCACGCTGTCACGGGCCCTTTCCCTCATGCGCTTCTCGGGGTGCGGCGGTCGTCCGTCAGACGGCGACGCCGCACAGCGGCCCGGCCGAATGCCACGACGATCCCGTGACCATGGACGATCCCGTGACCATCGGTGGTCCCGTGACCATCCGTCACATACGCCGCGTCTCAAGCTCGTTCGCGAAGCGCAGCCAGCGGTCCGCACACCGGCGCGCGGCCTGCGCCAGCATGTCCTTGCGGTGTTCCGGCACGCCGCGCATCCAGAGATCCCACTGGGCGTCGTCGCCGATGGAGTGGGCGGAAAGCAGTTGCAGCAGCGTCCGCCCCGCATCCGTGCGCAGCGACGGGTCCTTGCGCATGTTGGACAGGGTCGGCCCGATGGCCGCCGGGGAGGTGCGCTCCGCGCTCCCCTCGTCGGGGCCCGGAGCCGCCGCCGTCACCTTCTCCCGGGCCGCCTTGCGCTGGGCAGGCACCGGATCCTCCCCCCGGCGCATCCGGTCGCGTACGTCCTTCGCGGTGGCGGCGGCGATACCCGCCCGCTCGGCGATCTCCCGCAACGACGCATGGGGGTTGTCGGCGATCACCCGGCTCGCCCGCAGCCGCCCCTCGCTCGCGTGCAGCGGGCGTACCCGCCCGTCCCGGCCCACCCGGGCGGTCAACTGTTCGCCCTGACCGGTTGAACGGCGGCGCAAGGAGGCGATGGAGGTCGCGGACAGCCCGGCGTTGACGGCGATCCGCCGGTTCGACCAGTACGGATAGACCTTGAGGAGGCGCTCCGCCGCAGCCATCCGGTCCTCGCGCGACAGCGGCAGCCCATGGGCGATGTTCAACCGCACCGACAGCGCGAACACGTCGTCCTCGCTGCCCTTGAAATACTCCACGGCGATGGTCTCGTCACCGCGCAGCCGCGCGGCCCGCAGCCGGTGCATCCCGTCGATGACGCGCATCGTCTCGTGGTGCACCAGGATCGGCGGCAGCGCGTCCCGCAGCTTGGCGAGCGTCTGGACGTGCTCCGCGTTCTCCCCGTTGAGCCGCGGGGAGTCGGAGGCCAGCAGCGCGTCGATGGGCACCACGGCCGGCCGGTCCTCGGCAGCGCCGGTGACGCGGGACAGGTCGGCGACGACCGCCAGATCGGGGCTCATCACCCCGCCTCCCGGCGTATCTCCGCCGCGTCGGCGGCGGGACCGTGCGACCGGCTCGTCGAGCCGCCCGAGAACTCACCCGGCCACCCAGTGACGCCCGGTCCCGTGTCTGCGCTCCGCCTCGGGACATGCGAGTCGTACAGGTACACCGACGGCTCCCCTCTGTGGCCGTGATCGCGGGGACGCCCCACCCGCACTCCCCCACACCCCCGGAACGCGGCTCGGAAGGGCACGCCGTCGCGGGTAGGCCCCCAACCCCTCGGTTCGACCATATGAACATACCGAAGTGCCGGTTTGCAACTCTTCTGCAGGGCGCGCAACACGCCACCTCAACGCGCTTGCCCCTGGCTTGTCCCTGACTTTTCCGCTGCGGAGCGGCTACAGCCGACTACACCGGGTGGGGAGACATGAAACCAGCACCCTGGTTTGATACTTTAGGTTGCATGGTGCACCCAGTCGCCCCCTAGGAGCCCCTGGTCATGAAACAGGAACGTGCCGTCCATACCCGCCAGTCGCTCATCCGGTCCGCGGCCGAGGCGTTCGAGCGGCACGGGTACGTTCGGACCAGCCTGGCGGAGATCAGCTCCAGCGCGGGTGTCAGCACCGGTGCCCTGCACTTCCACTTCGAGAACAAGGCCGCGATAGCCTCGACCGTGGAAGCCACCGCGGCGGTGCTCCTGCGGAGGGCGGCCCAGGCCGCCCAGCGCCCGGGCATGAACGCCCTGCAGCGGCTGATCAGCACCTCCCATGCCCTGGCCGACCAGCTCCGCCACGACGTCGTGGCCCGGGCCGGGTACCGGTTGAGCTGCGAGACGCCTCACCGCACCGGCCTCGAGCTGCGCGGCGAGTGGCACGAGTGCATCCAGCACCTGCTCGCCGAGGCCGCCGACGAGAACCTCCTCGCGGACGGCGTCGCCCGGCAGGACATGATCACCTCCGTCACGGCGGCGACCACCGGCTTCGAAGTGCTCGGGCGCGCGGAGCCCGGGTGGCTCTCTCCCGCCGCGCTCACCCGCTTCTGGCGGCTCGTGCTGCCGCGCCTGGCCACCGCGGAAGCGCTGGCCACCGTCGACCTGGAGTCCGCCAAGCCGCATACGGCCAAGGGGAAGGAGCCCGTCCAGCCGCGTACGGCACAGGAGTAGAGCCGTCCGGCCGCCTCCGGTCGCGAAGAATGTCGCGGGGGATGTCGCGGGGGATGTCGCGGCGAATTCTGACGAGCACCGGCCGACCGGCGGCCCGGGTGTGCGGTGACGCCCCGTCAGCGCGCGAGACGGCGGGTGCCACGGGCCGGCGCGCGTCACGGGCCCCGCCGCCGCGCCGCCGCTGACCCGACCGCGCGGGCCGCGCGGGCCGGTTCGGCCCTGCCGATGAAGGGGAGCCGATGAAGGGGAAGTGCACAGTCGGCGTCGCCCACCCCGAACCGGGCGCGGATCGTCGCCGGCATGAGGATCTCCCCTCACCGCGCGAAGCGGCCGCGGCCAGGGCCGGGGCCCCGGTCAGAGCCCCGGTCAGGGCCCCGGCCGCTTCGCGTCGATGACGAGAGGTCAGTTCACCGGTCCGTCGAGCAGGACGGGCAGCGACTTCGGACCGTTGATGATGAAGGTGCCCAACCGTTCCAGTTGCTGCAGCGGCTCGGAGAGCGAGAGCTCCGGGTACCGCTGGAAGAGCATCGACAGAGCGACCGTCGCCTCCATGCGGGCCAGCGAAGTCCCCAGACAGCGATGCGCGCCGTAGCCGAAGCCCAGGTTGTCGCTGCTCTGGGCGCGCAGGACATCGAACTCCCCCGCGTCGTCCCCGTACCGCTCCGGATCGGTACCGGCAGCGGCGAAGGAGACGATGATGGGGTCCCCCTTGGAGATCCTGACACCGTCGAGGTCTATGTCCTCCACCGCGAAACGCAGCGGGATGTACGCCGCGGGGTTGTCGCTGCGCGTGATCTCCGTGACCACGTCCTGCCAGTCGGCGTGGCCCGCCCGCACGTGCTCCAACTGCTCGGGCCGGGACAGCAGTACCGCAATGGCGTTGCATATCAAGGTGCTTGTCGTCTCCTGCCCCGCTCCGATCACCAGATACAGGGTGTCGACCAGCTCCTGCTCGGTGAGCCGGTCCCCCTGCTCGTGCGCCTCGATCAGCGCGGACGTCAGGTCGTCGCCGGGCCGGGTTCTCTTCTCGGCCACGAGCCGGCCGAGCAGCAGGAAGACCTCGACCTGCGCGGCGTAGATCTCCTCCGGCGTCGCCGAGGTGCTGATCGTCCTGTCGATCGCGTCGACCAGCGGGGCCCGCCCGTCCTCGGGGACTCCGAACAGTTCGCAGATCACCCGCATCGGCAGCAGCCTGGCGAACGCCGCACGCAGATCGACCGGCTGCCCGGCCGGGGCCGATGCGAGTTCGTCGAGCAGTTCCTTGGTGATGGCCTCGACCTGCGGCCGAAGAGACTCGGTACGCCGCTTGGTGAACGCACCGGCGACGAGCCGTCGCAGCCGTGCGTGATCCTCGCCGTAGGAGAAGAGCATGTTCTGCGCCGACACCCAGTGGTAGAGCGGCCAGTCCTCCGGTATTCGCCCCTCCCGGAAATCCGGCCAGTGCTGACGGGCGTCCTTGGAGACCCGGGAGTCCGTGAGCAACTGCTTGATGTACCGGTGCCGGGTGACGGCCCATGCGACCACCGCGCCCGGAAGCTCCACCTTGGCAGCCGCCCCCTGCTCCCGCAGCAGCGCGGCCTCACCGACGAGGTCACGCCCTGAAACGTCCAGCGCGTACGGGCATGCAGTCATTTCCATCAGTTGTGCACTCCGTTCGGTTGGTTTCTGCGCACCGCGCCTCGACACGTGACCGCACAGGGGACTCACGTCCCCTCCCCCTCCTCGATGGAGTACCGCAGGGGCTCGCTAGACGAGCTCGTCCACTTCTCCCGGCGTCCGCCGACTCTGCGCCATGGCGGCCTCGTACACCCGCTGCGCCCGCCCCGGCGCGAACTCCATCCGGACGAGCACTCCCGGGACCGCGACGGTCGCCATGAGATGCCGGTACAGCTCGGACACCCGATCCAGCATGTCCTCGTGCCGGGTCATGATGTTCGACAGGACCTGGACACCGGTGAAGCACCCGACGAAGAGCTTCGCGAGCGACACCACGTCGACGTCGGGCAGCAGCTCCCCGTTCGCCTTGGCCTTTTCGAAGAGCTCGACGGACCGGTTGATCCACCCCTGCATCGGCACGCTCCGGTCCAGGCCGTCCTGGGGAGAGCCCTGATCGACGGTCAGCCGGATACTGCCCCGCACCCGCGCATCACCCGAGCGCAGCAGGTACGTGAGCAGCAGCGCTTCGTCCACCGCTTCCTGGAGCGCCAGGTCCTGCGGCGGGACCGGCGGAATCGCATGGATCTGCTCTGCCAGGATCCGCTGGGCGAGCTCTTCCTTGGAGGTGAAGTGGAAGTAGAGCGCCCCCTTGGTCACCTCCGACCGCTTGAGGATCTCAGAGATCGTGGTGGCCTCGTATCCGACCTCGTCGAACACTTCGGCCGCGGCGACAAGGATTTTCTGCCGAGTCCGAATGGCTCGTTCCTGTCGCGCCATCACACACCTCCGTACCAGTACTGCAGCAAAACCAGACCGTAGGGTTCGTACCCTACTGCTGGTTACTCTATGTCGCGAGTATCCACCCATAGGCATAACGGCACGTTGATGACGGACAGTTGATCGAGGGTCACTCGGAATCGACTGCGGGATGCAGAATAAAACCAGCGCCTCGGTTTTTTCAAGGCCCCCGCGCCCTGGTGCTCAAGGCCGCGCACAGACGCCCGCCGAACACCACATGAGCGCACATCACACCGGACGAGCCCCCTCCGCGGGGCAAGACCGGATACCTCCGCCGCGCCCTGCCGGCACATGATCACGCAACAGGAACTGGCCGAATCGTCTTGAAAAGAAAACCGGTTGGTACGTATCTTGTGCCTGGGCTCCCCACACGCCGGGAGCTGTCTTCGACGGGGAGAGGTCCATGACCTTGCTGACGCTCCAGAAGAAAGGCCCGGCACGCACCCGCGCGGCGGTTTCCCCCCAGACCGCCCCGGCCGGGGGTCCGCCCCCGGCCACCGACGCCGACGCCGACGCCACGGCTCGCGGCGAACTGTCCCACCTGCTCTACGACCAGCACGAGCGGGAACGCGTACACGCCCCCTGGCGCACTCTCATCGCCGGTTCGGACTTCACCCCCCGGACCGGACTGTCCGCCGCCGAACGCACGGCTCTCTCCTACCAGCGGCTGCGCCTGGTCAACAGCGCCCTGGACGGTGCCGAAGCGCTCGCGTACGACTCCCACCGGCTGGCGAGCCTGATCGAGTGGACGGCAGTGGTCGACAGCGGGCTGGGAACGCTGTCGGCCATCCACTACAACCTCTTTCTGGGCAGCCTGCTGGACCACGACGGTTATCGGCGTGACCTGTCCGGCTTCTCCTCGCTGGAGCGCACAGGAACGTTTCTGTGCACGGAGGTGGAGCACGGAAACGACGCGGCGGCCCTGGAGACCACCGCCACGCTCGACCGTGCGACGGGCGGCTTCGTTCTGCACACGCCCACCCCCGGCGCCCGGAAGTTCATGCCCAACACGAGCCCCATCGGCGGACCGAAGACTGCCGTGGTGGCGGCGCGGCTGCTGATCGACGGTCAGGACGAAGGAGTCTTCCTCTTCCTGACGCCGCTGAGCGACGAGAGGGGAACCCGGCCCGGCGTCAGCGTCCATCCGCTCTCCGAACGCATGGGCAGTCCCGTCGACCACTGCCTCACCTCCTTCGACCATGTGCGGCTGCCACGGACGGCGCTGCTGGAGGCCGAGCACGGCCGACTGGACCGAGACGGCATGATGCGCAGCACCGTGGGAAACCGGCGGAAGCGCTTCTTGCGCTCCATCGGCCGGGTGACGATGGGGAAGCTGTGCATGAGCGGCGCGGCCGTCGGCGTCTCGCGGACCGCGCTGGCCATTGCTGTGCGCTACGCCCACACGCGCCGTATCAGCGGCCCGAAGGCGGGCGAGCGGGTGCCCCTGACAGCCCACCGCAGTCACTCCGGCAGGCTGCTCTACGCCATCGCCGCGACCTACGCCATGACGTTCCTGCACCGGACCGCGGTGTCCCAGTGGGCCGAGCACACCGAAGCCGACCGGGCCGAGAAGGAGCGCCTGGTGGCCATCACCAAGGGCTGGACCACCTGGCAGGCACGGGACATCGTCACCGAGTGCCGGGAGCGCTGCGGCGCACGGGGACTGTTCACCGCCAACCGGCTGACCGAACTCATGACGGATCTCGAGGGCACCATCACCGCCGAGGGCGACAACCTCGTGATCTGGCTCAAGGCCGCCTCCGAGATGATTTTCGAGCACCAGGTGGACCTACGGCCCTCACGCACGATCCCGCCCGGCGAGCGGCAGCTGACCGACCCCTACTTCCTGCGGGATCTGCTCTCGGATGTCGAGGCGATCTGGCAGGCACGGGCCCGCAAGGCACTGCGCCAGGGGCCGTCCGGAGATCCGATCGCCCGGTGGAACGGGACCTCCGCCGCGGCCCTCAAGATGGTTTCCGCCCATGCGCGGCTCCAGGCCGCCGACGCCTTCCTGGCCGCGGTCGAGCAGGCGAGCGACCCCATGGCGCGCTCCCTGCTGGAGCGCCTGTGCCGGCTGTTCCTGCTCAAGGAACTCGCCGAACACACCGGGGACCTCCTCGCCGAAAAACGGCTGACCGTCGACCACGTGCGCACGCTCTCCACCGCCATCGAGACGATCATCGGCGAGCTCACCCCGCACATGATGACGCTGGTCGAGGCGTTCGATCTTCCGGAAGAGGTGCTGTCCGAGATCCCCCTCCTCCACGGCTCGCCCGCCGAGAAACGACGACCCGCCGCACGGCACACGGACCCGCTCGCTCACCGGCCGGCCCTCCCTGCAGAGGAGAAGCTGCACCTCATTACGCCGTAGTACGTCGGCCGATTATTACGCCGTAATACGTCTGGCCGATCGTCGCACGGTGGCAATGCCCCTCAGCCACCGTGCGGCGGTCGGCCAGACGTGCCCCGCTACAGCGGTGCCGCAGCGGCGCTACAACGGCAGGGTTATGCCCAGTTCCTGCATCGCCGAGGACGGCGGCCCGCCCTCGGAGCGCTCGGTCTTGCGGCCCTTGCTGCCCGGCGCCAGCGTGCGCGGGTCGATGGCCTCGGCGGGCGCCCCGCTGGAGTACAGGCCCGCGGGATCGGTATCGCGGTCGTGCGGCAGCAGCCAGAACACGCGCCGGCGGAAGGTGCCGGACGAGCGCGACGGCTTCGCCCCCGGCCCGAGCAGGGCGTAGCCGACCATGCGGCCGTCACGGTGGTAGGCCGGTTTGCCGCGCCGTGTCGGCAGCCGGTCGAGGCTCTGCCGTACGTAGTCCAGGTCGCCGATGTCCTCGAGCCAGACGAGCTCGGCTTCATGGGCGATCTCGTCCTCTGCGATGAGAGCGCTCATGCCATCTCCTCGTCCACGAGCAGTCCTATGCCCGGGTAGTACTTCCGCTGGTTGGAAAGGATCATCTCCTTGGGCGATGCCAGCCCCACCGTCTCACGGACCCGGGCGGCGAAGGAGCGAGAAGAGACAGCGGGTGCGCCCTCATTCTGGCACCAGGCTCGGTAGGCGGCGTAGAGCTGTGCTTGTTCTGCCCTCAATTCGGCATCCAGTACACACGCCTCGCCGATGAACCGGCCGGTGTGGTCCTCGGTCTCCGCGTACGCGGTGGTGGCGATGCGCACGCGCTCGGGCCCGGTGAGGTCCTTCGCGCCCCCCAGGTAGCGGCGGGCCCCCTCGATGAGCCAGTTGAGGATGCCGGGCCCCTCCTCGGTGACCAGGACGTCCGCGAGATTGTCGATCTTCCGGTCGTCGGAGACCACCCGCTCGAAGGGGATCAGGCGCATACGTCGCCAGAACGCGAAGCCGCCGGTGCCGACTTCGGGCCGGTGGTTGCCGAGCAGCCACAGTTTGTGGGTGGGCTCGAAACTGAAGAAGTCCTGCCGCATCCGGCGCGCCTTGATGCGGTCGCCACCGGTGAGCAGCTTGACCCTGGCCTCGTCGAACTTGTCCCCGGGCTTGACCTCGCTGCACACGATGACACGGCGGCCGTGCAGCTCGGCCAGGTCGGTCGGGTGGCCTTCGTAGGGACGCGACATGAGGAAGCCGGGCGGGGCCGCGTCCGCGTAGTCACCGAGCAGCTTCATCAGCACGTCCAGGAGTACCGACTTGCCGTTCTTGCCGGAGCCGCACAGGAACGGCATGACCTGACCGCCGACGTCACCAGTGACCGAGTAGCCGAGCAGCAGGTGCAGGAAGTCGGTCATCTCCGCACCCTCGGTGCCCTCGCCGAAGGTGTCGGTGAGGAAGCGGTCCCAGCGCGGCGTGGGCATCGGCTGCGGCGCCAGCGACGTGGAGCGGGAGTGGAAGTCCTTGTTCGGGTCGGGCGCACGGACCGCTCCGGTCCACAGGTCCACGATGCCCGACGGGGTGCACAGGGCGTACGGATCGGCGTCCAGGAACGCCGCGTTGAGCACCATGCCCGGGGCGGACTTGGCCTGCGTGAGCATCGCGTTCATACCGCTGGTGCTCAGGGCACGGCGTCGGTGCTGCTGCAGAGCCGCGTTCGTGTACACCCCGCGCGGGTCGGTGGTCGCGATGGACTCCGCCATGTCTCCCGCGGCCCACACCACCGTGTCGTCCTCGTCGATCTGCCAACGCGTGCCGTCCCAGCGGTACCAGCCCAGACCCGGGACGTGTCGGTAGTCATCGGCGTACAACTTGACGAACAGCTTGGCGTTGCCCCGGTCGGTGAGGGTATCGGGCAGCAGGCCCTCCGCCGTCGCCGCGGCGGTCGCTTCCCCTCCTGGGGAGGGAAGGTGCGGCGACGGCAACTGGGCGAGGATCTGCGTGGCCACGGCGTGGGCGTCGAAGAGGGCGTTGTCGTCGTGGGCGGTCACGGCTGTCTCCCGGGAGACAGCGGACGCCTGGAACCGGCGCTCAGACCACCGCGGATGATCGGGGTGTAACGGCGCTCCTGTCCGGGACGCGCCCGCTCCGCCACCTCTTTGAGGATGTTCCCGGCCTCTGTCTCGGTCAGATGTCCGGCCGCCACCAGCCCCCCGGCCGTGTAGGCGGCCCGGTTGAGCTTCTCGGAGAACGCGGCCCCCTCGGGGACGGCGGCGCACCCCGCAACCTCGGCAAGCACCGTACCGAGGGCCCTGGCGGCCGTCTGGCGGCCTCCCCCGGCCGCGATGACCGCCTGGCGCGCCCGCGGCGGTACGGGGCGCGGAGCGGGCACGTGAGCGGGCGGAAGATGCCCTGTGCGCTCGAGCTCCCTGGCCAGCCAGTCCGGCAGGGGCGCGGGCTCTCGCACGGGGCCGACGGGTATGTAGGTGCCCGCTCGCGTCGTGGTCCCGGGAGCGACGATGTACCCGCCGTGCGCCCGTACATCCACCTGCCAGGCCAACGCGCGCCCGGCGCCCGAGCCGGCGGAGCACTGCCAGCGGTGGCCGCGGTGGGCCCGGTACCACACGTGCAGGCCTCCCGACGGCGTGCGTACGCGCAGCGTCGTGTCGTCGTCGGCCGGGCTGGTGACACCGCGCAGGGCGGCCAGCACGGCCAGGGTGTCGAAGCCGTTGGCGAGCCCGGTCAGGTCGATGTCGGCGGAGATCGGAATGCCCGGCAGCAGACGGTCCCGGTCGGGTAACCGCTGCTGGTGCGCGTCGACATCGACGACGACGAGCCCGGCCGGGCCACAGGCGACACCCACGCCGAGCGAGGGGTCACTCCCCCACCACTGGTCGATCCGGGCGAGGTCGAGAGTGGCGGCGTGAAAACCGTGGCACCAGCGACCGGCGCCGAGGCACTCACATCCCTGGGAGGTGTGGCCCGGCGCACGGCACGTCTCGCAGTTGCCTGCCGGGGTCTTGCGTCCCGCGGCCAGCGGGTGGACCGGCCAGCCGCTGCGGGCGCACCACCTGGCGGTCGCGAGCGACCGTGAGTCGCTACGTAAAACGCGCTGCTCAGGAGCCACGCACATCCCCCATCAGCGACTGAAGCGACTCAACGACGGAGGTACATTAGCGAAACCGGGGTGAGAAGGCAGGGACTTGGGATGTCTTAGAGCTGCCCATGTCAATGGCGAAACGATTCTCCCGCTCCCCCGTCGCCCCCGGGTCGCCCCCCGGTGACCCGCCAGCGACTGAGCCGACATCCACAGCTACTCAAGATAGTTCGGTAGCTACTGAAGGTCCAGAGAAAAACAGCAGGTCAAGTGCGGTGCACAACCCCAAACAGCGACTGAAGCGACTCAAGGCCTCTATATATGACGCACACGCGCACACGCCAATGTCTTCATATACCCGGACCTTGAGTCGCTTCAGTCGCTGCGTGTCCTTCAACCCGCCTTGACCTGCGGGTTTTCTCTCGACCCAGAAGCGACCGAAGACGGCCTCAGTCGCTTTTCTTCAGTCGCTGCCCCTCCTGGGCCCGCACCGGGCAGCGACTGAAGCCCACGCCCAGCAACTGCACAGCGACTGAAGCGACCCACCTCCCAGACACTCCGGCAGGATCGGCACAGTCCCCGGCTCCCCCGCCGCCCGCTGTCCTGGGCTCTGTTGTGAACCCGGGTCGCTTGAGTCGCTGCCTGTTTCCCCTGTTGCTAGCGCGACATGATCGAAATCTAACGTGCTGAAGCGACAGTTGATGTCTTCTGTCGGCAATGTGTCTCCAAAAGACTCAAAAGACTCAAGAGACTCAGCGGACCTGTGCCCAGCGACCACCGTTCAACTGACCGGCCGTCCGTGTTGATCCGCCACGGCTTCAGTACGCACTATCACCGCATGCGCATGACCACCGCACAACCGCAGTCCGAAGAGGCCGCGCAGCCGGAGACATCACCAGAGACATCACCGAAGACGCCACCGGAGGCATCGGAGAAGATCTCCGCAGGGGAAACCCGGCGCGCGCTGTACCGGTATTTCCGCCCGCACCGTGGCGCCATCGCCCTCGCCACGCTGCTCACGCTGGTGGGCGCGGCGTCCGGGCTCGCCCAGCCACTGGCCGCCAAGGCGCTGGTGGACCGGCTCGGCGACCACGGTTCGATCACCGGGCTGCTCGTCCTGCTCACCGCGCTCGTGGTGCTCGGCTCGGCGATCCAGTCCGTGGGCGCGTACATCCTGGAGCGCACCGCCGAGTCCGTGGTGCTGGAGGCGAGGCGCTCGCTGATCGGGCGGCTGCTGCGGCTGCGGCTCGCGGAGGTGGAGCGGATCCAGCCGGGCGATCTGATGTCCCGGATCACCTCGGACACGACGCTGTTGAAGGCGGTGACCACGAAGGCGATGGTCTCCGCCTTCACCGGTGGTCTGTCCTTCGTCGCGGCCGTCGTGCTGATGGGCGTGATGGACGTGGTGCTGCTGGGCGTCACGCTGGGAGTGATCGTCCTGGTCGGCTGCGCGACGGGCTATGTCCTGCCGAAGATCGCGCAGGCCACGGAGCGCTCCCAGGAGGCGGTCGGCATCATCTCCACGGCGCTGGAGCGGGCGTTCGGAGCATTCCGCACGCTCAAGGCGTCGGGCGCGGAGGCGCGGGAAGTCGCGAAGGTCGAGGAGGCGGCGCACGAGGCCTGGCGGCACGGGGTGGGGTCGGCCAAGTGGCAGGCGATGGCGTGGAGTTCGGTGGGGCTCGCGGTGCAGATTTCGTTCCTGGCGGTGCTCGGCGTCGGCGGGGCGCGAGTCGCCTCCGGCACGATATCCGTCTCCACGCTGGTGGCCTTCCTGCTCTTCCTCTTCTACCTGTTCGACCCGATCGGCCGCCTGGCCGAGGCGGCCCAGGAGTACCAGGTGGGCTCAGCCGCGATCGCACGGATCGAGCAGGCCGAGCGCCTGAAGACGGAAGACGTAGAGGACATGGACGGGCCGGCCACGCGGCCGGACGACGGCCCGGCGTCGGTGGCGTTCGAGGAGGTGACCTTCCGCTACCGGGACGACCTTCCGCAGGTGCATGACGGGGTGAGCTTCGAGGTGCCGGGCCCGGGCATGACCGCGTTCGTGGGTCCTTCCGGTGCGGGCAAGACCACGGTGTTCGCGCTGATCGAGCGGTTCTACGAGACCAGCGGCGGCCGGGTACTGGTCGACGGCAGGGACGTACGCGCCTGGCCGTTGGCCGAGTTGCGGGCGGCCATCGGATACGTCGAGCAGGACGCGCCCGTGCTGGCGGGCACACTCCGCGAGAACCTCCTGTTCGGTGCGCCGGATGCCACGGAGGCGGAGATCCGCCAGGTTCTCGTACGGGCCAGGCTCGACGCTCTGGTGGAGCGTTTGCCCGACGGGCTGGAGACGGTGGTCGGACACCGCGGGTCGAAGCTGTCGGGCGGAGAACGGCAGCGGGTGGCGATCGCCCGGGCGCTGCTGCGCAAGCCGCGGCTGCTGCTGCTCGACGAGGCGACCTCGCAGCTGGACGCGGTCAACGAGCTGGCGCTGCGCGACGTGGTCACCGAGGTGTCCCGGGACGTGACGGTCCTGGTGGTGGCGCACCGGTTGTCCACGGTGACCTTGGCCGACCGGATCGTGGTGATGGACGCGGGACAGGTACGCGCGGTGGGCACCCACACCGAGTTGGTGGCGAACGATCCGCTGTACGGGGAACTGGCGGCCACCCAGTTCCTGGCGGCCGCCTCCGACACCGCCGCGCCCGAGCCGGTCCCCGCGGGCACCGCCTGAACGGCGACGCCCCGGTGCCCGGCGGCCGCGCGGCCCATGTCGCCCTGGACCCAGCACACGCCGCCCGCCGGCCGTGTCCCAGTTCACGTGGTTTCCGATGTCAACGACGGAACAACCAGGGGTGGTTGACCGTTCATCCATATGTGGCTGCGGAGGGGACAGTGTCCCCGGGCCTCACCTATAGCCCATGGGGACGATCGTCCGGCTGAAGCCCCATGGAGCCTTCCGCCGCGAGGCGACCACCCTCCGCACGCCACCACCTACGGCCCCGGCTGGCCTCCCCCGTCCAGCCGGGGCTTGTTCATGCCCGCCCTGGGGCGGAGCAGACCCTCCAGATGCGCAGTTGGTCGGCGACGGCAAGAACGCACAGCGGGCATCAGTCTTGTTCGCCACGATGTGTGTAGGTGTATGTGGCGGTGTAGTCCTCCACGGGCGTGGCCGTGTCCGCAGCGTAGTCGGCGCGCGCCTGCCGGTCTGCCTCGGTGATTTCAGGGTGTACGGGGGGCATGTCGGGGGCGCGCCAGAGTTGGACCAGGTGGCGTTCCCCGTGGTCGCCGATGCCGGGTTCGGGGTCGGCGGCGTGGCAGTACAGGCGCATCCGCACCCCGTCGAAGCCGTCGAAGCCGTCGAAGCCGTCGGAACCGTCGGAACCGTCGGGGAAGGGCGGGATGTGGAGGGGAGGTTCCTCGTCCGGCCATGCGTCCAGGATGTCGCCCTGTTCGAGAGTCGCGAGGCGAAGGGTGGAGATGTCGGCCCGCAGGCTGATCTCCTCAGCGGGCTCCCAGTCGTAGCCCCTCTCGGGTCCCGGCGGGGCGTCGTGGACCTGGACGGTCATCTGGAGGGGGCCGGTGTCGGTGGTGGTGAGGACGACGGCGCCGGCCTCGCCGGCCGGGCCGCAGCGCCAGCCGAAGGGCATCTCGCCGGGGTACTCGTAGTCGTCGGTGAAGCCGATGAGGTAGCCACCTTCGCCGAGGTCGACAGTGAACGAGGTTGCACGGACCAGCATGGGGACCCTCCTTGAACGGGGCAGAGTGCGCCTTCCCGCTTCGCTCGGGAAAGGGCCCCTGCCGGGCGGGGAGTGTAGCCACGCTCAGGCGGTCACGAAGCAGCTCCACGAGGCTCGCCTGCCCGCCCCGTCTCCCCCGCCTGCCCACTCTTCACAGACTGCCTCAAGTGGGCCCTGGCAGACCCCGACCTCACCCCACACCGGCATCTGGGCGGCGACCACCGCCCGCCGGCGGCTCGTGCTGCGCATCCGTCTCACCAGCCGGCGAGGCGGCGGTCGGTCCCGGCTCCGGCTCCGGCCGGTGCCCCACAGCCAACCTGGGGCAACACCGCGGAGTTCGTCGAGCGCATGGTCATTGCATTCCAGCAGCTCGGCGACCTGCGGCACCGTCAGGCCCCGGACCAGCAACCGGATGCACTCCAACCTCCGCCGCTCGTTACGTGACAGATCACGCCCGGCCAGCCGTCGACGCACTTCGACCTGCTGCTCGGGCGTCAACTCCACCGTCAGGATCTTCGGCATCACCACCACTTCCCGCCAAAGCTCCCACCCCCACTGGGAATTGACGTCACCGAGACCGGGTCGATGGCTGGGTGGCTACGGGGCTGCGGGGCTGCGGGGCTGCGGGGCTGCGTGATCGGCGCGAGGTCTGGCTCACTCCGTGACGAAGTCGGCCATCATCGCCATGTCCTCGTGCTCGAGGTTGTGGCAGTGCAGCAGAAACCGCCCCGGGTAGTCGGTGAAGCGCGTGACGATCTCCACGGACTCGGCGGGACGCAGATCCACGGTGTCCTTCCAGCCCGCGTCGTACGGGCCCGGCGACCGGCCGTTGCGGGCGGTCACCTGGAAGTGGTTCAGGTGCAGGTGCACGGGGTGATGGAAGTCGGTGACGAAGCGCCACACCTCGGCGGTGCCGAGGCGGACGGTCGCCAGCGGCCTGCCGGGCTCGTAGGGGCGGCCGTTGATGGTCCATCCGGATCCGGCCCGCCGCTGGAAGTGGAAGGTACGGGTCGCCGCGATCCGCTCGGTCCGCGGCACGGGGATCGCCGAGAGCCGGTCCGGTACCCGGGAGTCGTCGGCCGGAGGCCGGGCACCGGAGACGTCGAACCGCATGACGGCCGCCGTGCCGCCGCTGCCCAGGCGGTTGACCAGCCGTACCCGGGTGCCGGGCCGGTAGCGGGCGAAGTCGACGACCACGTCGAAGCGCTCGCCTGGGGCGATGTCCAGGGTGTCGTGCGCGAGCGGCCGTTCCAGCAGGCCCCCGTCGCCGCCGATCTGCACCAGAGCGCCGCCGCCCGGTGGCGCGGGGTCGAGCGCCAGTCGGTAGCGGCGGGCGTTGGAGCCGTTGAGCAGCCGCAGCCGGTAGCGCAGCCGCTGGGTTTCGAGCACCGGCCAGGGCGCCCCGTTGACCAGGATGACGTCGCCCAGGACACCGTCCATGTACCAGTCGGTGACGCCCGCCGTGCGCTGTCCGGCATCGAGCGCCGGGTACTGGAAGGAGCCGTCGGCGGCGAAGGACCGGTCGGCGATCAGCAGCGGGATGTCGCGCTCCCCGGCGGGCAGGGGCAGGGCCGTCTCCTCGTCGTCGTGGACCAGATGGAACCCGGCGAGCCCGTGCCAGACGTTCGGTCCGGTGAAGCCCATGCGGTGGTCGTGGTACCAGAGGGTGGCAGCCCGCTGCTCCATCGGGTACGTGTACGTCCGCTGCCCGGCAACGGTGTCCTGCGGGCCATCGGCCCCGGACACGCCAGGCATCCCGGCCGTGCCGGCTGTGCCTGCCGTGCTGTTCCGAGGCAGGATCAACGCGGTCGGATAGCCGTCGCTGCCGTACGGGGTGTGCCCGCCGTGCAGGTGGACCACGGTCGGACGGGGCAGCTCGTTGCGGTGCCGCACCACCGTCCGGCGTCCGGAACGGGACACGATGGTCGGCCCCGGGAACGTCCCGTCATAGGTCCAGGCGTCGGTCTCCAGACCCGGGAGGATCCGCAGCCGCGCCGGCCGCTGGGTGATCTCGTAGACGTCCGCCGTGCCGCTCGTGCTGACCGGTGCGAGCAGGGACGGCACGGGCAGCGGCACCTCGTACGGCCTCGGCAGCGGGGCCCGGCTGCGCAGCAGCAGCCCCGGCTGACCGGACGTCAGCGCCCCGCCGGCCACGGCCCATCCGCCCGCGGTGAGCGCGCCGCCGCCCACGGCCGCCGCGGCGAGCAGGCGGCGCCTGGTGATGCCGCCGGTCATGCGGACCCCTCCTCGGCGGCGGAGCCCTCGGTACGCCCGGCGCCCTCGGTACGGGAGGACGGGGTCCATGCGGCCGCCGGGCGCCAGGCCCGGACCAGCATCAGCAACGTACAGGCGATGATCGCCGCGCCCAGCGGGACATGAACGGCGAGCACCCGCCCGTACCCCATGGCTATCTGCCCGGCCTCCGCGCCGAAGAGCGCGACGGAGACCAGGGCCGGCCAGCCCGGTCCGCCGCCCGGCCGCCACAGCAGCAGCGCGGCCGCGGTCTGCGCCACGGCCGTGAGCCCGGTGGCGGTGGCATTGAGCGCGTGGAGGTCGAGGGCCGCGTAGTGACCGGACAGAAAGCTTCCGGCGAGGACCGCCTGCCCCAGAGCGAGGACGGCCTCGCAGGTCACCACGGTCCGGAAGAGCATCAGGGCCCAGCGCCGCACCGGAGGACGTCCGCCGTTCGCGGGCGTGGGCGGCACCTGGACCGGGGGCGGGGTGGACGCAATCATTTTAGGCATGCCGAGATAGTGCCATCTAGAACCATCTCATTACAACCAATCTCGCTTTGCCCTATGCTGGATGCCGATGAACACGCCCGACTCCACACCCCGCCCGCTCGGCACCGACCGGGTCCGCATCGGCCCGCTGCTCCGTCTCGCCCAGCGGCGCGCGGCACGGACGTTCGCCGAGGCCTTGCGTCCCCTGGGCATCGAGGGCCGCCACTACGGCATCCTGCTCAACCTGGGTCTGCACGGACCGCTCAGCCAGCGCCGGCTCATCGACCTCACCGGCGGCGACAAGTCCTCGATGGTGCGCACGGTCGACGACCTGGAGGCCCGCGGCTTGGCCATACGCCGCCCCTCACCCACCGACCGCCGCGCCTACGCCGTCGAGATCACCGAACTGGGCAGGGCGCTGTTCACCGAGGCGTCCGTCGTCGCCGACGACGTGGCCGCACGGCTCCTCGGCCACATGGATGAGGACGACCAGGAGCTGCTGTGCACCCTGCTGGAACGCTTCATCGCGGCCCCGGAAGCCTGACGTGGCACTGAGCGCTCCGCTGGAAGCACGGTGGTGAACCCGCGGGCCGGTGGGGGCTGGCCGCGCCCACGCGGCGGAGCCGCATATCGATACGGCCCCGCGTCCCTTGCAGGGCGCGGTACCGCACCGGACTTCACCCAAGCCACTTAGAGCGAAGCCGCCGCTCAGGCAGTCCTTGAACGCGTCCCGTTCCCGGCCGAAGCAGCCTCCCCAGCAGCGCCTCAGCCATCGCGTAGTGCAGGCCGGGCACGTCCGTGACGGCCTTTGCCTCAGCGGCCACCGACTTCCGCCGCAGTGAGAACGGTCGTTGGCACGTTGAGCAGGCGGACCCGCGCAGTCCTCAAACCGCGACCGCCACCGCCACCGCCACCGCCACCGAAGAGTCCTACCAGCGCAGGGCTGACGCCACAGGAGCGCTGTGCCGGGTGCAGCTTGTCTGCGGCGAGCCGGAGCTCAGTCGGCTGGCTCAGGAGGCCCTGGACGCGACGACCCAAGTTCACACGGCGCAGGACGAGCGGGATCGCACGGACCGAGGTGAAGTGGCTCGCCTGGCCCTCCAGCGGTTTCTGGTCGCCGCCTCACCTCACGTTCGGTGGCAGTTCCCGAGTGAGGTTGGTCCGCCGAGGCAGGTCCTTCGGAAGATACGTGGCTTTGACAGGGCCGTAGATCGGCTTCGGATTCAACGGTGCTACGGAGGCCGGGACTCACGGAAGTTGAGACTGCCCATGCCTGCGGGGGACAGCGCAACCGCTTCGACCGCTGTGGGGGAGGGCCCGGTACCGTCCGAGCCCTATTACGGCGTAATAGCTCGCCGTCTGCCCTCGACGGCTGCGACGGCTGCGACGGCTGCGACGGCTGCGACAACAATGCCTTCGCCGGAACACACCCTGCGCCGTGCGGCTGCTCTATTACGCCGTAATAATGGCGCCCCCTCTGTGGCGGCCGCTCGTCCCGCGGCGGGACTGCCCCAGACCGCACGCCGGATGTCCCGTCTCGGTGAAGGCGGTGAGCGATCAGCACGGGCCTCCGGCTGGACGAAGCCGTGAGCGCCGGTTCCTGAGGATGTCTCACGGACAGTGGTGAGTGGAGGCCTGACTGGGGATCGCAGCAAACGGGGGCGGGATCGCACATGGGCGGGGCACTGCGGAAGCAGGCGAAAGACACCGCCTACGCCCGGGCGATCCGGGCCACGTGGATGAGATTCCCGCGCGAGCCCGGCCGGCGCCAGTGTGGCCTCACCGCACTCGACAACACGGAACAATAGGGCCATTTAGGGCCACTGGTTCATGATCAGACGCTCAATCAGCTATTACGGCGTAATAGCCGAGCGGGTTCCACGGACAGTTCGGCCATAACAAGTCTGTCTAACTAACGTGTCGATGACGCAAACGATCAAGCACGTTAGTAAGGTGTCCATCATGACCTCGCCAGCCACCTCCAGCGACCGCGAGAAGGTCGTCTCCAAACTGCCGGGATGGCTCCGGCAGGACCTCAAAATCAGAGCCGCCCAGCGCGGCATCGAGATCCAGGCCGCCGTCGAACAGGGCATCAGCGACTGGTGCAACCTGGCATCAGCCCCGGCAGGCGTCGACACCGCGGGCGCCGACTCCTTCTCCACCTTCCTCCCCGAAGGCCAGTGGGAGGCGTTCCGCAGCGTCGTCGCCGACCGCCGCCTCTCCCTCATCCAAGGCCTTGCCCAGTCCGTGAAGTTGTGGCTCGACTCCAACCCGGCCCCGGACATCGAACGGCCCGCGATCACGCGGCGCATCATTGTCTGCAACCAGAAGGGCGGCGTCGGCAAGACCGCCATCACGGCCGGCACCGGCGAAGCCCTGGCCGAGGACGCCGGCACCCTGCATCGCGTCCGCATTGCCAAACAGCTCGCCGCTGCCACGGGCGACAACGCCGACGGCCCCCTCGACGTCGAAGATCTTCCCGGACTCGGACTGCGCGTCCTGCTCGTCGACTTCGACCCGCAATGCCACCTCACCAACCAGCTGGGCGCCACGCCGCTGCCGATGAACGGCGACAGCCTCACCAACCACATGGCCGGCGACCCCAAGGGCGACCTCCGCGACCTCATCGTCTCCATCGACGACGAGAACTTCGGCGATCGCCTCCACCTCCTGCCCGCCTGCAACGACGCGTTCCTTCTCGACGTACGCCTGTCCGCGGTACGCGCCCGGGAAGCCGCCCTGGAGCGGGCACTTGCCCCACTCGAAGCCGACTACGACGTCATCCTGGTCGACTGCCCGCCCAGCCTCGGGCTCAGCATGGACGCCGCCGCCTACTACGGCCGACGCCGCAACGGAGAGAAGCCCGGCCAGTCCGGAGCCCTGATCGTCGTGCAGGCCGAGGACAGCTCGGCCGACGCCTACGAACTCCTCACCCACCAGATCGACGACCTGCGCGGCGACCTGCAGATCGACATCGACTACCTCGGCATCGTCGTCAACCTCTACGACGGCCGCCGCGGCTACATCGCCACCTCCTCTCTCCAGGGATGGGTCGACATAAAGGATCCGCGGGTCGTCGGTCTCATCGGAGACCTCAAGGAACAGAAGGAGGCCGTCCGCATGAAACAGCCCCTGCTGTCCTACGCCCCCAAGTCACAACAGGCGATCGGCATGCGCGCGCTTGCCAGGGAGATCTCATGAGCAAGGCCGACCAGCTGGGCGCCGGACGCTTCGGCGGCGCCCAGGCCCGAGGTGTCAGCGCCCGCCGACAGGCCGTCGCCGCCGCCACCGGCGTACCCACCGAAGGCATCGCCGCGCCGACCGAACTCCCGGTCCACCGCATCAGCCTCAACCCCGACAACCCCCGCTCCAGCCTCGGAGACCTCACCGACCTCGCAGGCAGCCTCAAGACCCACGGGCAGAAGGTGGCGATCACGGTCATGAACCGCGACGCCTATGCGAAGGCCAACCCAGAACGCGAAAGGGACCTCGAGCCGGAGACCACCCACGTCGTCATCGACGGCAGCAGCCGGCTCGCCGCCGCCCGCGAAGCAGGCCTCGCCACCATCAAGGTGATGGTCAGCGACGACCAGGGCGCCACAGCCGACGAACTCCTGGAATCGGCACTGGTCGCCAACATCCACCGCCAGGACCTCGAAGAACTGGACGAGGCCCGCGCACTGGAACGTCTGCTGGCCATCCACGGCACTCAGACCGCCCTGGCCAAGCGCCTGCACCGCTCCCAGGGCTGGGTCTCACAGCGCCTCGCTCTGCTCACCCTCACCCCCGAACTCCAAGAACGCATCGGCCAGGAACCCATCGACCTGCTGCGCGCCGTGGGCAAAAGGCCGGCCGAACAACAGCAGGCGGCCCTGGACGAGCTCAAGGACCGGCGAGCCCACGAGGAGGCCGAGAAGGCGGAGCAGAAGCGGAAGAAGGCGGAGCCGCAGGAGCAGCCGACCGGCACCAGCGCGCAGCCTTCTGCCACCGCCTCCCCTTATTACGGCGTAATAGAGGAGCCGCAGACGCAGGAGGAGAGCCCGGTCTCGGAGGCAGTCCCGGCGGGGGAGCGGGCCGGGAAGTCCTCGGAGGTTGTGCCCGAACCGCGCACCAACGGCAGCACGGCTGTCGAGGAGCAGTCTTACGCCGGAAGCCGTACGCCGCCCCGACTGCCCTATGAGGACGGGGTCTTCCTCGCTCACCACTTGATCCGGAAGATGAGTCCTGCCGAGTTCGAGAAGATGCTGACGCTCCTGAACGAGCACCACACCCAGCTGGCCTCACGCACCCGCGCCAACTCGGCGTCCTGACTCAGGAAGCGCCCTCGTCTCGCTGCCGGCGATCGACAGCCATGCGGCTACAGCACCCAGGCCGCCGGGTCCCCTGCCTCAATGCGGCAGGGGACCCGCACATCTCCAAGGGCCCCAGCCGACCTCGATCACGCAGCACGCAGCACGCTCCGGCTGCCCACCATCCGGGCCCAGTTCCCCGAACTGGCCGAAGCAGCCGCCCCGGCACCAGATGCCGTATCGCGGGTTCCTCGCCGAACTGCTGATGGCCGAGTACGACGACCGTGCCCGGCAACGCTCCGAACGGCGCATCAAGGCGGCGCAGTTCCCGCGGGAGGGCGCGTCGATCTTCTCTGTATCAATGAGCTGGGCTGTAGAGAGCCCGACCGCCGGAGCGCTGAGCTGCTGTTTCAGGTGCTGACCGAGCATGAGGAGAGGAACAGCGTCGCGATCGCCTCCAACGAGTCGTTCGGCCGGGGGAGACCAGAACGTTCACGGCTCTGCGGCTCTGCGCGGCCATCGTCGACCGTCTCGCCTTCGGCGGGAACATCATTGAGACCGGAACCGAGTCCTACCGGCTCGCCGGCACCAGGACGACTGCCCGCGCCCCATATGCCACCGCGAGCTGATCAGCCCTTGCCCTCCCCGGCAGGGGCTTCTGTGCCGTGACGTGTCAGGTCAGCTGTCGAGGGATCGAGTTCGTCGGCAGTGCGAGCCCCCCGAGTACGAGAAACTGCCAGTACAAGTGCCTGGATGACTGCTCCGGACAGTCCAATCCACAGGGCGAACCTATAACTGACCTGGTCGGCGAATACTCCGCCAAGCGGTGCCCCCACCGCTACCATTCCCCAGTTCATCGAGCGGATCGTCGCGTTCATCCGCCCGCGCAGCCGGTCGGGTGTCACCGCTTGCCGATAGCTCATCTCCACCGGGCTTTCGATGCCGATGGCCAGGGACACCACGAAGAAGGCGAGCGACACGCAGGCAAGCGCCCACGGTCCGTGCTCGGCCAGGACCAGGGGCAGCCAGCCGATGGCGGCGAGCAGGCGGAAGGCGATCAGAGTGGCGCCGACATCGAGTCTTCTGGCCACGCGCCCGGAGATCGCACCGCCGAGTACCGCGCCGACACTCGCGAAGGCGTAGGTGACCCCCAGACCGAATTCCCCGATCTTGAGGTCGTGCAGGGCGAAGACCACGAAGACCGTGCTCACCATGCTGTTGAAGAGAAGCATCGCGTGCGAGGTCAGGGCGATGGACGCCAGTGTGCGATGCCGGTAGACCCAGGCAAGCCCTTCGCGCAGCTCGCTACCAAGGCTGCGCCGTGCGCCTGGATCGGGGACGGGGTCGGGTGCCTTCACCGAGGCGAGGAGCAGGCCGGATATCAGATAGGTGAGGGCGTCCACCAGCACGGCAAGCGGCGCTCCCATGATTTTGATCAGTACCCCGGCGATCAGAGGGCCGGTCGAGCCGGCCACCGCGTCGGCCTGTTGCACACGGGCGTACCCCGCGTTGAGCAGCTCTTTTGGTACCAGCTGTGGCACGTACGACTGGTTCGCCGCCTCGAACAGCAGAGACAGCACCCCGAACACGAAGACGAACATGCACAGCGCGGGGATGCTGAGCCGATCCAGCGCATACAGCACGGGTATCGCACCGAGCAGGACTGCCCTTCCGAGATCCGTGGCGACCATCATCGGCTTGCGTCGCCGGCGGTCCACCACGACCCCGGCTATGAGTCCGAAGAGCAGATACGGAACCCAGCGGGCGGCGTTGACGATGCCTACCTCCGTGGCAGATGCGCTCAGCGCCACGGCGGTGAGGATCTGCAAGGCCAGCCCCGTGACCTGAGAACCGAAAGCAGACACAGCCGAGGCGGTCCAGAAACGTACGTACCCAGGAACTTCCACCAGGCGCGGCATGACCGGACCGTACCAGCGAAAGATCACCGCCAGGCGATGATGGACAGGCCACCCAGCGACGGCAGCCATGCGGAGAAGTCTGCTGGACGCGCCGGCGAGGCAGACGTTGCCGGAGGGAGAGATGGAGGGGGAGCGGGGGGAGAGAGGCGGTCGTCGTGGACAACGACCTGCCTGGACCTATGCGTTCCAGCGCGGATGTGGTAACGGACGGCAGCCGGCCGTTCACGGTCCGGGTGTTGTACGAGCGGACAGCACGTTGGATGTTGGCAGCTGCACCGGCACATCCGCGGTGTGTGTTTCGCTGCGGCGCACATCCGCCGCTGGGAAGCTGGTTATCGGTTTGGGAGTGATCGCGGTAGCCCGAACCAGGGGAGCACGCTGTTGTCGAAGCGGGTCAGGGCGCAGATCCGGTCGCCGGTGAGGGTGAGGACGTAAAGGCCGATCCCGTGGCTGATGCCGTTGGGGGCACGCAGATAAGCGCCGAACGCCGGCTGACCGTTGGCTCGCGTTGGGACGAGGTCGAACCTGCGACCTGCGCGGAAGATGCCGGCGCAGAAGCGGGCCACGACGTCTCGGCCCTCGTATTCGAAGGGCATCGGTGGCATCGACATGAAGACGTCATCGGTCAGCAGGGCCACCAGCGCATCGAGGTCGGCGGACTCCCACGCGCGGACGAATTTCGCCACGACCGCATCCTCAGAGGGGGACCCGCAGGCGGGCGGCGGTTCGCGGTCGTCGGTCGTGGGCCGTCGGTGCTCCAGGGTGGCGCGCGCCCGCTTGAGGGCGCTTTTGACCGACTCGACGCTCGAGTCCAGCATGTCGCCCACCTCGCTCGCGTGGAATCCGAGGACGTCACGCAGGATGAGCACGGCGAGCTGGCGAGGCGGCAGGCCGGAACTGGGCCCGGCCGGCTGCCCCGGGCCTCAATCGCCTTTCGCATCGGGCCGCCGAGGGCTAGTGTCCGGGTGCAGCGAGTGACCCACGAGGAGCCAAGACATGGTCGGTCGTCCGAGCGCGCGTTGACGTCATAGGCCGAGATCGGCTTGTCATCGCGTGCTGCCCTTGATGTTGCGGCACAGCGAGCCTTACCCCGCCTGAAACCGTAGATGCGCCGTTCGGGCGCCGGGTGGCGGGCCTCGTTTTTCGGCAACCCAAGGAATCCTCGTGCCGTCCGCTTCCTCCGCTGAATCCGATTCCGGTCGGCCTGTTCCGCCAAGCCTGTGGCGGGACGACGACTTCCGCAGACTCTGGATGGGGGAGACTGCCTCCCAGCTCGGCGAACACGCAAGTCTGGTCATTCTGCCGCTCTTCGCCGTCCTGACGCTCAACGCCGGTGCCGGCCAGTTGGGCATCCTGCGCGCGGTGGGGCAGGCGCCGATCCTGTTGCTCTCGCTCTTCGTCGGCGCGTGGGTGGACAGCTGGCGGGCCCGCACCGTGATGGTGCTGACGGACGTCAGCCGGACCCTGGCCCTGGGCGCCGCCGCCGTGGCCGGCGTACTCGGCCGGCTCGGTCTGCCCGCGCTGTTCGTGGTCGCCTTCGCCGTCGGGGCTCTGTCCGTGTTCTTCGACGTGGCCTATCAGGCGTCTCTTGTACAGCTGGTGCCACGCGATCAGTTGGTGCGGGGCACCAGCGCGCTCGAGGGCAGCCGGTCCGCCGCGCAGATCGGCGGTCCCGCCCTCGGCGGTGCGTTGGTGTCCCTGCTGTCGGCGCCGATCGCTGCCGCCTCAAGCGCGCTGTTTTTCGCGCTGTCGTTCCTGTCGATCCGACGGATCCGTCGGATCGAATCGATCCCGGAGCGCTCGGAACGTCCCCCTCGGGTCTGGCGGCGGGTCCATGAGGGCCTCCGCTTTGTCGTCAGCGACGCCTCGCTGCGGACCGTGTGCCTCGCCTCGGCCGCCTTCCAGTTCTCCTTCGCGGCCATGATGACCGTCTATCTGCTCTTCCTGCCGCGGGAACTGCACCTGTCGGGCACCGCCGTCGGGCTGGCGCTCGCGGCGACGGGGCCGGGCGCGCTGCTGGGCTCGATGCTGGCCGCCCGCCTGCCGAACCGGTTCGGGTACGGCCCGGTACTCGTGTCCGCGGCGGCACTCGGCGACGGCGTGATGCTGTGTGTGCCCGCGCTCCACGGCTCGACTGCGGTGACGGTTCCCGCGCTCCTTGGGGTCAACTTCGTGTTCGGGACCGGCGGCCAGTTGGTGAATGTCACGGTCATGTCTGTCCGGCAGGCCGTCACTCCGGACGGGATGCAAGGCCGCGCGGCCGCGACGATCACGTTTGCCGGTATGGGGCTGACCCCGCTCGGCTCTCTGCTCGGCGGATTCCTCGCGCAGGAGTGGGGGTTGCGCACCAGCATCCTGGTGACGGCGGCCGGCATGATGCTGTCCCCGGTGGTGATGGCCTTGTCCCCGCTGGCCCGCCTGGGACGGGCCCTTCCTGGCTCACGGGACGCACCGCCGCCGGTCGACCGTCCCCAGATCTACGAGACGGCCCTGCGCAAGACCAGCGGCCGTCCACCGGGTGACGTCGAGTGACATCAAACGGGGGTGTCCTGGCGGCAGGACGTCCGGAGTCTCTGCCAGGGCTTTCGCCCGGACCAGGACACTGGGGGACTGGGGGACTGCCCACTGGAACAGGGCGAGACTCCGGACAAAGTTCGGAGAAGTCCCGCTCTTGCCACACCGGGCCAGGCGGGGCAAGAAGCCCTCTGCCCGTTGTCCGACCGACAGGTGACGGATGGGCTCGTCCAAGGTCAAGTGGTGCTCGAGGATCCCCTGAAGGACGGCCTTCGGTTGCCGGTCGGCCCCGGTGTTCGTTGCCGCGGGTCAGGGAGCCCCGGTCCCTGGGCCGGCGCCCAGGGACCGGACAAGGCTGTCATCGGCAGGGTCTCGGGAATTTTCAGTCCCTGCAATTCAGTCCCTGGAAAACATGCAGGTCACAGGGGCAATAGTTCTCGGGAAGGGACTCAAGGGACTCTGGTTCGGAATTATGAGCCAGTCCTGTGTGCGTGTACGCGCGGGCGCATCTCTGGACCTACAGATACGTAACTGGCTCATAATTAGAGAACTTGGTCCCTTCAGTCCCTTGCTCGTGTCGTGTCGCATGCCTGACCTGCGGAAACGCTCAGGGACTGAGGCGAGTGGCCAGTCCCCCCAGTCCCCCCGGTCTTTCGTTCAGTCACTGTTGCGGCCGACGGAACTGTTCCTGCCGGTGGCAGTCGCCCCGCCCGCCGGCCGACTGTGGGCGTTGAGCCATGACCGACCCGGCCTCCCTTGGTCCCTGCGGGACAGGGGAGATCCCGCGCTCTGCGGAAGGCGCAGTCCCTCCAGTCCCTCCAGTCCTTTGGCATACGGTTATTTCGCGCATAAGTGGTGTGTTTTTCCCCGCTTGTGGAGACCGAAGGGACCGTAGGGACCGGGAAGCTGATACACCGCCACGCGGGGGGAGCTGCAGCAGCTTGCAGCCCCCGGGTCCTAGACTCTCTTCCGAAACACAGTCCCTACAGTCCCTCCGGTCCCTGGATCAGCACACGGTCACGGCACCGGCCGTGTCTGTCAGGGACTGAAGGAACGAGACCCTTGGCAGAAAGAGAGAGGCGTGCCCGGCCCCGAGGTGATGAAAGCGCCCGCAGGTCCTGCGCGGCCCGCCGCATCCCACGCCGTGGCCCGCTGGTGCGCCGAGCAGGGCTGGCCCGTCCACCCGCTCGCAACCGGGCGTAAGACCCCCGCCGCCAACTGTTCTGCCTGCAAGAACCAGCACCACTCTCCTGCGAGCTGTGCCTGTCTCCCCGCGGGGCTCCCCTGTCACGGATTCCACGCCGCGACCACCAGCGCCACGCGCATCGACGCCTGGTGGTCCGCCAACCCCTCCTGGGGCGTCGGCGTGGCCTGCGGGGGAGCAGACCTGATCGTCATTGACATCGACGCACACTCAGCCCCGGTCCCTGACCGCAACCGCCTCCTGCCCGGCATCCCCATCCACGACTCGGTGAACCTGCACGGCCTGGCCTCGGGCTTCGACACCCTGGCCCTTCTCGCAGCCCTGCGCGGCCAGCCCAGCCCGGCCGAGGACGACAGCACCCTGCGGGTGCGCACCCCGTCCGGGGGCCTGCACGTCTGGTACCGAAACCCCCACCCGGCCACCCGGTTCCGCTGCTCGACCGGGTCCAGCCCGAAGGTCGCCCTGGCCTGGCAGGTCGACGTACGGGCCGACGGCGGCTACATCGTTGCCCCCACCACCCGCACCACTCAGGGCACTTACGTGCGCGAGGGGCCGTCCCACCTGCCCGCGCCGCTGCCCGAATGGCTCGGCGAAGAACTTGTCAGGACGGGCCACACGACCCAGCGCCGGCGCCCCCCGGTCCCCTCGCGGCCCTCGATTCCCCGCAGCCGTCGTCCGCGAACCCACGCCCGTGCGCACGGCGTCCTGGACCCTCTGCTGCTGGACGTCACCGCATGCGCCGCAACCTCCGAGGGCGCAGCTTTCACCGAGAAGCTCAACAAGGCCGCCTACACCGCCGGAGGACTCTCAGCCGCTGGACATCTTGACGAACACACCGCGCGGGCCCTGCTGCGTGAGGCTGCCGAGACCGCGAGGCCCTGGCAGACAGCTCGTAACGAACGCATCATCGACGACGCCCTCGCCGCCGGCTCCGCCCGCCCGCTTCACCTCGAAGGACGTTCATGAGCAGCGCCCAGTCGCCGCGCTTCGACGCCAGCGCTGCCGCCCAGCAGATGCTGGACCTCGAGCAGGCCGACCACCCGCCGGCAGCATTGCCCGCCCAGGCCCATGCCTCCCCGGTGGCCACGCCCTCATGGGCGCTGCCCTCGCCGTTGCCCGGCACACTCACCGACCGCGGCAACGCCAAGCTGTTCGTCAAGCTCTACCGCGACCAGTTCCGCCATGTCGAAGGTCTCGGATGGTTCTCCTGGGACGGCTACCGCTGGAAGCGCAATGGCGGCGAGAAAGCGGCCCTGTGGGCTGCCGGGGAAATGGCCGAGGACATGCCGGACAGCGATCCTGGCGGCCATTTCAGCGACCGCGAACTCCACCACCACAAGAAGCGCACCCTGTCGACCACCGGCATGAAGGCTCTCCTCACGCAGGCCAAGGCGTCCCCCGACCTGTCCCTCGACCCCGACACCCTCGACGGCGACCCTTACGCCCTGTGCACCCCCGCAGGCGTCGTCGACCTCAACACAGGCCTCCTGCGCAAGCCCGACCCCACCCGGGACTTCCACTCCCGCGCCACCAGCGTGGGCCCCCAGCAGACCGAGACCCCACGCTGGCACCGCTTCCTGCACGACACCTTCGGCGACGACGCCGAAGGCCAGGAAATGATCGACTTCCTGCACCTGCTGCTCGGCTACTCCATCACCGGTGACGTCGGCGCCCAGGTCCTGCCCTTCCTCCACGGCCACGGCAAGAACGGGAAGAGCGTCCTGCTCGACACCATGATCCAGATTCTGGGTGATTACGCGGACGCCGCGCCCCCGGGCTTCCTCATGGACCGCGGGGCGTTCTCCGAGCACTCCACCGAACTGACCGAGCTCCACGGCCGCCGTCTGATCGTCTGCAGCGAACTCAAGCCCAACGACAAGTTCGACGAAGCCCGGGTCAGGCTGCTGACCGGCGGCGACAAGATCAAAGCGCGCAGGATGAGGCAGGACTACTTCTCCTTCAGCCCCACACACCACCTGTGGCTGCTGGGCAACCACAGGCCCGAGGTCTCCACCGGCGGTTTCGCGTTCTGGCGTCGCATCCGCCTGCTGCCCTTCGAGCGGACCGTCCCTGACCACCGTAAGATCGACAACTTGGCCTTCGAACTCGTCCGCGACGAAGGCCCCGGCATCCTGCAGTGGCTCATCGAGGGCGCCCGCCGCTACCTCACCACCCGCGACAACCTCGAAGGACCCGACCGCGTCCGCATCGCCACCACCGCGTACGCCAACACCGAAGACCACATCGGCCGCTTCCTCACCGAATGCTGCACCCGCGAGATCGAGGCCCAGCCCGACCTGCGCGTCGAACAGGGCCTCCTCTACACCACCTACGCGTCCTGGTGCAGCGCCGGCGAAGGCATCCGCCCCGCCGGGGCCCGAGCCTTCGCCACCCGCGTCCGGCAGGAAGTCGGGCTCGCCTCACCCGCAGACATGATCAAGTCCAATGGCCGCAAGTACTACCCCGGCCTCGCCCTACTGGACACCCCCTCATGAACCGACTCCGGCACCCCAACGACGAACCGGCGTATGTCGCCCGCAGCTGCCAGGTGCCACGACCGGCCCTACACACCCCCGCCGGCCCGGCCTACCATGAACCCACAGAGCCAGGCCCAACGACGGACGGCACACCACAGGACGAGGCGGGCCGCCGCCCGGCCCGAAAGACCAAGGAGGGGCACCAGCCATGAGCTCGCTACTGACCGAGGGCGATCTCACCCACGAAGAAGACGTGGTGTGGCTGGAAGACCCCGGAAAACTCGACTATGTCCGCCAGGCCCTCGACAAGACCAGGCGCCGTAACACCAAGCCCCCCTACGCCCGGGACGGACGCATGGTCGGTTACGCCCTCCTCGACGACCAGGCGGAACCCGACCCCGACAGCGGCCTGTACAGGCGCCGGGTCTTCTTCCTCCTCCCACACGACCGGGACAGTCTCCCCAACGGCCTCTACCAGGAAGGCGCCCCGGGCGAAGCCGTCGACCCGCGCACCATCGAGGTCAGGAAAGTCGGAGAGAAAACCCCCCGCTCCCAGAGCGGTCCTGCAGCCATAACCGGCACCCGCGCCTGACTCGGCCGCCTGCCTGACGTGTCTTCCCACGTGACGGGCGAGGCAGGAAGAGCACCCTGGGCGACCAGCCATGCCTGATCATTGATCTTGTCGTCGGCCGGGGCGAGTTGACGGATACGGCGTGGGAGCGGATATTCCCGCTGCTGCCGCGTGTCGATGGTCGCGGGCGGCCGTGGCGGGATCACCGACAGGTGGTGAACGGCGTGCTGTGACCGTTTGCGAACCGGGGCACCCTGGCGTGACCTGCCCGAACGCTATGGCCCTTGGCAGACCGTTTACGAACGCTTCTCCCGCTGGGAGACGGACGGCACCTGGGCGAAACGGCTGGAGCACGTGCAGGTCAAGGACGATGCGGTGGGCGGTTCCAGCGCGTCGCCTCGTGAAGGCCCGCCCGGACAGGACGTGCTCCCCACGTCCTTGGCCAAGGCCACGCTCGACACCTACACGTGTGAGGCACCTCGCATGCGCGGCCTGGGCCTTCTCACCGACGAGGTGCCGCAGGAGGCCCATGCGCCTCTGCTTGACCGCGCACTGGCCTTGAGCGGCAGGGACCCCCGATGGAGCCGACCCGCGCATTAGTCTTCGCGGGCTCGGCCGTCGTGTTCGTACTGACGGACCTGGCACGGCCGCACTGGGACCGAATCGCAGCGGATGCCTCGGTGACGGCAGCAGGGGCAACCGTGGCCCTGGCCGTCTTCACCGGGGCATCGCGGCTGATGCCTCCAGCTACCTGATCAGGCCACACGATCCACACCTCTTGACAGTTACTCCCACCCGGCCGAAGTGCACCATCCAGGTCGCACGGGACACCCCCCAGCCGTACGACTACGACGCACCAGGAACGCGAGGAATTGCCAGGACTTGTGGATGAGGAGTGGTTGGCACCTGGCAGGCGAAGGGGCTTGAGTCTCCAGTAAGGGGAGACGTGAAGGTGGGGACATGGACGGCGACACGCTCTACTCGATCGGCGAGCTCGCTCGGCGGACCGGTCTCACGGTCAAGACCATTCGGTTCTACTCCGATCGCGGGATCGTGGCGCCCACGGACCGCAGCCCGGCCGGCTACCGCCTTTACGACATCGATGCCGTCGCACGCCTGGACCTCGTGCGGACCCTGCGCGAGCTGGGACTGGACCTTCCCACGATCCGCAAGGTCGTGGACCGGGAGCTCTCGCTTCCCGAGGTCGCCGCGGCGCACGCCGAAGCGCTGGCAGTGCAGATCCGCGTCCTGCGTCTGCGGCGCGCGGTGCTGACGGCGGTGGCCGAGCGCGGGTCCACCCCTGAGGAGACGGAACTCATGCATCAGCTGGCCCAACTCTCCGAGGACGAACGCCGACGTCTGATCGGCGATTTCCTCGACGTCGTCTTCGGCAATCTTGGCGCCGCCCCCGCCTTCACGGGGGTCATGCGCTCCATGACCCCCGAGCTGCCCGACAACCCAGAGGCGGAACAAGTCCAGGCGTGGGTGGAGTTGGCCGAACTGTCCCTGGACCCGGATTTCCGCGCCGCCGTGCGGCGGATGGCCGAGGACCAGGCAGCCGAGCAGGCCCGAAGCGGCTCGACGGTCCCGCGCCGCGACATTGCCGCAGCCGTCCGTGACCAGGTCGGCCCGGCCCTGACCGCTGGTATCGACCCGGCCTCGCCCGAGGCCGATCCGATCGTCGCGGCGTTCACGACGTACTACGCGCACCTCCTCGGCCGCCCCGACGACGTCGAGCTTCGCCGCCGGCTGTCGACCCGGCTGGAGAGCGTGAACGACCCCCGCAGGCAGCGGTACTTTCAGCTGCTCGCAGTGATCAACGGCTGGCCGGTTCCGGAGAGTCTGGCGCCAGTGCTCGACTGGTCCGTCCAGGCCCTGCGCGTCCGGACACAGCGATGACGGGGCGGTCGCGAGGCGGCACGGTCCGCACACGGTTGGCGTCGGATGAGAACGCCACCGCATACGATCGGTCGGTGAATACCTCCGTCGTCCTTCAGGTTGCCGCGACGCCGGCCTCTCCCGCTCTCGTTCTTCGCCCTTGGTGCATGGAGGACGTTGCCGCGTTGGTCGAGGTGTACCGGGATCCCGGATTGCGCCACTGGACGAGCCACGTCGTGGAGAACGACGCTGGCGGGGCACGGTGGGTGCAGGCCCAGCAGCGGGGCTGGGCAGCGGGGGACCGGTTCAGCTTCGCAGTCCTCGAGGAACAACCCGGTCCAGTTCGCGAGCAGTTGGTGGGCAACGTGGTCCTCAAGGAAGTCACCTCCGGCGGACCGGCGGCCGAGGTGGGCTACTGGACCGCGGCGCACGCTTGGGGGAGGGGAGTGGCCCCCCGCGCTCTGGAGGCGCTCACCGGCTGGGCCTTCGACACCTTCGAAGCCGACGGGCTGGAGCGTCTCGAACTCCTGCACCAGGTGGACAACCTGGCATCGTGCCGGGTTGCGCTGAAGAGCCGGTACGACTTCGACAGCGTCCTGCCCGCGGCGCCGCCCTCCTTCCCCCGCGATGGCCACCTGCACATACGGCGCACGAGCGCCTGAGATCCCCGCGTTTTCTGCGGATCGGGCCACCGCCCCGTTGCCGGAGATCACTGGTGTACTCGCCCCCCTGACCCGGACACCGGGCGGCGCATGCGCGCCCATCACGCGCGCGCCGCGCAGGCCCTGGCCGTACGAGTGGAGCCGGGCGGGGGAGTTCTGGGGCTGGGCCGGGCGCACCCTGGGTGCCCCGGCCTGCACCGCCGCCGGGGCACCCAGGGTGCGCCCGGTGGCCGTACGGCGGACAAGGCGCCCGGGAAACCGCGGGACGGCGCCAAGGACGCGCAAGGCGTCTTCGGCGACCTCGACGGACGCCGACCCGTGTTGCCGGGCGTGCACGACGCCGTCGACGACGGCACCGCCTACCGGGCGGAGCTCTCGGTCCGCATGGACGACCCGGTCCTGTCCGACGACCCGATCCTGCAGCGTGACCTCCAGCTGCCGGACGCCTGGCGGGAGGACCTCGCCGGGACGATGGAGAAGGTGTCGGCGGCCGGCCCCGACCGCGTCACCGTACGCCGGCAGTACATGGACCGGGCCGTCCCCGAGTTCGTCGGCATCCCGGCCCCGGACACCCCCAGGCCGAAGGAACACCCGACCCGCCCCACGCCACGACGTGCACACACCCCGCAAGACGCAGTCGGCGAAACAGCGAACGAAGAAGTCAACTGCCCCACGGCCCCGTCGCACAGGTTGAGGATCAAGTCAGGGCCGAACGAACAGTTCGACCGTCATTCCGATGACCTGCCGGCAGCTGTCGCGACGGTAGCCGGAAGTCAGAATATCCATTTTCGCCTGGCTCATCGGGGACAGATTGACCGTCCGCGCGCACCGGACGTAACGGGAGAACGCCACCAGCCAGACTCGCTTGACATGGGTCATCCGGACGCGCAGCTCCGCCGCGTTGATCTCGTCACCCGAGAAGTCCGCCGCGCGTACGGCCGACTTGTCCAGCGCGATGTCGGTGACCTTGGTGTAGTACTGGGGGTAGGCGTCCTTGATGGGCCGGCGGCCGCCGGGCAGGAAAAGGATCGCGTCACCGGGTTGTGCGTGCTCGCCGACCACCTGTGACGCCTCGCGGAACTGGTCCGGCGTGCTCGATTCCCTTCGGTCGTGCACGTTCTGCGGGATCATCAGTGCGAGCGCGAGGCCAACCACGACCATGCCGACAAGCCGGGGCCGCAGCCGTACCGCGCCCGCGGCGGCGAGCAGAACCATTGGCGGCAGGCTGAGCAGGACGTAGCGTTCCGCGTACGCGGGATGGACCTGCGACACCAGAAACAGGATGACCGGCGGGCAGAGCAACCAGGGCAGCGCCAGCGCGCGGATCCCCGGCACCGGCGATTCCGGAACGGCGGCTCGCGGGCCACGCACCGGCAGTACGCCGATCAGCACCAGGACGATCACGACAGCGGCGGCCCACGGGCCGCCGGCGAAGGCGATGAGGAGATCCCGGGCCTCGGGCAGCCCCGGCGGCCGCGCCCAGCCGATCAGCTGCTGCTGCCCCTGGGCCACCGCGACGATCGGCAGAACCGGCAGCATCGCCACGGCGCACGACGCGAGCACGGGCGGAAGCCGCCGGCGCCACTGCCCACCGCAGAGCACGGTGATGACGTGGGCCGTGATCAGCAACAGGGCGAAGAAATGCAGGATGCCCAGGGCCGCCATGCCCGCCGCGTACGCCAGATAGGCACGCTTGGTGTGTCGCTCGAGCGCCCGGACGAACAGCAGCGTCACCGCCGCGGCGCCCGCGGCCACGACCGCGTACTGCCGGGCGAAGTGCGCGTACTGGCCGGCGAGCGGGGTGACGGCGTACAGCAGCCCCGCCAGCAGGCCGCCCAAGGGGTCGATCAGCTTCCGGCCGAGGGCCGCGACGGCGGCCGCGGCCAGGACCGTACCGATCACCGACGGCATACGGATGGCTGTCTCGCTGTAACCGAACAACCCCACCATGAAGTGCTGCGCCAGGTAATAGGCGGAATGCACCACATCCATGTGCGGGAGGACACGTGCGATCTGGTACAGGCTGCGGCGGGCCACCGACACCGTGATGATCTCGTCCCTGCCCAGTGAGACGCTGGCGATGCCCCACAGGCCGAAGCCCAAGGCGACCAGTGCGGGCAGGCCGATGACGACCCCGGTAGGCAGGTGAGGGCTGCGAGCTCTTGTGGCTTCGGCGGCCGTCGGCGACCCGGTCGGCGTCGCGGAGGGGCCGGCGCTGTGGCTGGAGGGGAAAGTTGACATTTGCCCGCGAGCATACCGAGCCCCTTGTGCCGCTCCCGCACGCGGCAGGACGTCGGCCGTGGAGACACTCACGGCCGACGACGTACCGGCATGGCGGATGCGGGCCCAGGGGCTCCCGACAACCGCGACCGCCGCGACGCCGTGGCGGCCGTACGGCAGGCCGCGACGCTGCGGGCCCACGACGCCAAGGCGGGAGGAAGCGCGCGATCGGGCCGGACTGCCCTGCGCAACCGGTCTGGTCCGGCGGGCGGCGGATCGGCAAACGCGTCCATGTCCCGTACTGGGCGTTTGTCGCCATGACCGCACGCTCAGCCTCGGTCTGCCCCTGAGCCTGGCCACGTCCCGCGGGACACAGCTCGAATCCGCGGATCGGGCCATGGCGCCCCGGGGCGCCCCGTGCCGTGGTGAAACGATGCCCGACCCGGCGACCGACCCTACGGTGATGGCATGACGGTGCTCAACAGTTGGAGGCGGCGAGGCCGATCCGGGAACCGCGCGGTCGACGCCTTGGGTGTGGCTGTGCTGTGCGTGCTGTCGGTCGTGGCTGCCTCGGTCGACCCGCACCACCACCAGTTCGTGTTGCGCTGGTCGGCCGTGGTGCTGGCTGCCGTCGGCTGCTCGGCGTTGCCCTGGCGGCGGCGCCACCCGTTCGGCGTACTGGGCGTCGCCGTTGGCTGCGGGGTGGTTTTTCAGGTGCTCGGTTTTCGGGAGAGCCCGCTGGTGTCAAGCCCGGTTCTGGTGTCCGTCTACAACGTGGCCGTGCGGACCGACCGGCGTACTGCCTGGACCGCGGCAGCTGTCTCGGCTGCTGTCATGGTGGGCGCTGTCGCGGTGTGGTCCTCGAATTCGTGGCTGGACCCGGACAAGGTTGCGATGCTGGCCTGGACGGCCCTGCCGGCCGCCGTCGGGGACGGGCTGCGCTCACGGCGCGCCTATGTGGCGGCCGTGGAGGAACGGGCGGAGCACGCCGAGCGCACCCGCGAGCAGGAAGCACAGCAGCGAGTGGCGGCCGAACGCGTCCGGATCGCACGGGAGCTGCACGACATCGTCGCGCACCACATCGCCTTGATCAACGCTCAGGCAGGCGTCGCCGTCCACCTGGTGGACCAGCGTCCGGAACAAATCCTGACGGCGCTGGAGAACATCCGGGACACCAGCCGCTCCGCGCTGGACGAACTACGGGTGACCGTAGGCCTGCTGCGGCAGTCCGACGAGCCGGTGGCGCCCCGCGACCCGATGCCGGGCCTTGCGCAGGTACCAGCACTTCTGGCGTCGTTCGAACGCGCCGGGCTGGCCGTGAGCCACATGCGGCAGGGCACCATCGAACCGCTGGAGCCGGCGGTCGAACTGGCCGCGTACCGCATCGTGCAGGAGTCCTTGACCAATGTGCGCAAGCACGCCGGGACCGACCATGCCCGGCTGTTGCTGCACTACGACCGTGAACGGCTGACGATCACCGTCGAGGACGACGGGTGCGCCGGACCGCACCAACCTCACACGGGGGCCGGTCACGGGCTGATCGGGATGCGTGAGCGGGCTACCACGATCGGGGGCACGCTGCATGCGGGACCGCGCCCCGAGGGCGGTTTCACCGTGACCGCCGAACTGCCGCTGCGCCCCAGCCCGGCACCGGATCGGAGACATGAGCACGATGATTCGCGTACTGCTTGCCGATGACCAGGCCCTGCTGCGGGGCACCTTCCGCATGCTGTTCGACGCCACGGAAGACATGGAGACCGTGGCCGAGGCGTCCAACGGCCGTGAGGCGGTCGAGCTGGCCGGCGCGCAGCGCCCCGATGTGGTCCTGATGGACATCCGCATGCCGGAGATGGACGGCCTCGAGGCGACACGGCTCATCACCGAGTCTGAGGACCTCGCAGGTGTGAAGGTGCTCATCCTGACCACCTTCGAAGACGACGAGCACGTCGCGGAGGCACTGCGTGCGGGTGCGAGCGGCTTTCTCGGCAAGGGGGCGCGACCCGACGAGCTCCTCGATGCCGTCCGCACGGTCGCAGACGGCGAGGCGCTGCTGTCCCCGTCGGCGACGCGAGCGTTGATCACTCGTTTTCTGGCCCAGCCGGATCCATGCCCGGCGGCCGTACACGAGCGGCTGGAGAGCCTGACGCCGCGGGAACGCGATGTCACGAGCCTGGTCGCACTGGGTCTGTCCAACGATGAGATCGCCGAGCGCCTGGTCGTCAGCCCGCTGACCGCCAAGACCCACGTCAACCGGGCCATGACCAAGCTGGCGGCTCGTGACCGCGCCCAGCTCGTGGTCATCGCCTACCAGTGCGGGCTGGTCAGTCCGGCTACGGAACCAGAACCCGCATAGTCGCCGGCACGGTGTGTCCCTCTTCTGTCCCAGCCGTAGGCCGACGTACCGCATACCGCAGCCGTGGTAGCCGGAAGTCGCTGCGTGGGGACGATGTGCTGAGGGCCGTTCCTGGGCGAAGGTGAAACCCTGAACGGAGGTTCCGCCATGACCGAAGCCCACTGCCTGACGAAGTCCGACGAGAAGACGGCCGTCGAGGAATGCCGCACGATCCGTGAACTTCTTGCCGGAAACGAACGCAAGACCCTCGCACCCGATGAGGCAAGCGCGGTGCGGGCTCACCGGGCAACCTGCACCACATGCCGGGACGAGTACGACCGCCTCGCAGCCGTGCCCGCACACCTGTCTCTTCTACGCGACGCCCTGGCCTGCGGCAAAGGCCGAAACGCGCGGACACACGCGGCCACCCGGCCCGACTGCGGTCACGCGTCACCCCGTCACCACAGGCCATACCGAGCGGCCCCGGCGAGGCAGCTCACGCTGTCTCAATGGGTCAACAGGACCACGTCGCACATCAGGTGAGCAGACCTCGCGGAAGCGACGACGTGCCTGGGGCGGAACGGCAAGGAGTCCCTTCTGCGGGCGTCTCACCGGCGACCGGCGAAGAGCACTTGTACGGTTGATGAAGACACGGACCGTGGAGGGGCCCACCGCCACCCGCGGCACCACACGCCGCCAACGGTCCCTGCCGAAAGGCAGGAGACCACGATGCCCTCATCCGCATCCCGTCGGCAGCATCCGGTCTGGTCAGTGGGGCGACGCCCCGCAGCTCATCCCCGTCGTGGAACGTATCCGCGTCGGCCGCCTCGGTGGCGGACGTCCCCGCACCCGACCGGACCATCTCGGCGGTGACAAGGCGTACCCCTCCCGGCGCAACCGTCGCTACCTGCGGCGACGCCAGATCAAGCACACCATCCCCGAGCCGAACAACCAGCGGGCCAACCGCAAGCGCCGCGGCAGCCGGGGCGGTCGGCCCACCGGCTTCGACAAGACGATCTACAAGCGCAGGAACGAAGTGGAGCGGACGATCAATGCCCTGAAAAGCTTCCGGGCGGTGGCGACGAGGTACGACAAGCGGGCCTACGTCTTCCACGGCACTGTCACTTTTGCCGCGATCCGACTGTGGCCCAGGACGTGATCGGACGGACGGAATTCAGAGCCACCGCTGTGCCGCCTCGACGCTGTCCCCGCCACTGGTGTTGAACGCAATGGCGGCCTGGGGCGCATGGCGGCGGATCAGGTTCACGATCTGCTCGAAGAGCGGAAGCAACTGCTCGGTCTTGCGGATCCCGCCGCCGACGACCACGACATCCCATGGGTGTTTGGTCAGCGACACGACGAGGGTGGACTCGGCTGTTTCGTCGAACACGACCAGCGTCATGGCCGCGTCGATGCCGTGCTCGCCGAACCGGGCCAGCTCCGCATCGAGAGCCGCGCGAAGAGCCTCCCCGTCGACGCCGGGTATCGCTTGCGGGTCATAGCCAACAACAAGTGCAGAAGACATGCGGGCAACCTACCGGGCCCTGCCCGAGCATGATCCGCAGGACAGGCCCTGGCCACCGAAGCAGAGTTTGTACTGCGCCTTGCCGTTAGGGAATTCGTCCAGAGTTCCGCCGCTTTAACGGCATGACGCATCTCACGCCTTCATCATCTGGTCCGTGCCGAACTATTGACGCCCCCTTATCTCACTTCTTAAATCAAGAGGCGACGCACTCACCCCCCACCTCGCTCGGCGCCCTCGTGCGCCGGAAGGGAGAGCCGTGGTCTCGCCACGATCGCTCCGCAGATGTCTCCTCGCCGCCCTCTCCGCCATGCTGGTCGCGACCGCCGCCATCGGCCCGGCACAGGCAGACGCCCCGAGTGTCGGGGCCGCCGCCGTGACGTTCTCCGACACCTTCGACGGGCCCGCCGGAGCGGCCGTCGACTCCTCGAAGTGGCAGATCGAGACCGGCGACAACGTCAACAACCACGAGCGGCAGTACTATACGGCGGGCAACAACAACGCGGCCCTGGACGGTCAGGGTCATCTGGTCATCACGGCCCGCCGGGAGAACCCGGCCAACTACCAGTGCTGGTACGGGACTTGCCAGTACACATCGGCCCGTCTGAACACGGCCGGGAAGTTCAACGCGCAGTACGGGCACGTCGAGGCCCGGATGAAGATCCCGCGCGGGCAGGGCATGTGGCCCGCGTTCTGGATGCTCGGCACACCGGTCAACTGGCCGGACTCGGGCGAGATCGACGTCATGGAGAACGTCGGCTACGAGCCCTCCACGGTCCACGGCACGATCCACGGCCCGGGCTACTCCGGCTCGGGCGGCATAGGCGCGGCCTACTCCCTACCCGGCGGCCAGGCCTTCGCCGACGCCTTCCACACCTTCGCCGTGGACTGGGCTCCCGACTCGATCACCTGGTCGGTGGACGGGACCGTCTACCAGCGGCGCACACCAGCCGACCTGGGCGGGAAGACCTGGGTGTTCAACAAGCCGTTCTTCCTGATCCTGAACCTGGCGGTGGGCGGCTACTGGCCGGGCGACCCGGACGGCTCCACCGTCTTCCCGCAGCAACTGGTGGTGGACTCGGTGTCGGTGACCACGGGTGACACGGCTGCCGGCGTCGCGATCAGAGGGCTCGCCGGGAAGTGCGTGGACGTCGCCGCGGCGAACTCCGCCAACGGCACCCCCGTACAGCTCTACGACTGCAACGGCACCGCCGCCCAGCAGTGGACCGTCGGTTCGGACGGGACGATCCGCGCGCTCGGCAAGTGCCTCGACGTCACCGGCAATGGGACGGCGGACGGCTCGACGGTCCAGTTGTGGGACTGCACGGGCGGACCGAACCAGAAGTGGGTCGTCTCCTCGGCGAACGACATCGTGAACCCGCAGGCGAACAAGTGTCTGGACGTGACGGGCAACAACTCGGCCAACGGCACCCCGCTGCAGATCTGGACCTGCTCGGGCGGCGCCAACCAGAAGTGGACGGTCGGCTGAGCCGCAGGCCCTGGGCATGTCCGGCGGAGCAGGTCGCAGGAGAGAAACGGCGCCTGACCGGCCGGGGTGTTGCGAGTGGTGGGGGGATCCGCAACGCCCCGGTCTTACGCGCGGTGCCCCGTTCTCCTGGTCTCGCCGAGCGAGCTTCCGCGCCTTGAGGAGATCCGCGACAACCTCACCGACCGGATTCGTGAGGCTGAGCGCGATGGGTGGCTCGGCGAGGTTGACTGCCTCAACGTCAGCCTCGCCGCCGCGAAGGAGAAGATCACGCAACTCGCTGCACAGCAGGAGCGCCGGTCGTCGGTGGTCCACCTCGCACTGCCGGCCTTCCCTCAGATCGCCGCCCGTGCCAATCACCCGCCTGACGGACCACGTCAGGGAAGTCGGGCCAATGGCTGAAGAGCCCAAGGTCGCTCTGGAGGGGGCGGTTCAGCCGCAGGCGCATCCGGCGGCGGCCGGGGCGAGCTCGGCCTCCTGTGCATTGGAGCTGCAGCAAGCGTCGCCGCCGGAGACGGCGCTCTTGCCGAGCTGGCCGGCGTCGGCCTTGACCACGTAGACCTCCCAGGGCTCCTTGCCCGGCCCGTGCACCCAGACCTTGTCCTGGAGGGCATAGCAGCAGGAGGTGTCGTTCTCCTCGAACGTGGCGAGCCCGGCCTCCCTCAGCCGGTCGGTCGCAGCGGCGACCTGCTCGGTGGACTCGACCTCGACGCCGAGGTGGTCCAGGCGGGTGTCCTCGCCGGCAACGCCCTCGATCAGGACGAGCTTGAGCGGCGGCTCGGCGATGGCGAAGTTCGCGTAGCCGGGGCGGAGCTTGGCCGGCTCGGCGCCGAACAGCTTCGAGTAGAACGCGATCGACCCTTCAAGGTCCGAGACGCGAAGGGCGAGCTGAACACGGGACATGGGAGTCTCCTCAATGGGTCCTATATCGACGTCTGCCGATATAGCCAAGGTTGCTCCCCGGATAGATGGATGTCAACATAGATGCATGTCGAAGCTGGAACTGCAGGTGATCGACCAGACGGCGTGCTGTTCGCCGATGGTCCGCGAGTCGCTGGGTGAAGAGGCCGCCGCCGATCTCGCGAAGATGTTCAAGGCCCTCTCGGACCCGGTGCGGCTGCGGCTGCTGTCGCTGATCGCCTCCCACGAGGGCGGTGAGGCATGCGTCTGCGACCTGACCGGCCCGTTCGATGTCTCCCAGCCGACCATCTCCCACCATCTGAAGGTTCTCCGAGAGGCCGGCCTGGTCGGCTCCGAGCGGCGCGGGACCTGGGTCTACTACTGGGTCCTGCCTGCCGCCCTGGCCAAGCTCTCGGCTCTGCTGGAGGCTCCTGCCGGGGCTGTCCCGGCGGGCGTGGGGGCTTCGAGATGACCGAACTCGCCCCCCTCAGCCGCCGGACCGCTGTCGAGTTCGTCGGGACGGGAGCGCTGGTCGCGGTCGTGGTCGGCTCCGGCATCCAGGCGACCAAGCTCTCCCAGGACGTCGGCGTGCAGCTGCTGGCCAACTCACTGGCCACCGTCTTCGGCCTCGGCGTACTGATCGCCCTGCTCGGCCCAGTCTCCGGCGCCCACTTCAACCCCGCCGTCACCCTGGCGGCCTGGTGGACCGGCCGCCGTGGTGGCGAGGGCCCGACCCTGCGCGAGGTCGCGGCCTACCTGCCCGCGCAGGTCGCCGGAGCGATCGGCGGCGCGGTACTCGCGGACGCGATGTTCGCCGAGCCGCTGGTGCGCTGGTCCACGCACGACCGCTCGGCCCCGCACCTGTTGCTGGGCGAGGTCGTGGCGACCGCCGGACTGATCCTGCTGATCTTCGGCCTGGCCCGCACCGGCCGCGCGCACTTCGCCCCGGTCGCGGTCGCCTCCTACATCGGCGCCGCGTACTGGTTCACGTCCTCGACCAGCTTCGCCAACCCGGCAGTGACCATCGGCCGGACCTTCACCGACACCTTCGCCGGCGTCACCCCCGGCTCGGTGCTGCCGTTCATCGCCGCCCAACTCGTCGGCTTGGCCGTCGGCATCACCCTGGTCGCCATGCTGTTCGGCCGACCCACGCCATCCGGCGAGGACGTCGTCGTCCCGCACGGCGAGCACCACCTCGCCGCCTCCGGCCGCTGACGGACCCTCCCCGCATCTCTCGTCTCGATCAAGGAAGCCCCCTGCCGTGAGCACTCCCGCAGTCCCGTCCGTGCTGTTCGTCTGCGTACACAACGCCGGCCGGTCCCAGATGGCCGCCGCCTTCCTCACCCACCTCGGCGGCGACCGCGTCCAGGTCCGCTCGGCTGGCTCCGCCCCCGCCGGCACCGTGAACCCCGCAGCCGTCGAGGCACTGCGGGAGGTCGGCATCGACATCTCCGCCGAGACCCCGAAGATGCTGACCACCGAGGCAGTGCAGACCTCCGACGTGGTGATCACCATGGGCTGCGGCGATGCCTGCCCGTACTTCCCCGGCAAGCGCTACCTGGACTGGAATTTGGAGGACCCGGCCGGGCAGGGCGTCGAGGCCGTCCGCCCGATCCGCGACGAGATAGAGCAGCGCATCCGTGGTCTGATGGTCGAACTCGGCATCGAGGCAGCATGACCGCCGGGCCGGACGGCAGCGTCCGGGTCTCCCGGATGCTGCCACAGCCCGTCCTCGACCTCCCCGGCCTCCGCTGCCCCATACCCACCCCGATCCATCGGATGTAGGCGCAACACGGGCTGACTGCCTGTCATGCCAAGGTAACAACCGCTCATTTCGCCAGGCGTACCGCCGTTCGTCTGGCACGGCTCCATCCGCTCCCCGGAGATCGCCGAGCAGGCCGCCTACTACGGCGACGGCTTCTTCGCGAACAACATCTTCTGGCCGAAGGAGCACTTCCAGCGCCTGATCAGCCTGTACCGGGAGCGGTACGCGCACTACGGGCACGGCACCGCGGAGCAGGCCATCGTCGGCCTCGGCGGGCATGTCCTCATGCGCCGCAACTCACAGGACGCCCTACGCGAGTTCCGCCCGTTCTTCGACCACTCCCCGCAGATGGGCGGCGGCCCCTCCTTGGAGGAGTACATGGAGCAGACCCCGCTGACGGCCGGCTCCCCGCAGGAGGTCATCGAGAGGACGCTCACCTTCCGCGAGCACTTCGGCGACTACCAGCGCCGGCTGTTCAATGTGGACGGGGTCGGGGTCCCCCTGAAGACCGTGCTGGAGCAGATCGACATGCTCGGCGAAGAGGTTGTGCCCGTCCTGCGCCAGGAACTCGCCAAGAACCGGCCCGCCGACGTGCCGGACGCCCCCACCCGCGCCCCGAGCACGATCGCCACGGCGAGCTGGACGAGCACCTTTGCCCGCTCCCGCCACCCGGCCGTCGTACTCGACGGGAGCACCCCGGCGAGCCCTCGCGTCAGTCCCACCCGGTCCGCCAGCCGACGCAGCAGCACCGCCCCCGCATGCCCGACCAGCCCCTTCCCGTCGGCCGACACACACAGCCCACGGCCCCACCCTGTACGCACGCTCACCAGAAAGGTGTCCTGACTCCTGCACCGAAAACGACCTGGACACTCGTCTCCTCGCAGGTCAGCGACACCTTTCTGCTGTCAGGGCGTCAACTCACCCAATTCCGCTGAATAGCCTGGGCCAAGTCGTCATGTCACCGCCTGTCCTCCGTCCAGGACGATCGATGCTCCCACGATGTAGGAGGACGCGTCGGACGCCAGCCACATCACCGTGTCGGCCACCTCGTCCATGGTCCCGATCCTGCCGTTGGGCTGACGGGACCAGATGCGCTCCTTGTAGCCAGGGGTCGTCGCCACAGCCGTCTCGTACAGGGGGGAGTCGATCACTCCGATCGCGACGGAGTTTATGCGGATACCCCGGGCCGCGTAATCGAGTGCCGCGGCCTTGGTCATGCCCAGTACCGCGTGCTTGGAGGCCACGTACGGCGACTGCATGGGAATTCCGCGCAGCCCCAGCCCGGATCCGGCGTTGATGATGACACCGCCGCCGGAGGCGAGCATGGCGGGGACCTCGGCATGCATGGAATGGAACACACCGAGGACGTTGACGGCGATCACACGGTCGAACTCCTCCAGCGACTGCTCGGCGAGCGGGTTCGGCGTCAGCTCGACACCTGCGTTGTTGTAGGCGATGTCCAGCCGACCGAAGCGCTCGACAGCCATGTCGACGACCTTGTGCATGGCCTCGGGGTCGGCAACGTCGGCATGCACAAAGAGCGCGTCACCTCCCATCTCGCTTACCGTCGCACGGCCGGCCTCCGCATCGATGTCCGAGACGACCACCTTGGCTCCACTGTTGGCAAATGCCTTGGCGGTGCTGCGGCCCAGCCCCGATGCCGCACCGGTGACCAGGACGACCTTGTCGGTGAAATCGAACTTCATGACTTAACTCCTCCCAAATTGTTCACAGCTGTCCGCGAAGGGCGCTCAGAGGGTGGCGGTGACGCCGCCGTCCACCGCGATCGCCGCTCCGGTCACATACGAGGACTGTTCCGAGGCCAACCAGACCACGACGTCGGCCACCTCGCCTGGTTCTGCTGCGCGGCCTGCCGGGCTGGCCTCACCTGCCTGTCCGCCGGAGTGCGGGGCGCCTTCCGTGGACCGCTGCGCGCCGGCCGCGCTGACGCTCCCGGGCAGGATCGCGTTCACGCGGACGCCCTGTGCCGCGTAGTCGGAGGCCGCTCCCCGCGTCAGCCCGATGACCGCGTGGTTCGACGTGACGTAGGCGGACTCGTTCGCGGCAGCGAGCGTGCCCATTACCGACGAGGTGTTGATGATCGACCCGCCGCCATCGGACGCCAGCATGGCAGGGATCTGCGCACGCATCGAGTTGAACAACCCGCGCAGGTTGACGGAGAGCACGTCTGCGAACTCCTGGGCCGTCTGGTCGGCCAGGGCGGCCGGTGCGGGCCGGACGTCCGTGTTGTTGAACGCGATGTCCAAACGGCCGAAGTGGTTGAGCGCCGTCTCCACGATCGAACGGGCACCGTCCGGGTCGGCAGTGTCGGCTGCGACGAAGACGGCGACATGGTCGCCACCCAGCGACTTCACGATCTCCCGCCCGGCGTCCCCGTCCCGGTCCGCCAGGACCACCTTCGCACCGGCCCTGGCGAACGCGCGAACGGCGGCCTCGCCCATACCGGTTGTCCCTCCCGAGACGACGGCGACCTTGCCGTCGAGGTCGAATCCCATGAACCTTTCCTCCTTCGACAGAAAACACTTGGCAATCAAATGAGCCGGAAACAGCCGGTCGTCGTGTCATTGCGGTGGGAATCCCGAAGAGCGATGCACCTGTCGAGCGGCGCTGTCGGGGTAGGTGGATCAGCTCAGTGACATCGCGGAGGACGACCAACCCCACGACTCGATGACCCGCACTCCTGGCGGCTGTCCCCGCTCACTCCTCCGGGCGCGCCTCGGAGCCCTGGCTGTTGCGGCTTCGGGTCGGCTTCCCGGAATCCCGTCCCGGCCTTCTTGCCGCACACCGGCCCTGTGCGCGGCAAGAAGGTGTGAGGGGCAATGTGAGCAGCGCAATCCGTGCGCCCGGCCTCTCCTCCGGGATGCGCCTCGTCGTACTACTTCGAGGCGGCGATGGCGGAGTGGGCTTCCTCCGTCGTCACCAGCCGTCCGTCCAGGCCGCCGAAGGGATGGAGGTCACCGAACACCTCCACCCGTCCGGCATCGCGCACACCGCCGGCCTTCACCGGATCGAACCCCGCCGCGGTGATGAGACGCTCGGCCGCCGCGGCAGCTTGCTCGTCGTCCGTCGCGTAAAAAAGGACCGCCCGCTGTGGCGTTCGGTTGGCTCCGGAGGCCAGCAGTTCGGCCGGGAGAGTGCCGAACGCCTTGACGTAGTGGACGTTTGCAGGAAGCAGTCCGGCAATGACCGAACCTGCGGACTGCCCTTGGGGCAGCAAAGGAGTGAAATTCCCCTTGTCGTCGACTTCAAGCGCATTGGAGGGGTCCACGACGACTTTGCCGGACAGGAGGTCCGCGTAGTCCGCGATCAGCTCCTTGAGGACATCGAACCGCACCGCGAGAACGATGACGTCGGCCTGAGCGATGGCATTTTTCACGGACGCGGCGACAGCCCGCTCTCCCAGCTTGTCCGCCAGGGAGGCGGCCTGTGACTGGTCGTGGGAGGCGAGTACGACTCGCTGCCCGCCGTCGACCAGGAGCCGGGCGAGCGTGCCGCCGATGGCGCCGACCCCGATGATTGCTGTGGACATCAGATCCTCCTACTGAATTGCTGTGCTGTTCATGACGTGGACACGCGTCGGCGCTCGGGGCGATCGGGCGGGATCGCTGCACGCCTCGTGCAACCGGTGACGCATCAACCTTGTAAATTGATTGTTCAACTAAATCCGGGCGGCAAGGGGCGACTTGCGAGCCGTCGTACGCTCCTTGACTGTGTCGCCAGCCGTGGGGCGTGCTGGTCCTGCTCGCGCCGGCTCGTTCAGTTCGGCGCAGGGCGAGCTGTGGAAGGCGTTGACGGCATCGGTCCTCACCGGAGACTGCCGCCCGGTGTGCCGGGAGTGGGGGCGCCGGACGGAAGCAGCTGTCAGTCCCGGTCAGACGTTTTCGGGCAGCAGTCCGAAGGACTGGTAGAGGCGGACGTAGTCCACGGTGTCCCAGTGCTCGGCCGCGACCCCGTCCTCGATCCGCAGGAAGTCTGCGGACGCGAAGTCCACTGGTGTGCCGCTGGCGGTGATGGTGCCGTCCCAGACGCTGATCGAGGCGACCCGGTCGTTCTCGGCCACGACGAAGGTCTGTACCGCGAGCCCGTCCGGCATCGCCCCGCGCCCGATCGCCCAGGCGTTGCCGAAGAACTGGCGGCCGTCCGGGGTCCAGCCGGTGTTCTGGATGTAGTCCTCGGCCAGTGCGTCAACGTCCTCGGCTACGCCGGTGGTGATGGCACCGTCGTACAGGCGCCGTCCTGTGGCTCGCGACTCCTCACGAGTGGCAGCGCGGCCCTTGCGGGGCGCGCCGAACTCGGTTCCCGGCTTCTCGACGAAGATGCCTTCCGGGGATTCCGGCACGCCGAGCAGCTGCTGGAACTGCGCGGCCACGCCGGGCAGGTGGCCGATCCTGACCAGGATCCGGTACGTGTCCATGACCTGCCAGTGCTCGACCAGGCGGTCGTCGCGGAAACGGAAGATGTGCGACACCGACGTCTGAATGGGCTTGCCGGTCGCCGCCACTCCTGCGTATGCGCCGGTGTGGTTGCCGGTGACGATGGTGCGCAGCGCGATCAGGTCGTTCTCGACGAGGACGCCGACGTTGTCGTGGACCTCGAAGTGCAGGTGCGAGAAGGAGGCGTGGAGGGCCGCGTAGTACTTCTTCGTGGCGGTGCGGCTGCGCACGCCGTCGACCGAGTACGACAGGAAGCCCCGGGCCAGGATGTCGTCGAGGGCGGCGTAGTCCTGCGCGTTGACGGCGGTGACGAAGGAACGGGCGAGTTCGTCGGCCCGTTGGGCGGTCGCGGTGGTGTGGAAGCCGTCAAGGCTGGTGGGCTGGGTGGTGTTCATGGTTTCTTCCGTGGACTTGCGGTGGGTGAGTCGGTGGATGGCTTCGCTGAACATGGGGTGGTCCTGGTTGTACGGGTGGTCCTGGTTGTACGGGTGGAACTGATCAGTTGTCGCCGAGGCCGACGAGCTGAAGGCGCAGGGTGTCGAGTTCGGCGTCGGACTTCTCACGTACCAGGCGCAGGATCTCCTCGGCGTCCTCGCCGACGGCGCCTCGGATGGGGGCGGGCATCTGCTCGGCCAACTCGATGACCCGGTCGGCCGATGCCTCCGCGCTCAGCCCGCTGCTCTGCATGGAGTTGAGGGCGTCGGTGAACATGCCGAACGCCTCGCCATAGAGGGCACGCTGCTCGTCGGTCATCGCGTCGGCGACCCGCTGGAGCGCGGCGGCGGTCTTGGCCGGGCCGCCCGTGCGCATGTTGCCGGCCTGGGCCATGACGACGTCGACTCCGAACGGCTTCAGTTCGGCGCGGTAGATGTCCGCGATCGCCTCGAGGGTCGCCTTCGAGGCGCTGGAGGGGCCGTTGAAGGGGAGGGGGAAGCGGCCGGTCATCGCCCCGATGAAAACGATGCGCCCGCGCGCGGCCCGCAGGGCGGGCAGGAAGGCGTTGATGACGGACAGGCCGCCGAAGACGTTGACGTCGAACTCGTGCTTGACCTCGGCGAGCGGGAGGACCTCGAGGGGGCCGGGGGTGAGAATGCCGGCGTTGCTGATGAGCAGGTCCAGACCGTTCCGGCCGAGCTCCTCGGTGACCTTGTCCGCCCATGCGCCCACCGCGTCCTCGTCGGTGATGTCGACGACGGAGAGGATGGCTGCGCCGCCGGTGGCCTTGTCCAGGTCGGTGACGTCGTCCGTCGACAGGGCGGTTCCGAAGACCCGGTAGCCCTTGGCGGCCAGCTTGAGGGCGACTTCCCGTCCCAGACCGCTGCCGGCGCCGGTGATCGCGGCCGACAGCTGCTTGTTCTTGTCGGTGTCCGTCATGGTTTCTGCCTCCTTGGACACGGAAGGTTCCCCTCCCTGGCGCGGTGCTCTTGGCGCGCCCCGCAGTGGTTGATGCATCAACGATCTGCCTGTTTGGTTGATCTGTCAACAGCATCTACCGATCATGTTTCCGTAGGGGCCCAGGTCTGGCTTGCGTCAAGTGACTGCTTCTCGCTACCTACCGCACGCTTCGCCCCCGTCTCCTCTTTCATGGCCCTGCAACAGGGCTCCGTAAGTTGTTGGTTGGCCCGGGAGGGTCGGATGTGGCTGAATAGGGGCTGCTTTCAGTGGCCCGCCAGGTGTGGCCGTCCAGCTCTCCTGGGCGCCCTGGCCACCGATTGAAATGCGCGGATTGGTCGCTGTTTACGGAGCTGATGCGGGGTGTCCCTCGGGCCGACGGCATGTTGTGCGGGACGAGGAGCCGGCTTCCGTCCAGCGGCGAAGTCGTACCGCTGCTGCAGATCGCCCCGTCCAAGACCGACACCGAACGACTCCTCTTGGTCAGCCCGGAACTCGCCGACGTCCTCAGCGCCGTCATCAGCCGCCTGCGTGGCCCAGACGGCCCGCCGTCGACGCCTACCGCGCGATGCTCGCCGCCCTGCGCGACCCGGAGTCCTGGACCCCCGGCCGCTGCCAGGACATCGCCGTCCGGGCCGGCCCCTTCGTTGAGCGCGCCCACCCGCGCCCGGGTGACGACCACGGGCCCGATTATGCAAAGGAAGTCCAGATGTCTCAGTAGCGATTCATGAGTGACATGAGGCCCCAGGTGCGGCTGTTAGCTTCCTGGTCCCTGGATGTCTCATGAGCATGGTGGTACTGGGTGGACTACTTCTTTGTCTCACGCAGCAAGGTGCGCCGCCTTTACGAGGCGCCTCCCGGCGTCGACCTCGACGCGATGGCGTACGTGTCTCGGCCGGGTGCGCTGAAGGAGGGCACTCCATTCTTCTTCGACTCACAGATGCGCCCGGCGGAGCCACTGGTCTCGTTCTTCCTTGAGATGGCGAAGACCTTGAAGGCGAAGTCGCTGCAGGACTACACGTACGACGCTCTCGACTTGACCGAGTACCTGGAGAACGAGCTTGACCCGCCGGTCGACCTGTTGTCGGTGATCGAGGAAGACCTCGTGGCGTACCGGGAGGACTGCACCGAGCACCGCGAGTCGCCCGATGCACCGGCGACATGGAAGCGGCGCCGCGCCATGATCAACGGCTTCTACGGGTGGGCCGAAGACCAGAAGCTGATCGACAAGCGCCCGTACTTCCGCCGCCGCAACGGCCGCGACGTGCTGTCCTGGGGTGCGACCACTCAGCTGGACGTGCGTCATCTGACCTGGCGGCAGTGGAACTTCCTCAAGCAGGTGGGGCTGCGCGGCTGTCTGCCCGACGGCCGCGTGGACCGTGCGTTTCGGGGGCACTCCCCGCTGCGCAACAGCGCGGCACCGGAGCTGGCGATCACGACGGGGATGCGGTTGCAGGAGTTCAGCTGTCTGCTGGACATCGAGGTTGGGCCGCCGCGCCGGGATGGTTCCCCGGCGGAGGTGGCGCTGCAGGCGATCGCGAAGTACGGGTTGCCCCGCACGGTGACCGTCCAGGATGCGACGCTGCGGGAGCTGGACATGTACCGGCGCACCGAGAGGGCTGCGCAGGTCCGGGCCGCGGCGAAGGCGCTGTGGCGGCGCCGCGAGGAGCTGTTCATCGTCGACGACATCGACCTTCGGCGGATGAAGCTGCGCGGAAAGCTCGATGGTCGGAGCCGTACCTTCCGCGTCGAGAGCATGAACGCCGACAGGCGCCGCCTCGCCGTCATCGAGGGTGATCACGGACTTGAACCGATGGCTCTGTTCGTCGGCCGCGGCGGCAGGATGCCGACCAGGCAGCGGTGGGAGCAGATATTCGACGAGGCGCACCTGCGCGCGCTGCGGCTGAGCGAGGAGTGCAAGGTCGGCTTCGTCATGCCGCGCGAGGTTCGGATCCACGACACTCGGCACACCTTTGCCGTCTATATACTGCGGTTGCTGACCAAGCTGATCCTCCAGGAGGAAGCCGAGGAGTACCTGGCCGGCGGGCACACTGGCTACCTGACGGACCACATCTCGCGAAATCCCCTGCTGATCCTGCAGGCCCTGTTGGGCCACCGGAGCCCAAGCTCGACTTTGCGGTACCTGCGGTACATGCGCGACACCAACGCGCTGGTCGCGAAGGCGATCGCGGAGTGGAACAACCGGGACGCCACGTACGCTGACTACGCAGCCGCGATCGCCGAACAGAGGGCAGCCTGATGCCCCGCCGCGGCGAGCGCAAGCAGCGCGTGCGCAGCAGCGCCCCGGAGCCGACGCCCGCCCGGGAGCCGGACCACATCGGGATCCGAACCCTGACCTGGACACGCCGGGGCGTGAAGGCCAGGCGCACCGTGGATCCGGCGAAGTACCGGTGCAGAACCCTGGCGGCGCAGCTGGCCGACGAGTGGATCACGTACACCCGCGCGATGGCGCGGACCGATGGTGGCGTCGATCTGGCCCAGGCGGTGCGTAGCTTCGCCAAGTTCGTCGACAGGCATCTGCCCACTCTCGGCATGGACCCGGCGGACGTCCGCCTGGACGGCCACGAAGTGGATTTTGTCGAGGTCATCCACGCGTGGGAGGAAGACCTGCGGCAACAGCACGGACTGCGCTCCAACTCCCCTCATGTGAAGACCAACAGCCTGCTGACGCTGATCGAGCAGCGCGCGCTGAAGGACACGGGCATACCGCAGGCGCTGAGACTGCGTGCCCAGGCCCCGCCCGCCTACCCGCCGCAGAGGAGCGAGCCGCTGGACGAGTTCTCCAACGCCGAGCGGATCGCTCTGCGGGACGCGGCTCGTGGTGCCGTCCGGGCTCTCGAGGCGCGTCTCGCCCGGGGCCGGGCATTGCTGGCCCGCGGTGTCGATCCCCGCGAGGGCGGGTGGCACGTGCCGGAGAACCTTGTGTGGGCGGCGACCCGCCCTGGGCTGCTGATCGTGGAGGTGCTCGAGCCGCAGTTCCCTCAGAACGTGCTGAGCTGGCCGGAGCCGGTGAAGGCGCTGCTGCCGACCGGGCCCGACGGCACCCTCCTCAAACGAGGTTTCCGCTATCTCGTTGCCGAACTGAGCGCGCTGCTGTTCCCGACCGAGATGGACCTCCAGGCGTTCCGGGTGCTTTTGCTGCTGGGCATGAGCGATACGAGCCCGGAAGAACTCCACGGCCTGAAGCTGCCCGACATCGAGTTCACCGACGGCGGCGTGCGCCTGGTCCAGCGTAAAAGCCGTGCCCACCGGGTCCGCGCAGACCTGCACCCCGACCCCGGCCCGGAGGAGGAGACGGCGACGGAGTTCGCCGGGGACGGAGCCTGGGGCGTGCCGGGCCTGCTGCGCCGGCTCCTTGCAGCCACCGAGCTGTCCCGGAAGGTCTTCCCCGATGCCGAGCCCTGGCTGTTCCTGGCGGTGGAACGACGCCACAGGGGTGTTCTAGACGCGGAAGTCGCCCAGTTCAAGAACCGCGAACGACGCTTCGGCAGCTGGATCGCCCAGCAGCGCGACGCCGCAGGGAAACCCCTGGACATCTCCAGGCCTTTCGAGATCCGGCGACTGCGTAAGACGACCAAGGTCGTACGTGCGGTCGCGCTCGGCGGCACGGTGAGTGATCTGGCGGGAGATGACCACCACGTCGAGGTGTACCGCATGCACTACGCGCACGGCACGACCGCGCACATCCTGGCCGGCCGGGCGATCAACCGGGCCCAGAAGTGGGTCTTCGAGCGCATGAGTACGGCCGCGCGCCCGGTGCTCGTCACCGAGGAGGCCGAGAAGCATCTGGAGGAGCCCGAGGTCGCCGAAGACCTCGGGCTGGACACCGGGCAGGCCAGGGCCATGCGGTCGGGGGAGTTGGACATGGGCCTGGTCAACTGCCGCAACCCGTACGCCTCGCCGCACCGCAAGGACACCAAGGTCTGTGGTACGTACCTACTTCGGCTCCCCGGCCATCGTCTCCCGCAAGACCAAGATGGACCCGGCGCGCCCGGAATTGCACTGGTGGGTCATCGAGCCGGTCGCTGAGGCTCTCACGGTCCTCGAGGAGCTGTCCTGGCACTCCACGCACCTGTTCGTGGCGCTGGCGCCGCCCACCGGAAAGCAGAACCACACCGAGCCCGAAATCCAATCCGAGGCCGAGATCGACTTCTTCATCAACGGCGTCAACACCATCGCCCACCAGCGTGGCCTGGCCAAGATTCCGCCCTCGCACGTCCGCTCGCACATGTTCCGCAAGACCATGTCGCAGCTCGCCGGACGTGAACCCGACTCGGAGATCGCGCTCGGCCTCCAGCTCAAGCACGCCGCGCGCCGGGCGTTCGCCAACCGCACCACCCAGGCGTACGCACAGATGGACTCGAGCTGGGCCAAGGAGTTCGACACCGAACTGCAGCAGGCCGCCGCCCGGAAACTCGTGGATCTGTTGCGTGGCCGCCGCCAGGGTGAGCGCGTCGCGGTCGGCCCTGGCGCCGCCCGGCTCCACGACGGCCTCGACAAGGTCATCGCCACCATCGACAACGATCCACAGCTACGGGCGCAGATCGCCGACGAACGGGTCGAAGAAGCCCTGCTCGCCGACGAGTTCCCCAACCTCCACCTGGGCACCGTCAACCACTGCATGTTCGACGCCCCGCAGGCCGAGTGCCAGGACGAGCTCCCTGAGGACCAGCGCGGGCTGGCCCCGCTGATCGGCGCCTGCCAGCCGGCCCGCTGCCGCGACTCGACCATCACCCGTGCCCACGCCCCGTACTGGGCCGCGGAAGAGGACGACCTGACCGCATTGTCCAAGGACCCGCGGTTGTCGCCCCCGAACCGCGAGGCGGTCTTCATCCGTCTCGCCGACGTCCAGCGCATCACCCGCGCGCTCGAAGAGGAAGGCACCGCCTGATGCCGGTATCCGCAGCGTCCGCCGAGAAACTGAGAGCGGCTATGGCCCGGCTGCTGGCCGGCAAGCCCCTGCACACTAACGGCGCGCTCACCAAGGAGAACCTCGCCCGCGAAGCACAGGTCAGCCACGCAACGGTGCACCGCGCCGAAGACATCCTCGCCGAGTGGGACGCGCAGGTCGCCCGCCCCGTGCTGCGCACACCCGGCGAGGTTCAGCGTGACGAGACGATCGCCGAGCTCCGCAAGCAGCTGCGCGAGGCGAAGGCGCAAGCCGCCGAGAAACAGGGAAAGCTCGACGCCCTCGCCACGGTGACGGCGAACCTCTACGCGGAGAACCTCGCACTGAAGAAACGACTCGGACGCAAGGGAGTGGCGGTCCTGCACACCGAAGATCACGAATAGCCGGCCTCGCCAACACCGTTGCGTTTGGATCTTGATGGACTTCGCCCTGGTGGACGCGGTGCTGGAGGAGACCGGGACGCGGGAGAGACGGCTGAGGCTGCTGCCCTCGCGGGTGGTGGTGTATTTCGTCCTCGCTTTGGGCCTGTTCGAGCATGACTCGTACCGCACCGTGTGGGGCAGGCTGGTGGCGGGCCTGGAGGGACTGGCTCTGGTGCGGCCGGCGGTCTCATCGCTGTCCCGGGCCCGGCGGCGGATAGGGGTCACGCCGCTGCGGTGCCTGTTCGAGACCCTCGCTGGGCCCGTCGCTCACCGCAGCCAGGCCGGCGCCTTCTGGCGGGGTTTGCGGACAGCAGCCGTCGACGGGACCCTGTTGCACACGCCCGACGAACCGGCGATCACCTGGCGCTACCTGAAACGTGCCGGTGACCGTCTGGAATTCGGCTACCCGCTGCTGAGGCTCGTGGTGCTGGTCGAGTGCGGCACCCGTGCCGTCCTGGCCGCCGCGTTCGGCCCTGAGAGTGACGGCGAACTGACGTATGCCGGGCGCCTGTTGAGTGCGCTGGACCGCACGATGCTCCTGCTGGCCGATGCCGGTTTCGACGCGAACGAGTTCGCAGCAGATGTCCAGGCCACCGGCGCGCAGTTCCTGGTGCGTTCCTCCGCGCGTCGGGTGCCCACCCCCGCCGGGCACCTGCCGGACGGCTCCTACCTGGCCCGGATCGGCTACGGCGTCCTGCCTGCCCTGCTGACCGTCCGCGTCATCGAGGCCGACGTCACCGTCACCCTGGCCGACGGCACTGTGCGTCGCGAACAGTGGCGCCTGCTCACCAGCCTCCTGGACTCCGCTCGCTAACCCGCCACCGAGTTGATCACTCTCTATCACGAGCGGTGGCAGAGCGAGACGACGTATTTCTCGATCAAGGCCACGATGCTCGACGGCCGGCTCCTGCGCTCGCGCAGCCTCGAGGGCATCGACCAGGAGGTCTACGCCCTGCTCACCACCTACCAGGCACTCATCCGCGCCGCTGCCGACACCGCCTGCACCCGGCCCGGCCTGGACATGGACCGCATCAGCTTCACCGTCCTGCTCAGCTCTGCCGCCGACACAGTCGTCAGCGCGACCGGGATCCTGTCCCCGGCCGGACCCACCGATCTCACCGGCACCATCGGCCGGGCCGTCCTCGACGCCCTACACCCCACCCGCCGCCGGCACCGCATCAAGCCCCGCACTCGCAAGAACCCCACCAGCAAGTACGGACCGAACGCCGGACAACACCCCACGACCAGCCAGAACTACACCGTCCGCACCACCGTCACGTTCTTCGAACACGGACTCGCGAACCGCTCACGGAGGTAAACGCAACGGTGTTGATGTCGCAGTCATAGCCTGATCATCCGGACCTTGCTGCCGCACAGCCGGGTCATGTCATCGACATCCGACGTGAGGATGGCGACCGGGCCAGGCTGACGCAAGGCCACTTCGGCAACGGTGGCGTCGATCGCGTACTTGTGTCCATGCAGACCGGCGCCCTTGAGCAGTTGTACCGCCGCCTTGGCCGCCGCCTCCGTGACCGGCTCCACCTTGACCCGGGAGAGCGCCCATTGCAGTCGGGGCAGGTTCACCCTGGCGTGGCTCACCTCCACGATGGTGTTGGCGCCGACGACAAGGTCCGCTCCCATGTCGTGGAACACCTGGAACATCGCCAGAACCTTCCGGTCCTGCGCCACCCAGGCCGACAGTCCCTCACCGTCCAGGACGACAGTCTCAATATGCCCGCTCACGCGGCGCTCGCGCCGCCGGCGGCCGGCGTGGTACCGAAGATCCGCGCCCGCGCCTCGGCCAGCTCTTCCTCACTGAAGGCCCCGTGCTCGTCTGTGTGGCTGCGCAGGTCGGCCCCCAGAAGCTGGTGCCGGATCTGTCTGGCGACCGCTTCGGCCACGTAGCCGGAAATGTTGTCCGTGATCTTCTTCAGCTCCGCCACCTGCTCGGTGGGGAGTGTCACCGTGATGCGTGTGGTGTCAGCCATAGCGGCAAGCATACTGCGGTATGCGCACCACGTGCTCTTTGTTTCCCGCAGCCGGTCCGGTCAGCGTACCGCGCTCACCGCGGCCTGGTCGCAGAACGGTGAGTAAGGAGGCGATTCCCCCGCTGACCAGGAACCACGAGCAGAAGCTGGACACACTCACGCTGCTCCACTTCCGTGGTTGCAGTTCTGGTTGCATTCACCGGCGTACAGCACCGTTCAGGACCCCCGCCGGGACCAGCTGCACCGCAGGTCAGGACGTTGCCGTACGGCCCAGAACCCCCAGACGAACATGTGGAAAGCGTGTTGGGGGCAACCCCTCACGAGTTCGAATCTCGTATCCTCCGCAGCCGCCTGAACAGGCAAAACGAAGGGCCCCGCCGGTCACCAGCAGGGCGCTTCGTCGTTGTCCTCAGCGGCCGTTGTCCTGGTTTTTGTCCAGCTCGCCCAGGATCAGCGAAGCCTGTTGTCCGCCACCGCGGCACCGTGGCTAGAGACGGGTGAGTGGCCGCCATGGCCAACGTCCAGCACCGGATCCGCCGGGTGAGCGCCACGAGTCTCGCGCCTTCCTCTGCGTGGGTCACTTGATGCGCCGGGCGATTGGTGGGGTGTTGTCGCGGCCATGGCCCGGCTGGGTGGTCACTGTGCCGTCATAAGCTCCGGTGCGTTGTGGGCGCGACGGTAGGCCAGTGGTGACAGGCCCAGGTGCGTGTGGAAGTGCTTGCGCAGGGCGACGGGGTCGCCGAAGCCGGAGGCGGTGGCGATCCGTGCGACGGTCAGGTCGGTGGATTCCAGCAGCAGGCGCGCGTGCGCCAGCCGTCGGTGTGCCAGCCACTTCAGTGGGCTGCTGCCCACCTCGCTGCGGAAGCGCCGGGTGAAGGTGCGCACGCTCATGTGCGCGTGCCGGGCCATGTCCTCCAGTGTGATCGGCTGGGCCAGCCGGTCCAGCGCCCACTGGCGGGTCGCCGAGGTGGAGCGGTCGGTGTCCTGCGGTACCGGGTGCTCGATGAACTGCGCCTGGCCGCCCTCGCGCCATGGCGCCACCACGCAGCGCCGCGCGGCGGCCGAGGCCACCGCCGCTCCGTGGTCCAGACGGACCAGGTGCAGGCACAGGTCGATGCCGGCGGCTCCGCCGGCGGACGTCAGGATGCGTCCGTTGTCGACGAACAGCACGTCCGGATCGACCTCGATGTCGGGGAACAGCCGCGCCAGTTCGTCGCACAGCGTCCAGTGTGTGGTGGCCCGGACGCCGTCCAGCAGACCGGCCGCCGCGAGCAGGAAGGCCGAGGTGCACAGGCTGACGATGCGGGTCCGCGGCCCGATCCGGTCCAGCGCCGCGGCGAGTTCCCCGGGAAGCGCGCCGGTCGCGAGCAGGTCCTCGCCGGGCTCCTGAGTGGCGAGGACGACGGTGTCCGCGCTCTCCAGCACCGACTCGTCGTGGTCGACGACGATCCGGTAGTCCTCGTGCGTGCGCACCGGCCGGCCGCCGAGGGAGAAGGTGACGACGGAGTACAGAGGAGTCCCGTCCGGCTTACGGGCCTCGTTGAACACCCGGGCCGGGATGCCCAGATCCAGCGGCAGGACTCCGTCGAGGGCGAGAACAGCGACACGATGCGACATGGCCGGAATGGTACGACAGGTGGCCCTCCGGCCACTAACCCGCCTTGGCAAGCACACACCACTCTTTGTGTAGCGGGGACGCGGTCCCCGCTGAAGGAAGAGCAAGACGGACATGAGCGAGGGCACCATGAGCGAGAACACCATGCGGGCGGTCACCATCAGCGAGTTCGGCGGAGCGGAGGTGCTGACCGTCGAGGAGGTCGCGCGCCCCGAGCCGCTGCCGACCGAGGTGCTGGTGCGGGTGCACGCCGCCGGGATCAACCCGGTGGACTGGAAGACCCGCGAGGGTCAGGGAATGGCGGGGCTGCAGACGCTCCCGCTGATCCTCGGCTGGGACGTCTCCGGCGTCGTCGAGAAGGTCGGCTTCGGCGTCACCACCCTGAAGGTCGGCGACGAGGTGTACGGCATGCCGTGGTTCCCGCGCGCCGCCGGCGGCTACGCCGAGTACGTGACCGCACCGGCCCGCCAGTGGGCCCGCAAGCCGGCCACCCTCGACCACGCGCACGCGGCCGCCGTGCCGCTGGCGGCGCTGACCGCCTGGCAGACCGTGGTCGACACCGCCCGCGTCCAGGCCGGCCAGCGCGTCCTGATCACGGCCGCCGCCGGCGGAGTGGGCCATTTCGCGGTCCAGTTCGCCCGGCACCTGGGCGCCCACGTGATCGCCACCGCCAGCGCCGCCCGCCACCCCTGGCTCAAGGAACTCGGCGCCGACGAGACCATCGACTACACCACCACGCGCTTCGAGGACGTCGTCAAGGACGTCGACGTCGTCATCGACCTGGTGGGCGACGCCCACGACAACACGAGCACCCGCTCGCTGAAGGTCCTGCGCCCGGGCGGCCTGCTGGTCGCCGTACCGTCCGGTGTCTCCCCGGACCTGGCCCAGGCCGCCGAGGCGGCCGGCGTGCGCCTCACTGCATACCTGGTCGAGCCGGACGGTCCCGCGCTGACCACGATCGCAGGCCTGATCGACGCCGGTGAGGTCGCCGTCGAGGTGGAGGAGATCTTCCCGCTGGAGCAGGTCGGCACGGCCCAGGCACACGTCCAGGCCGGCCGCACCCGCGGCAAGGTCGTCCTCACCGTGACCGACTGACCATCCCTGCAAACAGTCAGGAGCAGCACCGTGTACTACGAGATCCGCCGCTACCGGGCGCAGCCCGGGCGCCGCGAGGAGTGGGTGCGCTACATGGAGGACGTGGTCATCCCGTTCCAGGCCTCGCTGGGCATGGACGTGACCGCCTCCTTCGTCGACGCCGAGGACGAGGACGGCTACGTGTGGATCCGCCGGTTCGAGGACGAGGCCCAGAGCGAGGCCCTGTACGCGGCCGTGTACGAGCACGACCGCTGGAAAAACGAGATCGGTCCGGTCGTCTACGACCTGCTGATCCCCGAGAAGTCCGTCATCACCCGTGTGGTCCCCACCCCGGCCTCACCCCTGCGATGACCCGGCTCACGGCCGCTTCATCCGCCACCGCACAGCACCGCACAGCGCAGCACAACAGCGAAGAGAAAGAACCCAGCCCATGAGCAAGAGACTCAACCTCGCTGCGGCCGTAGCTGCCGTAGCGGCCGTCTTCGTGTCGGCCCCCTACGCGTCGGCCGCCGGGGGGCGGGAACACCCCAAGCCGGTAGTCACCGCCGTCAAGACCGTCGCCCCGTTCGACTGGTCCGCCGGGGAGGTACCGGAGAACATCACCGTCAACCCGGACAGCACGCTCACTGTCTCCATGCTGGGCAGCTACGCCGGCAAGCGGCCGGAACTGGTCCGGCTGAGCGCCAACGGGCAGCACAAGACTGTGCTGGTGACCGGCGTCCTCGGTGACGGCTTCACCGGGAACACCCGTGGCAGCGACGGGACCATCTACTACAACGTGTGGTCCAAGGACGCCTCGCGCGCAGGAGTGTGGAAGCTGCCCCCGGGCGGCCACCCCAGCCGCGTCGCGGCCCTGCCCGCGGATGGCCTGCCGAACGGGCTCGCGATCGACCCTGCCGGACACACGCTCTACGTCTCCGACAGCCTCAAGGGCACGATCTGGGCCGTCCCGGTCGCAGGGGGCCAAGCCAGGGCGTGGCTGACCGACCAGGCTCTCGCGCCGGACCCGACGGCTTCGCTGAAGTTCGGCGTGAACGGGCTGCGCTACCACAACGGGGCGGTGTGGGTCACGAACTTCGACACGGGCACCCTGCTGCGGATTCCCGTGACCGCTGCCGGGAAGCCGGGCTGCATCCACCAGGTGACCGATGGTGAGGTGGGCATTGACGACTTCAACTTCCTGTCCTCCCGCTCCGACATTGTGTTCGTCGCGGTGAACACGCAGAACAAGGTGGACATGGTCTACCCGAACGGCACCAAGGTCACCGTGCTCACTGCGGCCGACGGGCTGGCCAGCCCCACCGCCACCGCCGTGCGCGGCACCGAGCTGTACATCACCGACGCCTCGCTTGCCGCCCCGCACCACGCGCAGCTGCAGGGTGGCCGGATCAACCTCGCGAGGTTGCAGGGCAGCTGACCGTGCAGCGCCGGAGCCACGGCCTCACACTTCGCCGCTCCCCGGCCTCGCCGGGGGGCGGCGTCGGCGTGCCGTCCGCACGCCGACCGAGCGCGGACACCGCCAGGGCTGTTGCCGCCAAGGGCGGCAACGCGATGAAGACCCGCCTGGCCTGCGGGGAGAAACACGGCAGGAAGCGGATGGCCACCCTGGGAGCCGTCTACGACGCCGAGCCCGCGCCGCGCTCTGGTCGTGACCTGTCTTCAGGTGGTGGCGCGGTCGGAGACGAGGCTGGCGATGGCGCGGTAGGTGTCGGGCAGACGGTCGCGGCGGTGGGTCCAGGGCGTCAGCTGCTTCCAGCGTTTGTGGTCGGCGAGGGCGTGTTCGATGCTGATGCGGTCGGAGGAGTGTTCGTGGCGTCGCGTTCCCACTGCTGGATTCTGCCGGGCAGTGCTCCCGGACGCGGTTTTCGTGGCGGTGTGATCGCTTGCCCGCGGTGGCGGCGGCGCAGGCCGAGGTAGCCGTCGTCCAGGAGGACCACGACGTCGGGGAAGTGCTGGAAGCAGACGGCGATGCCCTCGTTGCGGGCGGCCGTGGCATCGTGCATACGACCAGGCCGCAGGGTGTCGGTCCACAACGTCCGGCCCCGCCAGTCAGCAATGACAGTGGCCTTCATGGTGTTCTGTTTCCTCTTCCCGGAAACGAATGCGCGCCGTCCGCCGCGGCCAGCCGCTGGCCGGCGGACCTGGATCTCGGTGGCGTCCAGCCGCAGCTCGGTGCCCTCGGCCTGGGCATAGGCGAACACGTCGGCCAGAGTCCGTAATCGCAGACCGGGGCGGTCGGGGACCGCGCACCTCCGCTCGGCCAGGAGCGTACGTATCTCTGCAATCGCACGGGTGATGGTGGAGCGGTCGACGCCGAACAGCAGGCCCAGTGCCGAGTGCGGCAGGTCGTGCCGCCGATGGATCAGCGTGGCCACCACCCGGTCGACGAAGACCAACTGGTGGCGGGCACCGGCTCCCGCGGCCCGCTTCCTGGTCCCGCCTCGTGCAGCACGGCGACGACCCTCGACCGTTTCGGCGGGTGTGCCGGAGCCGACGTCCATACATGTGGACGAGCGGCTGAGGTGAAGTTTCCACGCGCCTGGACAACACAGCCCGCTACACCGACAGATGACCTTGTACCTGCACGCGCTTTATCCACAGGTCCGTACTCCTAGGTTGATCCAGAAGGTCTTCGCGATCACGCGGGGCGTGATTTCAGGAGGCGGACATGCATGCCGACGCGACAACACCAAGTATTCGTAGGTCGGGCCCGAAGGTCACGAACGAGCAACGGATCCCGGTTATCGCTGAGACACTCGGCTGCGCGGCCCGTACTGGATCATCCGCGGGCTCCACCTGTGTGTTGATGAGACAGGAGGGGGCCTGAGACATGCGAGCTGTTCATAACTCCGACGTGATCGCCGTCGCCCTGCAACACCCCTGCGGCTCGTACGCGCCCTACGGCGACCGCTACCGGCGGCTGGGCCGGCTGCGCTGCGAGACGACCACGATCCTCGGTGCGTGGAACCCGGCGTCCTTCTGGAGAAGTCACTCATGCGTCCCTTCCTCCAGAAGGTGCCCGCCATCGAGGACGATGATCCGGTCGGCGGCGCGGGTGGAGCCGAGCCGGTGGGTGATCAGGACAACCGTGCGGTGGCCATCGCGACCAGGTCGCGGGAGGCGCCCGCCCTGCCCAGGCGCGAGGGTCTTCAACTGTTGGGTGTTTGGCTTGAGCGGGCTGGTTGATGCTATTTCGTGTCATCGGTGCGGATCCTCAGGATCTGCCACTGCTTTCATCCTGGCTGGTTAGGGTTTCCTCGGCTTTGAGAGATGCGGGTGTTCCCCGTCTCGTCCTCGTCGGATGCCGACGATCGTGGTCTTCCCGTACCTTCCCGGCCTTCCCGCACCCTCGGGGTGCGGGAAGGCCGTGTCTTTGTGTGATGGTCGGTCGTCAGGCCGATCGGAGTGCCGGGATGCGGCCGCTGCTGAAGATGACCGGACGCGTGCGGGAAAGCGGGGTGGCGGGCATGGCCAGGCTGATGGCGACGGCCACGTGCACCGCGTTCTCCGGTGTGCTGGAGGGCAGTGGTGAGCGGGTCGGGCAGCGGGTGTTGCTGGAACGGGTGGGTTTTCTGGCGGAGTTGAGCCAGACGCTGACGGGTGCTCTGGTGGCTGCCCGGTGGGATGAGGATTCCCTGGATGTGCTGGCCGCCGGGGTGGATGAGCGGGGCGAGGCGCTGCCGTCCAAGGGGTGGATGGCGCTGCGCCGCTTGAACTGGCCCCAGGATGTGCCGTCCCCGGCGGGGGTGTACGTCTCGGACCGGGTCCGCCGGGGCGTGGAGGAGTACGCGGCCCGCACGCTGCGGCTGGCCCTGCACCGGCGCGGCATCGTGGCCGCGGTCCTGGCCACCTGGCCGGATGATCCGCGGCGGCGCACCGAGGCGGAGTGGACGGCACTGCGAAAGCTGTTGCCCGCCGGGGTGAGTGGTGCGGAGATCCGCAACCGCACCCGCCAGGTGCGTGCATACGTATCCGAGCATGGGCAGTTGCCCGCCGGGCTGTGCGTCCTGGAGGGCCCGCCCCGGGTGGCTGGGCAGGTGTTGCTGGCGGCGATGGACCGCCAGCAGGTCACCCTGGCCCGGGTGGACGAGGTCACCGCCCGGCTGCGGGTCAAACTCCCCCTGCGCGCCGCCCCGGCCACGGGGCGGGACTGGGCCTGGCACGTGATCGACATCCGGCTGCCCGGCACCGTCACGGCGGACGCGGTGCTGCACACTCCGACCTTGCGCACCACCCGCACGGGCCGGATCGCCGTCGACCTGCCACACTCCCGGCCCGCCCCAGCCACCAAGACGAGCGGGCATACCGTGGCACTCGGTTTCGACTGGGGTGTCAACACCCTGCTCACCGGCGTCCTGGGCCGCCTGACCGGCCAGGGCCCGGCCAGGCGGGTGGTCACCGACGGCCGTCCCCTGGTCTTCGACGCCACCACGGTCAGTGCCGCCCTGCACCGGCTGCGCGGCCACCGCGAGCACCTCGCCGCCAAGCGTGACCACTACCGGGCGCTGGCCGACGGGCTCGGCTCCCCGCACCCGGCCTGGGGCGAACACCTCGACCGGGCCCGGGTGCTGGAAGCCGAGCATGTGCGGGTGTGTGCCCGGATCCGGCAGCTGAATGCCGCGCTGGCCTGGGCGGCGGCCCGCTGGGCCGTCGACCAGGCGGCAGCGCTCGACGCGAGCGTCATCTACCTCGAAGACCTCACCACCCTGGAAGCCCGCGGCCACCGCAAGGGCAACGCCCGGCTGTCCGGGCAGGTCCGCGGCACGGTGGCCGAGGCGATGCGGCACCTGGGAGCGAAGGCGGGGATCGCGGTGGTCACCGTCCCGGCCCGGGGCACCTCCACACTGTGCCCCGGCTGCCTGAACACCCTCACCCACCACCCCGCCCCCGACCGACTCGCCGAACGCGGCTGGAAGTGGGCACACTGCGCGGGCTGCGGGCTGTCGATGGACCGGGATCACGCCGCCGCCCGCCGGATCGTCTCCCGCGGCCTGCTCGCCCAGACCCACACCCTCACCGACCGCACCACCGGCGCCCGGACCATCCGCACCACCGTGGACGGCACCGTGCGCCTGGTGAGGCGCCCGAAGAAGGCCACCCGCCGCCTGCGCCGACTGCGCCGCGCCGAGACGGCCCCACCCCGCCCGGCCGGGCCGAAGGCCACCCCGGGCAAGGGGCACCCCACGCCCAGCAGGCCCACCGGCCCCCGGTACCAGTCCGCCCGGCGTGCTGCCCCGGCACAGGCCCCGGGCCCGACGACTTCCCGCCGTATGCCCGATGCGCGTACGGTCCCCGCCACCACCCCCACCTCGGGGGCAGTCCAGCGTCCGGCGGGGCATGACACCACGACACCAGCCCTGTCCGGGCAGGTGCCAGGTCATGGAGTACCCGCACCCCACCGGCCGGAAGACCTTCTTCCAGTCGGCCGGATGCGGCTCTCGAACAGAACCTGCCGGCGGCGCACCCGCGCCGCCGAGCGGACCGGCTTCCACCACCTGCACGCCACCGAGGTCCACCCCCTCACCCCGAGGTTCGGACCACCGGACGGCGACCGCACACGGCCACGCCGCGCCCGAAAAGCCTGGAAACCACAGGCACACACAGAGTTCTAGAGACGCTGAACCCACTGCGCATGCATGTCGCGCAGCACATCGCCGAGCCTGCCCCGCCCACGCGGGACTGCGCCGACGCCCCGCCGCCCAGCGACGGAGGGGCTTCCCCGCACCCTCTCCGGAGCGGATCGGCCGGCACGTGCTCCGGAGCGTTCCGTGTTCGACAGCACATTCCATACGACGGACGCCTCGGCCTGTCCGGAGCCGACGTGCGCCGGCCTGCGGGACCGACGGCTCCACTACTGACCGCCTGTCCACCCGTCAGTGTTTGTGCCGGTACTGTCCTCCTACCCTCACGTGTCCGGCCTTCCGGGGCCGGGCACGGCGCGACGAAAGGAGCCTGGCGTTGGGCTGGGTCGGCGGGTACTACCGCAAGGACGGTACCTATGTGCAAGGCCACTCCCGCAGAGGCGCGAACGAGGGTGACGGCGGAGAGGGGCTGATCCTGCTGGTGCTCCTCGCCATCCTCGTGCTCCCTGCCATGGGCGTCGGCTGGCTGGTCACCAAGAGGTGGGGCAAGACCGCTGGCCGCCTGTCCGGTCTAGCGACGGCACAGTGGTGCGTGCTGCTGGTTCTCACGCAGATGACCACGCCCAGCTGTCCTGACGCGCTCCCCGACGGCACCTTTCCGCCGTGCGTCGACGTGAAGGACGGTCTCGCGCCGCATGGCTTCGCCTTCCTGATAGCCCTGGTGTTGACCGCCTGCTCGATAGTCGCGGTCCTCGTTTACCGGAGCCAGTACACAAGTTGGGTCGCCAGCCCCGGCGATTACTTCCGCGCCGAGGCATACTTCGCGGTGCAGGAGGAGTGCTACCGGGAGTGGGCCGAAGCAGTAGACGCGCTGGAGAGGCGTCTACGCCAGGCGTGGCCACATGCCGCGTCGGAAGCCCATATGCAGACCATTCAGGCCGTCGTCGCACTGCACTCCAGCCTGCGCGGAACCCTGGAGCGCACCCGGGACACCCAAGCAGCCCTCGCCGCGCGCATATCGGCCCCCGTGATCAACCGCATCCAGCTCCTGGCGCCGTACCCCAACCACGCCGACGAGGTGGCCCTGACCAACTGGCTGATCACCAACCCCACTTGCCAGATCCTGCGCGACGCCGGAGCCGAACCTGAGCTGCAGAAGCTCGTTGACGCCATCAACGCCAACGAGCACCGGTTGTGCTACGCCGATTCGAGCTACCAAGGCGCGATGACGTCGTTCCATCCGCCGGGGCTGCGCGCAGGACTCGGCCCCGACATCCGGCCGCCGCTGCCCGCCCATGTGGAACTGCCTCCGCGACTCTGGGCCCCTGAGCTGCAGACGTTCGTCTCGCCGCCACTTGCGCAGTATCGGCCCGCGCCCGCGCTGTTCGCCGACCACGGCATGCCGCGCCTGCACACCAACTGCCTCGACTGTGGCCGACCGCTGTCTGACTACGACTCCATGGTGCGCGGCTTCGGCCCCACGTGCTGGAACCGCATCTAGACGACCAAGATTAATGCTCCGCAAACGGGGGTGATCTACTGCGCCCAGTCCCAGGCGGTGGCGCGAGGCTGGGCGCCGATCTCGGACATGAACGAGTCGGTGCCGTCCGCCGGAACCGGGTTCTGCTTGGTGGCCGGCTCGGGCGCGCACACCTGTCAGTACAGGGTCCCTACCCGCCCGCAAGACGTGCCGCCAGGTCCATGGCCTCCTGGGTGAGTTTGATGTGCAGGCCGACGCTGTCCTGCGTGGCGACCCGGGTAAAGCTGCCCTCATGCCACCAGAACACCGAGGGGCTCAGCGCGCCCGGTGACTCCTCGAAGCCCACTGCAGCGAACCGGGCCATGGCATGGAGTGAGGGGGCCACGCTCCTGTCGCGGACGACGTGGAAGACGAGTTGATGCCGGTGCGGCAGCGCGACCAGGATTCCGTCCGGAGCCGGCGCGTCCTTGGTGTAGCGGCGTACGACCTCGTCGAGGACCAGGGCGAGGCTCGCGATGAAGTACGAGCCTCCCATCAGCACGTCGAAGTGGGAGCCGTCCTTGTCCCTGACCACCTTGTGCTTGCCGACGCGGACGGCCCGGAGGTTCTGGAACGCGCGGTCCCGAAGGGCCGTGATGTCACCCAGATCGGAGAGGGAGTCCGCGGTAAGCATGTCGACGGTTTCCGGGAGGTCGAGCGCCAGCACCTCCAACAGCCCCGGCACCGATTGGGGACCGTACCCGAAGGCCTTCAGGAGCGCGGGATCGCTGGGAATGAAGCGGGGGTAGAGCTGGGCCAGGAGCCGTTCGTGCGGCAGGGCCCTGAGAGCCTGCGGCCCATCCATCGAACGCATGACCCGGTCGACATGTTCGTCTACCAGCGTCCGCCAGCACCGAGGGCCGCGGCTGTCCTGGTGGCACACCGCCGCGAGATTGGAGAGGCCGAAGCGCCAACCCGAGTCCGTGGTCACGCGTCCCGGTTCGACCGTTACCTCGATGCCGCGCTCCGCGAAGGCCTCGCGGACAAAGGTGCGCAACCGGGCAGCCTCCGCCTCGGACAGGAACGCGAACTCCCCGTCGCGAGGTGTGTCCACCCCCTCACGACGCTCTCCGCGCCGAAATATCCCCACCGGGCCCCCATCGTTCGAAGATTTGGAGCATAGCCGCTACAGCCCCGGCGCCGTCTTCAGACGTTCGCGCCCGACAGGACCCAACCACATGACATGACGAGCGAACCGGACCAGATCATCTGAGATTGGGGCCACGTCGACTGAGACGGGACACCTGCTGTCTCTTCTCAGTGAAATTACAGTAGCGGGCACCGGTGATGTCGAGCCGGTCGGCGATCAGGTGCCGACAGGCGCCCTCGATCACCCCGGTAGCGATTGGCCAGCCCGCTTCGAGTGCCCGGTCGTAACGGAGGAAGGACTCCTTGCCGGTCGGGCAGCGGATGCACACCTCGGCGCCGTGACGCCGGGTGGGTGTCAACTGCGCGGCCCAATCCTGCCGTTCGACCGACTCAGTCACTTGGCGGGTACCGCCGGCGAGGATCGTCAGGGCGGGGACGGCGGCCCAGTACTCGGCGGCGGGATCACCAGTGTCGTGGAACGCCCATACGGCCTGCCAGAAATGCTCCAGGACGTGGACGTGGACGTGGACGAGGTAGAGGTCGAGGTCGAGGTCGAGGTCGATGACGATGTGGATGGTGATGCCCCGCAGGACGGCTTCGCTCTGGATGAGGTCGAGTTGATGGCGGGCATGGGCACCGTCGACGAGCACGATCCAGGGCCGCTGGTGGCCGGGGTCGCGGGCTTCGGCCCGGTCGAAGACGTCTTTGACGACGGTGGCGGCATCGTGCAGGACCGATCCGTGCAGCCACTTCGCAGTGGCCTTCGGGCCGGGCCGGGGTGTGCGGGCTGCCGTGGCGTCCGCCCGGGCGGGGGCACGTCGTGTGGACGCCGGGGGCGGGTTCAGCGTCGTGGACCGCGGCCAGGGCGGCCATGCGTTTGCGGCCGCTCTTCTCGCCGGAGGCGAGCCGGGTGCGGAAGAGCCCGAGGCGGGCGGCGGCCTTCTGCGTCGTAGGCCGCAGGGCATCGGGCCGCATCACGATGCCTTTGCCGTCGGCCGAGAGCACCAGCAGCGTGTTGGCGGTGCACGGTGCGGGGATGCGGGCCCGGTAGAAGGCATCGATATCCACCGCGGCCTGGACGAGCAGGTCCTCGACCTGCCGTTTGCCGATCACCGGCCCGCAGCGGCGCATGAGCGCCGCCGGCGCGGTGTCGAACGAGGAGCACGCCGACTCCAGGACCGCGTCAGGCGAAGTCCCGGCGGCGGCCCACCGGGACCGCGAGCAGGTACAGCGGCGGCAGGAGCGCGGCTGTGCACACCGTCCACAGGGCCGCGTGCGTCCCCGCGTACGTGGCGAGCAGGCCGGCGGTGAGGGCGCCGAGCGGCTGGGCGCCCCAGGAGATGAAGCGGACGGTGGCCATGACACGGGAGAGGAGCTCAGGCGGGGACTCGGTCTGGCGATGTGTGCGGGTGGTGATCGACCCGATGACGACGCCGAAGGCGAAGCCGGCGTTGCCCAGGGCGAACCAGTATGCGTCGGCTGCGGACGTGGTCAGCGGGGCCAGCAGGGCGGCAGCGCCGCCGGCCAGCGCGGTCCCGACGAGCCCCCGGGCTGTGCCGAACCGCCGGGTCAGTCGGACCGCCACGGCGGATCCGGCGAGCGCGCCGACTCCGTCCATGGCGAGCACCATGCCGAGTTGTACGGGCGTCAGTCCGGCCTCACGGACCAGGTAGAGGGGTGTGAGGGCGACCAGGGCGGCGCAGACGAAGTTGGTGGCGGTGGCCCAGAGCATGCAGGGCAGCATCACTGGGTGCCGCGTCACGTACGTCCAGCCCTCGCGGATCAGCCGGAGGGTGCCGTCGCCGGTGCGGGCGGCGGGTCGGCGCTCGGGGAGGGTGCGCAACAGCACGGCGGAGAGCAGGTAGCTGGCTGTGTCCACGAGGAGCGCGCCGACCGGGCCTGCGGCGTGCACGAGGAGGCCGCCCCCGGAGGGCCCTCCGGTCTCGGTGACGGCGTGTGTGCCGGACATCAGGCTGTTGCGGTCGGCGAGCTGCCGGGCCGGGACGATGGCGGGCAGAAAGGTCGAGTTGCCGATGTCGAAGAGTACGGTCGCGGCGCCGGTGACCAGCGCGGCGAGCAACAGGTGCGGGTAGCTGAGCCGGTCGAGCCACCAGGCGAGCGGGAGGGATCCGACGGTGACGAACCGTACGAGATCGAGGGTGACCTGGAGGCGGCGGAGCGGGACGCGCTGGGCGATCACTCCGGCCGGGAGGCTGAGCAGCAGCCAGGAGATCTGTCCGGCGGCGGCGAGCAGGGCGGCCTGGAGCGCGGTGGCGTCGAGGACTGTGAGGGCGACCAGGGGCAGAGCGAGGGCGGTGACGGCGGTGCCCGCGTTGCTGACGGTGGCAGCGGCCCAGTAGCGCCAGAAGACGGCCGGGGGCGAGGTCGCGTGGTGGGTGCTGCGGCGATCGTGCTCCGGGACCGTCGGCGTCTCGCTCATACTGCGTCCATCCTCCCGTGAGTCTCTTATGGGAACTTACTTCATGCGATTGAGTTCCTATCCGGAACTGACCTCATGGCGCAAGATGGTTTCAAAGACTGGACGCTGTATCCGCAAGACAGGAGACCCATGGTCAGGTCGGTGCCCGAGCGGGACGCCGCCTGTGCGATCGCGCAGGCGGCGGCGGTGGTCGGCGACTGGTGGAGCCTGCTCCTGGTTCGGGAGGCCGCACGCGGGCACCACCGGTTCGACGCGCTTCAGGAGGAGTTGGGGATCTCCCGGAAGGTGCTGACCGAGCGCCTTGCGCACCTGGTGGGGGCGGAGGTCTTGGAGAAGGTTCCGTACCAGAGTGGCCCGGTGCGGTACGAGTACCGGCTGACGGAGAGCGGGCGGGGGCTGCTGCCCGTGCTGCTCTCGATGCAGGACTGGGCGGACCGCTGGCTGCTCGGCGACGGCTCGCTGAGCGGCACGGCCGACGAGGAGAGTGCGGAGGCGCTGCGGGTGGCGGGCCTGGTGGGCGAGTCGCTGCCGCGCCTCGAACTGCCGGGGCACCGGGACGGTGAGCCGCTGGACCCGGTGGCCGAGGCTGCGGCCACCGTCCTGTTCTGCTACCCGGCGACCGGCCGCCCCGGCCCGCTACCGGACGGCTGGGCCGACATCCCGGGTGCCATCGGCTGCACGCTGGAAAACCGGCTGTTCAGGGACGCGTACGACGACTTCCGCATGGCGGGCGCCGAGGTGCGCGGCGTGAGCACTCAACGCCCGGACGAGCAGCGGGTGTTCGCGGTCGAGGAGGGCATCCCCTTCACCCTGCTCTCAGACGTCGACCTGCGCCTCGCCGCCGCTCTGCGGCTACCAGTGTTCCGCGCCGGGCAGGCACTGCGGCTGAAGCGGGCGGTGCTGGTGGTGGACCGCGAACGCGTGGTGCGCCAGGCGCGCTTCCCGGTGACGGACATCCCGGGGGCGGTGCGCGAGGCGCTGGCGGTGGTACGGCGGGTGGCGGCGGGGCGCTGAAGGGGGCGGGCGCGGGGATGGCTCCGGATATGCCCGCCGAGTCCGTCACGGCGACAGCCGCTCCCACCGTACCCTCATGTCCGTGTTGAGGGCGGTGGCCGCGGAGTGGTCCCGCGGGTCGGGGCCGTGCTGTTGGTGGAGACGGTCCGCAAGAGCGGTCTGGATACGGCGATATCGGCGGCGTTGGTGTCCCGCACCGTCAGGTGACGGCGCCTGCGGCGGGTGACACCGCGGATGTCGCGCTCGCGCATGATCCGCTCGACCTTCTTCCGGTTGATCGCATAGCCCTTGCGCCGCAGCGCGGCGTGTACACGCGGGGCACCGTAGGCACCGCGCGAGGTGGCGTGGATCTCCTGTATCTCCTCGACGAGTTCGTCCTCGGCCCGCTGTCGCGCGGCGGCGGCCGGTCGGGCGGCGAGCCAGGCGTAGTAACCGGCACGCGGAAGCTTCAGCACCCGGCACAGCAGCGCGACGCGGCGGCTTCCGCTGTCCGCTACCGAGGAGATCATCGAGCCGCGGCGCCGCCCGGCCTGCCGCCTTTGCACGGCTCGTCGGCACATCCGCGGTCTCGTCGTCCGCAGCACCCCACACCATGAAGGCGTCTGCCACCGGCACCACCGCTGGCTCCTCGGCGATGAACAGCACGACCTGACACGACTGCCAGAGGTCCTGCGGGCCAACCGGCACCGCCAGCGGATCGTCCGCCGAGGCTCCCACCCCTCCACCGCACTGGCCTACATCGACGCCCGCAACCGCCTGACCAGGTGGTTCACCAGAGAGAGCAGCACTGAGTTCCTTCGGCAGCGGTGGAACCGCCGACTCGACTTGCTGGGCCAGGACCCATTCGGCGATCCCCACCGTCCTTCCGAGGCCCGGATCGAGCTGGCCACCTACCCCCGCCCTCGCCGTCCGGCAAGCCGTCCCCTCCCGCGACACCCGGTCACGGCCCGGGAGTCCTGGCACGGACATCAGGGGACAAGCAACCCGGCGGTAGCTTCAGCTCAAAAGCCCCTGCCGTTGACCAGTGCGAGCACCGAAGGGCGAACATCAAGCGGCCATTGCGCAGGTGTGCTTCGCTGTTCCTGCGTACGCTGCGGTCTGACGCACTGTCGCTAAATCGGGTGAGACAGAGAGTGGTGCGATGCCGTCTGCGCGCAGGGAGCCGGATGCCGCTGCCGGGCCCGTGGAGCACTTCGCGTACGACTTACGGCGGCTGCGCGAGCAGGCGGGCTCGCCTGACTACCGGGCCATGGCCCGCCGGGCCGGGTGCGCGCACAGCACGCTTTCCACCGCTGCCTCCGGCCGCAAGCTCCCCACCTTGGAGGCCACGCTGGCCTTCGTGCGGGCGTGCGGCGCCGACACCGCGGAGCAGGCCCGTTGGGCGCGGCGGTGGAGGCAAGCCCGCGCGGCGCTGGACCACCCCCGGCCCACCGACCCCGCCACCGGTCCCGCACCGCTCCCGGCGGCGCAGGCACCTCCGCCGGAGGCCGACGGCGGCAGCGAGGTGCCGGTCCTCGCGACCCCGCCGCGCCGGGCCTGGCGGCTCTGGCGGAGCTCGGCCGCGATCGCCGGCGCTGCGGCGGTGGCCGGGCTCGGCGTCGCCGCCCTCCTCGGTTTCGGCACCCACCCTGCGGCCCGCGCCGTCGGCACACGGCCCGCCGTCCTCCGCAGTCCGACGGCCCTCCCCGCCGGTCGGCAGTCCACAGCCGCGTCCGTGGCCACGCCCGAGCCAGAGCGCCGCCATGGCCCTCTGGTCCTTGTGCCCGGCACCGTGGTGGACCTGGACTCCCGCACCCCCGACTGGGCTGTACGCACCGCCCCGGGCTCCGGTGACGACGACATCGAGTTCACCAGCAGCGACCACGTGCTCACCGGACTCGGCAATGCCGACATGGCCGTCCTTCCCTCCGGCGACGTCGGCACCTTCGACCAGTGCGCGCTCGAGCAGAACTACGGCGTCCAGCTCCGCGCCTCCGCCATCCGCCCCGGCGTGCTGCTGTGCGACATCACCACCCACGACAGGATCGCCCTGCTGCGCGTCACCAACGTCCAACGCGACGCCGACGGCACCCCGGACCAGGTCACCGTCGACGCCGTCGTCTGGACACGCCTACACAAGAACTGATCACGTGTGCACATGCCGAAGACGCGGGGGCGGGCTGCCGGTCCCGTTCAACCGGCAGCCCGCCCCGCTCTCTCCGGACACGGGTCACGAGTGGGTGTACTCCGGGCCGCGGCCCCACATCTGGTCGGGGTGTCCGTTGCAGTGGTAGAGGACCAGCTGGACGCTCCCGGCGGTGGATCCCGAAGGCACGCCGAGGCAGCTGCCCAACCCGGCCTTGGCGTTCTCCAAGACGTAGAACCCGGGGTATCCCCAGCGTGCCGCGCTGACCGGCAGCCAGATCTCGTCACGGTTCTGCGCGTTGCAGGCCTTGCTGACGATCTTCGTCGAATCGCCGGTCATTCCGCTGGCGGTTCCCAGGCAGCGATTGCGGGCCCCGAAGTTCTTGATGAAGCCCTGCGTACCCTTCAGGTTCTGCACGCTCGAACCCGCCTGCCAGGGCAGATACCACCCCTGGTCCTCATGGGAGATGCACTTGAACTGGACCACTGGTGCGTTGAGGTTGCTGCTGCCGCCGGCGATCCCCACGCAGAGCCGCGAGTTCGCGTCGACCAACTGCGTCGCCCTGGAGGGCATGAAGGCCAGGGCCATCATGCCGCAGGTCTCGTGGGAGCTGGCGCCCTTGGTGGCCTGCACACAGGCATAGACCCACTTCTCGTTGTCGTTTGCGCTGGAGGTCGACCGGGTGGCGGAGGAGGCGAAGAGATAGTCGCTCGCTGCTTCGGTACGCAGCGTTTTCTGGTTCATGTCCAGGTAGGCGACATTGACGGTGATCTTGTCGGCGAACCCGCCCGTGCATCGGACCTGAATCGAGATGTGGTCCCGCTTGGAGGGGTTGTCGACACTGTCGAGGTTGAAGGTCCAATTGCAGGTGACCGTGCTCACGGTCATCGTGCCGCCCTTCGTCGACGCGGCGACGGAGTTGGAGGCGACGCTCGACGAACCGGTCGCCGCCGACCTCACGCCGGGCGACTGGGCGTTGGCCGATGCCGTCGCGGTCAGGGCGAGGACGGCGGCCGCGAAGGCGGCTGACGCGAGTCCCCGCCATCCTTGCTTTCGTGTGAACCCCATGGTTGCTCCTGGGCGGTCTTGATGGGTCGGTCGACTGGGCATGGCCAGTACGGGTACGCGGTTTTCGACGGGCCCGTCGAAGTGATCCGACGGGCGCCCCGGTCTGCAGGCCGGGCTACTGGCCGGTGACAGGAGTAGCAGGGGCCACCACGGGCCCCCAAGTGTTCGCGAACACCGAACGCGTTCGACGTGTTCGAGCCGAGTTCGCACGCTTCTGACCTGCTCGAACGACCGCTTCCCGAACGGCAGACCAGCTACGGCTCTTGCCGGGCTCACGGCCGCGGCTTGTCCCGGCAGAAGGGAGGCGAGACGTGCCGCTCCTCCGACTGGTTGGCTTCCCGAACCTCTCGTGTCGCTGGGGGGTGCCCCTATCTCCTTCGTCAAGGGGCGGGGCGGTTGATTCGTGATCGTTCAGGCGGTTTGGGGGGGCGGTGTGGGACTCGAAGAAGGCGCCGTCGCGGAGCATCGCGAAGAGCACGTCGACGCGGCGGCGGGCGAGACACATCAGGGCTTGCTTGTGCCGTTTGCCCTCGGCTTTCTTCCGCTCGTAGTAGGTCCTGGACGCCGGGTCGGACAGCGAGGCGAACGCGGCCAGGAAGAACGCCCGTTTGAGGTGTTTGTTGCCTCTGCGGGACGGGCTCTCGCCGCGGATCGAGGACCCGGATCTCCTGGTCACCGGGGCCAGGCCCGCGTAGGCGGCGAGGTGTCCGGCGGTGGGGAAAGCGGTGCCGTCGCCGGTGCGGGCCTGGACCTGCGCTTCGATCACCCGCATCGGGAAGCCGCCGATGCGGGTGAGGCAGGAGCCGTCGGGCAGCAGGGCCAGCACTGGCGGAAGGCGTGGGCGCGTACAACAACGACAACAGGGCCTCCCGGCATCGCTCGGTCAGATTCGCATCCCCGAGCTACCGAGAGGCCCTGCCCTCATGCGCGAACAACCGGAAGATCACCCTGTGGCGCGCCTGCTGTCGAGCAGGCCCGTGGCGGTCGATACGCCCACTGCGTGGACCGGGCAGACGACACACCGGCCGGGCTGTCTTCCACCTTGCAGTCCACCGCCTGGTCAGCCCGGACCGGAGCCTGACCCGCCGCGGCGACGTCGCCGAACTCCCCCGGCGGAAGCAGTGGTTTAAAGGGGAGCGGCCCCTGAGCAATCCGTTGAGATCGATCGCTCAGGGGCAGCCGGGCGGAGACTTGCGTCTGTCAGTCGGATGGCTCGGTGTAGCCGGGGACCTGCGACCTCCAGCGAGCCCGCGACCACACCGGACTGAGCGAGGTCGGCGCGGAGGGCTGACCAAATCCTCGCAGTTGGACAAGGGGTCGGCCTGCGTCCGGGATCGATCCGCGAGCAGATCAGCAGGCCGGTCTTGTGTTCACCAGGACAGCAGGGCGCAGCCGTTGCCGCCGGATCCGCCCGCGCCGCCGAAGTCGCTTCCCGAGCCAGTCCTTTGGCCGTCGGTGCCGCCGGAGGCGCCCTTGCCGCCGCCGGCACCGGCGCCTCCGCCACCTCCGCCGCCTCCAAAGCCGCTGCACTGTGCGGGGACGGGCGGAGCGTAGGGGTTGCCAGGGCTGACACCGGCGCCGCCTTGGTTGGCGCCCCTGTACCCAGCACCGTCACCGCCTCGATCGCCCGGGGCCGCGCTACCGCTCTTGCCTCTGCAAGCAGCCCCGTATTCGTCGACGCCCAGACCGTGTCCGCCGGCGCCGCCGTGGGTAACACCGTCGCTGGAGCTCTGTGCCGGGAACCGCTGGTTCGGTCCGGACGGCCGGTGCTCGCGGCGCCGAGCCCGCCGCCAGGGCGGGTCCTGCGGGCGGGGGAGAGCGGAACGGCTCAGGCTCTACCTGAGCCGCTGCCCGTTCTCGTCGACACACAGTTCGTCGCGCAGCGCGTCCATGTGCTGACGCGGATAGCGGGCGCAACCCGCCGCAACGCAGAATTGATACCGCGTCACACCTCGGTTCGGTGGCCTTTGACCCCTTGGCCGGCCCGATAGGCGTGCAGGGCAACGGCCCGACGGGACAGCGCGCCTGCTGCGGGCCGGTCCCGCGGCGGAAGCGTCAGCGGTTTCAGGCGAGGACGACTGGCTCGCCGCTCAGCGCCACACCTGCTTGGCGTAGCTCGCTGATCGCGGTGCTGGTGGTGTCGGCGGCGACGCCGGCGGTGTAGTCGAGCAGGACCCGTACGGCGAAGCCCGCTCGTACGCCGTCGAGCGCGGTGGCCTTCACGCAGTGGTCGGTGGCGATGCCGACGACGTCGAGATCGCTGATGTGGCGGGCACGCAGCCAGTCGGCCAGTGACGTGCCGTCCTCGAAACCGCTCTTCGAGGCGGAGTGCGCCCCCTTGTAGAAAACCTCGTCGACGGCCCCGGAGGTGACGGCGGGCGCGAAGTTCGGATGGAATTCGCTTCCCTCGCTGCCGACGACGCAGTGCTGGGGGAAGGAGTTCTGGAAGTCTGGGTGCTCGGAGAAGTGGGCCCCCGGGTCGATGTGGTGGTCGCGGGTGGCGACGATGCGCGCGTAACTCCCGTCAGCGCGCCGAACCAGGTCGGCGATGGCGACGGCCCTGCCCGCGCCGCCCTTCACCGGAATACTGCCGCCCTCGCAGAAGTCCTTCTGCACATCAACGACGATCAATGCACGGTGCATGGAGATCCTTGCCCTTGGGTGAACCTATTGCCGGTATGGTCCCTCCCTCCGTCGGTGGGCAGACGCAGCACTCGCCAGTCACTCACCCGACTGGGCCGTACATGGTGAGCGAGTCCAGCTGCGAGTTGAGCACCTGGTGTATCCGATGCGGATGTCCGCGGTCGGGGCGTCCGGGTGGAGCTTGATCTCCAAGACCGCGACGACGACCTCGCCGCCAACCGCGAGCTCATGGCCCAGCTCAACCGCAGACGCGACACGCCCCTGCATCCCGAATGAAACCCGAGGTCACCGGCCCCTTGAGCCCGACCGCCGAGCGAGTACGACTACGAAGCGCGTGGTACGGAGCGCCCCCTGATACCTCAGATTTAGTCCCCGGCCTTGCGGTGTTGGACCACGGAGTCCGGACCAGGGCTCATGATCGTTTCGTGGCCGTTCGCTGCGCGCACACGGTAGGGCGGTGATCCGTTGGGCCCCAGTACCTCGACGATCTCCACCACGTGGTCGCCCCCGCCGACGGTCCGGCCGTGCACCACAAGGCGGTCACCCTTGCTCGCGTGCATCCAGGACGAACAGGATGCGGGGGAAGAGCGGGTAGGGGCCTTGACCCCGGAGTTTGAACACGTCTGTGCGGCTCGGGTCAGGGTAGTTGATGTTGAGTGGAAGGCGTTCTCGAAGGTGATCGGTGATCGCTGGCCGAGCCGTGAATGGCGGCGCCGGGTGTTGTAGCGGGACAGCCACCTCAAGGCGTCGAGGACCACCTGATCAACGTGCCTGCGCGGCTGGCACGTTCGGCCCGCCGCCTCACTCTCCATCTGCCCGAGCGCCGGCCCTGGCGGGACGACTTCACCCAGCTCTTCGACCTCACGCACGCGCCACCACCCGCCGTCGAGAAGCCCTGGCCCCCCGCCCGCAAGCGCCTGGGATCTCCGAGCATGTGGAAAAGCTGGGCAGACCAGTGGGCACCCCATACCCGAATCCGCAGCTCAACCTCGGGCCGCCCCCGAACCACCCGAAACGATCACACCGAAATCAAGCCGGTGGATCCGGGCTCAGGCTTCGACTCGATCATGCCCAAGACGCCGGCCACCGCCGCCGTCGACCGGCTCCTGCACCACGCCCACATCGTCCTCACCGAAGGCTCCAGCCTGCGGCTGACCCAGGCCACAACCGGCCAGGGTGTCATCCCGCTGAACCAGCCGGGCTAGAGCGTTCCCTGATGGGTTCGTCGGCTGACCAACGAGGCAGAACCTAGGAGTCCCCGTTGTCCTCGACGTTGGCAACCATTCTGCGCAGCACCTTGAGCGCGGCCACGTACTCTTCATCGCTGATGCCCTCGTGGACCACGGCGCGCAGCTCGGTCACCAGCTCGCGCAGCCGCACCCTGGCAGCCTCCCCGGCGTCGGTGAGCTGCAGGCGCTGCCCGGCGTCCATCCGGAGCCAGCCGCGGTGGAACAGCTGGTCGATGACACGAGCGATCTCGTGCGGCCCGTCCGCGAGGGGCGTCAGCTGGATGACGACCTCCTCGCGGCTCGGCGCCGCGGGCCCGCCGTTCACCCGGTTGAGCACCCAGTACTGCGGCTGCGTGACGTCGATCCTGGCCATAGCGTCACGCAGCTGCCGGGTGACGGCCGCGTGGGCGAGGCCACTCCAGTAGCCGATGGGCTGGGTGGCCAGCATCTCGTCGGTGGCGGCCGGATCAGCCGGCGCCTGGTCGGTGGTGGTGTCAGTCGGCGGTCTCATGATCGCGACGCTATATCCCCCATCGCACCGCCGGCGTAACGAGCCCGCCCCCCCAACGCTCACACACCCCCATCCGAGGGACGAATAGTCGTACCGGACAGGGAGGTCAACTGTCCGCGCACAAGGATCTGAGATGTCCGCTCACCCGGACGGCCTGCTGTCCGTTGACAGCTGGTGATACCGATTGCTGAAAGCGGTTTTACAGCTCCGTGAGAGTCGAGATCGAGGTTGACGATTCCTTCCCGGGCCGGAGCAAGGGTCTTGCCGCCCCAGTTGTTGCCGACGCCCTGGGTTAGAGGTCGTTTTCTGTTGGTGTTTCATCCCATAGATAGCGTTTTGTCCCATGCTGCGGTTCGTGTCAGGAGATGGTGGCCCCGCCGGTGCGTTTCGAGATGAGACAGGCACAAGCCGCATCGCATCCCAGCTGTAACCCCACCCGCCCATCAAGACTCAGCCACACCGGCAGTCCCACCGACACAGCGTCCCTGCACCAAGAAGCCTAGGAAATAAGGGGCGTGACAGACGAAAACGACATCTCACCGGCAGGTCATCGACGCGATCCGGTACGTCGCAGACACATCACTCGACGACGCCTTCATGCAACTGGCCATCAACGCCACCCTCGCCGCCACCCTCGCCGCCGCCCGCGGCAGAGGCCTCGTTCCCGCGCAGCCCTGACGCACCGGCGGGGAGGACACCCTGGCAGCGGAGTCCTACTTCCCGAGCGAACTCAAGAACAGTCGTCCGAGGATGTCCGAGTAGCGGGTCGGGGAAGGCCGGTTCGCCGGCTGGTATCTGCCACGGGGTGTTCCGGTCTCCGTGAGCGACCGTGAAGCAAAGTCACACGCACCGTCCGGTCGGGCAGTGCACCGGCAGATATACGGAGCGTGGGCTTCCTCTGGATGCCCACGTGGCATGGCCCCTACGCTGTCGAGCGCCGAAAGCGGATGCGCCACCCGCAGGGAGGAGAACTCCATGCGTAAGGTTGCACGCACCGCTCTGGCGATATTATTCGCCGCGGCCGCCGCAGTCGGCACTACCGTCGCAGCTCCCACCCCCGCGCTCGCCGCGGGCTGTTACGGCACCTCATGCGCTGGGCACGACCCCTACAAGGCCGCCTGGACCAAGACCTTCACCGGCCCCGCCTCGGCTCGGCCATCGTCGACCGCCTCACCTTGTGCTGGACCTGGGGGCGACCGAGCTGGAAGCGCTCGCCGAAGCCACGGGCGATCTGGAGCAGCGGATCGAGCAGCACGTGTGAGTACCGCAGAGGAAGTCCGCGATGAGGGCCGGCTCCCACGTTGCCCACCACCGCTTTCCTCCAAGGCGGCACGGACCGTCTCCAACACCAGCTCCGGCCGGGTCAGTTCACGCACTGCGGCCCGCAGATAGGTGGAATCGGTACGCTGCCGTCCTCGCGCCTTGACCAGCCCCGCTTCCATCAGCCGTGCCAGCGCCAGATCGAGGAGGGCATCGGCGTGGTCGTCCTGGGCCAGCCGGTCGCGGAAGTCGGACAGCACGCTGTGATGTCGTTCGGACTGTCACGCCACTCGGCGCTTGTTCCGTCATCTCCCCAGGCCATGAACCAGGCGCTGAGCGATGACACAGGGCTTGCTGCGCCCGCCAGGCCCCGCCCTGGATGCAGCGGCGGTCAGCCGCCGTGCCGCACCGCGGACTCGTGCTCCTGGGCCATCCTGCGTAGCGCCAGCAGGGCCGGCTCCAGCAGGACCGTCAGCAGGACGGCTCGCTCGGCCCGCGCGACCGAGTCGTCCGTGTCCTTCAGTTGGTCGAGGTCCAGCACGGCGGTCTGCTGGGCGAGCTCCGCGTACGGGATCAGGGTGCGCCAGGTGCAGTCCGCGCCGAGGGAGCGCAGCGACTCCAGGGTCTCGGCGATGACGCGCCGGGCGGGGGCGTACTCGGAGATCTGCCATCCCATCTGTGCCACCAGCGCGTTCACGTCGGACGTGCCGGGCCCGTCGTCGGGCTCCTCGTCCTTGTCCACCGGCCTGGCGCCGAGCACGAGACCGAGCACCTGGTGCATGTCGGCCTCGTGCTCGGAGACCGCGCTCAGCACCTCCCTGGTGGCGTTGACCGTCAGCCCCCGTACGGCGATCAGGGCCCGGATCAGCCGGAGCCGCCGCAGGTGCGCCTCGCCGTACTCGGCCTGGGTCGCGGCGGTGGCCCGCCCCGGGGGCAGCAGCCCCTCGCGGAGGTAGAACTTGATGGTCGCGCTCGGTACCCCGCTGCGCCGGCTCAACTCAGAGATTCGCAATTCGTCCTGCCCTTGACTGGCCACTGGCTGCTGCCAGTGTCTCGCTTCCGATGCTGTCACTCCCCGCTCTATAGATAGTGTCACTCGCCAAGTGTGAGAGCGAGCGTTGCCGGCCGAGCCCGGGGCGCTGGAACTTGGTGACACTCGCGACTAGCAATTGGATACTGACACTGTCTAAAATAGATACTGCTACTCACCAACTATGAAGCGGGGCATACGGTGCCAACTCTTCCCTGGACGATTCCGAACCCGGCCACGCCGAACACTCAGGCGTTCGTCATGGCGTCGCGCTTCGAGGTGCGGTCCGCCAAGGACGTGCCGCGCTTCTTCCTGAAGTCGCTCTCGGCGTGGCGTCAGGTGCGTTCCGCGCCAGGTGCATTGGGCGCATCCCTGATCGCCCAGCCGCTGAAGCGGACCTTCTTCACGCTCTCCGCCTGGGAGGGTCGTGACGCCCTTTACGCCTTCGCCAGGACGGAGCCGCACCGCAGCATCATGAGCGGCCTGCGTGCCACCATGCGGGACTCGACGTTCACCTTCTGGGAGCTGCCGGTGGAGGAGCTGCCGCTCACCTGGGAGAACGCCAAGCGGCACCTCGCCGAGCAGGCACGACTGGATGCCGCCAAGGGCAGCTCCGGCCGCTGACCCGGGGTCCGACTGCGGGTCGGGCCACTCTGCGCCGCCGGCGAGGCAGCGCCTGCCCACCCAGCACCACCGCGCGTCCCGCGGGCCAGTCTCCAGCAAGGAGTGTCATGAGCGCGGCCAATGACCAGAGTAGGGCGCTGCTGGTCGTGGGGGGGAGTCTGCGGTCTTGATCGTCTGACAGGGCGGATCGGTGCGGTGCGATCTCTCGGTTTGGTGTTGGTGGTGGTGAGAGTCGGTAGTGGGTGGGGGCGTTGTGGGGCTGGTCAGTGGGTGTTTGTGGGTGCTGCGCAACAGCTTCCGCTACGCGGCCCGGCAGGACTGGGACAAGATGGCCAAGGCCCTCAAGCCCGTCTACACCGCGCCCAGCGAGGCCGCCGCGACCGAGCGGTTCCTGGAGTTCTCCGAGACCTGGGGCGCCAAGTATCCGGCAGTGATCAAGCTGTGGTCCGATGCCTGGGCCGAGTTCGTGCCCTTCTTGTCGTTCGACGTGGAGATCCGCAAGGTGATCTGCTCCACGAACGCGATTGAGAGCGTCAACGCCCGCATACGCAAGGCCGTCCGGGCCCGCGGGCATTTCCCGAACGAGGCCGCAGCGCTGAAGTGCGTGTACATGGCCCTGATGAGCCTGGACCCCACCGGCCAGGGACGCCGGCGGTGGACCATGCGCTGGAAGGCACCACTCAACGCCTTCCAGATCGCCTTCGAGGGCCGCCTCACCCCCACCAACCGCTGACCCCTACAACTCAAGATCAGCCGTTAAGTTGACACTCCCTGCTGTAGCGGATGCCCCGGACCGTGGCTCGGCGCCACGGTCCGTACCGGCGGTGCAGCGCTCAGGTAGTAAGGGGGCCTGGTCACCGTGCCCGGGGCCTGTGCGAGTCCGGTGGCCCACAGCTGGTCGACACGCGAGCGCTCGGTGACGTTCGGGTAGCGGTTGGTGCAGGACGGGCCGGCGCTGCCGCCCGACATCAGCTCACTGCACGGCCCGCTGTAGTCGTCCGGCAGGCCCAGCACGTGCCCGGTCTCGTGGGTGGCGACGCGGACCGAGTCGTACTGCTGGTTCTGGGCGTAGTCGAGGAAGACGTAGCCACTTCCGTGGCCGTTGGTGGAGGTGTAGGACCCGCGCGGGTCGTTGCCCTCGTAGTAGGAGAAGTCGGCACCGCTCGACGCCTCCTGGAGCTTGACGTTGGACTCGGAGCTGTTCCAGATCGAGGCCGCGCTCGATATCTGCGAACGGAAGCTCGGTGCCTGGGAGGCGTTGTAGTAGACAGTCACCGCCTGCGCGTTCGGCTGGGCGGCGCGCTTCTCGGCGACGGACTTGAGCACGGCCTCGAAGAACGCCTTGTTGTTCGCGGCCTCCTCAACCGACCCGGCGTACCGTGCCACGGAGGTACTGGCGGCAGCGGACGGGGTGGCGGCCGTCCGGGCGCTCGCCGGCACCGCCGCGCCCAGCGCGCTGGAGGCCAGACCCAAGCCGAGAGCGAGGGCGAGGAGTCTCGCGGACGTTCGGGACGACTTCATGTGGGGGGCTCCTACTCACTCGGTGACGCCGAGCGCCCGGTGTGCGGTCGACTCTGCGTGAACACCGGTTCCGAACTGCGGCGACGTCCTGTGGGTCGTCATTCTTAGAACGGCTCGACAGGGAGCGCAAAGGGTCCCGCCACTACGTCGCCTCGTAGGTCCCGGGACCTCGCCAGGGGCAGTGCACGGGGCTCCGGTCCGCACATGGCGGCAGGAGGGGAAGCTGTCGCGGCGTCAGAAGCCTTACATCACGGGGCAACGGGCGTGCGGGCCAGCCGGGCGGAATCCCGGGACACACGGCAGGATCCGCATCCGGGCTAAGACGGACAAATCATCAGATGTCTGCCATGCCGCGTCTACTAAGTGTGCCGGTTTTTTGGTGGGGCGCTGTGACCGATGTCATAGAACATGAGCTTCCGTTTCTTTCGCGCCCCGCCGGCCCCGGGGCGCCCCCCAGGGAGTCACCCTCGGCGCTGGGCGGCATCCCTCACCTCGCCGTAGACCCAGGTCTTCTCCGGTCCGCGGCCGTAGTCGAGTTCCGCCTTGATCCGGTGGCCGTCCGGTGACCAGGCGGGTGCGGGCGGGAAGGTCCGCGGGATCACCGGCTCCAGCTCGTCGGCGCAGATCACCGTCGCGTCGTCGGGCGGGTGGGTGTAGGGGCCGGTGATCCTTGTCCTTTTGGGACGAAGTCGGGGTCCTTCGATCGTGTCCAGGACCGGGTGCGGCGCCAGCGCACGCCGTCGGCGAGCAGGATGCGGCGGACCTGTGAGCGGCCCACTGCGATCCCCTCGGCCCGCGCGGCTGCGGCCAGGGAATCCAGGGTCCACTCGGGCGGCCCGGACTCATCGAAGGCCCACAGCTCCCCGACGGGCTCCCACCTCAGCCGCCCCGGCGGCACGGTCTTGACCAGGGCGATGATCCTCGACCGTTCCTCCTCGGTGATCCGCCGCTTGCGGCCCTGCCCGCCCAGATCCTCCAGTCATTGCAGGCCTGAGCGGTTGAAACGGTGCAGTCGGCACCGGACCGTTTTCTGGCTGCAGCCCAACTCCACAGCGATCGCCGGCACGCGCAGCCCCGACCAGCTCAGCTCGATCATCCGAGCCCGCATCACAGCATCCCGCGGCGCCTTCCGCGCCCGAGACAACCGGCGAACGACTGCCCGTTCGTCCTCGTCACGCCCCGGCCGTGCCCGTAAAACCATCGCCCAGCACCCGCCCCCGAGCACCGTCAACTACCCCGCCACCAGGGCATATACCCAGCGAAAGAGGAATCCAGCACTAGGACCAGTTGCTGGTCTGTCGAGTGAAGAATGCAAGTCTGCACCCGGTATTGCAGCGCCCCTCAGGTGGACGCCGGTCGCGGCCGTTCGGTGGCCTGGATCGGGGCGCTGGATATACCCGGCCGCGAACTTCGCTCTCAGAAAGTCCTGTTGGCCTCGTTGACATGCCCCACGCACACGCGTTTCACTCAACTCTCGTGCATGGCAACGTTGTCAGGCCGGACGGAGTGACCGGCACCGTTGCCCGTAGCCAGTGTTCCCCCGTTCTCCGAACACCTCAGCACCCACGTGCGAAGCGCGAACCGCTGCGGAGGCAACCGATGGTCCGACCCCGACGTTCAACCGAGCCGCGTAACCGAAGAAGATTCCGCCACCACCTGGCCGTGGTGTCCGTCCTGGGCATCGCCGCATTCACACTGCCGACGATCGGGGAGGCCCAGACCGCGAGCGCCGCGACCCCGCCTCTGGTGAAGGACCCCGCGTCCCTCGTCAACCCCCTCATCGGCACGTCCGGGGCCGTGGACACCTTCCCCGGCCCCGACATGCCGGCCGGCATGGTGCAGTGGGGTCCCGACACCACGCCCGACCGCCCCTCGGGCGGCGGCTATGAGTACAACGACAAGAAGATCTCCGGCTTCAGCCTCACCCACGTCTCGGGCCCCGGCTGCGGCGTCGCGGGCGACCTGCCCGTCCTGCCGACGACCGGCGCGCTGTCGGGCAATCTCGGCGACGCGTCCGTCGGCTTCAGTCACGATGACGAGCAGGCGGGCATCGGGTACTACCAGGTCACCGACGCGAACGGCGTCAAGACCCGGCTGACCGACACCACCCGAGCGGGCCTGGGCACCTTCACCTTCCCCACGGGGCAGCAGGCGAACCTGCTGTTCAAGCTCAGCGGGGGCGCCACGCAGGTGGACGGGACCCGCGTCCAGGTGGTGAACAGCAAGGAGATCAGCGGCTCGATCGACAGCGGTCACTTCTGCGGCGCGAGCAACCGGTACACGCTGCACTTCGACATCAAGTTCGACCGGCCGTTCACCGCGAGCGGCACCTGGGTCGGCGGCACCATCACCCCCAGCGCGACGTCGCTGAAAGCGGGCAGGGCACAACAGAACCTGCAGGCACACCCGTCGAAGCCGCTGAAGGAGAAGCACTTCACCGTCCCCGCGGCGCCGTCCCCGACCGTGCATGGCAGCGGCACCACGTCCACGAGCAAGGCCGCCCAGCCCCCGACCACGGGCGCGAACGGCATGTACCTCACCTTCGACACCTCCTCGAACCCGACGGTGAGCGCGAAGGTCGGCATCTCGTACACGAATGACGCCAACGCCGCGGACAACCTCACCACCGAGATCAAGAACTGGAACTCCGGCGCCGTCGAGCAGGCGAACCACGACGCCTGGAACACGGTGCTGAAGAAGATCCAGGTCGGCGGCGGATCCTCGGACCAGCAGGTGCAGTTCTACACCGCGTTCTACCACGCGCTGCTGCACCCCAACGTCTTCTCGGACGACAACGGCCAGTACATGGGCATGGACAACCAGGTCCACAAGCTGGCGAAGGGCCAGCAGGCCCAGTACGCCAACTACTCGGGCTGGGACACCTACCGCTCCCAGACCCAGCTGATGGCGATGGTCGAACCCAAGGTCACCAGCGACGTCGTCACCTCGATGCTCAACGGCTACGACCAGACCGGCCTGCTGCCCAAGTGGGCCTCGAACAACGGCGAGAGCTATGTGATGGTCGGCGACCCGGCCGCGGGCATCATCGCCGACGCGTACGCCTTCGGCGCCCGGAGCTTCGACACCGACAAGGCACTCGCCGCCCTGCAGCACGAGGCCACCGTCCCGAACAACGACCGCCCCGGCGAGTCGGTACGGGACACGAAGGGCTACCTCCCGCTGGACGAGAACGACTACGGCTGCTGCAACTTCTACGGCCCGGTCTCCACCCAGCTGGAGTACGACTCGGCCGACTACGCCGTCGCCGCCTTCGCGAAGTCGCTGGGCAAGACGGCGGTCTACGAGACGTTCGCCACCCGCGCCCAGGACTGGATGAACGTCTTCAACGCGCAGACCGGCTACATCCAGGGCAAGAACAAGGACGGCCAGTTCACGGGCGGTTTCACCCCCGGCACCTCCAACGGCTTCGTGGAAGGTACGTCGGCCCAGTACACGCCGATGGTCCCGTTCAACCTGAAGCAGCTCATCCAGGCGCGCGGCGGTGCCAAGGCGTACTCGTCCTTCCTGGACAGCCTGCTCGACAACATCACGCACCCCGGCAATACCGACGCCGACCTGAGCAACGAGCCGAGCGTGGAGATCCCCTGGGAGTACGACTACACCGGCGAGCCGTGGAAGACCCAGGCGGCCGTCCGTGAGGCCCAGCAGAACCTGTACTTCAACGCCCCGGTCGGCTCGTTCGGCAACGACGACCTCGGCGCGATGAGCTCCTGGTACGTCTGGTCCGAGCTCGGCGTGTACCCGGAGACCCCGGGCACGGACACCCTGGCGCTCGGCAGCCCGGCCTTCCCGGTGGCCGAGGTGACCTTCGGCGGCGGCAAGACGGTGCAGATCAACGCGCCGCAGGCCGCGCCCGACGCGCCGTATGTGCAGTCGCTCGACGTCAAAAGCAAGGAGTGGAACACCTCCTGGCTGACGTACCAGCAATTCGCGGGCGCGGGCACGGTCGACTTCACGCTCGGCACCGAGCCCGACAAGTCCTGGGCGTCCGACCCGTCGGCGGCACCGCCGTCGGACACCACGGGCGGCGACCGGGTGCTGGCGGCGACCGGTCCCTCCAGCGACGGCCTGGTGCTCCAGCCGGGCACGTCCGGTGACGGCACGCTCGACCTGACCAACCTCGGCGGCAAGGCCGTCACGGTCGACTGGAAGGCGACGGCGCCCGACGGCGTCACCCTGGACACGGCATCCGGCTCGGTGACGGTACCCGCCTCGGGCAGCGCCGAGACGAAGGTCCGGGTGACGGCGGGCACGAACGAGGGAACCTTCCCGGTCACCTTCGCACTGACCGACCACAGCACCGGCGCGGCACTCGGCGGAGCCACCCTCCGCGTGGCCGTGGCCAAGGCCGGTGCGCTGTGGCCGTACGACACCAACGAGGGCATCTACCCCGACGGTGCCGGCTACTCGGGCGGTTTCGACGGTGGCGGCTGGGCGTTCTCGCAGAACGCGCTGTCGGCGGCGGGCGTCACCAGCAGCTCCACCGTCACGGTCGACGGCGTCTCCTACACCTGGCCGACGGTGACGTCCGGTCAGCCGGACAACCTGGAGATGGCCGGCCAGACCATCCCGATGCCCGCCGGTACGTCGGGTGCGTCGCTGGGGCTGCTGGGCACGGCGGCCAACGCGCCGACCGACGGCAGCGGGGTCTCGGGCACACTGACCGTCACCTACACGGACGGCACCACCTCCCAGGCGACGGTCGGCTTCTCGGACTGGACGCTCAACGGCGGACCGAGCAAGCCGCTCCCGGGTGACACGACAGCCGTCGCGACGGCCTACCGGAACACCGGGAGCGGGGGCCGGGACAACGTGAAGACCTATGTCTTCGCCACGAAGGTCCCGCTCGACGCGTCCAAGCAGGTGGCGTCGATCACACTGCCGATCACGGGCTCGACGGGCACCGACCACCTGTTCGCCTACGGCTTCGGCCAGTAGGACACGGCTGCGCCGACAATGGAAAGCGGTTCCCGGGCTCGTGCCCGGGAACCGCCTCTGTACAAATGCACTCAGGATCGTCCGGGCCACAGCAGCGGTGATGGCGTCCCGCCGAGTGGTGCAGTTACTGGTCGAGCTGATTCGGGTCCGGCGGCCAGGACCGCTGCGGCAAGCCGATCGAGGCCGCAGCCCTGTGCTGCTACAAGCGACTCCTCCGCCTCACCACGTAGGACACGGTCTTAGGGGGCAGGATCGTGGTGGAGCCCGATCCCACGGCCGCGGGTGGGTCTTTGCGAAGGCCGGCAGCAGCTGGCGTCTCGACCCGATTGCGGCGAACGGCCAGCCGGGCTTCGCGGCCTATCGCCGTGGCGACAGCGGCGTGTTCGAGTTGCACACCCTGCAGGTGTTCACCGTCACGGACGCCGGCATCAGCAGGACCACCGTGTTCCAGGACATCGAGGTCTTTGCGGCCTTCGGCTTGGACACCAAGAGCGAATCCTGAGGGCTGCTCCGCCCGCCGCGGGCCCCGTGCCGATGTCGGGACGCGGGCGGGTCCCTCTTCGTCGGCTCCGGGGCGGCAAGCCGACCAGATCCGGGCGCATCATCGCTGTTCGGGGCGCTGTCGGCTGCCACTCGAAAAGAATCTCCGCGGGCGCGATGAGTTCTGGCCCGGCCGCCGGTATCTATCTGTGGAGCGAGGGCGACGCGGACATCCTCGTCGTCTTCGACGCCGGAAACGCCATCAGTCGAACTAGACCACGGGCTGCACATGCCCTGAACCGTGCAGCCTTCGCAGCGTCGGGCCAGATGCCTCTGCTTCGGCATGCGGCTGAATAGTCCTCTGCTGTGGAACGTCACGTAATTCGGCTCTGTCGGAGATCTTGTGACGGGGCTGGTGATTCCCCAGGCGCCGACAGGTCGATCGGCATGTTCCCGTAGAACAACGACGCCTCACAGCTGATCACGTCGACGCTGCTGCCGACCTGCACTCGGCGCGGCCGGCCGTCGACCCCATGGCTTGAAGACGGACAGGATGACGTTGGCGAGATACAGCATGAGCGCGACGGCCGGGACGATCACCATGTTGTAGCGGATGAATCCCAGATCCATGGCTGAGATGGGGCCCACCGGATGCCGGGCCACCGCATCCGCCGCGTCGTGCAGTCTGGCAGTGAGGGCGAAAATCGAGGCCACCGTTGCCGCCAGGGTCAGCCAGAACTTGGCACTGACCCAGTAGTACCGAAACAGGCCCCACGGCGTGCCGAGCGCCAGCATCACACCGCTGACCAACGTGAGCAGGCTCAGTGGGATGATCAGAACGTTCCCCAGCATCCCCATCGCCCGGTAGGCGGTCCGCAGGGTGTCGGCATTGTTCGTCGCCAGCGCCGTCGTCCCCAGGGTGAGCAGGCAGAGCATCAGGGCCAACCAACTGACGGAGACGACCACATGCACGACGACCATGCTGTTACGGGCCGTCTGAGGCAACCGGTGGCCTGAACGCCGTTGTGGGCCATCGCCGGCGGGCGTCGTCACCGTCGATGATCCGGTGGAGGGGGGCATAGATACCTCAATCAGGTCAGGGTCACATGCACGCGGCCAGGCTCTCCCTTCTGACCGTCCAGGGCGTCCGTCGGTGGAAGTAACTCCCGCTGCTCCGACGCGAGTACGGTCTGCACCTCCAGCAGTTCAGCGGATGGATCTGTACGCCACCGGGAGTACGCATACGGCCTTCCTGCGCGGGACGTCCCGCAGGAGCCGCTCTGTGATGGTGAAGACAGCGGGGCCGGGACTTCCGCTCCGCCGTCACCACTTACCTCAGGAGGGTCGCCTCCGTGACCACCGCCACGCTCACCCGCACGAGCGCCCAGCGTCGGGACCTTGGCGCTCTGACCGGCGTGCTGTACGTCCTGTTCTTCGTGGCCAGTCTCGTCATCGCCGGGGCGCTGGGCCCGTCCGGCACGGTAACGCCGTACTCCAGCGACGTCGAAGTACAGGCGTATCGGCTGAAGGATCCAGCCACTCTGGAGAACCTCTTCCGCATCCTCGGCCTGCTCCAGGGGCTGTCTGCCCTCGCGCTGCTGGCGTTCGTCCCCTGTCTGACAGCGTTCGTCCGCAGGTACGGCAGCGACGCCCGGGCGGGCATGGTCCGCGCGCTGGCCACCGTCGCCGGAGCTCTCCTCCTGCTCTCCGCCAGCACCAGCTGGGTTCTGGCTCAGATCAGCTCCAAGGCGGAGCTGTCCACGTATCGGGCCGTCTCGGACCTGTCCTTCATCACCGGTGCCGGCCCGGCCATCGCCGCCCTTGGCGTGGCGGTCTTCCTGGTCGCCGCGACGGGACGCGCCAGCCACGCCTTGCCCGCCTGGGTCACGTGGAGCGGCATGGCGATCGGGGTGGCCGGCGTATTGTCGATGAGCTCGCTCGTCGCCGAGGGCGGCTCGGTCTTCGTCCCGGTCGGTCGCTTCCTCGGCTTCGTCTGGTTCGTCGCGCTCAGCGTGTTGCTGTGGCGGCGAGGTGGGCGAACGGATGATCTCACCGGTTTCAGCACGCCGCGGTATCTGTGAGGCCGACGCCGAGCAGGAGCGTGGAAACCGGGTCTGTGGTCACCGTCGGCGGCCGTCGTCCCCATGGGGAAACGGGCGCTGTCGGAGATCTTGTAACCGATGCGCGGTCATGGGCTGTGAAGGACGCGTTTGCGGAGAAGCGGGAGGTGCGCGCGACCGAAGCCCGTGCGCTTGAGGAGCTTGGCTCTCGTGACGTGACCTTCGACCTGGCCCGAGCTCCAGGGGGTGGCGGAGGCGGCAGTGACGGCGCCGAGGTGGCGATGGAAGCCGTTGACCAGCGAGTGCAGGGCGGGCAGGTCGTCGGCCCTGACCCGGTCCATCCAGGCGGGGAGGGCCTCGGCGTTCTGGTTGCGCATCATCGCGGCGAAGTCGCGGACGTGCCTGACGGTGAGGTCCAGGTGCGGACAGCCGGTGCGGATCTCCTTGAGCTCTGCAGCGTCGGCTTCCGGGAGCCGGTCGGGGGCGGTCATGATCCAGCGGACCACACGCCGGGGCATGAACGGCGAAGGCGCCCTCAGCCACCGGCGTCTGCGGATGCCCTGTGAGGTGCGGGCGGCGTGTGACAGCACGGGCCGGGGCAGCCGGAAGACGGCGGTCGGACGGCCCGTGGTCCTGCCGCCCGGAGTGCTGTCCGGGGTCTTCCCGGCCGGTCGGCCGAGGTACCGATCCGGTGTGGCGCCGGTCCGGTGTGATGCGCAGCTGTTGTCCGCGGCCTCGTCTCTCCTGTGGTTAGGACTGCTCGCGGCAGTCCTCTTCGGTGCACTCGAGAGTGACGAGGGTCTGGTCGACCTGCTGGCTGGTCAGAGGAGGTTCGGGCAGTTCGTGGGCGCCCTCGGTGCGGAAGGCGTCGAGCATCAGGTGGAGGTGGCGGCGCCAGGCTTGGGGGGCGATGGTGCGTGTGGCCTGGATGATCCCGGCCTGGGACCAGATCACGAAGGCGATGTCCTGCGCGGTGACGTCGCCGCGCAGGACGCCCTGTTCCTGGGCGTTGCGCATGATCTGGATGCAGAGTTCCTTGGTGCGTTCGTACATCTCGCGGCCGGCCACGTGAAGGGGCAGCCGTGCCGAGACCAGGTCGTTGAAGGCGCGGTCGCAGGCCTGCAGCTTGCAGAGTTTCTCCAGGTAGCGGCAGAACCCCTCCCAGGCGTCGTCCATGGCCGCGGCTTCTTCCGCGGCGGTGAGCAGTTCCGTGTACTTCGCGTTGAAGAGTGTTTCGACCAGGTCGAGCCGGGTGGGGAAGTGGCGGTAGAGCGTGCCGATCGCGACGCCGGCCTCGCGGGCGACGCCCTCCAGGGACGCCCCGAGGCCCTGCTCGGAGAAGGCCGTGCGGGCGGCGGTCACGATCGCGTCCCTGTTGCGCTGTGCGTCACGGCGCAGGGGTTTCGCCGGTGTCTCCCTCGCGGACGGGGCGTGCTGGTGGCTCATGGCTCGAGCGTAACATGAGGCCCCCCTCGAATTCGGTTGTTGTCATGTTTCCGATCGCAATCTCGCCCCTCCGACGTGATGAGCCTCACCGCAAACATGAGGCACCCCTCGGGTACGGTGGCAGAGCCGAACGTGAGGCACCCCTCCGGATGACCTTGCGGCAAGCCGACTGACCCGGGATTTCCGGATCTCGGTTCACATAGAAGCGGCGGCCGCCAGTTCGGCGAAACCGCGGCAGTCTCGCAAGGGAAATGACCATGAACAGCATGACCAAGCGCGTCTCGATCGCACTCGCCTCCACGGCACTGGCCGGCGGAGCCCTTCTCGGAGCCGGCGGCTCGGCGTCGGCAGCCACGACGTCGGTGCCCGTGCAGCACACGCAGTACGTGTCCGCCACCTCCGCGACCAGCAGCGAGCAAGTCGGCCGCCACACGGACGACGACCGCCGCGAGGACCACCGTGGGCAGGACACTGTGCGCTACGTACGGGCTGCGGACCACGAGGGCGAAGCGGCCTCGTGGCGCGGCGTCAGTGCCGCCCGCTGGCACGAGGACCAGGTCGACGAAGCGGCCTCGTGGCACGGTGTCAGCGCCGCCCGCTGGCACGAGGACCAGGTCGTGTGGTCCCTGAACCACAGCTGACGCGGCCCGAGCCGCCCTACTCCGGAACGCCGGCGCCTGCCGACACAGCAACACGGCCGCACCCCCGGCCGACCAGGATCCCGGATCGCGCGCCCCACGGCGGTCCGCACCCGCATTGAGACGAACGCCGCACGCAAGGCGAAGGCACTCTGGCCCTCAGCGCCCGCCACGCCGACCACGGCCAGGCCCGCACCGACACATGAACCTCGTCGACCGCTTCCCTTGCCGATAACTGAGCCTCGTTGGAGCACGCGTACGGCTCGGCCGAGGAGGTACCGGCGCTGCTGACGGCGCTGCGCTCCCCGGACGCCGGGGAACGCCACAAGGCCCTCGACCGCTTCTACGGCGCGGTCCACCACCAGGGCAGCGTGTACCCGCCCACGGCAGCCAGCTTGCCCTTCCTGTTCGAGCTGGCCGCCAACGGCGCCGCGCCCGACCGGGCCGCCGTCGTCGCGCTGCTGGTCAGCATCGGCCGGGAGTCCCTCGACCGGGGCTTCGAGGACGACGGCACCGAGATCGAGTACTACCCGCCGATGGGCTGCGCGCAGGTCGTCGCCTTCCTGCGCGAGCGGGGTGTGGAGTTCGCCGAACTCGCCCGCGACCCCGACCCGGACGTGCGTCTGGCCGCGGTTCCCGGGCTCGGGCTTTTCCTCGACGACGCCGACCGGGCCGCCGCGGTGCTGCGCGAGCGGCTGGCCGCCGAGAGCGGCATCGCGGCGCGGCTGCGGATCGTGGAGGCGGCGGCCACCCTGGCACTGCGCCTGCCGGCGGCCTCGCAACAGGTGATGGACTGGCTCGCCGGGCTCGCCGCCGACCCGGCCCAGAGCCCGGCGACCCGGCTCGCGGCCTTGGTCCAGCGGGCCCGCTGCGCCCCGGATGAGATCGGCGAGGACGTCGTACCGGCCGCCGTCGGCCTGCTGCGCGAGACCGCCCGCGCCATATCCGTGCGGCGGATCGGCGTCGTGTTCGGGATATGAAAGACGGCCTTCGAACCGACGCTGGTGGACCACTATGACGACTGTGCAAAGCGGCAGAACCCATATGGCTGGCAAGAAGATGATCGTCGGCGTTGTGATGGCACTGGGAGCGGCCGGCGCCTGCACGGCTCACGAGTCCGCCCCCGTCAGCAGCAAGCCCCCGTCAGCAGCAAGCGCCCGGCCGTGAGTAAGCACGCGGCCGTGAGTAAGCACGCGGCCGTGAGTAAGCACGCGGCCGTAAAGGCAAGTGTGTCGCCGAGCGCACCGCCTGCTGGAACCAACTTGCGCTTCAGCGGCGACATCATCGGCGTACTTGAGAGTGCTCAACCAAGTACAGACAGACGTGCTCAGTTGGAGATCACCGACGGCGGCGGCATCGAGTACAGGTGCGGCGACTGCCGCAACGTCCTGGAGTTCGACAATCTGGCCTCGTCTCCGACACCCGAGAGGGAACCGCTGCCTGAGCTACCTGCAAGGGAGCAGGCTCCGGCCGATATTCCCGGCAGGGGCCTTCGCCATGTCCATATAATCCTGCCGCGATGAAGAGACGCGTGCAGTTCACCGAGCAGGTTGCGCGGTTCCGTGACTACATGCCGGCCGCAGATCGGGAGAAGTTCCTGCGTCTCGTCGACAGGATCGCAGCTGAGCCTGAAGGCGCCGACAGTCACCTTGCCTACACGACCGACGCCGTGACGCGCTCGGCCTGGGAAGACCAGGTAATGGTCCACTACGTCGTGACGAGCTTCTTCGTGGTCGTCATCGAGACGGACATCTACGACGCGTCGCGCGGCTTCAACGAGGTGTAGGGCCTGTCCGGCGGATCTTGCCGGGTGTGCCCTGGCGTCGGCGCGGAGAGCACGTCGGGGGTATGTGGGGATCAGCCCTCATGGACAAGAGGCTGGCGAGCGCCTCAGCGTGGACCTTGAGGCCGAGGGTTCGGCTCTGGGCCATAGTGGAGTGACTCATCGGGCGACCGTGGCCAACTGCGGTGGCCGCAAAGAGGACTTGGTGCTGGACCGCCGGGAGGCGTTCGTCGGGAGCCTGGCTGGGATCGCGGCCGGGTGCGCGGTGAGGGAGTCGGCACCCGCCCGTGCTGCGCGGCGCCTTCGAGGCCGTCGTCGCCGGGGCCGATCGCCGGATTCGCGGGCCCGGAGTTCTCCCGGATGATCGACGAGAGCCCGACGTTCTCCGCCTGTCCGCGGGGCCCGCACGAATGGTGCGAAGAGGTCTTCGCGGAGGTGCTCGCCGAAGCGACCGGTGCGGCGGGCGGCGTCACCCCGCGTATGGCGGCGGCGCTCGTCGCGGCCGTGCACCGGGTGCTGTTCCGGCCGATCCAGGACCTCACCCTCGGTGGGCGGGCCAGCCCCGAGACCGCGGAAATCGTGGCAGACGAGGCGAGTCGATGCGTGCCTTCGATGTGCTGGAAACCTGGCCTCGCGGACCGGGCGGTGCGGCCGGGCGGCTGCTCCCGTGAGCGAGCGGAGCGGGATGAGGAGGGCAGGCGATCGGTTGTGGTCCGTCGGGTTACGGGTCTGTCCCAACGGGCGGCGGCTGCGAACGGGTGCGCGACGGTGGCGGGAACCGCCGTCCCGGCTGGCCGGCGGCGCGTCCCGGCGCGGTCTGCCCGGTGATGGCGCGCGTTGTGCCTGGCTGCGCGTGTAACAGGGATGTCTTATGAGGTGACTGTATGGAACGGTCCACCGGGCCGGGCCGGTCCTGTTGGTCGGAAACGCTCGCTCGTACCGACCCGTATCGAGCGGCCGACACTGCCAACCGATACTGAGGAAGAATCGATGCGCGTTCACAAGCTCACTTTCGCCGCCCTGGCCGTCGCCGCCGGTCTCTCGCTCACGGCCTGCCAGAACGACGACGCCGGCACGGGACAGAGTGACCCGTCGTCCGCGTCCACCGTGTCGTCCGGGGCCACCGCGTCGTCCTCGGGCGGCGGTTCGGACTCGGGCAGTTCGGACCAGGGCGGCGCGAAGGACTCCGCCGGGACGAGCTCCGCGACGAACTCCGGCGCAACGAGCTCCGGCGGGACGGGTACGGCTGCCGGGACCGGCTCCAACGCGAACGCCAAGGTCGGCAAGTGCCGCACCGACGAGTTGGAGATCACGGCGAAGGACAACACCATCGACGGCGACCCCGACGGCACCGTCGTGGTCGAACTGACGAACCGCAGTGGCCGGGACTGCACGATCTCCGGGTACGCGGGCGTCGACCTGAAGACCAGCGCGGGATCGCTGTCCGCGAAGCGCACCGGCCAGCAGGCCGGCTCGGCCATCCTCAAGAACGGGAAGTCGACGTACTTCCCCGTCAACTACCCGTTCAACAAGTCGGGCGGCTCCGGCGTCCGCGTCACCGGGCTGGTGGTGACTCCGCCGGACGAGACGAAGTCGGTCACCCTCAACTGGCCGGGCGCCGCCACGCTGCCCGTCACGGACGGCTCCGGCTCCCCGGTGAAGATCGGCCCGGTCGGAAGCGCCGGTCAGGGCGGCTGACCCGCACGCCGCCAGGGGCGTTCAGCGCTCTGTGTCGTGCCTGGCAGGCGCATCACCGGCCGCAGGCTCACGAGTGAGGGACGGCGAGCTGTGCGGGCGCGAGGCCTGCGCCCGGCCGAGGGGGGTAACGCTGTGGAGCGCGAACGGGCGTTGCTGGTCGAGTACGGCCAGTTGCGCAAGGACTGCCATCACGGACAAGGATCGGTCTGAGCAGCTCGTCGAGATCGTCTCGGTGCTGTTGCGCCGGTCCGTACCTGGCGACTCCTTGCATCTGTACGACCTGGGTGTGACAGAACGAGCGGGCATCGCTGGTGGCGGCGTCTGGCCGCAGCCACGGCGAGACGTCCACGGCCAGGACCAGACGGCCGTCGGCCGCCCGCGGCAACGCCACTGACGCCAGCACTCGCCGCAGCCGGGCGATCTCGATGCGACCGTGGTTGAGACCGCCGTACAACGCGCTGTGCCCGCGCCGGTGTTCGGGCGCAAGAGCAAGACCGACCAGTGTCTTCACCGGCCCGTCCGTGCACAGCAAGGCGTCGGTCAGCTCGAACAGTGCATCTGCCCGCCCGGTCAAGCAGTCGTAGAAGTCCGCCCGGAAGCATGACAGTTGCCCAAGTGCATCCTGCAGGATATCCACACACGGCAGACTCATCCCCACGGCCTTCCTGCTGAACGGTGTATCTGTGACGGAGCACAGCATCAGCGGAAGGCCGTTCCCACGTGCCCTGATCTGGGCAAACCCCACTCACGTGTGAAACACGTTCGAGGCCAGACGATAAACGACAAGCGTACGTCCAGCAGTCCGGGCGTCACCGCAGCTCAGAAGGGATGTGAACGATGTAACCGGACGTCAAGCTCAGGATGGCCAGCCGGTGCAAGTCCGGTCCGGGGAGACGCCAGGGTCCCCGGTAGCTGGCTCCCGGCGTCACTCGAAATGGTGGTGTCGAAGTGGAGTGACAAGCGCCCCTCGGGGGCGTGCAACCGACGAGTCCGCAACATGAAGTGAAGCCTGCAGCGTCGTCATTTAACCCCCGCTCCGTTGGGGCGGGCCAAGGAGGAGCCGAGCCTGTGCTTGTTTGGCGAAGCTGGCCGACCGTCTTACCGACCGGCTGGAAGAAGCCGGTGGCGGGGCCCTGGTGCGCGAGCCAATGGGCTGGCTGCTCGGTCGCGGCATGGTCCACCGGCAGGCCTGCCCGGATCCGCGGTGTGATGACGGGATCCGCCTGGACACCGGCAGCAACTGCCCGAGGTGCGAAGACGTGGTCCAGGTCCGAAGGGCATGGCGGTCGCAGATCACGGCTGAGGTCGATGAGCGGATGCCGGGCGCCGCCCTCGCCGGACGCCGGGCTGCCATCGAGGGCGGGCTGCGCCGACGGGCGGTGATCGAGGCCGAGGACGCTGCGATCCGGCATGCGAAGGCTGAGCGCCGCCAGGCCGCCTGCGCTGCGGCGGAGGCCCGTGTCCAGACCGAGCACAAGTTCGCGGCCGTCGCCGAAGCCCTCCTGCAGGCCGAGCCGTGCGCGGACTGCGGCGCGCAGCACTCCAGTGGGCTGTGCGAGGCATGCGGCTACCGGCGGGAAACGCGCCGCCTAGCCGCTGAGGCGGGGTTGATCGCGGCCGTGTGGTCGGCCGACTTGAGGGACGCCGACGACGTCCAGGCGGTGGCCGCCGACGTGAGGGCCTCGCTGGAGCGGGACGCGGCGGCCGCACAGGAACGGTTCCTGCAGCTGATGGACCCAGCGGAGATCGAGGCCGACCAGCAGCGCGTGGACACGTGCCTGGCGTTCAACGCCTTGCAGGCCGTCCAGGCCGCGCTTCCGGAGTACCGGCGGGCGGCGCTTGCGATGCTGGCGCGCACGCCGGAGGCGGAGGCCGAAGCACGGCGGGCGTACGCCACCGAGCAAGGCCGCCGCCAGCACCGCCGGTACCCCGACAGGCCGGTCGCGGTCACCGCCGCCGAACAGGCCGCGGACACGGCCCGCGAGCGCACCGCCCAACACCTACAGTTCTCAACGCCATCAAGGACGACCCGAGTTGGAGGGGGCGGGGTGCAGCATGACGTACTGCGGGCATTTCGCTTCGCGCTTGACCCCACTGCGGCACAGACGGCGGTGCTTGTCCGGCATGCGGGTGCGGCTCGCTGGGCGTTCAACCACGCTCTGGGCATGAAGGCGGCCGCGCACAAGGAGTGGCGGCGCCAGGTCCAGGAGCTGACGGGGCAGGGGATGTCGGAGGCGGAGGCCCGCAAGAAGGTGCGGGTATCCGTGCCGACGAAGCCGACGATCCAGAGGCACCTGAATCAGATCAAGGGAGACTCGCGAACCGGTGGTCTGCCGGAGGGCGTGCACGGTCCGGCACGGCCGAGTCCGTGGTGGCACGAGGTGAACACCCACGCGTTCCAGTCGGCGTTCATCGACGCGGACCGGGCCTGGACGAACTGGCTGGGGTCGTTCAGAGGGGCGCGCGCGGGCACCAGCTGAGGCATTCCGGGCTGTCTCGGGCTCCTGAAGATCGCCGTCGACACGCGATAAGCCGCCACGCCGAGGAGCGTTTCGACTTCGTTCTGGGAGAGTGCGAGGTCACCAGGGAAGGGCTTGGCCGAGAGGGCTTTGAGGTCGTTTCAGGGCCGGATCTGATCATCGTTTGGGGGCTAGGGTGAAGTCCTTCCCGCGACTGCTCCGGAGGTGTCCTCCCGGTGACGGATTCCTTTGTTCACCTGCACAATCACACCGAATATTCGATGCTCGACGGCGCGCAGAAGCTCAAGCCGATGTTCGCCGAAGTCGAGCGTCAGGGCATGCCGGCCGTCGCCATGAGCGACCACGGCAACATGTTCGGTGCGTACGAGTTCCATCAGGTGTCCAAGGGTGTCGACGGCGTCAAGCCGGTCATCGGGATCGAGGCCTACGTCGCGCCGTCCTCGCGCCGGAACCGCAAGCAGGAGTTCTGGGGGCCGGGCGGCCAGCGGGCCATGTCGGACGACGGTGAGGGCTCGAAGGACGTCTCCGGCGGTGGCCGGTTCACGCACATGACGATGTGGGCGCAGAACGTCCAGGGTCTGAAGAACCTCTTCTACCTGTCGACCGAGGCCAGCTACACCGGTCAGTTCCCGGCGGGCAAGCCGCGGATGGACATGGAGCTGATCAGCGAGCACGCAGTCGGCATCATCGCCACGACGGGCTGCCCGTCCGGGGCGATCCAGACGCGGCTGCGGCTGAACCAGTACGACGAGGCCCGTGAAGTCGCTGGCGCCTACCAGGACATCTTCGGCAAGGAGAGTTACTTCCTGGAGCTGATGGACCATGGGCTGTCCATCGAGAAGGACGTCCGCGACGGGCTGTTGCGGCTGGCCAAGGATCTGGACATTCCGCTGCTGGCCACGAACGACGCGCACTATGTGCACGAGGATCAGGCCGATGCGCATGACAACCTGCTGTGCATCGGGGTGGGCAAGAACAAGGACGACCCGAAGCGGTTCCGGTTCCAGGGCAGCGGCTATTACCTCAAGACCGCCGCCGAGATGCGGGAGCTGTTTGCGGAGCTGCCGGAGGCCTGCAACAACACCCTCCTGATCGCCGAGCGCATCGAGTCCTACGACTCCGTCTTCGAGAACGTCGACGAGATGCCGCAGTACCCGGACGTGCCGGAGGGGGAGACGCAGGAGTCCTGGCTGCGCAAGGAATGCCTCCAGGGCCTGGCCATGCGCTACGGCGACCCGATCCCGGCCGAGGTCATGGAGCGCTTCGAGACCGAGATGACGGTCATCGGCCCCATGGGCTTCTCCTCCTACTTCCTCGTGGTCGCCGACATCTGCCGCCACGCCCGCGACAACAAAATCCCGGTCGGGCCCGGCCGCGGGTCGGCCACCGGCTCGATCGTCGCGTACGCGACCCGCATCACCGAGCTGTGCCCGCTCGAGCACGGCCTGCTCTTCGAACGCTTTTTGAACCCTGAGCGCATCAACCCGCCGGATGTCGACCTCGACTTCGACGACCGCCAGCGCGACGCCATGGTCCGCTACGTCACCGAGAAGTACGGCGACGAGTACACCGCCATGGTCAACACCTTCGGCAAGATCAAAGCCAAGAACGCGATCAAGGACTCGTCCCGCATCCTCGGCTACCCCTTCCAGCACGGCGAGCGCATCACCAAGGCGCTCCCGCCGGACATCATGGGCAAGTCGATCCCGCTGGACGGCATCTTCGACTCCGCGCACCCGCGCTACGGCGAGGCCGGCGAAATCCGGACGATGTACGAGAACGAGCCGGAGGTGAAGAAGGTCATCGACACCGCCAAGGGTGTCGAAGGCCTGACCCGCGGCACCGGCGTGCACGCGGCCGCGGTCATCCTGTCCAAGACGAAGCTGACCGAGCGCATCCCGCTGCACATGCGCGCCAAGGACGGCGTCAAGATCACCGGCTTTGACTACCCCAGCTGCGAAAACATGGGGCTGGTCAAGATGGACTTCCTGGGCCTGCGCAACCTGGGCGTGATCGACCACGCGCTGACGAACATCCGCGAGAACCGCGGCGTCAAGCTGGCCACCGTCGACCCGGGCAACGGCGACACCAGCGTCACCGTGATCCCGCTGGATGACAGGAAGACCTTCGAGCTTCTGGGCCGCGGCGACACGTTCGGCGTGTTCCAGCTCGACGGCGGCGGCATGCGCGCGCTGCTGAAGCTGATGGAGCCCTCCCGCTTCGAAGACATCGCGGCCGCCCTCGCCCTGTACCGGCCCGGCCCGATGGCCGCCAACGCGCACACCAACTACGCGCTGCGGCAGAACGGCAAGCAGGACCCGGACCCGATCCACCCCGAGCTGAAGGAAGTCCTGGACCCAATCCTGGGCTCCACCCACCACCTGCTCATCTTCCAAGAGCAGATCATGGCCATCGCCCGGACCTTGGCCGGGTACACGCTCGGTGGCGCCGACATGCTGCGCCGCGCGATGGGCAAGAAGAAGCCCGAGGTGCTGGCCGCCGAGTGGCAGAAGTTCCACGACGGCATGGCCGACAACGACTACTCGGAGGAGTCCATCAAGGCGATCTGGGACGTCATGCTCCCGTTCTCCGGCTACGCGTTCAACAAGTCCCACACCGCAGGCTACGGACTCGTCTCCTACTGGACCGCCTACCTCAAGGCCAACTACCCCGCCGAGTACATGGCGGCCCTGCTCACCTCTGTCGGTGACGACAAGGACAAGGCCGGCATCTACCTCGCCGATGCCCGCAAGCTCGGCGTCACCGTCCTCGCGCCGGATGTGAACGAGTCGCTCGCCGAGTTCGCGGCCGTGGGCGACGACGTCCGCTTCGGACTGCTGTCAGTGCGCAACGTGGGCGACAACGTCATCGAATCGATCATCGCGGCCCGCAAGTCCAAGGGGAAGTTCACTTCGTTCTCCGACTTCCTCGACAAGGTCGACCTGCCCGCGCTGAACAAGCGGGCTGTGGAATCCCTCATCAGGTCCGGCGCCTTCGACTCCCTCGGACACACCCGCAAGGGACTGTCCGCCGCCCACGAGAGCGCCATCGACGCAGTCGTCCCGCTCAAGAAGGCAGCCGCCTACGGACAGGACGATCTCTTCGCCGGCCTCGGCGATGCAGCCAGCGACGACAGCTTCAGCCTGGACGTGCCGGTCAGCGACGACGAATGGCCCCGCAAGCAACTACTGTCCATCGAACGCGAGATGCTCGGCATGTACGTCTCCGCGCACCCGCTGGACGGCACCGAGCACATCCTGTCCAACAACCGCGACACCACCATCGTGGACCTGCTGGCCTCAGGGCGCACCGAAGGCGTGGTCCGCCTCTCCGGCCTGATCACCAGCGTCCAGCCCAAGATGACCAAACAAGGCAACGCCTGGGCCATCGTCAACCTCGCCGACCGTGACGGAGCGATCGAGGTCCTCTTCTTCCCCGCCACCTACCAGATGGTCGCCGCCGCCCTGGTGGAGGACAGCGTCATCACCGTGCAAGGCCGCGTCAACGACCGCGACGGCGCCATCAGCATCTTCGGGCAGGAACTGCAGGTCCTCGACGTGACCTCCGCCGAACGCGACGGCGCAGCCCCCGTCCAGCTTCGGCTGCCCTATCACCGCATCAACGAGCTGTGCATCAACGAACTCAAACGCATCATGGGTGCCCACCCCGGCCAGAATCCCGTTCAACTCGCGGTGCGCGGCCCGCAGAAAACCATCGTCTACCAGCTTCCCTCGCTGGTGAACGCCGCTAGCATCGCCTCAGACATCAAGGGATCCTTTGGCCCGGAGGCGTGGCAAGGGGTGGCGTGAGCGAGGAAGCCAGTACAGGCGAGCCGCACGACTTAGAAGAGATCGTCCTCAACGTCGAAGTGACACCACCTTGCCCCAGTTGCAGCCAGCCGACGATACTGCTGGCCCGCTATCCCCACAGCTGGCGCAACAACAAGGGCGGCACCGTCAGCGGCTTCAGAGAAGCCGTGCTGTGCCGAGTCTGCGACCGCGATGACTCGGCCGCCGCACCGCTGGTCGCCCTCTATGAAGAGGATGGTTCCTTCCCTGCCGACAAACTCGATGTCTTCGTGCCACTCGCCGAGGTGTGGGTCGAAAACCGCCGGAACACCGCCGTCGACGAGACACTCCTCAACGAGCAGGAGCGGCTCTGGCGAGGCGGCGAGCTGTAGAGGTGTGCTCGCTGGCTTCACCAATGAGTCGTGGCCACACTCAACTCACAGACGGGGCCAGTACCCACTGGTAGAGCCAGACGGCGGTGTTTCCGGCCGATCCACGACAGTTTCCGTTGCGAAGCTGCTCGGAGTCTCCCGTACGGCCTTGTGCAAGTACGTGCCGGAGCTGGCCGCGGGGCGGAACTCTCTCATCGCTGGTTCGGCGCCGGCGCTCCCTGCTCCTCGCACCTGATATCGCGAACCCTCCGCCGGGGCGGGCAAGCGCCGTGTCCTGGCGCATCGGCCACTGGAGTCGACGCTGACGCGCAGGTCCCGTCTCCTCGGGTCTGCGTCCGCGATGCGGACGGGGCTCTCGTGGGCCGGTGCGGGCCGTCAGCCGCCGGCGGGGCCGGTGTAGGTGCCCGGGTGCGTGGCGCCGTCCTGGAGCAGGAGACTGCCACCGGGCCAGGTCAGGGTGGTCGAGGTGGTCTCGTTCGGCGGGGTGATGACGACCGAGGTGGCCTTGAACTCGGTGCCGCTGCCCTGGTTCCACGGCAGGAAGGTGATGGTGAACGTCGTGCTGCTGCCGGCGGCCAGGGTGACCTTCTTGGGCGTCGCACTGCTGCGGGTCAGCGACCAGCTGCCGCCGGAGGACTTCAGGTCGACCCCGGGGAAGCCCTGGATGGTGCACGCGGCGGACGTCTTGTTCATGAGCACCACGGCCAGCTGCTGCTGGTCGTCCGAGCTGCTGACCTTGCCGTCGCCGGAGCCGAACGAGAAGCCCAGCCCGGCGGTGTGGCAGCGGCCCGCGCCGGTGCTGCCGGTGCTGGTGTCCGTACTACTGGCGCCCGTGCTGCTGCCCGTGCCCTTGGTGGCACCCGCGTTTTCGGCCGGGGTGCCGCTGGACGCGGTGGTCGCGGGCGAGGAGACGGGTGCGGACGACTGACTGTCCGAGGCGCTGCTGCCGCCGCTGCCGCTCCCGCAGGCGGTGAGCGTCAGGGCCAGCGCGGACGTGGCGGCGAGTGCGGCGGCGGCGTGGAACAGTCGCATGGTGGTTCTTCCCCGTTGCATGTATGGGCGCCGGTGGGCTCCGTGTTGATCACCATTGTGCGAGGGGAGTCTCGACAGCCTTGTACTAGAAATGTCCTGACCTCGCAGCAGCCCTCCAGGAAGGCTTTCAGGGCACTCGCCGGCGGATCCGGATCCGCCGCCCCGCACTCGCATCGCCAGAACGCTCTTTGTCGACGCCTATGACAACAGCAGCGAGGGAGCGAACCGAGCGGCAGACGGCGTGAGCTGGGCCACTTGCCCTTGGCGAGCTGGTCGACGCGTGGGGCGATGGCTCCGATGGCGGCGAGCGTCTCGGTGACGACCGCGTGCCGTGACCGGCACGCCCAGCAGACGCAGCAGCGCGCGGAACTGCGGCAGGTGTTGGTCCGCTTTCTCACCCGGCTCGCCGCAATGCGCCGCCTGCAGAACGAGCGCTCCGTACTGAGGGAGGCTGGCGCGTCCGGCGCAGTGCAGGCAGCCGCGAAGCTGGCCGCGCTCGAAGCGCGCACCGCCGTCGGCGAGGCCCTGACCGAACTCCAGCTGCTCGCCGCCGACCCGCGCGTCCTGGAGCTCGCGCCCGCGTCATCGACAAGGCGCTGCAGGCTTCACTTCATGTTGCAGACTGGCCGGTTGCACGCCGCCAGAGGGCTCTTGTCACTCCACTTCGACGCCGCCCTTTCGAGTGACGCCGGAGTCAGCTACCGGGGACCCTGGCGTCTCCCCGGACCGGACTTGCAGTGGCTGGCTATCCTGAGCTTGGCGTCCGGTTACATCGTTCACATCCCTTCTGGGCTGAGGTGACGTCCGGACTGCGCACTGGGGGGGAGCCATCTCGCCCTCGGCCCTCTGCTTGGGCACGGCCTGGTCCTGCCACGGGCATCATCAGCGCACCACGTCCAACCGGAACGGGCAGCACCGCCCGGACGACCCGCCACTCCGCCTCCGTGATGTCGGAGACATAGCTCGAGGTGCGCTCCGGTCGGTCTGCCGCGTTGCCGAACCTGTGCGCGAGGCAGTCACACGACAGGGACGACGAGCTGGACTCCACGCACGCGAGCGCGAAAGACTGCGACAACAGGGCCTCCTGGTACTCGGTTGGGATCGCACCCCCGAACTACCAAGAAGCCCTGCTGCCATGCGCCAAACCTCGCGCGATCACCCGATCAGGAACCCAGTTCGACCAGGCCATACACGTGATCGACAAGCGGATGGCGTCTCAGATCAGTCGGCGCACAGGGTCAGGTTGACCGTGTCGCCGGACTTGACGATCTTCGGGGTGTGCGGGTCCACACCTACCACCGAACCGGGCTTGCAGTTCTTGACGGCCTTCTTGGTGACGGTGCCGAGCTTCGTCTGCGTCTTCAGGAGCGCCTCCTTGGCGAGCACCAGGTCCAGGCGCGAGAAGTCGATCGGGACGGTCACGCCGTGGTCGTCGAACAGCAGGGTGGTGGCGTCGCTCTTGGTGACCGTCCTGCTCGCCGCCGAGTGCGAGCCGCCCGCGACCGAGGTGGCCAGAGCGGTTCCCCCGCCCGCCACGAGGAGGGCGGCGGCGACGGCGCCGATGCCGACGGCCCGCCTGCGCCGGGTGCGGCGCACGATCCGGGGCGCGTCGAAGTCGGGCGCCTCGGCGGAGTTCGCGTAACGGTTCATGGCGTTCATCAGTTCCTCTTCGAAAGATGTGCAGCCGGAAGGCCGTGCGTCGCCGTACGAAGTCATCGGATTCCTTCCGTGTGCTGGCGTGGTGAAGGGTCGGAGAGTGCGGGGAACTGGCTTCTGAGCTTCTCGATCCCCCGGGCGAGCTGGGAGCGCACCGTGCTCGGCGAGATGCCCAGGTCGGCCGCGATCTCGGTGTCCGAGAGGTCGTGGAAGTACCGCAGTACCACCACCGTCCGCATCCGCATGGGCAGTTGCTGCAGCGCGCGCACCAACTGGTCCCTGCTGTCGACCTGTCCGTACTCGTCGCCGCGGGCGGCCCGGTCGGGGCCGTCCGCCTGCAAAGCCGTACGGCGGAAGCGGCGCCAGCGGTCGTTGGCCAGGTTTACCATGATCCGCCGCACATAGGCCTCCGGGGCGTCCTTGGCGGAGATCGTGCGCCACTTGCGGCAGGCCCGCTCCAGGGTCTCCTGGACCAGATCCTCGGCGGCGTCGCGGTTCCCCGTCAGAACGAGGGCGCCCCGGAACAGCGCGGCCGACCGGGCGGCGACGAAACCGTCGAAGTCCGTCTCCACACGCTCCTCCCTTCCTGTCACCCCTCCTCGACGGAGACACCCCGGGATCTGCTGCACGTACGCGATGAGACCTGAGTCACAGCAGCAACAGAGTCGTGCGGCACCCGGGCGGACCAACATCCCCGCTGACCCGGTCGCTGTAACCGGCAGGAGCGAATACCGCATCGAGCACGACTGCATGGGCGAGGCCCGCGTCCCCGCCGACGCCAAGTGGCGGGCCCATTCCGGGCGTGCCGTCGAGAACTGACGCGCACACCACCGATCTGCGGACCTGGCTTCAGACAGCCGCCACCGCGAGCGCGGTGAACACCCCCGGCCGCACCTGGAGCGCCCACCCCCTCTCCACCAGACGCTTCGCCTTCGACCGCAGCCCTTCCACCTTCGCCGGGATCGCCTCCAACCCCAGCGCGACGGCCAGCTGCTGGCAGCGCATGCCTTCCCGGCCCGCTTCAGACTCCAGCACCGACAAGATCCGCTGATAATCCGGCGCGAGGGTCTGCGCCGACACGCCCGTCTGCCGCCGGGGCACTGTCGAACCCGCCACCGCGCTTCCCGCGGGCTCCGCGACCACGCAAGGCGGCCCGGCCAGCACCTCGGCCACGTGAGGGACGTGCTGACCAGGTCGGTGGCCCAGACGTAGAGGTCCGGGTCGGCGTCCGGTTGCTGTGCCCGCTCGGCGAGGGCGTCCTGCAGGCCGAGCAGCCAGTCCCGGGCGATGTCGGTGTCGAGTTCGGCGGTGACGGTTCTGGCCGCGAGGGGCAGGAGCTTGTCGGGTGCGGCGGCGATCGCGCGGGCTGCGCCGGCGGCGAGCACGGGCTGGGTGGGGGCGGCGCGGGCGAGGACGGTCAGGGCCCGGTGCTGTTGGTCTTCCTCGAGGTAGGGGTGGGGCAGCAGGCGTTCGATGAACTGCCCTCCGCTCTTGCATTCGACTTCCGCTACGAGAGCGGTGCAGAGCAGGTCGGGGCCCATGGAGCCCCAGTGGGCTCCGTTGCCGGAGGGGTAGGCGGCGGTGAGGATGTCCTCGTACGCGGCCAGCAGGCGCCGGTCGTTGGGTGCGGCGTCGGGGAAGCCGCTGTGGTGGACGTCGAAGCCGGCGGTGACCGCGGCCTGCGCGTTGTTGAGTTTCTTGGCGCCGGTCACGGCCTGGACGGCGACGAGGGTGCGCATCAGCTTCTCGTCGAACGAGCGCGTCGGCCGGATCGACATCGATGCTGGCGCCGGTGGTCATCACGCTGGTGCCCTGGCGGGCGCGGCGCAGGGAGGGCCACCAGTTGTCGCGGCCGCGGGCCAGGAGCAGGACGCGCACGGGCTGGCTGCTGCGGCGCATGGCGAGGATCTTGAGGACCTGGTCGACCTGGTCGACCTGGTCGGGGCGGGTCTCGGCGTAGTCGACGGCCAGGAGCAGCGGGTGTTTGCTGGTGGCGAGCATGCGGTAGTGGGGTGGCTGCTGGAGCGCGGTGTCGGCGAGGAATCCGCCGGTCCACCCACGGGCCACGGGGTCGCCGGGTCGGGGCTGGCCCAGGCGGTGCATCAGCTCGGTCACCAGGCGGGTCTTGCCGATGCCGGCGATCTCGGTGACGGCGGTGACATCCGTGGGGCGGCTCGTACGGCACCAGGCTTCGAGCGAGTCGAGCTGGGCGGTCATGCCGGTCAGCGGCACGACGGCCGAGCGCGCGTCGAGCAGGTAGGAGGTGGACAGCCGGGGGTCGGGAACGCCGTCGAGCAGGACGCTCAGGTAGGCGGGCTGCAGCTGGGGCGTCATACCGGTCATAGCGGTGACCGTGTCGGTGAATCAGGGCGAGGCGAACAGGCGGGCGGCGGGCATCAGATGGAGCAGGCTGGGAGAAGGAACAATCGGCGCATGGATGAGACCTTCGTCGACTTGGGATTCGTGACTGCACCCTCCGGCGTGCTCGTGCTGGGGATGGCCGGGTGGATCGACTACTGGCGGGAACTGGGTCAGCCGTTGTCTGAGCGCGCCAGGACATTGGCGGCATCGGGGGGAGGCCATCTCCTTGAGTGGCTGTGTGAGGCGGTCGCAGTCCCCGCGGCCGACGATCAGCCACTGAGGGTGCGGGCGACTACCTCTCCGTCGCCGTTCGACGACGAGCCGACGATCGCGATGCTGGAAGTCGACCTCGGTCTGCCATGGCCCGAGACTGCCGACCGATCAATGCTTATCCGGCTTGGAGACCTGCCCGTCGACCGGTGCGGCATGGTGCTCGGCGACGCCTCGGGGCTCGACGCGTGGACGGGGATGAACAGCGAGCCAGCCGAAGGGCTCGCCGACGTCACCTACTGGGGCCGCTACAAGGACGACGCGCACGCTCAGTTCGGCGGCGAGCGGATCGCACGGTATGGGCATGACGGACCGCATGGATGGCTCGACATGCCGCTGGCCGAAGCACAGGCGCTTGCTGCCGAACTCACCACGTGGCGGGGTGGCCTCCAAGGCAAGGGCGTCGCTGTCTCGCTCGATACTCACACCGACTTCTACCGCTTCAGACGGGCCGGGTGGCACCATCCGCTCCACCTTGGTGCGATCGAGATCGGCGGCTGTCAGGTGCTCGGCATCGACTGGGACCAGGGAGATCACTCGATGAGACACCGAGGTGAACGACTTGCTGGCCAGGTCTATCCCGTCACGCTCGAAGCAGACGAGGCCCGTCACGCAGTGATGCGGTGGACTATTCCGCCCTACGACTTCGATGGTGAAGACGAGTGATGAGCCCCGTCGGACAAGATGTCGAGCTTGCTGCAGTCCGGCACTTGCTCTGAGGAATTCGCCATCACCGTGAGACTGATCATGTTGGTTACACGGTGAGACTGCCCGCAGACCAGCAGGTCAGCGCGCTGCCCTATGACACGAGTCTGGAGACCCTACACGCGCTGTACGATCTCAAATTTCGTGTCGGAATCACGGCTGGCGCTGGATGGAAGTCGGATCCGACGTGGCGCTGAGACGTGCAGGTCGCGCCTGTACCTCGTTCGCGTTGAAACGCCGACGCCTGGGAGGTCAAGCGGCCGTGCCGGGAACAGCCGGTCCGGCCGGCACTGTTGCATCGGCCGAGGGACCGGCGCCGCACGGGCGGGGAATCCGGAGACCACAAGGTCGTCCGCCCCGACAGGTTCCGGGCCCTGGGATCGCGGTACGCCCGCCGCGCACTCGGACCAAGACGTATCTCTGCAGGAGGACTGTTTCATGACTGACCGGCCCTTGACGCTCATGGCAGTGCACGCCCACCCCGACGACGAGGCCACCGGAACCGGAGGGGTCCTCGCGCGGTACGCGGCGGAAGGCATCCGCACGGTTCTCGTGACGTGTACCGACGGCGGTTGCGGTGACGGACCGGGGGGTGTCAAGCCGGGCGATCCCGGGCACGATCCGGCGGCTGTCGCCTTGATGCGCCGTCAAGAACTTGAGGCGAGCTGCGACGTCCTGAAAGTCAGCGATCTGGAGATGCTGGACTATGCCGACTCCGGGATGACGGGCTGGCCGAGCAACGACGCCCCCGGATCCTTCTGGCAGACCCCAGTGCAGGAAGGCGCGGCCCGACTCGCGGAACTCATGCGGCACTACCGACCTGATGTGGTCGTCACCTACGACGAGAACGGCTTCTACGGCCACCCCGACCACATCCAGGCCCACCGCATCACGATGGCGGCGCTGGAGATGACCGCGCTGACACCGAAGGTGTACTGGACCACGATGCCCCGCTCGATGATGCAGCGATTCGGGGAAATCGTGCGCGAGTTTCATGAGGACATGCCGGAGCCGGATCCTGCCGAGGCCGCCGCGATGGCCGAGATCGGCCTCCCCGACGATGAGATCACCACGTGGGTGGACACCACCGCGTTCAGCGGTCAGAAGTTCGACGCGCTGGCCGCGCACGCCAGTCAGGGCGAGAACATCTTCTTCCTCAAGATGGGCAAGGAGAGGTTCGGCGAGTTGATGGGCATGGAGACCTTCGTACGCGTCAAGGACGCCACCGGCGCGGCCATACCCGAGAACGATCTCTTCGCCGGACTGCGCTGATCCGCCCGTCCGACCGGCCGGGGAAGCCCATCGACCGCACGGCGCGATCGAGCGGGTCACACACCCGGAGGCTTGTCCACGCGAGTTCCGCTCCGGCAGCCCGCGTCCGGGCCCGCGTCGACGGCGTCGACGCGGGCCCGCACTGCCGACCCGACACCGCGCTCGCCCCCGAACCACCTGGCAACCGCACAGGTGGGAGACCTGCGGGCTGCTGACTCGGAAGGTGCGCGACAGCCCAGGTCACAAGCCCGGCGGTCTGCTCCGATCAAGACAGACCGCCGAGGAAGCGGCACGAAGCTGAGGCTCCGATGTCCGACACGCCGTGAGGCAGCGGAAGCGGTTGCAGGTCAATGGGGCGGTCTCCGACACCAGCCGCGAGACCCTATACGTGCCCGAATGGTCCATGTAGGTTCGCGTTTCGAGTATCCCTTTCTCGTTGACGGTGGCCCCTGTCCGACCCAAAGGCCAGCACGGTGAGACGAACTGAGCTGCCCGAACTGAGCCGCTCGTTGGCCTGCCGGCCAGAGCGGCGCCGACGATGGCGTCAGCGGCAGGCCCGGACCAAGCGAACCGCGCATGGTCACGATTCGTGCGAGCGGAAGCCGCTGTCGTACGACCCGCCGTCCGGCACGGTGCGGATGCTCTAGCAGCAGCACGCCGTTTCGGTTGAAGGGCCGCAGCCGCTCGGGGCAGCGGCCCTTCCGGCGCAAGTCGGTGCCAGGTGCTACCCCAGGTCGAAGGTGTTGGGCAGCCCCAGCTGATAGCGCACCTCGTCGACCCGCTTCAGGGGCTCCATCTCCGGCGGCCGGAACAACTCCCAGATGTGACACCGTTAGGCGCCCGAATTGTCCGCGTCCAGGAGTGCGTTGACGGTGCGTCGCGCGGACTCGTTGGCGCCCTCCATGGTCGCCAGGTCCACGTCCGTACGGACGTAGTCGCCCGCGAGGAAGAAGTTCGGCACCTCTGTCCTCGCCGACGGGCGGTGGTAGAGGGTGCCGGTGGGGTGGATGCCGGTGCAGGCCGCCCTCGGCGAGGCGGAACGCGCACTTCAGCGTCTCGCGGATGCCCGTGTGACGGTGGCCGAGGTGCTGGCCGAGCCGCCGTCCGCGGTCGTGGAGCCGGTGGGGAGCGCGGTGGCGGGGGCGGTGGTGCCTCGACGGGCCGAGGGAATGACGGCGTCGGTCCTGCCTGCGGAACTACTCAGGGGGAAGCGCCGACCGGCCTTTCATCAGGCAGTACTTAGGGCGTGCAGATTCTGCCGACCGGTTCTGGCCGCAAACAGGACGTCAGCGCATGCAGGACGTCAGCGCATGCAGGACGTCTTCGCGTGCGGACCGGTGCCGTGGTCGGTGCGGACCCAAGCCTCGACGGTGACGCAGCCCGTTCCGGTGGAGAGCATGTCGCCATAGCTGCCGGGCGGCGTGTTGTTGCCCCACTCGGAGCGGACCTCGGCACCGTCCGAGGGGCGGTCGATCTGGATGTACACCGTGTACATGCGCGGGTTGCCGTAGAGAGCCGAACCCCAGCTCGCGGCGCAGCGGTTGGAGTGACGCAACCGCAATCGGCCGAACGCCGCGCCGCCGGGCAGCACGAGCGGGACGGTCTGCCGGACAGCAGCGTCCAGGTCGCAGCCCCTGGCCCGGGGATCGTCCCCGTCCATCGGCTCCTTGTCGTACTGCAGGGCCTTGTCCGACACGTGCTGGTTCGACGCCCCGCTCGACCACAGCAGATCCCCTGGTACGCCACCGGAGTTGGCTGCCACCGCCGTAACGACCGCGACCCCGGCGACCGCGACGCCGGCCAGCACGACGGCGCCACGCCGCGAGAGGCGGTGGCGCCTGGGACTGGGCCGCGCTTCCCGGACGGGCTCGGCGGGATCCGCCTCCGCAAGGCCCGCCGGTTCCTCCTTGGGGCCGAGGGCCTGGCGGTCCCGCTGGTACTGGACCTCCGCCTGCCGGGCGAGGTGCCGCACGCGGTGCTCCTGCAACTGCCCTGGGGGCAGCCGGAACAGCCGTTCGCAGGCGAGCAGGACGTCATTGGGCGGCAGGCGCTTGCCGGACTCGTAGTCGCAGATGGCGCTGTGCGCGGTGAACCCCAGCAGCTTGGCCAGTTGCCGCTGGCTCAGCCCGCGTGCCTTGCGCAGGCGCCGCAGTTCGAGGCCCAGAGAGCCGGGATCGGAGTCGGCAGCCTCGGTGTGTCTGTCATCCGTAGGCGGCATCCCCTGGTCCCCCCAAGTCGCCGAGCCGTAGGCCGTGTTGCCGACGGTCGCAGTATGGTCGCCGCTTGGTCGCTCGGACAGTCGTGTACAGGTCACATGGCGTTAGATCGGTCCTGACGCGAACTCCCGTCTCGTGAAAGGGACCAGACCATGCGCATGCGCCGAAGTCTCGCCGGGCTCGGAACCGGTGTCGCCATCGCCGCCTCCCTCTTCATCACAGCCCCGTCCGCCCATGCGGCGAGCTGCTACGGATCCGGCTGCTACGGCCTCGACCCCGTTGCCGCCGGATGCAACGCCGACGCGACGACGGCAGGCCATGTGTCGACCGCGGAGGGCTACGTGGAGCTGCGGTACAGCAACACCTGTGGGGCCAACTGGGCGCGGATCAGCAGCTCCTCGGCCGGTACCTGGTTCTACGTACAGGACTGCTACCAGGACGAGACCGAGACGTACAACGTCCCGTCCGGCTACACCTCGGGCTGGACGAACATGGTCGACGGTCACGGCACCGTGGCAGCGCGGGCGGGCGACGCCGGCGGGAACACCGGCTGCATCTGATCCGAAGCCCCTTGGGCCGGGTCCCGCCCAGCAGCGGGACCCGGCCTCACCGGCGCCGGGGAAACCCGTGGATCCGCGATCGCCGAGACGGCAGACGATCTTGCGCTCCGACAACCGCCCGCGACCAGCACGAGAACACGATCAACGACTCACACCAGCCCCATGGCTACGTAGGTGAGAAGCAGGATCAGGCACATATTCCGTGAGGACAATCAAGGTGGTTCGACTTCGTCATCAGAGGTGAGCGGTGGTGTTCAGTCAGCCCAGCCCGCGGTATTCGAGTACGACTCATAGGAGTAGCGGGTGTTGCGGTCCCATTTCTCGCCGGTGATGCGCTCGTATGCATGGTCCGGTGTGTAGAACAGGCTCTCAGCCCAGATGTTGCCGGTGGCGTAGACTCTGCTGCGCAATTGGCTGCATGAGGGCCGGAGGAGATACGGACGAGACCCGCGACTTGGTAACTATCAGTCACATGGGATGGCATCGTCCGGACAGCACAGCCCTGGGGTCACCCGAGGCCGGCAGGTCGGTCGGGGTCGAGCGCCGGGGCGGGCCCCAGGTCGAACTCACAGATCTCCATTCCCACGAATGAAGTGCGGTCCCGGTCGAGTTGAAGCCATACCCGGGGCTCCTCCTCGTCGTCGAGGTATATCCAGGCACTGTCGGCATGGGTGGCGGGAGCGGTTCGCAGGTAGGTACAAGTCAAGCTGCACCCGCACCATCCGTGACAGGGCAACCGCAGCAGAGCCTGGGCCAGGGCGGACTCCCCCTCGGCGGCCAGCGCCGCCTCCAGAAACGACACCAGCGCGGGATAGACGTCCGCAAGCAGCGGCGTTTCAATCTCGCTCACTCGATCAGGCTAGCTGCACCCAGCAGCCCTATGAGCACGGTGGTTGAGGAATGATCGCTTCTGCGGCCGTGTCCTGTCGTGGGACCGCAGGGGGTGGTGCGGTGTCGTTGCAGGTCAAGGGCTTACCGGAGATCCCGGAGGAGACGGCCCGGGTGGCGTGGTCGGCGTTCCCGAAGGGCTCGCTTGCGATGAGCGTGCGGGACCGGCTCGGGAAGGTCTTCGCGGACGAGCTGTTCGCGGAGGCTTTCGGGGTCCGGGGCGCCCCGGGGCTGTCGCCTGCCTTGTTGTCGCTGGTCACGGTGTTGCAGTTCACCGAGGACCTGACGGATCGGCAGGCCGCGGCGATGGCGGTCCGCGCGATCGACTGGAAGTACGCCATGGGGATGGAGCTGAGTGCGACCGGCTTCGACGACAGCGTCCTGGCCCGGTTCCGGGCGCGGCTGGTCGAGCACGGCATGGAGCGCCTGGTCTTCGACCGGCTGCTGGACTGGTGCCGCGAACAGGGCCTGGTCGGGGCCGGGGGCAGGCAGCGCACGGACTCCACGCACGTGATCAGCGCGGTGCGGGATCTGAACCGGCTGGAGCTGGCCGGGGAGTCGGTGCGCGCGGCGTTGGAGGCGCTGGCGGTCGTCGCACCCGTGTGGCTGGCCGAGACGATGAACGTGCCCGAGCTCGCGCTGCGCTACGGCGGGCGGGTCAGCGGCTGGAAGCTGCCGTCCTCCCAGGTCAAGCGGGAACGGCTGGCCACGGTGTTCGGGCAGGACGCCCTCGCCCTGCTGCGGGCGGTGTGGGCACCGACGGCCCCGCCGGTGCTGCGAACCCTGGAGCCGGTCGCGCTGCTGCGGCGGATCACGGTGCAGACGTACCTGGTCACCACCGACGCCCGGGGACGGGAGGTGATCCGCAAGCGGGAGGCCGAGCAGGACGGCGTCCCGCCCGGCCATCTACGCCTCGCCTCCCCGTACGACCCGGACGCGCGCTGGGCGGCGAAAGGCGAGGACCTGTTCTGGTGCGGATACAAGATCCATCTGACCGAGAGCTGTGACACTCCTCCCGAAGTCGAAGTCGAAGTCGAAGCCGGTGGCGGGCCGTCGCCCGTGCGTCTGCCGCTGCGGCTGATCACGGACGTGCACACCACTGACGCGACCGTGCCGGACGTGAACGCCACCGCGCCAATCCAGGAGAACCTGGCCATGCGGGACCTGACACCGGGCGAGCACTACCTGGACGCCGGCTACCCCTCCGCCGCGCTCATCCAGGCCGCCGCCACGCAGCACATCACCATGGTCACCCCCGCCCCGCCCGACACCTCGCCCCAGGCCAGGACCGACACCGGCTACGCATCGACTGGAAAGCCCGCCAGGTCCACTGCCCCGAGGGCAGGACCAGCACCGGCTGGTACCCGGTCCAGCAACACGGCCACGACGCGATCGTCGTCGATTTCGCCCGCAGCGACTGCCGGCCCTGCCCCGCCCGCGAGCAGTGCACCGCCTCCCGGCGCGGCACCCGCATGCTCACGCTTCAGCCCCGCGAGCTTCACCAGGCCCTGACCGCCGCCCGCGCTGTGCAGAAGACCGAGACCTGGCAGGCCAAGTACGCCCTGCGCGCCGGGATCGAGGGCACCATCAACCAGGCCCTGGACGTCACCGGGATCCGGCGGGCCCGCTACCGCGGCCTGCCCAAGGTCCGCCTCCAGCACGGGATCGTCGACCGGCCTGCGCGCCGATGCGCTGCGCGTGCTCGGGGTGCTCAAGGCCGCGACGGCGGATCAGATCCAGCGGCTGTCCTCACCGCACTTGACGTACCGGCACACCACGAAGAAGACAGCAGCAGTGCGGAAGGAGGCGCGCACCGCCTCCCACCGTGGCGCGCTCAACGATCTGCGACGGCGTGGCCTGTCCGTCGACGGCGGCCGCACCCGAGGGGGAGAGGAGGTGCGCCTGCTCACCAAGGACGGGCTGGCCGCTGCCGCGATCGAGTTGGACCGGGGGCCGGAGGAGATGGGCGGCATGCCCAAGAGCGCGGGGCGCTCGGGTGCCTCGCACGCGATGACGGTCAACGAGACGGTGATCGCGATGATCCGCCCGAAGCCCGACCTTCACCTGGTGGCCGGTAAGCCGGCCGACGCCATCGCGGCCGCCCAAGCCTGTGTCGACGCGCCTGACGGGATCGGCAGCATCACCTCCTACGCCACCGAGGTCGCTCTCCCGGCCACGGGCACGTGGAGGAACCCCGGCGTGGGATGTGCGTGGGCCGACATCGTCCTCACCGCCCCGGAGGCCGCGCTGCCGCTGTTGTTCATCGAGGCCGACAACTGCACCGAGGACGCCACGATCATCGCGGCCAAGTTCGACAAGTACATGCGCCACTTCCACCGCAAGGTGAAGGACACCGACGGCCAGGACAAGCCGATGTGGCGCACCCGCTGGTCCGCACCCGATCCCCAGTGGGGCGACGCGACGCACCCGCCGGTCAGATCCCGCAGCTCGCTGCGGTGCCGCTTGGCTGCGCGGGAGGTGAAGTCGTAGAAGGCCAGTTCGGACGCGGCGACGCCGACCTGCTTGGCGACGTGCTCGACCGCGTCGGGCGGCAGCTCCAGACGCATCCGGGGAAACCGGCCGCGCCAGGTCAAGAACTTGAGTTGAAGGGCGAAGCCCAGCCTCGTGGCGCCGGTCCTGTTCCGTAACCAGCCCGCCTCGTCGCTGGACAGGGTGAAGTGGTCCACCACCCCGTCCAGACCCAGATCCCGCCCCACTGCTCAGCTCCATCCGCACGCCCCTGTGATCACTTGTCGGGCTGGACGGTAGGGGCACCGCCATACGGCGGGCGCAGGTACCGGCGAAGTGCCCCGGCGGGGCGGGCGGGCCTGGTAGAGGCGCGGCCGGACTGCCAGGTGCCGGGTGGGGGCCGGTCACACTCCCCGCCCGGCGCCCGGAGCGTACGGGTCGGCCCCGGCGGCGCCCCACCGAGGGAAGGGCGTCGCCGGGGCCGGGGCCAAGTATCGGAACGCGGCGATCGGCGCATTCGCGGCGTGGGACGGATGGGCGTCGAGGCTGAAGGCGATCGTGCCGCCACCGATCGTGTTGCGGTCCGGCCGGGTCAGGTGCCGGGGTAGACCAGTGTGTTCTCTTTGCCAAGGTAGGAGGGACCGCTGCCGGCGTAGAGGGTGGTTTCTCCGTCGGACCACCGCACGATCAGGTCGTCGTTGTAGCTGTCTCCGATGTAGTTCCCTGCGGTCATCACCAGGTCATGGGTCCAAAGGGAATTGGCGTCCCGCATACGATATTCGGCTCCGAGCCCTGCCGCGGAGGTGGCCACGTAGGTGTCCAGTTCGCCGTCGACCCAGCGGACGAAGATGTCCCAGTTGGGTTGCCCTGCGAGATTGGCACCGGTCACCAGTGTGGCGTCCCTCCACGTGCTGTTGGGTGCCAGAAGCTGGTGTTCGGTACCGAAGGTTCCCGCGCCGACATAGGTGTACAGGGACAGTTCGCCGTCGACCCAGCGGACGACGAGGTCGGTGACGTAGCCGCCGTTGTGGAACTGTCCTGCGGAAATCTGCATGGCGTCTTTCCACTGGGAACCGGGTGGGGCCATTTGGACCTCACTGCCCAGTCCGGCGGTGCTGACGTCGGGGTAGAGCGTGACCTCGCCGTCCGACCAGCGGACCATGAGGTCGTACAGGGGGCCGCCGGCGAAGTCGCCCCCGGTGATGGTTTCAGCGTGCGTCCATATGGACTGGGGTGGCGCGAGTTGCTTTTCGGCAAGGAAGCCGCCCTGGCCGTCGCCGGGGTACAAGGTGACCTCCCCGTCGGTCCATACGACGATGAGGTCGCTGTGGTGGTTCCCGGTGTAGTCTCCTGATGCCAGGAGTTTCGCGTGCTGCCAGGTTGCCGCGCCTTCTGGGAACTTGTTCGCCTGGGACAGGCCTATGTAGGGCGGAGGGTTCGAGGGCGGGTCCTGGTTGGCGATAGCGTCGTTCAGCAGATCGGCAGCGTTCTGTCCGAAAAGCGGCGCGTAACTCGTCCAGTCATTGCTGCCACCGCCGCCTTTGCCACCGAGATTGCCTATCACTTTGCCGGTGAGCATGGTCGGGTTCCAGTCGACGATCCACGGGCTCCCCGACGTTCCACCGAAATAACCGCCGCAGGTCATCTGCATCTGCCGGTATCCGGCCAGTTGACTGGTGACCACTTGCTTGCTGCATTGGACGGCATAGCCTGTGTTGTTGCCATGGGAGTTGGCCGGATACCCAATGATCTGAACCGTGTTGATGTAGCCGCTCGGCTGCGTGAAGGTGAGAGCGCCGTGCACGGCGTCCTGCAGTTGCTTGCCGAACTGGTTCGGCGCCACCCGGGCGAAGGCGGTGTCCAGGTCGGACACCGGAAGTGAGGTCTGTGAAGGGCCGTAACGGGCGTCCATGAAAAGGTGCTGGACCTTGAAGATCCCGAAGGGCTGCTGGTCGGGTCCGGCTCCCATGGTGAACTTGGGAACGAAGATGTAGTTACCGCCGTTGAGCCCCAGGCCGCAGTGCCCGGCGGTGAGAACGATGTTGCGTGTGCTGCTGTCGATGACGGAGCCGGTGCAGTACCAGTCGGTACCGGTTGGGCCGTGGGCGAAGAAGGTACCGACGACCGGCGTTCCGCTGAAGTGCTCGGAAGCGGGGGTGCCAGGAGGCGCGCCCGCCGCGAGACCGGAGGAGGCCTTGGCCCTCCGGCCGAGGGGCTTGTATCCAAGAGGCTTGGCCGCCGCCATCCGAGCCGCTGTCCAGTATTCGGCGGCGACACGGCTCTCCTTCCCGACCGCTTGGCCCGTCGTCGGGCCGGGTGCTTTGATCGGCGCCACGCGGGGCGAGGGAGACCGCGAAGCCGTGGGTGCCGGCGACGGAACGGGTCTGGACGGGATGGATGGCGGCTTGTCCGCCGCCAGGGCCGTATCGGCGGCAGCTGTGGTGAGGACGGCCACACAGAGACCGACGGCGAGAAGACGGAACAATCGAAAGTGTCGCATCGATACCCTTTCAGAAAGGGGCGAGGGAGACGCAAAAAGGACGGAAGCCGCGCACGCTGCCCTGATACTCCGTCAGCACGACGACGGGCCACCGGCGTCCTGCACACGGAGCGTAAGATGATGTTCACAGATGATCAACGGCTTTTTGACAGCATGCGCACCGGCCCGTCATCTCGCCTGCACACGACTTCCTCCACAGGCCGGACCCGTCCGGACGAACGAAAGCTGAGGATCGCTCTCGTGATGTTGTCCCGCACTCTCGCCGCGCTGACCATGATGACCGCCGTCACGCTGACACTCACCGCCGCTGGCCCCCCGCCCACGCCGGTGGCCTCACTCCCCTCGGCGTCGGCGACCGATCCTGATTACCCCTATCTCTGGCCGGAGGAGGGCACCCCTCAGCCACGCGATGCACGCCCGGGCGACACTCTCCTGGTGTCCACCAACGACGGGGTCGCGCATCCGCAAGACACCGTCCGCTCACCGGTGTTCACCGAACCGGTGACCCTCCACGGCGCCAAGTCCAGCTACGTCACCGCCGCAACGGTGCGCTGTGATGCCAAACCAGGGGTGTATCCGGTCTACCTGGTCGGAGAGCAGCGCGACTCCACGGTGTGGGCCAAGGTACGGGTGCAGCCCACGAGCGCCCCCACCGCAGCGTGCGCCCACCCTTCTCCGTACACCACTGAGGAGCTGTGGCCGCTACTGAGTCCCGTGACACCGGTGCGGCCCGGCGAGAGCACCCACATCGCGCTCGGTGTCAACGCGGCCGGGCTCGTGGGCGACGTCGTTTTCTCCCCCGCGTTCGACGGCCAGGTCAGGTTGCGTGAGACCAGGCCCCGCAACCGGCGGGAAGCCGTGCAGCCCACACTGGAGCAGCTGACCCATTCCTTCACGGCTGATGTCGTCGTACGGTGCGGCACCCGAGCGGGCCTGTATCCGGTCCACTTCGGTTTCGGCGGCGGTGCGGGGGACGGTGGGGTGGACTACCGCTTCGAAACCCAGATGCGAGTACTGCCGGCTGACGGGAGCTCACAGACGCACTGCAACCGCTAGCGAGCTGAGCGGTGGCCTCAACCCGTGGCAACGGCTGCGAAGCGCACTCCGGCCGCAGCTGTGAAGGAGAAGTCCACCGACCGACCGACCGTGATCTGCGTGACCTGGTCCACGGCGATCTGGCCGGTCGTGCACCGGATGCTCCAGGACCCACTGCCGGTGGCCGTCACAGTCAGAGTTCCGTCCCCGGTGCAAGCGGTGCGAAGCGTGTAATGCCCCGACAGAAAGCGGACCTTGCTGGCCGCCCAGTGCGTGTCACCGGAGCGCACCGCATGCGCGAACGCGGGGTTATGGGCACTCTGGCGGGCTGCCGTCAGCAGATCGGCCTGGCTTGCGGGTATCGCGTGCGCGGGCGCGGTGGCCGCAGGGGTGGTGGTCGCAGACGCGGTGGCGGTGGGATGTGCCGGAGCCGGGTGCGCCTGGCCGGAGCCGGAACCACAGGCGGACAGGGATGTGGCGAGTACGGCGGTGGCGGCCACTGCCACGAAGGCAAGCGGGCGAGGGGTCCGTACCATGACAGGGGCTCCCGAGATGTTTGAGGCAGAGGGCGAGCAGCGACCGATTCGCCCTCATCTCCCTGCGAGCTTAGCCCTGTTCACCTGACCAGGCTGCGTCACCAGGACATCGGGCAGTCGGGGGAGCGAGGATCTGAAGTGGAACCGACCGCCGGGACGGCCTCGTCGGCATCCGCAGTGCCGGCGGCCCGGTCCGTCGGCGTCTCCGCGCCTGGCCATCGAAGCGGCCCACGCCGACTTCGCCGCCCTGCAAGTAGAGCGGCCCTGACAAGCCATGGGCCCGGATGCGCATCGCCTCCGGCTCGCCCTCGGGCTCCTGCGCCGCCACCGTAGCGGGCACGGCGCCGTTCCTGCGGGCCCGGTCCCGCCGTGCGAACTCGGCTTGAACAGGGCGACGGTCACCCCTCCCAGCGGTCTGCATGAATGCAGAATGACGGCCGGGCCTCACTCGTTCGGGTGCGGTGGAGGGGGTAATCTAAACCGGCTGGAGACAGCCCTTAGTTTCCGGGTGGTTGAGTGACGACGATCCGCCAGATCACCGAATTGACCGCTGAGAATTTCCAGGCCAACCCGTGCATATTGGCGTGCGGTACCTTGGCGGCGAACACGCCGCTCCCGTCACCGCACTGAGAACCAGCGAGGAGTTTTCCGGCGGCGGTGATAGTGAATTTGGAAGGGCCGGCACATGTCCACATCACCGCGACGGATGAGGCCTTCCCCGCCGACACGGGAAGCGTGACACCGCCCGCGCCGTGACCCGACCCCGCACCACCACGGTCCAGGCCCGCACCGATCTCGCCGAGCGCCGGATCCTGCACGGCTACGCGGTCTGGCATCACATGCGCCGGCTCCGCCGGCGCATTGGCGACGACCACACCACCCGGCTCCAGGATCTGAACGTGCGCTGCCACGTCACCGCGGCCGGCAACTTCCTCACCTGGCTCACCGGTGAAGGGCTCACCCTGGGGACCTGCACCCAGCCGGACCTGGAACGGTGGATGGCCGATGCCACGGTCAGCTACCGCGACGAGACCGGCCACTTCGTCCGCTGGTCGGTACAGCACCGACATGCCCGCGGCCTGACCTACGGCACCGTCCGCTGGACCGGCCCGCTCGGCACCATCGACAGCGAGAAACGCTGGGCCGACGCCCGCCGCCTCCTCAACGACGACACGCTGCCGACCCTAGACCGCGTCGCGGGACTGCTACTGATCCTCTACGCACAGAAGATCGCCACCATCAGCCAACTCACCGTCGATGACGTCCACTTCGACGGCGACACTGTCTCCATCACGTTCGGCACCTCGCCGGTCGTCCTGCCCGCGCCGTTGGCCAGCCTCGTCCGCGAGCTCGTCGCAACCCGCCGCGGCAAGGCCAAGATCGGCACTCCGGAGGACGTTCCCTGGCTGTTCCCGGGAGGACATCCAGGGCGCCCCCTCACCGACAGCCAGATCGGCATCCGTCTCCATAAGATCGGGATCCGACCGAAACAGGATCGCTCCACCGCCCTGTTCACTCTCGCGACCGAACTCCCCGCCGCGATCCTCGCCCGGATGCTCGGTGTCCACATCAAGGTCGCCGTCCAGTGGCAGCAGGCATCCGCAGGGGACTGGGCCGCCTACGCCGCCGACGTCAGTCGACGGACGAGGCCGACATGACACCCGTGGAGGGCCAGTCCAGAACAGTCAACTCAGGCCACTGCTCTCGCCACCGCGCTGCCTTGGCCTCATAAACCGCCCGTGGAGCCAGCACCGGGTTCGGCCGAACGACCAGGTTGAACACGTCCGAAAGACCATGCGGCGCATACACGCGCCACCGGCCGTCAGCCTCCAGCCGGACTCCCAGACAGCACGTCGTCGCAGCGAAACTGTCGATCGCCGCCTCAGCGGAGTCATACGGCGGACACGCCACTCCGAACTTGTCCTCATACCAGAGGTGAACCCGGGCCTCGTTCCGGATCTCAACCTCTGCCGGGAGGTCGGCGAAGACCGCCTTGCCGGTCTTGATCACGGCATCTTCTGCTTCCCAGGATAGATCGTCGGCTTCGAAGTAGAAGACGTCGTAGTCCTTGATGCCGCTGGTCGGTGGTCTGTCCGTGGCCACGTTCCACACGGTCTGGAACAGGCATCCCGCGGTCACATACCACCCAGGCAGACCCAACGTCGCAGTCCGCGCGAGCACCTCCGTCAACACGTCGTTACGCGATAGCACCGCACGCAGGGACTCGAGTTGCTCGTCGAGAGGGAGTCGGCTGATCACCATCCCTGCCTACCACAACTCGCCCAGGACCACGGCCGATCCACTTCGCGAAGCCCCTCCTGGCTGTCTCGACGACTTCGGGAGGTCGATCCCACCGAAAGACTCAGACATCGCGAGCAGAACCAGCTGGGAAGCTGTCTTCATGATGGACAAGGCCGGTGGGGTTCAAGGTCAGACGGTTCACCCGGGAAAGTACGCGCGCATCGAGCGGGAACGGCGGTTCTTGCTGGCTGAAGCGCCGGCACCGTCAGCAGTGACGGTCACCCGGATGATCACCGACCGCTATCTGGTGGGAACGCGCCTGCGTCTGAGACGCGCAGAACGGTCAGACGGCGGCTGCGAACTCAAGCTCACCCAGAAGGTGCCGGTCGCTCGGACAGGCGCGATTCAGGGACTGATCACGAATACGTACCTGTCGCCAGCCGAGTACGACCTGCTCGCCTCACTGCCGGCTGCAGTGCTGACCAAGACGCGTTTCAGCGTGCCTCCCTTGGGGGTCGACGTCTTCGACGGCCATCTGCGGGGCCTGGTCCTGGCGGAGGGCGAGTTCACCACCGACGAGGAGGCCCAGTCCTTTATGCCCCCTCCAGAGTGCGTGGCAGAAGTGACCGACGACGCCCGCTTCACCGGAGGCCGCCTCGTCAAGACCTCTCGCCAATACCTGCTCCAGTGGCTGGCCGAGCACGGGCTCCGTCCAGCGGCTCCCTAGTAGGGCTTGGTCAGGTCGGCTGTGGTGGTGCGTGTCCTTTGGGTTCGGTCTGGCGTTGAGTGTGTGTGACACCGGATGAAATTGCGTCTGTGCGTAGTGAGTTGGAAGGCTTCGCAGCGGAGATCTTCGAGCCGTTCGCGCGCGACGATCAGCGTCGGTGGGGGCAGGTCTACCTGCGTGGACTGCTCACCGACGGGCGGCGTAAGTCGGTGGAGCCGATGGCAGCGCGACTCGGGGAGGACGGGAACCGCCAGGCCATGGCCCATTTCGTGACCACCAGCCCGTGGGATCCGGCCCATGTGCGCGCCCGGCTGGCGTGGATGACGGAGGCAGCGATCCGGCCGACTGCCGTGGTCTTCGACGACACCGGGTTCCTCAAGGACGGTGACGCCTCGGCGTGTGTGTCGCGGCAATACACCGGCACCGCGGGCAAGGTCACCAACTGCCAGGTGGGCGTGTCCCTGCACCTGGCCTCGGACCACGCGTCGGCAGCGGTCGACTGGCGGCTGTTCCTGCCAAAGACCTGGGATCCCGGATCCGCACAGGCCGATCCGGGCAAGGTCGCCCGCCGCGCCGCGTGTGGCATCCCCGACGGCACCGGACATGTGGAGAAGTGGCAGCTCGCCCTCGACATGCTCGATGAGACCCGCTCGTGGGGGATCGAGGTGCCGCTGGCCATCGCGGACGCCGGTTACGGCGATGCGGCGGCCTTCCGGCTCGGTCTGCAAGACCGGGGCCTGAACTACGTGGTGGGAGTCTCCAGCACGCTGTCCGCCCAGCCCGGCGAGGCAGTGCCCGTGACCGAGCCCTACCGCGGGATGGGACGGCCGCCGGTGCCGAAGTACCCGGACAAGCCACAGTCGGTGAAACAGCTGGTCATCGCGGCAGGCCGGAAGGCGGCCAGGCCCGTGCAATGGCGGGAGGGCTCCCGCCCCGGCAAAGGCCGATCCGGCCTCAGGCGGATGTACTCGCGGTTCGTCATCCTGCGGGTCCGGCCCGCCGGACGCGAGATCCGCAAGGTTGTGGACGGCCCGGAACTGCCCGCGTGCTGGCTGCTGGCCGAGTGGCCCGCCGGCGAAGCCGAGCCGGTCCAGTTCTGGCTGTCCGACCTGCCCTCCGGCATGCCCCTGACCACGCTCGTGCGCCTCGCCAAGCTCCGCTGGCGCATCGAGCACGACTACCGCGAGATGAAACAGGCCCTCGGCCTGGCCCACTTCGAAGGCCGCACCTGGAACGGCTGGCACCACCATGTCACCCTCGTCTCCGCCGCCCACGTCTTCTGCACCCTGCAACGACTGGCCAGAGCCCCAAAAGGAATGGCGCCGGCCTGAGCCTCTACGAGGTCGTCCGCGAACTACAGCTACTGCTCGCGATCTGGACCGGCGCCTGCCCCACCTGCCACCGCGACATACCGAGCGGCATACCGACCTGACCAAGCCCTACTAGGGCCTGTTCCAGGTTCGGATCATTGGTTTTGGGATTGAACCGAAGCACGATGGTTGTCACCAAGGCAGGCTTGTTGTCATCAAGATCGACAGCGCAGTGTTGGGAGATCCGGAGCCGATGGCCTGGTCAGCTGCCTCCCGGCGTGCCGCGGTCTGCGTCGCGGGAAAATGAACCATGAAGTTCCTGAAGCGGCACAACCGCCGAGCCCAGCACAATGACTACGTTCCGGTTGACGATGATGATGAGGACGACGACGAATTCGCCCGCGGCGGCTACGTGATCAGCATCGAGCCGCAGGCGCCGACGATGACGCTCGTGGAGCCAATTCGAACCATGCGCTCGGAGGAATTCCCGGTTTTTGTACCTGCACAAGAGCTGAAGCCAGGCGTGAACTACCTACTTGGCGGACCCGGGGAGCCGACATGCGAGGTGGTTCAGGTCGCGGCAGGCGAACCGTTGCCGGGCAGGCGTCGGCGCATTCGGCGAGGCAGGTTCAGGACCGTCGCTTCTGCTCATCCGGCGGGCACGTTAGTCACACCGGTCACCGCTGAACGCATCGAGGACTGGTCGCAGTGGATTCAGGCGGGTCGGTGACAGCCACCCTACCTGCCGCGCTCTCGGTGACAGGTAGCGTGCCGATTCGGTGACGACTGCGATGCTTCACCCACGCGAAACAGCAGTTCAGCGAAGATATTGGTGACAACTGTCGTACGTCGGCACAGGGATTCGCCGGTGGCGGGCGGCTGGGCCTGGTAGTTGTCGAGGGTGGCGCGTGGTGATCTCTCGGATGTCGAGTGGGAGTTGGTCGAGCCGTTCTTGCCGTTGGGTGAGCGCGGCCCGGTCCCTGACCTGCGGCGGCTGTTCAACGCTGTGATGTGGCGGTTCAGGACTGGGTGCCCCTGGCGGGACGTGCCGCAGGAGTACGGCTCCTGGTCGACCGTTTACGGTGCGTTCCAGCGTTGGGCGGCGGCCGGGACCTTCCGGATGCTGATGGAGGGGATGATTGCCGGGTCTTCGAACTTGATGGGGGTGCGGCGGTGACGGGCGGGCTCGCCGGTCACTCTGCGTGAGGTAGTTGGGGTGGCGGTACCCCGGACGCAAGGAGCCCGCGGGTCTTCGTGATCATGGTTGTTCTCTACGCAACCGATCATGAAACCCCACGGGCTTGAACATCGACGATACCGGGACCAACGAGGCGGCCACGCGACTTCTGGGGCTGGAGGGGGTGAGTGTGATCAAGGTCAAGGACGATGGATCGGGTGGTTCGACGGTGTACGTCGTCACGGCCGAGGACTCCGCCCGGGCCTGCCCCTCGTGCGGGGTCTTCGCCACCCGGCTGAAGGATTACCGCACCACCCGACCCAGGCACCTGCCCTGTGGTGGGCGCCCGGTGAGTATCCGGTGGCGCAAAGCGCGCTGGCGCTGCACCGAACCCGCCTGCCCACGCGGCTCGTTCACCGAGGCGATCCGCGCGGTCCCCGCCGGGATGCGCACCACCACAACCCTGCGCCGGGCGGCGGGGGCCGCGGTCTGCGACGGCTCTCGCACCGTCGTGCAGGCCGGCCGCGACCTGCACCTGAGCTGGCCGATCGTGCAGCACTGCTTCGAGAACTACGCTGCGAAAGCCCTGCCCGAGACCCCGCCCGCGACCTCGGCGATCGGGATCGACGAGACCCGGCGGGGCAAGCCGGCGTGGAAGCAGAACCCGGCCAGCGGGAAGTGGGAACTCCTCGCGGACGCCTGGCACATCGGCTTCGTCGACGCGATCGGCGGACGCGGCCTGTTCGGCCAGGTCGAGGGCCGCAACGCGGCGTCGGTCGCTGACTGGCTCACCTCCCAGCCCGCGACCTGGCGCGAGCAGGTCCGCTACGTCGCCATCGACCTGTGCTCCACCTTCCGCGCCGCCGTCCAGCGTGCCCTGCCGCACGCGACCGTGGTCGTGGACTGCTTCCACATCGTGCAACTCGCCCAGCGCCACCTCGCCGACCTGCGCCGACGCCTCACCTGGAAGCAACACGGCCGCCGAGCCCGCAAGGGCGACGGCATCTACACCGTCCGCAAACTCCTGCGCCGCAACAAAGAGGACCTCAGCGAGGACCAACTCGCTCTACTCAAGGCCGAGTTGGACCACATGGGCACCTACGGCCGGCAGATCTACGCGGCCTGGCAGGCCAAGGAACTGCTGCGCGACCTCCTCCACCTGGCCGTCAGCCGCACCCACCACGCCCCCGACCGCTCCGCGATCTCCGCCGCCCGCCACCGCTTCCTCTCCCACGTCGCCGACCACGCCCACCTGCCCGAACTCGTCACCCTTGCCGAGACCGTCGAGCAGTGGTGGGACGGCATCGAGACCTACCTGACCACCGGGATCACCAACGCCGCCTCCGAAGGCAACAACCGCCTCATCAAGCTCGAAGCGCGCAACGCCTTCGGCTTCAGGAACCGAGAGAACCAACGCCTGCGCTCACGCTGTGCAACCACTCGGCGGAGCCGACGGGAGGCGCACCCCCACTAAATTCGAAGACCCTGATTGCCGAGGCGGCGGCCCGTGACCAGGTCGATCTCGACCTGGTCAGCGTGGATTCCACGGTCGCGCGCGCTCATCATCACGCGGCGGGGATGGCCGTCGACCCTGAGCTGCTGGACGAGCTGGAGAAGGACGTCGCCGAGGAAAAGGGGCTTCTCGAAAGGGGCAAAGCGCACCGGTAGCTACGCCGGACGAGGACGGCGACGACGTGGTGCGTGAGGAGCGGCGGCGTTTACGGCGGCGGCGTAGAGCCCGGCTCCGTGCGGCTGAACTGGGCCGTTCCCGGGGTGGGCTGACCACCAAGACCCACCTCGCGGCCGAACGCCGGTGCCGGCCGCTGTCGTTCGTCCTCACTCCGGGACAGGCCGCCGACAGCCCCCGCTTCGTCCCGGTACTGGAGGGCATCAAGGTGCGTGGCCCGGTCGGGCGCCCGCGCACCCGGCCCGGCGCCGTTGCCGCGGACAAGACATCCCACGCGGATAGGCGTCAAGCCGCCGCTGTAGTTAGCCCGCGTGCAGGCTGTGGGAAAGCGATTGCTTCGTCGTAGGGGTGGCCGTTTTGGAGGCAGTGGAACAGCATGCCCATGAAGCGGTTGAAGAGATTTCGCTGTGCGGCGACGTGGCGGTCGCCAGCTGCTCGTCGGCGGTCGTAGTGGGCTCTGGCGCCTTGTGATCGGGTGAGTGAGACGAAGGCCCAGACGTAGCCGACGGCAGCCAGTCGCTGGTTCTTGACCTTCCGGCTCATGACCATGCAGCTCTTGCCGCTCGCCCTGGTCACTGGGGCGCTTCCCGCGTAGGCCTTCAACGATCCGGCGTTGGCGAATCGGGTCCGGTCATCGCCGATCTCCGCCAGGACCCGGGCGCCGGTCAGTGCGGCGAGCCCCGGAAAACTGCGGATGATCGGTGCGTCCGGATGCTCCTCGAAGGCCTGCGTGGCGGCTTCCTCGAGCTGGTCAGCGTTGTCGCAGGCGGTTTTCAGCTGCCTGAGCAGAGCCGAAGTCTGGCACCCGAGTGCCGCCTCCACCTGCGGGAGCTGATGGAGGTAGTCGCGGGTGAAGACCTCGTGGAGCCTTTCGGCTTCGGCCTGGATGCCCCGGACCCGGCCGGCCTGCTTGAGCGACTGAAGTTCCCCCATTGATCTGGACAGCTTGATACTGGGACGGTTGGGTCCCGGAGGAAGCAGTCCAGGTTGAGTGGCAAGAGCAACATGAGCAAGCGGTACACGGCCGAGTTCAAGCGCGATGCGATCGCGCTCGTCCGTTCGTCGCCGCATCGGAACGTCACGGAGATCGCCCGGTAACTGGGGGTCAGCCCCGAAGGGCTTCGCGGCTGGGTCAAGCAGGCGGAGATCGACCGGGGCGAGGGGCCCGCGAGCGCGCTGACCAGCGATGAGCGCGAGGAGCTTCGGCGCCTGCGCCGCGAGCTGGCCGAGGCCAGGAAGGCGAACGAGATCTTGGCAAAAAGCCGCGGCCTTCTTCGCGAAGGAGATCGTGAAGTAGGCACTGTGTGCCTCTTCATCGATGCGGAGAAGGCCACCGAGGACAACCCCGATGGCTACAGCGTCGCCCGGCTGTGCCGCGTACTGGGCATCAACCGCTCCACCTACTACGCGTGGCTCGCGTCGCGGCCCGACGCAGTCGAACGGCAGTGCGCCGAGGACGAGTTGGCCGGGCAGATCCGCGCCATCCACGTGAAGTCCCGAGGCGCCTACGGGGCCCCGCGCGTGCACGCCGAGCTCCGCCGCAAGGGCCACGCGATCAACCGGAAGAAGATCGAGCGGATCATGCGGGAACGCGACATCCGCGGTATCACCCGCCGCAAGCGCCGTCATCTCACGAAGCAGGACACCAAGGCCGCCCCGGCCCCGGACCTGGTCGGCCGCGACTTCACCGCCGACAGGCCGGGCGCGAAACTCGTCGGGGACATCACGTATCTGCCGACGGCCGAGGGCTGGTGGTACCTCGCGACCGTCATCGACCTGGCGACCCGTGAGGTGATCGGGTACGCGATGGCCGACCACCACCGTGCCGAACTGGTCACCGGTGCGCTGCGCATGGCCGCGGGCCGTGGCGACCTGCAGCCTGGCTGCATCATGCACACCGACCGCGGCAGCGAGTACACGAGCGCCGAATTCCGCCGGGAAACAAGGAAGTTGAACCTGCGGCAGAGTATGGGGCGAACCGGTATATGTTACGATAATGCCGCGGCTGAGAGTTTCTTCGGATTGCTCAAAGCGGAAATCGGCACCACCATCTGGGAGAGCCGCGAAGCGGCCCGTGTCGACGTTTTCCGCTTCATCGAGGTCGAGTACAACCGCACCAGGCTCCGCAAGCACCCCGAGTTCGGGTACCTCACCCCACTCGAAACCCGAGCCAGGCTACGACAAGACTTCACTCCTGCAGCGTAAGCACCCGCTGTCCAAGATCAGGGGGGAACTTCAGGACGCCGCGTTGCCCGCCAGCGCGGCGTCCAGGACCTGTTCGCTCTGGGAGCCGGAGAGCACGGTGCCGTCGCCGAAGAAGAATACCGGCACGCCGCGCACTCCGAGGGAGCGCACCCGGTCGAGCACGGCCTCCAGTTCCTCGCGCCCGGCATCGGAGAAGGTGACACCCACTTCCGCGGCCAGTGCGGCGAGCGTGGCCGGGTCACCGATGTGCAGTCCGTCGGTGAAGTGCGCCCGGAACAGCCGCTCGGTCATCTCCTCCTGCAGGCCCTGCGCCGCGGCCAGCGCGATCAGGCGGTGGGCCTCGAAGGTGTTGGTGGCCAGGGCCCGCTCGTAGTCGAGGGTCAGCCCGTCCGCGGCCGCATCGGCGGCCATACGGGCGGCGCCCTCCCGTGCACCGGGGCCGAGATGCCGCTTGAGCGCCTCCAGCAGCGGCGTCGCCGCCCCGGACGCGTGCGGCGCCAGCTGGAAGGGCAGGAACGAGACCTCCACCGTCTCCCCTGCCGCCCTCCGCCGCTCCACGGCGCGGGCCAGCCGCGTCACCCCCACGTAAGAGTGCGCACAGGCAATGTCCACTACGACCTGGACCGTCGTCACCGGGTCGCCTCCTTCTCGATGAGTTGACGGGTGGCGAGCCGCTCCAGTGTCGGAACGAGCTCTGCGGGGGTGGGAGCGCTCAGCGTGTCGTGGTGGACCTGCTCAGCCGCCTGCCGGAACGAGGCGTCGGACAGGACACGGGCCAGCGTGCGGCGCAGCAGGTCCGGCGTGAAATCGGCTGCTTCCAGGACGACTCCCGCGCCGCGCTCCTCGATGTAGCGGGACTGCCCGGTCTCGTCCCAGCGTTCGTTCGGCACGATGATCTGCGGCACCCGGTGGGCGACGGCGGCGGCCATCGTTCCGGCCCCGCCGTGGTGCACGAGGGCGGCGCAGGTGGGAAGTACCGCGTTCAACGGGAGATAGTCGACGACCCGGACGTTCTCCGGGATGCGGTCCACCTTGGCCAGCTGGTTGCTGTCGAGGGTGGCGACCAGCTCGATGTCGAGCCCCTCCGCGATCGAGAGGAGGTCGGCGATCGCCACGTCCTGGTCGGCGAACCGCAGCATCGGCCGGCTCGTCTGTCCCAGACTCAGACAGACGCGCGGGACCTCGGGCGGTTCCCGCAGCCAATCCGGCAGCGGGGCCGCTCCGTTGTACGGCACCGCCCGGACCGGAATGTAGGTCAGCCCGGGCAGCTCGGACTGTGCCCTGCGGCCGGTGCGCAGCAGGTCGAGGGTCCACTGGCCGAGCAGCATCTCCTCGTCGTACTCCAGTCCGTGGCGGCGCAGCATGGGCAGCATCCAGGTCACCAGCGGGTCCCGGGCCGGGTCGCCGCCCTCGCGGGCCTGCTGCTCCAAGGAACGGGCGCGGATCCGCGCCACGTTGTCGGTGCCGAACAGCACCCGCCCGTGAGCCGCGCCGACCAGGCGCGCCGCGATAGGCGCGGGGAAGCACAAGGGGTCCCAGAGGACCAGGTCGGGCCGCCAGCTCCGGGCGAAGTCCACCAGGTGGTCGACGACGGGTGCGAGGCCGTCGCCCGCGGGCTCCAGCGCGTAGTTCATCGACCACTGGCAGACCATGTTGGCGCGGGTCCGCTGCCAGTCGGAGAGGTCGGCGGGGTCCAGGGCCAGGGCGTCAGGGGCGAGTTCGGGGTGCTGCCCAGAGGCGCGGGCCAGGCCCATGGGGAGCAGGTCCTCACGCACCCCGAGGGGGACGACGGTCAGACCCGAGCGGGTTACCGCCTCGGTCATGTCGGGTCTGAGCAGACCGGGTTGGGTCGCCACGGCCACACTGTGGCCGGCGGCCTGGAGGGCCCAGGCCAGAGGAACCATCGGGTACAGGTGGGAAGCGAGCGGGAAGGCGGCGAAGAGGATGCGCATGGGGCTCCGATCGAAGGGTGAAGACGGAGATCCGTCGCTCAGCACGTGAGCCGCTCGAGTACGCCGACGACCGCCGAGGGCAGCGGCATCCGGGCCATCTCCCGGGCGAGCGCGCCGGCCGCCGTCCGGTGTGCGGCGTCGGCGAGCATGCCGCCCGCCGTCTTGGCCATCAGCTCCGGGGAGTCCCGTCCCGGCAGCAGTACGGTCGCGGCGCCGAGCTCCTCCAGGCGGCGGGCGGCGGTGACGAAATTGGCGGCCTTCGGCACCACGAGCTGCGGTACGCCGGCATTGACGGCGGTCAGGCTGGTGACGCCGCCCCCGTGGTGCACGATCAGGTCGCAGGTGGGTGCCAGGACGTCCAGCGGCACCCAGCCGATCCTCACTCCTCCCGCGGTCTCCGCGCTCAGCGCTTCGGCGGCGGCCTCGGGCGCGGCCACGACGAGTTCGGCGCCCAGGGAGAGGAACTCCTGGATCGAGGCGCGCAGGAAGTCGTAGTTCTGGTCCACCTCTTGACCGGGGGTCACCCGGCTGCCCGAGGTGATGCAGATCCGGGGCTGCTCGCCCTTGGTGTACATCCAGGGTTCGAGCTGCCGCTGGGTGTTGCCAGGGGTCCAGCGCATCGGCTGGACCGGCTGCCCGTGCGGCGGGCGGATCGAGGGCGGGCTGATGTCGATGAACAGGTCGGGTTCGGGAAGGCCCGCGAGACCCAGCTCCGTCAGCTCGGGCAGCAGCTCCTCCTGGGCCCCCGCGTCCATGGCCGCGAACTCCATCGCGTCCCAGGCGTGGCGCACGTACGGCACCCGCAGCCGGGCGGCCAGCAGGGGCGCCGCGTAGGACATGGTGCCGCCGACGATCACGTCCGGCCGCCAGCACGCGGACAGTTCGAGCAGCGGCACCAGGCTCTCGGCGGCCATGCGGGCGAACCAGCCGCCGGTGTGGTGCATCTGCTCGGCCGGGGTCCGCGGAACCGGGAGCGGGTTGCCCGACCGGTCCTTTGAGGCGAAGTCGGGTATGCCCTTGGCGGTCACCGGGATCCCGGGCAGTCCGACGCCCGCGACGACCGGCATCATCTCCTGGGTGGCGGCCATGACGACGTGATGTCCCGCCTGCCGCACGGCTGTTGCGAGGGGAGCCAGCGCGAAGACCGTCGCCGAACTCGCGCCCGCGATGAAAAGGATGCGCACGTCCGTGTACTCCTGCGTGTGGTCGAAAGGGTCGGGTCTGCGGGTGGAGAGGGGGAGGCCGGGAGCGGGCGTCGGGGGTGCGTGCCCGGCGAACGTGGCCGGAGACGTCGGCGCCGGTAGGGGCGCACGACGGGAATGCCCGGGGACGTCACGCGGGTACGGGCGTACGCCGAGGACTCCCGGGACAGCAGCGCCGGTACCGCCTGCACGCCGAGGACTCCCGGGGACGCCACGCGGTACGCGCGAACGCCGAAGGGCCCCTGGGGACATCAGCGTCGGTGCTGGCGTACGAAGAAGCCCACGAGCGGCTCGGGGAAGGCACCGCCCGCTGCGGCCGCCACGACGAAGTCCCCGCTGATCCGGGTGAGTTCGGCCGCCGCCTCGGCGCCGAGGTGGGCGTAGGGCGCCCGGTCCCGATGGTCCGTCTCCTCCTCGAGGTCGCTGCGCAGTTGCCGGCCGCGCGCGGTCAGGGTGCCGTCGGCGGCCATCAGCCCCCGGTCGCGGAGGCGATCCTCGGCGGCCGACCAGTCCTCCGGCGTCCAGCCGCGCTTGGTCATCACGACCTCGCGCGGCATGCCGCCCTCGCCGGCGCTGTGCGAGACCAGCGCCTCCAGGCCATCGAGGCCCGCGGCCGTCAGGGCTCCGATGTGGCTGTCGCCCCGGTGTTCACGCAGCAGCGTGGCCGCGTACCAGAGCGCGAGATGGGGCTCGTCGGGCACGGGCTGGTCGGCGTGGGCGGCGTAGAGGGGGCGGCCGGGGCGGGCGCAGCCCTCGGTGGCACGCAGCGCGAGCCGGGCCGCCTCACGCATGGGACGCGAGGCGAGCGCCTCCTCACCCAGCACCCGGCGCAGGGTGGCGTCGGCGGCCCGCAGCCGGGCCGCCAGCACCTCCTGCGGCGAGACCAGCGACCACAGCTCCGGCAGATGTCCGGCGATCATGTCGTGGTGGAAGCTGTAGAAGGCAGCGGTGACCACTCCGGGGCCGACCGGGCCGAGCGCCGCCGCACGGCCCGCCAGATAGCAGGCCATCGGGTCGCCGACACCGTACTCGGCCAGTTCCTTGTCGAGTTCCGAGCCGAAGTAGACAGTGGAATGGATGGTGTTGAGCGCGTTCTGGCAGTGCCGCACGGGCAGCGAGGACATGGTGCGGACCTCCAGGATCCGGGATGGGGAACTCGGAACTCGGAACTCGGAACTCGGAACTCGGAACCCGGAACTCGGAACTTGGAACTCGGAACTTGGAACCCGGAATGCGGGATGCGGAACCTTGGCTTCCATTGACTTCCGGCCATTTCCGGCAGAGCTGAGCGGCCGGCCTTCCGGCCGGCCGCTCGGTGAACCGGCTGACGGGGGACGCGACGGGATTCCCCCGCCCGCTCCGGTTCAGCGCTTGTACGGGTGCTCCGCACGGGCCTGGCGCAGCGCGTTGCCCCACCACGCCAGCTGGTCGAGCAGCGACTTGGCCGCGCCCTCGCTGCCCTCGGGGCTGACCGGCTCGCCGTCCTTGTGGAAGTGCGACCAGGCGTTGTGGAAGCTGAGCATCTCGCGGACCGTGACCGCGTGCACCTCCGCGAAGATCTGCCGCAGGTGCTCCGCCGCGCGCAGGCCGCCGCCCATCCCGCCGTACGAGATCAGGCCGACAGGCTTGGCCATCCACTGGTCCATGTACCAGTTGATGGCGTTGCTCAGGGCGGGGGTGACGGTGTGGTTGTACTCGGGCGTCACCACGGCGAAAGCATCGGACGCGGCGAGGCGCTCGCCCAGCCTGCGGTGGATTTCCGCAGTCTCGGGGTCGGGCTTCTGACCGAAGGCCGGCATCACCAGGGGCAGCGGAAAGTCCGCCAGGTCGATGACGTCGACGGTGATGTCCTCACGCTGCCCGGCCTGCCGCGCGAACCAGTCGGCCACGGTCGGGCCGAAACGGCCGTCGCGGATACTGCCGACGATCACGGCGAGCTTGAGCGGGGGGTTCGACATGAATGTCCTTCCTTCGTGACACGGGAACAGCCCGGGACGATCCGGATTTCCATCCTGGTCACCAAATACCGTGTTTTACAAATGAGTTGACGAAGAATTGTCATGGGCGTGCGCAGTCCTGAATTTCTCAGGCGGCGCTCGAGGACCATTCGGGTATCCGCGTGATCTCCAGCACCGCGCAGCCGAAGGTGAACCCGCTGCCCAGGCCGCACAGCGCGATCCTGTCGCCGACCCGCACCCGCCGTGTCTCCAGCAGATGCGCGAGGGCCGCGATCTGGTCGCCCGCGCCGATGTGGCCGACATGGCGGCCCCAGTCCCATGTGGTGCGCGCGACATCGATGCCCAGCTCCTTGAGCCGGAACATCCGCTCGGCGGCCTGCAGGCCCAGGTTGGGCAGGACGAGGACGGCGAGGTCCTGGAGCGAGGTCTTGGCGTCGACCAGGGCGGTCTCCAGCGCCTCCTTGTTTCCGCCGAGCAGCGTCTGGGAGACCTCGTGGCCCGGCTGGGCGTCGCTGCGCAGATAGTGCTCCTTGCGTGCCCGCAGGTCGACCGGCCAGCCCAGGGCGCCGGGGACCTCGGACCACGGTTCGTCACCGCGGTGGATCTCCTCGTGTGTGGCGTCGCCGATCAGCGCCGTGGACAGCACCCGGGCGACACCGTCGCCCCGGGTCACCACCATCGCCCCGGCGCCGTCGGCGCGTACCGTGCCCTGGTCCGAGCGGTACCGGTCGAAGACCGGCAAGGGGTAGGCGTCGGCCGTGGTGATCAGGGCCGAGGATGTGCGGGAGCCCGCCGTGACATGCGCTGCCGCGAGCGCCAGGGCCACCAGCGAACCGTTCGACGCCTGCTTCACCTCGAACGCGGCCGCCCGCCCGCCCACTGTGCGGTTCTGTATGTAGGCGGCCGGGCTCCAGTGGTCGATGCCCTGGTAGCCGACACTGGCATGCATGAGGAGCTCTATGTCGTTACCGCTGCGCACCGAACGTTCCATGGCGAGCCGGCCGGCCGCCACGGCCATGTCCGGCGGAGCCTCGCCGTCCGCGACACGGATGTGGGCGTAGTCCTGGACCGCGCACTCCTCGGAGTCGTAGCGCCCCTGCGCCACCGCGTCGCGGACGTCCTGGGGGCGGGCGAGCCACGCCGCGGACGAGCTGATGTACACGTCGTCCCACTGCACTGTCTGACCTCTCTCGTCGTCTCGACTGTCCGCATCAGCGGCCTCGTCGGGTCGGGCTTCAACTGTCCGCACCGACGGCCTCGTTGGATGGGACATCAACCGTCCGCACCACGGTCCCGTCGTCCTCGGCCTAAGCTCTCGGCATCGGCGGTCTCGGTGACTCTGGCCGTCGCCGCGGTCCGCTGGACCGCGGCGGCCGAGGGACCGGTCAGCGGAACGTCCTTGAGGAACCAGGCCGTCAGGAACCCCGCGACAGCCACCGCCGCGGCGAGCAGGAACGCCTGATGCGCGCCGCTCACCACCGCGTGCTCGTACGCGGACCGCACCGCCTGGGGAAGGTGCCGCAGACTGGCGGCGTCCAATTGCGCGCCGCCCTGGCCCGAACCGGCCCCGCCGACGTGACCGGCGACGGCATCCTGGACCCGGGCGGTGAAGACAGTGCCCATGATGGAGACTCCGAAGGCGCCGCCGATCGTGCGGATGAGGGTCGCCGTGGACGAAGCGACTCCCAGGTCCTTCGCCTCGACGTTGTTCTGCGACACCAGCAGTGTGGTCCGGGTGATGAACCCCGCCCCGGCGCCGTAGACGAGCATGTAGAGCCCCGAGGTGAACCGGGACGTCTCCGTCCCCATCAGCGCGAAGAGGAAAAGGCCCACGGACATCAACGCGCTGCCGATGAGTACGAAGCGGCTGAACCGTCCGCTTTCGGTGATCCGGCGCCCGCCGACCATGCCCACACCTGTCATCGCGACGACGACCGGTAGCAGGAGCAGACCGGAGTTGGTGGCCGACGCGCCCTGCACGGTCTGCTGGAAGACCGGCAGGAACGTCATCGCGCCGAACATCACGAACCCGGCGAGAAAGCCGACCACGGTGATGAGCGAGAAGTTGGCGCTGCGGAAGACGCGCAGCGGGATCACCGGCTCGGCCGCCCGCCGTTCCACCGCCACGAACGCGGCCAGGGTGACCAGGCCCAGCGCGGCCAGACCCAGGATCGGGGCGGAGCCCCAGCCATAGCGGGTACCACCCCACGTGGCCAGCAGGACCAGCGAGCTGATGCTCACCGTCAGCAGCAGGGCGCCGAGGTAGTCGATGCGCGCCTCGGTCCGCTTCTTGGGCAGGTGCAGCAGGAAGCCCAGCGCGATCAGCGCGACGGCCCCGATCGGCAGGTTGATGTAGAAGGCCCAGCGCCAGCCCAGGTGGTCGGTGATCACACCGCCGACCAGCGGACCGGCGACCATGGACACGCCCATCACGGTGGCGAGCATGCCCTGGTAGCGGCCGCGCTCCCGCATCGGGATCAGATCACCGATGATCGCCAGAGCGCCGACCAGCAGTCCGCCGCCGCCCAGACCCTGCAGGGCGCGCAGGGCGATCAGCTGCCCCATCGACTGGGCCATGCCGGCCAGTGCCGAACCGGCCAGGAAGATCACGATGGAGGTGAGATAGACGCCCTTGCGCCCGTACATGTCGCCGAGCTTTCCCCAGATGGGCGTCGAGGCGGCGGTGGCGAGCGTGTAGGCGGTGACGACCCAGGAGAGGTGGTCGAGCCCGCCGAGCTCGGCAACGATGGTGGGCATCGCGGTACCGACGATGAGGCCGTCCAGCATCGCCAGCACCATCGCGGTCATCAGTGCGGCCAGCACCCAGTACAACTGGCGTGTCTGCGCCTTCTCTTCGTCGGACATGGCTTCACTTCTCCCAGTGGGGGGCGGCTGTTGCGTGGACCGTGCGACCACGGTCCAACCTCAAGTTCGCTTGATGTCAAGCGCCGATCGTCCAGGCGTCGTTGCCGGTGAGGAGGGCGGACAGGTCGCCCTTGCCGTTCTGCTCGATGGCCGTGTCGAGCTGGTCGGCCATCTCGGTGTCGTAGACGGGGCGTTCGGTGGAGCGGAAGACGCCGATGGACGTGTGGTGGAGGGTGTCGGGGTCGGCGAGACGGGACAGTGCGAACGCGGTGGTGGGGGACGCGGAGTGCGCGTCGTGGATGAGGATCTGTGCCTCGTTGTCCGGGGTGACGGTGACGGCCTTGAGGTCGCCGGTTGCCGGGTCGCGGACGACGCCCTTGGAGAGGTCGGCTCCGAAGCGGATGGGCCGGCCGTGTTCCAGGCGGATGACGGCATCTTCGGCCTGGCTTTTGTCCTTGAGGGTGTCGAAGGCGCCGTCGTTGAAGATGTTGCAGTTCTGGTAGATCTCCAGAAGGGCGGTGCCGGGGTGGGCGGCGGCCTGGCGCAGCACGCTGGTGAGGTGCTTACGGTCGGAGTCGACTGTGCGTGCGACGAAGGAGGCCTCCGCGCCGATGGCCAGGGACACCGGGTTGAAGGGTGCGTCGAGGGAGCCCATCGGGGTCGATTTGGTGATCTTGCCGACTTCGGAGGTGGGGGAGTACTGGCCTTTGGTGAGGCCGTAGATCCGGTTGTTGAAGAGCAGGATCTTCAGGTTGACGTTGCGGCGCAGGGCGTGAATGAGGTGGTTGCCGCCGATGGAGAGGGCGTCGCCGTCGCCGGTGACGACCCAGACGGAGAGGTCGCGGCGGGAGGAGGCGAGTCCGGTGGCGATGGCGGGGGCGCGGCCGTGGATGGAGTGCATGCCGTACGTGTTCATGTAGTACGGGAAGCGGGAGGAGCAGCCGATGCCGGAGACGAAGACGATGTTTTCCTTCGCCAGGCCGAGTTCGGGCATGAAGCCCTGGACGGCGGCGAGGATCGCGTAGTCACCGCAGCCAGGGCACCAGCGCACTTCCTGATCGGACTTGAAGTCGCGGGCGGCGAGCGGGACTTCGCTCCTCGGTATCAGGGACAGTGACTCAGTGGGCATGAAGGGCCTCCGTGAGAGCCTGCGCGAGCTGTTCGGCCTTGAACGGCATGCCGTTGACCTGGTTGTACGAGCGGGCGTCCACCAGGTATTTCGCCCGGATGAGGGTGGCGAGCTGGCCGAGGTTCATCTCGGGGATCACGACGTGCTGGTAGGAGTGCAGGACGTCGCCGAGATTCCGCGGGAAGGGGTTGAGGTGGCGCAGGTGGGCCTGGGCGATGCTTTCGCCGGCGGCGCGCAGCCGCCGTACTGCCGCGGTGATCGGGCCATAGGTCGAGCCCCAGCCCAGGATCAGCGTGTCTGCTCCGTCGGGGTCGTCGACGTCGATGTCGGGGACGTCGATCCCGTCGATCTTCGCCTGCCGGGTGCGGACCATGAAGTCGTGGTTGCCGGGGTCGTAGGAGATGTTCCCGGTGCCGTCCTGCTTCTCGATGCCGCCGATGCGGTGCTCCAGGCCCGGGGTTCCGGGGATGGCCCAGGGGCGGGCGAGGGTCTGCGGGTCGCGTTTGTAGGGCCAGAACACCTCGGTGCCGTCGTCCAGGGTGTGGTTGGGGCCCTGGGCGAACTGCACCCGCAGGTCGGGGAGCTCGTCGGTCTCCGGGATGCGCCAGGGCTCGGAGCCGTTGGCGAGGTAGCCGTCGGAGAGCAGGATGACCGGGGTGCGGTAGGCCAGTGCGATCCGGGCGGCTTCCAGGGCGGCGTCGAAGCAGTCGGCGGGAGTCTTGGGGGCGACGACCGGGACGGGGGCCTCGCCGTTGCGCCCGTACATCGCCTGGAGCAGGTCGGCCTGCTCGGTCTTGGTGGGCAGGCCTGTCGAGGGGCCGCCGCGCTGGATGTCGACGACCAGCAGCGGCAGCTCCAGGGAGACCGCGAGGCCGATGGTCTCGGACTTCAGGGCCACGCCGGGGCCGGAGGTGGTGGTGACGGCGAGGGAGCCGCCGAAGGCCGCGCCGAGTGCCGCGCCGATGCCGGCGATCTCGTCCTCGGCCTGGAAGGTGCGCACGCCGAAGTTCTTGTGTTTGGACAGTTCGTGCAGGATGTCGGAGGCCGGGGTGATCGGGTAGGAGCCGAGGTAGAGCGGCAGGTCCGCCTGGCGGGACGCGGCGATCAGTCCGTAGGACAGGGCCAGGTTCCCGGAGATGTTGCGGTAGGTGCCCACCGGGAAGGCCTTCGCGGCCGGGGCGACCTCGTAGGAGACGGCGAAGTCCTCGGTGGTCTCGCCGAAGTTCCAGCCCGCCCGAAACGCCGCGATGTTCGCGGCCGCGATGTCCGGCTTCTTCGCGAACTTGCTGGTCAGGAACTTCTCGGTGCCCTCGGTCGGCCGGTGGTACATCCACGACAGCAGACCCAGCGCGAACATGTTCTTCGAGCGCCCGGCGTCCTTGCGGGAGAGGTCGAACTCCTTGAGCGCCTCGACCGTCAGCGTCGTGAGCGGGACCGGGTGGACGCTGTAGCCGTCCAGCGACCCGTCCTCCAGCGGACTGCTCTCGTAGCCGACCTTCTGCAGGGCACGCTTGGTGAACTCGTCCGTGTTCACGATGATCTCCGCACCACGCGGCACATCGGAGATGTTCGCCTTCAACGCGGCCGGGTTCATCGCGACCAGCACATTCGGCGCGTCACCCGGCGTGAGGATGTCATGGTCCGCGAAATGCAGCTGGAACGACGACACACCCGGCAGGGTGCCTGCGGGAGCACGGATCTCGGCCGGGAAGTTCGGCAGAGTGGACAGGTCATTGCCGAACGACGCCGTCTCCGACGTGAAACGGTCCCCCGTGAGCTGCATACCGTCACCGGAATCACCCGCAAACCGGATGATCACCCGGTCCAGACGCCGCACGTCCTTCACACCGGCCTCGTACACCTGCGTGCCCTGCTTCGCGGGCCGCTGCTGAACAGTCATGACGCTCCTGAAGAATCCCGACGGGTGGCCGACTCCCGGATGTCCTGCACGAGTTGGGCCTGGCGCAGGCAGCTCTCGTCCGGGGCCGCCCCGGACGAGACGGCGGCCGCGAAGGCCGCGACGGTGGCCGCGACCTGGTCGGCGGGCTCCAGCTCCCTCAGTTCGGTGCCGGACGGACTGTCCAGGCGCACCACGGGGCGATGGCCCGCGGGCGGTGTGAAGGCCCGCTCAAGGGTGATGCGGCCCTCGCTGCCCCACAGCTCATAGCGTGAGCTGTAGGCGTGGTCGAGCCCGAAGGCCAGCTGGGCGGTGATGCCCTCCGGGCTCCGCAGCAGCGCGGAACCCGCGGTGTCCACGGCCCGGCCGCGCGTGCTGTGGAGCACGGCGCCGGCGACCTCCAGCCGGTCGCCGAGGAAGTGCAGGGCCGCCCGCACCGGGTACACGCCGGTGTCCAACAGGGCGCCCCCGCCGAGGGTGGCACTGTGCCGGATGTCCTCGGCGGGCAGCCGTGGGATGGCGAACTCGGCGCGGAACTCCCGCAGTTCACCGATGGCCCCGTCGGCGACCCAGCGGCGTACGGTCTCGTGCTGCGGATGATGGACGAACATGACGTTCTCCATCAGGGCCAGCCCCGATTTCGCTGCCAGGGCGAGGAGTCGGCGGGTGCGCACCGGGTCGGTGGTGAGCGGCTTCTCGGCGAGGACGTGCTTCCCGGCGAGCAGCGCCGCCTCGGTCCACCGGTCATGCAGTGCCGCGGGCAGCGGAAGGTACACCGCGTCCACGTCGGCCAGTTCAAGGAGCGGGGCATAGCCGTGCACGGGCCGGGCGCCGAAGTGGCCGGCCAGCTCCCGTGCCCGGTCGGCGTCCCGGCTCGCGACGGCTGCGATCTCGACGCCGGGTGTGGCCGCCATGGCGGGCAGCATGCGGCGGCGGGCGATGTCCGCGCAGCCCATGACGCCGATCCGAAGGGGTGCCATCAGGTGTACGTCCGCATCGCGTTGAGGCAGGCGAGCAGGCTGCGCCCCTGCACATTGACGTAGTGGCCGTGCCGGACGAGAGCGGTGAGCTGGGCCGGAGTGACCCAGCGGTAGCCGGGCGGCGGATCGAGCGGTGCCTGGTCCGCGTCGGCCTCCACGACGAGGTAGCGGCTCTCCGCGTTCAGGAAACGGCCGCCCTCCTCGGAGTGCACCGCCTCGTAGCGGATCCGGGCCGGGTCGGCGCCGAGCACCAGGTCGAGGAAGGGGGGGCGGTCGGTGCCGACGAGGTGGGCGTAGTTGCCGGGCGTGTACTGGACGGTGGGGCCGAGCTCGACGGTGTCGAGGAAGCCGCCCTCGACCCGGGCGTGTGCGAGGAGGTGCAGGACGCCGCCGATGGTGCGGGTCAGGAAGGCGGTGACACCGAGGCCGACCGGCTCGAACAGCGGCTGGGTCCAGCCGGCGACCTCACGGCTGCCGGCCTGCACGTTCACGGCCACGACGTCGAAGTAGCGGCCGTCCTCGTGCTCGATGGCCTTCTCGCCACGCCTCCAGCCGGGCAGCCCGGCCAGCGGGACGCGCTCGGCGCGCACGTCGTGGCGGGAGCGCTCCGCGGTGAACCAGGACAGCAGCTCGGTGTCCGAGTGCAGCGCCCCGGCCGTGTCGTCGGGGAAGGGGGCGCAGGCCAGGACGGTGCGCGAGTCCATGTTGACCACGTTGTCCCGGTGCAGCAGCTCCGCGATCTGGCCCAGAGTCAGCCAGCAGAAGTCGTCGTACAGGGGTACGTCGCCCACGGCCTCGACGATCATGTTCCGGTTGCTCTTGTGAAGGAACCAGGAGCCGTGCTCGGACTGCAGGACGTCGGCGAGGACCCGGCCGCGTCCGGGGCTGACGAAGTACTCGATGTACTTCACGTCGGCGCCCTTGTGGACCTTGGTGTAGTTGCTGCGGGTCGCCTGGACGGTCGGCGAGAGCTGCAGCAGGTTGGGGTTGCCGGGCTCCATCTTGGCCTGCATCAGGAAGTGCAGGACCCCGTCGAACTCCTTGACGAGGATGCCCAGGATGCCCACTTCGGGCTGCTTGATGACCGGCTGGTGCCATGCGCCGGGCGACCCGTCGCCGGTGGTGACGTGCAGTCCCTCCACGGAGAAGAACCGCCCGCTGCGGTGCACGAGGTTCCCGGTGCCCTGCTCGAAGAACCAGCCGTCCAGTTCCGCGAACGGAATCCGGTCGACCTGGAACCGGTGGGCCCAGCGGCGCCCTTCGAGCCAGTCGGGGAAATCCTCCGTCCGCAGCCCGGCGCCTGTGGTCGCGGCCGCCGAGCGGGCGATGCGGGCGGGCAGAGCGGAGTCCTGGCGGGGGCCGAGGACCGGCTCGACGGCGCGCGCGGTCATGAGTTGGCCTCCACGAACTCCTTCACGGAGGCGACGATGTAGTCGAGCATCTCGTCGGTCAGGCCCGGGTAGACGCCCACCCAGAACGTCTGCTCGGTCACGATGTCGCTGTTGGTGAGGTCGCCGACCACGCGGTGCGGCTGGTCGATGTAGGCGGGGTGCCGGGTCAGGTTGCCGGCGAACAGCCGCCGGGTGCCGATCTTACGGTCCTCGAGGAAGTCGACGAGCGCGGCACGCTCGAAGGGCGCGTCGGGCTGGACGGTGAGGACGAAGCCGAACCAGCTCGGGTCACTGTTCGGGGTCGGCTCCGGCAGCAGCAGGTGCGGCACGCCCTCCAGGCCGTCCCGCAGCCGCCGCCAGTTGCGCTTGCGGGCCTCGATGAAGCCGTCGAGCTTGGCGAGCTGGGTGAGGCCGAGCGCGGCCTGCAGGTCGGTGGCCTTCAGGTTGTAACCGACATGCGAGAAAATGTACTTGTGGTCGTAGCCCGCGGGCAGCGTGCCCATCTGGTACTTGAACCGCTTGAGGCACTTGTTGCTCTCGCCGGGCTCGCACCAGCAGTCCCGGCCCCAGTCGCGCAGGGACTCCACGATCCGGGCCAGCGCCAGGTTCGAGGTCAGGACGCAGCCGCCCTCGCCCATCGTCAGGTGGTGTGCCGGGTAGAAGCTGACCGTGGTGAGGTCACCGAAGGTGCCGGTGAGCTTGCCGTCGTAGAGGGAGCCGACGGCGTCGCAGTTGTCCTCGATGAGGAACAGGTCGTTGTCCTCGGCGAGTTGGGCTATCTCGGCGACCTCGAAGGGGTTGCCCAGCGCGTGCGCGATGATGATCGCCCGGGTCTTCGGGCCGATGGCCTGGGCGACCCGGTCCGCCGTCGTGTTGTACGTGCCCAGCTCCACGTCGACGAAGACCGGGACGAGGCCGTTCTGCAGGATCGGGTTGACCGTGGTCGGGAAGCCAGCGGCGACGGTGATCACCTCGTCGCCCGGGCGCAGCCGCCGGTCCTCCAGCAGGTGCGAGGTGAGCGCCGTGGTCGCCAGCAGGTTCGCGGAGGAACCGGAGTTGGTCAGATGGGCCTTGCGGCGCTTGAGGCGTCGCGCGAACCTCGACTCGAACTTCCGTGAGCTGTGCCCCGCGGCGATCCGCATCTCCAGGGCCGCCTCGACCAGGGCCACCCGGTCGTCCTCGTCGAGCACGGCACCGGACGGCCAGATCTCCGTCGTCCCGGGCACGAAGCCGTCGGTGGCCAGCGTGTCCTGGTGGTATTTCCGGACCTCGTCCAGAACGAGTTCCTTGTGGACGCTCATCGTCACCTTCCTGCTTCTTCTGGTGGTTTTCGTTCATACGGCTGCGAGGAGGTCCCGCAGCGATTCGTCCAGAGCACGCCGGGGCTCCCAGTCCAGGACGAGCCGGGCCAGCGTGATGTCGGCCTGCTGCCACTCGGCGTCGGAGCGCACCCCGGCCGGTGCCGGCTCCTCCACGAGCCGGACCGCAAGCCCGCTGAGGGCGACCATGCGGTCCACCAACTGCCGTACGGGTACGGCCTGTCCGCGGGCCACGTTGACGATCCGGCCCGCGACGTCGCTCCGTGCGGCGCCCACCGCGGCGACGACCGCGTCGGCCACGTCGCGTACGTCGACGAAGTCCCGCCGTGCCCGCAGGGGGGCCAGCCGCAGTTCCCGGTTCGCTTCCCGGGTCCCGGCCTGGCGTGCCAGCTCGGCGGCGACCTTGCCGAGCAGGCTCTCGGGCGGTGCGCCGGGGCCGCAGGCGTTGGCGATGCGCACGACCACCGCGTCGAGCCCGTCCCGGGCGGCGTCGAGCACCCACTGCGTACCGCGCAGCTTGGTGCGGCCGTAGGCGCCCACCGGGGCCGGCGTGCGGTCCTCGGTGAGCGGGGTGCCGGCGGGCACCGGGCCGTACTCGTGGACGCTGCCCAGCTGGACCAGCCGGGGCGCTCCCGGCAGCCCGGGCAGCACGGCGACGAGGCGGCGCACGAACGCGTCGTTGAGTTCACGCATCCGCTCCTCGTCGGCCTGCCACACGGTGCCCGCCGCGTTGACCACCACGTCGGGCCGGTGCGCCGCCAGGAACGCGGCCAGTGCGGCCTGGTCCTCGGCCGCCAGGTCGAAGGCCGCCCGGCGGCCGCCGGAGCCGGGCGGTGTGGTCCGCGAGACCCGCAGCACCCGGTCGCCAGCGGCCTCGAAGGCCTCGCTGATGTGGCGGCCCAGGAAGCCGGTGGCACCCAGGACCACGACCCGGCGGGCGGTCACTGCCGCGCCGCCCGGTCCTTGGCGGCCTTCCACCACTGCGGGTTGTCCCGGTACCAGGCGACGGTGTCGGCCAGGCCCCGCTCGAACTCGACGCGCGGGGCGTACCCCAGCTCGTCGCGGATCTTGCTCTCGTCGAGCGAGTACCGCAGGTCGTGCCCCTTGCGGTCGGCGACATGGCGGACCTTGGACCAGTCCTCGTCGCACAGCCGCAGCAGCCGCTCGGTGATGGCGCGGTTGCTCTGCTCGTTGCCGCCGCCGATGTTGTAGATCTCGCCGGCCAGGCCCCGGGTCAGCACCAGCTGGATGGCCCGGCAGTGGTCGTCCACGTGCAGCCATTCGCGGATGTTGGCGCCGTCGCCGTACAGCGGAAGGTGCTCGCCCTGAAGCAGGTTGGTGACGAACAGCGGGATGAGCTTCTCGGGGTGCTGGTAAGGCCCGTAGTTGTTGGAGCAGCGGGTGATCGACAGGTCGAGGCCGTGGGTGCGCCAGTACGAGCGGGCGACCAGATCCGCGGCGGCCTTGGAGGCCGCGTACGGGGAGTTGGGCAGCAGCGGCCACTCCTCGGTCCACGAACCCTCGTCGATCGTTCCGTACACCTCGTCGGTGGAGACGTGCACGATCCGCTGGATGCCCGTGCGCAGGCAGGCCTCCAGGAGTGTCTGTGTGCCGCTGACGTTCGTCAGAATGAAGTCGGCGGCGGACTCCACGGACCGGTCCACGTGGGACTCCGCGGCGAAGTGGACCACGGCGTCGTGGCCCGGCAGCAGTTCGAGCAGCAGGGGCAGGTCGCAGATGTCGCCCTCGACGAAGTCCAGGCGCGGATGCCCGCTCGGGAGGTTGTCGCGGTTGCCCGCGTAGGTCAGCTTGTCGAGGACGGTGACGCGGGCTTCCTCGTACCCTTCGTAGCCGCCCTGCAGAAGGGTGCGCACATAGTGCGAGCCGATGAATCCGGCACCGCCGGTGACCAGGATCCTCATGCCGCCACCTCGATCCTCGTGTGGTCGCCGACGACCAGCCGGTGGTGGGCGGTGCCCACGTCGGCCGGTCCGATGCTCGCCATGCGTCCGATGAGCGAGCCGTGCAGTCCGCGCACCTCGGTGACCGTGGCCCCGTCGAGGGCGATGGAGGAGTCGAGGTGGGTGTGGCTCAGCACGCAGTTGCGGCCGATGGAGGTGTTCGGGCCGATGTGGCTGTACTCGACCAGGCTGCCGGCGCCGATGACGGCCGGGCCGACGATCCGCGAACCGGTTACCCGGGCGCCCTCCTCGACGACGACCGGCCCGATCAGGACGCTGTCCTCGTCGACCTCGCCCCGCACGGAGTGGACCAGCCCCTCCAGCAGCTTGCGGTTGCAGTCCAGTACGTCGTCGGCGCGGCCGGTGTCCTTCCAGTAGCCGTCGTACACACTGGCCGTGACCTCCGCCGCGCTGGCGACCAGCCACTGGATCGCGTCCGTGATCTCCAGCTCGCCCCGGGCGCTGGGGGCGATCGCGCCGACCGCCTCGTGAATGGCGGGGGTGAAGAAGTACACCCCGATCAGGGCGAGATCGCTGATCGGCTGCTCGGGCTTCTCCACGAGACGCTCGACACGGCCCTCGGTGTCCAGTTCGGCGACACCGAAGGCGCGTGGGTCGGCGACCTTGTGCACGACGATCTGGGCCGCGGGACGGTTCTGCGCGAATTCGCGAGCGATCTCCTTGACTCCATCGGGAAGCATGTTGTCGCCGAGATACATTACGAAGTCGTCGTCTCCGAGGAATTCCCGTGCGATCGTCACGCAGTGCGCGAGACCCAGCGGCTGTTCCTGCGGAATGTAGGTGAGGCGCAGACCGAGCCGGGAGCCGTCTCCGAGGGCAGCGCTGATCTGCGCGGCCCGGTCGCCGACGATGATCCCGACCTCGGTCACCCCCAAGTCCCGTATGTTTTCCAGGACATGTTCGAGAACCGGCTTGTTGGCTATCGGGATGAGCTGCTTCGGCATGGAATAGCTGAAGGGCCGCAGACGAGTTCCCGACCCGCCCGACAACACCAGAGCTTTCATGACAGTTTCTTCCTCTCGCCCCGGTTCCGGGGACGTTGTCAACATTCTTCTTCGATGTGCGGACGTAGGAGAAGAGGGATCCCTACAGATCCCGTTGAGGTTTTGTCAGGCCTCTGCGCGCCATGAAAAGCGCGACAGAGAGACGTCAGAGGAATGCAAACTCCGTCCTCAGTCGATGCCGCGGAAGATGTGACGGTCGGGGAATTCGCGCTCCTCTCCGGCGAGCAGCGCCGGGCGTTCGGGCGCGGGCTCGGCCGGCTCGGCCCAAGTGGCGTCCTCGCGTTCGAGGACGGCGGAGTGTTCGCGTGCCGACCGGGTCATCACCGCCTGCCCTCCGCGGTCCACAGGACCGTCACGGTCAGCTGCGGGATCCGCCAGCCGGCCGCGGTGCGTTCGGCCCGTACGTCGTAGTGGGCGCCGCCCACGAAGAGCGGAGCGGAGTCTTCGTGCGGGACGTGCACGGCCTGAACGTTGGCGCGCGCGGTGGCGCGGTCCCCCTGCACGTCGACGACACAGTTCGTGGTCAGGTGCTGGGTGCGTGCCCACTGCAGCTTGGGGCCGCGCAGGAACTCGGGGAGCCCGGCGATGCCGTGGTGGGTGCCGTTGGGCAGGTCGAGACGGACGTCCTGCGTGAACAGCGAGCGGTACCACTCCTCGTCGCACCACTCGGGGTCGACGTGGTCGAGCCCGAGGGCGAACCGGTCGATCAGCCCGGTGATGTCGGCCCGGTCGCTCAGGGCGAGCAGCCGCTCGTCCGAAGCGGCTTGTTCCCCGGCCCGGGGGCGCGTGGGGAGCAGAGAGGGCGAAGCCATGCGGATCTCCTTGTCGTGTGCGGGTGATGGGCGGGTGCCGTCGTGTCCTGGTGGTGGGCGGGTGCCGTACGGGACTCGGCGTGCGGTTTTCCGGTGTCGCCCGCTCAGTCGCGGCCCTCGGGCGGGGCGGTGCCCCGGTGCCGCGCGGCCGCGGCCCGCGGCGGTGCGGCGTCCCGGGCCAGCAGACACTCCTCCAGGAAACTCAGGACCCTGAGGTGGTAGGTACGGGCCGCCCATCCGAGGCTGATGTTGTGGCCCGCGTTGGGCTGGTGATCGACCCTCACGTTCGGTGCGGCCAGCGGGCGGCACAGCTCGGCGACGGCGTCGTCGTCGAAGCTCCACCACTGCTCCTGCTCGGCGAAGGTGAACCGGACCGGCGCCCGGACCCGGGCGGCGATCCGCGGGTACATCTCCGGCCACCGCGGGTACTCGCGCGCCTCGCCGGTCGGTATGGCGGACACCAGCGCGCGGCCGAGCCGGAAGGCGTCCGGAGGATAGAGCCGCAGGGCACCCCAGTGCCGCCGCCAGTCGCCGTGCCCGGCGAGGCCCGGCAGCTGGTGCGGAGCGACGGCGAGCCGGGTGCCGAGGCCGGAGATGTCGAGGCCGAGCAGTCCGGCGCCGCGCTCGTGGGCCGCCGCGGCCAGCGCCAGCTTGCCGCCATTGGAATGGCCCACGACGAAGAGCCCGGCGCCGACGCAGCGGGTGCGGGCGAATTCGGCGAGCGCGGCGTGCAGCACGTCGGCCTGCCCGGCCAGCGGCAGCCCTTCGGGCAACCGGTCGGCCGACTCCCCGTAGCCGGGGCGGTCCAGGGCCAGCACGGTGTACCCGAGATCGGCTCCCGTGGTCAGCAGCGAGAGCCCGGCGCGGGCTCGGCTGTCGAAGTAGCCGGCGCGCATTCCGCTGCCGTGGACCGCGACCACGACGGCCCGCGGCGGCAGCACGGGCGGTTCGGCGAGCAGGCCGGAGAGGGGAATGCCGCCGGCGTCGAGGACGATGTCGCGGACCTGCGGGACGGCCGCGACGGGTGTACGGGAATCCGGTAGGCCCGGGGCGAGCAGTTCGGTCACGGCCGGCTCACATGACCGGCTTGCCGTCCGGACCCGGTCCGGCCGCCCAGGTGAGGTGGAATCCCCATTCACTGAACCGCCAGCCCCGCTCCGTGCGGACGGCCTCGCCGCCGTAGTGGCCGCCGATGTCGAAGAGCGTGCCGATCCGGTCCGGCGCGTCCGGGGACGGGTGGTGCACATGCGTGGCGAGCAGGTGCATGCGCACGCGCGCCCGGTCGCCGTCCAGGGTGATGGCGTGGTTCGCGCTCAGGTGGAGCGTCCGGTCGAACCTCACCTTGCCCGCGTGATGGAACTCGGCCACGCCCTCGAGGCCCTCATGGATGCCGATGGGAAAGTGCAGCCGTACGTCGTCGGTGAAGACGGTGGCAGGCCAGGTCGAGTCGAAGCCGTGGTCGTCCTGGGTGTCCAGCAGGATCACATAGCGGTCGATCAACTCGTTGATCTCGGCCCGGTCGCGCAGTTCACACACGGTGCGCCGCAGGGCGGCGACCTCGGCCGCGACTTCGCGCAGGGTCATCGCTTCCTGCTGGTCGGCGGTTTCCTGCAGGTCCACGCTCACGTTTCTTGCTCCCTCGCTCGGCTTCAGAGATTCGGTACGGCGACCGCCAGCAGGGCCACCACGGTGATGGCCGCCCAGAGGCTCCCGGCCATGAGACGCTGCGTCACCCGTGAGCCCCGGCGGCGGCGTCGACGGGCCTCGGCTCGGCCCGCCAGCTGCGCGGAACCCGGTGGCCGTGGACCCGGTCGGGCCTGCGCCAGCGGGCCGACGGGCGGTGCGGCAGGCCCGGTTGCACGGGCTCCTGGGCCGCCGAGCGAGCCAGCAACACCACGGCGAGCGCGGCGAGTTCCTCCTCGGTCGGCGCGCCCTTCACCACGCGGATGGTGTCGGCCGGGCCGGACGACTCGGCGAAGACGGGGACGGAGACGGGAACGGTCATGGGCGTCGTCCTCACTGTGGCGGGTTGCCGTGCTTGCGCGACGGCAGGTCGGCGTGTTTGGCGCGCAGCATGTCGAGCGAGCGGATCAGCACGCTCCGGGTCTCGCGCGGGTCGATGACGTCGTCGACGAGACCGCGCTCGGCCGCGTAGTACGGGTGCATCAGTTCGGCCTTGTACTCGGCGATGCGCTGGGCACGGACGGCCTCCGGGTCCTCGGCCGCGTTGATCTCGCGCCGGAAGACGACGTTCGCCGCGCCCTCGGCGCCCATCACGGCGATCTCGTTGGTCGGCCAGGCCAGTGCCAGGTCGGCGCCGATGGAGCGGGAGTCCATGACGATGTACGCGCCGCCGTAGGCCTTGCGCAGCACCAGTGAGATCCGTGGCACGGTCGCGTTGCAGTACGCGTACAGCAGCTTGGCGCCGCGCCGGATGATGCCGTTGTGCTCCTGCTGGACACCCGGCAGGAAGCCCGGCACATCGACCAGGGTGACGAGCGGAATGTTGAAGGCATCGCAGAACTGGACGAAGCGGGCGCCCTTCTCGGAGGCCTCGATGTCCAGCACCCCGGCCATCCCGGCAGGCTGGTTGGCGACGATGCCCACGACATGGCCGTCGAGCCGGGTGAGCGCGCAGACGAGGTTGGTCGCCCAGGACGGATGCACCTCGAAGTACTGGCCGTCGTCGACGATCTCCTCGATCACCTCGCGGATGTCGTACGCCTGGCCGGGCTCGGCCGGCACCAGGTCCAGCAGCCTGTCGTTCGGGCGGTCGGCCGGATCGCCGCAGTGCTCGACCGGCGCCAGTTCACGGTTGTTGGCGGGCAGCAGCGCAAGCAGATGGCGCACGTCCTCGATGCAGTGCTCCTCGTCGTCGTACGCGAAGTGCGCGACGCCGGAGGTGCCCGCGTGCACATCGGCGCCGCCCAGGCCGTTCTGGGTGATCTCCTCGCCGGTGACGGCCTTGACGACGTCGGGGCCCGTGATGAACATCTGCGAGGTCTCGCGGACCATGAACACGAAGTCGGTGAGCGCGGGCGAATAGGCGGCGCCGCCCGCACAGGGCCCGAGCATCACGGAGATCTGCGGGATGACGCCCGAGACGCGCGTGTTGCGCTGGAAGATGCCGCCGTAGCCGGCCAGCGCGGTGACGCCCTCCTGGATGCGGGCGCCCGCGCCGTCGTTGAGCGACACCAGGGGCGCGCCCGCCGATTCGGCCAGGTCCATGATCTTGTGGATCTTCTGGGCGTGTGCCTCGCCCAGCGCGCCGCCGAAGACCCGGAAGTCGTGCGCGTACACGAAGACCGTACGGCCGTGGACGGTGCCCCAGCCGGTGATCACGCCGTCGCTGTAGGGCTTCTTGTGCTCCAGGCCGAAGCCGCTCGCGCGGTGCCGACGCAGCGGCTCCACCTCGTTGAACGACCCCTTGTCCAGGAGCAGTCCGATCCGCTCGTGCGCGGTCAGCTTGCCCTTGGCGTGCTGGCGCTCGGTGGCGGCCGGGTCGGGGCCGCTGCGCGCGGTCTCCTTGATGGCGGTCAGTTCGTCGATCCGGGCGTGGATCGTGTCGTGTGATACGGACATGGTCATCCTCCCCGTTGGTTTCAGAACGTGGTGGCGGGCGCCAACGCGCCCAGCGTGAGGGCGAGTTGGCGGGCCGATCCGGTGGTGTGCACGCGTGCTCCCGGAGCGATGCGACGGATCAGACCGCCGAGTACGAGACCGGGGCCGACCTCGACGAACCGGTTGGTGCCCGCGGCGGTGAGCCGCTTTACGGCGTCGGTCCAGCGCACCGGCGTGGTGAGCTGGCTGCGCAGCGCGGCGACGGCCCCGGCCGCCGTGGTCACCCGGTCTCCGGTGACGCTGGAGACGAAGGGCACCCGCGGAGCGCGGAACTCGGTCTCCCGCAATGCGTCGGTGAACTCCGCCTCGATGCCGCGCAGCAGGCTGGAATGGAAGGGACCGCCGGCCGGCACCGGGACCACCCGTGCGGCGCCCGCGGTACGGGCCTGTCGCACCAGCCGGGCCACGGCCCGGGCTTGCCCGGACACCATGGTCTGCCCGGGGTCGTTGTCCCCGGTGATCTCCACGATCTGTCCGGTGGCCGCGGCGGACTCGGCGCACAGCCGCGCCACCGTGGCCCGCTCCAGGCCGACCACCGCGGCCATGGCGCCCGGCACCCGGTCGTTGAAGCTGGCCACGAGTTCGCCGTGCAGCCTCACCAGCCACAGCGCGTCGGTCCATGCGAGGCAGCCGGCCGCGACCAGGGCCGTGTACTCGCCCAGACTGTGGCCCGCGACCGCGTCGGGCTGCACTCCGTGGGCGCGCAGCACGTCCAGGGCGGCCAGGCTGGTGAGGAGGATCGCCGGCTGGGCGACGGCCGGGTCGTCGAGATCGTGGGCGGGCCCCTCCCGGCACAGCCGCGCCAGCGGGATGCCGAGCAGTTCGTCGGCCGCGCGGTAGTACGTCGCGGCCAGCCCGGGCCGGTGCGCGAGCAGGGCCTGCCCCATGCCCACGTGGTGCGAGCCGAGGCCGCTTCAGGGGCAGCACGGGCGGTGCCCTCTATGCGGAAGCCTTCTCCTGCATGCCGACCAGGAGCCGCAAAGCCCCCAGGAATGGGAGCAGTGGCTACGGGCGACCCGGACGGCGGTGCGCGGCAACGCGCTCACCCTCATCCCGGACGCAGGCCAGCCGGACGATCGTGTCGCCTTCCGACTGATTCACGTCCACTGCCACCGCTGGCGCGGTAGCCGTGGTCCGGCAAATCTGGCTGCCCGTGGGCCTTCAGGGCCTGCTTGAGCCGGATGCGGTTAACGCCGCCCGTCCGGTTCTGAGGGGGGTGCGGCGCAGCAATGCGCCGCACCTACCCGACAGGTCGAGTCCGCCTTCTACGCCCTACGCCACACACTGCAGGACGGCCGGGTCCTGCGTTCGTGTGATCCGGCCGGACTTGAGCAGGAGCTGTGGTCCAGTCTCATCGTCTATCAGCTCCTGCGCCGGGCGATGACGGACGCCGCACTGGGGTGCCCCGGTACAGACCCCGACCGCATGAGCTTCACCGTCGCCCTGGAAAGCGCCCGCAACCAGGTGACCACCGCCTCCGGCATCGACGGCTGCGAGATCGATCCCATCGCTCCCGGCACCATCGGCGGTGCCGTGCTCACCGCTCAGATGCCCCCGCGGCGCCCCCGCCTCAGCATCCGCAAGGTCAAGTGCTCAACGTCCCGTTACGCGGGCAAAGCCGACGGCGACAGGGCAATGACCAGCACAAACGTCGTCCGTCTGTCCATCGATATCTACGACGGCCACGTCGCCTTCCCGAGCGCACCCACCTACACCCCCGCCCAGGACGAACAGCTCACAGCCTCCCGCTCCCGGCGCAAAGAACAGGTCATCCAGCTCCTGCAGAGCATGCCCGCCCGCTCCTGGACAGCCCGCGAGATCGCTCATTCCCTCGGCCTCCCCAAGCACAGCGTCATCGCAGGTCAGCTCTGCCAGTGGGCGCTGTCCGGAGTACTGGAACGGACCGCTCCCGGCGCCTACATCCTGACCCACGCGTGGGCCGATCCAGCCCACCCAGGACGCGCCGGACACACGGCGAGAGAACGCACGATCGCCCTCCTTCAGGCACATCCTGGACGATCATGGAAGGCCCGCGAAATCCTGCACGCCTTGGACTTTCCACCCTCCCGACACCGCAGTCTGGTCAGCGAACTCTGTCGCTGGGTCCACCAAGGCGTCATCGAACGCAGCGGACCCGGCGACTACACCCACACCCAACATGCCCAAAAATCGCCCCAGTTGACCAGCGCTGATTCCGCTTAACTGCGGGGCATTGGCCCAGGGCCAGGTGCGGTCGAGGTGCAGAGTGCGGCGGCGGGCGTGGGTGGTGAGGCGGGCGGGCAGGTGGTAGAGCTTCCTGCGGATCGTCTCCGGCTCGGCGGCGGCGAGTGTGGGCTCATCATGCAGGAGGAGGAGCCGCGTCCAGGCGTCCAGGTCGGCGGCGAGGGTTGCGGCCTGCACCCAGGCGGCGTTCAGCTGCCAGGACGTCGAAGGCAGCAGCCCGAGCCCGACCCGCTTGATCGCTTTCACGCGGTCCTCGACCTCGGCGTGATCGCGGTAGAGGGCGTCGACGAACCAGACCTGTCCGGAGCCCGGGGTCCCGGAAAGCCCCTGGTGGGCTGGGATGTTGGTGGCCACGATCTGGTAGCGCCATCCGGTGCGCTTCTCGAAGTCGGTCAGCTTCTTGGCGTCCCGGCGCGAGGGCTTAACCCGGCGCACGATCAGCCGCATCCCCTCGGGCCAGCCGTTCAGGTCGCGCACCCCGGTCAGCTCGGCGACCTGGTAGGAGATCCACTCCCCGTCGGTGCCCTTGATCTCGTGGACGTCGCCGTCCTGGCGCAGCGCGAGGGTCCACACGTGCTCCGGCAGCCGGGCGATGGCCTTCTCGTCGGTGTCGTTGATGGCCCAGCCGGTCACCCAGCGCACCCGGCGTCGGCTGGTGGTCAGCGCCTGCAGGTGCGCGAGGAGGGCGTGGCTGAAGGCCGCACCGTCGATCCGGATCAGCAGCTTCGACCAGATGGGCAGCGGGAGCCCGCGCAGCGCGGCGGCCAGTACCCCCTTGTGGTCGGCGACGTCGTTGGCGGCGGCGTTGCCCGGTCGCAGCAGCATCGCCGCGCACTCGCGGGTGTTGGCCACCCACGCCCCCAGGGGGTGATGGCCGAAGGTGCCCTTGAAGGTGCCGGCCGCACCCTCCTTCTTGCTGGTGCAGGTCACGATGGTGGCGTCGAGATCCAGGACGTACCAGCCGGTGAGTTCCCTCCCGCACACCGAGATCCAGGGGAAGCCCCCGGGCCGCAGGGCGAGCAGGGTCCACACCATGCGCCGCACCGCGGCGCGCACGCGCTCGATCCGCGCCGCCACCGGATCGTCGATCTCCTGCAGGGTGCGGCGCAGGGTGCTGTCGGAGACCGGGCGCGGGAACAACGACCGCCACTGGTACTGGAACTGCTCGGCCTCCAGCACGTTGGTCGCACCGAGCGCGATCGCGCAGGCGAGCTGGACCAGCGCCATCCCGCGGTCCCGCCACCCCGGCCCGGTGCCCCGGGGCAACGCGGCACTCAGGGCCCGGGCCAGCCCGACGCGGTCCGCGATGCGGCGCAGCAGCACCACCCCCGCATGCCCAACCAGGTTCTTGCCGTCGGCCCGCACGGCAAGCCGGTGATCCCATTCGGTAGCCTGCACCTGTTGGGTGCCTCTTCCTCGCGACGTTCTTGATCTAGTCAATCCAGATCATCACAGGTGAGAGGCACCCTTCCTCTGTCGGGGCGTCAGATCACGACCGTAGCTGAATACATGAGGCCGAACTCCCGTGGCATCTCCCGCCACTGCGCACCCGTCCTGAACCGCCAGATCACTCCCTCGAACTGCTGCCGCAGCCGCTCCGGGTACGGACCGCGCTCGCCGACCGGCAGGTACGGCTCGATCAACGCCCACTCGGCATCAGTCAGTTGCGCACGCGTCATACACGACGATCTACCGGATCCACCCCACCGCGCGGGCCAGATCCGGCAGATTGATCGAAACCAGATACGCGCCCTAGGCGCCCAGCGAGTTGGGAGCCTGAATGCGCTGGTCAAAAGTGATGGGGATCACCATCGTTTTCCTTGGCGACCGCGAACTTGCCCAGCGCGGAGGGAAGTTCTCGCCTGCTCCGAAATCGATGACGGGACGCATGCCATGCCGGTCGACCGGCATGCGCACACGCCGCCGAAGGCGTGCAGCATGGTCAGCACGACCTCCATGTAGCGGAGGAACGCGAAGCCCAGCTTCTTATGTCGCACGCGGTCCATCTGGACGACTGCCTTGCTCCCGGTGCCGAGCTGACGGAGGACGTGAGCCGATGGCGAGGGCCGCGGGGTAGAGCACCTGGTGCCCGTAGCGGGCGCGGGCACGATCGGCGACGGCTTCGATCGCGAGAGGCCTGTCGTCGCTCGCGTCGAGAGTGAGCTGTCGGGTGGCCAGGCCCACGGGCCGAAGGGCATCGGCGCGCAGCGCGATGCTGCGGACCCGGGCGCGCTGAAGCCCGAGGGATTCGTAGACCGCGTACGCCGCGCGGGCCAGGAGCACCGTGTGCTGAGTCGCTTCGGACAGGACACGGCTGCGGCGGGTGGAGCTCTGGTTGGCATAGTGGATGGTGCAGGTCAGGCCGCTCGTGATCTGGCCGGAGTTGCGGAGGCGGGCACCGAGGTCGTCGGCGAGGGCGAGCAGGGCGCGCCGGTGGGCGGCCGGGTCGAGCTCGTCGCGGTCAAAGCGGTGCTCGACGCCGATGTTCGCCGGGGTCGGCGTGGGGTCGACGACCTGGGTGTCGCGGCCCTGGGCGTGCTCATGGAGGGCGCGGCCGGCCCGGGCACCGAGCAGACGCTGCAGCGTGAATTGGGGGACATCGGCGACGTCGCCGACGGTGTGCAGACCGTACTCGCCGAGCGCCGCGGCGGTCCGCACGCCCACACCGGGCAACTCGTGGACCAGACGCGGGCGCAGGAAGACGGAGATCGCCTCGGGGGAGTCATGGACGACGGTGCGCTGTCCGGGCAGGGTGAGGGCGCAGGCCATCGCGGCGAGCATCCGGTTGGGGGCGCAGCCCGCCGCGCTGCGCAGGCCGAAGTGAGCGAGCGCGCGCAATTGGACCAGCTCGGTCAGGCCGCGGGCGTCCCGCTTCCAGTACGGAATCGCTCCAGTGATGTCGAGGGCAGCCGAATCCGGCACGATCATCTGCACGCGGGGCGTGACGTCCTCCAGCAAGCGGCGTAGCCCCTCGGGGAGTTCGGCTTCCTCGGCCGGAACGTCGAAGCGGAGGTGGAGGAGATGGCGCCCGCTCATGTGGTCACCCCGCGCTTCCCGGGTTCACCAGACGCCTCAAACTGTCTCGCCGCCGCGTCGGGGGCGGAGCTTTGATGCCGGGCTCCTCAATGCGGAGAAAATGGACGCACGCGTTTCGTGACGTGCCGCCCACCTCCAGTCGTAGGGGCAGTACGTCCGCTCCACGAACAATATATCGAACGTAATTCGAACGAGGCGACCTTTGGCAGGTGCGGTGTGTCGTCTGCCCGGTCCGCGTGGGCGTATCGAAGCCACGCCCCACGTAACCTCTTCCTGTGCCTGCACCCCGCCTGCATCGCGTCGCCGTCCTTGTGCTCGAGGGTGCGAAGCCGCTCGATGTCGGCATTCCCGCGCAGGTGTTCACGACCCGCGCGAGCATGCCGTACGAGGTGCGGGTGTGCGGGGCGACACTCGGTCTCGTGACCGGCGGCGATGGCCTGGCGTACCACGTCGCCGACGGCCTCGACGCGCTTGCTTGGGCCGACATCGTCTTCGTCCCCGGCTACCGGTTCCCGGACCGCGAGGACCCGCCGCCGGCGTCAACATCGTGCCGACCACGACCGGCGCCGCCAAGGCGATCGGCCTGGTGCTGCCGAACCTCGACGGCAAGCTGTCGGGCGACTCGATCCAGGTGCCGGTGCCGGTGGGCTCGCTCGTCGAACTCAACACGACCGGCGCCCGCGACTTGACGCGCGACGACGTGCTGGCGGCGTACCGCGCCGCAGCACAGGGGTCGCTCGCCGGCATCCTCGAGTACTCGGACGACCCGCTCGTGTCGTCCGACATCACGGGCAACCCCGCCTCGTCGATCTTCGACTCGGCCCTCACCCGGGTCGACGGCCGCCACGTCAAGGTGGTCGCGTGGTACGACAACGAGTGGGGCTTCTCGAACCGCGTGATCGACACGCTCGAGTTCCTCGCCACCCGCTGACCGGACGCCGGGCTCGCCGGCACGTCGATCTCGGCCTGCATGCTGCCCGGCGAAAACGCAGATGAGAAGCGCTGCCAGGGCCGCCCTCGATTCCGTGTCGGTCGATCGTGACAGCTAGTCGATCGTGATGGCCAAGGAGTCGGCCGGCAGCGAGTTTTTCAGGCAGCGGCCGTGGTCAGGGGGCGATCGTGAGGTCCTCGATCAGGCCGGCGCGTAGCGTGAAGCGGTAGCGGAGATCGGCGCGCCCGCCGGGGAAGTCGCCCTCCAGCCGGTTCGTTACGATCCAGTGGGTGTCGTCCAGTTGCTCGGCGCCGAGCCGTTCGGTGGTGAATGTGAACTCGCTCGCTGCTGTGCTGAGCCACGTCTCGATGGCGGCGGTGCCGGTGTGGGTGACGCCCTCGTCGGTGACGGTGGCGCTCTCGTGGAACGCCGAGAGGGCGGTCGGGGTGTTCCGGACGCGGTGAGCCTCCAGATAGCGGCTCACCGTGTCGGGCAGTTCGATGGGGGTGGCGTTCATGGGAGTTGCAACTCCTTGCTGGATAGTGCTGGGCGTCAGATCAGACAGTGGGTTTGGTGCCGCCGTCGATGACGTGTTCGGCGCCGATGATCGATGACGCCCGGTCCGAGACCAGGAAGGCCACCAGTTCGGCTACCTCCTCGGGGCGAGCCGGCCGGCCGAGGGGAATGCCACCGATCCCGTTCATGATCATCCGGCGGCCTTCTTCGTAGTCGACTCCCGCCTGGTTGGCGAAGGTCGCGACGAAGGAGCGGCCCCAGTCACTCTCGGCGAAACCGGGAGTGACGCTGTTGACGCGAACTCCCCTCGGGGCGACTTCGTTGGCCAGCCCCTTGCTGTAGTGGGACAGAGCAGCCTTGGCCGATCCGTACGGAACTCGGTTCGCGCCCGGGATCGAGCGGGAGAGCGAGGAGACATGGACAACAGCTCCCGCGCCACGCTCAACCATGCCGGGCACCAGCGCCCGGTCGAGCCGTGCGGGAGCGAAGAGATTGACGTCCATGACGAACTGCCACACAGCGTCCTCCTGCGTCAGCAGCGGAACATGCTGGTCTCCGTCGGTGCCCACGTTGTGGACGAGAATATCGACCCCGCCCAGATGCTCGTTCACATGCCGGGTGACCACTTCGATCCCCTCCCGGGTGCCGATGTCGGCCTGCACGAACAGCTCGCTCTCCTGCGCGGATGCAGAGCGGGCAGTGAAGGCAACCGCGGCACCGGCACTGGTGAGCCTGTCGACGATCGCTGCGCCGATCCCACGCGTCCCTCCTGTCACCAGGGCACGCTTTCCAGCGAACTCGCCGCTCTCTGCAGCAAAAAGGGAAGCGGTTGAAGCAATGGTGGTCATGGTTCCTCAGTCTCGGGATGCTGTCAGTGGCCGGCGGACCCGGGGCACCTGACGCATTCCGACGTTAGAGGCATCTGGAAAGACGATCCATGCCTGAAAGTCTCGTTCCCTTGACCGTGCGTCTCATGTGAGCCATCCAATGTAGAGTTTCACTCATGGACGTCGTCAGTGACGCGGTAGCTACGATCCGGACCGGCCGACCGCACTCGGCACGTACCCATCTCACCGCGCCCTGGGGCCTACGCTTCGCGCCGACCAGTGGCCCCGGGTTCCACGTGGTGCTTGAGGGCGGGTGCTGGCTGCTGTCGCGCGACGCCGCACCGGTGGCTCTCGCGGCGGGCGACGTGGTTTTCGTCTCTCACGGGCAGGAGATGGCCCTCGCCGACCACCCTTCAAGTGCGCTCGTCGACGCCACTGAGGACCTGGACGACGCCTGGATCCCCCGTAGCGAAATTCAGCGCACGGAGCCTGCCACCGTACTCATCTGCGGTTCCTACCAGCTCAACCGCGCCCGCTCGCACCCGCTCCTGGCAGAGCTCCCGGACCTCATCCACCTGCCCGCACGCGTAAGCCGGCAGGCTCCCCTCTCAACCGTCGTCGCCCTCCTCGGCGACGAACTCGACGAGCACAACCCCGGTTCCGACGCCATCGTCTCCAGCCTGCTGGACACGATGCTGCTGTACATCCTGCGTACCTGGTACAAGGAGCGGGCCCAGAGCGCCACCACCGGCTGGGCAGCAGCCCTGTCCGATCCGGCGGTCAGCACCGCACTGCATCACCTCCACCGCGACCCCACCCACCCCTGGACAGTGGAAGAGCTGGGCACACGCGTAGGGCTGTCACGAGCAGCATTTGCCCGCCGCTTCACCACCCTCGTCGGCAAACCACCACTCACCTACCTCACCTGGTGGCGGATGACCTCGGCCGGCACCCTGCTACGCCTCGATGACACGCCCCTGCACACCATCGCCCGGCTGACCGGCTACACCTCTGAATCCGCATTCAACCGCGCCTTCAAGCGCGAGTACGGAAAAGCCCCTGGCGAGTACCGCCGCCAGCACCTCCGCACCACAGGATGAGTCCCTTCGCCAGGACCACACCCGCGACTCCAAGATCCGTTTGCGTGAACGGTTCAACGCTTGCGTGTGGCAACGGACAGCCCCGTGCTCGACCCGACTTGAGGAAGGGGGCAGGCGGGTGTCAGCCCAACTCTGGCCACCTCTCCGTCGGTTCGAGGACGCCCCCGCGGAGGGTGTTGATGTGTCTCGTGAGACACATATCAGCCTGGAGAACCTGGGCTGCGGTGCCCGAGACGACGGAGATCGGCGGAGCGGCTGCCGGCGGGCTGGAGATCCGCGTACGGGTGCAGCCGGGCCCCGGCGGTGCCGTCGGGGAGCGTCCGGGCCGGTGCCGCGGGTTGGGCTGGGGTGGGTGCGGGCGTGGTGCGGCCGAGCAGGTCCAGGGCGGCCTGGGGGCCGTGGTCGCGGCGGGCAGCGGCGACTTCTTCCAGGTCCCACACCATCTCGCCGACGACGGTGCGGCGCGGCCCGCGGGCTTCGACTGTGCCGCGCACCAGGAGCAGCCCGGAGTGGAACACGGTGTGCGCGCAGGCGTCGTGGCTGTCTTCGAAGAAGGCGATGTCGACCAGGCCGCAGCCGTCCTCGAGCGTGGTGAAGATGACCCGCTTGCCCGACGGGATCGGCGGGGTCTGCGTGGACGCCCGCACTCCGGCCACCAGCACCTTCTGCCCGGGATACAGGCTGCGCAGGTGGGCGGCGTCGGTGGCGTCCAGTTCGCGCAGCAGCCGGTGGTGGTACTCCATCAGGTGGCTGGTGACGTCGATGGAAAGGGTGTCGAGTTCGGCACCGAGCTTGTCGCGGCTGGTCATCTCCGGCAGACCGCTCGGCCCGGCGGTCACGAGCTCTCCGCCCAGCGGCAGCTGCCCGTCGGCGGCGGCGCGGTTGCGGTACTGCCGGTGCAGTTCGGTCGCCTGCAGCAGCAGGTCCCGGCGGGTCAAATCTGCCGCAAGCTCATCGAGGGCACCGATGCGGATCAGGCGCTGCGCCAGCGGCAGCGACGGGCGTGCGCGCTGCCACAGGTCCTGCAGGTTCGTGTAGGGCTGGCCGGCCGCGAGGCGGGCGGTCTCGGCCGCGGTGATGCCCTTGATGGTGGCGAAGGCGAGCCGGACGCCCCACCCTTGTGGGGTCTGTTCGACGCTGTGCCCGGGCCGGGAGCGGTTGACGTCGACGGGCAGGATGGGAACGCCGTGGCGGCGGGCGTCGGCGACGATGACGCGGCTTAGCCACATGCCCGGATCATGCTCGAGCAGCCCCGCATACAGATACGCCGGGAAGTGCGCCTTCAGGTATGCGGACTGCAGGGCCGGGACGGCGAAGGCGACCGCGTGCGCGCGGCAGAAGCCGTAGGCGCCGAAGGAGGCCACGGTCTCCCACACCTCGTCCAGCACGGTCTTGTCGTAGCCGCGCTCGCCGGCAGTGCGGCGGAACCAGGCCTCGACTCTGGGCAGCCGGTCGCCGTCGGCCAGGGCGCGGCGGGCGACGTCGGCGGCGGTGCGGTCGCAGCCGGTCATCTTCGCGAGGATCGCGATGATCTGCTCGTGCCAGATCACCACGCCGTAGGTGTCGTTGAGGATCGGCTCCAGGTCCGGGTGCGGGTAGCGGGGTGCGGCGCCGTGACGGGCCGCGATGAACAAAGCGGGCATTCCGCCGGAGACGGGGCCGGGTCTGAAGAGGCTGATGTCGGCGATGACGTCCTGCATGTGCCGCGGTTGCAGCCGTCCCACCAGGTCCTGCTGGCCGGGGGACTCGAGCTGGAACAGGCCCACGGTGTCCGAGGCCTGGATGAGTTCGAAGGCGAGCCGGTCGTTGAGGTCGACGTGGTCGGGGTTGTCGAGGTCGAGCTGGCGGCCGGTGGTGCGGCGGATCTCGGTGACGGCGTGTGCCATGGCCGACTGCATCCGCACGCCCAGGACGTCGAGCTTGAGCAGGCCGAGGTCTTCGACGTTCTCTGGGGGTTCAGCAGGGGTGGTGTGTCGTTGCGGAGGGTCTCTCGTAGGGTCCTTCTGCAACAGGTCTCAGGGGGTGTGGCGCTGCGGCAGATCGTTGCATCAAGCCGTGGAGGCGAAGTGGAAGTACGGGCATTTCGGGTGGTGCTGCCTTCGGGTACCCAGTACTGGACTGTGGTTGACGATGAATTCGAGGTGATCAGGGAGGCCGACCAGTTCCTACGGGAGACCCGGTTGGCAAGGGGACGAGCAGAGACGACCACCAAGGCGTACGCCGAGGGAGTCGTGCTGTATTTGCGCTGGTGCCTGGCCACGGGGCGGGACTGGAAGACTGCCGCTCAGGAGATGGGGCTGTTCATGCTCTGGCTGAAGTGGACGCCAGGCCGCGGCGGCAACGCATCGGTGGTCGTGCCAGGGCCGGGATCGAAGCCCGTCCGAGCCGAGATCCGGGTCAACAAGGTCCTCACCGCAGTGCGGATGTTCCTGCTATACGCCGTGACGAACAAGCTGGTGCCGGGCTCGGTGCTGGAGCAGATCTACGAGGTTGGCGACACCCGCGATCTGCCCGAGGAGGCCCAGGGCGAGAGCGGTGGCATGCGGGTGCGACTGCGTGCTCGCCATCGGGTCGACGAGCCGGAGACGGACATCGACCGCGCCAGCGACGAGGAAGTCGTGGCGATGTTCCTGGCCTGTCGTTCCTCTCGGGACCGGTTGACGCTGCTGCTTCTCTCGCGGGTCGGCCTGCGTCCGGGGCAGGTTGCGGGCCTGCGCCGGAGCGACTCGCATTTGCTGATGGACTCCAGGCCGCTGGGGTGTGACATCGAGGGCGCCCATGTCCACGTCGCCCGCCGGCAGAACGAGAACGGCGCCTGGTCGAAGTCGAAGAAGGCCTGGGCGATGCCGGTGGACTTCCTCGTGGTTCAGGCGTTCGATCAGTACGCGCTTGAACGGCACGAGCATCTCCCCTCCAGCGACAGCGACTTCCTTCTGGTCAATCTCTTCCGGCCGCCATACGGCAAGCCGGTGAGTACGGACGCGATCGGCGAGCTCTGCGAGTCCTTGTCCCGCAGGGCCGGCCTGGGCCGGATGATCACGCCACGGATGTGTCGCCACGCAATGGCCAGCAACGTCGCGGACGCCGGGGGAAGCCTGGACGAGGTCCAGGCTCTGCTCGGCCAGAAGAATCCGCACTCGCCAAGGCCCTATCTCCACCCGTCCCGCACCCGGCTTCGGGACGCCATCGAGCGGGTTCCCTCTCCTCGCCTGCAGTTCGGGGGCACCGACCGATGAGCACCCTTCGCGCCGTCGCCTCGACCGCCAGATCCACTACAGATGAGGTCGTCGACCCTCTCCACGAAGCCGTCAACCCGGAGTTTCTGCAGCTCATGAGGTGGGATCCACAGATCAGGTTGCTGGTCATCCCACGCGACCATCCTCAGTTCAGTGCACCTGACTGCTTGGTCACGGGCTGCGACAAGATGGTCTACTACGCCTATCAGCAGGGCCTCTGCGTCGGTTGCATGAGGCGGTGGGAGAAGAGCGGACAGAGCATCGAGGAGTTCGCCGGAACCGCAAAGCGGATCTGGCGGGCAATCGGCGAGGTTCCCTGCAAGGTCCCTGAGTGCGCCCGGCCCAGCTACGGCCTGTCCACTCCGCTCTGCGCCGCTCACCTTCATCAACAGAGGCGGATTTACAAGGTCCCGGTCGAAGAGTTCGTACAGCATCCCGATGTCGTTCCTCTGGAGGCGTTCGGGCCCTGTCACGTTGCCGCGTGCTATCGGCAACGTGAGAGTCCGACCGGCTACTGCCCCGCACACGCTCAACGCCGCAGGGCTGCGATCCGCAAGGGAACTCTGGGCGACGAGGACCACTGGCGCCGGACCACGAACGCGGTCTCCGAGCATGGCGTCATCAGCCTGCGTGGACTCCCCGACCAAGTGGTCCACGAGGTCCTCTACGGCCTGCAGGAACGCGTCCGTGAGGGCGTGAAGCAGAAGGACTACATCCTGCGACCGCTGTGCGATCTGATCCGTTCACAGCAGGTGACAACGCTCACCGAGCTCGACCTGGGCAAGGTCAACCACACGACGGCCGACGCCGCCAAGGGCTTCATCAAGCACCTCGGCCGCTTCGGCCTCACCCCCGAGACCGAGCGGCACAAGGACATCTGGTCCGGCTACGCCTTCGGCCTGGACGGCTACATCCACTTCGACAAGATCAGTCAATTCTGGCTGCGAGAGGCCACGAAGGCCTGGGCCCTGGATGACATTCCGCAGCGGCGGGGCAAGGGTCGAACGGCCGTCCAGTCGCACATCAACGCAATCGTCCAGCTCTCGGACAGCCTTCGGCTGAACCGGCCCGACCACGGCGAGGACGTTCGCACCGTTGCACGCGATGACCTGACGATCTTCCTGAACCGCCTCCTGTTCCTGAAAGAACAAGGTGAGATCAGCGGACACACACACGTCCGCCTGGTCCGGTATGCCCGGCGCCTGCTGAGCCGAATGCGGACCCTGGGCCTGACCAAACGCGATCAGCCCCTGCATGGGATCTGCGATACCTTCGGCCTTCGGGCCGAGGACGTGCCGGACGACCCCGAGGACAGCGAGGCCGGCCGCGATCTGCCGGCCGAGGTGATGACACAGCTCTGCCAGCACCTCGATAGCCTCGAAACCACGGGAGCCCCCGAGATCCGCACGGCCGTGGAATTGGTCATCGACACCGGCCGACGGCCCACGGAGATCTGCCGGCTTCCCTACGACTGCCTTGAGCGCGACGAGGACGGCAAGCTGACGCTGATCTACGACAACCACAAGGCGGCGCGGAAAGCCCGTCGCCTACCCATCAGCGGCGAAACAGGCGCCGTGATCACCGCTCAGCAGGAACGTGTGCGGGGGCGGTTTCCGAACACCCCCACCAGCGAGCTCAAGCTGCTGCCCACCGTCCTGACCAACGCGATGGGCACCAAGCCGATCTCCGCTGAATGGTTGTCCGCCCGCCACCGAACCTGGGTGGATTCACTGCCCGAGTTCCTGGTCCCCACCGTGGTCACAGTCAAAGGCCGCCAGGTCACCCAGATGCTGCCGTTCGACAAGGCGAAGATTTTTCCCTACGCCTACCGACACACCTACGCTCAGCGGCACGCTGACGCCGGCGTCGCTCCCGATGCCCTGCAGTCACTCATGGACCATCGGCAACTGACGACCACCCAGCAGTACTACCGGGTCGGCGAGAAGCGCAAGCGGGAGGCGGTGGAACGGGTCACCGCGATGCAGTTCGACCGGAACGGCAACCGTGTCTGGCGCAAGGCACAGGCCCTGCTCGACTCCGAGCATGCCCGCCGGGCCATCGGGGAGGTCCAGGTCCCTTATGGGCTCTGCACCGAACCCACCAACGTCCAAGCTGGTGGCCACGACTGCCCTGTCCGATTCCGCTGCGTCGGCTGCGACCACTACCGCACCGACGTCTCCTACCTTCCCGACCTGGAGGCATACCTGGCCGATCTCCTCCGCGGCCGCGAACGCCTCGTGGCATTCGCAGCCGATTCCTGGGCGAAGGCCGAGGCCATGCCTTCTGACGAGGAGATCACCCGGGTCCGCCGCCTGGTCAAACGCGTCCGGGAAGACTTGGACGACCTCACAGAGGAGGACCGGATTCAGATCAAGGAAGCCGTCACTGTGGTCCGCCGCACCCGCCGCGTCGTCTCGCTCGGTCTGCCCCGCGTTGGACCACCCGAAGACCTCCGCCTCGGAAGGCCGGCCGGATGACCAACCCCATGATCGGCGGGAGGCGCGCAGACTCGGCCCGCCGCCGTAAACGAGTCCTCGAAGCCATCGATGCCGCGGCCAAGAACGGCGGAGACATCACCGTTTCTGGTCTCGCCAGAGCCGCCCGAGTCGATCGCACCTTTCTCTATCGTCACCGCGACCTGCTCGAACGCATCCACTCAGCAGCTAGCACTCCTGTCGAGGAGGGGCGGGTCGCGGCGGTCAGCCGAGCGTCGCTCCAGGCTGACCTCGCGCACGCGCTCGAAGGTAATAAGCGCCTCGCGGCACGGGTTCGACAGCTGGAGACCCGACTTTCGTCCCAGCTCGGCGACGCCATCTGGGCCGAATCCGGCCTCGGCGCCTCGGTCGACATCGACCAACTCCAACGCCGCATCGCCCACCTAGAACAGGAGGTCGCCGCCAAGCAGAGCGAACTCGACGAACGCACAGAAGAGTTGGAGGCATCGCGGGCGGCAAACCGGGAGTTGACCCGAGCCCTGAATCACGGGCCTTGATCACGACCAGTCATTGTCCGAACTGAACCAATCAGGTCCCCCCACGGCCGTTCTCGGCGGCCACAGGCCGCCGAGAACTGACAGCGCCACCCGATCGGTAGCACCCGATTCCACTGACTCATCTCCAGAATCGCTAAGTACGGCGACACTTAATCATTGACGTCGCCGAGCGAAAGCTGCCCTGGAAATTGCTCTGGCGGCTCTATGAGAAAGTCATCAATGGCGACCGCCCTCGCAGCCTGGCGGAAACTTGGCTTAAGCCCTGCAGCTGAAACCAGGAAACCTGCAACGTCAGCTACCAATTTCGCAGCGGTCGGCTGCGAGAATTTCCCAAAGGCGGTATGGATGCTGGCTGGGTTTTCAATGGTGAGAGAAAAGCTCAGCCACTCTGCGTAGCGCATCGCCGCAGCAAATAGAGACGGATTTCGAATCAGGCGACCGATAAGCTCCAGGAGCCCTGGATACCATTCTGGAAGCACACTACCCACGGATGGGTCGTTGCCGACGAGCCCGCGCATTTGAGTCGCCAGGTGCTGCTTCTCCCGAAGTGCAACTTGCCCCCCGAACAAGTACGCCTGAAGATTTTGGTCCACATCCGAGATATGCGTCACCCGCACGTATTCAATAGCCTTGGCGCAGGTTGCCAAGTAGAGCCAAATGCAATCGAACAGAATACCCAAATGGCGCGGATTGCTCGGATTGAGCAAACTTCGCACATCAGCAAGATGGGCGACCATTTGCGTGAGGTTCCGATACGGGTCATAAACCCAGTAGTCGAACTCCACATACTCCGCGAGCGGCTGAAGTCTCGAATCGATCTGCCGACTATTTTCTAGCTGCTTAGCAATCAATGCCGGATCAAAAAGTTGCGCCAAAGGCCCCATTCGAAAGTCAAATGGAACCCTGTGCAACTTTTCCATCTCTTCAACATCGACAGGAAGCAGGGCGCCAAGCTTCAGCCTAGACGCCAGCTGTCGAGCGGAATCGGTGACTGCTTTACTGCGCAGCATGTACGCCATATCGGCCTCGAAGAAGTCAGCGAGACCTCGCAGCCAAAACATCCTCTCAGTCGAACCCGCCTTAGTCGTTTTGCAGTCGATGACTACTCGTTGCGTCTGGAACCCCGGACTGAACGCGATACCAAGGACGTCGAGGTCGGTGTAGGACTCAAATCCCGTACTGTTCCTCCCTCCTCGAGATCGAACGGGGACGTACGAGCGCATCTGAACGTCGACCCTGGTGGAGAACCCCATGGTCCACAAAAGGCGCCGGCCAAGCGCCTTCAGCTCCAGATCCAACTCACTCACAGTGCTCCCCTTCCCATCAATGCCTCCCAGAAGCCACGGTACTGGGCAGGACTGACATCCGACCTCGTGCGCGTCCGAGAGACCGTCTGGATGGGACGCAGGTATGAGGCGTCGAGATCGAGCAGCTTCCGCGTCTCCGGCGAGGGGGTCCTGCCAACCATCGTCTCTCCGGCCGCAATCAGCTCGCGCGCAATCTCCATCGCTTCACGGTTGTCTGGGGTGTCAACGAACACAGGCTGAACCCAGGTCCCCCCTGGAAAGGGGTCAGCATCAAAACGGATAACCCCAAGATTCCGCATCAAGGCGTACTGGCGTTCGTGTGAACTGTGGGGAGCCAGCATCCCTCTTTGCGGGTCCAGTAGCACCGAGATAATCGCCAAGGCGCTGGCGACGTTCGTGGATCCACCGAACTGTTGCCCACACCTCACGCACGCAATAATCGCCAATGCCTTGTCCAGGACGGGCTTCCTACCTGTAAGCAACTCCCGGTCGAGAGTATAAGGAAGAACGGCGAATGACCTCTCCTGCCCATCCGGAAGTGAAACCGAGGGCGCAGAAATGAGCCCACGCGCCACGGCATCTGTGAGCATAGGGTAGGAGCCTATCGTGATGGGAAGCCCCTGGTGTTTGTGCAACTTCTCGAACTCGTCCTGCATTTGGGCACTTCCGTGCTGCAGCAGCAAATCGTTCAGAGCCGAGGGATTCTCGAATGCCGAGAACGGAGAATAGAGGATGTCTCCGTCTAGCGTCGACTCAACTTTGATAATACTCGACTCGCGCCCCAACATGACGATCTCGTCCGGATGGGAACCGATACCAATTTCCGAGACGAGCGACTCAACCGGAATAGGCCCCTGAGCGAGGCGCCTCACAACGGCGAGCATTTCTTCTTCAATTTGCCGGGGCCGACTCTCTCGCCATGCCGACCCGAGATCTTCATAGAGCGTCCGATAGACAGGAACGTTTTCAGTGAGTCCGACGGGCTCGCCTCGACTATTACGAGCAAGATCGATAAATCCGGCGGTCTCGAGGACGTCCAGCACTTGCTCAAATGACGACGGGGCTACGTCTAGTTCTCTGACGGCGATCACCTGCAGCGCGGACACATCTTGGATCACTTCCCGCCCACGGATCAGGGAAGCCACGTCCGCCGCGCTGCCGACCAGGCGTGTTTTCGTTAGCGGAACCAGGGCCGGAGAGTGGGGGTCCATATTGCGCAACCCCTGGTGAACGTCCTGACTTCTGAGCCCAGCCTCGTAGTTCTCCATTGAACCCCCCCCTGCGCTTCCGGCACCTTTGCCGGGAAGCAGACATTGTCACGAGCCCCACGCGGTTGAAGTCTGGCCACACGTAGCGACCGCAGGCTTCACACCGCCCCATCACTGATTGTAGGGATCGCCGCGGCTTCATGAGCCGCCACGGACCGTTCTTGGTCAGATCAGCAAGAACGCTCCGTCAGCCAGGCGTGGTTGCCAGAGGCCCACTGCACGTCAGATCACCCGATCCAGCGGTAGCACCACACCTGTTGCATAGTCTAAAATCCCGGGCATAGCTGCTGAGCTGCAAGTTTCTCCTGCGCGTCTGTGCACCACGCGGCCCACCCCCAGAGAATCGACGTCCTCCTTGTCGGCCTGCACCATCGGGTAGCCAGCCGGGGTCGGCTGCACCGGCAGCCGGTCCAGTAGCGACGCGTTGGAGATGATCACCCCGCAGGGGTGCATAGCGTAGCCGCGCGGCAGAGCGTCCAGGCCCTCGGCGAGCTCCCACAGCGGCCCGAACTTTTCTGCCTGCGTGCGGAGTTGGCGCAGTTCGGGGAGTTCGGCCAGGGCGGAGCGGATGTCCCGGGCCCGGATGTGCGGGAAGCTCTTGGCGATCTCGCCCACGACCTGGGGCGGCAGACCGAGGTCGAGCCCGGTGTCGCGCAGGGCGTGCCGGGCCCGGTAGGTCTCGGGCATGCCGGTGACCGGAGTAATTGTCAAGACCTGTGGATCAGTTGAGGTGGATCACGCTGCGAGGGTCTCGTCTCGTTCGACGAGGAGGCCGTTCTCGAAGCGGGCGCCGGCTCGGACGAGGGCGACGAGGTGCGGTGCGGTGACCGCTCGCCAGCGGGCCTGGGCGGACTCAACGAGTTTGAAGACCATCGCGAGGGCCGCGGCCGGGCTGCCGGCGCCGCGGGTGACCTTGGTCCGAAGCTTCACGGTGGAGAAGGTCGACTCGATCGGATTCGTCGTCCTCAGATGGACCCAGTGCTCGGCGGGGAAGTCGTAGAACGCCAGCAGCTCGTCGACCTCGCCGGTGATCTTCTTGACGGCCTTGGGGAACTTCGCCCCGTACGCCTTCTCGAACGCGGTGACCGCCTTCTCGGCGTGCGCACGGTCCTCGGCGTTGTAGATCTCCTGCAGAGCCTTCTTCGCGCCGGGCTGCGCGGACTTCGGCAGCGCGTTCGAGACGTTCCTTGTTTTGTGAACCCAACACCTCTGGTGCCTGGCCTGCGGAAACACCTCCGCCAGCGCCCTCCACAGGCCCATCGCACCGTCGCCGACCACGAGCATCGGGTCGCGCATCCCGCGCCGCCGACAGTCGCGCAGCAGGTCCGCCCAGGACTCGGTGGACTCGCGCAGACCCTCGGTGATCGCGATGAGTTCCTTGGTGCCGTCGACGCGGACGCCCATCAGGACCAGGAGGCAGGAGTGCGTCTGGGACAAGCGGATCTTGGGATGGACGCCGTCGGCCCAGACGTAGACGTAGTCGGATCCGGCCAGGTCACGGCGCTGGAACTCGGTGTGGTCGGCGGTCCACTGCTGCGTCAGCCGGGTCACTGTGGCCGGCGACAGCCCGGCAGAGGAGCCCAGGAACTGCTCCATCGCGGGCACGAAGTCGCCCGACGACAGGCCGTGGAGATAGAGCAGCGGCAGCACCTCACTGATCTTCGGGGACTTCCGACACCACGGCGCCAGGATCTTCGAGGAGAACCGCTGACGTTCACCCGTCGTCTCGTCGACCCGCTTGTCGTTCACGCGCGGGGCGGCCACCTCGACCGGCCCAGCAGCCGTGGTCACGGTCCGCGGCCGGTGCCGGCCGTTGCGGACCACCAGTCGGCGACCGGCCTCGTCACGCTGCCCGGCGAGCTCGGCTATGTACTGGTCCACCTCCGCCTCCAGGGCGGCGGCCAGCATCCGCCGAGCACCCTCGCGGACGATCTCGTCGATCAGGGAACCGGCCTCGGTGGTGCCGCCTTCATTGACTACGCTGAGCACGGGCGTGCCTTCCCGACCCGCGTTCGCAGCGCGGGCCTACTCGGTGACTTGACGATCACTCACTCGGGAAGGTACGCCCTTCGCGCGTCCTCCAGAGGAGCTGATCCACAAGTCCTGAGCATTGCTCCGGCAGATTCTCCCGTGGGCGCTGACAGGAACAGTTGCCGCACAGCGTGCAGGGGACGCAGGCGTGGCTGCGTTGGCTGGGGACGATCGGGATCTGCCACCGCGATCATGAGGGTGAGCAACAGGCCCGGCGTGATGACGAACTCGGTCATCGGACGGCGGGCTCCTTCACCCGGCCGACGGCGCGACAACCGTGGCCCGTCGTCCTACCACCGTCCGCTCCACCGCCCGTTTGTGCTGGTCGGAGCGCTTGTCGGTACCGTGCTGTAGCTTCACAGGTGTCAGTCAAGGTACCTCCTGCTGCCTGCACGAGGGGGCCGGGGGACCTGGACGCCGGGAGTTCCTGGGACATGGCCAGCCGCCAAGCAAAGACCGTGTGTCCAGGGCTCTCCCGAGTGCGCGGGCCCGTGGACACCAACGACGCTACGCGCAGGGTCCGACAACGGAACGTCCGTACCGCAGCCCCCTTGGCCAGGGCCTGTTGTCAGTGCCAGGAGCGTCACGCCCCCACCGGCGTACCGGCGCCACCCCTCCTCCCGCGCCGGGGCAACGACCCCGACGTCACACCCGCCCGGCGAGGGTCCTCAACGGGACTCGCGCCCCGCCCTCGCGCCCCACGTCACCCGAAGTTCTGCCACCCTGGAGGCCGTCATGGAGTACCGGTATGTCCGCGTGAACGTGTTCGGTGTGAGCCGCGCCGATCTGCGTACCGAGAACGTCCTTGCCGAAGAGGACATCCGCGGCGCCTACGGGGAGCAGCCGGTGTACATCAACCAGGACGCCACGAGCATGACCGTGATCTTCGACGACGCGGGGCCGGTCTTTACCTACCTTGCACAACGCCCCGCTGATTGGGACGAGCGAGCCTGACGTTTCGGGAGGCGCCCGCAGCGCCCTGCCCGCCAGCGTGGTGATGGGCGCCTGCGGTGCAGTACATGACGAGAGCGTAGAACCGAGGCGGAGGGCCGGGCGCCGACTTCCGCGTGCGCTCGTACCCGTCGGGCGGGGGCGTTTCGTGCATCGGCACCGGACGTGGCGGGCGGACCGGTACGCTGCGCAGCAGTGGCCGGCGCATCGGCCCAAGCCCGCTCCCTGGCCCATGACCGGGGTGCACCACGGCGAAGGTGCCCGCGGACCCCGCGCACGAGGGTCCGGTCTGTGAGCATCAGTGTGAGAGGTACGTCATCTTCCGGCGGCCACAGGGCCGTTGAGCCTTCCGCATGTTGCTCTTCGTCACGCGCATCGGGTCATGGGGCCGGGGCGCGGGAAATGCGAGAGCCGTATGACCAAGAGCCACGGCCGTAAGAGCCGGGCGAGAAACAGGAGCCGCCGTTCCGGCGTCGCCTACGCGGCCGCCAACGCGGGAACCCTTCACGTGCACGCCAGCGGCCCGTCGGCCACGGACCTCCAGCCTGACCCCGGCCGGTGGGGAGTCGAGACCGTGCCGGACCTGCGGACCGCGGCCGCGCTGATCGGCGCCAGCATCGAGCGGTGCGCGCCGTGCCGGCAGTCCCTCACGGCGAAGCTCCTCGAGGAGGACCCGGTCGTGCTCGCGGTGACCGCGGGCGCCGCCTACCGCCTGCACGCGGCGGCCCGCGTACCCGAAGAAGAAGGCCCTGTCGCCGGGCCCGCCCAGGCGTTCTCGTTCCTCGTTGAGCACGCCCGCGCACACGGTGGCGATGCCGGACTGCTGCTCGCGGGAGTCGAGCGGATGCCCGCAGCGGACCGTGCGGCGCTCCTGGACGACGCGCTGGACCTCTTCCGCGTCCCCGCTCCCGCATCTGGGGGCGGGGGCGCGGCGGCCATCGCCGTCTCGTCGGATGAGCACGGCGTGATCCGTACAGGACCGCTGCCACATCACCAGCTGCCCGCGCCTCTTCAGCCCAGCAAGGAGAACCGGATCCGTATGAGCGAGAACACCGAAGACGTCATCCGGCACGCGAAAAGTGCAGCCCGGTCCCTCGCCGAGTTCGTCACCGACCTCCAGTACCGGGGGAGGAAGATCGAACACCCTGCGGAGGCCTCCTTCATCGACAGTCATCTCGCCCGCGCCGCAGGCGAGATGACGACCACCCTCACTCTGCTCAGGACCTTCGTGGAAGGCCTCCGGGAGCAGGACCGTCTGATGACCGACTACCGGGGTGAGCCGCTCGGCGAGGTGCTCCAGCGCTACACCGACTCATCCCGCGCGGCGGAGCAACTCGCAGACGTGCTCGGCAAGGCCTTCTCCGTGACCGAGCACCCGGCGTATGAGGAGGTGCCGGGCGGCGAGCAGAGGCCGGCAGCCGCGGCCCGCTCCCTTGCCGAGCTCGTCACCGGCCTCACGTACCGGGGGATCGAGTACCTGGTGGAGGCCTACCGCGTCTACAGCTTCCTCACCCGCGTGGCGGGGGAGATGAGGACAGCTCTGACCCTGCTCAGGACCTCCGTGGAAGGCCTTCGGGACAAGGAACTCCTGAGGGACGAGACGCTCGACGAAGCGATCCAGCGGTACACCGATGCATCTGTCACGGCGGAGCAACTCGCGGGAGCGCTAGGCAAGGCCTACTCCGCCGTCGGGCACCTTGCCTACAAGGAGGCGCCCAGCGGACAGGAGCCGGCAGTGCGCGGCTGAGTCTGCCTCTTCGGCGGGTGTGCGTTCGTCTGCGGACGCGGTGAGTCAAGGCCGGGGCCGGTAGGTGGCCCCGGCCCTGGTCATGTTGTCCGGCCGTGCGAGGCTGCCGCCCGTAAACACCCAAGCCGTCAATCCACACCGAAACGCCTCACGAGTGAGTGAGATTTGCCAAGGCGATGTGTGACTTTGCCCAATCGGATGAGTGACTCCTGATATCCTGAAAGGGAGTTGAGTATCGGGAGGGTGAGTGAGTCAGTCACCACAGGCAGACCCCGCGATGAACGCGAGTGACGCCCGCAGGGACCTGTACGCCTTGGTCAAGTGCGTCGAGGACGACGGGGTCACCACCCTGATCCACCGGATGGGCTCCAAGCGGGAGGACCGTGTTCTGCTGGCCCCGCTCGACCGGTTCCCGGCCGCGCGGAAAGCCGGCGCCTTTCCTTCCTGGGCGCTGAGTGCGGCACAGAAGGACTTCGGCACCCTGGTCAGCCAGGCGGCCAGCGGCCAGCCCCAGGTGCTCCGCAGGAACACCACGCCCGTCGCGGTGCTGCTCCCCGCCGACACCCACGCAGGTACTCCCTCGTCCGACCCGGCCGCACCCTCCGGCGCGGCGCCCGCAGGAGGTGCGGTGAACAGCCAAGGACAGCAGAACCGGGAAAGCGCGCAGCGCAGGCTCGCGACACTGGGCGATGCCATCGGCTCCGTGCTCACCACCGGCCCCGCCGACGGCCCGACGTTCGGGCTGCCCGGCCTGGACGCCGCGACCGGCGGTCTGCAGCCGGGCCGGCTCACCTTGGTGGCGGCCGCCCCGAACGTCGGCGGAAGCCTCCTGGGGCTGGCCGCCGCCCGCACGACCGCGCTGGTCGACCACCGCACGGTCCTGTACGCGGCGTCCGGACCGAACCGGGACGACGTCTTCCGCCGCATCCTGTCCGCGGAGACCGGGGGCGACTACCCGCGTCTGAAGCAGGGACGCCTCACCGACTACGAGCAGGACGTCGCCCGCCAGCTGATGCAGGCCGGCGACGTCCTGCTCATCGATGACGGCAGCAACCTGACCGCCGAGGACATCGCGGAGACCGCCCCACACATGGAGGGCCTGGCCCTCGTGGTCGTGGACCGCCTCCAGGCCGCCCACAGCGCTCGCCTGCCGCTGTCCGGGAACCGGCTCCCCGACGCCTCCCAGATCCTCTCCACCCTCGCGCGCTCCCTGCACGTGCCGGTACTCGCCGTCGTCGACAGTGACGACCCCACGCTGCTCTCGCTCCTGGACGCCGATGTCCTGCTGACACTCACCGCCACCACCGACCCCGGCAGGGTCCAAGTCACGGTGGCGGAACGTGACTTCGGCGTGATCGGCTCCGCATACCTGCGCCCCGACCTGCTGCACGCCCGCTTCGGCGACGCAGAGGCCGTGCCCGTCGTCGGGACCGGCAGCGAAGACTGGAGGCTGCACACCACGCCGGAGGAGCGGGAGCTGGCCGACGCCGCGCTGCCCTACACTTCCGGCGCCCAGAAGGGACTGCCGTCCGCTCTCACGCACCTGCTGGCCGCGCTGCGCACCGCGCTGGCAGCCGGTGACCAGGCGACGATCGACGAGCTCGCGGCGCCCCTGGCGCAGGCTGCTGCCGCGCCGCCGCACATGCCGGACACCGCCGAGGGCCGTCGTCTCGCGGCCGCGCTGCACGCCTACAACGCGCCCGCCCCCGTCGGCGCCACCGCGCAGCCTTCTGGCCCGGAATCCGCCCGCCCGGCCGCCGACAGCGGCACCGTCACGGACAGGGATGACGAAGACGCGGCGCGGGACGACGATGACGGACTGGTCCCGGGTGACGAGGAGGACGAGCCGGAAACTGCGGTGTTCCCGGCGTTGAGGATCCTCAAGGACTCGGTGACGCGTTCGAAGATGCACCCGGTCCCGGTCATCCGCCTTGAGGACCGGGAGGACGGCCCCTGGCCGTTGATCAGCGAGGACATGGACGGCGAGCCTCGCTGGGTCCACCCCGACGTCACCAGCACCCGCGTCGCCCACACCCGGGACAACGGCAAGCGGGTCCGGCGCGACCAGCTCGACGTGCCCGCCTCCTTCGGGGACGGCGTGCTGTGCCTGATCGACCGCAACGGCTCCTTCCCCTCCGCCTGCTCGGCCGTCCCCCTCGCCCCGAACAAGCTCCTGCACACCGGCCCCCTCGACGCGTTCGACAAGACCAAGGCCGGGATCTACCAGATCGACATTCCGGAATGGGACTACCCGGGCATGCCGCACCCGCTCGGACGGCTCACCGACCGGCCCGACGACCAGGGCCGCGTGTGGGTGACCACCCCGCACATCAAGCAGCTGGAGCGCCTGCACCGCGAGGGACACCTCACCGCTCCCGTGACCATCCACGACTCGTGGACGGGGAAGGCGAACGAGTCGCTGTTCAAGCCGTTCTACACCGCGGCCCGCGAGGCCCGCACCGAGCTCATCCAGGCCGGCGGCGAGCCGTACAAGAACTACAAGACCCGCCTGTCGATCGCACTGCGCCTGCTGTGGCCCAAGCGCCCCTCACAGCGGTCCCCGTTCTGGCGGCCGGACTGGCGCATGAGCATGGTCGCCGAAGCATCCGTCCGCCACTGGCTCAACGCCTTCAAAGCCGTCCAGGAAGGCCACACCCTCGTTGCGCTGCGCAACGTCGACGCCGCGATCTTCTGGACCCCCGACGAGACACCGCCCGGCACGTACCGGCTCGGGACCGGCTTCGGTCAGGTGAAGGCCAAGTTCATCCAGCCCGGCGAGTTCATCCCCGAAGGTGACGACTGATGGCAGGCCCCACAGGCCGCGGCAACTCCCTCGGCGCTGCCCTCAATGACCTCCTGCGCGCCCAGGTCACGCCCCGCCACCGGCTGTCGACGTACAGCGCTAAGCACTGGCACGCACAGCTCAGCCAGCTCACCGGGACCAGACGCGGCTACGAGGCACTGGAGAGCGCCGGCCTCGACGTCAAACCCGACACCCTGATCAAGTGGCTGTCGGACCCCGAGTACAACGTCCGCCGCAGCTACCGCGACCTCATCCACACCGCGTACGAGAACGTCGCCATCGTCCCCGCCGACCCCATCCCCGACCACGTCAAGAACGGCCAGTTCGAGATCAGCGGCCTCGTTAAAACCGGCGCCGACGAACGCGAACGCGGGACCCGCCGAGCCGCACCCCTGCGCATCGACGGAAGCCGCGGGGACTGGAGCGACATCGAAGCGCTCTGGCTGGCCGGCGACCTGCGCGACGACGACTTCGAGGACCGCTTCATCGAGGACGTCATCGTCGCCGACATCGGTGAAGGCACCGACGGCTGGGAATTCTCTGGCAGCAGCTACTCCGTTGAACTCAGGTAACACACCAGATGAGCCCTGAAGAGCCCGCGTTACCGCCGATCGTCGTGCACGCAGAGGCAGCTGCGAGCGCCCGGCGTCGCGTGTCCGATCTCCTTGAAGCAGCCGGCGCGAGGCCGGGGGAGGTGCAGCACCTCCTGGCGGTGATCGAGGCCGGTGCCGTAGAAGGCGCCCATGCCGAAGTAGCCGAGGACACGCAGGTACCCGCCGGCAGCAGCGACGAGTTCGGTGAGGGCTGGCTCGGTGCCGTCCAGGCGGTGACGAGCAGGCTCACCCACATCGCCGACCGCACCGTCCGCCAGGCCCGCGCGACAGCCGCCGCACCGAAATCGCCGCTAGCCGTATCGAGCCCGCCACCGCGCCGCTCGCCCATGGCGGTCGACGCCGTGGGGGAGGAGCAGGTGCACCGGGTACGCGAGGCAGCCGAGCGGATCTTCGTGTCCCTGACCGGCTACACCGGCTACGACCTCGACCTGTCGGAGGAGATCCTCACGGTCGTCCTGAAGTGCGTGGGTGCCGAGCAGCAGGACGGCTACGTACGGCAGTTGGAGGCCTTCGCCGAGGCCAACCGTGAACGCCTCGGGCACCTGTACGGGAAGTACGGGCCGGGCGGGAAGTTGGAGGACGAGAGCCGCTGCTACCTGACCCATCAGTGCCTGTGTCACATCCTCTTTCCGCAGGTCACGGTCTCCTGGAGCTGGGTGGTGATCGGGTTTGCCGTTCGGTTGAGCGTCGATGGACGCCGAACCGAACGGCAGCCGGAGGGATCGTCAGGCGGCTGCGGCGAGGGGAGTTGGGACCGCGTCGGTTCGGCGGTTTCGTCGGGTGAGGCGGCGGGTCATGAGGGTGATGAAGGCCCACTGGACGTGGGCTTCGGCGTGGGACATGAGGCGTTCGTAGTCCCGCGCGTTGCGGCGGGCCCGCATCGTCCACGAATTCGACCGCTCGACCACCCAGCGCTTGGGCAACAGGACGAAGCCCTTGGCGTCCTTGGGCCGGGAGACGACCTTGACGGTGATGCCGAGGGCGGTCTGGGCCCAGGTGCTGAACTCGTCTCCGCCGTAACCGTTGTCCGCCCAGACCAGGACGATTTCGGGGTGCTCGGCGTGAAGGCGGGCCAGCAGGACGCGCGCCGCGTCCCGGTCCTGGACGTCGGCGGGCGTGACGAGCAGGTCGACGAGCAGGCCGTCCTGATCAACCAGGAGGTGCCGTTTCCGCCCATTTATGTGTTTGTTCGCGTCATAGCCGCGCGTCGCCTTCGACACGGTCTCCGCACCTTTGACGGACTGCGAGTCCACGATCACCCGGACCGGCCAGGGACACCGCCGGCGGCGCAGCCGCAATCGCCGGCGGAGCTGGTCGAGGATGTGGCGCAGGACTCCGGCCTTGGCCCAGCGGGCGAAATACCCGAACACTGTGCGCCAGGGGATGCCGAAGTCTGCGGGCAGCGCCCTCCACTTCGCACCGTTGTCCGTGATGTACCTGATCGAGTCGACCACGCGGCGGCGGGGCCACTTCTCCGGGGCCCCGCCTTTCGGGGTCTGGCAGGCGGGGGTGGGCAGGAGCTGTTCCAGGAGGGCCCATTCGAGGTCGCTGGTGTCGGAGGGGTAGCGGTAGCGGGGCAGCGGCATGACGGGGTGCCGGGCCGCGGCCTGAAGAGGGGCCAACTGCGGGGCGGTCGCGGCCCGGCGCCTTTCCGGGGGTTCACTCCAGGTTGGACAGGAGCTGCAAGGTGGACTCGATCGCGCCCATCTGCGCCATGACCGTGCGGATGTAGGGGTCGTCGGGCTTCTTCTTCTGGTGCGGCAGGAGGATCCCGGCGATGAAGTTCTCCACCCGGTGGTGGACGGACTCGAAAAACGCCCGCTCGTAGCCGATCCAGACCTCCGGCGCATCGTCCAGCATCCGGTAGCCCCACGTCTTGTCCCAGGTCACCGGCGGGAGCCCCTTCGCGGCGGCGACCTGGCGCAGGTGCGCGAGCCCGGTGTGGACCTGCGCGCGAGTGCGCTCGGTGGCCGCCACCAGCTGGACGACGCTCAGGCCGGCGGGACGGGCCTCCAGCAGGGCGGACAGGACGGCTTCGGCGTGGACGTGAGCGGGAACGCCCCGCCCCATCGCTACTCGCCCGAGCCCTTCAGCAGCTTCTGAAGCTGCTCGTCCAGATCGACCTCGCCGCGGGTGACTGCGTTCTCGATCCAGTCCGCCGACGCCCGCACCCGCGCAAGGCCCCGCAGGATCGTCTCGCGTTCGGCGTCGTCGTAGGGCTCACCCCGCAGGTTCGGCACGATCCTGCCGGCGGTGACGGTGAACTGCGTGCAGACCGCGACCAGGTCCATGAACTGCGTGTTGTGCTCCATGCGCCGTAGCTGGTCCAGCTGCGGGGCGGCTTCCTCCTGCCCGTACTGGACCTGCTGGCGGAACTGGTCGAACTGCGCCTCGTTCACGGCGTGCCTGGCCGTGCCGTCGGCCATGGCCTTCGAGGCGACCGCCGGGCGGCGCAGGAAGTCGGTGGCCACCCGCGCGGCCACCTGGTCGTCCGCGGCCAGGTCGTGAATCGCGTCCACCTTCTCCTGGACGCTCTCCGGGGTATCGACCTTCCAGCCGACGATCCGTTTCGCACTGTCGTGCGTCCAGCGCGCGGGCCCGCCGCGCGGACTGGACGGGGGGTTGTCCACCGCCTCGAACCGTTCCCGCTCGTCGGGGATGGAAGCAAGGATCTTGTGGATGGTGTGGGAGACGTCCGCCCGCCGGTGTTCCTTCGGCCAGCGCGAGGCCACCCACCGGTAGTCCCGGACCGTCGAATACGCCAGGCCGACGTCCTCGGCGAACATCCGGATCGCCTCGCTGACCGTGAACAACTCCTCGCTCCCCGACGGGTTCGTACCCCCGTAGGAGCGCATCGGCTCGATCTCCATGCCTGCGTCCCCGAGCTGCCACTGGACGCTGCTCATCTCGGAGACCCAGTCCCGCCCCAGCTTGACCAGCTCGTCGTAGCGCTGCCGGGTCACACTGCCGACCATCCCGGTCATCCGGACACCACCCCCACGAGCCCCGGGGACAAGACCCTCACGTGCCGTCAACTCGCCCTGGAAACCCGCCACTTCGCACCATCCGACCGACTCGCCCAGCAGAGAAGGGCGTACGGCCCAGGCGCCCGAAGCAGCCCCGCCTCCACCAGACGCGCAGGCTCACACCCCGCCCGACCGCGCGCGCCGCGCATGCCAGGCCCGTTTGCGGCAGGCGGGAGAGCAGTAGACCGTCGAGACCAAACGGTCGATCCCGACCGTCCAGGACACCCCGCACTGCGGACACGTGACCGTCACGCCGGCCTTCACCACCTCGGTCCGAGCCCTCGCCCGACGCATCCGCCGCCAGTGCCTGGAGCGGCAGGCCGCCTCACAGAACACCGCCGTCGGCTTCGCCGACGGCATCAACGGCCCACCGCACCCCCGGCACAGCCTTGGCCCGCCCCCGTCAACCGCGACGACGACCAGACGCAACCGGGGCACCCCGTCCCTGCCCATACGACCACCGTACGGCGGGCGGTACCCGCGGCCCAGCCGTCGCGTCGGGCAGATCCACCCGAAGCGACGAGCCCCTGAACTGCATCAACAGACCACTCGACTTGTCACGCAAGGACCTGACACAGGCACTTAGCGCACGATCTGACACGGATGTTCCTCAATCCCCGTGACCACCGACCCGCCCAACACCTGCGAGGGCGGCATCGGAGCGGGCGCGACCGCGTACAGCATCCCGGTCCCGATGCTGGCACTGCGGCAGAACTGACCCCGCGTCACCAGCACGGCAGCGGGCAGTTACCCTGGGATCCGGCTACCCAAACCCCCCATGCGCATGTCAGAGTTTCGCACTCCGAATCACCATTCACGCAGGCAGGAATCATGAACGAATCCCGCCTTTAACATTACATGGCTTTCCGTTCGGCTGCTGTTCCAGCACGCTTGCGCCGTCGCTGATCTCCACAACCCAAGGAGACCCATATGCAGCTGCGCGCAAGGCTGTTGACTATCGTGACCGCAGCCCTGGCGGCGATCCCGCTCACGGTCCTCGGCCCCGCCGTGGCCTCCCACGCCGCGGGCACGCCGAGCGTCAAGGCGCCGGCCCACTCCTGCGCCACCGCCAAGGCCGGGTTCGCGGCGTGCAAGGCCATCGTCCGCACCGACCTCACCCCCCTGAAGTCGGTCGCCCCGAACGCCACGCCCTCCGGCTACGGACCCTCCAGTCTGCAGTCCGCGTACAACCTGCCGTCCAGCACGGCCGGTTCGGGCCGGACGGTCGCGATCGTCGACGCGTACGACGACCCGACCGCCGAGGCCGACCTGGGCGTCTACCGCAGCCAGTTCGGGCTGCCGGCCTGCACCACGGCCAACGGCTGCTTCAAGAAGATCGACCAGAACGGCGGCACCAAATACCCCCGCAGCAACGGCGGCTGGGCCCAGGAGATCTCGCTCGACGTCGACATGGTCTCCGCGATCTGCCCCAACTGCCACATCCTCCTGGTGGAGGCCAGCTCCTCGTCCTTCGCCAATCTGGGCGCCGCGGTGAACCGTGCGGCGGCCACCTCCGGCGTGGTGGCGATCAGCAACAGCTACGGCGGCTCCGACGCCTCCGACGCCACCTACGGCTCGTACTACAACCACCCGGGCATCGCGGTGACCGCCAGCTCCGGTGACAGCGGTTACGGCGCGAGCTACCCGGCCTCCTCGCACTACGTCACCGCCGTCGGCGGCACCCACCTCACCACCTCGACCAGCAGCCGCGGCTGGGCCGAGACCGCGTGGAGCGGCGCCGGCAGCGGCTGCTCCGCGTACAACGCCGCGCTCAGCGGCGCCGCCTCCTTCGGCACCGGCTGCGCCAACCGCGCCGAGGCGGACGTCTCCGCGGTCGCCGACCCCGCCACCGGCGTGGCCGTCTACGACAGCACCGCGTACCAGGGCCTGTCCGGCTGGCTGGTCTTCGGCGGCACCAGCGTGTCGTCCCCGATCATCGCCTCGGTCTACGGGCTGGCCGGCAACACCGGCTCGATCGACAACAACTACCCCTACACACACGCGACGTCGCTCTACGACGTGACCTCCGGCAGCAACGGCAGCTGCCCGACCACCCAGTGGTGCAACGCCCGCGTCGGCTGGGACGGCCCCACCGGCCTCGGCACCCCGAACGGCACCGGCGCCTTCTGATCCGCCGCACCTCTCGTACCAACTGCCGGGCCGCAGGCGGCTTCCCGCCCGCGGCCCGGCAGCTTTTTCACATCCTCTTTACGCAGTTCAGAGCGGTGAGGCTTGCCGGGGTTGCTGACGGCACCGTTCGGAAGAGCGTCGTGGCAACGCCTCCGGGAACGGATGCCCAGTCCGGAATGACGGCTATGCCTGGAACGGGTTTCAAGGAGTTCCCAAACTCCTTGCCCGGGGTGCCGTCAGCTTCCAGTACGGCCCCACTGCTTCGCCACAGCAAGGCTCTGGGCGAACTTGTCATGTAGGCCTCAGACACAGCTTCTCAGCCCGAGAGCGTCGTGGTCTGCGAGCGCCTGGACACCGTCCCGCTGTGGCTCGAAGGGGTGTGGAACGACGAACTCGACGCCGAGCTGACGCTGGAGCGCTTCACCAAGTACTGGCGTTTCGGCCTGGGACCCTCATGAGCGGAACCGACGATCGATCTGCTGACTTCCGGCGACTCGACGGCGCATTCGGGGAGAGGACGATGCTGTGGCTCAGCTGAAGATCCGGGACCTGCACGAACTCGTCCGTCAGGCCCCACGGCGACGAGACCTTGAGCAGGACGGGATCCGGCTCGTCTACGACGGCACCGTCCTGCGCATGTCCACGGCCGACGCCCCGGACACCGTGATCGCCCGCGCTGATACCTGCGGGTTCACAACCGAGCCGTGGGACGTGACCGCGTACCGCGCCAGCATCACCAGCACGGAGGTGTGGCTGCGCATCCTCGTCAGTGAGCACGGCGACCACCTCATCGACGTCTCTCCCTTCTGGGCCAGCGCCCCCGCCGCGATCACGTTCACCGCCGGCGGGCACACAGCGGCGTTCCCGACGGTTGCCTGCCCGTCGGCACCAGCCGACCGGCGCCCGTAGCGCGGCCGGCATCGAGGGAAGGATGACTAATTAGCCCCTGTTCGTGCTGATCACCCATTGCAACGCCGTATCGCCTTGTCTGACAGGCGTCCGATCCTTGTAACTGTTTAGGGGTTTCAGCTGGTTGTGGGCAACATCCATGGCCGTCCGGCGAAGAGGTCGCGTAGGGCGGTCAGGGGGTTGACGCCGTGCTTGCGCACGGTGGAGATGTAGGAGCGGATCCGGGCGAAACGCCTCGCTCCGGTCGGGGTCCGCCAGGAGCCGGAGACCTTCTGTTGCGTCTTGATCATTCTGAGGTCGCGCTCGGCCTGGTTGTTGTCGAACGGGACACTGAAGTCGGTCATGTACCGCTGGTACTCCTCGGTGCGGTCGTGCAGCCGCTCGGCCAGGGCTCTGGCCTTGGCTCTCGGTCCGGTGCCGGAGTACGGGTTGGCTGCGATCCCGCACAACGCCGCGTGCCGGTAGCGGTCTTGGAAGCCGGCCAGTACATCGGCGGCCAGAGCGTCCTGTCCGGCCGTGACCGCGTCGGCGACCGTGGTCTTGGCCTCGATGAGGACCTGGATCATCGTGGTCGCCCAGGTGGGGTCACGACGGGTGTCCTCGGTGACGGCGATCAGTTCGCGCAGGACGTGCGCACCGCACAGGGCCTTGCTGTTGCCGTAGATCGTGTAGGAGGCCAGGGCGTCGGTGACCAGGGTGCCGGTGAAGGCGGGCAGCACGCCGAGGTCGTTCATCGCGATACGGCCGCGCTGGGTGTGGATGCCGTAGAAGGTGACCAGGTGGGTGCACATCACGTGCAGCCAGTGCAGTTTCCCCGCCACCCGCACCCCCGACTCATCGGCGTGTGCGACCGGGGCGGCGGTCAGATGCTCCTTGACCTGCTCCTCGAAGCCGGCCAGCCCGTCGTGGGCGCGGGCCAGGACGGACAGGACGGTGCCGGTGGACAGGGGCAGGCCGAACAGGCTGTCCATCGCCTCGGCCAGGCGCTTGGCAGGAAGGTGCTGGTAGGCCGACAGGTAGCAGACCGCAGCCCGCACTCCCGTCCCGTACACGGTCGCGGCCGGTACGTGCTCCGGTGCTGTGGCCGAGGTGGTGTGCCCGCAGCCGCAGACCGCCCGGTGCAGCCGGTGCTCGGTGACCTCCGGTGCGATCTTGGGCAGATCGAAGACCTGCCGGGCCCGATAGCCCGTGCTCACCGCACCGGCCAGGTCATTCCCGCAGCCGCCGCAGGCGGCCGGATGGTGATCGAGTATCACGTCGGGATCGGCGACCTGCTCCAGTCGGCCGCCCGGATCGCCCTTGGCCCGACCCGGCTTACGGCCCGAACGCTGCCGCAGCGACTTCGGCGCGGGCCTCTTGCGCAGCCCGTCACTGGACGGCGGCTTGGAGGAGTTGTGCGAGTCCGATGAGACCTGCCGCTCCAGCTCCGCGATCCGCTCCGCCTGCTCGGCGTTCCTCGCGGTCAGCTCCGCGATCGTCGCCGCCTGGGCGGACACCAACAGCTTCAACTCCACTACCAGCGCGGCAAGCTCCTCGTACGAGGGCGGCGGCGGGGCGGAGGACACAAGATCAACCTACCCGACCGTCAAGAACCGCCTGGCACCGCATCACTGCAGCCCATACGCGGTCCAAAACAGTCACCGATCCTTGGCCAGGCCGGGGGGCACTGCACGACCTTTCCTCGGCTCCACCAGCCGAGGTCGAACGTCGGCTGGCGACGCTTCCACTCCACCGCATATTCCAAGCGGAGCTTTCGATCGGGATGGGTAAGCAACAGCATGAACACGGGGTTCGCATACGAGCCCGGTTCGTAGTGCCAGTGATCGCTGGCCCTCCAGCCGTGCTGCTCTGCGATGCCTGACAGGACGATCGCCGGTCCCGGACGTGGAGGCTTCGTCAAGGAAACCCTGTGGTCGACGGGAGGTAGGGAGTTCGGATACCGCTTCATGTTCGCTCCTGCTGACGAAGTCGGTGATGTGGGGTACGTCCACCGCACGAAACGCTTCAGTATCCGCCGCTTGTGGCCGCCTCATTCCGTCACCCCGCGAACCGCATTTCGTCGGTAGCCCGCAACGGAGCCGTCGGCGACTTAGCGGTCTCCCTACTCCTCTACATGGGTCGTGAGCTTGTAGAAGAAGGGTGACGGCGTCAACGCCCCGGCCTGCTCCAGGTATGCGGCCTCGAAGTGCTGCAGCAGCGCCATGTCCCCGTCGACCTCAAACACCCCCGTGCTGGGGTCGCCTACCCCAAAGATCAATTCCGTCCACCGTCCGAGGTCGGCCGACCAGACAACGAGGCTGTACGGCGCGAAGAGCATCCACACGCTGTCCACGCCCTCAGGGAGATCGGGCGCCTCAAGGTGGTGCGCGATGACCGGCTCCAAAACCTCGACGAACGGGTGATCAAAAAAATGCGCGATGAGGAAGACACCCCGTGCACGATCCGAGGCTGACTTCCGCGCAAGCTGCTTGCTCGCATTCTCGATCATTCCGCCGGCGGCGCGGACCACGTCGTTGGCCGCTACGAAGGTTGACCAATGCCAGGTCTCCCTCGGCTCGACCCCCGCGGCGGTCGCCTTATCAAACTCCGCTTCGAACTGCCGATAGGTTCCCGGTAGTGACTTCACCTCGAAGTCCGCAAACTGAACATCAATCCGCCCTACCAGGTCCCTGAGGGCGAGACCGGTGAAGTTCGATGTCGTCACGTCGAACACCAGGTCTGGGCCTCCATCGGTGTCGACCGACGTCGGGGCGGTCCCGAGGAACGCGGTCGCCAGCAGCGCGGCCAAATGCTCGCCCGATCCCACCTTCAGCTTTGCAAGCTCATCGGCCTGCACTCCCCGTATGAGTTCTGCGACCGCCCACGACACGGCCTTGTGCCCTATCCCGATGAAATGCGTCCCGCGCGGATCCTTCTCCATGTCGAGGATTGTGACACCGCCTCAGTCTGCGACATCTGTCGCGCACCCAGCAGCCACAGACACACCCTGCTGAGCTGGACGGTCATCGTGCCTGCCAAACTCCCGTGACGGTCCACCCCGAGAGAAGCCACGTGCCGGGCCCCGGCGAGCGCCTCGACCGGGTCTACTGTCGCGCGGAGCCGGCCGGGCAAGACGACGTCGGGCAGGTACCGGGCGTTCTGGTGCCGGACGTTGATCTCGGCGACGACCTCAGGCCGTCTGGCGTGGATCGTGACGTCGCCGCTGGCGTCGGCGAACACCTTCGCCATCGTCGTCCCCCACGACCCTGCGGAGAGCACCGCAACCCGAGCCACCCGACACCCCATCCACCTCGCGAGCCCTGACCCCGGTGACCCTATCCGCCACCCGAAGGCCTCCTCAGCGTCACGGCCAAGGCCTCGCGCGTCGCCAACCGGGGCAGGACCAGCCCGGCCTCCCGCGCCGCCTGGTCGTCACCGAGCTCCCGGCGCAGCTCCGCTCCATGGGGCTGCCACAGCCGGTAGAAGCGCCTCCACATCGCCGAGTCGTCCGGCCGCTCGTCGATGTACTCCACCGTGAGCCCGGCCGCGCGCGCCTGCTCCACCACCGACGCCCGCAACCCGCGCACTACGGCTTGCGTGACGGACGTGGCGGCCGCACTGCCGCGGCGACCGCTCAGAGGTGGCCGCCCAGGAACTCCCGTACCTCGGCGATGGTCATAGGCCCCGTGCCGTGCGCCACCACCTCTCCCTCCTTCAGCAGGACGTAGGACGGGGCTCCGGTGATCCCGTATCGCTTGGTCGCGGACGGACAGCGCGTCATGTCGGTGCGGACGGCCGTCAGGCGGCCCGTGTACTCGTCTGCGATGTCACCCACGACGAGGTCCATCGCCCGGCAGGGCTCGATTGCCTTGGGCCATGTCCCGGTGAAGTATGCGAGGACCGGGACTCCGCTCATCCCGAGGATGAAATCGAACTCCGCGTCCTCACGGGGTTGGTGAACCCGCTTCGCCATGGAAGCTCCAGACCTCGCGTTCCGTCATTCCATCCCCATCTTCCCCCGCGCGGTGCGCCAGGCTGAGTCCGGTCGGTCGTCTGGCTGACCGATGGGCGCGTGAGAGAGTTGCGGTTCCGACCGGCGCGGTTGGGGTGTTCGGCCTGTGGGGGGCGTTGTAGTCCATGCGTGTTCATCCTGCGCGGCCTGGTGATCCGGGCCGGATCGGCCCGTACCGGCTCATCGGCCGACTGGGTTCGGGCGGTATGGGAACGGTCCATGCGGCCCTGGATCCCGGCGGGCGGCGGGTGGCGGTCAAGGTCGTCCACCCGGCGCAGGCCGGCGACGAGGAGTTCCGGGCCCGGTTCAAGCGGGAAGTCGAGGTGTCCCGGCGGGTCACGGGGCCCTGCCTGGTGGCACTGCTCGCCGCGGACCCCGGCGCGGATGTTCCCTGGCTGGCCACCCCGTACGTGCCCGGCCTCACGCTCGGCGAGCACATCGCCGCGCACGGCCCGCTGTCCGGGGCCCGGCTGTACGCGCTGGCGGTCGGCACCGCGGCCGCGCTGGCGGCCGTCCACGCAGCCGGGGTGGTGCACCGCGATGTGAAGCCGGGGAACGTCATCCTGGCACCGGACGGACCGCGTGTGCTGGACTTCGGCATCGCCCACGCCCTGGACGGCACCTCGGTGACCCGGACCGGCGTGATGACCGGCACCGCGGGCTGGATCAGCCCCGAGGGCTACCGCACCGGCGCTACAGGTTCGGCCGGGGACGTCTTCGCCTGGGGAGCACTGATCGCCTACGCCGCCACCGGACGGCTGCCGTTCGGCACCGGTGCACCGGACGCGGTCGCGGCCCGGGTGATGTCCGGCGACCCCGACCTTGCCGGGATCCCCGACGACCTCCTGACCCTGGTGACGTCCGCACTGACCAAAACACCGGAAGAGCGGCCCACGGCCACCGCGCTGGCCGGGCAGTGCACGGTGCTGCTGGCCGCCCAGGCCACCCACGTCCTGCAGCCGGGGGCCGAGGCGCCGACTCTGGCGGGTGACCTGGTGGCGGCCGGGTGGGAGGGTCTGCCCGCTGCCGAGGACGACCGGGCCTGGACTCTGGCCCGGCGCCGGTTCGCCCGCCGCCGCACAGGGCTCATTGCCGCGGCCGCCGTCACCGGGTTCGCCGTGGCCGCCGTCAGCACCTACCTGATCGCAGATCAGAACCAGGACGGGCAGAGGGGCAGCACACGGGCCGGGGCGGGCACGACGGCCTCCGCCACGGCCTCCCCAAGCGCATCGGTGACCACCTCCCCGGAAGCGGTCACAGCCTCCCGGGCAGCAGGCAAAGCGGAAGCCGGGCAAGAAAAGAAGACCCCGGCGGCGACCGTGTCCGCCACCTGCCTACCGGCCACCTACAAGCTGCCCACGGGCCCGGCGACCTGCGAGTCCAAGAAGGACATCTGCACCGTCCGATCCCCGTACTACGTCAAGGACATCAACAGCCTGTGCGGTGGCCCGACCGCCCTGCAGAGGGTGAACATCATCTCCGAACCGCCCACCGGCGGAGACCCCAGTGTTTTCTACTGCGTCGCCTGGACCGGTAGTGCCAGCGACACATCTCGCGACGCTGTGCTGCTGATGAACGCCCCCGGCTACCAGTGCGGCGCCGACCTGGTGGACCCCTCCGGCACCCGGGATGCACTGGGGGACGCGATCGTCTTCTACGACACCGAGCAGGACTGCACACCCCTGTACCCCGGAACCCGCCTGACCTACCCCGCCGTTCTGGACTACAGCAGCCTCGGCGACCAGGAATCCCCGAAGTATGTCTGCCTCACCGAACATGTCGGCGCCTGACCGAGCCCTGCTCAGCCGTCCCGCTCGCCCCGAACAAGCTCCTGCACATCAGCCCCCCGGGATGCTTTCGACAAGACGCAGGCCGGCGTCTACCAGATCGGCATCCCGGATTGGAACTACCGGGCATGCCGCACCCGCTCGGGCGGCTCGTCAACCGGCCCGACGACCAGGGACGCGTGTGGGTCACCACCCCGCACAGTCCTGGTGATCGGGACACTGGTACACCTCCCGCCGTGCCAGTGACCGCATCAAGCCGCGACTTCGATGTTCCCGCAGGTACTGGTCCGGCAACACGCCGTCAGGACACCTCCTGAGTGCCTGTGTCTGAGCCATGCATGACAAATGGCGGTGCGGCAGTCCTGACTGGCCCAAGGGCGCGGTCCTCCAGAATGCCGGACGCGGCAGTACGGGCATGCCGCGCTGCGGCCATTGGGATGCAGCACCGTCGGCGACGGCGAACTGACCGAAGCGAAGGTCACCGCCGCGTCCGAGGCCGGCCAACTGCCACTCAGGCCCGGGACCACTGCCCCACTCGCGCCGGCGGCGCCTACTACACCCGTCGCCGGAGATGAGACGCAACGCCACCACCGCCATCCACCGGCGAGCATCACGCTGAGCCTCACCATCTGGGGCTTCTTTTGGCCGTACACCGCGTTTTCAGGTCAACCTGCCGCCAAGGCCGAGTTTGTCATGTCTGGTTCACCTATTGGTCATTTTGCGTTGCCAGTTTCACCTAAAGCATGTCGATCAAGGTGCATTCTCCGAGAATGTGAGGCCATAGATGCGAAGACGTCACGCGTACCGGGGGTTGATCGCTGCGTCGATCGGCGGAGCGCTCGCACTGACCACCACGACTGTCGCCCAAGCGGCGCCGCCACCGCTCACCGATCCAGTCAAGGCGTCAGCCATAGCAGGCCAGTTAGGCAACGAGCGCACAGCCGGCGTCTACTACCGCAACGGACGAGTCGTCGTGGCGGTCACCGACGAGGCCGCGGCGGAAACCGTGCGAAGCGCCGGCGCGGTAGCGGAGGTCGTCCCCTACAGCACGTCAGACCTCGACTCTGCCAAAGAAGAACTGGATCAGCTGACAGGCATTCCCAACACTGCCTGGAGCGTCGATCAGAGCACCAACCGGGTGGACGTACAGATCTACGACGGGGTTTCCACCGCCGACAGGTCCCGAATCGAAAACGCCGTCTCTGGATACGGAGACGCGGTCGACATAACGGGTCTTCGAACTTGATGGGGGTGCGGCGGTGACGGGCGGGCTCGCCGGTCACTCTGCGTGAGGTAGTTGGGGTGGCGGTACCCCGGACGCAAGGAGCCCGCGGGTCTTCGTGATCATGGTTGTCCTACCTTTCTTGATGTGGGTCTGAGCTGGTCATTCGTAAGATCGGCGGGGCCCAGGGGTTCCGGGTATGGCTGTCATGGAGTCGCCGCTGGATGGCTCAGAGAACTTGGCCGCCCGAAACCCCGCGACGACTCGACCGCTAATTGGGAGACGCGACGCGATCGCTTTGTAGGACAACGTCGGCGAGGTCGTCTGCTGGGTTGGTGTACGACGAGCTGACGGAGGGGCTGTGCCCGAGATCTGGGCCGGAGTGGACATCGGCAAGGAACATCACCACTGCGTGGTGATCGACGCCCAAGGCAAGAGACTGCTGTCGCGTCGGATCCTGAACAACGAGGCTGAACTGCTCCAGCTCATCGCTGACGTACTGGAGCTGTCGCGGGATGTGCTGTGGGCGGTGGACATCAACCACGGCGGGGCCGCGCTCCTGCTCGGTCTGCTGGTCAGCCACGACCAGCACATCACCTACATCACCGGCCTGGCCATCCACCGCGCCTCGGCCGGCTACCGCGGCCAGGCCAAGACCGACGCGAAGGACGCCTTCGTCATCGCCGACCAGGCCCGCATGCGCACCGACCTCGGTGTCCTGCGGCCCGGCGACGAGATATCGGTCGACCTGCGCACTCTGGTTACCCGCCGCACCGATCTGGTCTGCGACCGGACCCGGCAGATCAACCGACTGCGCGCCCAACTCCTGGAAATCTTCCCTGCGTTGGAACGCTCGTTGGACCTGACGAAGAAGGGGCCGGTCCTGTTGTTGACCGGCTACCAGGCCCCGGCCGCGATCCGTCGCGCCGGTGCCTCCCGGATCGCGGCGTGGCTGAAGAACCGCAAGGTCCGCAACAGCGCGGCCCTGGCCCGGACCGTCGTGGAGGCCGCCGAGGCCCAGTTCACCGCACTGCCCGGCGAGAAACTCGCGGCCACCATGGTGGCCCGTCTGGCGAAGGGGGTGATGGCCCTTGACGAGGAGATCACCGAGCTCGAAGCCCTTATCGAGGCCCGGTTTCGCGAGCACCCGCACGCCGAGGTGATCCAGAGCCTGCCTGGCATGGGCACCATGCTGAGCGCGGAGTTCCTCGCTGCGACCGGCGGCGACATGGACACCTTCGGCACCGCCGACCGCCTGGCCGGCTACGCCGGCCTCGCACCCGTCCCCCGCGACTCCGGACGCGTCAGCGGCAACCTCCACCGCCCACGCCGCTACCACCGCGGCCTGCTCCGCGCCTTCTACCTCTCGGCCTTCGCCAGCCTGCGGAACTGTCCCGCCTCGAAACAGTTCTATGAGCGCAAGCGGGCCGAGGGCAAGGGGCACAAGCAGGCGCTGCTGGCACTCGCCCGCCGCCGGGCCAACGTCCTGTGGGCCATGATCCGCGACGGAGCGTGCTACCAAGCCACACCACCAGTCACGGCAACGGCTTGACAACGTCATTGGGAAGTTCTCTACGCAACCGATCATGAAACCCCACGGGCTTGAACATCGACGATACCGGGACCAACGAGGCGGCCACGCGACTTCTGGGGCTGGAGGGGGTGAGTGTGATCAAGGTCAAGGACGATGGATCGGGTGGTTCGACGGTGTACGTCGTCACGGCCGAGGACTCCGCCCGGGCCTGCCCCTCGTGCGGGGTCTTCGCCACCCGGCTGAAGGATTACCGCACCACCCGACCCAGGCACCTGCCCTGTGGTGGGCGCCCGGTGAGTATCCGGTGGCGCAAAGCGCGCTGGCGCTGCACCGAACCCGCCTGCCCACGCGGCTCGTTCACCGAGGCGATCCGCGCGGTCCCCGCCGGGATGCGCACCACCACAACCCTGCGCCGGGCGGCGGGGGCCGCGGTCTGCGACGGCTCTCGCACCGTCGTGCAGGCCGGCCGCGACCTGCACCTGAGCTGGCCGATCGTGCAGCACTGCTTCGAGAACTACGCTGCGAAAGCCCTGCCCGAGACCCCGCCCGCGACCTCGGCGATCGGGATCGACGAGACCCGGCGGGGCAAGCCGGCGTGGAAGCAGAACCCGGCCAGCGGGAAGTGGGAACTCCTCGCGGACGCCTGGCACATCGGCTTCGTCGACGCGATCGGCGGACGCGGCCTGTTCGGCCAGGTCGAGGGCCGCAACGCGGCGTCGGTCGCTGACTGGCTCACCTCCCAGCCCGCGACCTGGCGCGAGCAGGTCCGCTACGTCGCCATCGACCTGTGCTCCACCTTCCGCGCCGCCGTCCAGCGTGCCCTGCCGCACGCGACCGTGGTCGTGGACTGCTTCCACATCGTGCAACTCGCCCAGCGCCACCTCGCCGACCTGCGCCGACGCCTCACCTGGAAGCAACACGGCCGCCGAGCCCGCAAGGGCGACGGCATCTACACCGTCCGCAAACTCCTGCGCCGCAACAAAGAGGACCTCAGCGAGGACCAACTCGCTCTACTCAAGGCCGAGTTGGACCACATGGGCACCTACGGCCGGCAGATCTACGCGGCCTGGCAGGCCAAGGAACTGCTGCGCGACCTCCTCCACCTGGCCGTCAGCCGCACCCACCACGCCCCCGACCGCTCCGCGATCTCCGCCGCCCGCCACCGCTTCCTCTCCCACGTCGCCGACCACGCCCACCTGCCCGAACTCGTCACCCTTGCCGAGACCGTCGAGCAGTGGTGGGACGGCATCGAGACCTACCTGACCACCGGGATCACCAACGCCGCCTCCGAAGGCAACAACCGCCTCATCAAGCTCGAAGCGCGCAACGCCTTCGGCTTCAGGAACCGAGAGAACCAACGCCTGCGCTCACGCTGTGCAACCACTCGGCGGAGCCGACGGGAGGCGCACCCCCACTAAATTCGAAGACCCCCTAATCAGCGGCCGAGTCGTCGTGAGACACCGGGCGGCCAGGTGCGCGGAACCATCGAGTGCAACCGCTCAAAAGCCATACCCGGCGTCTCTGGATCTCTGGACCTTACGACTGGCCCGTCCGACCCACGCATCAAGATAGGAGATGAGTAGGCCCGGGGCGCGATGTCGGGATTGCTCCCGGTCCGTTTCCCCGGACCTCTTGCCGAACCCGCCGTACGAATCTCTCCGTAACGGGCTCTCCACGGTTCCTGTCGTCAAGCGTGTTCAGGGATCCAGAGGTTGGGGATCGCGGTGCTGCGGTAGCGATACCGGGTGACCGGGATCGCGGCGATCTTCCGCAGTTCGACCTGTCCGCCCGTGATCGGCTTCCAGCGCCCAACGGGCGTGGTGAACCGTCGGCGGACATCCATCCAGCTCCAATGGTGCCGCTCCGTCAGCATGCGGATGATCCGCCACCAGGTGTCGGAGTACGGGGTTTTCTCCCCAGCTAGGTACACGCGAACGTGGCTGACTGGGTGCTCGCCACAAGGCCGGGGCCGGCCGATAGCCAGCCAGCCTCGTGACAGGGCGGGCTGTCCAGGGTGGGGCGGTCACGTCCACGGACGTGACCGCCGCCCGCGGCCTATCGACCGATCCTGCGCGAGAGCGAATGGGGGCATTCCTTGCGTCCTTGCACCTCGACTCCTGGAGGGATGCTCCGACGCCCCGGGAGATCTACACAGCCTGCGCTTATGGGCGGGCACCCGCTCGAGGGCAGGTCCTGCGACCCGACGACCACCTGTGGCAGGAGCATCTGCGCGACCGCGCGGCGGCGGCTCAGGCCTGCGAGAACCTGCGAGAACCTGCGAGCCTACTGGGCAAGCGCGGACCGGGCAGCCGACGCCGCCGCGAGCAACGCGCCGGACGAAGTACACGATCACCGCGGCGGGGACGCGGAGGGATCCTGGCCGGGGGTGGCGTGAGCGGGCGCGCCCTTCCCCTGACGGGTGGACAGGGGGAGGCCGAGTTCGCGGAGGCGCGCGGCGAATTCCGCTGCTGTGGTGAACAGGTGGGCCTGCATTCCTGTGGATCGTGCGGCTTGGACAAAGGTCGGTTCGTCGTCGAAATAGGCCAAGCCGTGGGTGGGGATGCCCATGTGTTCGGCAGCACTGCGGTAGGCGTGGGGGGAGGGTTTGTCGACGCCGAGGTCCGCGGAGGCGAAGACGTGGTCGAACGTGATGCCGTGGTACTGGAGGTCGGCGCGAAGGGCGTCGGTGGAGTTGGACAGGACGCCCACAGGGAGGTGCTGGCGTATCTCGGTGAGCAAGTTGGTCATCACTGGGTCGGGTTCGCCGCGGTCGGTGCGCCAGGGGCTGAGGGCGTGGCGCACATGCGGTCCGAAGTCGGTGGCGAGGCGATCGGCGACGTCTTCGGCCCACTGCTGGTCAGTGAGGACTCCGACGCGGGCGAGGCGGTAGGCGGGGTGTTCGTAGGCGTAGCGGGCGATTGTGCCCTCGGGCAGGTGGGCGAGGTGTTCGCTTCTCCGGGCGCCGATGTCGTGCCAGTGCCGGAAGAGGCCGTTCATGTCGAGCAGCAGACCGTCAATGCGGGCAGGCATGGGACTCCCTCGGTGTGAAGCGGTGGTGTGGGCGGGGGGTCAGTGCGAGCGGGCGTGGTCGTAGAGGGTGAGGTAGCGGTCAGCGGTGCGGGTCCAGCTGTAGGCGGCCTGGACGTGGGCGCGGCCGGCAGCGCCGCGGCGCTGCCGGCCGGGGGTGTCGAGAATGGCCGTGACCAGGGTGTTGGCGAGGTCATCTGCGTCGTCGGGGGCAACGAGCCAGCCGGTGGCGTGGGGGCCGGTTGCCGTGATGGTGCGGGCGGGGCCGCCGGTGGCGGTGGCGATGGGCGGAGTGCCGCACGCCATCGCTTCGAGGTAGACCATGCCGAAGGGCTCGTTGACGGCCGGGGCGACCATGAGGTCGGCGGTGTTCAGTCCGGTGGGGAGCTCGTCGTGGCCGCGCCAGCCGATGAAGAAGACGTCCTGCTGGATGCCGAGTTCGGCGGCGAGTTCGGCGGGGTGGTCGCCTTCGTACTCTCCGGGGTAGCCGCCCCACATCAGCAGGACGGGGGCGGGGTCGAGGCGGGTGCGGGCGGCGGCGAAGGCCCGCAGCAGCACGGGGACGCGTTTGAAGTCGAGGAAGCGGCCGGTCCACAGCAGCAGCGGGCGCAGGTGTCCGTCGGGGGTATGGAGGCGGCGCAGGTCGGTCTCGGTGTAGCGGATGGTGCCCGGGGTGCCGCCGGGGGCCCAGCCGCGGGGGTCGGTGACGAGCCAGTGGCGCAGGTGTTCCCTGCGTTGGGCTGCGTCGAGGTGCTGGGGCCGGAAGGTGTAGGTGTCGACGCCGTTGGGGATGACGGGCGGCGCGTCGTGGAGGTGGAGCAGGCGTGTGGCGAGGTGCTGGTCGTGGTCGGAGACGACGACCAGCTGCCCGGCGTGGGCGGCGGCCTGGCGGAGGCGGGTGAGCCAGTAGGCGGAGTGGGGCCACTTCTGCCAGGCGGTTGCGGTGAGCAGGTTGGCATCGTCGTCGTCGAGACCGGCGGTCTTGGCCAGGCGCAGGGCCTCGGTGGTGCGGTGCGGGTTGTCGCTGTGGAGGAGGTGGGCGAGTACCTCGGGGGAGGAGCCGGCGCGTTCGGTGAGGCGGATGCGCTGGGCCATGGCGTCGATGAGTTTGAGTTCGGTGCCGTGGAGGGTGGTGACGCGGGGGGTGCCGGGGTAGGCGGCGCGGGCGCTGGTCTGGAGGTGGCTGAGGTGATGGAGATGCAGCAGTCCGGTGTGGGGGCTGCGGTGGGCGGCGAGGTGCCGGGTCCAGGCGCGCGTGAGGTGGTCGGCGTGTGCGGGCGGCACGGCGCTGAAGAGCGGGTCGGGGCAGTTTCCACGGTCCTCGTAGGAGGGGTGGAAGGGCCAGGTGGCGCGCTGAGGGTCCTCGCCACGGGTGAACGCCGCGAAGGCGTCGTTGTGGTCGTAGGGGTGCAGGTCAAGGCCCCGGTAGAAGGTGGGGGCGTGGGAAGGGTCGCTGGGGTTCCCGAGGGTTCCGGCGTGTAGGCGGGTGGTCCAGGAGCGGCTGTTCAGTTCGCGCAGGAGGTAGCGGATGACCTGGGCGCTGCCGCCGCGGGGCCAGAACAGTACGGCGGTGTCCATGGTGTTGGGAGGCATGGCGGTCCCTGAATCGCTGAGGAGTGGGGTGTGCGGGCGGTCGGCCGGCGGTCAGATGATCAGCGGCTGACCGCCGGACAGGCGGCCGGGCCAGTAACGCTCGTCGGGGTCCTGGGGGGAGCGGACGGTGACGGCGAGGACCTGGGCGAGGTTGTGCCGGTCGCGCAGCGGGACCGGCTGGCCGAGAACCACGGTGCGGGTGCGGGGGTTGAGGGTGTAGGGCAGCCCGGAGTACCCGATCTTCGCCAGGTGCTGGTCGACGTCCGTTTCGGTCACCGGGCGCTGCCCGGTGACGGCGTTGCGGCAGCGGTCGCGCTGGGCGGCGGGACAGCGGTTGGCGGTCAGGCACGTCGGGGTGTCCAGGACGCCGGCGCGGTCGGCGCCTGCGAGGACGTAGGCGAGGGCGCAGCTGTTGGTCTGGAAGACGGGGTGGCTGGCGTAGCGGTCGGGCAGGTGGTGGAGCCAGTCCCAGGACGTGCGGGGCCAGACGGAGTCGGCGGCCTGCGGGTCCAGGTGCGGATCGGCGAGCTCCGGCCACAGGCCGGTGATCTGGTCGAGGGCGGTAGGCTTGACCTTCGTGCCGACCGCGACGGTGCACGCGGCGTACCGGGCGGCCCAGTCCATGACGTGTTCGATGACGTCCGGGGTGCTGTTCTGCGGGAGGGCGGGCCGCCAGTAGTGGATGACGGGGATGCCCGCGGCGTGCAGGCGGGGAAAGTTCGCGCGCAGTGCGGTGTGGTCGATGCCCTGCTCGATGTCCGGGCCGAGGCCGGAGTAGCTGAGGTAGACGAGGATCGGCAGCCCGGCTTCCCGGTTGCGGGTGATGCAGGTGACGACGTCGTCCGGGATCGCGCATTTGGTGATCAGGCAGACCGGGTTGCGGACGGCGGAGGCTCCCAGGACGTCGAGCAGAGCGGTCAGGTGCGCGCGGGTGACGGGGGTGGCCAGGGCGTCGGTGCAGGTGTAGAGCGCCAGGACCAGTTCGGGGTGGTAGTAGCGGTGGGCGAGGAGCTGATCGAGCGTGTCCTCGGGCGTGGCGAGGACGGCGGGCTTGGCGCGGGTGAGGCCCAGGTCCTGCAGATAGCAGTAGGTGCAGCCCTTGGGGCAGCCCTGGACGGGATTGACTGCCAGCCAGGTGTCGTGCTGGTCGATGACGGGTTCGTAGACAGGTTGGGGTGCCACGGGTGCTCCCTCGGGGCCGGCCGCTCGCCGTGGCCGGGCGGCCCGAAGGGAGCGGCGGATCAGGTCGTGGTGGTGCTCTCCGTGCCGGATGCAGGGTTCTGGCCGTCGCCGAGCTCGCGGGCGAGACGGCGCAGGACGGGCCCGTACTCCGGGTGGGTCAGGGCCGAGGCGAACTGCGCGACGAGGTAGTCGGCCGGGTTTCCGGTGTCGTACCAGCGGCCCTGGATGACCTGCCCGTACACCGCGCGGCTGGCGGCGTAGGCGTTGATGGCGTCGGTCAGGTAGACCTCGCCTTCACGGTGGTCGTACCAGCGCCTGGTCTGCTCGCGCAGTTCGTCGATGATGCCGGGAGTGATGACGTAGCCGCCGATGGCCGCATACGCGGAGGGCGCGTCGGCCGGCTTGGGCTTTTCGACCAGACCGGTGATGCGCAGCAGGCCGTCGTCCAGGTCCTCCTTGACCACGGGTACGCCGTAGCGCTGGGAGTCGGCGGCGTCCATGGGCATCAGGGCCAGCACCGGGCAGCTGGTCGCCTCATACGCGCGGATCAGCTGCTGGGCGCGGGGTACCTCGGCCACGAACACGTCGTCGGGCCAGAGCACGAGCATGGGCTCGTCGCCGAAGTTGCGGGCCGCGTTCAGTACCGGCGTGCCGTTGCCGTAGGGGCCGTGCTGGTCGAGGTAGGTGATGTGGCCCTTGCGGGCCAGCTCGGCTACCTCCTCCACAGCGTCCGCGTAGGCGGTCTTGCCGTCGGCGCGCAGCTGCTCGACCAGGGCGGGGTTGGGGCGGAAGTGTTCCTGGATCAGCGCCTTGCCGCCGGAGACGACGATGGTGATGTCCGTGATGCCGGATGCCACGAGTTCGCGCACGGTGTGCTCGATCACCGGCTTGTCGCCGACGGGCAGCATTTCCTTCGGGGTGGCCTTGGTCAGGGGCAGGAGGCGGGAGCCGAGTCCGGCGGCGGGGATCACAGCCCTGCGGATCGTCGGGGGCATCAGGTCTCTCTCGGTCGAGCGGCACACCGGGCCGGCCGGCCCGGCATCCTCTGACGCTACCAACGCTCCGGGCCGCCTCCGGACGGCAGCCGTTTATCTGCTCTCCTGAAGGGATCACCGGCACAGGAAGGAGCCGGTGTATTTGGTCACCGCGAAGTACCCGTTGGTGGTGATCGCCTCGGTGACCTGGGCGCGGACGCGGTCGCGCAGTTCTCGGAAGAAGCCGTCGTTCAGGCGTTCGTCGGGCTCGGAGGAGGCGCAGCAGTGGTTGTGGCCGACCTCGTAGAAGCGCATGAACGGGTCGGGGTCGGTGAAGCGCAGCTGGTCCTGCCACGTCACGGTGTCCACTTGCTCGAAGTGCTCGCCGAGCAGGCCGGCGCCGTTGGCCAGCGACAGCCGCCCCTTCGGGCTGGCCTTGAACAGGTCCTGCGGCGCATCCATCGCGGTCAGGGCGGTGAAGTGGACGTCGTACATCTCCAGCATGCTGTCGGTGCGGTCGGTGGTGAGCTGGAAGATGCCGCCGGGGCGCATCACGCGGCGGACCTCGGTGAAGCAGCGGTCGAGGTCCGGCACGTAGTGGATCATGTAGTTGGCCATGACGCGGTTGAAGCTGTCGTCGCCGAGCCGCGAAAGGTCGTCGGCGCTGCCTTCGATCCATGTGCACAAGGTGGCGGTGCCGTGCAGCCGCTGCCGGGCGGCGTCCAGGACGGCCGGGGCGATGTCGAGTCCGGTGATCGAGCCGCCGGCGAGGTGGGGGCGCAGGCCTTCCAGGATGAAGCCGTTGCCGCATCCGAGGTCGAGGAGGTCCTCGGTGCCGGTGAGGGCGAGGTTGCCGAGCATGTGCTCGAGCATCGACGTCGGGTTGGTCCGGAACACGTTGTGGACCCACTGCTTGACGACGAGCATGCGGCTGTCGTTGAAGAAGCGGTCCCGGGCGGTCTCGGCGGAGAACTCGAAGTGCTCTCCGGGGATGATCTTCTTCGCCAGGGCGTCCAGGGCAGGGGTGCGGAAGTCGGTCGTCATCGGGCATCTCCTTGTCGGGGCTGGGCTGATCAGGAGCGGGTGAGGACAGCGGGCCATTTGGTGCCCACGTATTTGTGCGGCAGCAGGCCGCTCAGCGGTGTCAGCACGAGCTGGGTTTCGTCGTGTACGACGGCACGAAGGCCGGGGGCGTGGTCGAGGAGGAGTTCGCGGCACAGCCCGCACGGCGGGACGACGCGGGCCGTGGCTTCTTCGGTGGCTTTGGGGTAGCGGACGGCGGCCACCGCCACGAGCTCGGCGCCGGTCGCGAGCCGGGCTGCGGACAGGGCGCCCGCCTCGGCGCAGACCGAGGCCCGGCCGACCATGGCGTCCAGATGCAGGCCGAGGTGCATGCCGCCGTCGGCGTCCAGGACCGCGGCCGCGATCTGGTGGCGGGCCAGTACATAGCGGCTGCTGATCGCGGTGAACGCCGCGGCGACCAGGGCGCGGACGGCGGGATCGGGACAGCCGGCCGACGGGTCCTCTACCGTGCGTGCGGTCACCGGGCCGCCGCCACGGCGGTGTCACGGTGGATCTGCGAGGGCTGCGGCCCCCGCGACCCCTGGTACTTGCCGTCATACAGGGTGATCTCGCCCTGGGGGCGCCAGAACGTCACCTGGGCCAGCCGGTCGCCCGCATGCACCCGCACTGACTGGACCGCGTGAAGCTGGAATGTCGACTGTCCGATGGAGCCGATGTCGATCAGGTCGGCGGTGACGTGGACGAACACGCCCAGTCGCGCGGCCCCCGAACGGGAGCGGATCACCGGCACCAGATGGTTGCTGCCCAGAACCTCGACGCTGGAGCCCAGGTAGATACGGTCCGGCTCCAGCACGAACCCCTCCGGGGGGATCGGCACCACCGTGGACGGATTCTCGCGGCGGGTGTCCAGCACCTCGCCGGTGTAGTAGGCCAACGTGGGCCCGAGCGCGAGGTTGTAGGAGTTCGGCTGAACCTGTGCGGGGTCGAACGGGTCCAGGACAAGACGGCCCCGTTCATGTTCGCGGGCGATCTCCGGTCCGGTCAGGATCACGGCAGCTCCTCTCCAGCAGGGGTGGATGGGTGCGGTTCAGCGGGCGGCGGCCAGCAGGCCCGGCGGCGGAAGTGTGGCCTCGCTGATCCGCCCGAAGCGCCCGGCGTAGGCGAGGCCGGCGCCGACGGTGGACCAGAAGGTCACCTGGCCGGCGGTCATGCCCGCGTAGACGCGGGTGGGCTGGACGACCTTGATCTCCAGCGTCCAGCGGTGGCACGACCCGACATTGCCCAGGTCGGCGCTGTACTGGAGGAACACGCCCAGCCGCCCGAGGGAGGACCGGCCGATCAGCGACGGCACGAACACCGAGCTGCCGATCTCCTCCACCGTGGTCCCCAGGTACACCCGTCCGGGCTCAAGGACTAGGCCGCCGTCCGGAATCGCGTGCTCCTCCAACTCATGCGCGCCATGCGTGTCGATCACCTCGGCACGATGTGTCCGCAGGACCGGACCGAGCCGGTAGTTGTAGGAGACCGGGTTGAGCTGTCCGAGGCTGAACGGTTCGATGGTCAGGGCGCCCAGGTCACGCTGCCGCACGATCTCGCATCCGGTCAGGATCACCGCAGCACCTCCCCGGCCAGCTCGGCCGCCTGCTTGCGCAGGTCGTCGAGGCCACCGGTGTTGTCCACCCGCCACCACGGCGCCGCCCCTATTGGCGCCTCGGTGAGGTGGTGCTCGTCGCCCGCGGACAGATCGGCCCGCGCGTGCTTGCGCGCCAGCCGGACCGCATCGGGTGCGGTCACTTCCACCAGGATGAACCCCAGGCCGGTAACCGCTTCCACGTCCGGGGCCCGCAGGTCGTCGCAGACCAGCACGGCCCGCGGCCGGCCCTGCTCGGCCTGCCGCACGCGCTGGGTGAACGCCTCGGTCAGCGCGGCCGGGTTGATGCGCCGCAGCTGGCTGCCGAGAACGTTCAGCAGCTTGCCGTCCTGCTCGCTGCCGTCCAGCAGCGGCCGTCCGGCCATCGCATGCACGACGGCCTGCAGTTCGTACAACGGCGCCCCCACCTTCAGACTCAGCACATCCGCACCGACGAGGGCCAGTTCCTCCGCGAGCAGACCGGCCAGCGTGCTCTTGCCGGCCCCGGGCCTGCCGTACAGCGCGACTTTGGGCATGACTGGGCTCCTCTCGACAGCTCGGGAAATCGAACAGGGCTCCCGGAAGGCGCCCCTGCCGTTGTCTTGGCCGGCCTGCAGCGCACCCCTACGCTCGGGGCCCGTGCCAACCATGGTGGCCATGCCCGCCGCCCCCGGGCAGGGTGCGGCTGTCCGCACTTGTCCGCAGCCTGTCCACGGGCCACCCGCGCCGCCGAGAGTGGGTGTGTGCTGGTCACCGCAGCGCACATGCTGTCCGCACTACCGTGCGGACAGCCGGATCACCACAAAGGCGTGGAGGTAGCGATGCCGGAAGCCGACGAGACGACCTTCGCCGCCGAACTTCGGCGGCTGCGGGGAACGGTGACGCTCCGGGAACTCGGGCGCCGCGCCTCGTGCAGCAAAAGCATCATCAGCGATCTCGAACACGGGCGCAGATCGCCAACGCTCCCGATCGCGACGGGTCTGGACAAGGCCCTCGGTGCAGGCGGCAGACTGGTCTCCTTGGCCGAAGCCCAACGACAGCGCTCGAGCGAGGAGACAGCCGAAGCGGCCCCGGACCCTGCCGAAGGCGGTCTCCTGCGGGAATGGGACAACGTGTGGCGCAGAGATTTCCTCAAGGGTGCGGGCGCCGCCGGCGCCGCCCTGGCCACCGGCCTGGGCACAGCGGGCACCGCCGCCGCGGGCAGCCGTGACCTGATGGACGCCCATACCGCACTGCGCGCCGCCCACGGCCGCCTGGACAACCTACGCGGGGCTTCCGCCGTGTACGCCCCCGCCCTCGATCATCACCAGCAGGTCCTCGTCTGGCACGCCAACGCGGCCACTGCGGCCGAGCGTCAGCAGGTGGCAGCGCTCGCGGCCGACACCGGCGGGTTCGTAGGCTTCCTCACCTACGACCTGGGCATGGCCGAGCACGCAACCATGCGCTACCACGATGCTGCCGTCTACGCCCGGCAGGCGGGCGATCTCTCCTCGTGCGTCAACCTGATCGGACAGATGAGCCGGATCCTCACCGACCAGGGGCACTACCGCCGCGCCCTCGCCCTCGCTGACGGCGCCCTTCGCCTGGGCGGCACCAAGGCCCACCCAGCCGTACGGTCCTGGCTCTACGCCGTCCGCGCCCACCACCACGCCTGCCTCGGCAACGCCCGCACCGCCCAGAACGACCTGGGCGCCGCCTGGAAGCTGCTGGACCGGGCCGACGACGGTGAGAAGCCCACCTACATCGGCTACCTCGGCGCCGCCGAGCTGAACAAGTGGACCGGCCACGCCATGGTCCGTCTCGGCCAGACCACGCCGTCGTTCCTCCGCACCGGACAGACTGCCCTCCACGAAGCCCTCGCGGCCTGGCCCGCCACGAGTTTCCGTGGTTTCGCCGAAGTGCTGACCGTCAGCGCCCGCGTCCATGCGGCTCGTGGCGATCGAGACGCCGCCACCGATCTCGCTGCACGTGCGGTGGCCATCGCCAGCGAAACCGGATCAGCGAGGAACCTGCACGCCGCACTGGCTGTCACGTCTGGCTGAGTACGTGCAGTAGTCCGCCGGGCCGTTACCCGTCCGCCCAAGCGCCAGCGGGTCCGGTGGTTCCTGCGTGACAGCGGAGCGTTGCTCGGAGCCCTTGGCTACGTTGAACGTCGACTGAACTGGCCTCGTGAGCACGGCGGTTGTCAGAATTCTTGGGAGCGGAAGAGCCGCGGCGATCGCTTCGAGTGTGGTGGGGTTATCGCACCGCGACCCCGACCGGACGTCTGCCGCTGCCTTCGCCCCCGTTACCTTTTCCGTGGCCCCGCAATGGGGCGCCTGGCCCCCGGGCCCGGTATGGCTGTGTGCCCCCTGTCGTACGGATGACCTGGGGGGTGTTGCCGCCGGGCTTCGGGGCACCGCTTGACCGCTGATGAGGGGCCTGACGACCGCTTGGTCCGGCGCAATGCCGGGCCGCTTCACGGGCGGCATGTCTGCGTAACGTGGTTGCCGGCGTGTGGTGCCGCAGGGACGGCCGGGAGTTTCAGGAGACGAGGGGCGAGGGGCACGCGCATATGGTCGATACGACCGCGACAGATCTCTTCCTCGGCCTGGACCTGGGCAAGGAGTTCCACCACGCCCACGGCCGGACCGAGGACGGCAGAACCGTGCACGACAAGCGGCTGCCCAACACCGAGCCGAAGCTGATGGAGCTGTTCACCAGGCTGGTGGCGAAGTTCGGCACCGTTCTGGTGATCGTGGACCAGGTCGCCAACATCGGTGCGCTGCCGCTGACGGTGGCCCGCGCGGCCGGCTGCCGGGTGGCCTACCTGCCCGGGCTGTCGATGCGGCGGGCCGCCGATCTGCATCCGGGCGAGGCCAAGACCGACGCCCGCGACGCGTTCGTGATTGCCGAGACCGCCCGCACCATGCCGCACACCCTGCGCGCGGTGGACCGCGACGACGAGGTGCTGGCCGAGCTGACCATGCTCACCGGCTACGACAACGACCTGGCCGGCGAGGTCAACCGCGCCACCAACCGGCTGCGCGGCCTGCTCTCCCAGATCCACCCCTCTCTCGAGCGTGTGCTCGGCCCGCGCCTGGCCTACCCCTATGTCCAGGCCCTCCTTCAGGGCCACGGCTCCCCGGCCAGGCTGAAGAAGCTGGGCCGTGCCCGCTGCGAGGCCCTGCTCAAGGTGCACGGTTCGCGCAAGGCCCGCCACCTGACCGCAGAGATCTTCGACGCGCTCGCCGAGCAGACCCTTGTCGTTCCGGGCACCGAGGCCAGCGCGCTGATCGTGCCGGGACTCGCCGCCCAGCTCGCCGCCGCCCACGCCCAGCGTCGCCAGGCCGAGCAGGAGATCGCCGCCCTGCTGGAGGCCCTCCCTCTTTTCCACCTCCTGACCTCCCTGCCCGGCCTGGGCGTCAGGACCACAGCGGCCGTGATCGTCGCGATCGGTGACGGCATGTCCTTCCCCACCGCCGGACACCTCGCCTCCTACGCCGGACTCGCGCCCGCCACGAAGTCCTCGGGCACCTCCATCCGCGGCGAGCACGCACCCCACCGCGGCAACCGGCTCCTCAAACGCGCCCTGTTCCAGGCCGCGTTCGCCGCGATCGGCTGCAAGTCCGACCCGTCCTCCCGGATCTACTACGACCGGCAACGCGCACGCGGCAAGACCCACACCCAGGCGATCCTCCGCCTGGCCCGCCAGCGCGTGAACGTCATCCACGCGATGATCCGCACCGGGGCCCTCTACGAAGCACGCACCCCGGGCGGCGTCGACCTCGCCGCCTGACGACTCCACCACCCCTGCCCTCCAGGCCCCATCACGCCCGCGCACCGGCACGGCCACTCCGGCCCTGCCGGCCACAGGGCTGCCCATCAGCCACCCGATCCGCCGGGAACATCCCGCTTCGCGGGACGTTCCCGAAAACCAGGATCAACCCCTACAAGCCGACCACACCGGGGTTGACGAAACAGATAGGGGCACCCCCCAAGCCGGACGACGGGATACCTGTGCGCTCGGCCCGCTGCCCGGACCCCGCCGAACCGGAGCGGCCCCGGACTCGCGGGCGCAGCGACGACGCCCCTCCAGTGACGGGCGGTCAGGCGAGCTCGGGCGGGTCGACGGCGAACTCGTAGGCCACTTCCCAGCTGCGATCGGGGACGATGATGTCGGCGGTTTCCACGGCGCGGCCATCGTCGTCGTAGTACGTGCGCTCGATGGACAGGACCAGGTCGCCGACGTTGAGTCCGAGCAGGGAGGCCTGCTCCTGGGTGGCGCGGGCCGGCCGCGGGATTTCAACCCATGTTTCGACGGCGACGCCGATGGAGCGCATCCGCTCGACCACGCCCTTGCCCGCGAGCGGGCCCATCTCGGGCAGCAGGATGGGCGTCCCGCCGGTGACGGCCATGGGCTCCCAACTGGTGGACAGCTGGGCGGGCTTGCCGTCGGCGAGGAACTCATAGGCGGTGCGCACGGTCGGGTCGCCGGCCTCGATACCCAGGCGCCGGGCGATGTTCTCCGGGGCGGGCGTGCGGGCCTCGGAGAACGCCTCTCCTGTGCCGCTGCGGCCGATCTCGTACATGTCTGCCTGGAAGGGGCTGCCGCCGCGGCGTTCGCGGTGGCGGGAGCGGACCATCCGGCGCCGCTCGCGCGGCTGCGCCACGTAGGTGCCCGAGCCTGTACGGCCTTCGAGGAGCCCTTCGACGATCAGGCGCTCGACGGCTTTCTGCGCGACGTTGGGGCCGACGCCGTACTCCTGGGCGAGCTGGACCGGGTGCCATGGTGTGCGTTCGGGGTCTCCCAAGGGGATGGAGCGGAGGTAGAAACGGAAGACACGCGTCCGCAGCCTCTCGGTGCCGTCACTTCTCGTGAACAATCGCTCCCTCGGAGATCATCAACCGCTGCTGAAACTCGCCAACAAACGCCGTCGCTGGAAGTGGACGAAGCCAATGGTCTCGGTTTCTTGCGGGAAACACGAGATGGCGGCAGGGATTTGCCAGATGCCGGATAGCTCGCGGTCTGAACTGCGTGTCCGTCGTGGACGATCGAGCCCGCCGCTCCGTGGACGGAGGGCGGGCTCATTGCGGCTGGCCGCCGTGGGCAGCGAGGTAGGCCGTTGGCGAAGAGGGTGATCGACCGGCCTATGCGTCGCTGCTTGCGAAGGCGATGAACGCGGACCAGGCGTGTGGAGCTATGGCCAGGGCCGGACCCTCCGGGTTCTTGCTGTCGCGTACGGGCACCGCGCCGGGGACCTTCGCCACCTCCACGCAGCTCTGGTCACCGCTGGAGTACGACGACTTCACCCAGTCGAAACCGGTGGCGGAGGCGTTGGGGTAGTACTTGCTCACGGGTGTTAGTCCATTTCCTGTATGGCGGCGCGGATGCGGGTGATGGATTCCTCAACGGCGAGTGCTTCCGAGTTGAGGCGGCGGAACAGCGTCGTGAAAATCTCCACTTGCGCCGGTTCCTCGTAGTAGACGGTGTCGATGAGGCCGTCGGCGTAGACGACGTCGGTCTCCGCGGGCTCGGGGAAGGAGAGGATCCCGAACGGCCCGTGTAGCGCTGAGTTGATCGACGCAGCGGAGGGCAGCACCTGGACCTGGATATTGGTTTCCACGGCCTGGGCGGCGAGGTAGTCGAGCTGTTCACGCATCACATGCGAGCCACCCACGCGGTGGTGGAGGCTCGATTCGGTGAGGATGGCCCACAGGCGGAGGGGTGCGCTGCGGGCGAAGACCTGTCGCCGTTGGCCGCGGACCTTGACCTGCTCCTGGACGTACTCGAAGTCGTCTGCCTTGTCCGGGCGCTGTTCCCTGATGACCGCTTCGGTGTAGGCCGACGTCTGCAACAGTCCGGGGATCAGCCCGGTTTCGACGACGTAGAGGTCGGAGGCGTCCCATTCCAGGGCGATGTAGTCGGCGTATGCCGACTTGAGTGTGTCCTCGTATTGGGACCACCAGCCGCGCTCACGGCCGTGACGCGCCAGTTCCTGCAGACGGGCGTGCAGGGCTTGGTCCTTGATGCCGTAGAAGTCGAGAAGCACGCGCAGGTCGAGAGCGCGGACGCCGGACTGGGCAGCCTCGATGCGGCTCATCTTGGATTCAGCGCACTGCAGTTCGTCGGCGGCCTGGGCGAGGGTCTTGCCAGCTTGGTTGCGGAGGTCCTTCAGCATGCGGCCGAGGCGTCGTTGCCGCACGGTGGGATTCCGGTTTACGGGCACAGCGCTTCCTTCCTCCCCTATCGGCTGCTGTCAGTGTGCCTGGCACGACTGTTCGCGACAAGCAAGATGAAACCAACCCACAGTAGGGACTTGCACCTTGAGGTGTTGCGGCGGGATAGTGGGGGCCCCTAGGCAACTCTATGTACAGAGTTGATCACTTCGAGCTGCCTGCAGGTCTGCAGGTCAACGCAGCCATGGAGGCATCCGCATGCCGGAACCGCCCGAGCCGACCACCGACCGCTCCCCCTATCCCGCACACCCCCGGCAGGTTGCGAACGCCCGCCGGCGCGCGGAGCGTGTGGCAGTCGGCTGGGGCGCGGACCAGGAAACTGTCGACAACTTCTCCTCAGTGGTCAGCGAACTCGTGACGAACGCGGTGATCCACGCACGCATTTCACGCGGACGTGAAGTCGGCGTCACCCTCCTTCTCCTCGACAGCGTCGTGCGTGTGGAGGTACGCGACGCCGACCCCACCCTCCTGACCCCGCCTTTCGAGCCGATCGACAGCACGGACTTCCCCCCCCAACGGGCGCGGGCTGGTGCTCGTGAACCGCTTATGTGAAGGCCGCTGGGGGAGCGTTGAGGAAGTCATCGGCAAGACCGTGTGGACGGAGATACCCCTCACCCGATCCACCGCCGAGGAATCCGTCCAACCCTTATCGCCTGAGATGGACCCCGGACTGTGCCAACGATCGGGGGCCTAGTGAAGACGCAACGCCCCACCTCGGCGCCGCCCGCCCAACTACCCGCGGCGCCCCCGTACGAGACCGTCGGCGCAATCTCCGACACCCCGCGCGTCGTGCTCTACACATGCACCTTCGACTCGCAGGTCGCAGCCAACGCCCTGTCAGCCCTTCGCGACTTCGCCGCGCACCAGGGCTGGGCGGCCGTGCATGAGATTTACGACCTTGCGCCGCTCGACACCCCACGCCGCCGCCGCATCGGCTGGCTGACGGTCGAGCGCGCCCTCGCCCGGGGTGAGGCCACCGGCCTGCTCGCCCCTTCAGAGCAGGAGATCGCCTGGCACCCTGGCGACCGCACCGCGCTGCGCGTCTGGCTCCTCGGCGTGCCCGCATTCGCCGCGTACCCGCAGGCCGGAGCGCGTCACTCCGTTACTACGCACGATGAGGCCACCGCCGAGATGGCGCAATCCATCGTGAGCGCTCCGGTCGACCGTCAGTGGTCCCGCTCGTACGCACTCGATCGGGCAAGCCTGCGGCGGGTGAGGTCGGACGCCTACACATATCTGACTGTTCTGGGATGGACCGGAGACGTCGTGGCCGCGGTCGAAGTTCTGACCCGGCTCGCGGACAACGCCATCGTCCACGCCCGCTCTCTCGACGAAGCAGACGCGCGGATGGATGTGATCCTGGCCGTGACCGAGGACGACGAACTGCGCATCGACGTCCGGGACCCGTCTCCCGAGTTCCTCAACGGCGAGGCCGCCATCAACGGTGAGAAAGGCGGCGGCCTGCGGGAGGTACGCCAGCTGGGGGCGGACGTGACCTGGAGCCTGGCCGAGGGCGGCGGCAACAAGACCGTCCGGGCCCGCATGGTGCCGGGGGAGGCGTCCGTATGAACCGCACCCCGCCGCTCGGCGCCACGGCGACCGGGAGCACAACGGACTGGATGGATCGGGACAACGCGACCCAGCGATGGCTGCTCCGAGACCGGACTCATGTCCAGCCCGAGCCCCGGCTGCGGCTGGAACGGTTACGCAAGCACCTGTTACGGGTCACCGCGGAGGGCCTCGGCCGCACCCGTACGCTCCGCGTGATCAGCTACACGTTGATCTCGCCCGGCGGTGACCCTGAGCCGGATTACGTCCGGCTGCGCACGTACGCCGGGGGCGTATGGAAGATCAGGCGTGAAATCCACGACGAGGCCGCCGATCCGCACCGGGCGCCTGCACCACAACACCGCAACGGGTGGCTGACCGCCCGCCTTCTCGTGCGCCAGGGGGCCGCAGACGGCGTCATCGCCATCTCCCGCGATGCCATCAGCCCCGACGACGCCCTGTACGAGCACGAACTGCTCTGGATCGGCGACCACTTCTCGTTCGTCGACCTGATCATCCCGGAGTACCGATGAGGAGTCCGATCCGCTGGATGGACAAGCGCGGCTGGGGCTGGCGCCAGTGGGCACTGCAGCTTCTCATCATCGCCACCGTCGCCGCCTTCATCGCCCCCCTCGCCCTGTACAGGAGTGACCGACCGTGACCTTCGAGGCCTTCCCCGACCGCCGTCCCCCGCAGCGCCTGCCGGTCCGTGAGCCGCAGGCCGCGCTGCACGAGCTCGTCCCCGAACAGCCCGCCGAGCCCTTGTCGGTGAACCTGTTCGGCGTGCCCGCCGGCGAGGTCGTCGACCGCTGCTTCGACCTCGGCCGATTGCAGCGCGTCCGCATGGTCGACGAGTCATCGGAGCCCACGCCGTGACGGCCGCCCTCTCCCGGACGGTGCGTCTGTCGGCGGCGGAGTGGGATCACTGGTACCAGACCGGCTACCCCACCTTGGTCAGCCACAAAGAGACCGAGCGCTTCTACACACACGTCGCCCCGAAGCCGGGCATGACCGCCGTCGACCTCGCCTGCGGCTCCGGACAGTGGACCCGTCAACTCACGGCCTGGGGACTGACCGTGCGCGGCTACGACTTCTCGCCCGAGGCCCTGCGCCAGGCCAATGCCGCAGGCATGCGCGACGGCCTGACCTACGCGCGGTGGGACATCGACGGTGATCCCATCCCGCGCACCCTGCGCCCAGGCACCGTCGATCTCGTGACATGCCGGTACGCGCTCCCGTACCTCGCCTACGCACGGCTGCTGACCGACGTGGGCCGCTGGCTCACTGGCACCGGCACCTTCTACGCACTCGTCCGCGTCGACGACAAGGGCACCACCGATGAGGACCAGACCGCGAACGACGAGCAGCACGCCCGCGATCCGTTCCACCGCGGCCTCACCGAAGACCAGATCGAGACGCTCGGCTACGGCTGGGCCTACGGCGAGACCTACAGCCTCAGCGCCCGGCACCGCGCCATCGTGTTGCGCGGCTACGGCAACACCATGCCGTGCTCGGAGGCCGGTCGCAGGAGAGGACACCAGACTCCCGGCGCCGGCGGCGACCCTCCTTCCCCCGAGAGCTACGCCCCGGCGCCGGGTCCCTACGGCCACGGCGACCCCGCCCAGGCCGAAGATCCGCCACCCGACCGCGCGGCACACGCGTGCGCGATCGGCTGATCCATCTCCCGACCCCGCTGGCCCGTTGCCGTTCACCAATGGCCAGCGGATGACCGCTCCGCCACCAGGCCCCCCTTCCTTGGCCGACATGCGGCGGCGTGCGGTCCACACCCAAGGACCTCCCGTCTGACAGGACGGGCAGGCGGATCCGATCCCTACCGGGTCCGCAGGCGACGTTTCTTGATCAATCCGAGCTTCCAACGAAGGAGGCAACCGTGGTTCCTTACCTGGGTCACCACCGCCCGCGGCGGCGCAGAGAACTCCGTTGGCGAACTGGCGGGGACTCTGTCCCTGGAGCGGCTACCTGCAGGCTCTCACTCGTGCCTGCAGGCCGGCCGACGACCGCCCCCTGGTGGTGATCTCCAGCCACCGCACCGCGGCCGTCGACGTGGTACTCGCCCCTCATGCCCGTGTCATCCCGGTCGTCCGGCACGTCGTCAACGCCGACCAGGTCCTCCGCGTCATCGCCCCCCACGACGGCGCCATGGTCGAGTGCACCATCGGCGAGCTTCCGTGGGAGCTGCTGTCCGCCGTGCCCGTGTCGGTGGGCATCTCACACGCGTCGTCGGCCGCACTGCGCGCGCACGCTCCCCACGCGCGGTACGTCAGCACCATCCACAACGGCGTCGCCATCCCGGCCACGGCTCCCGTCCGCACCCGGCCGGACACGGGCAGGCTTCTGGCTGCCTCGGTCGCGCGTACGCTGCCGTGGAAGCGGACGGACCAGCTGGTGCGCGCGGTCGCCGACCCGCGCTTTTCCACCGCGGTGCGCCTGGACGTCTTCGGGGAGGCAGGCTCTCACCAGGGTGAGCTGGAGGAGTTGCTGCGCGAACTGGCCGCACCGGTCCGTTTCATGGGCTACGCCGATGACCTGCCCAGGCACCTGGCCGGGTACGACCTGCTGGCCACCGCGGCGGTCCAGGAAGGCTTCGGATGCGCCGTCATCGACGCGGCCGGCGCCGCGATCCCCGCCCTCGTGCCTGACGTTGGAGCCAGTCCGGAACTCGTCGTGGACGGGCTGACCGGCATGGTCTACGACGCCGACGATCCCGGCGACCTCGTGGCCGCCCTCACGGATGCGCTGCTCGACCGCGAGATGCTGGCTCAGATGGGCAGCGCCGCTCGCGCACTGGCCGAAGCCTGGTACACCCCCGGCCGCTGTGCCGCCCAGTACCTGACGCTGGTGATGGGGCAGCAGCCCCGCTCCCTGGCGGCCGCGTGATGAGCGCCGCCGGACCCCTGCTCGGCGACGTGCTGCGTCTGGGCGACGACCCGCAGTTGAAGGAAAGGGGCGCGGACGCCCTCGACGGCCGGCCCATCTCCGAGATCGGCGACGTATCGGGAGCGGTCTACGACCTCGGCTGCGCTTCCTTAGTGGTCGACGCTCGAAGTCCTTCGGGGGTTGATCACGCAGCGGGACGGGCGGAGGATTCTTCCTGCCGACGGATTGCGTGTCGGTCGAGCCGGACCAGCAGTTCGTCCAGGTCGGAGGTGGTGAACCTCCACTGGAACGGCTGTGCCGTGGCGTTGTAGCGGTCTTCGAATGCTCGGAGCCGATCCCGGACCTCGCTGAGGTCCGTGAAGTCATTGGGCGAGACGACCTTGCGTTGGACGATCGAGAAGAAGATTTCGATTTGGTTCCTCCAGGAGGGGCACACCGGACAGGATCCGGCTGTACGTCAGGCCGGTATCGGCCGCCGCCAGTGGGATATAGGGGAGGCAAGGCAAGAGTTGATGCAACTGTTGCCTTACGTGGGCGGTGCGTCTCACCGTGCGGAACAGGTTTAGCGGTGCTGTCGTGGGGGATGGTGCCATTTTGCGTGTGTGCCTTCTGGGAATTGGCCCTGGCGGCATGGCAACCTCTTGGAGGCGGAAGAAGGTGGGGGAGCGCCATCGGTTAACACGCTTGCAGAGGTCCTTGGTTGGGGTGGTTGTCGCCGGTGCGCTCGTCATCGCGGGGATCGGCTTCGCGGGTTCCTACGCGGCGGTGCGCGAGCTCGCCCTCAAGAAGGGCTTCGGGAACTTCGCGTACGTCTTCCCGATCGGCATCGACGCGGGCATCTGCGTCCTGCTGGCCCTGGACCTCCTGCTCACCTGGATCAGGATTCCCTTCCCCCTCCTGCGCCAGACGGCGTGGCTGCTGACGGTCGCGACGATCGCGTTCAACGGCGCGGCGGCCTGGCCGGACCCGCTGGGCGTCGGTATGCACGCCGTCATCCCGGTCCTCTTCGTGGTCTCCGTCGAGGCGGCCCGGCACGCGATCGGCCGGATCGCGGACATCACCGCCGACAAGCACATGGAGGGCGTCCGCCTCACCCGCTGGTTGCTCTCGCCGATCCCGACCTTCCTCCTCTGGCGCCGTATGAAGCTGTGGGAGCTGCGCTCCTACGAGCAGGTCATCAAGCTGGAGCAGGACCGCCTCGTCTACCAGGCCCGCCTGCACTCCCACTTCGGCCGCGCCTGGCGCCGCAAGGCCCCGGTGGAGTCCCTGATGCCCCTGCGACTGGCCAGGTACGGCGTCCCTCTCGCTGAGACTGCACCCGCCGGTCTCGCCGCCGCCGGTATCGAGCCGCCGCCGATCCTCTCCACTGACGAAAGGGTCACCATCCCGGCCCAGCTGGAACCCTCCGTGCTCGAGGCCGCGGCAGATCATGAGCAGGAGCTCGCGGAGAGTACTGAGCCGCGGGCAGTGCAGGCAGCCGCCGCGTCCGGGCCGCGGCCTGGTCCACAAGAAACGACCGACGCAGCCACTGAGCGGTTCGCTGAGGCCTACCAGGGGTTCATCGACCAGTTCCAGGTCGAACCGACCCCCGCGCAGTGGGCGTTCTGGCTCCGCGACGCGTACGGCATCTCCACGGGGGCTGGGGGCCCGCTCTCCGAAGAGCAGGTGCAGCCCCTGCTCCAGGTCCTCCAGAAGCGCTACGTACCGCACACCGAGGAGATCGCCGCCTCCGGTGAACCGCAGTCGATCGACCAGTCCTGGCACGACTACTTCTACAGCGCCTGGCGCAGCTATGAGCATGAGCGCGGCGCCTACCCAGATGCGGTCGCTCTCGCGGCATACGTGTACGAGCGGGACGGCATCACCGGCGCGGGCGACCGGCCCATCTCCGGTGAGGATCTGGACGACTTCGTGGTGAGCTTCCGGCGGCGCGAGGTCGACGGAGCGGAGCTGCCTGCCGAGGAGGCTGCCGCCGATCCCGGTGAGCAGGAAGCCGACGGACCCCTTCCGGAAGCAGAAGCTCCGCAATCGGTGCCCGCCGGCGCTGCAGCACAGGCTGCGAAGGAGCAGCGTGGCCTTCGGGTGGATGCTCCCATCGATGAGCCGCCGCCAGGGCCAGGGGGAGCAGCGGGAGAGCGAGTTGCCCTCACCACCGTCGACCGCTACTACCTGGCGTGGACGGACTACCAGACCGAGCACGGCGACGAACCGACGGCCGAGCAGCTGTCCGCCTACCTCGCAGGGAAGGGCATGCATGGCCGCGGTGGGAAGCCGGTCAGCCCCGCCAACCTGCGCCGCTACTTCCTGCCGTCCCGCGTCTACAAGGTCTGGGCCGAGTACCGGATGCGCAGTGAGGAACCCGCGGCGGACGCCGTTGCGCAGGAGTGCGCAGTCCGCGGGATCACAGCCCAGTACACCAAGCCCGTCACCACCGACTACATCACCGAGAACGCCGACGACTTCGAGCGACGCTGGCAGGCCCTCACCCGCCACCACGCCGACCCGCAGCAGTAAGCCCGCGACCTCACCCTGCCTGCGCAGTGGGTTCCAGCAAGCTGCGCAGTCAGCAGAAACCCCTGATCAGCCGCACATTGCGCAGACAGCGTGATCACTGCGCAGATCTGAGCACCGTGCCTCCGCGCACTGCGCAGCGCCGCCCCTGAACCGATGAGGAGGACCCATGCGAGCACTGCGCATCGACCCGGACGCCGCGGTCACGGACCTCAACCTGCCCGAGACCGATGCGCATTCCGCGATCCGGGAACACGTCGGGTCCCCCGAAGCCGTCGATCAGGGGGTGTACCACCGGCGGGCCGTTCTGCACATTCACGGCAACGGCCGGAGGGTCGGACTCCCGCAGAACCTGGCCGCATGGGCCCTGGCGAGTGCCTGGCGCGGCACGGCCCTGTACCCGCTGGCCGGGCCCATCGTCATCACGGGACGAACGGAGAGCGGGGAAGTGACGGCGCTGGACGACGACCTGGCGCAGCACGTGCAGGCAGTTGCGCAGACCGTTCGGGAAACGATGACGGAGTGGCGCACGCGAGCTCCCTCCTCGAACGAGGCAGCCATCCGTGAACTGCTCGCCTACGCAGCCCGTGACATCGCCTCCCGCCGGTAGGGTCGTGCTGCGCACCTGTCGGCTAGAGAACCTTGCGCACCGCCGCACCCGAGCCGTTGAGCAGGTCGTTGATGAGCTGCTCGGTCTCGATCTCCAGTGAGCAGTCCAATGCCCGGTTGACTTGTTGGACGCGTGTGATGGCGGTGTGGAGCCCCTGCCGGTTCCCGGCGGCGGCCTCGATTCTCATCCAGTCCCGGTACAGCAGCTCTGCCGCGTCGTCGACGTCGAGACCGGTCGCGACTGCCTGTCGGGCCGCGCTGAGGTCGTGGTGCCGACCCGCAGGGGTGCGGTAGGTGGCCACGGTGTGCGTCACGTCGATGATCCGCGTGATCATCTCCTGCTGGTAGGGCTCGGCCCAAGGCAGGGGCCTGCCTCCGAACGGCCGGCCCCGCACCAGGGTGAGTGCCCTTTCCAGGTCTGGCAGGCCGGCCGGGCCCAGGGGCAGGGCGCGCTCGGCGAGTTGAAGGAAGCGCATCCAGTCGCAGCGCACGCCGGGGGAGAGCCGGTAGGGATCGTCACCGGAGCTGCGGCGTGGCACGTAGGGGTGGCCGGCGGGATCGCTGCCCAGAGAGCGGCGCAGTCCCTGCAGCCGGGCATTGAGGGTGCTCGCCGACCAGGGGCTGACGGGGTCCATGTCAGCGCACAGGATGTCCGCGCTGCGCCCGGGCCGGAAGTACAAGAGCGCGGCGACCTGGGCGATCCGGGGGCCGTGGCCGGTGCTGTCCACGCCCGTCACCTCGACCGGTCCCAGGACCCGGATCTCCGGCGCGTGCAGGTCGTGCGCCTCACTCTCGTCAACCTTCTGCACTGCGCCCTCCGCGCCGGAACCCTCGCCTCCGTCCGTCTCTGGGGTCGCTGGGGCGGGGTCCGTTGTTGCGGTGCCGGGGTCTTCCTCGGCAGGGTCTTCCTCGGCCTCGGCTGGCGCCCCGGCGGTGGGCAGCAGGCGCAGTCCGGCCGGATCGGTGGAGGCGGCGAGCAGGGCCGGGAAGATCTCCGGGCTCACGTCGACTACCGTCGCCGGCGAGGGGCTCGTAGCAGTGTCACCCGTGGGTGCGCTGGGTCCCTCCGGCGCCAGGCGCTGGGGCTGCTGCCTGCTGTCGGGCTCGTCCGGGACCTCCTGCCAGGGCCCTTCGGCCGGGTGGGACGGCTGCCCGGACACCTTCAGCGCGGTGGTGATCTGCAGGTAGGCGGCATGCTCCAGACGCTGCACCGTGATCTCAGTTCCGGCGTAGTCGAGTTGTTGCGGATCGCCGAGCGAAGCGTTGAGGATCTCAGCATCGGGGAAGTGCGCGGCTGCCGTGCTTGCCGGGGCAACCAAGGTGACAGGAACTGGTCCGGCCTTGTCGATGACGTCGGCGAACTCCCACGCAAGGTCCGCGTCCAGAGCGGACGCGCACAGCAGCAGGTACGGCTGATGCTGGGTTTCGGGCATCTGGTGCGCTTCCAGAAGCCGTTCGCTCAGGTCCCGCAGTGCGTGCGCGGGCTGCCGCATGTGCGCGATCCGCGATGTGGGCAGTAGCTGCGGCAAGTCTTCGCCGAATCCGATGGTGACGACCTCGACGTCGCCCGCCCATGGGCTCATGCCGTACTCCAGCGCGAGGGAGGTGCACACTTCGGTGATGTGCACCGGGTTACCGTCCAGCAGCAACGCGGGCACCTGGGCGAGGTTGAGCAGTACGAGGTCACCGGCCTCGGTACTGCCGACGGTGACCAGTGCCGGATACGGCGCCGGCATGTCGCGTGCGGCCTCCTCTTCCAGGAGGGGCGCGTCGGCCGGCAGCACCCACCAACCGCTCTTCCCCGCGGCGAAGGGTGCCCGCGGCTCGTGGGCAAGGTCTTCGGGCAGCACCTCGAGCGTGCGGGCGCCGATCCGCGCGGCCCGCAGCTGAGGCAGTTCGCCGTCGCCGTCCTGGGCTGCCTGGTGGGCCAGATTCCGCAGGGCTACGTCCAGGCGGGCGGCGCCGCCCGGCTCGGCGGCGGCCGCCAACTGCGCCTCCGCTGGGGAGACCTCGGACGTGATCGCGATTCTCTCGCCCGGCTTGCGGCGGCGGCGCTGCAGCAGCCGACGCAGCGCGAGCGCCCCGGTGACCGCGGCCGCCAGGAGCGCGCCGGCGCCGAGGACGGTACGCAGCTGCAGTGTGCCGCTTGACGGGGATGAGGCGGGTTCCTGGGTTGACGTAGCGGTGGGGGAGGGGGCATCGGAGGCGGACGGTTCGGCGGACTCCGTTGCGGAGGTGCTCGCGCTGGGGCGGGGCGCCGCGGATCCGGCCCCCTGCTCCTGGCCAGGCTGGTGTGTGGGACGGCTGGACGGTGTGCTGGGCGTGGACGTCTGTGGTGCGGGCGCGGTGGACTGACGTGGCGCGGGAGCCTGCGTGTTTGCGTGGTCGTTGCCGGGCTTGTGCCCGCTGCGGGGAGCGTTGGTGCTCGGCGGGGTGCTCGACGTGTCGCTGCTCTCGCCCTCGGCGGGACTCTCGTGACGCTCGGCCTGTGCGCCGGGCACGGTGACCTGCTGCCCCGGGTAGATCACATCCGGGTTGGTGATCTCTGGCAGGTCCTGCGGCTGCGGTTTGCCCCGGCTGGCTTCGAACAGCTTCGGCCACTCAGCACCGTCGCCGAGCTCCCTCTGGGCGATCTCCGACAAATAGTCGCCGGGCTGCACCGTGACGGTCGCCCCGTGCCCGCTGCCGGAATCCGGAGCACTCCTATTCAGCTGTGTCCGGGCGCCTCCCGCCTGCGTGCTGGCTGCGCTGACGGCTGGTGTGGCGGGGACGGCATCGGAGGGCAGCGTGATGACCGCGCCCTTGGGCAGGTACTGGTCGCCTGCGGCGAGGCCTGGGATGTCAGGGTTGAGGGCGGCGATGTCCTGCCACCGCTGTCCGCTGCCGAGGTACTCCTCCGCCAGGTCCCATGGCAGCTCCGTGGACGAAGTGACCGTGTGCGTCGGGACATTGGTGTGATCGGGCGACGCGGACGCGGTGGACGAGGCGCTGGGGGTGCTGTCGCCGGCTGTCTGGGTGGCGGTCACCGCGTGGGCGGGGGCCGAGGTCGCCGCGGAGGCGGCGGTCGGGGCGAGCAGCACGATCCCGCCGACGAGGAACGTGGCCACTGACTGCATGCCGCCCAGGCCGCGTAGGCGCGGGGCGGAACGGCGCCGCGCGACGGCGACGACCTCCAGGGCCACCGAGAGGGTGAACGCGGCCCAGGCCACCCACCCGATGCAGGTGATGGCGGTGAAGAAGAGGGTGCCGTCGTCCGGGCGGAGCAGGACGTCGACACCGCCGGACAGGTCGGTTGGCTGAGTGCCGACGAGCAGCAGAACGTACGGGGTACCAACGAGCAGGACGACGAGGAGGGCAAGGCCGAGCAGCGCGCGCACCAGGGCGCCAACGGTGCGCAGGGGTGCGGGGGTTCGGTAGGCCACGGTTGGGCTCAGCCTCCAGCCTGGGTCTGCAGGTGTGCGGTCGCGGTGCCGGTCACGTTGATGGTTCCCTTGCCGATCAGCTGCGCGAAGTAGGTGTTGTAGGTGTCGTGCACGGTGACCGTCATGGTCTGCCCGTCGTCGGTGATCTGGACGTCGCCTTGCACGCCGGCGGCGGCGAGGTAGTCCTGGGCGGCGGCCTGCGCGGCGTCCGGGTCGATGGTGATGGCGGTGCCTTCGATGGCCTGGGCGGGGTCGAGTTGCTGTCCGGCGGTGCGGGCGGCTTCCTGGGCGAGGGATTCCGCGCGGTTGGAGGCGTTGAGTGCCCCGCCGCCGTCGACGAGCAGGCCCATGACCATCAGCAGTGCCACGGTGGTCACGGCGAAGAACAGGGACATCGAGCCGTCGTCGCGGCGCGCGCGCAGCGTGGCGAGGCGGCTCCTCAGCACGGCAATCAAGATCATTAGCGGGCCCTGTAGGTATCGATCGGGCTGGTCCAGGAAGCGGTGATCGTCTTGGCGCCGGGCAGGCCGGGGACGCCGATGTCGGACAGGGTCGCGGTGCACGAGATCGTGGCGGTGACGGTGGCGGCTTCGCCGACGTCGGTGGCGTAGCCGGAGGTGTCGATGGAAACGTTCGAGGTCTGGCAGGTGACGCCGTCGCCGTCGAGGCTGCGGGTGACCGCTTCCTGGGCTGCTGTTTGTGCGGTGCCGGCGTCGCGCTCGAGGGAGGCGGCGCGGGCTGCCGCGTGGGCGGCGGCGTCGACCGCGCCTTTCGCGTCGGTGACCCGTCCGAAGGCGATCATGAGGCCGAGGATGATGATCAGGACGGGGGCGAGGACGGCGGTCTCCAGTGCGTAGCTGCCCCGGTCCTGGCGCAGCAGTCGGAGCCGTAGTCTGGGGCGCTTCACGGGTTGGTCCAGCGTTCGATTGGTCCGTCGGCGTGCTGGGTGACGTGCAGCGTGAGGCCGGGTACCAGGGTGGCGACGTCGCCGGTGACGGTGATGCGGATCTGCTGGGCGGTGCTGCCGGTTGCCGAGACCTGGGCGTCTTTCACGGAGCCGCCGAAGCGGGCGAGGTACTCCTGGGCCTGACTCACGCCGTCGCCTTCGCCGGCGCCGAACTGCCGTCCGGCGTCCACGCCTTGCCGTGCCGCGGACTGGGCGACCTTGCGGGCGTGGTAGTACAGGCCGACCTGGATGGTGGTGAAGGCGAGCGCGAGTACCACCAGGGCCAGGGTGGCCAGTTCGAGGCCCAGCACGCCGTCGTCCCTGCGGCGGATGCGTGCGCGGATGGCCCTGAGGTGCCGTGATCGGCTTGCCACCGTTTCCCCCTCGATCGTCGTCGGTGTGGTGTCTGGGCGCGTGTGGTCAGCCGCCGTCGATGATGCCGATCTTCTCCAGGAGTTTGGCGCGGATAGCCGCGACGAGCAGGCCCGCGCCGACGAGCAGGGCGCCGGCGAGGACGGCGAGTTCGGTGCTGGTGGCACCTCTGTCGCGGGCGGTGCGCAGCTGCTCGGCGCGGGCGCGGATCCATACGGTGAGGAGCTGGATGTCCATGAGGGGTTGGTCTCCTTCGGTCGCCAGGTCAGCTGGCGAGGATCGTGTTGACGATCGGGATCATGACGAAGGCCAGCATGAGGATCACAGCGAGGGTGACCGGGAGGACCATCGCCGCGGAGGCTTCGTTGGCCTGTGCTTTGGCGTCGCTCAGCAGCGCGATGCGCAGCTGGCGGGCCTGGGACTGCAGGGTGGTGTAGACGGCGGCGCCGTCTCCGGCCAGGGCCAGGGTGTCGGCGGGCCGGGTCAGTTCGGGGATGTCGAGTTCCTCGCCGAGCTGCTTGAGGGCGTCCCACGGGGTGACGCCGGCGAGCTCGGCGTGGTCGAAGACCTGGCGCATCCGCTGGAAGATCCAGCCGTCGCCGACTTCGGCGGTCTGGGTCAGTGCCTGCCCGGCGCCGCTGTTGGCGACCCGGGCCAGGGCGACGCGCTCGAGGTAGGAGGCGGCGGCATGCCGCACGATGAGGCGGGCGGCGGCCGCGTCGCGCTTGACGTCCTGCCCGGGGCTGAACCAGAACAGCGCACCGAGCAGGAGCGAGACGCCGGCGGGGATGGCGAACGGGAACGGCGTGCCGGCGAAGGCGAGCATTGCCTGCAGCAGCTGGGGGGCCAGCAGCCCGTACAGGGCGAACAGGACGCGCTTGCCGAGGTGTTCGGCCGGGGAGATCCGCAGCAGTCTGAGGTCGCTGAGCGGCAGGCGGATACGGACGCCGAACTCCTCGAGCAGCCGGGCGCCGACCCGCTCCGGCACACCGCGCGCGCCGGGCGGCGCGGCGACGGGCATGGCGTTGGTGAAGTGGGCGGCGTCGAGGCGGTCCAGGACGCTGGCCAGGTCCGGCTTGGTGGGCAGGGCGGCGCGTACGGCGAGGCCGATCATCACGCCGGCCGCGGCCGCGGGCAGCACCGCGTTCATGGGGATCATCGGGTCTCCCCTTCCAGGACGGCCAGGTGGTCGGGCAGCGGGTCGAGCAGGCGCGGGTCGGGCTTCGTGCGGGCGATGCGCCGCAGCCACGACAGCGTCCACGCGAACAGGCCGCCCAGGACGACCAGCGCGATCTGCCCGACCGGGCTGGCGTACCAGCCGGACCAGGCGTTGTTCAGCATGCAGCCCATGACCACGATGCAGATGACCAGGGAGACCTGGCGGGAGGACTTGCGGACGGAGGCGCGGTCGGCTTCGACGTCACGGGCGTCGGCGGCCTGCTGGTGGATGGTCACCGCGAGCGCTTCGAGAGCGTCGGCCAGACCTGGGCCCTTGTAGACGGCGTGGCTCTGGAAGAGCAGCACGACGTGGTCGGAGACGCCGTCGGCGAGTTCGTCCGCGAACATCGCGAACGCCAGGTGGGCGTCCATGCCGGTGCGCAGCCGGTCGGCCAGGCGTTGCACGTTGCCCGCGATCGGGCCGGGTGCGTTCTTCGCGGAGGCCCGCACGGTCTGGGTCAGCGAGATGCCCGCAGTGTGCACGCCCGCGAGGTGGTTGAGCCACTGGGCGAGCGCTTCGAGGCGTTCGATGCGGGCCTGTGCGGCGCCGCCGGGGTGCAGCACGAACGGCAGGCCCAGGACGGCGGCGCCGGCGAGCAGGCCGTGCACGGGCCAGCCCGTGTACGCCCACACCAGCAGGGCTACGACGGCGGCTGTGATGACCAGGTGACGCCAGCGGCGCTGCCAGCTCTCGGGCAGTTCGGCCTTGGCGCGGCGCATCCGGGCGGCGATGCGGGAGGGGGGTTTGACGGGGTCAGGGATGCGGCCGCGGAGTTCGCGGGTGGTGGCGATCGCGGCGATGACTGCCAGCACGGCGCAGCAGGCCGCGACCAGGGCGAGCTGAGACGTGGTCACTGATCTCTCCGGGGCGGCGTGATCCGGTACGGGGCGGGGTGGCGGTAGGTCATCGTCGTCCCACCGTCTGCAGGGGCTCTCCCCACCAGCCGTGCGGGTTCTCGGCCAGCCACGAGCGGGCGATGAGGCCGGTGCGCTCCAGTTCGTCGATGAAGGACGGCATGTTCTGGTAGATCGCGCGCGGGTCGCCGCCGCCCGGGGCGAACAGTTCGGTGGTGGTGGGCCGTCCGGCTTCGCCGACGACGTCGTGGATCTCGTAGATGTGGGAGACAAACCGGTGCCTGCGGCCGCCGACGCCGGTTTCGTCGAGGTAGGTGAGGTAGACGACGACATCGATGGCGGAGGCGATGAGGTGGTGTGCGGCCTCGGTGGCCATGCCGGCCTCGGTGCACAGCTGCACCAGGCGGGAGACGATGGCATGCGGGCGGCGCACGTGCATGGTGCACATCGACCCGGAACCGCCGGCGGACATCGCCTGCAGCATGGGCACGATCTCGGTGGAGCGGACCTCGCCGACGATGACGCGGGTGGCGTTGTAGCGCAGCGCCGTCGCGAACATGTCGGCGATGCTGACCTCCCCGGCGAGCCGGTCACCCGTGCTGCGTTCACCATTGGACTGGCGCGCTTCGAAGGCGAAGGTGACCGGGCCGGGCTTCGGGCCGGGCTCGTCCAGGTAGAGCTCGCGGTCGGATTCGAGGGTCACCAGCCGTTCGGCGGGCGGGATTTCGCGGCCCAGTGCGCGCAGCAGGCTGGTCTTGCCGGCGCCCATGTCGCCGACCACGAGGACGTTCATCCGTGCCTGGACGCACGCGGTGAGGAACCGCTCGAGCAGCGGGTTGATGGACTGCCACTGGACGAGCTCGCCGATGCCGTGCTGGCGGATGCGGTGCTTGCGGATGACGACCGAGGGGCGGCTGGTGAGCAGGCTCGCGGTGACGCGGGAGCCGTCGGGCATCCGGAAGCCGACCATCGGCGTGGCCTGTGTCAGGGCACGCTCGCCCTGGCCGGACTGGCGGGCCATCCGGTTGACCCACGTGATCAGCTCGTCGTGGGAGTCGGCGACCTTGTCGATGGTGCGCCGCGGGCGGTCGTAGTACTCCACGTGCGCGGTCAAACCGTCGACCATGACGTCTTCGACGCCGTCCTCGTCGAGGAGGGACTGCAGGCGGCCGCCGCGGAACATGGCGTCGTAGACCGCGGTGGCGATGCGGCCTTCCTCGGCCTGTGTCAGCGGGGTGTTGCCCTGCGCGTACTTGGTGGCCCAGTCGGCGACGGCGGTGCTGGCGAGCGAGCGGGCCAGGGCGCGCCGGTCCGGCTCGGCCATGGTGCGCTCGGGGTCCTTCTTGCTCAGCTCGGCGGACACATCCGCCTGCAGGGCTTCGATGACCTCCCAGCCGACGGGCAGGAGTTCCGTCGGCAGCCCGGCCAGCCGGGGAACGGCCGTGGGACTGACGGTGCCGCCGGGCACCGCCGGTGGCGCGGCCGCGGTAGGCGCCGTGGGCGGGGCGGGCCGCCGTTCGCCGAGCTTCCCGGTGAGCAGATGGGCGATGTCGTCTCGGCCCATCGGCGGGGGAATCTGCCCGTTGACGCCCGCGCGCTGGTGCGTGTCAGCCACGGCCACCTCCCCGCTGGGCCAGCCGGTCCAGAACGCCCGCGAGCTGCGGGTGGGCCGGTGCGCTGGGGTAGTGCTGCTGAATCTGGCGGCGTGCGGCGAGCGCCTCGAACTGCTCAGTGGCGGTGCGGGCGTAGCGCAGGAGCGGGCTGCGGGCGAAGCCGCGCGGCGGCTTCCCGCCGGTGGTGAGGTAGGCGGCGGTCTCCGGGTCCCATGGCAGTGAGGCCAGCACGGGGGCCTCGAGGGCCTCGGCGACCTGGTGCGGGCGGAACGGGCCGTCCTCGATGAGGAGCAGGCCGAGCGCGTCGGATCCGGAGCCGTGCTCGTCGAGTTCGGTGCGCAGGGGCCGCATGAGGTGGCGGGCCAGGGTGAGGCCTTGCTCGGTGCCGCGGACGGCGAGCAGGACGAGGTCTGCTCTGTGCAGGAGCGGCGCCGGGGTGAGGGTGGGGTGCAGGTGGCCGGATTCCAGGGCCAGGCGCCCGGCGTCGACGAACACGTCGTGGCCGGCGGAGTCGGCCATGACGTGCAGGACGTCGGCGAGGGCGGGCCAGGTGCGGCTCAGGGCGGCGGCCTGGGCGGGATCGGTCAGCCCGGGCAGCACCTTGCGGTGTCCGGTCTGGCCGTCCAGCGGCCACAGGTGCGAGGCGAAGGCGTTGGCCAGCTCGACCGGTCCGACGCGGTCGGCGGCCGCCAGGTGGTAGAGGCCGTATCCGGCGCTGATCTGGCCCTGCAGCAGGCCGGCGCGGATGGTGCCGCCGGCCGGGTCGCACTCGGCGAGCAGGGACGGGCGGGTGGAGGCCAGGGTGAGAGCGAGCGCGGCGGTGGTGACGCCGCACGACTTCGCGGAGGCGATACAGGTGACGGGCATGGTCAGTTGCTCCGCGGTTCACGGACCAGGGCGATGCGGCCCAGGGCGGCGCGGCTGGCCAGGACCGGGCCGTCGTCGGGGGCAACCGCGAGGTTGACGACCACGGTGCCGGTGGCGTCCGGGCGGGAGACGGAGACGACGGTGGCGTCGATGGTCTCCGGGACGGTGCCCTTCTTCGCGGGCTCGTCGCCCTGGGCGGGGGTGGTCACGGCGCGGACCTTGTCCCCGGGCGCCAGCGTCCCCGACGGCGCCATGCCACGCTTGATCTGTACGCCGACCTGCTCCTGGTTGTCACCCAGCCCCGTACCGGCGCCGAGTTGAGAGGTGAGCAGGAGCCCGCCCTTACGCAGGTCGACGGCCGTCCGCTTGCCCAGCACCGTGGCCTTCTGGGTAGCGGGGATGGGGGTGAGCGTGGAGTCCGCCGAGACCTCGGCGACCGTGAGGTCGGCGTCCGTCAGCGCGCGGCCGGCCGGTACGTCCCGTGCCACGGCCAGCACCCGGGTGCGGTCGCTGGCCGAGTTGACGGCGGCGGCGGCCCCGAGCGCGGCCACGACCGCAAGCACGATGCACAGCGCGGCCACGGACCAGCGGCGTTGCCGCTTGACCGGCGGGGTGGTGGTGATGGGGATCTCGGGCCGGGCCGGGCCCTGCGGACGCGGCACCGTCGGCGCGGCGGGAGTTTCCATGACGGGCTGGGGCCTTTCAGGGTGTTCGGGGTGCGTGGCCGGTTAGTTGAGGACCTGGACTTCGGCGACGTTGATGTCCACGGCGTTGTTTCGGGTCGCAGCGAGCTGTCCGGTCTCGCCGCCGCCGTTGACCTGCCAGTCGACTTGCCAGGTCGAGGTGGCGGTCACGTGGTAACGGCCGCCCGCCTGCGCGGAGGAGGGCTCGGTGTAGCGGTATCCGCAGTCCGGTGAGGCCTTCTTCCCGAACGCCGCCTTGTATGGGGTGCCGGCGGTGGTGCAGGTGACGGTGTTGCCGTCGCCCATGTCCCAGAGGATCCGCTTGACCTTCGCGGTGGCGGTGACGGTGACTCGTCCGGCGGAGGCGGAGGCGCTGTTGGGGCCGTACGTCTCGGCGGTCTGGGCCGTCCACATGTACACCGGCATGCCGACCACGCCTTTGCCACCGGGCTTCGGAGTAATCCCGATGTCCGGGCCGAGGAGCGTCATTTTGTCCAGGGCCTCCTGAGCCAGCTGTGCAGGATCCACGTTGGCGGCGGGTGCTTGAGCGGCCCAGAAGACCTGCGGTCCAGCGATCGCCGTGCCGACACCAGCGACGCCCGCGGCAGCCTGCAGGGCGGGACAGACTCGCACATAGATCGCCCCCTCGCTGGGGTCGTGCCCCTCCCACAGCGCACTTCCGGCCGGGGGCTGGGGGTCCAACTTGCTGACGGTGCAAGGCTGCGCCGCAGCAGGTATGCCCTTGCCGCCCTTGGCCGGCTTCCCAGAGGTATTCCCCTGGCTGCCCGGCTTGGGATCGGTGTGGACGTTCACGCAGAACCGCACGATCTCGCACTCGCCTGCGCCGACATGCGGGTCATCCGCCGCGCGGGCCGTGGCGTGTGCTGATCCGAGGAGCAGGAGAGCGGACCCTGCCGTGGCTGCTAACCGTCTCAGCACTTGCGCTCCTGCGGTGTCTCCTTGAGGACGACCCACTGCTTCCCCCACTTCTCCACGCTGATGATGTCGACGTACTTGGTCAGGCGCTCCTTGGGCAGCTCGACTACGTTCTTGGTCTTTTGGTCGACGAGCTTCCACTGGGAGACGTCCATGCAGTCGGTGATGGTCGCATTGGGAACCTTGTGGCCGAGGTTGATGGCGGTGACCTCGGGCGTGCTCCCTGGCTTGCCGGTGGTGACCTGACCGGCCTTCTGCATCGCCTTCGTCTCGCTTTGCACCGTGGCCAGCGCGGCCCCGGTGGCGTACTTCTTGATATCCGTGCCTTCAGTGCCGGCCTGCGAGTACGACTTGGTGACCTCATTGAGGTACTGCTGGTACGCGGCCAGGAGTTCATCCTTGGCCGCAGCCTCGGGGTCCGTGCTCGACGGTGTCGGCGTCTCAGCCGCGGAAGAGGTCGTCGGCGAGGAGGGCTTCGCCTCGTCGCCGTTGTCGGACGAACTGCACGCTGACAGGGCGAGTACGGAGCACAGCCCGAAAGTCACCGCCGCCTCGTTTCGGAAGCGAACAGCAGAATGAACACTCTGGTGTGCGCGGCGTTTCATGATGCCTCCCCGTTCAGCGCAGTTGGGGCGGACGGCAGACGCGGGCGTACCGCCCGATTACCCGCCCCATGAAACCTGGTCGAGCTGCGCTGATGCGCTTGTGTAGTCAGAAGGTTACGCATATGCCAGTCAACTTCCCAGCGTGATAGTTGAGTTCACTCGTACAACTCGTGACGTATCCGGTCACTTTCGAAACCTGAAGTCGATTTGTGGTTCTGTGTATTCGCTCGTCCCGCCCACGCGTGATCCGAGTCGGTCTTCGCTTCGTGCGGACCGGTTCACCCCTGTTCGTAAGAACGAGACCTCGCCCCGTCGGTTCTTCTGGGGCCGGCCCAGGTGGCGTTGGGCCGACTGCATGCTGCTCTCCTCGCTCGCGACGCGGGGGAGTCGGCCATACGGTGATCACGTCACCGTCGAGGGTGACGCGCCGGTCCGGGAATTGGCGGCGTGCCAGCTTCGGGTCGTCCAGGTCGAAGTCGCCGGTCCCCTCAATCACGCAGGCGCTCCCGACGTGCGTGACGACCCGCGTCCGGACGGGCCACAGGCCCTCCGTGCACTCTTCGTTGTTGCGAATCACGCCAGTCGCTCGTGTCATCTGGCATCCCCTAAGTTCAGTGCGCACAAGGTGATATCGATCTCAGACTCTACTGTGCAGCAGTAAACTATTGGTTCGCGTAAGCAAACCGCAAGTGGTTTGGGGAGGAGTTGCAGGGCTGCGACATTCGGCCGTGGAGCCTGTTGCGGTGTCACAGCTCGGTCCACGGACGGGGCTTGTCGCCGGCCAGCGGAACCCACACGTCTGAGGTGGGACCGCACTCGTCCAGGTCCTCCAGGACAACCGCCCCCAGCGGCACCTCACGGGCCAGATCGGCTACGAGCGGATGATGGGCGACCATGGCCTTGAGGTCGCTGATCCGGTTGTCCATCGCCTGGCGCCCAGCGCCGGTCAGCACGAAAAGGACCCGGGGAAACACCGGATACCAGCGCAGCCAGCCGTGACCGCCCGTCTGCCGGCGTCGGCCAACGGGCTGCGGCTCGTACGCCCACAACCTTGCGTACTCGATCAGCTTCGCCGCCAGGCGCTCGCTGCTCATGGTGGCGCGGTCGACCTCGACGAACGCCCGCAGTTTGCGCCGCTGTTGGCCATCGATGAGGGTGTAGTGCATGACCGCGTCGGCCACGACCCTCTCTCCGTCGCCGATTGCGTGGAACACCTCGGGAGTCCAGTCCAGGTGCCCGTGCTCGTCGCCACGGCGGCGGGCATCCGCGACGAAGGCCAGGTGCGTACGCAGGACGGTGAGGGTGTGCGGGGTCTTCAGTGAAGCGGCCGTCGCCGAGGTGATCGGATACGGCGGACGGCCCCGCAGCGCGGGCCAGTCCCGGGTCAGGCGGGCGCCCTTCGGGGTGAGGTACCAGACCCGGGTGCGATTGGACTGCGGCAGCACGACGAAGTCGACCAGGTGCTCGCCGAGCAGATCGTTCAGCCGTTCCGAGACCGACTGGCGGGAGCGGTCGGGCCGCAGCAGGACATGCAGCTGGTTGGTGGAGGCCATGCGGTGCTGGGCGAGCGTGGCCAGGAGCTGATGCTTGAGGGGCTCGGTGGGGCTGGGCGTGAAGCCCGCCGTCGTACGGTCCTTTGGCTGGGCGGTGGTCATCCGAACTCCTTCTCCTTTGACAGGTGGACAGTGGCGGCGCCGGCAGGGGAGCGCGCGCGGAGGAAGGCGGCGACCCGGCCGAGCTGCTTGGCGGCCTGGTCGGTGAGCTGGTCCAAGGGGAGCGCCTGGGCGTTCGCCAGCGCGGCCCGCTCCAGCGCGGGGACCTGCTGTGGGCGCGCCTGGGCGGCGAAGATGTCGTCGAGATGGGGCCCGCGCAGTTGGACGGGCCCGACACGGCGCCCGCGCACGTTCATGGAGACGTAGTGCTCGAACCGCTCCATGGTGGCGACCCGGTCGGGGCTGGGGTTGTCGCCCCACTCGGCGGTGATCGGTGCGATCGCGGACTTCGACCCGGCGGTGGTAGCCAGCGTGGACGCGTTCTGTACCAAGGACAGCCGCACCGGCGTGGGCAGCCGGGACAGTAGCTGAGTCATGCCGTGGATGTGGCACCGGTACTTGCGGAGATCCTCGAACATCGACGCGATGGTCTCCGGGGCCGCACCGGTCAAGGTGATCAGCTCGTCGAAGTACGGGCGGAACGGAACCCGCTTCTCCTCGGGGGTGTCGCGTCGCGAGCGCGCGGCCCGCAGCAGATCCCGGGCGAGCAGCGCGGTCAAGAGTCGGTCGGTGGGCCCGTTGCCGCCCGGGCACACCCACACGATCATCTTGGAGTCCATCGCCGCCCGGATGTTGTAGACGCCGACCGGCTGGCCGAGGAAGGCGCGGGTGATTGGGTTGGCGGCCAGCCGGGCGATCGGGTTGAGGACGACGGCGAATGCGTCGGGCGGCAGGGTCGGGAACACCGACTGCCACCACGCGCGGGTCTCCTCATCCAGCCGGCCCGCCACTGCGGCCAGCGCTGCCTTGCGGAACGCGGCGTCGGTGATCAGGGCCCGTACGTGGAAGATCGTGGCCTGGTCCTCGGGGCGACCGGCCTGGCAGGCCGCCTCGTTGATCGCGACCAGGACGGTGAGCGCGGCGGTCAGGATGGTGAGCGCACGGGGGGCGGTCGCGTCGTCCCAGGCCAGTGCGGAGGCGTAGGCGTCGGTGATCGCCTCGACGACCTCGTGCGCCGCCTGCCCGTGGTGCATGCCGAGCGGATTCCACGAACTCACCCGCGGGTTGGGACCGAGACCGTTGAGGTCGACCAGGGCGATCCGCGGCATCAGATGGTCGTGTGCCAGGAACGGGATGGCCCGCGGCCACGAGTCGCGGTGCGGGTCGACGAAGATCAGCCCGCCGCCCGCGTGCCCCCAGCCGATCGCCTGCGCCAGGGCGCGCTCCGTCTTGCCGCCGCCCGCCTTGCCGACCCCGACCTCGAACAGGGTCTCCTCGGCGTAGGTGGCGACCAGCCGCTCCCTGCCGTCCGGACCCCGGTAGATGCCCTGCAGCAGCAACTGGGGCTCGCCGAAGGCGAAGGTCGGCAGGTCCCCGGCGAGCACCGGCAGACGGCAGTTCACGGTCGGGGGCTTGAGCAGGCCCGTCAGCTCCTCCAGCCTCACCCAGTTCGCGCGGGGCGGCTGGCAGTGCCCCAGATTCCAGCGGCGCTCGAAACCACGCTTAGTGGGCCAGTGGTCGGCGCCGATCCGCCACGGTCCCAGCTGCCAGCCACGCATGGCCCACCTGGAGCGCCCGCCGAAAACATCGAAGGCTGCCTGGAGTTGGGCGAGCCGGGCCTGGGCCCGTCCCTCGGTGTTCGAGGCGCACATCACCAGCAACTGGACGCGGACCAGGTGGTCGTCCTCGGCGAGCTTGCCCAGCGCCTCGGCCGGCTCGACCCGACGAGGCACCGGCGGCATCACCAGCCGCCGCCCGGAGCCCGAGCCGGGCTTGTCCGTGAGCAACTGCTGCAGCTGCCAGCCCAGGGAGTCCTCGATGCCGCTGGCGTCCTGCCGCAGCCAGCGCGCGGCCCGCTGAGCCTCCCGGCGTTCGGACCGGCGCGCGGCGCCCATGAGCTGCAGGCGGCGCGCCCGCAGGGCCCACTTCGGGGCGCGCTGGATGTCGAGCCTGATCTCGGCGAGGTCGCCGAGCTCGGCGCGCAGGTCGGCCACGGCGTCGACGAGCGGCTGGAGCGGATCGGGGCTGAGCGGCACCTCGCGCAGCGGAGAGGTGAGCTTGCCGCGCAGGATGAATTCGGCTCGCACGGTGTGCGTCCGCGACTCGTCGACGATCGGCCTCGCCCGGTTGACGGTGACATCCGGCCCGAACGGCGTTATGGACAGCAGCCGTTCACCGCCCGCCGGGCCCTCGATGCGGTAGCGCAGCGGCGCACTGCCGTCCGCGCGCAGCCGGATCTGCACGGCCTTCGCCCGACGGGGCGCCCACCAGGGCATGGCCGTGGAGGCGCGTGCGAGCTGGACGCCGCGCCGGAAGATCTCCTCTAGGTTCGGAGCGAAGTGCCGGTTGGGTACAAGCTCCAGGGCCATCCGCTCGGCCGAGGCACGCGCCGCGAGCCGGCGCACGACGGTTTCGCCCACGCCCCAGGGCACAGCGACGGCCAGGGCGAGCAGATACCAGTGGTCGTACAGCCAGTCGGCGGCGTTGACGAGCGAGGTGATCAGGCCGAGTACCTGACTGGCCGCCGTCTCATCGGCCCGGTGGGTCAGGTACGGGGCTGCGGAGTCCACGTGGAGGCTCCCTTCTTCGAGGTCGTACGGGTGAAGTGGAGGTCGGTGATGCGGCCGTCGGTATAGGTGCCGCCGCGGTCGGCGCCCGCCCACACCAGGTGCACCACCGCCCGGTCATCCCGGCCGTCGCGGCGGGCGATGGCGGCCTGGATGCGGAAGCGGGATGACGCGAACGCCGGTGCGACCGCCTGGTCCGGGTCGCCGAAGACCGTCGGCCATGTGGCGCGGCCGATCCCGGTGGCGTCCGCCCGCAGCAGGTCACGGCCGGCCGTGAGCAGTTGCCGCTCATCCCCGGCAGCAAGGTCGGCGGCCCATGCGGCCTCCAGTGCCCTTTGGATGGCGCGGTCACCGGAAACGCCCTCCCCATGCGGAGGCAGCGCCGGCGCGCTGGGTGGCTCCGTCGGCGTGGCGGCCGTGAGGCCGCCGGTCTCCGCAGGGCCTTTGCTGGGGGAGATTGCTGAGGTTGGGGATGCCGCGGCGGCCGCAGGCGGTGTTGCCGAGGAAAGGGGAGCGCTCGGTTCGCGTGGCAGGGCCAGCAGGACCATCCCCGCCATGGCCAGGACCATGGTGGCGATCAGCAGCAGGCGCGGTGAGCCCGGCGCGAATGAAGTGGTCATAGAAGACGAGCTCCTCCCGCGTAGCCCGGCATCGCATCGACTGCGTCCAGACGGACGACGGTGCCGGGGCGGGCGGCGTTGACCATCTGGCCGCTGCCGACGTAGATGCCGACGTGGTAGATCGTGGAGTCGAAGCCCGGGGCGTAGGCGTAGAAGACCAAGTCACCGGGTTTGAGTGCGTTCTTGCCGAGGCTGGCGGGAATCCGCTGGCCGTAGCTGGCCTGGGCGGCCGCGGCGTGTGGCAGGGTGATGCCGGCCTGCGCGTACGCGTACTGGGTCAGCCCGGAGCAGTCGTAGCCGGTGATGGAAGCGCCGCTCTTTCCGCTCGGAGAGCAGCAGGTTCCCGTGCGTGGACCGTTCTTGTTGCCGCCGCCCCAGGAGTAGGGCACGCCTCGCTGGGAGAGCGCCGCCTTGATCACGGTGCGGACCTTCCCGGACACGTTCTTCAGGTCCGGGTCTTCGGCGGCCGCCGTGTACTGGTCGATCCAACCCTGCACGTTGGACAGGTACTCGTTGGAGTGGTTGTACTGGAGGATCGCCGCCTCGAGTTGGGACCGCTTTGCCAGGTTGCGCCCGTTGCCGCACAGGTAGATGGCGGCACCGAGTGCGGCGTCGTCGGCGTTGTGCGGGTCGGCGGTCTTGTCGCCGTTCGCGTCCTCGCCAATCGACGCCCAGGTGGAGGGCAGGAACTGGAACGGGCCGACGGCTCGCTCGCCGTTCGCGGTGCCGTCCCAGCGGCCGTTGTCGGTGTCCGGGAAGACGGTGGTGTTGCCGCCCGTGCCGGAGCCGTTGAGGAGCACGCCGTAGATGCGGGGGCGGATGTCGCCATTGTCGGCGATGTTGCGGCCGCTGGCGTGGTTGGACTCGACCTTGGCGATCCCGGCGAGGATCGGCCAGCGCATCCCCCGGCACTTCGGCACATACCGGCTCACCAGTTGGACGGCCTTTTTGTAGGCGGTGAGCATGCGTGGCGGAATGTCCGCGGCCGTGCCGCCGTCGGCGATTCCGCCGTCGTCCTGTGCACCCGTCTGCAGCGCGATGACGGCGCCGATCGCGCTCGATACGGGAGCGGCGCAGCATACGGCGGCGAACAGCAACAGCACCACCACACAGCCCCACCGCCCCACGCGGCGCCGGGCCGGCCTCACCCGTCCTCACCGTCCTTGTTTTGCCGCCGGGCCCGCTGCTGGCGCAGCCGCTCGGCGTCGGCTGCGGTCCGCCGCATCAGCTCCTGGAACCGGGCTTGTGCCTGGCGGCGCGTGCTGTCGCTGGTGTTCCCCGGCACAACCGGATTGGGCCGGCCTGGCCTTCTGGCCGGCGGTGGCGGAGCGCTGGGGCTGGGAGGTGAGGCAGGTCGGGGCGGAGCGCTGGGGCTGGGAGGTGAGGCAGGCCGGGGTGGCGCGAGCGGCCTCGGCGGGACCGCCGGGGCAGGGGGCGGCGTGGGCGAGGGGCGTGGAGCGGGAGGCGGTGGTGTGGGGGAGGGGCCGGGCGGGTTGTTGCGTGGGGGTGGTGGCAGGCGTCGGCTGCTGGACGGGCTGGCCGGGGGTGCGGGCACAGGCGTGGGGGCGGGCTGCGGTCGGCGTGCCCAGGCCCGGACGTCCTGGCGGACCGTGTTGCGCCACACTCGCCGCTGCTGACCGGCATCCTGGGCGTAGCGCGAACCGCCCGACTGGGCGCGCCGCGCGTTCGCCGGCAGCCCGACGGTGGAGCCGTAGACGATGCGGCCTCCCCGGTGGAGGATGCGGTAGCCGCGCAGCCGGACGAGCCGGTTGTGGGCGCGGGTGGACAGCAGGGTGCGGTCGGAGTTCTGGTCGTGCAGGATTTCGCCGGAGTCCGGGTCGATGATCTTGCCCTGGTCGTTGCGGTAGCGGTCCGGCGGACCGCCCCGCCGGAGGCTGCCGCCCTGCCCTTGGTTCCCGCCGCCGGGGTGTGTGTCGCCTTCGCCGTCGACGCCGGTGGGCTTGCGCCACTTGGCCAACTGTTCTTTGTCCAGACGTCGGCCGATCAGCAGCCAGTGGGCACCCTTGGCGCCGAGCCGCGCTCCCAGCCCGCCCACGGCCGCCGCCGCGGTGAGGGGTGCAAGACCGCGCCCGGCTTCGGCGGTGGCGTCGGCGAGTATCCCGCCGGTGTCGACGGGCATGCCCGCGCCGTCGAGCAGGGAGGTGAGGGCGCCCATCAGGCGCTGGCGGGTGCCGAGCATTCCGAACCGGCCACCGCCGCCGGTGAAGGCGCGCAGCCCGCCGCCGTAGCCGCCCAGGGCGGCGGGGGAGTTCATGGCGAGGGCGGCGCCGAGCTCGGAGGTGTCGCCGGGCATGTGGGTGCCGCCGATTTTGGCGTAGCGCATCCGCATGGCCATGCGCCGGCCGAAGGACGTGATGCCGGTCAGCAGCCTGCGGTGCCCGGCCGCACCGGCGATGGCCAGCACGTCGATCAGCAGGATCCGTTCCACCATCAAATCGGGGCCGTGGGTGATGGTGGCGTCGACGGCGATGCCGAAGAACGGCACGAACGCGCAGATGCCGACCACGGCGAGGACCGCGATGCCCCACAGGGACAGCCACTTCCACACCGACTGGCGGGCAGGGCCGGGCAGCATGCCGGCGATGAAGGTGACCCCGCCGGCGGCGGCTGCGGCGGCGCAGATGCCCTGGGTGCCGAGCAGGACGATCGCGCTGGACAGCAGCATGCCGCAGATGAACAGTGCGGCGATCAGCAGCAGGAAGGCTCCGCCGACCCGCCACCAGGTGGGCTTCTCGGCGTAGGCGGCGCACGTCTTGCCGACCGGGCCGGCCTTCTTCATGTCGGCCAGGAACGCGGCGAACGCCTGGTCCTCGTCGGTGACGATCGCGTTGGAGGCGTTGAGGAGTTCGCCTCCGGGCGTGAACTCCGGGAGAGCATCGCTGCTGCTCGGCGTGCCGTCGACGCCGCGCTCGCAGTACTTCTTGCCCGGACCGTGGATCTTGCTACAGGCGTCCTTCGCCTTGTCCGAGGGCGTCGAGCTGGGCATGTACCCGCCGGTGACCCACTTCAGATGGACCGCATACGCCGTGCGGTCGGCAGTCTTGGCCGGGTCGAGGATGCGTCCGTACTCCAGCAGCATGTACGGCTTCACGATCAGGGCGTTGGTGATCGAGTCCTGGATGGGGCGGGCCACCTCCGCCGCGGAGACGGGCCCTTCACCTTCGCGCTGAAGGCACTTGATCTCTTCGTGGCCGGCCATGCCGGCGCACGGGTCTGTGCTGGCGAGCTTGCCGCCCCAGTCGTAGGAGTTGACGCTCTGCTGGGCGACGTCGGCGGCCACCTGCTGGGACTGGCCCAAAGGGCCGTCCGGGCCGAGCAGGGTGTCGGGGCGGATGAGGGCCGAGGCGGCGATCGCCCCGATGAGCAGGGTGAGGAAGATTTCGCCCAGGCCGCGGCCGACGCGGCCGCGCACGATCATGAATCCGGCGAAGACGAACGCCCAGGCCAGCAGCAGCCCCTTCAGCCCGAGGGTGTCGACCACCACGTTGTCGTAGGTGTCGGCGACCTTCTGTGCCGGGTGGGCGAGGATCTTCAGCAGCGGGAACCGGAAGGCCACCTCGATCGCCCACCCCGCCAGCCCGACCAGCAGCCGGATCAGGGTGAACAGTCCGGACAGGGCGAAGGCCAGGGCCTGCGTCTTGAAGGCGACGATGGAGCCGCCGTCGGAGTTCAGGTCGTACCCGTCGATCGGCACACCCTCGGACGAGTAGATGTTCAGCGGGGCGAGCAGGTCTCCGGTCTCGCTGTTGCTGCTGGCCGCGTACACAACCTGGCTGTTCACCAGGAGGAACACGCCGGTGAGCAGCACGACGAAGCCGGCCGAACGCAGGGTCGCGCGGTCTGGACGGAACACTTCAGTGCCGCCTTCGCCCGGCGGCGTACCGCAGCCGCCACACCACCAGGGCAGCCACACCCGCACCGGCGGGCACCAGCCTCCACGCTGCACCGGCCACGTCCTGCTGGCCGGCAGGGGTGGTCTTGGCGCCGCGCTCGCAGTACGCCTTGGCCGGGCCGACGATATAGGTGCAGGGATCGTGGTGCGTGGTGCGGGTGTCGGCGGCGAAGGCCTGTCCGGTGTGCGGCCACCACGCGTCCGGCACGCCCACCCCGAGGGCGAGGATGACCGTGGCGGCGACGACGGCGATCACGGTGAGGACGCTCGCGGCCGCGGCGATGCGCCGGGAGCGGTCCCAGGAAGAAGTGGTCATGAGACGTGCTCCTTCGGACGCGCATCCACGGCCTCACCGGCAACAGGTACGGAGGGCGGGGCAGCGCTCGTGCGGCGTCCTGGCGTGGTGGTGATGGAGGTGGTGATGCGCGGGATACGGGGGATGGAGACCTTGATGCGGCCGGTGTTCTGCCGCGGGCAGGTCAGCAGGAACTCGCCCTCCCGGCCCTTCTGGCCGACGGGGGACAGGCCGGTGGTCACCAGCCGCAGCAGCTCTGGGTCGTTCGGGTCGAGCCCGACGAACTCCAGGCCCCGGCGGGCGCGTTCGCGGTCGGCGGTGCGGGCGAGCACCCGGTAGGCCATCAGGCCGCGATCGGGGCCGAGTTCCTCGGCGTCGTGCGAGCCCGCCAGGAGCCCGGCACCGTGCTTGCGCCCGTCGTGGAGGATCTCGTGGACCAGGGCGGTGCCCTCGGCGGACGAGGTCAGCCAGTACAGCTCGTCCAGGACTACCTGGGTGAACCGCTCGGGGTCCTCGAACGCGGTCTGCCGGGCGATCGCGGCGATCAGATAGAGCACCGCGCGTCCGATGAGCGCCTCCAGCGGCTGCTGGCGCAGGACCTCCGGCTTGTCGAACGCGGCCTTCGGGGGCAGCTTCAGACCGGTCGTGGTGATCACGATCATGTCGGTGCTGCTGGAGGCGTCCAGCCGTACCGGCGGCAGCGTCGGGTCGAAGACCATCCGGGCCAAGGAGTTGGTGGCGACGACGCGTATGAGGCCGGCGAGGGTGGCTGCCGCGTCCTGCCGCTTGCCCGCCTCGCTCGTGGCCATCTCCTCGAGGACCTCAAGGACGCGGTGCATGGACGGCTCGGGGCCGGCGGCGGCCTGCTCGACGGCATGGTGGAGGACCTCGCCGCTGGTGCTCATCGGACCGATGCCGAGCTGCAGCGTGAGGTAGGACAGGGCGTAATGGCGGCCCTCGGGGCCGTCGAACATGCGCAGCGGGTCGATGGACACCTCGGCCTGGGCGGCGTCGATGATCTGGACGCGGCCCTTGGCCGCGGTGCGGGCGAAGGTGGCCCACTCGCGGACCGGGGTGCGGTCGATGCAGATCGCGCAGCCGCCGCGCGCCCACACAGCCTCCGCGATCAGCTTCTGCATCACGCTCTTGCCCGCACCGAGATCCCCGACGATCCCCATCGAGGCCGACGCGTCCACCTTGGGCGCGTCCGCCACGTTGATCATCACGGGGCGGGTCGTGCCGCTGTCCAGGTCGATGCCGAGGAACATCCCGTTCGGGTCGCCGACCTCCGCGGTGGTGAAGGCCCCGGAAAGCGCCCAGTCCTCGCTGATCTGGTGCTGGGTGAACTCCCGCACCACGCCAGGCCGTACCGTGCTGGGCAGGCCCAGGGTGAACAGCGCATCCTGCAGGCCGGCCGGCCGCACCGCGCGGTAGTCGGCGCCGCCGAGCAGCGCGGCCAGGGCGCGGGCCCGGGCGTCGCAGACGGCCGCGGTCGGCCCCCACACCGTCAGCACGGTGACCGACTGCACCTCGACCTCGACGGACGTGCGGGAGAGACGGGCGTCCAGCTCGCCCAGGTCGCGGGCGGCCTCGGTCAAGGAGGCGGGCATGCCGGTGGGGCGGGCGTCGTACTGGTCGGCCTGGTCGATCAGCTCGTTCTTCTTGCGCCGCACCTGGTCGCGGGCCTTCTCCGCCGGCACCAAGGCGAGGTCGACGGTGTAGTCGACGGGAAAGTCGAGCATCTCCAACTGGGCGAACAGATCCGCGGCATCCTGGCTGACCGAGGGCGGGCACTCGGCCAGCGCCAACTGCGCCTGGTAGCCGACTCCTGCGTCCGTTTCGACCTGCAGCCAGCGCCGCCCCAGCGGCGAGCCGGTGTTCAGCCGCCACCAGGCCTTGCGACCCGACCGCGTGATCCGGCCCGCGCTCTTGAGCTCGTCGACGTCGTCGAGGTCGGGGTCGATGCCGCCTTCCTGCAGGCGGACCTGGCCGAGGTCGGCGTAGCTGGGGGAGCGCAGCACGCCGTCACGGATCTGCCCGCCGTACAGCTCGCTGGTCTCGGCCTCGGCCAGCAGGGGCTCCGCGAGACCGCGGTGGAGGGCGTGCTGGATCATCCACACGATCTCCGCCGGGCGTGCAGGACGGAAGGCGATGCCGCCGGCGAGCGCGGCCTCCACCCGAGAGGCCTGCTCGCGGTAGGCAGTCACCTCGCGCCGCGCCACGGGCACCGGCCGCATGCCCAGCATCGGCGCGATCTCGGCCCAGGCTGCGCCGAGGGACGCCGACACCTGCAGGCCGCCTGTCTCGGTCCGCAGCGGCACGGCCAGCCACAGGGTGCGGCGGTGCATCTCCTGGTCGTCCAGCAGACCCAGGGTGGCCTCGACGTTCTCCACCCACGGGTGCCGGCCCGCACCGGGTGCCTGCTCGGCCGGCTCGATGCCCTCGATCATGCGCAGGGCGATCTCACCCGGGTCGACCTGTGCGCACAGACCGAACAGCCGCGGCGCCCCGGACAACGACCGCACCAAATGCGTGATCCTGGCGAGCTGTTCGTCGCGGACCGCGGCGGGCACGTACGTGCCCTGGACGGTCTCCTCGCGCTGCCCTCGCGCGTCCGGGCCGGGGTGAAGGCGATAGACGGCCCACACGCTGCCCTGTGTCGACCACACCAGGTGCCCGGCGATGTGACGGATCGGAACCCTCACCGCGCACCCCCCTGCTGGGCAAGCGCGAGCAACTGCTGCACACCCGACACCGGCCCCACCGGATCCGCGGGAGCAGCCGGTTTTGTGCGGCGGCGCGCGGACGAGCGAGCGGCCGGGCTCGGATGCGGCCCCCGGGCCGGACGGGAGGGTGCGACCGACACGGCGGGGCCGGGCGCGGGCGCGCCCTCGATGGTGAAGCCGCCCAGCAGCAGTCGGGGCGCACGGTCGCGGGCGGCCCGCCCACCGATCCGCCCTCCCCTCGGCTGCCAGCCGAGCAGCACCCAGCCCAGCGCGGCCTGCATCGGCGCACGGCCCCGGATCTTCGGCCGGCGCACCGCCCAGATGGCCAACACCCACGCGACGATGGGGACCGGCCCCATCCACGACCACCAGCTGATGGTCTTCACCAGAAGGAAGCCGCCGCCGACAGCGACCGCGATCTGCGCGGGGGTGTAGGGGCCGAGGGGAATCTTCCAGTCGGCGACCTTGCCCAGTACCCAGGGGTGGCGGCGGGCGGTGGTGTAGAAGCGGCCCACCCGCGCCGCTGCTGCCGCGCTCACAGCCAGCCTCCCGCGTCGGCGGAGTGGTCATGCGCGAGGGGATCCGTGCTGCGGACCGTGCCGGGGATGGTGGGTGCGCTCTTGGCCGGGTTCTTCACCTCGTCGGTGAACATGTTCGCCAGGTCGTTGCGCGAGTTGTACAGACCCAGCGCGATCACCATCAGAAGCAGGGCGCCGATCCCGGCCTTGAGGCTGAACTTCTGGATCATGATGACGACCACGAGGCAGACCAGACCGGCCTGCAGGCCCTTGGTCGCCCACTCCTTGAACATCGTGATCCACGAGTTGCCGAGGTCGTTGAGCTGTCCAGCGAGCATCAGGCTGTGCACCGTGTTCACCGGGCACCCCCGTCCTGGGCGCTCCCGGATTCCAGCGCCGCGACTTCCCACCGGCCCGAGCGGGCCTTGAGCGTGAGCTCGTACCCCAGCGGCCAGCGACCGCCGGAGTCCCGGGCTTCCACCTGGACGAGGACACGCACCGCAGTGCCGTCGGCCGGCACCTTCTCGGCGGCCGCGGCCTCCTCGACGGCGGACACCTGCTCGGCAGAGACCGCCACGTACGGGGCGGGGGAGACGGCGGTGAGCTTCACCCCCGGCGCGAGGTAGCGGTCAACCTCGCCGGCACCGGTCAGGTAGGCGGCGAGGAACTCCCCGACGGCGGAGGACAGATCACCCTCCGGGACCGTCACGCCGTACGACGACTTCGGCACCTCGGCCCGGACCGGGCCGGCCACCACGCCGGGCGCACCGGTCACCGTGAACGGGCCGCCCGTGCCGCTGACGGTCACCGGCACGGCGTAGTAGCGCACCGATCCGTCGGCGTACTGCGCAGCCACCGTCACCGACCACGCGCCGCCCTCGCGCTGCGCACTGCGCACCGCCGTCACGGACTCCGGCTTCGACTGCGCACCCGCAGCCGGGGCGGGGGCGGGCAGCTCGACGTCCGGCGCCATCGACTGCGCAAGCCGCGCCTGCGCACTCGTCGCATCGTCCGCGCTGCTGCGCAGCCAGATGCTGACGAACAGCTGCGCATAACCGCCCGGGTCGGCGGCGACCGCCGCGGTGCGCACGGCGGCGGGCTTGGACGGGGTAGCCGCTTGGACCGTGGTCGGGGTGGAGGCGACGGCGACGCACAGGGCGACGGGGCCGGCCGCGATAGCGGTCAGAACCGCCAGGCGTGAAAGGCGGACGCGGCGCCGCATCGACTCCAGCCGGGCGCCAGCCGCCATCGGAGCAGCAGCCTCGCTCTCCGAGGCCTGCTTGCCAGGGGACATGGTCAAACTCCCAGGTCAGAACGGATGTTGCTGACCTCGAGAAAACCCGCCGACCCCGACCCGACCACCGACCACGAACCCCCGACCACGGTCACGATGGGGACACGAAGCCCGTGGTCGGGGTCATGGTCGGCCCGACCACAGGCCCGACCACGGGCTGGCCGAGAGCCGAGGACAGGACATCGCGTCCAGCCCGCGGTCCCCGGGCCGGCGACCGCTGGGCGACCACGTGACGCCCGGCCAACGGACCCGCACACCGATGCGCAGACGCAACCCGCCCGGCCCCGGCAAGGCGCCTGCGCAGTGCTCCACCCGGACCTGCGCACCAGAGGACCAGGAATCCTCGGGCCGACTGCGCAGCCGCACCGCGCAACCCGACTGCGCAGGATCCACGGCCGGTTGCGCAGCCCGATTGCACACCGCCCCTCCCAGGCTGCGCAGTCGGTTGCGCAACCGCTGCGCACCGGGGGTGAAGGTGGCGTGGTCGGCCCGACCATGAGCCCGACCACGGCAGCTAGACGGCTACGTTGCCGGATCGTGACCGGTGGTCGGGGCTCGTGGCCGTCAGCCTGGTCGGGGTCGACGGATGAGCTGCCGGCATGGACCACACGCACCCCCGCGCACCCAGGACCGATGACCGCCCCACTTCGGCGGGCCCGGTGCGCTGCCCTGGCCACCGCGCGCGGCCCGCATCGGGGGCACGGCGGTGAGCCGCTTCGGGACAGGGGTCCGCCGGGGCGTGATGGCGGCCGATCAGTTCACCCAGGTCGCCAACGGCCTGTTCCGGGACAGCCGGTTGTCCTACAAGGCGAAGGGGATCTTCGGGTACGTCAGTACGCACCGGGACGGCTGGCAGGCCACCGTCGCCCACCTGGTCTCCGTGGGTCCTGACGGGCGGGAGGCGGTCCGCGCCGGCCTGAAGGAACTGGAACGCTACGGCTACCTCATCCGCGAACGACTGCGTCGCCCGAACGGAACGCTCGGCGAGGTCGTCTACTCGATCACGGACCGCCCCGCCGCCCTCGACGTTGCCCTGCTGCTGGAAGCGACCTCCATCCTCGCGATCGAAGACGAACACGATGCCGGCTTCGGGGCGGGCATCCGGCGTGGGGTGATGGCGGCCGATCAGTTCACGCAGATTGCCAACGGCCTGTTCCGGGACAGCCGGTTGTCCTTCAAGGCCAAGGGGCTGTTCGGCTTGCTCAGCACGCACCGGGACGGCTGGCGGATGACCGTCGCTGACATCGCCCGCCGCGGCCGCGACGGCGAGGCAGCGGTGAAGAGCGGGCTGAAGGAGCTGGAGAAGCACGGCTTCCTGGTCCGGGAGCGCCAGCGTGATCCCGACGGAACGCTCGGCGGGGCTGCGTACTTCATCACCGACCTGCCCAGCCTGCAAAGTCGCAGGTCACAACCAGAGTCGGGTTTTCCACCAGTGGATAACCCTACGTTGGCTGATCGGTCCACTAAGAACACCATCAGTAAGAAGACCAACAAGCAGCACACCAGATCCCTCCGTCCGTGCGACCCGGGCGATGCCGCCCGAACGAACGGAAGGACGGACCCCCCGGACGCGACAGCGTCCCCGGCGCCGCCCCCTGCAGACGAGATGCATCCGGGGATCCGGCTGCTGCTCGAGATCGGGGCGAGCCGTCCTGAACTCCTGCTGACCGGGAAGCCGCTGACCGATCAGGGGCGAGTGGCGACCGTGATGATGGACGCCGGCTGGAGTGCTGAGCAGCTGCGCCACGTCATCACCGACCGGCCCCTGCCGAACCCGGTGCGCACCTCGGTCGGCGCGATCATCGCCGCCCGGCTCCGCGCCGCCCATGCCTACCCGCCGCCCGCCACCGCAGCGGACCACCACGATGCGCCCCCTTGGGACGAGCCGTACGCGGCGGCGACAACCGAGCGGTCATCGACTGGGGCCGCCGCCCGCACCGTGACCGAGGCCCTGACCTACCGGGCTCTTGTCGAATGCGCCGGCTGCGGCGTGCCCGCAACCGCCCCCGGTGAGGACCTCTGCCCGACCTGCCTCGGCTGGCCGCTGTGCCGCACCTGCCCGGGCCCGACACCCCGGCGCGCCCACCCCGCCGGCGACGGACGCTGCATGACGTGCGCCTCCGCCTGACCGCCCCACTGGAAGAAAGGAAGAAGCCCGTGACGGACACGCTCCGCACACCACCGCCGACTGCGACCGCACAGCACCGGCGCCCCTTCACCCTCGACCCGGGCCGCTGGGAGGCGGAACGCTCACGCGCCCTGCGGACCGGCCACGTCCGTGACCACACGTGCACGGCCGAGTGCGAACCCGTGCTCGTGTACGAACGCACCCGGTGGGGCTGGCTCGCCTGGACCGTTCCCGGTGACGGCACCCCGCCCGAGCAACCCCATCAGATCGGGGTTCTCACCCCCACCGCGAGCCGTATGCAACGCCTGGCCCTGCGCTGGCTGACCAGGCACCCCGCCCAGCGCCTCGCCCTGGCCCCCACCATCCCCGGGTCCCTGCGGCTCTCCGCCGCTGCCGTTTCCCTCATCAGCCTGCTCGCAGGCCTGTTCGCGATGGGCCACGGCGTTCCCGTCGACGTCGTGCTGCCGGCGATGCTGCTCGCTCCGGTACTCGCCGAGTACCTGCCGGGCCAGCTGGACGCCCGGGCCCGCGAACACGTCCGCAGCGTCGAAGGCGACGGCGCCTGCCGGTACCTGCAGCGCCTCGCCGCCCTGCACACCTCCCTCGTCCAGGCCGCCGCCGGCAGCGACCGCTACGAGCTGCGCCGCTCGGCCGAGATCGGCCAGCACACGCTGTGGGACGCCGCCGGCCTGCTCCAGACCCAGGACACCCGCTCGGCCTCGGCCGACCTCATCGCCCGCGAACGGCTGATGGTCCAGCTAGCCCACCAGGCCGCCCAGAGCCTGAAGCGCACCCACACCGAAGACAGGCCAGCCGACGCGGACCAGCCCGGCTGGCACGAGCGGCCGTTGGGCCCGTACCCGCCCGGCTTCGAGCAGACGGCACGGCCAGCATCTCGACGCACACCCAGCACGTCACCTCTGAAGGGATTCCACCCCATGCCCCAGACGCAGCCCGATCAAGCCGTCCGCGCTGCGGACGTCTACCTGCTCTTCGCGCACGAGCCCTACTACCCCGGACCTGGCGCCCAGGAGATCAACACCACCCTGGTGGCTGCTGCCTCTTTGCTCCACCCGCGGGTGCGGCAGCCCGACGGGGCCCAGATCCACGACCGCCTCACCCAAGGACGCCATCCGGGAGAGATCGTCCCGCTGGCCACCCTCACTCACGAACTGGGTGGCGGCGCCGACTGGCCGACGGTCGGCGACTGGGAGAGCGTCACCACCGACCTGCTGCAGCTCGTCCGCGACGGGGAATGCGATGCACTCAGCCTCGGCCTGCCCGAGATCGCACGTGCCCTCATCTGCACCGGCCCGCACAGCCACGTGCGCGCCTTCGACGCCGCGGCTGACGAGTTCATCACCCACGGACCGGCGGAGCGTGCCGCCGTCCTGGCCAAGGTCGACACGTTCCTCGCCTGTCTGGTGGCCGAGCAGGACTTCTGGCCCGGCGACGGCCTGCTGACCCCGCTCTGCCGGCACGTGTGAGAGCGCGATGAGCCGCAGGCAGACCGGGCCCGACCGGCCCCGAAAGAAGAGGGGTGCAATACGAACCACGGATGGTGTGGGCGGACCTCCGGTGACTGCTTCACCGGCTGACACACCGGGCAAAGGGCAGAACACCCTCTGCCTGAACATCGCTCTCTACTGGTCCAAGGTCGCCCGCGAACGACGGAGCGGCCCGACGCTGGGCCGAGCCGCGCCTGACATCGCTCCGTTCCCCGGCACAACGCCGGGCCGCCGTCAGAGCTTCAGCCAGACCAGCAGCACGGCCACGACGGCTGCGACGACGCCGATGACCGGGATCGACGCGGGGTGCGCCACGGCGATCATTCCGACAACCACCGCCGCGATCACGACCATCGCGAATTCGGTGCGCTTGTCGTTGTTCACTGGTCCTCCAAGATCTCGAAAAAGTCCCGCCATCCCGGCGATGAGTACGACGGTGGAGGGCTGAGGGGTTAGACCGGCAACTGCCTCCAGACCCACCACTCGCCGGCATCCGCCTCCACCAGTTCGGCGGGCTCGACCCCCGGTTGACAGGACTGGGCACGGAAACGCCCTCCGCCGGATCGGACCGGTGGAGGGCGTGCCGAAGCTGACCATGCAAAGAGTGGCCATTCAAGACCTGGCCCCTACAAGGTGCATGCCCCGCGTGCGCCGCTCGCCTTCACTCGGCCCGGCGTCCGGGGTGCAGAAACGCGCACTGAACAGCCGGACGCCCCCGACGATCGTCGGGAGCGTCACGGTGATCACTCCCTACCCGCAGCAGGCTCAGCGGGAGGGGCCGGCTGTCGCCGCCGCGGCGGTCGCGGAGGATGCTGACGTCGCCAAGCATGCTGCGCAGCTCCTCCTCCTGCCCTTCGGCGTACGCGTAGCGCTCGGGCAGGACTTCCACTAGGCGCTTCCACTGGCGCTGGCGCGCACGCACGCGCCACCGCAGTTGTTGTGGCCGAAGCCGGGTTCGTACATGCGGGGCGGTGCGACGCCCAGGGCCCGCGCCTCGGTGAGGAGATCCTCCTTGGCCCGGGCCGGCTCCCGCTTCCCGCACAGCGGGAAGCGTGTGACCCACGGCTTCCAGTTGCGGGCGATCGCCGGGATCCGGGCCCGGTCGCGCCGGGTGTTCTCGATCCCGACATACACCAGCGTGTCGGCAGGGTCGGCGTGCGCGTCCATCCACTCCCGGCATGGAATCTGCTTGAGCAGGCGTGTGCAGGGGGCGAGCCGGTCGTTGCCGAGGAACCGCACGTCGCGGAACACCTCCCACGGGGTGCGCCCGTCGGCGACCTTTGGGTTCTGGCACAGATCTTGGGGAGCGGTCGCAGAGCGTGACGCCGCTGTTCGATTGCGAGGCGGTGGGTTCGCGTGAGACCGCGTACGCCTTGCCGTCTGCCGACCGATGGTGACGCTCCATCAGGTCTCTGGCCGCCTCCGCCGTGTTCGGCTGTGGCCGGTGACGGTACTGCTCATGCAGACCGACGCACCGTTCTGGGACTCGCTGGTGTTCGACGGGATCGACGACGTGGACGTCGAGGCGGTGACCGCCGCCTTCGGCACGGTCGATGTGGCGGTCAGAGGCCGAGCGACGGGGGCGACGTGCCCTGACGGATTCCTCCATCGAGAGTTGAGTTGGTGAGGCCGTCGGCCGGGCGTTGCCGCGCCCGGCAGACGGGAAGGGAGTGGATCAGGCGTCCTGGGCGAGTTCGCCGCTGTGGGGCTGCTTCGGCGCGTCCTTGAGGACGGGCCCGCCGCCGTGCTCGCGGGCGCATTCGAGTACGGCGGCCGCCAGAGCGGCGGTGTCCGCGGCGCGGGTCAGGCCCCGGCGGGCAGAGCGGTAGACCTCGACGAAGCTGTCGTTGAAGCCGCCCCACACGGCAAGCCAGTCGGCGTGGTCGGCGGCCGTGTGCTGGGAGCTGGCCTCGCGCCCGTCGGCGGTCGCGCCGCTGATGGTGATCTCCGAGCTGTCGGCCAGGGGGACGCGCAGGTACGTTCCCGCGTGCTCGGGGACGGGGACCCAGCACAGGCCCTCCGTCTCCAGCTGGCCCATGAGCGAGGCGGTGAAGTCGTCGGGCAGGTCGGCGAGCTGGATCTCACGGGTGTAGCGGGTGAGCGTGATGTCGAGGATCCGGAGAGTGGAGACGTCGACGTAGACGGCCTGGGCGCGGTCCTGGGTGGTGACGGTCCAGTTGTAGAAGCGGCGGACATCGTCACCGGTCGGCAGAACGGTCGGGCCGAAGCGGGTCAGCGAGCCGTCCGCGAGAGCGCTCGTGAATTTAAAGAACCGCTTCACCTCGTGTGCGCCGGCCGGGAGATCCGGCAGCGGCGTCGCTTCGCGCTCGCCCGGCAGGTTTTCGAAGGTGGTGATCGTGCGGGCCTGAATGAGCGTGTGCTCGGTGAGTTCCATCCGGGCTGTCGACGGCTTCGCGGGCCAGAAGTCGTACTGCCGGCGAACGGCCGAGGCGTGGAGGCCGGTCGACTGGTGCACGGACCCGTACGTGTCGTGGACCGCCACCGTCCAGTACACGGTGCGCTGTTCGGGGCTGAGAGGCAATGTGATCACGTGTGCTCCTGAGTCGCTGGTGACCGCTCCAGGTTGCCGCCTGAAACTTAAAATCAATTATACTCTCGTTCGGGTTGGTGCAACCCCCTTTACAGAAGGCTGCGCAGGTCAGAGCCCCACTCATTCGGCGGCCGCGAGCCCGTGATCCTCAAGGAGCGAACTGGCGGCGCCAATGGAAGCTGCGAGCGTCGCAGCCGTGGTGCGGGCTTGCGCGAAGTGACCGCTCCGTGCGGTTGCGTGGTGAGGATCGACGGCATCGTCGACGGCCAGGTCGACGAACTCGTTGCGGGCATCGCCGCCAGGCGAGTCCTACTCCGACTGTTCGGCTCGCGCGACGTGCTGTGTGACGATGCTTCGCAGTGACTGGGTCCACATCACGGCGTCGTCGATGGGGCGCCTCTCGCCGAGAGTTTGAGCGCGCATCAGCGCTTCCCGGACAGCGTCAGACACGACAGCCGGGTCCGCCCCGTCGTCGGCGTAGAGCGCTCTGTACTCGTCCCGGAGCTGCTCCAGATGACGTGTGCGCTCGGAGACTTGGGCCGTGATGACCTTTTCCGCACCCGAGGTGTCGTACGTTTCGCTCTGCAGCGTTGCCAGCTGATGAACGAGCTGCGCGCAGGTCCACAGTTCCTCGCTCAGCCGCTGGTCGACGTCGCCGAGCTCCACTACGCCGGCAATAGGCTTCGCAGCAGCCCAGACTTCCTCACAGGCCTCTCGGACTTCTTGTATGTGGCCGTAGGCTCCTTTTTCGGATCCAATTTCCTGCAGGTCGCAGTGGGCGAGCGCCCGCCCGTGCCAGCGCTTCCTGAAGCGTCGCAGTGCCCACTTCGGTGGGGGCTCGTACCCCAGATTGCTCGTGAGGTACTTGCGCTCCTTGAGCGGCACATCAGGAGCGTAAACGGCACCGCTCCAACGCAAGGTGTCATCCCACACGTAGGCAGTGGCCATCCAGGGACTCCAGATGTCGTCGGAACGCGCTACCGATCGTCCAGGATATAGGCGTGGAATCGCGCGTGATCGTCGTCTTCATCCGACTGCGATCACAGCGCGGGCAGCGGGTCGGTGTGGTCGTCGACGCCGAGGAGGAGCACGTGGTGTCCGACGGCCTCTGAGGTGCCGTCGGTGACCTTCTCGACGTCGAGGCGCAGCCGGATGCGGCTGGCGCCTTCGCCGTTGGCCGCGAGGTCGTGTTCCAGCTCGTCGTCGAGGCGGTCCAGGGCGGCTTCGGCCGCGGCGTAGTCGGCCAGGTCGCGGGCGAGGACCTGGCGGGTGGCGGTGTCGCGGAGCTGATAGCTGGGCATCGGGGATCGTCCTCCGGCTGGTCGGGGTGATCAGGTGGTGGGGTCGGTGAGCCGGCGGGCCGCGTTCACCGCGCGGGACCAGACGTCGGGGCTGCCGCCGTGCTCGCGGGCGAGGGAGGCGGCGAGCCCTCGGACGTCGCCGCGCTCGCGCAGGGCTGCCAGGGCGATGGCCGCCCGCCGGTCGGCCTCCGAGCGGGTCGGCGCGGCCGCGGGGCGGTGCTCGAGGGCGTTGCGGACGACGTACTCCCAGGACCTCTGCGGACCGCCGTACTGCACGCTGAGCTCCGCGGCCAGACCCGGGTGGTAGCCGTCGCGCTCGATCGCCTCGGCGGCGTACTGCTCGGCGACCTGCGTGGCGGTGCGCGGCTCACCGCTGGCGCGGTCGCTCAGCTCGGCCGCGAGAACCTCCTCGAGGGCCGAAGGCCGGCCGACGGGCGCTTCGTCCTGCGGCCCGGGACGGCGGCCGGCCTTGCCGAGCTTGTCCCCGGTGCGCTTCCGGTCGAAGTCCTGCAGATCGCCGACACGGAAGCCGGGGATCATCCGGCCGGTGGGCCCCTCGACCTCGCCGGCAGAGTCCGGGAAGTAGTCGGGGTTGTCCCGCCGGTACTTGCGGATCACCGAGGGCCCGTTGAAGCTCAGCAGCGCGGCGGCCTTGTTGATGGAGACGATGTCCGCAGGGTTGAGCTTGTGCAGCTCGGGGTCGGCCTTGAGTACCTTGCTGGCCTTGTCCTGCTGGAACCAGGTGTAGAAGGCGCGGAACTGCTGCTCGTCGTAGAAGTCGGTCCCGTCGATGCGCTCCTTCTCCGGGTGGCGGTGCTCCTTGGGCTGCTCGTCGCGCACTTTGTACCAGCGGGCCGCGGTGCCGACGCTGGCGCCGGTGAACTCGCGGATCCAGTCGCGGTTGACCACGGCACGGTCGCCGAGGACGCGGCGCTGCGGGTTCAGGGGCTTGGTCATTGCTCTCTCCGGTCCGGGCCGCGGCCCTATACTGAGGGCCTGCTCCTCTTGTTTCCTTCGGCGCTCACGCGTCTGCAGGCGAGATGGGTTGGTGAAGGTGGTCGGCGGGACGTTCGGCCGGGGTTGCCGCCCTGGGTCGACACCCTCGTGAGAGGGTGCCTTCCGCCGCCCACCATTTTTACCGCTGTTTCGCGTAATCAATATGGCGCTCTTGTTGGGTGGCTGTCAATCTCGCCGGCGCAGACCCCGCCGCGAAGCCACCCTCCACTCCCGCTCGAAGCGCGGCACCTGCTTGCTCTGCACGGGATAGAGCGGTCACCATCAGCTCCTCCACCGTCGGCAGCTCCGGCTCCCTGCGCCGCATCCACGTCCGCACCCGTCCGTAACGCTCGTCGACCTCGACGGGGTAGCCGTGCCGCTCGGAGACGGTGCGCAGCCTGCGGCCCACCGCAGACGCGCGGCCCACGTGGACCCGTTCCACCGAGCGCATCGGCCGTCCGCACCGGGTGGGGTCCGCCTTCGAGACAGGCAGGATGCGCCGCACGTGGTACAGCGCCCACGGGCAGGTGAGCTCCTCCTCGAAGGCGGCGAAGACGGGCCGTCCTCGCCGCGGCCGGGGTCGAACTGCCCCAGCAGGCTTCGGCGGCCGAACAGCTTCGCCTGCGGGTTGAGGCTGACCGACGTGTACTCCAGGCGTAGCACCCGTCCGGCGATGTCCGGGTGGGCGCGCATCCGGTCCAGGTGTGCGTCCATGGCGCCCATCGAGACCGGGAAACAACAGAAGCTTTCCCTGTCAAGTTCAGATGTGTTGCGTTGGCCCTCGGAGGCGTAGGTGCTGGCGCCTGACTGAATGCGCCAGTTGACGGATAAACGTCCCGGTTGGCGGGGTAGTGCCGCTGTCGGCCGAATTGCAGGCTGAGGTCAACTTCGGGGTGGAGAACAGCACCGATACCACTCAGGCCGAGATCTTGGAGAACGTGTCGGCCTTCCTGTCTCATCCGAAAATGGAGGAACCGGAAGGCGCGCGTCATCAGCCCGTGGGCAAGGTGCCGGCGGGTGGACTGGGTCTCTGTCATCAGGCGGGTGCGAGGGTGACGGTGAAGCCGAGGGCTTCGAGCTGGCGGATGTGGTTGCGCTTGCGGCGGTCGGGGTCGATGCGGGAGTCGTAGTAGTCGGAGCCCAGGTCGTGGAAGCGGGTGTCCGGGGTCGAGAGCAGATGCCAGATGATCACCAGGAGTGAGCGGCCGACTGCGACCAGGGCCTTCTTCTTGCCGCGGCGGCGGCCGATGCGCCGGTATCGCTCACCGAGGAAGGTGTCGGTCTTTCCGGCGGCGGTGGCACAGTTGCCCAGCACGCGGGCCAGGTAGGAGTTGCCGTGGCCGGTGGTGCCCCGGCCCTTCTTCTTCCCCGCGGATTCCTTGACGCCGGGGGCGAACTTCGCCCAGGAGGCGAGGTGGGCGGCGGTGGGGAACCGGGTCATGTCCAGGCCGATCTCCGCGATGATCACGTGAGCTGCGATCGGGTTGATGCCGGGGATCTCGCTGAGCCGGGCGATCGCGTCGGCGTAGGGGGCGACCTCCGCGCCGATCCGGGCGTCGATCGCGACGATGTCGGTGTTGATGGCGTCGATGCGGCCGAGCATCTTGGCGAGCAGGAACGCGTGGTGGTCGGTGAAGTGGCCGGTGAACGCTTCCTCCAGTTCGGCGAGTTTGGCGCGCAGGCGGCGGCGGGCGTACTGGGCCAGGACCTTGGGGTCGCGCTCGCCGGCGATCAGGGCGGCGAGCATGTCGCGGCCGGAGGGGCCGAAGATGTCGGTGGCCACCGCGGTGACCTTGATCTGGGCGTCCTCCAGCAGCTTCTCCACGCGCTGCTTCTCACTGGTGCGCGCGACCACCAGGTCGGTGCGGTAGCGGGTCAGGTCCCGCAACGCGCGGATCTCGCGCGGCGGGACGAAACTGGGGCGGATCATCTGCCGTTCAGCGATCTTGGCCAGCCAGACAGCATCGAGCTTGTCGGTCTTGGGCCGGCCCGGCAGGTGCTTGACGTCCCTCGCGTTGACCAGCCATACCTCGAAGCCGGCCGCCTCCAGGAGGTAGAACGCGGGCCGCCAGTAGTCGGACGTGGCCTCCATGACCACCCGGGTCACCCCCAGGCAGCGCAGGTGGTCACACATGCCCAGCAGGGAGCGGGTCATGGTCGGGTAGGTCACGACCTCCTGCATGCGCCGCCCCGGGGACCCCTCACGCGGCACTCGGGTGCAGCACACGACCTCGGCCTTGCCGATGTCCAGCGCGGCAACCCGCTCGATGATCTCCTCGGTGTCCTGCGTCTCTTCCAGCACCACTGCCCTCCCTCAACTCCCGGGCGGCTGCCACCTGTGGGAGCCAAAGGGCTGATGGAGGAATCTCATCCGCGTGCTCGAAGCGACACTGAAGGCGCCCGATGACTGGCTCCCCGCGCCCGGCTCAGTTACGACCTCGAAGGTCACAGACAAGACGGCGTCAACAGGCAGCAACCACACCCATTTTCCGCCCGGAACGGGCGTCGCCGCAGGGGATCCGATGGGCTCAGGAGACTGACGACACCTGGCGCGAGAGCGGTGAGCCGATTGTCGCCCAGCTACGTGCCGAGGCCGTCCGCAAACTGCCAGATGGCAGCGAGATTCTCTTCTCCGCGGTTCCCGCGGAGATCCAGGCGTGCGCACTCGCCGGGCAGGGCCGGTGGCAGGACGCCAGTGCTAAAGCCCAACAGGTCGCACAAGCGCTCTCCTTCGGCGGCGCCACCACCAAGGGCTACCGCGGGTTCTGGCTCTACCTGGCCGGGATCTGGGCCTACCGCGCTGCCTCCAACGGTGCACCTGCTGCCAGCGGTAGTCTCGCAAATGCTCGTGCCCTGATTCGTCAGGCAGAGCAAACCGCCGAGGGCACATGGGCGAGGTACATGCCGCTCCTGCCCGCCATGGAGGCGCCCGCCCTGCCTGCCCATGACGACCAGGCCGTGGCTACTGCCATGAACCTCCTACGGAAGATCGCCCCCGGCCAACTCGACAAGCGCTTGGGGAACATGATCGAGGGGCTCAAGGAAACCGCAGCGTCGGCCTACGAGCCCGCCCTCACCCAGCTCGGGATCTTCCTCGGCGCAGAAGCGAACAAGCCGTCCGGCACAGGCCGCTGCGACTCCACCTGGTGCTGGGGCAATCACCTGTGGGCCGTTGTCGAGGCCAAATCCGACCAGGAGCCCGACGGTGTCATGGCCCACAAGGACATCCGTCAGGTCAACGACCAACTCCGAATCCTCAAGAGCGACCGCAAACACAAGGTCATCCCGGACGGCAGTTTCACCGCCCTCATCTCCCCAACACGCCTGGGAGGAACTCCTCGCGGGTCTCGTACCGGTGAGCTCGCGTATCTTCCGCGCCTTCGGTCCGGCCGGCGGCGGGCTGCGGCCCCTTCGAGACCCGGCGGAGGCTGTGGACGAGGACGACGAGGCGGGAGCAGGCTGAGTGTCAGGATCCGGCCAGGGCGCTGATCAGCGTGCGGGCCCGGCCACCCCTCTCGATGGCCTGATGTGACAGATCCTGGTCATTGCGGCCATGTCCGATCGGGCGGGATGATCAGGGCATGCCCCCACCGCACGGCGTCGTGATCGTCGCCTTCCCCGGCATCGAGCTGCTGGACGCCACCGGACCGGCCGAGGTGTTCTCCGTCGCCTCAAGGCTCGCCGGAGCGGACCGGCCTGGCTACCTGGTGCGGATCGCGACGGCTGACGGCGGCCCGGTGACCACCTCCAGCGGCGTCCGGCTGATGGCCGATCTGGCCTTCGACGATATGGCTGGCCCGATCGACACTCTGCTGGTGTCGGGGGCGATCGAGCTCGTCGACGGCGGCGTGGAGCCGGTGATCGACCACGAGGTCACCGAGTGGCTGCGCCATGCGGCACCCCGGGCCCGGCGGACCGGGTCGATCTGCGCAGGGGCGCACCTGCTGGCCGCCGCGGGGCTGCTGGATGGCCGGCCCGCCACGACCCACTGGCTCACCGCAGGCAGGCTGGCGGCTGAGCACTCTCAGGTCCGGGTCGATCCCGATCCGATCTTCATCCGGGACGGGCGGGTGTGGACCTGCGCCGGTGTCACCTCGGGGATGGACATGGCGCTGGCCATGGTCGCCGAGGACCACGGCCAGGACCTCGCGCTCGCGACCGCCCGGATGATGGTGATGTACGTCAAACGCTCCGGCGGGCAGAGCCAGTTCAGCGTGCCGCTTTCCGTCCAGGGCTCCTCGGACGACCGGATCGACGAGCTGCGCAGATGGATCGACGAACACCTCACCGAGGATCTCTCGCTCCAAGCCCTCGCGGCCCGCACACACCTGAGCACGCGTCACTTCACCCGGCTGTTCCAGCAGCGGACCTCCACGACACCGGCCGCCTACGTGGAGGAGGCCAGGCTGGAGGCCGCCCGGCGACTGCTGGAGGACAGCGACTGGAGCCTGCCCGAGGTCTCCGCCGCGAGCGGCCTGGGCTCCGTGGAGACGCTGCACCGCGTCTTCCGGCGGCGGCTGGGCACCACCCCGGCCGAGTACCGCCGCCGCTTCTGACCCGCACCGCCTGCCCGGGCGCGCTCGCGCCCGGCCGAGCTTCGCCATGCCCGCACAGCGTGGCATCGACCAGCACACTTCCGAGGAGAACCGTGTCCCGCACGAAGGTCGTCCCGATCCCGGTCATGGGCCGGCACAACGTCAACGCCTATCTGCTGCTCGGCCGACGGCCGGTCATCGTCGACGCCGGAATCCCCGGCAGCGGCCAGAAGATCTACGACCAGATCACCGCCCACGGCGTCGACCCCACCGACGTCTCGCTTATCGTCATCACCCACGGCCACATCGACCACTTCGGCTCCGCCGCCGAACTGCACCGGCTCACCGGCGCGCCCGTCGCCGGCCACGTCGCCGACCTCGGGCAGTACCGCTCCGGCCGGGTTCGTGAACCGTACCTGCCCACCGGCCCGATGGGCCGCATCATGGCCCACAACAAGAAGCTCCACGCTCGGGCCGAACCCTTCGAACCCGCCGTGCTGATTCGCGGCGAGACGAACCTGGAGGACTTCGGCCTCGCCGCGAGCATCATGCCCACCCCCGGCCACACCGCCGGATCGGTCTCGGTCCTCACCGACGACGGCGGCCTCGTCGCCGGCGACCTGATCGCAGGCTCCTTCATGGGCCTCATCCCGGGCAGGCCCGCCAACCCGCCCTTCCACGACGACCCCCGGCAGAACCTCGCCAGCCTCCGCGAGATGCTCGCCCTCAACCCCACCGCGCTCCACGTCGGCCACGGCACCGCGCTCGATCCCGACCGGGTACGGCAGTGGGCCGATCGGGAGCACGACCGCCTCGCACGACTCGAAGCCGCCGGGCGCCTCACCATGCGAAGTGAGTGACGCACCATCTCGCAGCCCAGCAGCGGGACGGCCCCTGGCGCCGACCGACAACGGCCTGCCGGCTTGGCGGCGGCTGTGCCCTGCTGCCGGCCCGCCCAACCCGGCGCGCCGGCGACCCCGGTGGAGCCGGCCGAGCGGCCCGAGGTCGGCAGGCGCGTCAGCCGACCGGCGGCAGGCCCTGCAGAGCCAGGTGCGGTGGCATGCCGTGCTGGACATCGGCCGCGGTCGCGAGGGCGCGTGTCTGGGCTCCGTCGCCCCGGTGCGGCGGATAGTCCGTGTAGCCGGCCTCCCCTCCGCCGTAGAACGTGGTCGGGTCGGCTGCGGCCAGAGGCAGGTTGTCGCGGTAGCGGTGGACCAGGTCCGGGTTGGCCAGGAACGGCGTGCCGAAGGCGACCAGGTCGGTGTGCCCGCTGTTCACCGCCGCCTGGGCGCGCGCGAGGTCGTAGCCGTTGTTGGCGATGTACGCGCCGGTGAACCTCGTCCGCAGCGCGCGGTAGTCGACGGATGCGGTCTTCGTCGTCATGTCGCCCTCCAGGACGTGCGCGTACGCCAGGCCGCGCGCACTCAGCTGCCCCAGGAAGTACTCGAAGTGGCCCTGCGGGTCGGAGTCCGACATCGAGTTGAAGCCGTTCTCCGGCGTCAGGCGCACGCCCACCCGCTCGGCGGGCCACTGCTCGCAGACGGCGTCGAGGACCTCGTTCAGCAGGCGCATGCGGTTGGCCGCGCTGCCGCCGTACGCGTCCAAGCGGCGGTTGGTCCCGTCGCGCAGGAACTGGTCGATCAGGTAGCCGTTGCCGGCGTGGACCTCGATGCCGTCGAAGCCCGCCTGCTTCGCCAGCTCGGCGGCGCGGCGGAACTGCACGACGACTTCCGGCAGCTCGTCGCGTTCGAGCGCGCGGGGCGTCACGAAGTCCTGCGGACCGGTGTATGTGATGGCCTGGCCGACGGGTGCGAGCGCCGAGGGGGCGACGGGCGCCTGCCCGTTCAGCAGGCTCGGATGGGAGACGCGGCCGCAGTGCTGCAGCTGGACGAAGATGCGGCCGCCCTCCTCGTGGACCACCTCGGTCAGGCACCGCCAGCTCGCCGCGTGGGCGCCGGCGTGCAGGCCAGGCGTGAAGGGGTAGCCCAGCGCCTGGGGGGAGATGGTGGTGGATTCCGCGATGATCAGGCCCGCGGTGGCGCGCTGCCGGTAGTGGGCGACCATCAGGGAACGCACCCGTCGGCGCCGGCGCGGTTGCGGGTCATCGGCGCCATCACCATCCGGTTGGCGAGCTTGAGGCCGCCCAGGTCGAACGGCGCGAACAAGTCGAGGGGCATGCGGAGCTCCAGCGTTGCGGCGAACATCGTAGGACAGCTGTCCTAGAGCGCCGTCACGCTGGGTGCTCGCACCGGCGATGTCAACGGCTTGACGATCTAGGACGGCTGACCTACGTTGTGGCTCTAGGTCGACTGTCCTACGACGTGAGGGGATCACTGTGACCGCTGTGGCGACCCGTGAACAGATCGTGGCGGCGGCCGACCGGCTCTTCTACCACCACGGCTACGAGCACACCTCGTTCGCGGACATCGCCGGAGCCGTCGGACTGTCGCGGGGCAACTTCTACTACCACTTCAAGTCCAAGGACGCGATCCTGGACGCGGTGATCGATGCCCGCCTGGCTGACACCCGGCGGATGCTGGAGCAGTGGGAGGCCGAAGCGCCGACCCCGGCCGGGCGCATCATGCGGTACATCGAGATCGTGCTGACCAACCGCGCCGACATCCAGGACTACGGCTGCCCCGTGGGCACCTTGACCACGGAGCTGGCCAAGCTGGAGCACGCCATGCTCGGCCAGGCCGGCCGCCTGTTCGCCCTGTTCCGCACGTGGCTCCGCGATCAGTTCGCGCTGCTCGGGCCGGCCGAGCAGGCCGACGAGCTGGCGATGCACGTGCTCGCCTTCAGCCAGGGCGTCGCCGTCATGGCCAACGCCTTCCGCGACGAGGCGTTCATCCAGTGCGAAGTCGAGCGGATGCGCGACTGGCTGCACACCTACGAGAAATGAGAGATCGCATGTTCGTGGTCCTGCTTCGGTTCTCCGGCAACAAGGCCGCCGCCGGCCAGCACATGGCCGGCCATCAAGAGTGGATCAAGCGCGGCCTGGACGACGGGGTCTTCCTGCTGGTCGGCAGCATCCAGCCGGGCCTCGGCGGCGCGGTCCTCGCCCACAACACCTCGCCCGAGGAGCTGCACAAGCGCGTCGACGAGGACCCGTTCGTCGCTCAGGACGTCGTCACGGCGGAGGTCATCGAGATCGCGCCTGGCATGGCGGACGAGCGGCTGAGCTTCCTGCTGTGACAGCGCCGTTCCTTGGCCCCGACGGCGCGCCGCGCTGCGCGTGGAGCGGAACTGCCCCGGAGTTCCTCGCTTACCACGACACCGAATGGGGCTTCCCCGTCGGTGACGACCAGCGCCTGTTCGAGAAGCTGAGCCTGGAGGGCTTCCAGTCCGGGCTGAGCTGGCGCACGATCCTGGCCAAGCGCGAGAACTTCCGCTCCGCCTTCGCGGCCTTCGAGATCCCTGCCGTCGCCCGATTCGACCAGCGCGACGTCGAGCGCCTCCTGGGCGACGCGGGCATCGTCCGGCACCGCGGCAAGATCGAGGCGGTGATCAACAACGCCCGGCGGGCCGAGGAGCTGGTCGAGCGGGAGGGATCGCTGGCGGCGTTCGTCTGGCGCTATGAACCCGACGCAGCCGACCTGGCCGAGCCGCAGACCCTGTCGACCTCCCCAGCCTCGGTCGCACTGTCGAAAGATCTGAAGAAGCGCGGCTGGAAGTTCGTCGGGCCGACCACGGTGTTCGCGTTCATGCAGGTCATGGGATTGATCAACGACCACGCCCGCGGATGCACGATCCGGCCTGAAGCCCAGCGGATCCGCGAAGAATTCGACCGCCCCGGACAAGCCGCCCCTGGGGCTGGTCGGACCAGAGTTCGACGGTAGCAGTCAGCTGGCGGTGAGCTGCTTCGGAACCCGCCCGGAGGCGCGGAGTTCCTGCAGGTCGGGGATGTGGTTGCAGTGAGTGCCAGGGGTGACGCCGACAGCTCACGGATGAACTCCGCGAGCGCGGCGAGGACTACCCGAACCCCCACACCGGCTGTCGGCGCGCCGGCATCCGAGCGGCACCCGTTGTCGGCCGCGTGGCCCGCGGTGCGTCAGCAAGGTCCCCATTTCCGCAAGTTCCAATAGCCGGGCTTACCGATATCCGCGTGGGCGCGGGTGGCCGGCCACTCGTCCCCGGTGAGCTCGTGCATCACCATGGTGCGGTCCAAGTCGACTCCGTGAGCGGCCGGGTCCTCCAGCATCCTCACCAAGTACGCCGACGAGTCGACCCCCGCGCCCCAGTGGATGACCAGTTCGACGTCCTCTCCGCCGGGGCGGGGTAGGGCGTTCATGCGATCGCACCCGACTGGTCGGCCTTCGGGTACGGGTAGGAGGTGGCGGTAAGCGGCCGGCCGGTGCGCGGCCTAGGCTGCGTACCGGTGATTGCCCCCGTGGGAAACGACCCTCGCGCCGACGGTCTGCAAGGCCTCCTGCAGCCATGCCCGGCCCGGCTCGCTGGCCTCGCGGGATCGGGCACCGAGGGCGATCAGGCGCCGCTCGACACCGCCTCGTCCACGCTCGCCGTTACGGAGCTTGGACATTGCTCGGTCGGAAGCGCGCGAGTTCCCGGATTCTCGGACGACATGAGGCGGGAACCCGTGCGTGAGCCACCCGTTGAGGGCGGCCGAGCGAGCGAGTTCGGCTGGTCGGCGCCGCCGAGGGACGGAGCGCGGACTCTGCGACGCTTCCCGCAATAAAGCGGACCCGCTCCCGATGCCCCGGCAAGATCCGGGAGTACATCGCGCTGCAAGCCCTGAGCGGGGTGCCCGGCGTCGGTGCTTCCCTACTGGTCGGCCTTGGCCCGGATCTTGCGCACAAGGTCGGCGTCACTGCGCAGGACGTCGGGGACCTTCGTGTCGGCCTCGCCCTGGCCGTACTCCTCGCCGCAGGGACAGACGCTCCATCCGTTGCTCTCGATGCGGTCGGCGACCCGCTCGATGATCTCGGCGGCCTCGTCGAGCAGCCCGAGCGGGAGACCAGCGGCGTCGCTCTCGGATTCGACTCCGATCGCGAGACCGATCTCGAAGATCAGGTCGACGGCGTGCTGCACGGTACGGCAATCGCCGTTGTTGGATGGGTACTTGACTGCCTGAGCCAAGGCCATGAGTGGGCGGGAGCAGACCCAGCCGGGCATGTAGGCCGTACGGTCGTCGACGCGGACCGGCCGTACGCCGTGGATGGTGTGGGCGCCGTCGGTGTCCACGGTACTGGTCTCGGCGATCTGGTCCGCCACCGCAGAGGGTTCGATGTAGCGCAGGGCGGAGCGGGGCTGGATCCCGAGCTGGTCCGCGACCATGGTCACGTTGTGGGCGAGGGCGTTCGCTACCGCCACGGAGACGACGTCGAGCCCGCGGGTGAGGAGTTCGGCCTCGGTCTGGGCCGCGAGGGCTTTGAACGCCTGGGTGTTCCTGATGTCTGCAACGGAGACCAGCGTAGAGCCCGTGCCGGAGGGCTCTCGCCGGAACAGCGGGGCCGTGGAGGGCTTCACCCTTGGGGCTGGCCGGCGTAGGTCCGCGCTTGCGTGCGCCACAGGGTGGCGTATTCGCCGTCGGCTGCGAGGAGCGACTCGTGGGTGCCTTCCTCCAGAAGGCGTCCGCCGTCCAGGACCAGGATCCGGTCGGCGGCCCGGGTGGAGCCAAGGCGGTGGGTGATCAGGATGACGGTGCGCCGTTCGCTCAGTGCGCGGATGCGGTCGTAGACAGCTTCCTCCGCGCGGGGGTCGAGGGCGGAGGTCGGCTCGTCGCAGATCAGGACGGGTGCGTCCTTGCGGTGGAAGGCCCGAGCGCCGGCCAGGCGCTGCCACTGCCCGCCGGACAGGTCGCGTCCGCCCCACTGGGAGGGGGCGAGGTTGGTGTCGAGGCCGTCGGGCAGGCGGGCGATGACGTCGTCGGCTCCGGAGGCGCGGGCCGCGGCCATCACGGTCTCGTCGTTTCCGTCGCCCTGGCCGAGGGTGATGTTCTCGCGGGCCGATACCTGCCAGCGGGCGATGTCCTGGGGCAACAGCGCGAGGCGGGACCACACCTGTTCCGGGTCGGCCGTGGCCAGGTCCACGTCGTCCCAGGTGACCGTGCCGGTGGTGGGGGTGTAGAGGCCGGCGAGGAGTTTGGCGAGGGTGGACTTGCCCGCGCCGTTCGCGCCCACGATCGCCAGGACCTCGCCGCGGCGCACGGTGACGCTGATGTTCTCGAGCACGGGCAGTTCGCTGCCGGGGTAGCGGAAGGTGATGTTGTGCGCGGCGATGACGGCCGGGCGGTCGGGCACCGGGACGGGCTCGGCGGGGAGCTGGGCACGGCGTTCGGCGTCGGTGAGGAAGGCGGCCCAGTCGCCGAGGTAGAGGCCGGTCTTGTAAGTGGAGTTGATACCGGTGACCAGTTGGCCCAGGAGCAGGCGGCAGGTCTGGACGGCGATGAACGCGGTGCCTGCCGCGGCCGCCGGGATGTGGCCGCTGAGCACCAGAGCGAGCAGGGCGCCGTACACGACGAGTGCGGCTCCTCCGGCCATCGTGTCGCCGAGCAGCTGGTAGCGGGCGGTGGCCCGGCCGATGCGGGCGGCGTGCTCGGTGAGCCGGTCGGTGACGGTGGTGAACTGATCCAGGAGCCAGCCGCGCATGGTGTTCGCCCGGACGTCGAGGGCGGTGGCGCGGCCGGCGGTGCAGTAGATGAGGTTGTGGCGCAGGCGGCGGTCGGAGAGGGTGTGCCGCTCGGCGAGGTGGGCGGCGCGCGCGGCGCGGACGGCGGCCGCGCCGCGCGGGATCACGGCAAGCAGCAGGAGCGGCAGCAGAACGGGGTGGAGGGCGGTGAGGATGCCGGCGGCGGCGAGCAGGCCGAGGAGGGCGGCGGCAAGGGCGGTGAGCGCGTCGGTCATCAAGTGGGCGTCCTTGGAGGCCCGGTTGGCTGCCTCGCTGTGGTCGCACCAGGCCGGGTCGTCGTACGTGGCGAGCGGGACGCGGGCGGCGGCGTTCAGGTAGCGCAGTTCGGCGATCGCGTCGACGCGCGGGCCGATGCGGGCGGTGACGGCCAGGGTGGTGGCGGCGATCAGGGAGCGGCCGACGGCGGCGCCGGTGATCAGGGCGAGCGAGGGCAGCGCCGATTGGATGCGCTCTGCCGTCGGTCCGGCCGCGAGCAGCGGTGCGAGGGCGCCGCGGGTGGCGTAGAGGCCGATCGCGGTGATGACGCCGGTCGCCAGCTGCAGGACGGCGGTGACCAGGACGGCGCGCCGGTCGGCGTCCCAGGCCAAGCGCAGCGCGGTCGTGGCCAGGGCGGGAAGGCGTCGCGCGATGGTGGTGAAGCCGTCAGCGAGGGCGTTGTCGTGGCGCTCGGCGCTGACCGTGTACTGCGGGATGACCTCACCGCCGGCGGGGCGGCGGCGTGGCCACGGCAGCCGAAGCCGGTGCCTCGGCGCCGGGGTTGCAGGGGTCTCGCGGGTAGCGCTGCGGTGCGCGGTGTCTGTCACGTCCTGGGCAACGCCTCACCCATACGGGTGGTTGTGGTGGCGAGGGGTGGCGAATTTCAGTTCGAACGTTCCACCTGTAGAGCGGGGACGTAAGGCCAGACGCGGTCGGTCTCGGCCTGGCCGATGATCGCGGTGCCGGCTTCGATCCAGGCGTGGGCCCCTTGGGGGATGAAGCGGGCGCCGATCACCCAGCGCACGCGGCGCCCGGTGAGCGCGGCCGCGAAGTGCGCGGCCAGGGATTCCTCCAGGCAGGCGGCGCGGCCGGGCCAGAGCCGGGCGGCACAGCGTACGGCGGCGAAGGTGCCTTCCGCTTCGCGGGGCGGGGCGGCTCGGCCCGGCAGGTGAGTGGCCGCGCGGGCACCGGCGACGGCGAAGCGGACGGGCAGGAGACGGAGCACGAAGAGCGCCAGAGTCAATGGGGAGACCGACAGGTGTGCCCTTGGAGGCCGTAGGGCCTCATGTTGAAAACGAGCCGACTCGGTGCATGAGGTGCCGCAGAACAGCCACCCACGGCGTTGCGGCGGTTCGCCCGCACCGACGGCCGGGCTGCTGGATGGCGGGGGCATGGCGCTGTGCTGCTGGAGTGCGTGGCTCTTGCCGGGAGTCCGGTCAGGACTGTCTGAGCACGCCGTGAGGCCGCCAAGAGTGAGGTGTCGCCTATTCGCGGCGGTGCCTATGGGCCATGAGGCTGGGTCTTGGGAAACTGTTCCGAATCGGCGCCCCCGCCGCGTGGCCGACCCAGAACCTGTTCTCAGCAGGTCCTGCGGTAGGGCACTTCGGGAAGGTACGTCTTCCAGTCCGTCCGGGACAGCGGGCCCCCAGCACGTTCACAGACGGTGGCTGCCACTTGCTCTAGGGCGATCACGTTCTTCTGCCAGGACACGTGTTCACCGGCTGTGTAGATGGTGGTGTCGTTCTGGCTGAAAGCGACGGACAGGATCCCGTCGCCTGGAGTGGGGAATGATGAGCCGAGGAGTTGGTGCGACGCCACATCCCACAACTGCAGCGTGCCTTGTGAGCCGGCTACAGCCAATGTGCTGCTGTCATGAGAGAACGCCAGTGCGGCAACCTCTTCCTGGTCGTCGCGTCGGCCGCTGCTGAAGCTGCCGGTCAACACCCCCAGACGTCGGTGAAGTTCTCCGTCCCACAGGGTGACTCGGCCGTCCCCGTCGTCGGCCGCGAGGTATTTTCCGTCCGCGCTGAACGCGTATACGTCGTTCCCGTCGCCGAATTGGTCAAGCGCCTCCTTACCGGAAGGCGAACTGATCATCTTGCTGCTGTTGGTGAGCAGCAGGCCCCCATCGGGGCGGACGGCCGTCAGCTCCCCGCCTGCGCCCATTGTGGTTCCGTTCTTGGTGTAGTGAAGGGTGTTGATGGTTTTCCCACGCCGCACGTCACGGATGGTGACGCCGTTGTACTGAAGCTCCGTGGTCATCAACTTTCTCCCGTCCGGGCTCAGCAGCATTCCCGAGAGTCCGGAGGCCGAGTCCGCTCTGACTGTGGTGAAGTGGTTGATCTCCCGGTGGCCTGGGACGTCCCATACCCGGACGGTATTGGGATATGAAGGCCCGCTGCTGTCGCTCCCCATCCCGTAGGCGAATGTCCTCCCGTCCCTGCTCAGCGACATCAGCTCCACGAGCTCAACTCCTTCGGTATCTGGCGGCAGAACGACCTCCGGCAGGGTTGCGATCACTCGCCCGCTTGCGGCGTCCCGCAACTCGAAGTGTTCATTACCCCCGTGTCTCCACGCGAGGCCCATGGTGTTGCCGTCTACGCTGAAGACCGCATAACTGGCATCCTGTTTATGCCAGTCAGGACTTGCTGCTGGGCCCACATCAAGCGAGTTGATAATGGTGGCCGCCGTCAGGTTATCGCTGACGTACCGGATCTGACGGGTTTCCATATCCAGATGTAGGTCGCTCGCGGACGCAGTGACCAGTGGATGCCGCAATACAGGAGCTTCCGGGTGGCTCACTCGCCAGAGCAGGATTTCGCTGGCTCCGGCGCTGACGATAAACCGCCCATCCTTACTGAACGCGAAGGAATTCAGCGAGGGCTGCGGGAGGGCTGAGAGCTGCCTGCCCGATGGAGTATCCCACCGCTGGATGCTTTGTTCATCCGGCACCAGAAGTGAGCGGCTGTCAGGGCTGAACTCCATCCGAGCGGTGTTTTGAGGATCCCTCGCGCACAATCTTTTCGGGAACCAGCCGCTGGGAATCCGCTTGTGTCGCCGCACATCCCACAGTTCCAGGGAGCCGTTCTGCGGGCAGAGGGCGACGAAGCGGCCATCTGGGCTGGCAGCCATGTCAGCGATGTCTCGTGAGGTGCGTCGTGTGAACAGACGTCGTTGGGGCTGCATACCCCACAATTCCATCCGGTCGTTGGCGGCGACGATCAGCGTCCGGCCGTCTGCGCTGAACTGGTTTCCGGACCAGCGAGGGGTGACGAGTGGTCCCATGACCGGTCCGCGAAGGCGCCCCTCCCGGATGTCCCATAACCTGGTGCGTGTCGCGTCGACCTCGATCGTCAGCGTCTGCGCATCGGGGGTCATGTCGCCAAGGTTGTTGACCTGGTCCCCTAGGCCCTTGAAGGTGCCTATCTTGCTGCGCGTCGCTACGTCCCACTCTGTGACCCGGTGCGCTCCGGCGGAGACCAGGACGCGGCCGTCAGCACTAAGGAACTGCTCGGAGTCAGCGTCTGTGGGTGGGACAAAAGGCGCTCCCTCTCGCTGGGTCAGGGCGCCGAGCAAGGCGGAGCGAGTCTCGGGCGTGTGGCTGGTCTTCCAGGCGGCAACGGCGAGCTGCAGCGCCTTCACCGGGTCGGAGGAGCGCATGCTGGTGGCGACCGCGGCGGCCCGCCGGGCAGCAACCTGCGTGCGCTGCCGGTCGCTGACCGCGTTTTGTTGCCAGGCGATCACACCTGCCACCAGAGCGAGCACCAACAGCACCGCCAGTGAACCAGCGAAGGCCCTCAGCCGTCGGAGTTCTGCGCCGCGACGCGCGCGGCTCGCGGCGAGGAAAGCCTGCTCGAGACGGGTGAGCTCAACGGCTCGCCATGCGGCGAAGGCATCCTCGGCCGTCACCAGGCGTACACCTCGATACAGCGCACCGGCATCCCGTCCGAGGTCGTCCCATGCTCGGGCGTCCTGAGTAAGCCTGCGGTGCAGGGCCAACTGCTGACGGTCCTCGTCGATCCATTCCTTCAAACGCGGCCACGCTGTGATCAGAGCCTCGTGTGCGAGCTCGACGCTCTCCTCGTCAAGAGTGACCAGGCGGGCGCGGGCGAGGTGTTCGAGGACCGTTGTCGTGTCGTTGGGGTCACCGAAGTCGAGTTCCGTGCGAGGGGCGGGCCGTCGGGTGTCGGGGGTTCCCTCGCCCGGGGTTATGAGGCGCAGCAAGATACGTCGGGCGAGGTCAGCCTGCGACGGGGTCAGATGAGCGTGAACGTCTTCGGCGGTGCGGGCGATGGCACCGTCGAGACCGCCAGCCGTCTGGTAGGCCTCCGCGGTGAGGGCGCGGCCTTTGCGGCGGCGCCAGGTCTCCAGCAGGGCGTGGGACATCAGTGGCAGGGCGCCGGGTTCGCCTTCGACGTCGTCGAGGATGCGCGAGGTCAGGGCACGTTCCACGATCGCCCCCGCGGCCTGGGCAGGTTTGACGATGGCCTCACGCAGCTCGTCGCGGCTCATGGGGCCGGCCAGCACGGTCCCGTCCTGTAACGCGGCAGTGAGGGCGGGGTGTTCGGCGCAGCGGCCGAGGAAATCGGCCCTTACGGCGATGACGACGCGCAGCCGGCATGCCGGGTCGGTGGCGGCCAGGAGGCGGTCGATGAACTGATTGCGTTCGGCCGGGTCGGTGCAGAGGGTGTAAAGCTCCTCGAACTGGTCGACGATCAGCCACGTCTCACCGTCGGCGTCCTTCGGTATCAGCCGTTGCTCGTGAACGCGCAGGGGATGCTCGCCGGGGGTGAGGATGCGCACGGCGGCCGGCTGCGGACCGGCCGTCTCCGGGCTGCGCAGGCGTGGGATGAGGCCGGCGCGCAGCAGAGAGGACTTGCCGCTGCCCGACGGACCGAACACAGCAGTGAACCGGCCGGAGCGCGCCAGCTCAACCAGGCGGTCGGTGAGCTCATCGCGGCCGAAGAACAGATCGGCGTCGCCGGGCTCGAAACGGGCCAGCCCCCGATACGGGGGCTCAGCGCTCTCGTCCCCGGTGCGCGGCTCCGCCGCCGCCTCCAAGGCCGCCTCACGCCACCGTTCCTCCCACTCCTCCGGATCGCCGCCGCAGGAACGCACATATGCAAGAACAACCGGCAGGGTGGGCAGCCGCTCTCCCGCAGCTGCCTGCGACAGGGTGCTTGCCCCCTGACCTGTGCGCTGCGCCATAACCCGGTAGGTCGGACTCCCGGCCTCCGCACGGAGTTTGCGTAACTCGGCCGCGAGTCGTGCCACCGGTCCCGCACTGGGATCGAGTGGGCTCTCAGGACGCCCCGCCATCCCCAACACCCCCGTTGCCCCGCTTCCCCCGTGGACGCGGCTCTGTGACTCGTGAAGCTACGCGCGCCCGCGGCAGAAAGGCAAAGCAAATGCACTCTCTTTGGTCAGCGTCTCCATGCGGTGCCCGTGACCAGCGGTCCAGCCATTGATCAGGGTGGCAGAACCAGCTGCCCATTCAATCCCCGGACCGCTGAACTCGATGGCGTGACAGCAACGAGCACTGGCAGAGGCTCTCACTCCGAGCCTCGTCCGGTGACTCTCGCACTGCATCGAGAAAGGAGACGAAATGCGCGCACTCAAGTCGATCGGGGTGGCCGCTCTCGCGTTGGCGGCGGGCACGACCTTGGTCTTCACCGGCCCCGCCGACGCGGCCAACCGCCAGTGGGACGGCAAGGACCCCATCTACACCGGTTGCGCGAGCACCGGACGCATCGTTCACAAGAAGACCGACAAGTACTACAGCTCGCGTTACCACCAGCACGTGTCGGTCACCGCGTCGCTGTGGTACAGCCGCGGCTGCCGCACCGTGTGGGCCATGGTCGACGCCAACGTCCCGACGGACAAGTGGACGGGCAAGGGATGCAACATCTGGCGCAACAGCGACATGAAGCACTACACCTGCAATCACACCACCGGCACCCAAGAAGAACTCTCGCCGATGCTCAACGACAAGAACACCACCGGCTTCGCCACCGCTTGGTCCTACATCGGTGACGACCCCCACGAAATGTACGCCCGCACCGGCTCTTACTGACGGGTGAGATCCGGACGGGCCGACCGACCGCCGCGGCCGGGCAGAGGCTCGGCGGGGCGAGCCTGATTCTTGCCCGGCGGCCTCTATCGGCGCCGTTCCGCTTTGGGTTCCCCGCCGTATCCAGGACGCCAAGTACACCGAGGTGTTCGCGTCCCTGCGTTCGCACCGCCGCCCACACTGCGACACAGCGCCAACGGGGCTGGACAGGTCGGCGCGGAACCGACCGCCGGCTACCACCTCGCTCGCCAGCGACCCCGGGGGCAGACAACCGGTCGTGAACAGGACGGTCTGGGCTTTCTGTAAGCGATGAGTCCCACCGCTGCAGGGCTGGGCCAGCCCCGTGGAACTGCCCCGCCCCGGCGCGTTCTGACAGTCAGTCAAAATCAGAGGAGAAGGGAATCGGATCATGCAGGTACACAAGCGGCTCGCGCTCGCCGCGACGGCGATCACCATGGCTGGCGGCCTGACTGCGGCTGTCCCCGCTCAGGCGGACCCGCCCGCCGCCGCAGCGTCACAGGGAGCCAACGCGGCTGAAGACGCGCTGCGCTTCCCCGGCACCTACCGGTGGCTGCCGGAGCACTTCAGCGGCCCGTGCATCACCGCCCACGGAGGCGTACGCAAGGGGGCGAAAATTGACCAATACCGTTGCGTCGGACAGTCGAACCAGAAGTGGTACGTCGAAGTGGTCGACCTTCTTGTGTACCAAATTCACCCGGCGGGTGACACGAACCTCTGCGTTGACCTCCCCAACTACCGCAAGGGCACACAGCCCATCCTCTGGAACTGTAACGGCCAGAGGAACCAGGAGTTCCTCATCGGGTGCGGCGGCTCAATGCGCCACTGCCAGATCAAGCCGCAAGCGGGCGGCCAACACGACAAGTGCCTGTCCGTGAAGGGTGGAAAGACGGCCAACAACACCCCTCTGATCTTGTGGCGGTGCAATGGGGCCCGGGACCAGAAGTTCACTTTCCGCTGACTGGCGCTTTCCTGGCCTGGCGAACTGGTCGGCGCAGGGGATCGGCCAGCGCGTCAGACCATGAACGGCTGCTTGGAGCAGGGCGGCCATGCGCCTGCCGTCCGAGCCTCGTGCAGCGGTCAGTAACGAAGTGCGCCGGGCGGGCGGTCGTGGGCCGACCCGCCCGGCGCCCCCGAAAGCCCAAGCCCACACGGGAGTGCCCGAGAACACCCACGCCACGTATGAAGGGAACGACCCGCATGGACCCGAGCAAGCACCCGGGCGCGGTGTCGGATTTCGAGGAGTACGTCCGTACCCGGCATGAGACTCTGCTACGCAGCGCTCGCCGCTTGGTCGCCGACCCGCTTACAGCCCAGGATCTACTGCAGACCGCGTTGTTACGCGCCTACCTTCGGTGGGAGCACATAGCGGACAAGCAGCTCGCGGACGCCTACCTGCGCCGCGTCATGATCAACACCCGCGCCGAGTGGTGGCGGGCCCGGAAACTGGAAGAGCTCCCCACCGAACATCTGCCAGACGCGTCCGTCGAGGATTCCACCACGCAGCACGCCGACCGCGCATTTCTCATGGACATCATCAAGACGCTGGCGCCCCAGCAACGCAACGTCCTCATCCTGCGGTACTGGGAGCAGATGTCCACCGACGAGACTGCCACCGCCCTCGGCATGGCGCCCGGCACAGTCAAAAGCACCCTGCACAGGGCACTCGCCCAGCTCCGCCAGGAGCTGCACCGCCATGACCTCGAGCCTGTCCGGCCGGTCCAGGGCGCGCAGCGGCCGGCCGATTCCAGCGCCGCGTGAGCCGACCGAGGCGAGCAGATTGCTGAAGCAGCCGCGAGCGACCAGACGAAGCTGCGGTGTGCTCACCAACCGCCCGAGCTACTCCGCAGGTGCATGTCGGCTCGCGGCCTCGAGCAGTCGGCTGTTCTCTACCATCAAGCGTTGGTTGACGTTGCGGAGGGCCGTCAGGTCGGCCTCTGTGCGCTGGCTGGCGGCCAGAGCGGCGTCCCGCTGCTTCCGCAATTCCGCCATCTCGGCATCCCGTGCAGCCGGGACGCCGAGTCCGTCGCGGGCACGGGCACCGAGTTCCTGGACACGTAGCACACGGAGCTGAGCCCGCACCTCCTCAAGGTCGCGCCGGAGTACGGCGTTCTGGTCGAGGAGCATGCGGTTCTCGACCTCTCCAGCGTGGCCTCCTTGCGGGCCGATACTGCCGCAGCGACCCGCGGCCGATCGCCAGCAAGATGGGCGCGTACTACCTCGACTTCAGCCTTGAGATCGCGGTGCCGCTGCAGGTACTGCGGATTGACTCCGGCCCGGCGGGTGATTTCCGCGTCGGACAGCGGCGTTCGGCTCCTGCGCATCGTGACCAAGACGTCGAGGACGCGCTGTCGGCACTGCTCGCTGTCGGTACGGCGGCGTCGTGCGGCCGCCGCCCGCCCGGCGTCGAGCACCGCTGTGCGAGCGGACCTGATGCCTGTGGGGACTTCCTCCGCGGAGATGTTGGCTGTGTTCGTCAACTCGCGTCCCCAGCCCGAAGAATCGGATCGTCGGTTGGTTGGTCAACGTGGTGCCGCCCGGCGAGGACGGCGGCCACGGGGATTACGGCGAGGAATCTGTTGTCCTTGGTGTGGAGCCACGCCTCCACCGTTGTTCTCTCCTCCGTGGTAAGTGAGCCGAGGTCCGCCTCGCACTTGCTGATGAGCTCGTCGATCTGCCTGATCTCCTGGCGAAGGAGTTCTATGTTCGCTGCGCTCAGAGGGCCGGGGGTGAGCACGCTGTCGTAGGCGCTCTCCAGACGTGCGAGCTGCTCGGCCTTGCTGGCGCGCAGCTGTCGCAGTTCGGTCAGGTGGGTGAAGTCGGTGGTGAAGAACTTGCAGGAGAAGCGCCGGTAGTACACCGGGCAGCCGCGGCCGTCCGCCCGGACGTTGTTCATCTCGTTGCACTGGCCCGCAGGCACGGGGACGGAGCCGGCACCTGCCCGGATCCGATCGGTGAGGTCTGCCCCGGCCGTGCGAGGGCGCACTCTGCCGCCGGTGAGGTCGAACTGGTACTTCGCGGCGATGGCGCGTACGGCCTCCACGCGTCGGGGGTGGGACGTGCGGTAGTAGACCTGTGTCGTGGAGGGCTCTTGATGCGACATCAGAGCTTGCAGCACGTCCAGCGGTAGGCCGGCGTCGGCGCGGAGTTGGGCGTAGGTGTGCCGGAATGCGTGCGGGAAGACGCGTGACCTGTCGAAGTCGCTGCCGTGCTCGTGGATCAGCTCGAACTGATCAAGCCAGGATTGCAGCCAGTAGCCAATGGAACTGCCGTCGTAGGGCCGTTCCCCGCGTTTGTTGGCGCGAGGCAGGCGCGGGGTGGGGAAGAGCAGCATCCGCTCGGACAGGGGCTGGCCGTCGGCATCGAACCACTGCGGGAATTCCTGCCGGAGGTGGTTCTGCTGACGGACGACGACCTCGACGTCGGTGGGATGGAGCGGCAGCTTGTGCCGACGGCGCACCTTCTGCATCCAGTAGACGATGAACGGATATCTGCGGCGTCGCACGCTGCCCTCCGGCTCCTCGATGTCGACGTCGTGCCATTCGAGGCAGTTGAACTCCAGGTGGCGCACCTCCCATGGCCGCCTGCCGATGCGCAGGGCGAGCTCGACGTAATTGCGCCGGGTCCCGGGCACGAGCAGATCGAGATGGGCCTCGTCCATCAGCTGGAGGAATACGGACTCGGGCAGAGCGTCCTGGGAGCGCCCCTCCAGCTCACTGTCGGTATCGTCGCGCTCTGGGAACGGGGGCACGTCGCGTTCAAGAAGGTGCACGTCAGCGGCTTGGTTCTCGGCCAGCCACGACCGACCCCGCTCGAGGATGTCACGTAGCGAACGCACCAACTGGTAGTGACGCTGCGGGGTCACGAGAAGCGGACCGGCCCCCGTCAGGGAAGGCAGCAGCCGTTTGGTAATCACGGCGCGCGCGGGATTTTCGTCGTTGAGCGGCTGGTAGTCGCTCGTATCGCGTGCTCGGTGGGCCAGCCAGCTCAGGTATGCCGTCATGCTGATCCTTCCCACGTCGCTCGGTCGGCGTCCTTCGCCGGGGAGGGTGCGCAGGAACATGGCGAACCACCGGGCCGCGTAGCCGGCCGTCAGGAGGCGACCGGTGGAGGCGCCGGACGCGGCCAGGTGGAGCACGTGTTGTTGGGTGAGATGCAGCAGCCAGGGCGCGTGTACATCACTGAGGTCGACGCAGCCGCCTTCGTAGTTGGGGTTCAGCACACGGAGCCTGATCTGGGTGCGGGTGTGCTCGGTTTACCGGTCAGCCTCCAGATAGGGCAGTGTCCGTTGCCAGAGACGGAGATAGGTCGTGGTCGCCCCGGTCTTCGGGAGCTCCGCAGAGAGCAGGTCGCCGACCGAGTGGTCGGACAGCCAACGGACACCCGACTTGACCTGTGACGGGCTGATCCGCCCTCCTTCCCGGAGCTGGGCCTCATAGCCGAGTAGCAGCTGGTGGAGCACCGTCAGCGCAAGGTCGCTCAGGGGGACCCTGTCGATCGAGGTGTAGATGGCAGAGGCGGTGAGCGCCCATGCGGCGCGCTCGGGTCTTCCCGTGTCGGCCCACTGCCGCTGGTGTGGGTTGCACAGCCGGGTGCTTTTCTGCATTGCCATACGAGGACAGACGCGGACAAGACACTTGCCGAATCCCTGACGGGGCCTTGGACGGGTGGCCAAGTATGCGTCGACGGTGAGTCCTGCCTTTGCGCGGGCCCCAGCGCAGGTCTTGCACAATCCGCTCGCCTCGGCCGGCCGGACGCAGCCGACCCGGCAGGGGCTCTCGCCGTAGATCCGGCGTGACGGAGGAGCCGGTGCGGAATCGCACCACGCGGCGACATCGCCGGGGACGCCGGCCGAGCGCCAGGCCGCCAGGCACCGCTGGCACAGCCACGGGGAATTGCTCGCGGGACGGTCACAGGCTGGGTGGACGCAGGAGCGCAGGGTGTGCCAGTCGGCGCCGAGCGGGAAGAGCAGCTCAAGCGCGGCGCGGTCAAGGCCGTGTGCGACCAGGTAGTCCCAGTCGGGCACAGGCTCGCAGGCGGGCGCCGCAGCAGGTTGAGAGGTTGCGGAGGTCATGGGGATCCGAAGAGCTTGTCGGTGACGGTCTGGGCGGCCTGCACCACCCTGCCGTCGGACACGTTCCGGTAGGTGTCCTGGCTGTTCACGTCGCTGTGCCCGAGTAGACGCTGAAGGACGTCGCGTGCGACGTCGATGTTCGCGGCCGTCTCCCCGAAGGTGTGACGCAGCATGTGTGGGTGGATGTGGCGCAGACCAGCCTGCTCGGCAAGATTCGCGACGAGGTCCTGCACCCGCCGGGTGCCGATCGCCTCGCCGCCCGGGTCGCCGGTTGGTCCTGGGAACGAGACGAAGGCCCACGGACTGTTCCCGGCGCGGCGGATGCCGAGTCGCTCGCGCATCCAGTCGGCGTACAGCATCTCCACGGGCCCGGAAACAGGCAGGACGACCGCGCCTCGATTCTTGTTTGCCGCGCCCCGCGGGTGGCTATCACGCCTGCGCAGGTGCAGGTGCGGGCCCAGAGTGTAGGAACACCCGGGCGCCGTGCGACCTGGAGGAACGAGGTGCATGTCCTCACGCAGGAGCGACACCAGTTGGCCGACCCGTAAGGCGCAGCCGCCGAGCAAAGCGATCATGCAGCGGTCGCGTGCCGTTGTGGCCGCGCGCAGGAGCGCGGTGAACTCATCGTGCGTCGCCGCCGGAGGGCGCGCGGACGCGTTGCTCGGCCGGGAGTCGACTCGGATTCGTGGCTTGACGATCAGCGTCCCAGCACGGTTGTTCGTAGCCGGGAGCGTGGTGAAGAGAGCCTCGACAGCGTTTGCGCTGACGCCCCCGATGTCTGCCAGATGCAGGTAGAACCCGTGGATTGCGGCCAACGCTGGCCCGAGCGTTGAGTCCACGGGCAACTCACCCTGCCCACGGCCGCTTGTCTGCCGGGGCGTCGTCCGCAGACGCATCACATAGCGGGCCAACTCGAACGCGGCTGCGTCCCTGGACATGTCCCGTTCGCCGCACCAGATGTGGAACCGCTTCAGGTGACCGGCATACGTCTTGGTAGTCGACTCTGCCCGGCTGCAGCCAAAACGGAGGTGCCGGAGGTAGTCGTCGATGAGCTGTGCCGACGGTTCCTCCACCGCTGGCAGACGGCACCGAAATCGAGCGGCGGTTGTTCGTACGCAGACATCACAGGGTCCTCTCGGGGCGGTGGGTTGGTGAACTGGCCGGTCCGGGGCTGCCGCCCCTGGACCGGCGGTGGTGCGAAGAGCTGAGCGCCGCCGTGGCGGCGGGGCGAGCCGGTGCGGCACGCGTTCGCTCCCACGGCGTCAGGAATCCGTGCCGGGAGGGTCGCCGCGGTCCCAGGGCCCGAGGACCGCATGCGGCTCGCTGGCCCCCTGACCGTGTTCCTGCTGCGCGGCCGCCAGGAGAGCGAGGATCCGTTCGCCCTTGACGGCGGCCTGTGGCGCAGCGGGCCAGCGGGGATCTGGTCGGGGAGCGTCACCCGCATCGCCCGCAGGTCGATCTGCAGCGTCACGGTGCGCACGAGGAGGCATCCCTGTTCCCGCCCGGCGTACAGCTGGAGCCGCGCTTTGACGCGGTGGTCGACGGGGGTGAGCTGTACGTACTCGTTGCGCCAGGCGCGGTTCGCGACGTCGGGGGAGATCCGCACGGGGGCGGGAACCGTGCGCCAGGTGGGCACCTCGCGGTCGTTGAGCGGGTAAGCGGGGTCCTTCTCCCGCCGCGTCACGTGCTTGTGGAACGGGTACCAGCCGGGCCCGTACAGGACGGATTGGGCGTCCAGGACGTACCGCCAGCCGCCGAGCTCCAGCTTCACGCCGTAGATGTCCCGCTCGGGCTCGGGGGCGACGAAGAGGTCCAGGGGCGCCGTGACAGGGCGCGGGATCAGAGCCGGGTCCAGGCAGGGGAACGCCGGGAGGTCGGTGGGCAGGAACGTCGTGCGGGTGTTCCCCAGCTCTCCCAGGCCGAAGGCGCCGTCGCCCACCACCGTGCGGACCAGGCGGGGAACGGCGTGGTCGTGCGGAGTGACGCGGAGGGCGACGGCTGACCCCAGCTCCTGGACGTCCCAGTCCGGCTGGTCCGTACGCAGTCCGTGTCGCAGCTCGCGCAGGGCGCGGGAGACGCGGCGGCCGAGCGGGTCTTCAGGGTCCTGGCGCGGGGCGGAAGGGAGGACCAGGGCGGCGTCGGGGTGCCACTGGTCGGACAGGACCTGCCACGGCCCGGGCGGCAGCAGCGAGGCGAAGTTGCCCGGCGAGCTGCTCGGCGTCGGTCAGCTCCCGCAGGACGACGGCGGTGAGGCGCGCGGTGGACGGCGCATCCCAGGGACCTCCCAGGATGAGACTCAGCCCGTTGCCGGGGGCGCCCAGGGTGACGCTGAGCCGTCGGCCGTTCAGCCAGGCCTGCGCATGCCCGAACTGGACGAACAGCCCCGGCTCGTCGGGCTGCTGGAAGGGGGCGCCGGTGGTGAGCAGGCGGGCTACGGCCTCGCGGGGCGGGTGGGCATCGGGGGCGTCGGGCAGGGCTGGGGCGTAGCGGGTGACCGCGTCGAGGATGCGCGACACGGCGGGCGTCGGGGTGAAGGCGCTGAAGCGCGCGGTGCAGATCCGGGCGGGCCCAGATGGTGACGGCGCGGCCAGGGCCGCTTGGACCGGCCCGTGCAGCTCGCGGGTACGCAGGGTCAGCCGGTAGCCGCCGGGCAGGTCGGCGCGGACGCGTTCGCCACCGCGCAGCCGGTGTGCGACGACGGTCTCGGAGATGCCGTAGGTCGGAGAGACGGGCTCGAACTCGTACATGGCGCAGGCCTCCACGGGCGGCGGTGAGTGGTGCTGGTCAGCGGGTGATGCGGGCCCGGGCCTTCTCGGCCTGGACGTGGACGGTGTCGGCGTGAGCGGCGGCGCGGACCTTGTCGGCCCAGTCGGCCGCGCGCTGCGCCAGGTCGGCGAGGCGCACGAAGGCGGCGTCCTGGTGCTGGCGGGCACGGTCCATGAGCCGGGCGTGCTCGGCGGTCAGCTCCTCGGCGGCGTACGCGGCGATCACCTCGGCGCCGTGGCGGCGGGTGACGCGCCCGAAGGGGCAGGCACCCTCCTCCTGCTCGATGACGGCGAGGCCGGCGGCGGGCCAGCCGGTCTCCTCGTCACGCGGGCCGAGCTGGATGTCGAGCACGCACACCGCGTCCGGATCGTGTAGGCCGTTGCCCTGATAGCGGCGGTGCGGTCGGGGCACCGGGCCGGTCTGGCGTTCGGTGTGCGCGCGCCAGAGTTCGGGGGAGGGGTCCTCCTCGTCCTGATGGAGGCGGTGAAGGTAGGCGACCAGCGCGGGCAGCTGCCAGGCGGCGGAGCCGAAGGGCGCGGCCGGCATGGCGAGCCCGGCACGGGCGATAAGTCCCGCGTGGTTGCTGACGGCGGCTTGGGCGACGAACAGGCCGGTGGTGAGACGGAGTTCGGAGCGGAGCATGGCGAAGCCTTCCGGGCGGGCGGCACGCAGAGAGAGGAGGCGGGGGGCCGGGCCGGACCGAGTGGTCCGGCCCGGGTCGCAGGTCAGGACGCGTCCTCGGAGTCCTCGGCGCTCGCGCCGTCCGGGGAGTCCTCGGTGTCCTCGTCGGCCTGTCCGTCGACGTCGGCCGCGTCCGGCTCGTGCTCCTGGAAGGGTTCGTCGTCGACCACGGCCTGTTCGACGCTGGAGAGCGGGTAGCCGATCTCGGCGAGGAACGTCAGCCACGTGCGGGCGTCCGAACGGATCTCTCGCAGCTCGTACACGGAGGACTGCGCGCTGCGGTCGGTGCGCCAGGTCCGGACCTCGTTCATCCGCTTCTCGAACGTCGCTGCCAGCACCGCGAAGTTGAGCAGGGTGAGCTTGGCCGGGGTCGCCGTCTTGGCGCGCTCGGCAAGGGTGCTGTAGCCGGTCAGCTCCTTGATGAGATTGCGGCGGCCGACGTCTCCCGACCACTGGGCCACCGGCTTGGGACAGGTCAGGAGCTGCTCGGTGATGAACGCGGCGAGCGGCTTCGGCGCGCTCTTGCGGCCGATCAGGTCCTTGAGCCACGCCTGCCGGGCCTTCTCGGCGGCGCGGTAGGCCTTGTTGCCCGCCTTGACGTACTCGCGCGACGGCTCCGACGACTTGGTCTCTCCCGCCGCCTCGGCCTTCTGTACGTCTCCCTCGCCGTCCGGGCCGTCAAGCTCGGCGAGCGGCTCGGCGGTCGGCGGAAGGCTCTCGGAGTCCTCGGCCAGCCGTACCCCGGCCTCCTTCAGCTGCGGGCGGACCGTGGCGCGGGCCTGCTGCTCGGCGCGGTCGTCGCGCTCCCACTGCACCTGGAACTCGAAGCGGCCCTCGCGGTAGGCCTCCAGCAGCCGGTCTACGGCGTCGCCGTCGTCGTCGAACTCGCCCAGCACGCCAAGCACTTCGAGATCGAGGTCATACGTCCCGGCCTCGGCGAGGACAGAACGGGTCCGCTCGCCGACCGTCTTGGCGGTCTTGACCGCGCGGGAGACCTGGGTGCGGGTCCGGCCGGTGAGTTCGGCGACCCTCGCCTGCTTCATGCCCTCGCCGACCGCACCGAACAGGGCGTCGGCCTGTTCCAACTCGGTCAGGCCACGGCGGTAGTCGTCGTCGTTCTCGATGAGCTGGTCGATGAAGTCCTCACCGGCCTCCCGAAGGGAAGGGTCGAGGACGTACCCGGGGACCTCGACTGCGTCCTGCTCCTCCTCGGTCTCCTTGGTGGCCCGGGCGGCGAAGTAGCGCCGGTGGCCCATCTTCAGCTCGTACGTGTCCTCGCCGAGAGGGAGGACCACGACGGGGACCTTCACGCCGTTGGCCGCAACCGACTTGAGGAACTTCTCGTCGAGGTTGAGTTCCTGGCGGACGTTGCGCTCGTTGACGCGGATCTGGCCGAGCCGCAGGGTGACCCGCTGCATCGGTGTTGTTGTTGCGGTGTCGCTCACGTGTGCTCCTGGTGCGATCGGTTGGTGTCGAGCAAGTTGCCGCTTGCCCATGAAATCAATTATACGCCTTTGCGCCTGTGGGGCAACACCCTTTTTCCTGGGGGATATCGGGCAACCATGCTGGTCAGGGCCGCCGCGCTGCCTGGACGCGCCGCAGGGCGGTGAAGAACGGTGCATGGTGCGCGATGTGGTCCGCCGGGAGGGGGGAGGCGCTGTCCTGCGCCAGGGGCAGGGCGTCGAGTACCTCGGTCAGCTTCACGAGCGGGGAGCCGCAGGAGTCGCACACGCCCTCGTACGCGCCGATCCTGGGAAGGTGCGCCACGTAGCGGCCGGCGTGCTGGAACACGGGGTCCTGCCACAGCTCGAACGCCGTACCGGGGGCTTTCGTGAGCAGATGTACGGCGAGGTCGTACGCGGAGCCGACCGGGACTTCCTCAGTCAGGTAGCGCATCCCGAGCACGATGCCGTTGCTGGAGTCGTCGTACGGCTCAAGGCAGTTGTCGTCGATACCGAGCTGTACGGCGGCCCGGTCCTCGTCGGGCATGGCGTAGACGTAGAGCTGGAGCGCGGAACGGTCGGACACGGGGGTCTCCTTCGGGAAGGCGCAGGTGCGCCGGGGCGGTCAGACTTCGGTCACCGTCACGGGCGGAAGGCCCATGTGGGCAGCCCACGCTTCGGCGGCGCCGTGCAGCGTGCGAAAGCCCGTCGGCCAGACGGGGTTCCGGGCTCTCTCCGTCGCGTAGATGTAGGTGAACACCTGCGGTCCCAGGCCGTGAGAGTTCTGCAGGCGGCCGGTCAGATGGGGGTGCTCGGGGCACCAGATGCGGTAGCGGCCCAAGGCGCCGAGCCCGTCACGGAACACGTCGCCGTGCTCCAGGTGCACGGCGACCGGCTCAGGCCGGGGCGGTGTGGCCCGTACACCGGCCTTGGTCAGCACGGCGGCGAACCCGGCCCGCTGGAGGCGGGTGGCGATGTCGGCACGCACCCGCAGCCAGGTGTCGCGCGCCGGTCCGGGACGCGGCGGCTTGCCAAGATGCTGGCCTATGAGCAGCGTCACGTGGGCGGTGCCGTCCTCGCCGGAGTGGCCGACGGACACGGCCACCTGTTCTCCGGTGAGCTGCTGGCGTTTGAAGGCGGGGAAGCGGCTCGTGGGCAGGGCGCTGCGGGTGGCGCGGACGTACCAGGACGGTGCGCTCGGCCGGTAGGGGCAGCGGTGGCGGGCGGTCGGCGTGCTCATCGCGCGTCCTCGCGGGTGCTGTCGGAACGGTCGTCCGGGGCCGGTGGGGTGCGGCGGAGAACGTCTCCGTAGGCCTTCATGACGGCCGCTGTCGCCTCGTCGTCGACGTAGCGGAAGGTGACGATGTTGAGCCCGTCGCCGAGAACCTGCGCGGTCACTCGCTCGATGGTCCCGCGCTTGCGGTACTCGACGGTGGGGGACGGTTCGGACCGGGTGACCTCGGCTCCGGGGACCACGGACACGAGGTGATCTGCAAGGGCGGCCCGGGCCTCTGCGTGCTTGCGGGCCTTCTCGTTGGCCGCGAGCGCCTTCGGGTAGGTCTCGTCGTAGACCGGCAGCAGCTTGGTACGGACGGCTTCTTCCAGCGCCCTGCCGCCCCGGTCGGCGCGCATCTCGGTCCTGGGAGAGTGCGCTTCCGTCAGGTGGTACGACGCGTCCGGGTAGGAGACCCGCGCCCGGACGTACCCCTCACGCCGTGCGGGAGAGATCTTGATGCACCGGCCGTCGGGGTGTTCCAGGGCGGCGCACTCCTCCTTGGAGACGGTGTACGCGCGGACGGTCCAGCCGCCGCCGGGCATCAACGGCTCGGCCTCTGCGGCGAGTTGGTAGGTGATGGACGGCATGATGGTTCGCCCTTCCGACGGGTTGGTGCCGGATGAGTTGCCGCTCATTCGGGGAGCTGTGGCGGTGTGGTCGGCCAGGACCCGAGGGGCGGTTGTCCGCCCCTCGGGTGGCGGGGGTCAGTCCTCGTGGGGCTCCATGATCGTGATCACGGGCTCGCCGTGGTCGCCGGGCCCGATCGCGCACACGAGCTGGACCGGGCGGGCCTGCCGGGCGCGGCCGTCGCGCGGCACCCGCCGCAGGTCGACGGTGACCCGGTCGCCGTCCCCGCCGCCGCGCCGGATCGCTGCGCGGGCCATGGTCAGTACGTCCCACAGGCGTCCGCGCTCGTCCTGCGGCACCTGCCGCTCGCTGTCGCCGTCGTTCCAGGCCACGCAGCCCTCCCACACGGCACTGGTGAGGGCGACCGGAACCACGAAGCCGGCCTCGCGGGCCAACTCGGCGTCGGCGGCCGTCAGGACGCCGTCCGCCAGGGCCTGGGCGCGGGTGTAGGCGTGGATGATTTCGTCCGGCTCGGCCAGAGGGACCGACCGCATGGCGTCGCCGCTGACGGTGGGATCGTCGGTGACGGCGGCCTCGTGCAGAACGGAATCGATGCGGAACAGCAGGCTTCGACCGGCGTCGTCGGCGGCGGGGTCGGTGGGCGTCTGGGCGGCGGTCTCCTCGGCCTCCATGGCGGCGTGCACCGCGAGCATCGTTTCCGTGGCCGTCACCCTTCCAGACTCCCCGGAGGCCTGGGCGTCGGCGCGCTGCTGCTCGAACTGGTCCCGGATCTGCTCGTGGCTGAAGCCCTGGGCGCGTTTCACGCGGACGGTCTTTCCCACGAGTTCGACCGCCATGGCGGACACGTGACCGGTCGGGTGGTCGCCGCCCGGCACGACGCCGGATGCCTGCCTGCGGCGGGCGAGAGTGCGGGCCGCGCTGCGGTCGTGCGCCTCGGCCGGTCCGGCGTCCGGAGCGGCGGTGGGAGGCGCGGGAGTCCCAGTGTCCGGTGCGTTGTCCGCCGGGCCGGTTCCGGGGTCCTCGGTGGTGAGGATGTAGAAGTCGTTGGAGTGGACATGGACCGTCCACTTCTGCCCGGGGGTGTCCTCGGTGAGCCTGGCGCGCGGCGTGCGCTCCCACGCCTCGAACGCGCGGGCCGGGTCGACCGGCACCATGTTGCCGCTCGCGGTGTCGTAGGCGCGGCAGGTGCGGGCCGCCGTGCGGATCTCCGTCAGGCGCTTGGTCCAGTTCCGGCGGATCGTGGTCATCGTGCGTCCTCCTGTGAGTGGGTGCCGGATGGGTTGCCGCCCATCCAGAAAATCAATAATACACTCTCATGGCGGGTGATCAATTCCTTTTAGAACAGCGTGTTCCCGCCGCCGTCGCCGAACTCGGTCTCCTGCGCGGCCCTGGGTGCGGCGGCGGTGCGTGGGGCCGTCGGCCTGGGCTTCCTGCTGGCGGCTGCCCGTTCCGCGCGTTCGGCCTGCTCCGCCTGGGCCTCCAACTCGTCCTCGTCGCGGTTGTGCAGCACGATTTCGGTGGCCGGTGAGGCGTCGCGCCACTGGTCGCGGTACTCGTCCGTGGAGATCCCGGGGCTGGGGCGGAGCTTGATCCCGGTCTCGCGGTGGAAACGCTCGTACGCGGGCGAGTCCTGCCGCACAAAGCCGCCCTCGATCCGGAACGGCGCGGACTCCCTCTGGATGATGAACGCCCCATGCCGGGCGAGCGTCTCGGCGACCGCGATCACGTGGAACTCGAACAGCGGCCCCCGGTACCCGGGGGCGTTGCCGCTGCGCTTGATCCGCCCGAACGGCGGGTTGCTGATCGCACAGTCGAAGGGACCGAGGTTCATACCCGGGACGTCCAGCACATCGGCACAGATCCACGTCGCCTCCGGCAGGATGCGCCGCCCCACCCGCACGTACTCCGGGTTCTTCTCCACGCACACGATCTCGCGCGGCGGCAGACGCTCGAAGTGCCGGGTCACCACGTCGCGGGCGTGCCAGGCCAGACGCCCGATGCCCGCGCACAGATCGATGATCCGGTTTCCCGGGATCACGAGGTGGAGTTGGCCGGCGAGCTCGGCGGGCGTGAAGAACGCGCCGTCCAGGGCGCGGCCCGTGTTCGCGGACTCGTGGTAGTGATCGAGGACGAATTCCCGCTCCTCCTCCGTCAAGTCCCGCTCTGCCGCGACCAGTTCGCACGCCTGCTTGTGCTTCTGGGCCTGCTCCTTGCTGAGCTTTCCGGGCATGGCATGCCGCCTTTCGGGGTGAGGTGGTGCGCCGGTCCGGGATGCCGTCCGGGACCGGCGGTGAGAGGGGCGGTGCGCCTTTGCCCTAAGCGCTGGCGGGCGTCGGCTGCGGCGCAGCGGGGAACCACCACTGCTTGCGCTCGTCGCCCTCTCGGGGATAGGCGGAGATACGGACACCGGCCGCGGTGGCCGAGTGGTAGAAGCACCACCGGCGGTGGCCAAGGACGCGGTCCCATCGCGTGACGTAGCCGTCGAACACGCTGACGGGCGTGCCGTACCGGTTGCGCTCGGTCCGGTAGACCCTCCATCGCATGCAGTCGGCCACCTGCCACCGGGGCCCGATCCCCGCCCGCTCGATCCACAGTTCGATGCAGTCGTGGCACGACACCCGGCGCAGCGCCTGTCCAGGGTCTGTGGACTCCCACCACGCCGGGGCGGCACCGCACAGAGCTGGGCCGCCGTCTTCCTCTGCGCGGTGGACGGTCAGGGCCAGGCCGTCAGCCGTGCGGTAGCCGAACTCCCCAACGGCGCAACGGGCGGTGAACATCCGTCGGGCGCGGCGGGGGGCGGTCGGCGGTACCTGCGGGGCGCGGGGAGTCTCGACGCCGGCGCAGGCTCCGCCGTCCGTCTCCCAGGCCTCGACGGCGGCGGCGCCGGACGGGTGCGAGCGATCGCCGGCGGGCTGAGTGGGGGAATGCGTGGGCATGGGGGCTCCGCTCGGTGGGCCGGGCGCCCCGGGGCGCCCGGCCGGTCGGGTGTCGTTCAGGCGGTGGGGGTCGGCTCGGGAACGGCCGTGGTAACGCTCAGGTCGGCGGCGCGCAGGTCGGCGGCGACGGCGGCCATGAACTCGTTGTCGGCCTGCTGGTCACGGCTGCCGGGGGCGTACCAGTACTGGTTCTTGCGGTGCCACTTGAAGCCGTGAGCCTTCAGCACGTCGGCGGCGCCGTCCCCCACACGCGTACCGGTGACGGTCGTTCCGTCCTCGTCCGTGTGCGTGAGGGTGAGTCCCTCCGCGCCCTCCTGCGGGGTGCCCGCCGTACGGGCGGCCTGGGCGGTGGTCTGCTCCTTGGCGGCGGCCCAGCGCTGGGGCAGGACAACGTCACTGGCGATCTGCCACATCTGCTGCGGGGCCCAGTTCTCCTGGATGACGTGGCCGTCGACGACGCAGGCGGCGAGCATGCCGCTGGTGGGGGGCTCGGCGCCGTCGTGGGCCTCGGACCACAGGACGGCGGCGGCCTTCAGGGCGTCATCGGAGACGTCCCGGTGGGGGTTGATGCCGTCGACCAGCGGCTTACCGGTGACCTTCCGGCCCTTGACGGTGACGGTGACCGTGTTGTCGGTGGACTCGTAGCGGTCCTCCATGCCGTTGAACTGCGCGCCCTGCATGGGGCGGGTGAGCTCTTCGACGTCGGCCGTGTCGGGGCCGTCGGTCCAGTGGACGGAGATCCACGCGGAGGCGGTACCGGTGCCCTTGCGCACGCTGAACTTCACGCCGGGGAACGAGGCCTTGAGGCGGTTCCGGAGCTCGGCGGCCACGTGCTTGGTGTCGATGTAGTCCATGTCCTGTCCTTCTGGTGCGAGTTGGGTTGGCGGCCGGTGAGTTGCCGCTCACCTTCAAAATCAATAATACACTCTCTTGGTTCTGGTGTCAGTCGCCTTTGAAGACGCAGTCACCATTGACGGTGATCCGCAGCGTGATCGTTCCGTCCGGGCTGATCAGGTCGTCGGGTACCTCGCCGGTGTCCAGGTGGACGGACACCACCAGGCCTTCGCCGCGCTTCCAGTAGGCGTAGACCTGGGTGCCGCCGGTCTCCATGCACGGCAACGTCGATCGGTCCTTGCGGTGTTGGTGCAGGAATCGCGCACGGCGGTTCAGCGTGTCCGCGCGGCGCTGGCTCATCCGCATAGCTGTGCCTCCTCCGGGGGCCGGTCCGGGATGTGGGCCCGGACCGGCCCGGGGGTGTTGGGGGTGTGTCAGGACGGGGTGTTCGCGGCGGCCTGCGCGCGCTCTGCCTCCCAGGCTTCGCGCTCGGCGCGGCGGTAGTCCTCGACTCCGTCGACGGTGAGCCGCGCGACGCGTACGGCTTTCGCCTCGTCGGGGTGCTGCTCGGCGAACTCGGTGGCCCGGGCGTCGGCCTTCCAGCCGCTCTCCAGCCAAGAGGCCAGGGCATCTTGGGAGTTGCGGTGGCGGCAGTCCTTGCCGAGCCGTACGAGCCGTTCGCCCTCCTTTCCGCCCAGGGCGGTGCCGACCGCTACGGCCAGCGTTCCGCGCGCGCCCTTCAGGGCGGCGCTCGCGTTGAGGTATGCCAGCGTGTACGCGGACCGGTGTCCCTTGCCGTGCCGCTCTTCGGTCCACCGGTCGTAGGCCTCGTGGAAGGGTTCGCCGGCGCGTCCGCGCTCGGCGTGCCAGGACACCCACGCGCGCTGGGGGTCCTCGAACATCTGGATGAGCCGCCCGTACGCGGCGGCGGTGGGCTCTCGTCCTTCGGCGGCGAGCCGTGCCCGCCACGCTTCCTCCTGGGCCTGCAATTCGCGCTCGCCCTCGGTGATTGCCACCAGGGCGAGTGCCTCGGCCTCGGTCGCGCGCGGTGCGTCCTTGACCTGCTCCAGGGCGGCGCGGACCCGCTTGCCCGCGTCCAGCACCGCGTCTCGCTCCGCTGCAAGGGGCCGTGCGTCCTCGCCCCCGCTCGCGCTATAGGCCTGCTGGGCCCGGGTGAGGGCGTCGACCGCGTCGCGGTGCGCCTGCTCAGCGTCGGCCAGAGCTGCCCCGGCGCGCTCGGTGGCGGCGCTGGTCACCTGGCCGTGCTCCAACCGGGCCTGTGCCGCCACTTCGGCGGTCTTGGTGACGGCGTCGGCGATTTGGCGGCGCCACTCGGCCGCGTCGCGTCCCCACACGGTCCGGCCGGCCTCCTCGTCCGCCCGGTTGATGGCGCGCACGTCGCGCACCTGCGCGAGCACTTCGCGGAAGGCGGCGCCGTGGCGGCCGTTGCGCTGCGAGGCGGACCCCCAGTAGCGGGCGCCGTCCCACACGCACCGGGCGGTGAACCCCTGGGTGCCGGTGCGCACCGGGAACGCACCGGTCACCGTGACCGCCCGTACGTAGGTGCCCTGCATGAGGCTGGACGTGACGGTCACGTCCCACCCGTGCGCGGTCGCTGCCTCGGCCAGCGTCCGCGCGTTCCTGGGCAGCTCGGCCACCTCGTCCGCCGACGGGGCGGCGGGAGGGGCCGCGGGGGCGTCTCCGGTCGGCTCGGGCTCCTGCGGGGCGGTGGTGGCGGTCGGTCCGGGCTCGGGGCCGCGGGGCGGCTCGACACCGGGGCAGGCTCCGCCGTCGGACTCCCACGCGTCGGCCGTTCCTGGGTCGGACGGCGGGGCGTCCGCTGCGGCCACGGTCGGCGTCGTCTCCGCTCCGGGAAGGGCGGTCGGCTCGACGGGCACCCGGCGGACGACGTCGCCGTGCGACCACTCACCCGCAACCTGGTACCCGCGTGCGGTGATCAGGTCGGCGACGTGGTCCAGGGGGACGGCGCTGGAACTGGGGTAGTGGCACCCGTCGTCGTTCCACACCGTGGCGCCCTCCCACGGGCGGCCCGGGTGACGCTGCCCGCAACCGCACTCCAGGCGGAGCGCTGCGCCGTTCATCCGCGAGTACGTGAGCACCGCGAAGGCAGCGGTCATGGTGCACGTGAGCGACCGCACCCACTGCTCATACGCCGAGCCGTACACCCCGAAAGTCATGATCTCGGACGAGATCACCCACCGGGCGAACGCTGCCCCCTCCTCGCGCGTGCGGCCCTCCGCGACCGCGTACGCGGCGAGATCTTCGAGGTAGGCGGCGTTCGACGTGAGGTAGTCGGCGGGGAGCACCGACAGGACCGGCTGACTGTCGGGGGCGGCGTCGTCGCCCTTGGGCGTCAGCAGGCAGTCAGCGCCGACGTAGTCGCGCCCGACGAACCGCGACGGGTACAGCTCAAACGGGACCGTGGCCTTGATCCACGGACGCAGCATGACGGGGACCTCACCCGCCGGGGCGGCGGCGATGGACGCTGAGACGACCTCGGCCGTCACGGGGGAGGCGTCCCGCTCCCCGTAGGCAGACAGGACCGGCGCTGTCCGGGCGGTGGGAGCCTCGGCGGCCACCAGGTCCCCCAGGGCGCGCCACGGGATGCCCTCGGCGGCCTGCTGGCCGTTGCGGGCCAGGGTGGCGCCGTCCCAGCGGTAGCCCCGGGCGGTGAGCCTCCACACGCACCGCAGGACGGTTTCCCTGGGCTCCTGGCGGGCGGTGAGCAGCAGCGCGCAGTGTCCGGGCTGCGTCTGGACGGCGGCTGTCCATCCGGCCGCTTCCGCGCGGGCGGTGAGCTGGACCAGGTTGCGGGGCAGATCGGCGGTCGGGGCGGTGGGCGCCGGCACTTCGGCAGGGGTCGGGGCCGGCTCCTGGGCAGGGGTGCGCGTCGTGCTGGTGGCGGGGTGCGTCGTCATGTCGGGTCTCTCCTGGTCGGGTTGGTGCCGGGTGAGTTGCCGCTCACACCGGGATGGCGGGGCAGGGGGAGGCAGGGGCGTTCCCGCCGGGCCGGTCGGGCGACCGGCCCGGCGGGATGGTGCTCAGTTGCGGCGGTTCGGGGGCCGGTTGTCCCGGGGCGCGGTGCGGCCGGTGCTCGCGCTGCTCGCGTCCGCCTCCGGGCGGGGCACACGCTCGGCCTGCCGGTACTCAACGCCCGGTTCCGGGGCCAGAGATGCGCCGGTCTCGGTGTCGACGGTGTACGCCTCCCGGATGTCCTCGGCGGTGAGCGGCCGAAGCCAGAAGTTCCGGACCCTCCAGCCGCGTACGAACTCCGATCCGTCGGGGGCGAAGGTGCGCACGACCAGGCCACCGGTGGAGCATCCGACCATGGCTGCCGCGATCACGATGGCTACGCGGACGGCGGCGGCCTCGTCGACGATCAGGGCGTCACCGATCACGGTGAGCTGCTGGCCTTCGGTGAGTTCACCGTGCGGCGTGCTGGCGCTGGCCACCATGTGGTGTGTCCCGTCGCCGAGGACGTCACCCACGAGGGACAGATACGCGTCTGTCGCGCGGTCGATCAGTGCGTGTGCCGTGTCGGCGGCGGTGTGCATCGCTTCGTCCGTCACGGCGTCGCTGACGGGTGCGGGAGTCCACCGCATCTCGTCTGTGCCGAGATCCTCGCTCGGGTCGACGTGCTGACCTTCAAGGCTCTGCCGTACGTGGTCCTGGTACTCGCTCATCGTTCCCCTGCCTTGGGTTGGTGAGTTGATGCCGGGAGAGTTGCCGCTCTCCCGTAGAATCAATAATACGCTCTTGCGGGGGTGATTCTCAACCCACAATCACCCGCCGGACGTGGCGAGTTACGACGACTTCACCGGCGTCACTGTCGTACGGAAGTACGCGTTCCGGGCGAGGCTGAACGCAACGCGCTTGGTCTCGCCGGTGCTCTCGCGCTTGCCGTAGATCTCGACGTCGGTCAACTCGTCGTCCTCGTAGGTCACTTGCAACACTGTGCCTTCCCACACCTCGGGCCACGGGGCGGGCCGGTTCGCGGTCCTCGGGCGGGCGTAGGCGGCCAGGCTCCGGGTAGGGCGGCGCTCGATCCGTACCCGCTGCCCCTGGCCGATCGGTCCTGTGGCGGTCATGGTGTCCCCTCTCTGGTGGCTGTGCCTGCGGGAGGGTGGGGCGACCGGCGGTCGCCCCACCCTGGGCGTGTCACTGCGTCCGGCCTGCCCGCTGTTCCTCGGCGGCCGTGGACAGCTCGTTGACCCCGTGGCGCGCGTGGTCGGCCCGAACGCGCGCGGCCACCTCGTCGGCGGACGGCAGTCCGAACCCTCCATCACGGGCGAACATGTCGTACGCCTCGCGCCACCCGCGAACCTGGCATTCGACCGCGTCCCGAGACGCGCACGCGATCGTCAGACCCCCGACAGTGACGGACAGTGCGCCGATTCCGTCGGGGCTTGCTGCCGCGCTGCGGGCCCGGATCTTTGCGCGACGGGGCGCGTCGTCCAGAATCACAAACGAATTGATGGTGAGTTCGGGTTCACGCAATTCGCCTGCGTCGACCTGCTCGGGGAAAATCCTGTCGAGCATTTCGGCGGCCTCGCACCAGCCTTCCCACCAAACGCGCGCGCCGGTAGGGTGCCTGAATTCGACGATGGCTGTCGGGATCTTGAGTAGGGGAATGAGCGTCAGACCGATGGATGCATTGACCTCGTGCTCTCCAGCAATGTGGATCGTGAGTCGGCTTGCCGCCTCAACGGTTTCGGTGTCCAAGGGGGCTCCTCGGGTTGGTGATTGAGACTCAGTCAGGTTGCCGCCTGACTACGAAATCAATAATACACTCTCGGGGTGGGGGAGGCACCCGAAACGCCCGAACCTGCAACATCTCTTGCACCTTCTCTTGCGGCTACTCCTGCGCCTTCTCTTGCAACATCTCTTGCGCAAGCCTCTTCGGGAGGGTCGTCATATCCGCAGGTCAACCAAGGTTTCCGCCTGTGGTCGGGGTTCTGACATCCCCTCTGCTGCCACTTGTCCCGCGCCGGTTGAAGGATGAGTGAGGAATGGGGGCGGGGGCGGGTCGGGCGGCGGCGTCGGGGATTGGGGCGGCCTGGTGTGTGTTGCGCGACGGCGGGGCCGTCGCGCTGCCCCGGGGTGGTTGTCCCGGGGTTGGGGTGGGGGGGGTGTGGGCCGGTGCTCCGGCCTCCCACCCCTGGTGTCTCCCTCACTCCCAGGGGTCTCCTCTCTCTTCCTCTCTTCTGTCTGGTCCTGCCGGAGGCAGGCTCAACCCCTCACCCCTCCCAGGGGGTTCGGGCCCCGGAGGGGCCCTATTTCCCTTTCCCGGTATTCCGTGGTTTACTTTATTCCACGGAATACAATCAAATAGGCTTGCCTGTAAGGGAATCGGAGATTCCCCAACCCTCACCCTGGACAACGAATATGACGAACTCTCAACTAAACCACCGTCAACCCACAAACAAAACCAGCCCATTTCCGTTCCGGAGGAACGCAAACAATCCCATTCGCTGTTCGTTCCGGAGGAACGCACGTTATGGAATGGCCGGAGGCCAATTCCATAACGCCCCGCCGGAGGCGGGCAATTCGCGCGGGGACGCGCGAAACGAGCGGAGCGAGTATTCGGCTGCCGGAGG